>JALCMG010000001.1 GCA_022648325.1 Olsenella sp.
ACACGGACAATCTCGTCTCCCTGCCGATGCTGCGCTGCTCCGACTGCAGGCCCCGGCTTCCCGGAAGGCAGGCGGCGAAGAAGGCGGCCTAGCCGGAACCCCTACCCACAGGAACCAACGAAGGCTCGGAAGATTTGGCATTAAGCTTGGCTGTCACCCCGACTTTGGCATTGCCATGGAACGTTGTATGACTGAGGCTACCCAGGGCCAAGACTTCTTCGATTACACCGATCGATCGACTCTCGACTTCTCGAACGAGAATGTGAGGAGTTCTCTCAATATCTACAACAGCTTCAAGTTTGGTATGGGAAAGTATCCCTACCAGCTCTTCAGGCGATGTCCCTCCTTCGAGTTCGATGAACCTGTGGATGTATCAAGATTGTCCAATGAGAAACAGGCGCGTCATATGATTGATAGTCTACTAGCACAGGGTTGGGATGTACTTATCCGCGATGTCTCGTACTTCGGCTTCCCCTCCTATCATATCATTATCCTTGGCCTATCTGAGATGCAGAAGGTAACGGATGCCCAGTTCAGGGCAACAAACACACGTTATTTCGTGGCAAATTTGCTTAACAATAAGCCTGAAGAAATTCATGGTAGAAATGCAGATTACGTCATCGGTGTTATGAACTACTTTTTGGGCAATGCATTTGAGAACACCATGGCATCTTATTACGGTATCGCCCGGGAAGAAGATCTTCCCGCCGAGAGTATCAATGGCGGCTGTATGTACATGATTGCTATGTGCCATCTATCTAAATGCGAGTATGAAAAGTCTGTACCATCACTTAAAGTAGTAGTGAAACACGCAGACAAACTAGACTCTCCAGACGCACCATGGTATCGCGCTGTTCTGAAATATGCCGAAGCGATGGGAGCTATGGGTGACCATGATGAAGTCATCGGATACCTTAGAATGTTTTTTACCTCAGACATCTGCGATCGACTTGATAGGGTCTTTGTAAATCCGGCCCAAATCGTGATGAAGCAATACCCTGGCGTAGTACGTGATGGCGAAACGCCTTACGAACGCTATCGGGACATCTATGACCGCATCTCCAATATCTTCTACACGCTCAAGCAAACAGAGATCAGTGCTGACATATCCCAGCGAGATTCCCTCGCTTAACTATGGCAATGAGTCCTACTTCTCTGCGATTGGGGATGGGACTTAAAGATGCGGATATAAAGGAGGGAGGAGACAATGGAGAAGAAGTATGGCTTGATGCTCCAGGAGGAACTCGATAATGCGACTATCCTGGGCGAAGAGATTTGCGAGACCTACGAGGAAGCGACAAGTGCGTCTGCGGGTGCCGCTGCTATTGGCTGCGCCGTAGCAGCTTCCTTCGCAGCGTAACGCCCCTACCCCTGGCAGCCGTTACACTGCCAGGGGTGTATCGTGAGTCCAGTGTGTTTGGGCGGCCACGCTGGCCTGCCTATTCATCACCATCCATCATCTCATTCCTTCAGATGGCAACCACATCAGGAGGCATCGTGGACGATTCCAGAACTACAGAGGACGTTATAGAGCTCGGCAACGTGAGGAAGGCGTTCGGCAGCCGTGTCGTGTTGGATGACATCTCGCTGGGGGTACAGCACGGGGAGATACTCGGGCTCCTTGGGCCTTCGGGCGCCGGCAAGACGACCCTCATCAAGATCATGCTCGGGCTTCTCGCCCCCGATGCCGGAGAGGTCTCCGTCTTCTCACACCCACCCCGGGCGTTTTCTTCGGATACCAGCAAGAGGATTGGCGTCGTTCTGGATGATCCCTGCCTCTACGAGCGCCTTACCTGTACGGAAAACCTCAAGGTGTTCCTCAAGGCACGCGGGATCAAAGACATGGGATGCGCAGACAAGATTCTGAAGCGCGTGGGCCTGGACAAGAGCCGCTCGGTCTGTGCGCAGGACCTCTCCAAGGGCATGCGGCAGCGCCTGAGCCTTGCGCGGGCGCTCATGCATGATCCCGAACTCCTCTTCCTGGATGAACCTACAAGCGGTCTTGACCCTGGCACCGCAGAGGATATCCACGCACTGCTCCTCAAGCGGCGGGCCACCGGCGTGACGATCTTTCTTACCACCCACAACATGGAGGAGGCTACAAAAATCTGTGACAGGGTCATCCTCCTCAATGAGGGCAGGATCGTCGAGGCAGGAGCCCCACGCGAGATATGCGCGCGCCATAGCAAGGAGCACTGCGTCACAGTAATTCAAGGCAAACGGAGCTTCAGGTTCTCAGACATCAATAAAGATGCGGACAAGATATGCGCCATCCTGAAGGCAGGCAACGTCACCTCGATTTCGACCGAGAGCCCAAACCTCGAGGCCGTCTTTCTGCAGCTGACGGGAAGGGAGCTGGAATGAGCGGAACACGGCCGGGCAGTGGCCCAAATGGAGTGGACGCCGTCTTTTACAAGCAGGTGGTCGACTCGCTACGCAACAAATCAGCGCTCATGATGTTTCTCATGTTCCCGCTGGTTGCCCTTATCTTCAAGAACGCCATGACCGAGACCCAGCTTGCAAGTGCCCTGCCCATGTTCATGACGATGCATGTACTGATCGTGCCCATCATCTACACCTCAAGCGTTGTCGCAGAGGAGAAGGAGGCAGGCACGCTGCGCATGCTCACGATGTCCGGCGTGGGGCCGCTTTCCTACCTGTGTGGTGTTGCCGGCACCATCGGCGTGGCGTCAATCCTCTCGTCGCTGCTCTTCCTCCCCTGCATCGACGGACTCAATGCGGGCATGGTGGAGAGATTCCTCATGACGAATGCGGCGTGTGTGGCGTGCTCCCTGCTCATTGGCCTTGCCATAGCGCTCGTGGCCAAGCGGCAGGTCAATGCGGCGCCCATCTCAGCTCCCGTTTCGATGGCGCTGGGTATGCTCCCCATGCTGTCATCGCTGAACGACAGGCTTGAAGCCTTTGCACGCTGGACCTACACCCAGCCAGCGTATGAGCAGTTCTCCGACCTCGCCAGTACCACCATGACCTCCCGGGAGGCCATGGTGGTCGCCGTCAACGCGATGGCACTCGTCGTGCTGTTCCTCGTGCTCTTCCGTATGCGGCGACTAACCGATTAGACACAAGGAGGGACTCCGTGGGGTCTGGGGAGAGACAGGTTAACCTTCATATCCCCCGCATTGCGGGAATGTCCGCACTTTTGGCCTCTATCGTAGGCTGGGTTCTTTTTTTGTGCTCGTACCCACAACTCCGTGGATAGAGCTTGCATATGGCTTCGTCGCAACCGCGCGGAAGTTGGGGCCTGTCGTCGCAGTGGTCTTGTGCATTCCCCTGGTGCTACTTAGTGTCATCATACATGAACTCTTTCATGCTGCTGCAGCTAAGCTCGCAGGAGCAGAACACATTGAACTGATCGTTTCGCTCGACCGTATCGGCCATCCCATCTCAGTAAGAACACCACCCCTGCGACGTGGGGAATGGGAGCGTGTCTTCTTTTACTTCGCGGGTCCTAGCGCGAATGTCATGCTACTTTGTATTGCCATCTTAGTAATGGAAAGTCTAGCGGACATCTACGCTCTAGTACACAGCGAGCTTCTAATGGCTGTCATCCGACTTATCTGTGGGGAGACAGCAGCGGTGAATTTCGGACTCGCCCTCGTCAACCTGCTACCTACAGGATATTCAGATGGGCAACACTTGCAAAAGTCCCTTCGTGACGCCATACGTACATGTCGTGCTTCTCAGGGAATACATAAATTGAAATAATTTTAGGATACCTATAAATTTCCGATGGCAACCTTGGGTAAAGTGCCCTCCATTGTTCTTCTTACCGTGGCTAAAGGTCCTATCGCCGGGCTGACGTTTACTCCAGCGATGCATCGATAGACGCCCGAAGGAAGCATACACCCAGCCCAATCCCCACAAGCACCGGGCGCGTCGGAAAACGTGGTGTACGAAGGAAAACGAAAGAAGACCACCGCTTGCCCTAAAATATCGGTTCGCCAAAAACGACAGATGGGACGGAAGCGATGGTCAACAACAACAGGATGCCGCATGACAGCCCCGAGCTCAGGGAGGTCCTCATGGGCTTCCTGGACAGCGCCTCGAGCCTGTGCGACATGATGAACACGACGATGGCCGCCGTGCTCAACGAGGTCATGTCCATCCAGGCCGACGAGGCGTGCGGGGCCGGGTACGGGGAGCGCAGCGACGCCCGCGTGAACAGCAGGAACGGCTACAGGGAGCGCAGGCTCGAGACGACCGTGGGTACGCTGCCCCTCCTGGTCCCGAAGCTGCGCAGCGGCTCGTACTTCCCGACGGACCTCTTCGAGCGCTGGTCGCGCACCGACCGGGCGCTCGCCGCCGCGGTCGCCGAGACGTGCGTGACCGGCACCTCGACGCGCAAGGTCGAGAAGGTGGCGGCGAAGTTCGGCGTGGAGTCGCTCACCAAGGACCAGGTCTCGCGCCTGTGCGCCGTGATCGACGGCGAGGTGGACGCCTTCCTCGAGAAGGACTGGTCGGGGATGAGCTTCGCCTACCTGTTCCTCGACGCCACCTACGTGGGGTGCCGCGTCGGCGGCCGCGTGCTCTGCGAGGCCTTCATCACCGCCATCGGCGTCGGCGACGACGGGCACCGCCACTTCCTCGGCTTCACCTGCGCGAACGCGGAGAGCTACGCCTCCTGGCGCGGGTTCCTGCAGGACCTCGAGGAGCGCGGCGTGCGCGGCGCGCGGCTCGTGACCTCGGACGCCCACGACGGCCTGCGCAGGGCGATCTCGGAGGTCTACCCCGAGGCCACCTGGCAGCGCTGCATCGTGCACGTCAAGCGCGACGCGCTCGCCAAGATAGACGGCGCCGGGGCCCAGCGGCGCGCCCGGGCGGCGATGGCGCCGATCTTCAAGGAGTCGGACCCCGCGCTCGTGCGGGCGCTCTACCACGAGGCGGTGGGGGGGCTCGAGTCCTTCGCGCCGGCCGCCGCGAAGGTGCTCGAGGGCGCCGAGGTCGACGCGCTCGCCCACCTCTCGTTCCCGCGGGAGCACCGCGTCAAGATCCGCGCCAACAACGTCCAGGAGAGGGCGAACTGCGAGCTCAAGCGCAGGGCGAAGGTCGTCCAGGCGTTCCCCTCGACGGGCTCGGTCATGAGGCTCCTCGGCGGCATAGTCGACGAGATCAACGCGGACTGGGAGTCCGGGAGGCTGTTCATGTCGAAGGAGTCGCTGAAGCCGGTGCTGGGCCTCGAGAGGGCCGAGAACCGCGTGGGCGAGTTCGCGCCGGACGAGGAGGCGAGGTCGCGGGCGAAGGTGATCATGAGGATCGCCCTTGACGAATGCGGCAAGGCGGCATAGGTTACGGGCGAGAAGGCGAAGCGCCCCGGGCATAGCGGCGGGCCTTCGTACACCACTAAATCCGACACAATCAAGACGGTTGCGCCAGGGCGCAAATTCACCCTCTGCTGCTTGCGATAGAGCGCAAAAGAGATTTCTCTATGCCGCAACCACATTTGCGCCAGGGCGCATGTTAACAACTACTGCTTGCGCCACGCCGCAACCAGAGGGCGGTTTTCGCAGCGTTTTTTGCTACCCGCGAAAAGTTTTTGGCGGTAAAATGTCGGTCAGGTTGGCGGTCAGATGTCGGTCAAAAGAAAACCCCGACCTGTTTTCGCAGGTCAGGGCTGTAGTTTTGGTCGCGGGGGCTGGATTTGAACCTGCGACCTCCGGGTTATGAGCGAGTCAGAGGCCGTTACACCGCAAATCTTGCCAATCCACAGCACAGCTGATATGCGTCTGACCTGTGGTGTTTCTAATCTCTCGCTTCTCCAAAATCTCTAACTTCCATGTCTCCATCTTCGGTTTGGTGGTCATTTGGCGGTCAGAAACGGCTGTTGAAAACCGAGTGGAAGGAAGTGGGGATGCAGAACCTCACCTACACCAGCCGTGGCCTGAGGAGACGGAGGAACAGCGACCGGTGGGAGGCGGTCCTCTCGCACACCGACCCCGTGACGGGCGAGACCGTGAGGACGTTCCACACGGTCGAGGGGAAGACGCGCCGGCAGGCGGAACGCGCACGCGACGCCCTCATCGTGGAGCCAGAGCTCCTGGAAGGGGCGTCATCGTCCAACGTCTCCCTGCGCGACTTCATGGCCTCGTTCATGCGCCACAAGGAGGGGTCGGGCACCATAGAGCCCTCGACCGTGCGCGGATACCGCGCCGAGGCGCGCCAGATCGCCTCCTACATCGGGAACGTCCGCCTGGCCGCCCTCTCCGTGGGGGGGCGTGCCCGGCTGGATGCGAGAATGAGCGCCGACGGCTACGCGCCAAAGAGCGTGTGCCTGCTCAGGCAGGCGCCCAAGTGGGCCGTGACGCAGGGCCTCATCGCCAGGAACCCCTGCGACTTCTGCAAGCCGCCCAAGCGCGTGAAGACGCCCATCAACGCCCTGCCGCGCGAGGGGAGCACGCGCACGCTGCGCCTCGCCATGCAGGCTGAGCCGCAGCCCCTGGGCTTCGCGGTGGAGATAGCCCTCACCACGGGCATGAGGCGCGGCGAGGCATGCGCGCTCAGGTGGTCCGACCTCTCGGGCGGCGGCACCGTAACCGTGAGCCACGCCCTGGGGAACGGACCCGGCGGCTTCTACGTGAAGGAGCCGAAGACCTCGAGCCCGCTGAGGGCCATCCCCCTCACCCGGCGCGCCTTCGACATGCTGCGCCTGGTGCGGGCGGACGCCGGGCGCGTCGCCAACGAGTTCTCGCTTCCCTCCGGCGACCCCTACATACTGGGGACGCGGGAGGAGAGGGGCCGGCCCTACAACCCCACGCAGCTCGGCAAGGACTTCTCCGCCTTCTGCAAGATGAACGCCTTCAAGTGCACCTTCCACGACCCCAGGCACACCTTCGCCACCACGATGGTCGCGGGAGGCTGCGACGTGAGGACCGTGGCGAGCTACCTGGGGCGCGCCAGAGCGACGCGAGCCCGCGCTCAGCTTCTCTGTGGACCAGCTCAAGGCGATGCTCGCCACCGCAGAGGAGAAGGAGGCAGGCCATGGGCGTCCTTAGGCTCGCCTGGCACCTCGTGCGCTGGCTCTTCCGCGCCGTCTCGCAGCGGGTGTGAGCCTGCGCTTGATAGAATCGCATCAACGGCTCGAGGAGAAGGGCTACGATCATGCCCGACAAGGAATCTACTAAGAATGAATCGGCGATCGCCCTCTCAAGCGATACGCAGATCAGGGATATAATCTACACCGTGCGAGGCCAGCAGGTAATGCTCGACAGCGACCTTGCCGAACTGTATGAGGTCGAGACAAAGGTACTCAACCAGGCAGTCACAAGAAACCCCAGCCGGTTTCCCGAGCAATTCTGCTTTCGTGTCACGCGTGAAGAAGATCAAGTTTTGAGGTCACAAATTGTGACCTCAAAAACAGTCGAAGGTCGCGGCGGAAGACGCTACCTCCCCAGAGTCTTCACCGAGCAGGGCGTTGCCATGCTCTCTGCCGTCCTCAGAAGCGAGACGGCAATAAAGGTAAGCGTGAAAATCATGAACGCCTTCGTCGAGATGCGACACTTCATCGCAGACAACGCCCATATGTTCGAGCAAATCAGGGGCATCGACCATAGGCTGGACAGCCTCGAGCGCTCGACCAACGAGCGCTTCGAATGCGTATTCGACTACATGGAGACCCACGAGGCACCAAGCCAGAAGGTCTTCTTCGAGGGGCAGGTCTACGACGCGTTCGAGCTCCTGGTCTCGCTCGTGCAGAGAGCAAAGCACGGGATCGTCCTGGTCGACGGCTACGTGGACACGGGGACGCTCAACATCCTCTCGAAGAAGGGGCTCGGCGTTGCTGTCACCGTGTGGACACACCCAAAGACCAGCCTAACCGAGCGCGACGTCGCGACCTTCAACGCGCAGTACCCGACGCTCGTAGTCAAACATACGACCTCATTCCACGACCGCTTCCTCATCATGGACGGAGCCGAGGGCTACCTGATTGGAGCATCGCTGAAGGACGCGGGCAAGAGGAGCTTCGCCGTCGCCAAGCTTGAGGACTCCAGCATTGTCAGCTCGATTGTCGCCGCGCTCGCCGAGTAAGAGATTAAAACGTGTGACATCTTTGAGGTCGCAGTTTGCGACCTCAAAGTCAACCTACTATTTCTTTTTGATTCCGCGGAATGTCAGCGAGGCGTCTGCCGCATCTTGGTTTTGGGCATGCTGACGCTCGCCCCTGCTACAATGGGGCTTGCGGGAATACGGCTGGCATCGGGTGGAGTCGGGCTAGCCGTTATTCTTTTCGTAGGGCTTCCCGTCGCGCAGCATGGCGTACATGACGTTCAGCCTCCTCCGCGCGAGCGCGGTCACCGCCGAGTTGTAGCCGCGTCCCTCCGCCCTCTTTCTGTCGTAATAGGCCCGCGACTCGTCGCAAAACAGAATCGACTTGCTGGCCGACAGGACGAGCACCCTCTTTAGCCTGCGGTTGCCGCCGCGGGGCTTGGTCACGGAATGGACCGCCTTCCCAGACTGCCCGGCCCTCGGCGCGAGCCCGGCGTAAGCGGCCGGCTTGGCCGCCGAGTCGAACCTGGAGATGTCGCCGACCTCGGAGAGGAATGTTGCGCAGGTTACGGCGCCCAGGCCAGGAAGCGTCATGAGGGTTTGTGCCTCCGGCATCTCGGCAGGCGCCGCGTCCCTCCTGGCCGCCACCCCCTTGCGCGACTTCAGCGTAGCGAGCAGGCAGGCAGCCTCGAGCCTGATGAGCCCCTCCGTCCCCTCGGCGCCTGGCAACGACACGGTCTGGCGCGAGACGACGTCGAACGGCTCGTCGATCCTTGAGAGCGCAGCCGGCCCCATGCCCTTCTTGGGCCTGGCCCGGCGCCCCACGTTCCCGCGCCCGGCCTTCTTGAGACCCGAACGCCCGCCGCACCTCGCCAGGACGGCCAGGCGGAGCTGGCTCTGGATGCGCTCGCCCCCCCAGATGCGCCTCGAGGGCCGGGCACGTGGCCAGCAGCAGGTCGTGGAGCCTGTTGCTGGCCCTGGTCGCCTCCTCCGTGAGCTCGCGGCCGTACGACATGAGGGCCGCCAGCCGCAGGCGGGCGCCGCTTTTGCCGCCAACGGGCTTGGCGAGGCGCGGCAGGCCTGCGGACACCCCCGCGATCACGAGGGCGTCGTGCGCGTCGGCCTTCACCTCGCCACCGTACGTCTCGACGGCCTGCGCCATCGCCTCGGACGTTATGAACCCGCGTGGGACGCCCATGTCGTCGGCCGCGGCGAGCAGCGGCGCCGACATGCTGCCGGGCTGGCCCGCCACGATCGTCGTCCTCCCGGATTCCAAGATGCGGGAGGGGGCGCCGCGGATCTCCCCCTCGCCCTGCCCTGTCCTCTCGTCGAGCGGGACCTCGCCCGTTCGCCTGCCGATCGCGGCGAAGTGGTGCGACCACTTTCCAACGTCGACGCCGCAGCTGATGTCGGATTCACGTTCCGTCCGGCTCCTTCCGGTCATGAGGAGCTGGCGTTGTGCCACGGCGCCGGCCACGGCATCACCTTGGGGGAGCAGGCTGCGCCGAAGCGCGCCTCGACATCGACCCATCGGCTATCAGCCGGCGCCAGCGAACCCGGCGGCATGGCAAAAAAGACCATCGGGACAGCCGCACGGGGCCAAACCGGGACCGTCGGCCACCAGCGTCGGACAATCCTCCTTCCCTTGCGTCCGATGAAGCCATTGTAGGGACGTTCGGAGCTTCTGACAGCCTATAACGGCCACACCGGATCCGCCGGCGCTCAGCACCAGGCGCATCCTCGAGTCATGCATCGCCTGGCATTCCAATGATAGGAAGAAGACAAATCAAAGTCCGCACCCTCTTTTTTGGTTATATTATTAGAGCTTGAGACCGATAAGCTTAGTTATTATTGGTTTTGGTCTACCTAACGATATCAACACTGATATCGAATGTTGAAAGGAGCTGCACGATGTTTGGAAATCCCTTCTCCGCCAACGTAGAGCGGAAGATGACCAAGGAAGAGCTGGTCCAGGCAATCAGAGCAGACCTATCAGGTGAGCTCGAGGCCATCTATGGCTACGACGCCCACGTTCAGGCCACGGACAACCCAGTTGCCAAGGCCGTTCTCTCTGACATCCGGGACGAGGAGAGGGCCCACATGGGCGAGCTCCTCACACTCCTGAAGTACCTCGACCCGCAGGAAGGCGTCCAGTACGACTCCGGCGCGCGCGAGGTGGAAGAGATGCTGGAAGAGCTGGGCATCACGCCCGTCGAGCTACCGCAAGTCATTGAGGCCAACAGCGCAGGGACTGACAACGCCAGCACCATCGGCAGTCTCAAGGAATAGGAGGTCTTAGCAATGGATTACCTGATGCGTGATGACGCACCGTTGACAGACTCACAGTGGGCCGAGATTGACGCCAAGGTGATCGCCGCCGCCAAGGCCGTGCTCACTGGCAGGCGTTTCCTCGACATCTATGGGCCACTTGGCTCGGGCATCCAGATGCTCGAGGTTCCCTCCACGCAGGGAGGCCCCAAGAAGGCGACCGAGATTCCCTTGCTCAGCACTGACTTCACCCTTGCCTGGCGCGACATCCAGGCAGCGGAGCGCATGGGCATTCCCCTGTCCTACTCTGAGGTCCTCGTGGCGGCGACCGACTGCGCCCTTCAGGAGGACAAGATGATTTTCCTGGGCAGCAAGAAGTACGGTGTCGAAGGCCTTCTGACCCTTCCTGGCGCCCAGGTCATGGACGCAGGCGACTGGTCTGAGGGCGAGGGCGCCTTCCTCGATGTCGTAGCGGGACTCCAGGGCCTTATCCAGAACCAGGTCTATGGTCAGAAGGCACTGGTGACCAGCCCTGACGTCTACGCCCAGCTGCAGAGGATCCAGCCGGGCACCGGCGTGCTCGAGAGCAAGCGCATCCAGAAGCTCATTGAGGGTAAGATCTTCCAGACGCCCGTTCTTCCCCAGAGGACGGCCCTCCTTGTCGCCTGCAGCGAGCAGAACATGGACCTCGCCATAGGCCAGGACATGACCGTGGGCTACCTTGGCACCACCGGTCTCGATCATGAGTTCACCGTGCTCGAGACAGCGCTGCTGCGCGTCAAGAACCAGAACGCCGTTATCAGGTTCCAGTTCTAGGCTCGGCGCCATGGCCAGATTCCAGCCATAAGGTCTCTGACCAATGCCGCGTCAGGTCCATGGCCTGGCGAGGAGCACGTGCAAACGCGCCCCCGAGGACAACGTCTTCGGGGACGCGTTTCTTCCTAACGGGGATTCATTCCTCTTCGAGATGCCCCCCCTTGTGGCGAGGCGACCGGTGCCCTGGCCTCTCTCGTGAGCTGCGGCCGCTTCCTATGCCTTGAAGATTGCCTGGTCCAGATTGACAATGATGTCGTCCACTTCCTCCTTGCGACGATGTGAGCTGATGCTGCGCGCGATGCCGATGACGGATGCGGCGCAACCTGCTGCAGCCAGGGCGCAGATGCCCGCTATCGGCAGCTCGTCTCCCGTCTGCGGGAGCTCGCCGCCGGGCGTCGGCACCTCGGGAGTCTCAGGCGGCACGAGCTCGACCGTCTGCCCCTCGTCGTTCACGTCGGCGTGCGACGCTACCTCCTGGCCGTCCAGGGTGAGCGACTCGAAGGCCACGACCGCGTGCCCGGAGAGATTGGCCCCGTCGAAGGTGACGTGGCTCTCGCCCGTGGTCTTGCTGGTGATCTTGAAGGGCACGTTGGCCAGGCGGCTGTAGTCGTCTTCGCCCGCCTTCACGAGCTCAACGTCGCCGCGCTTCGCCTGCTCGGTGGACTCACCCTCGGGCGTGAGCTCGAGCACGGCCTCGTGGCCCGCATCCTCATTGGCGGGGCGGCGCGCCAGGCCTTCGCACACTGCCTGACCTGCGTGAGGTGCGCCAAGACCGACAAGCGCCAGCTTGAGAAGCAGGCGAAGGAAGAGGCACGCAGGGACAGGCGGGCCGCTGCGCGCGCCCTCTCCTGCATCAAGGGCATAGACGAGATAAGCGCATTCTGCCTGGCCGCAGAGGCTGGCTGTCTCCCGAGGTTCCCCACCGCACCGGAGCATGCGAGCTGGTGTGGACTTATCCCCTCCGAGCACTCGTCGGGCGAGAGGGGGGCAAGGGGGCACATCACCAAAGCGGGCAACGCCGCGTCGAGGAGGGCGCTCGTCGAGGGCGCCTGGCGCCATGCGGGCTGCTCAGCGAGGCCCAAGCAGATCCCTAACGAACGGGACGCGCCCGCTGTCATGCGCCCGCGCGGCAATGCCTGCACAACACGGCTCGTCGGCCGCTGTGAGCGGCTCCCGCGCACAGGAAACGGCCAGTCTTTCCGCTGTCGCCTGCGCCCGCGAGCTCGCCTGCTGGGCCTGGGAGATGGGCTGTGGGGTGGAAGGCGCCTATCACAGGCAGCCGCCTCTGCATCCCATGGGCATCTCTGCCAGGAGGGGCCTGCGGCCCTCGACGCACTGCCGGGAGCCGCTCGCGACTCCTTTTTTGGACAGCTGCGAGGCCGCGTCCGCCGCAAGGGCGACGCTCGCACGAGGCCCCCAGGCGAAGAGTCGAGCTGCGGCATCACGCCCCCTACCAATCGCTGGGCCCTATGACCGGGCAGGGACACGGGCACAAGCCCGCGAACATTAGCTTGCCAGGCGAGCGTCGACCAAGAGATACGTGCCCGCAGGCCCATCCCTGGTTATGGAAGTAATGGCCGCTTGGCAACGCTTCTCTCACATTAAAGAAAGGCCAGGGGCTTTTCGCCGCCGGCCTCCAGTTTCATGGTCGGGACGATAGGATTTGAACCTGTGATCTCCGGGTTATGAGCGATCCAGAGGGCATTTCATACCGTTTCCAGCGGTTCCAGAATTGCGGCGAACGGTACCTGACTGTGGTTTTCCCATTCTCCACGTTCGGTGCGCTCTGGGTTTCCTGCCCTTCCGACATCCGTTTGTCGGTCATTTGTCGGTTCCGATGTCGGTGAGAATGTCAGCTAAAACGGACGTTTGGAGGACTGATGGAGTGCGCGAGCAGGAGACCTGAGGAGGCGCGGCGACACCGACCAGTGGGAGGTGACGCTGAACCACAGGGAAGCCTGAAAGGCTCTACTGCACCGTGAGGGGCAGGACGAGGCGGGCAGCCGGGAAGGCGCGCGACGAGCTCATCGTGCAGCTCGAACTGGAGGGCGGGGCTGCGGTGCTCAGGGCCTAGCGCGCATAGCGCTGCGCTGGACGTAGGCGCTGCCGGAACCTACTCGAACCCGAAGTTCAACCTCCGCAGGCCGTCGTGCCTGCGAGACCATCGGGCGGGCCGTTTTTACTCGAACCTACTATGCCCCACTATGCCCTCTGGTAATAGCCCTGCGCCTGCCCTTACCTGCGAAACGCCCGATGACCGAGCTCTTCCCTGCTATGCCCTGCGGAGGTCATAGTACTGGGATGGGTCCGTCGGGCGCGTGCCGTGCCAGTCGAGGATGCCCCTCTCCGAGAGCGACTTCAGCGCCGTGCGCGCCACCTTGGCGCTGCGTCCCAGATGGCCGGCCAGCTCCTTGACCGTCACCCTCCCCCTACCGTACACGTACTGGAGAGCGGCAAGCTCGTACTCACCCAGGGCGCAGGCCACGTCCTCGCCGATGTCACTCGCGATCGTGTCGCCCCGGCGCAGGACGCGCGAGGTCGCGCTGTTCTCGAGCGTGAGCCTCACCGAGGCGCCGTTCGGCTCCGAGAAGGTGGGCTCCCTCAGGAAGAAGCTCGCCATCTCGTCGTATATGCGCTGCACGCCCTCGTTGAGCTCCCTGACCCAGCCGAACTCGACCAGGGTGCGCGCGATTGTGGGGTTGCGCGACCAGCGGGTGTACTTCATGTTCTCGAGCGTCACGATGTTGGGAAGCTTGCCCGGGCTCGCTATCTCGAGGCGGTCGTCGTACATCATCACGCGGATGTGGTCGCCGCTCATCGCGTAGTCGCGGTGCGTGACCGCGTTAACGAGTCCCTCGAACCAGGCGAACTCCGGGTACTCCGGTATGACCTTGAACCTGCCGTCGTCCCCGAGGTACTGGAACTCCCTCAGCTGGCTCGAGATGAACTCCTTCGCGTCCTCGATGGTCTTGGAGAGCGGCCCGTCGAAGGTCCTGCCCTTGACTATGTTGAGCCTGCGCCCCGTCTCCATCTTGCTGCCGTCGAGGCGGATGACGCGCACCCGCGCCCACGGCATGAACCTGGATGGGCTCTCCGAGAAGAGGAGCACGCCCGCGTTGGTGAGGCGGCCGTCCTGGAGGAAGCCGCAGCTCCGGAGGACCTGCTCGTCGCTCGCCTCCGTGCCGAGCTCGGCCTTGTAGCGGGCCATCACCTCGGGGTCCACGTCCCCCATCGAGGAGCGCCCCTGCACCTCGTCCTCGTAGCGGCGCTGGTTCTTGTCGTACTCGAGCTCCAACACCTGGTCGCGCTCGAGCTCGACGCTGCTGTCCTTCTGGCGCAGGAAGACCGCCCTGTCGCTGCGCCTGGATATGGCATGGCCCGACGAGGGGCTTATCTCGAGCACGAGGACGCAGTCGTCCTCTCCTCGCAAGTTGGTGACGGGGATTCGCACGGGACGGACCTCCGGCACAGGCTCGCCCCCTGCGAGCGCAGCCCGATCGAACTCCTCGATGCCGCGCGCTCCGCCCCTCTTGAACCCGGTCACCGTGCCGTCATCCTCTATCCCGATGACCAGCTGTCCGCCTCGGCGAAGAGGCCAGGGTCGTTGTCGTCCAATGGCAGCTGCATGTGCGTCTCCTAAAAACCAGAAAGGGCGCAGTCCCGTCCCTTCTGGCTAGCCGAGTAGGGCGTTGAATACCTCCGAGGAGCTGGGATGCGTGTAGATGCCCTGCCCAAGCTCGGTTGCGCTCACGCCGTGCGCCATGCAGACGGCGACGGTGTTGATGAGCTCCTGCGCGTCCGTACAGAGGAGGGCCGCCCCAAGGATGAGGTCCGTCTCCGTGTCCACGATGAACTTCGCCATGCCCTCGCTCTCGCCGAGGATCTTGGGGCGCGGCATCACCGCCAGGCTCGCGATCGGCGCCTTTTTCACCGCATACGGCCTGCCAGAAGCCGCGGCCTGCTCCTCAGAGAGGCCCACCGTCGCGAGCGGGGGCTCCAGGAAGGTGGTCGTGGGCACCGTGCGGCCAGCGGTGCTGCGGCCCGTCAGGCCGGGGTAGGCCTCAGGCCAGACGTCGGCGAGAATCACGCGGTGGTCGTCGAAGGAGACGTAGGTGAACTGCGGGCCGCCGTTCACGTCACCGGCAGCCCAGACGCCCTCGACGGAGGTCCTCAGATGCTCGTCCACCTTGATGGCGCCCCGCTCCGTGAGCTCGATGCCCGCTACAGCGACATCGAGCGCAGCGACTTCCGGGCGACGGCCCACGGCCACGAGGGCCGCATCGGCAACGACGCTGCGGCCGTCCTCCAGGATCACTTGCACGGCGCCGTCCACGTCCTCAAAACGCTGCGTCCGCGCCTGGCAGACGAACTCGACGCCCCGGGTCCGCAGGATGTCCGCGGCACAGGAGGCGACGTCCTCGTCGAAGCGGGAGAGGGGCCGCGCGGCCGTCTCGAGCAGGGTCACCTTGGTGCCATACGCCGAGAACAGCGTGGCGAACTCGAGGCCGATGGGACCACCGCCGACGATGGCGAGCTGTGCGGGCAGATGCTCGATGTGCTGGATGGAGGTGGAGTCGAAGACGCGGGGCAAGTCGATACCCGGGAGGCCGGGCCTAAAGGCGGCAGACCCGGTGTTGACCACGATGCGCGGGGCGCTCATGCGCACGACACCCTCCGCCGTATCGACGGCGACCTCATGAGGACCTACGAAATGGGCCTCTCCCACCACGACCTCAACGCCCGCATCGGCCACCATTTTGAGATTGGCGGCGTTGAGCTTGGCGATGAAGCCGTCACGGTGCTCCTGGGAGCGCGCGAACGCGGCAGCTGCCTCGGCGGGGTCTGCGGCGCCAACGCTGGCGCGCCTATGGCGGTCGGCATCCACCAGCAGTGTTTTGGTCGGGATGCAGGCGATGTTGATGCAGGTGCCGCCATACATCTGAGGGTCTCTCTCAATTAGGGCAACTGAATCGCCGGCCTTGGCTCGCTTCATCGCAATAGTCTTGCCCGCCTTGCCGAAACCGATGACCAACAAGTCATAGGTATGAGCCATAGCAACCATCCCAGTCTCCTCTACCGAACGGAACTGCCAGCATGCACGTATGTGCAAAGCTTAGAGCAAAATTCTGCACAATCCAGGCAAGGAAACCAATGCGCACCCGGTCCTGGGGCCCAGGGTCAAGAGCGTGGCACGGGCATGGCAGCCAGGGCGAGCACAGCCGCAACGCTAACGTACACGCCTCCGGTGCACAGTCACGCGGCAGCTACGCCGTTTTTCGAGCGGCTTCTAACCTGCCAGAAAAAATTTTTGGCAATCACGTGGTGGTCACGTTGGCGGTCACTTTGGCAGTCACAATGTCGGTCAGAAACGGCTGTTGAAAACCGAGTGGAAGGAAGTGGGGATGCAGAGCCTTACCTACACCAGCCGTGGTCTGGGGAGACGGAGAAACGGCGACCGGTGGGAGGCGGTTCGCTCGCACACCGACCCCGTGACGGGCGAGGTCGTGAGGATGTTCCACACGGTCGAGGGGAAGGCGCGCCGGCAAGCAAAGCGCGCACGCGACGCGCTCATCCTCGAGCTCGTGCGTGCAAGGACGGCCTAGTGAACTGCAACAGGCTCGATTACGTAGCCGATTTGACAGACCACATTGTCCCGTGCGCCGCGCAGACGATGGAGTTCCTAGAGGCCGCTAAAGATGCTTCGGCCGAAGAAGACGAGTGAAAGGAGGGCGCAGACGCTCTTGGTATAAGCGAGAATAGCTATAGGTTTCTCAGCGATGCTACAGCTGCCATATCGGGGGCGGCTGACGGCCCATCTGCAAACAGGTTTAATTTTGAGTGACGGTCCCGCACTAGGGATATACGACTACTTTTCCTCATCCTCGGCCGCACTCTCGGTATTCCTCTTCTTGAGAAAGCGGATGCCTTGTTCGTCAACGAGAATTGAGTCAGCCTTGTTGTAGGCGAAGTCTAAGCGGTCGATGACCCTTGTCTCAGCGTCTGCGATGTCCTTTACGGGACTCTCTTTGGAGACGGCCTCGTAGAGGTTCTTTTTCCTCAGCTTCGTCTGCCTTCTTCCCTCGCCGATCACCGCGAGGGGCGTAAGGCGGTTTGCCAGAGCGGCAGCATCGTGCACAGCGTCGAAAATAGGATTCTGCCTCTCGTATCCGTCATCGACCTCCTCGGGGATTGCCGCAATATTACCCACCATACGCTCGACCCTGTCATCCATGGAGACCTGCGCAGCTGAGCGAGCTTTGTTGTACTCTTTGAGGCGCTTGTTCGCCCTCTCTCGTTCCATCTTCAACCGCTCGGGACTGAAGTCCTGCGAGACTGCATGGCCACCTGCTCGGCCGCAGCACACAGGACATAGACGGCCGTAGCCTCCCTGTCCCCTCAGCCGGAACTCGTCGACTTTGGCAACCACGGTGTGATCGTCCATGAACTCGCCGTGCAGGCTATCGCCGAGGAGCTCCATAGATTTGGCCTGGAACTTCCATCTCTCAAGAGCTCCGATACCGATGTGCTCTATGCCGTTGAGCACCGCCTGACGCCTCGCGGGGTCTGCGGCAATCTCGTCGTAGTGCGACGCATACTCCTGTAGCTTCTCGAACTGCACTTCAAGTTTCGCTTCGCGGGTCGGCTCGCATGTCTCCCTGGATGGCTGCAATGCCCTCCTGAATCTCGCCGAGCTGGTCGTTGATCTCCGTCATGTAGGCCTGGCCCACCGCTAGAGCGGCTCCCTGCAGGACAAGGTTGGCGACAGCAGCAGGCTGCAGCTTAGCCTGCCTGGCTGCGATCTGCCCCTGGTAGCCGTCCTTCCCCTTTTCGATGCCGGCCTGCATATAGCCCTTGAACTCGGCAGCTTTGCGTGGGGTCATATCGGCCCACCCGTAGTTTTTCGGAAATTTGACCAGCGCTTGGTTCCACTGTTCCGCTGTATCTACCGCCGCCCCGGCGAGCGGGACAAGGCCCTTGACCATCGCCTTAGCGCGCTTGAGGTCAAGCGGCAGTGCCACGGCGTCGTATTCGGAGAGTTCGAGGTCGTCTCCGCTCGTCACGGAAATCTCTTTCTCGTCATCAGCACCGGTCGATGGCATATCCGAGACTCTGCTCTTCTGGATATTGTCTTTTGGCATGTACGTTCTGCTCCTATTTTGGCCAGACACGGACTGCCATGTCCGCAAGCCTCTTGGCGCGCTCGTGAATCTTTTCCTCGTCCCATGCAGCAGCCGATAGGACGCCGTCCATAGTCGTAATCCCCACCGCGCAGCCCTCAAGGCCCGGCGCGCCGTTCTTGCCGGCCTTCTTGGTCGCCCAGTCGGCGTCCCTGATTGATGCATTCAACGCCTGCGTGATAATCGCAAGGTTTCCGAGGGTAAGCAAGATGGCGTCGCGGTTGCGCTCTCCCTCTTCCGTGGCGAGGCACCCCCAGTTGTTGTGCCACTTCTTGAGCATAAGATGCTCCAAACTGTACCCATCGAAGCCAAGCAGAACCGTGCTGCTATTGGCCGGACGCTCTTTGCTCTCAATCAGATATAGGATCCCCCTGGTCTGCAGATTGATATAGCGTGTCTCGCCTGTGAACGCGCTCCTTACTTCCTCGTCTGTCGGCATCTGCGTGCTCGAGTCCTCTTGGGAGGCGAACTCATCACACAACACATCCGGGTCGAGGCTCTCGAAGGTCACCACCTCGTGGCCCGAGAGGTCGGTCCCGGCGAACGTGAATGTTACCGTTTGGGTGCCGTCGGCCGAGTCGGGGACGAACGGCACCGTGCTCGTCACCGTCTTGCCGCCGGACGCGACAGCCTCGCCGGGCTGCTTGTCCATGAGGGTCCCGGTGAGCTGGTACTCCCGCCCGCGCGTGAGGACGGTGTACGCGACCTCGTCATGGACGGCCGTCCGGTCCGTGCGGCGCCGTTGCGGTGACGTCGGCGCTCTCAGGGGGATCAGCGCATTGCGACAAGCCGCGAGAAGGTGTCCCTGGATTTTGCTATCGGCCCGGAGTTCCCACGGGCGTCCGCGGTCGTCTCGCAATAACGCTCGCGCAAGTCAGAAACACGCCGGCTTGGACAGGCGGAACTCGGGAAGCTACTTGGGAACTTAGGAAGACCGCGCTTCCCAAGTTCCCAAGTTTCGAGCCAACGAACGGCCAGCGAAAACGCGCTTTCGCCCTGCAACAAGACTGCCTGCTGCACCTTTCTCAGGATATAATGCAATCTACTTAGGAACTTTACTTCGGAACTTAGGAAGTCTTCCCTTCCCAAGTTCCCAAGTTCGTCGAAGGAGAACCCATGTACATAGCCAGCGACGAAGACCTTGCCGCCGCGATGGACCGCATGAGGAAGGCCGGCACAGACCTGGCCGAGTACGAGGTCAAGTCCGCCGCGGGCGGGTTCCCCAAGAGCATCCCCGATACGATATCGGCGTTCGCAAACACCTACGGCGGGACCATCGTGCTCGGCGTGTCCGAGAAGGACGGCTTCTCTCCGGTCCCGGACTCCGACACGAAGACGCTTCAGTCGAAGCTCGCGCAGGCGGCCCGCGAGCTCGTCGAGCCCCCGCAGGCCGTCGACCTCCTTGTCCTGCAGCTCGAAGGCCGCCCCGTGGTGGTGGCCAACGTGCGGGAGGCCCCGGTGCGCGAGAAGCCCTGCTTTGTGAGGAAACTCAGGCAGATGGGCGGATCCTTCGTCCGAACGGGCGACGGGGACCATAGGATGTCGCTCTACGAGATCGACCGCTTCATCGAGAACCAGCACCGCACCGCGCGCAACGACGCCGAGCCAGTTCCTGACGCGACCCTCTCCGACCTCGACGAGGGCCTGCTGGAGGGATGGCTCTCCCATGCGCGCGCCACGACGCTCGACCGGTCGAGGGCGGTGGGCGACGAGGAGCTGATGGCCAACCGCCGCGTCACCGCCGTGGACGGGCAGGGCGTCCTCCGCCCCACGCTCGCAGGGATCATGGCCCTCGGCAAGTACCCGCAGAAGTTCTTCCCACGTCTGGACGTGGTGTTCACCAGGTACCCCGGCCCCCGCAAGGGCGAGCTGGACGAGGCGGGCAGGCGCTTCGTGGACTCGGCCAACGTCGACGGCCCCATCCCGCAGATGGTGGTGGAGACCGTGCGCGCCGTGTCGCGGAACATGAAGCACGGGGCAATCGTGAGAGGGGCTCTGCGCGAGAACGTGCCGGACTACCCCCTTCCCGCCGTGCGCGAGGCGGTGGCGAACGCCCTCATGCACCGCGACTACTCCGTCGACGGGCAGGGCACGCCGGTCCTCGTGGACATGTACCCCGACCGGCTGGAGGTATCCAACCCAGGCGGCCTCTTCGGGTCGCTCACGGTGGACAGGCTGGGCGAGAGGGGCGGCACCGCGTCGAGGAACCAGTTCCTGGCCCGCATCCTGGAGGATGTCCCCTACACCGACTACGACGGCAGCACGGGCCGCGTCGTGGAGAACCGGGGCTCCGGCATCCCCACGATCAATCGGGAGCTCGCCGACGCACTCATGGAAAGGCCGATCGTGCGCAGCACGCTCGACGGGTTCGACATCACCTTCAGACACAGGAGGATGACCGAGGCCGAGGGCGCGGGATACTCCAAGGGCAACATGGCGGAAGCGGTGCTCACATACTTCTCAGAGCACGAGAGCGCGAGCACCTCCGAGGTCGCCAAGGCCTCTGGCACGTCGACGAAGACTGCGCTGCGCTACATCAAGGCGCTCCTAGACGAGGGACTGCTGGAGCCCATCGGGACCAAGAATAGCCCAAAGAGAAGGTACCGACTGAGCTAGCGGGGATGATGCAGCACGGGGCTGCAGGGGCCGCGTCGACAAAGGCACGTGGCTCACTGCGGTCATCA
Organism: Olsenella sp.; assembly: GCA_022648325.1. Classification (GTDB taxonomy): domain Bacteria; phylum Actinomycetota; class Coriobacteriia; order Coriobacteriales; family Atopobiaceae; genus Tractidigestivibacter. The sequence continues at coordinate 20,948 of JALCMG010000001.1, forward strand.
CCTACCGGCAGGGCCGCGGGCACAGGCAACGCTCGTTTTCCGGCGGAAGAAATGGTAATGCTCGAATCGATTTGTCGGCAAAATGTCGGTCACGTTAGCGGTCAAAAGAAAAACCCCGACCTGTTTTACCAGGTCGGGGCTGTAATTTTGGTCGCGGGGGCAGGATTTGAACCTGCGACCTTCGGGTTATGAGCCCGACGAGCTACCAAACTGCTCCACCCCGCAATGGGTTGCGCCTCAGCGCAAGAAATGACTATAGGCTCGCGAGCAGGGATGGTCAACGAGATGCGTCATCTCCACAGATTGGACAAAACCACCGCCACTGCTGGCCATCTCCCTACGCGCCCTAGCCCAATCCTTCGAGAATCGCTCGCATCTCACGCTGCACGGCATGCTCGACGTTGGTGCCTATGACCTTCTCGGCAATCTGCTTCACGGCATAGCGAGCGTTGCCCATCACGTAGGGATGCCCCACGTAGCGCAGCATCGCATAGTCGTTCATCGAGTCGCCAAACGCCATCACGTCCGACCTGTCAATCCCGTAGTAGCCAAGCAGCGTCTCAAGCCCCGTGGCCTTGTTTATCCCCTTGGGCGTGACGTCAATCCAGGTCTTGCCCGAGGGCATGAACGAGAAGACATCGCCCAACTCGCGCTCGATAACGTAGACCATGTCCATAATCTCGTGCGGGCGGTCATAACAGATTGCAGCCTTAATGATGCTCACATCCGGAGACGGCGGGTCAAAGACGCGCTCGGCGTTGGGCAGGTCCTTGTCAAGCTCGCGAACGTAACTGCTCTGGTCATCCAGCAGATAGGTGCGCGTGCGATCGTAGAGCACCAGATGGAAGCAGTCGAACTCCTGGCAGGTGCGAAAGAGCTTGAGTACAGCGCGCGTCGAGAAGACCTCGCGATCAAGGAGCAGACCGTCGGCGTAAACCTGCGTGCCAAGTGACGCCACGTAGTCGATCCTGTCGGCCACAGGCTCAAACATCCAACGCAGGGTCTCGTGCCTGCGCCCCGAGCTCGCACAGAAGAGCACCCCGCGCTCGCGCAGTGCCTCGATAAGCTCAAAGGTCTCCTCCGGCAGCCGCGAGTTCTCGTCAAGCAGAGTGCCGTCCATGTCGGCAGCGATGAGACGTACCATTAGCCCTCCCTCAGAAACGCCGGGACCTCGTGCGCACGCGTCGCACGAGCCATCTCGAACAGCGCGTCCGCCACGCCCTCGCCCGCCGAGGCGCCACACCTAAAGTTGCAGATCCCCTTAACCTCGTCCGTCGCGTTTGCCACGGCAACAGAGTAGTGAACCTCACTCAGAATCGAGACGTCGTTGCCGGAGTCCCCAAAGACCACGACCTCGTCCTTCGTAGCCCCCGCGGCATCTAGGATGGTATCGAGCGCAGACGCCTTGTTGACGCCCTTCGGCAGCACGTCAAACCAGTTGGGCACCGCCATGATGGTCTCCATCTCGGGGCACGCCTCGGCAACGAGTCGTTGGCAGTAGGCGTGACGCTTCTCGTCGCCATTGCAGGCAATCGCAGCGGCAATAAAGTCCAGCTCGGGAACATCGTCTACACGGCCGCCGTTAAAGTGAACGAGCCGCTCGTACTGGTTCATCTCCTCCTCAGAGGCGCCCACCACGTAGGCAGGGTTGAGGAGGTTCGTGTCCATGGGAAAGCACACCAAGAACATGCCGCGCTCGCTCTTGAGCACGTCCGCGATGCGCTGGAGCCACTCGTGGGGGATAACGTAGGTCTTAACGTCTCGCCCATCCACGCGGACGCGCTTGCCATTGGACATGATGCCCGTCATGAAGCACGACTCGTCCATGTGGAAGAAGCGCATGAGTTCCACGTAGTCGCGCCCCGTGTCTGGCCCAAAGTGGATGCCAGCATTAATCACGTCGTGGATGGCCTCGAGCGTGCGCGGCGAGACGTGCTGGGCGCCAAAGGGAATGAGCGTATTATCCATGTCGGAGAGAACGAGCTTGATCAAGGCGATAACCCCCGAAGAACGCGGTTGTGCGGCTTTCTACCATCATAGGGGTGCTCGGCGGCGCGTCACGCAAGAGTTGTTAGGAACAGGCAAGCCCCATGCAAGCGGAGCCAGAAGGTTCGCGCCTATCGCAGCTGCTGCATGCCCCAAGCCAGCGCGTCATAGCGGTCGACGCGCACGAGGATGTGCTCGAGGTCGAGCACTCCGGGTATTTTGACTGGCCGCTCCCCGGCCGAGAAGACCTTAAGGCTCCTGAAGCCCGTCCCACAGCGCACGCCATGCCACTCCATGCGCTCGATCTTGTCGTACTTCACCGTGCGCACGCGCCCCATATACGGCCTTATGTCCATGAAGTCGTCGTAGAGCGAAACGCGATAGCGTCGCATGAGGACCCACAGCACAAAGAGCGCAATCACGAATGACGAGAAGAACGGTACCACCACGTCCGCGCTGGCATCGAAGCCGCCAACGTCGCAAAGCCAGCCCAGCATGAGTCCGATTGCCCCCATGAGCAGCATTGCAAAGGCAAACGAGCGCGTGAGTGCCGAGGAGATCACGAAGGTGTCGTGGTGGCTGTGGTGCCTCTCGGAAATGGCGACACTGCCCGCCCACTCAACAAGACAGGCAAGCACAGGCAGCACGGCAGCCGCCACGGAGAAGAGATCTGCCACCTCGGGGCTCATCGCGCCGCCTTATTGCCGGCTGCCTTCGGAACCGTCACCTGCGGAACGGCAAATTTAGCAACAAGGTTCTGGAGGATGTCGACTGTGGTCTCAAGTGAGGGCACGGGGATGAACTCACGGACCGAATGCGCATTGTAGCCGCCGGTCGCGATGTTTGGGCACGGCAGGCCGCGCAGCGAGAGCTGCGAGCCGTCGGTACCGCCACGCACGGCAATGACCTGCGGCGCAACGCCGGCCTCGCGGTTGGCTGCCAGCGCGTTATCGATGAGGAAGGGGCAGTTGCCAAACGCCTCTGCCATGTTGCGGTACTGCTCATGCAGAGTCACGGTAACGGTTCCCTCGCCGTAGCGTTGGTTCAGGAACGCGGCAACATCCTGCAGCGTCTGCTGACGATGTGAGAACTTCTCGGCATCGTGGTCGCGGACAATATAGGAGAGCGTGACCTCAGAGGCGGTGCCACGAATCACCGTGGGGTGATAGAAGCCCTCGCGGCCGCTGGTGTACTCGGGCCTCTCGGCAGCAGGCACCATCTGCTCAAACTCGGATGCCACGGTGATGGCGTTCACCATCACGCCCTTGGCAGAGCCGGGATGCACCATCACGCCGCGCACGCGCACCAGCGCCTCTGCGGCATTGAACGTCTCGTAGTTGAACTCCCCCAAGGCCTCGCCGTCGACCGTATAGCCCCAAGCAGCCCCAAGCTTGTCTAGATCGAGCAATGCGGCTCCGTGACCAATCTCCTCGTCGGGGACGAAGGCCAGCTTGAGGGTGGGATGTGGGATGCTCGGATCCTTGAGGAGACGGGCGGCCAGCGCGCAAATCTCGGCGATGCCTGCCTTGTCATCTGCGCCCAGGAGAGTCGAGCCATCGGAGCACACAATCTCTTGACCCACAAAGTCTGCGAGGTCGGGCACCTGGTCGGGCGTGGTCTCGATGGCCTGGCCGTCCACGACGCCGGCAACCAGATTACCACCCTTATAGCGCACCACATGCGGGCGCACGCTTAGCGAGGGGGCGTCGACCGTGGTGTCGAGGTGCGAGCACAGGCAGAGCGCGGGAAGCCCCTCCGCGCCTGCGGAGGCGGGCACGGTGCCCAGGACGTAGGCGTGCTCGTCGACGCTCACGTCCTCGCAGCCCATGGCCGCAAGCTCGTCTGCCAAAAGGCGAGCCATGCCGTGCTCGAGCGGATTCGAGGGCACCTCCTCCTCGTTCTCTGGGTTGGAGGGTGAGTCAACCTGCACGTAGCGCAAGAAGCGCTCGAGGACATCGCTCATGCGGTCTTCCTTTCGCCTTGCCGTATATAGGCCCGCACGTGGGGCAATTGGTCATCAGGCGAAAGTCTACACCCTTGCGGTGGGGGACGCCGAGGGTGCCCGGGGCAGCCCCGTGGCGGAGAAGCGCGGAGTGGCCTACGCCCCCACGGAGAGGGGCCTCCCCTCCCCCATGAGATAGCGCGCCACGCCGGAGTCCTTGCAGCTTGCCGTCACGTGATCCGCCGCAGCCAGGCACTCCGGGGTGGCGTTTGCCATGGCCACGCCGTCGCCCGCGGCACGCAGCATGGCGATGTCGTTCGACGAGTCGCCAAAGGCCACGGCGTCTGCGGTCGAGAAGCCCAGGTAGCGGCAGAGCCAGATGAGGCCCGCGCCCTTGTCGGCACCCGCATGCGTGATCTCAACGTTGCAGGGCAGCGAGGACGCCCGCGTGAGCTCCGGGCGCGCGTCCACGGCATCCCACACGGCGCGCTTGTCCTCCTCGGTGAGGTAGAACACGTTCACCCGGCAGATGGAGCCCGCTGCGCCGATCATCTGGTCCACGCTCTTGTCGCAGCAGGTGCGCACCGAGGTCACCACGTAGCGGGTGGCCTCCGAGACGTCCATCTCGTCGATGATGTGCCAGCGGTCGCGCGCCGTGAAGACGCCGCCGTCGGCAAAGAGGTCGAAGGTCACCTCGCGCGCCTCGAGCTGGTGCCAGAGGTCGTGCACCAGGGCGTGATCCATGGTGACCTCGTGCAGCGTGCGATTCTCGCGCAGGTCGCGGACGATGGCCCCGTTGCAGCACACAGCGTAGCGCACGCTGGGGTGGCGCACCAGCTCCTCCGGAAGGCCGGTGTAGTTGCGCCCGGTGCAGGGCACAAACTGGATGCCCCGCTCGTGCGCAAGGTCGAGGGCCTGGCGGTTGAGCGGCGTGATGGTCTTCTCGGGCGTGAGGAACGTGTCGTCCATATCGACAAAGACGAGCTTGAGCACGGCGGTGATGTCTCCTCTCGGTTGCGGGCCCCACTGATTATGCCGCTACCGCGGGATTCGGTTGCCGGGCAGTGGGACTCCGTTGCCGGGCAACGGAGTCCCGTTCCGTGGCATGGGCGAGCGGCGCTACACATTCGTCGTCCGAATGTGTATCGACCTGCGCGGGATACAGCTTCGGGTCCGAACGTGTAGCGGCGCTCAATAGGCCACGCCGCTCGACCAGCCGCGACGCTCGACAGGCAACGCCGCTCGACCAGCGTCGCCGTGCGAGAAAAACGCGGGCGACGGAAGACCCGCCGCCCGCGCTCACTCCCCTACTTTGTCACGCCTGCGCGGCGCTTTGCGTCCTCAATCTGGGCGAGCTGCTCGTCCGAGAGGTGAATCGCCGGCACGCCATGACCCACGCCGCCCTCGTTCACGATGGAGTCGTGGTAGTAGCGCGACTCGTCCACGTAGGGCGCCACAGCGCCGTTCACCGTGGGGTCGTTGGGGTTCTCCAGGCGGAACCCGCGCGAGTGGTCGTTCCTGTAGTTCTCCTTGGCCACGCTGATCATGAGCTTGATGCGGTTGAGCTGGTTCACCTCGGAGGCGCCGGGGTCGTAGTCCACGGCCACGATGTTGCTCTCGGGGTGCATCTGGCGCAGGCGCTTAATCACCGACTTGCCCACCACGTGGTTGGGCAGGCAGGCAAAGGGCTGCGCGCACACGATGTTGGGCGTGCCGTGCTCGATGAGGTCGACCATCTCGGCCGTGAGGAGCCATCCCTCGCCCATGGTGTTGCAGAGCGAGAGGACCTGCTCGGCCTTGTCGGCAAGCTCGAAGATGTCCTCGTAGGGCTCGAAGCGCGAGGACTGCGCAAGCATGCGGTCCATGGGCTTGCGAGCGGCCTCGATGAGCTTGATGCCCGCCATGTGCGTGAGGCGCTTGGAGGCCTTTGAGCCAAGCTCGCCCTTCATGTTGATGGGGCTCGTGAGGCCAAAGAGGAAGAAGTCGACAAGCCCGGGCACGTTGGCCTCGCAGCCCTCAGCCTCGATGACCTTGACCAGCTGGTTGTTGGCCGTGGGATGGAACTTGACGAGAATCTCGCCCACCACGCCCACGCGCGGCTTGGAGCGGTCGTTCACCAGCGGGATCTGGTCAAAAGCCGTGATGGTCTCCTGGCAGATCTCCTCGAAGCTGCGCTTGTTGAGCGTGTGCACGGCCTCCTTCATGCGGGCCATGTACTTGTCGTGCAGCGCGTCAACGGATCCCTTCTCGGCCTCGTACGGGCGGGTGCGGTAGACGCACTGCATCATGAGGTCGCCGTAGAGCAGCACGTAGGTGGCCTTGGTGAGAAGGACCGGGTCCTTGATGGACCAGCCGGGGTTGTCCTCGTCGAGACCTGTGGCCATGTTGATAGAGATCACGGGGATGTCGGGGTGGCCGCTCTCGCGCAGGGCCTTGCGGATGAGGGCGATGTAGTTGGTGGCTCGGCAGCCGCCGCCCGTCTGGGAGATGAGGACGGCCGTGTGTGAGAGGTCGTACTTGCCGCTCTCGATGGCCTCCATGATCTGCCCCACGGTGAGGATGGACGGGTAGCAGATGTCGTTGTTCACGTACTTCAGGCCCGCGTCCACCGCGCCTTGGTCGACGGAGGGGAGAAGCACCAGGTTGTAGCCGTAGTCGCGCAGGACAGCCTCGGCCAGCTCGAAGTGCACGGGGCTCATCTGCGGCGCGAGGATGGTGTAGCCGGCGTCCTGCATCTCCTTGGTGTAGCGCACCTTCTGGAAGGCAGCGCTCTTGGCCTCGCGGTAGACGGGCGTGCGGCGAGAGAGGTCGGTCTTGCGGGCGCGCTCGAGCGAGCCGTCGGCCAGGTGCACCCCCACGGGCTCGACCTCCTTTGCCTCGCCCTCGGCGGTCTTCTCCTCGAGCTGCTCCTGCTGCTCCTTCAGGGCCGCCATGAGCGAGCGGATGCGGATGCGGGCGGCACCCAGGTTGGAGACCTGGTCGATCTTGAGCACCGTGTAGATCTTGCCGGATGCCTCGAGGATCTCCTGGACCTGGTCGGTGGTGAGGGCGTCAAGGCCGCAGCCAAACGAGAAGAGCTGGATGAGGTCGAGGTCGTTGCGGGTGGCCACAAAGCGGGCGGCGCGGTAGAGGCGGCTGTGGAACATCCACTGGTCGACCACGCGGATGGGGCGCTCGGGGCTCATCTTGTGCGCAACCGAGTCCTCGGTGAGCACCGCGAAGCCAAAGGAGTGCACCAGCTCGGGGATGGCGTGGTTGATCTCGGGGTCGTTGTGGTAGGGGCGCCCCGCGAGCACGATGCCGTGGGCGTTGTGCTCCTCCATCCACGCCAGCGCCTCGTCACCGGCGCGGTGCATGGCGTCCTTGAAGTCGAGGTCGGCCTGCCAGGCAACGTTCACGGCCTCGTCAATCTCTGCGCGGGTGATGTGCGGCCCGCGGAAGCGGCCCTTGCCCTTGGCTGCGTCCTGCTCGCGCTGGACAGAGATGAGCTCGTAGAGGCGGCGCTTGAGCTCGCGCTTGTCGTCATACGGCACGAAGGGTGCCAGGTACTCCACGCTGGGGTCCGAGAGCTCGTCCACGTTGAGCCCCAGCGCCTGGGGGTAGCTCATCACGATGGGGCAGTTGTAGTGGTTGGTGGAGGTGTCGTCCTCCTTGCGCTCCCAGCGGATGCAGGGCATCCAGATGAAGTCCGGATCCTTGGCGAGGAGGTCCATGATGTGGCCGTGGCTCAGCTTGGCCGGGTAGCACGCGGACTCGGAGGGCATGGACTCGATGCCGGCGTCGTAGGTCTTCGAGGACGTCTGGTCAGAGATCATCACCGAGAAGCCCAGCTTGGTGAAGAATGCGTGCCAGAAGGGGTAGTTCTCGTACATGTTAAGCGCGCGCGGGATGCCCACCGTGCCGCGCGGCGCGGTCTCTGCGTCCAGGCAGGGGCGGTCGAACAGCAGCTTGTTCTTGAACTCGAAGAGGTTGGGGGCGTCGTTCTTGGTCTTGCCCGAGCGGCCCGCGCCCTTCTCGCAGCGGTTGCCCGTGATGAAGCGGTGGCCGCCGCCAAAGTCGTTGATCGTGAGCAGGCAGTTGTTGGCGCAGCGCCCGCAGTGGACGTTGGTGTGCTTGACCTTGAGGTTGTCGATGTCCTCGCGCGAGAGGACAGTCGAGGTGCCCGTGGCGCCAGCACGGTCGCGGGCGAGAAGCGCCGCGCCGTAGGCGCCCATGCAGCCGGCGATATCGGGACGGATGACCTGGCGGCCGGTGAGCAGCTCGAAGGCGCGCAGGGTGGCGTCACTCATGAAGGTGCCGCCCTGGACCACGCAGTACTTGCCAATCTCGTCAAAGTCACGCAGCTTGATGACCTTAAAGAGCGCGTTCTTGATCACGGAGTACGAGAGGCCCGCGGCAACGTCACCGATGGTCGCGCCCTCCTTCTGCGCCTGCTTGACGCGGGAGTTCATGAAGACGGTGCAGCGGCTGCCCAGGTCGACGGGGGCCTTTGCGGTCACGGCGACCTTCGCGAAGTCCTGGACGCTCATGTCCATGGACTTGGCGAAGCTCTCGATGAACGAGCCGCAGCCGGAGGAGCAGGCCTCGTTGAGCATGATGTGCTCGATGACGCCGTTTCGCACCTGGAGGCACTTCATGTCCTGGCCGCCGATGTCGAGAATGAACTCGACGCCGGGGACGAAGGCCTTCGCGCCACGAAGGTGGGCGACGGTCTCGATCTCGCCGGAGTCGGCGCGCAGGGCCTCGATGAGGATGCCCTCGCCGTAGCCGGTAGTGGTCACGTGACCGATGGTGCAGCCCTCGGGCATGGCGTCGTAGATGCCGTCCATGATGTGGCGCGCGGTGCCCAGGACGTCGCCGTTGTTGTTGCCGTACCAGGTGTAGAGAAGCTCGCCGTCCTCGCCCACCACGGCGCACTTCATGGTGGTGGAGCCGGCGTCGATGCCAATGAACACGCGGCCGCGGTAGCTGGCAAGGTCGCCCTTGGGCACGACCTCCTTGTCGTGGCGCTCCTTGAATTCCTTGTAGTCCCCCCCGGTGGCGAAGAGCGGCTCGAGGCGCTGGACCTCGGAGCCCTGGACGTCCTTGAGCTGCTCGAGCGAGCGGATGACCTCGGCGAAGGTCACGCGCTTCTCGGACTCTCCAGCCAGTGCGGCGCCGGTCGCCACGAAGAGGTGCGCGTTGGCGGGGACCACGCGGTGCTCCTCGTCGAGGTCGAGCGTGATGTAGAAGCGACGGCGCAGCTCGGAGAGGTACTGCAGGGGGCCACCGAGGAAGGCCACGTAGCCCTTGATGGGGTGGCCGCACGCCAGGCCCGAGACGGTCTGCGTGACCACAGCCTGGAAGATGGAGGCCGCGACGTCCTCGGGACGGGCACCCTCGTTGAGAAGCGGCTGGACGTCGGACTTGGCAAAGACGCCGCAGCGGCTGGCGATAGGGTGAATCTGGGTGGCGCCCTTGGCAAGCTCGTTCAGGCCCATGGCATCGGTCTTGAGCAGGACTGCCATCTGGTCGATGAAGGCGCCCGTGCCGCCTGCGCAGGTGCCGTTCATGCGCTGCTCGATGCCGTTGTCAAAGTAGATGATCTTGGCGTCCTCGCCGCCCAGCTCGATGGCGACGTCTGTCTGGGGGATGAGCGTCTCGACGGCGCGCTTGGACGCGATGACCTCCTGGACAAACTCGAGGTCGAGCCACTTGGCGAGCAACATGCCGCCGGAACCGGTGATCGAGACGCGCATGGGAACGTTGCCCACGACGCGCTGCGCGCGGGCGAAGAGCTCCTTGGCCGTGGCCCGGATGTCGGTGTGGTGTCGCTCGTAGTTGGCGTAGACCAGGTTGCCCGGGCCGTCGATCACTGCAAGCTTGACCGTGGTCGAGCCCACGTCGATGCCCAGGCGCAGGTCGGCACCGGTGAAGTCGTGCGGAGTTGCGGGATAGAGCTCCGCGCCGTCCTGGGTGAGCTCGAGCGGCTCGGCAGTTGCGTTGTTCTCGGTCATCAGTTGTTGTCCTCCTCGTCAGGAAGCATGACTGCCAGCGCAAAGCCGGGCAGGTCGAGCTCGATTGGGCTGTCGTAAAGGTCGCCGGGGCGCACGAACATGAGGGCGGTCATGATGCGTGCCATGGTGCGCACGCTCTCGTGCATGCCGCCCTCGAGCCAGCGGAGAAGCACGCCGACCTCGGCAGAGATGGCAAAGGTGAGGTAGTAGTCGAAGAATGCACCCACGGCGCGCAGGTCGATGCCGTCAAGCGCGCGGCCAGCGACAACCTCGTGCACCATGGCGCGGAGGCGCTGCGAGAAGGCCGGGTCGCCGCCCTTGCCCAGAAGCGGCCGCAGGTACGAGCCGCGCTCCTTCACGTAGGAGAGGATCTCCTGCGAGCCCGGGCAGGGCTCCTGGTGGTTGATGGCATCCGAGAGCTCGTCGAGGTGCACGGAGGAGAGCTGCGCAACCAAGGGACGAAGCTCCGCGATTGTTTCCTTCTCGATGCAGTTGACGAGGTCTGAGATGTCCTTGTAGTGCGAGTAGAACGTGCGACGCGTGACGCCCGCGCGGCCGGTCACGGCGGTCACCGTGACGCGGGAAAGGTCTCCCGTAGCGGTGATCTCCTCCGCGAGCGCGTCGCGCAACGCGAGGCGCGTGCGACGCGTGCGACGGTCCGTAGCCTGCGGAACCTCGTGCGCGAGCGGCAAAACATCGCCGGCTGCTTGCGAGGCGTCGCTGACAGTTTGGCTCAAGCCGGTGCCCCCGATTCTTCACACAGTGAGTACTAATTCACACCCTGTGAAGTATTGCACAGTGTGAGTAGTTCATTCTCGGCATATCCGCCGCTGCCCGAGTGTCACACGCACTCCACAATGGGCAATGGGTTCTTGGGACACGTTGCTGGAGATACTGGTCCCGCCACTGGGGAGCGTCGCGTTGTTACCGGCCCGTAGCTTTCCCCAATTCTCAACTGCGGTAACGCCCGGAAACCGAGTCGGGCCGGTAACAACAGGCACGAGCACAAGGCCCTTGTTACCGGCCCGCCAAGCAATTCGAGCATTTTCCCAGTTGCCAGTTATCAGCTCAATTGCGCCGGTAACAAGCGAACGAGTTGCCCGCAGCCAGCGCATCCGTTATTACCGGCCCGTCATACAGCTCCCACGTTTGGCCAGTTGACATCCGCAATCGCCAACGGGCCGGTAACAACGCTTGGACAGCGCGGGCGAGCCGGGGCGCGGGCGAGCCGCTTAAGAAAGTAGTTGGAACTCTTGTATACATTTTGGCATGCGAGAAAAGCATGCTATTCCTGACAGATACCAGTCTAATACTTGAAAGGTTTTTGTCAGCAAACTGTCTGAGACGTACAGCAACACGCTCTAACCTCTGGTAAAGGGGCGAAAACGAGGTGTTGAAAACCTCGTGTGCGCAAATAAACAGGCAAGAAAGCCGTGGAGCGTAACCCAAGCTGACATGGGGTGACAATGCATATTCTCAGCGCGATATTCGATGATTATTCGCGCATCCTGGCAGCCGCGCATCCGTATACTACTCGCCACCAATCGACCGGAGGCGGGTGGGTCATGCAGCTGTCGCTTAATAAGCAATCTGCGCTTCGTGCAATCAGGGCAATCAGGTGTGGAAAGGCACCGCAGGTCAACCGGCCCATCGAGCGCATGGCAAAGGCCCCTCTCCGCTCACCTCAGCGTCCGGATGGCAAGAAACGCTGGTCTCCCGCAACCGCCCACCTTGACTGGTTGGGGCTGCCCCAACCAACTCAACGGACACCCCTTCATGTCGCCGTACCGTCTGATCCCAACCGCATCCGCGCAAGATTTTTCTCGTGCACCATCTACTCAAAAGGACTTCCTGATGACGCATTTCTGGACATTGGTTACGGAATCCAAGTCGCATCGCCCGAGCTCCTATTTATCGAACTCGCAACCGTAATGATTCCGCAGGTACTGGTTCTGCTCGGCTACGAACTCACCGGAAAATACTCGCGTGACGCGAGCGGCCCAAGGCTTGGCCCCGTCACCTACGGAGTGCCCCCACTTACGACAGTCGAAAAGATCGAGGACTTCATTGTGCGATGTCACGGCATTCCAGGACTCAGCGCTGCAAGGGAAAGCATAAAGTATGTATCAAACAATTCGTGGTCACCCACGGAATCACTCATTGCTGCAATGGCCGCCCTTCCAATCGAGAGCCTGGGGTACGGCCTTGGCCGGCTCATCCTAAACGAGCGGTCGGACGCACATGGCGATAACGCCATGCGCCACGCAAAGGAGTCGAGGGTGCCTGATATGTTGGTGCCCGATACGCCCGTTGGCATCAACTATGAAGGCGGCGGCCACCTGGAGCTTGGCCGCATTGTCGCAGCTGCCATGGCAGCAGCCGAGAATCCCGGCAGCGCGCTTCTCCAGGAGGCAGTCAATCACGAGAAAGACAATGTGCGCGAGAAGTACGTCGACGACTTGCGCCGGACGCGGGAGCTTGCGTCGCGAGGCTTGGTGATCGTCAATGCCACGATGGAAGACCTGTTCGTCCGCTATGGCCTCGACACACTCATGCAGCAGGTCATTAGTGCAGCCGAGCGTTTCTCGGACCGGGATTTCTCCATGTGCTGGAAGGCGTTTGACTCCCCCGCTGTCTGCGCCAAGCGGCAGCTCCTGATTTGGGCACTGCTCGACTGGAAGCCTGGCATCGAGTACATGCAACGCTTCATAGAGCGGGAGTACTCGGAGCCGCGCCAGGCAATCGAGGACCATATCATCGATTTTGTGCTGTAGGGCGTCCGCAGCCCGAAAGGCACCTGCGGCACGCAGGGCGTCCGCAGCCCGAGCAGCTCCTAGATCACGCCAAGCTCCTTGGCCACAATGAAGATGAAGTCCTGGACGTTGGTCACAATCGTCTTTGCCGAGGCTCCCGCGGTCGTGCAGCTTGTTGACAACAAACTCCGAGGCTTCAACGGCATAGATGCAGACCGGCCGCACGGTTCCGCCCTCGTTGACGTGGTAGCTGGGGGTGATATTGCCTGTCGCAAACGTGTGCAGCATCGTGGCCATGCAGATCACCGTCGTGGCCATGCGAGAAAGCACGCGAATCTGGTGCTGGGACTCATACACGTCCTCGATGGTCTCGGGGAGCGGACCGCCGTCGCGAATCGACCCCGCCAGCAGAAACGGAATGTTCTTCTTCGCACACGCATGCATGATGCCATCATGTAGGTCATAGTCATCGACAAACTGCGCGATCGAGCCGGACCGCCACACTCGGTTGATGGTGTCCAGGTGGTTATAGTGTCCGTTGGGCATACTCTGCTGCGTGCGGATGTCCTGGCCAAGCGCCGTGTGGAACATGGCACCCTCGAGGTCGTGCGTGGCGAGCGCGTTGCCGCCGGAGAGCGCGTGGACGTAGCCCTCCTCCACCAGCCGCTGCATGGCATGGCGGGGTCCGCATCAAAGGCAAACGCCGGTCCCATCACTCATTCGACAAGCCCGTTGATCGCGTTCGTACTTCAACAGCTCGATAAGGTTGTCATAGTCACGGGTGTAAGCGGTTTCGCAGCTGCGACCCTGACGAAACGAGCACTTCTCGCCATTGGTTGCAGAGGGGTCTTCGAAACCGTCCGTGTGAACGTAGATGCCCTCTGAGCCGTCCTCGGTGCGGCCCAGCGCAACTCCCTCACCCTGCTTGAGGTGGCGATCAGTGACCACGTGGAGGGTACCGTCGTCTCTGAGAACGATGCAGGCATCCATGCGAGAAGAGGCGGCCAGCTTCCAATTGCCATCTATCTTGTAGTATTCCGGGTACATCGAGGTGTTGTGGAAGCCCTCGGGTATCACGTCATCCTGCTCGACGGTAGCCCATCTGACGTTAGGCGCGTCGTCCAACCCCAGCGCAGAGAAATCTGGGTGGTGATAGGCCGGCAGCTGGAACCCCATGATTGCTCCCTTCTCATCGACGCGCCGGAAGATAGCACGCTCTGACCTGCCCAATAGCAGCGCGCAGCGCCTAGCAACAAACTTGGCCCAACGGAATGGCGAGACGAAACACAGGCGCCGCTCTATGCGATACTTCTCGCGACACCTCAGGGAGGAGCAGGCATGAAGACCTACAGTTTTCCCGCAACTATTGAGAAGGTCGAGGGCATCGACGGCGCGTTTGTGCAGGTACCGCTCGACCTTCCGAGGGTGTTTGGCGCAGGTCGCATCAAGGTGCACGCAACCTTTGATGGCGTGCCCTACGACGGCAGCGTGGTTGCATTCAAGCGCGACGATGGCGGGCGCGACTACGTGCTGGGCATCCGCAAGGACATCCGCGCGGCCATTGGCAAGCAGCCTGGCGAGAGCGTCGACGTTACTCTCGTCTGCACGCAGGTGGATGGGCCGGCCAAGCGTTACGTGGATCTTCTCGCCGCCAAGATCGAGCGAGCCGAGAAGAGCTAGCGTCCGTTATCGAGTGGCTTCTCGGCTATGCGTCCGAGAGCCTTACCGACGAGCGCTTGGATACGGCGAGCTTCTCCGGCTGGCTCGACGATGCCCCGGCGTACAACCCGGCCACTGGTGGGCGGAAAGGTCTGCGGGGTAGATGTGGCGCAGGTGGAGGACCCCACCATGCACCGGGTGCGTGTTTTGGACAAGCTCGTGGACGAGCTGGCAAAGGGGCGTCCGCTCGAGAAGATCCTGCGATAGGAGCGGAATCCTTAATCACGCCTATCCCAGGAGCTGTGCCGCCCATGCGTCTTCCTTGAAGCCAACGAGCACGAAGTCCTCTCCCACGACCAGCGGGCGCTTGACCAGCATGCCGTTGGTGGCGAGAAGGTCGAAGGCCTCGGCATCGCTCATCCCCGCATCCAGCTGCGCCTTTACGCCCAGCTGCCGGTAGAGCTGGCCGCCGGTGTTGAAGAAGCGCCGCACGGAAAGGCCAGAGCGTGCCTGCCACTCCGCAAGCTCGGCGGCGGTGGGGTTCTCCTCGACGATGTGGCGATCGGCGTATGCAACGCCATGCTTGTCCAGCCACTTCTTGGCACGCTTGCAGGTCGAGCACTTGGGATACTCAATAAAGAGCAGCTTGGACATGGCGTTCTCCTCGTATGCTGACTGCAGGGTTATCCCACGCGATTTCGCTATGAGACAAAGGGAAACTCCCTTTGTCTCACTACAGGTCGCGGCGCGTGAGAATCTCCTGAGGAATAAGCCGGCAGCCCCCCACCACGCTGCGCGCGTACGCTGCGGCCTCCTCGGTGAGACCCTCGCACATGAGCGACATGTCCGGCATGCCGAGGTTCACCTGGCAGGTCTGCTCGTTGTCGGCGGGATCCGGGTAGCGCTCCATCGCCTTGTCAATCATGAGCTGGTAGGCGGGGGTGAAGGGCGCAAAGGGATAGTTCTCGCCGAGAACATCACGCAGGCGCGTCATGATGTCGACACCCGCGCGGTCGATGTCGCCCCAGTAGAGAACCTCGACGGAATCCGCACCAAGGGTGTCCAGCAGCAGCGCCAGGCGGTTGTGCTCGAGGATGGGGGTGCCCCCGCCCAGCACCACGACGTGGATGCGCTCGCCCAGGATGGTGGTGCGCCCCTCCTCGTACATGAGGTCGTGCACGTCGAGCCAGGGGTCGAGGTTCTCGGTCACCAGCACACGCATGTGCTTCCTGCAACGCGGCGCGTGATAGAGAAGATCCGGCTTGGGCATGGGCCTGTGGCGGATAACGTCTTCCATGCCCATCGCGCGCAGAAGCTTGTGGCCATCGGAGCCATACTCGAAGAACTTCTCGTCCCCACCCATCTGATAGGCAAGCTGGCGACGAGTGATGTCGCCGGGAAGCGCACCGTTTACCAGGGCGTCGTTGATGGCTGTGAGCTGTCGCTCGAAGAGCGTGTAGGCGCTGGGGTGGCTGAGAAGCCAGCCGTTCATCCAAAAGCGCTGGTCAAGCTCGAGGATCTTCGCGCGGACCTCGGTCTCGGCTGGACCGCCGCGACGCACATACGGAACCTCGGAGAGTTGCGTGGGGTGAGAGGAACCGCCCTTCCCCACCCGGCGGAAGCGCCCACGCTGGGTGCGTGTGGCGCTGGTGCGGGTGGGCTTCTCGGCGGGCGTCGGAGACGCGGAGGCTGCAGGAGGAGACTCGAATCCGGCGACGGGCTCTTCCTCGGGAGCGGGCGCTGCGGGAGTGGGCTCGGCGGCGGGCTGCTCCGCAGCCTCCTCGGCGGCAGGCGAGGAGGCTGGCGAGAGGTTCTTCTCAGCAGGCTCCTCGCTTGGCTCCACGGGCGCCGGCTTTCTCTTGTGGCGGCGAGGCTTTTTCCTCCCGGTGGCCAGCGTGGTGGCGTCTGCGGCCTCGACGGCAGGTTCCGGCTCCGTCGCAGCCGGGACGTCCGCCACAGGCTCGGCCTCGGGAGCGGTCTCGGCAACGGCCGCCTGGTCAGCCGCCTCGGGCTTCTCGGCAACATCCTCTACCTGCGTGGGGACATGCAGCGTGTACACGTCGTCCTGTCCCTCCACGGGATCGAGCGCCTCGGAACGGATTGCCTCGCCGATGGCCTGGGCATCCTTGCCAAACCTCGACACTATCTGAGCAACGTCCTCGTCGGTCACAACGTCACCACGCACACGAACAAGCGCACTCGCCGCAGATGCGGCCTTGTTCTTCTGGGACGGCTCGAGAACGCGGCAGAGAGCCTCCCTCAGATAATCAAGGTTCGTGCGTTCAGCATCGGTGAGTTTTCGGGCCATGCAGGGTTCCTTTCAAGCGGACATGCAAGAAGGATACGGCATCGAGAAGAAAATCCCAGAATCAGCGCGGTCAATCTTGCATAACTACACGCGATGTTACGTCTGCTTTGAATGACAAGAAGTGCGAGGCGAGCATTGCTTGCACGCGCGGTCTGCTGCACCCGTTGTTACCGGCTCGTCGCGCTTCTCGGCTGAATCCTGCAGAAACGCAGATGGGACCCCACGGGCCGGTAACAACGTGCCCCTGTGACTCCCGCCGTCAACGGCTCCTCATACAGCAAGGCGGCCTCGCAACCCAATCGGGTGCGAGGCCGCCCAAGTCAATGGAGGCTATCCCCTACCAGCTACTCGTTGTCGCCGCCGGTGGCCTTGGTAGCGCTGATTGCGGCGCCGGCGTCCTTGGCGTCATGCCACACCCAGTCGGTGAAGGCGGGGTGGTCGTAGCCGTTGTCGACGGCAAACTGGAAGGCGTCCTGGCGGAACTGCTCCCACTCGGCGATCTGGTCGGCCCATTTCTCGGCGTCCAGGATGCGCAGCGCATCGGCGGCAAGCGCCCAGCGGTCCATATGGTTAAGGCGCAGCATGTCGTACGGCGTGGTCGTGGAGCCCTGCTCCTCGTAGCCGTGGACGTGGAAGTTGTCGTGGTTCGGGCGGTCCCAGATGAGGCGGTGAACCGTGCCGGGATAGGCATGGAAGGCAAAGAGCACGGGCTTGTCGGCAGTGAAGAGCGCCGTGAACTGCTCGTCCGTGAGCGCCTGATCATTCTCGGAGGCATTCTGGATCTTGAGCAGCTCGACCACGTTGACCAGACGGCACTTGACGCCCAGCTTGTCGAGAAGCTCGAGCGCGGCCATGGTCTCCTGCGTGGGCACGTCGCCGCAGCAGCCGAGGACGATGTCGGGCTCCTCGCCGTCGGCGGTGTTGGACGCCCACTTCCACTCGGCGGCTCCAGCCGCCAGCTCCTCGCGAGCCTCTTCGAGCGTGACCCACGTGGGGGCGGGCTGCTTGCCGGCGAATACCGCGTTCACGCAGTTGGTGGACGTGTAGCAGCGCTCGGCCACAGCCAGCAGCAGGTTGGCGTCGGCGGGGTAGTAGATGTTCACCACGTGATCGTTGTTGAACGTCTTGTTGAGAAGCACGTCGACAAAGCCGGGATCCTGGTGCGAGAAGCCGTTGTGGTCCTGGCGCCAGACGTGGCTGGAGAGCAGCATGTTGAGGCCGGAGATGGGCTTGCGCCAGGAGATCTCGCGCACGGTGGCCTCGAGCCACTTGCAGTGCTGGTTGACCATCGAGTCGACGATGTGCACGAACGACTCGTAGCTGGACCACAGGCCGTGGCGGCCGGTGAGGATGTAGCCCTCGAGAAGGCCCTCGCACTGGTGCTCGGAGAGCTGCTCGATGACGTTGCCCACGGGCGAGAGGTGCTCGTCGTTGGCGGGGTCGTCGTTGAGGTCGCCGTTGAACCACTGCTTGTCCGTCACCTGGTAGCTGGGCTGCAGGCGGTTGGATGCCGTCTCGTCGGGACCAAAGATGCGGAACTTGTCGCGGTTGTTGTTGATGAGCTCGGCCGTGTACTCGCCTAGCACGCGCGTGGCCTCGGTGGCGCCAAAGCCGTGGCCGCCATTCTTGACGTCGATCTCGTACTTGGACGTCTCGGGAAGCTTGAGGTCCTCGAGGAGCTTGCCGCCGTTGGTGTTGGGGTTGGCGCCCAGGCGCAGCTCGCCCTGGGGCATGAACTCGGTGACCTCGGGACGGATGGCGCCCTTCTCGTCAAAGAGACCCTTGGGATCGTAAGACTCGAGCCAGCCCTTGAGGACCTCGAAGTGGGCCTCGGTGTCGCGGGCGGACGCCAGGGGCACCTGGTGTGCACGCCAGGAACCCTCGGTCTTCTTGCCGTCGATCTCCTTGGGGCAGGTCCAGCCCTTGGGGGTGCGGAAGATGATCATGGGGTAGAACGGGCGGGACGCCTCGCCAGCGGCCGCGCGGCGCTTGATGTCGCAAATCTCGTCGAAGACGGCCTCGAGGAGCGTGGCAAAGCGACGGTGGATGGAGGCGTGGTCCTCCTCGTCAAAGCCGGCGACAAAGTTGTAGGGGTGGTAGCCCATGCCGCGGAAGAACTCGTCGCGCTCGCCATCGGAGATGCGGGCCAGGATGGTGGGGTTGGCGATCTTGTAGCCGTTGAGGTGCAGGATCGGCAGGACGATGCCGTCCGTGAGCGGGTCCATGAACTTGTTTGTCTGCCAGCTGGTGGCAAGCGGGCCGGTCTCGGCCTCGCCGTCGCCCACCACGGCAACCGCGAGCATGCTGGGGTTATCGAGCACAGCACCGTAGGCGTGGGAGAGCACGTAGCCCAGCTCGCCGCCCTCATGGATGGAGCCGGGGGTCTCGGGCGCGTAGTGGCTGGGGATGCCGCCGGGGTAGGAGAACTGGCGGAAGAACTTCTGGAGGCCGGCCTCGTCATCGGTGATGTCGGGACGGATCTCGCGGTAGGTGCCGTCGAGCAGGGACTGCGCGGTTCCGGCAGGTCCACCGTGGCCGGGGCCCATGAGGAAGATGGCGTTCTGCTGGTGGTCGCGGATGAGGCGGTTCACGTGGCCAAAGAGGAAGTTCAAACCGGGCGTGGTGCCCCAGTGGCCAACGAGGCGGTGCTTGACGTCCTCACGGGTGAAGCCGTCGGGGCCGTCCTGGTTCTTGAAGTCGGCGCGCATGAGGGGGTTGGAGCGCAGGTAGATCTGGCCAACGGACAGGTAGTTGGCGCAACGCCAGTACTTGTCGACCCACGCGATCTCGTCCTCGCTCACCGGGCCGTTGAGCTTCTTCCAGGGAGTTCCCAACACAGGCTGAGCCATTCTCTCTCCTCTCACTGGCGGGCCCTCGGCACCGCCACTCGAGCGGGCCTTTGGCACTGCTTGCCTTCTTGTTTCGTATTGCTCATGGTTTGAGTGTAGTAGGTAAAACGTTTTATCAGAACGAGAAGAGATGGGAATTCTCGGCAGCGCCGCAAGTTCTGCACAATTACGCCTGAAGCGTGGCTTTACGCGACGCCACTGCGAGAACTTCCCTTCCGGCGAAAAACAGCGCCCGAGAAGCCCCCTCATACGGAATCGTTGCGATAACTTGCCCTCGGGCGCGACGCGGCGCGCTGCGCAAACGAGCCTGTCTACTGCCAGCGCCACATCCACCATGCTCTTCGCAGAGTTTAGCTCCATTTCTTAAACGCCCCTCACGTTTGCCCAGTTGCCGCGAAATCGTTTTAAGAAATGGAGCTAAACTCTGCCGGAAAGGGCACGGTAATCCCAAAGTGCCAGGTCTCACACAACGCAACTTCCGGTTGGCAGCAGTTTTGGTTCAGTTCCTTATACGTCACTGCCGATGGGACAAATCGCTGACCTGCGGTTTATCAAATGTCGAACCGTCGGATACTTTGGGGTACCGAGAAAAACAGTAGCCCAACCGTCAATCCGTGCCAGCGGACCACACCATGCACCGCGCGACGCCCCTACAACGCCCGCACGCTGTCCTTCTCGACCAACCGCGGCGTGAGCATGCGCTCGACCGGCGCCGCAACCTCGATGTCATCGGCGTGCTCCCCCACCCGCGCAAGCATCATCTGCACCGCGACCTCGGAGATTGCGGGCACATTCTGCTCGATAGAGGTGAGCGCCGGCTCGAAGAGCGAGTCAGCCGCGCTGTTGTCGTAGCTCACCACCGAGAGGTCACCCGGCACGCGAAGGCCGCTCTCGTACACGCGCTTGAGCAGCCCCAACGCGATGTTGTCGCTGCTCGCAAACGCTGCCGTTGCATCCGTGGCGAGAAGTCCCTCGGCCGCCTGCCAGGCATCGGGAATGTAGTAGTCGCTCTCGAAGACCAGTGCGGGGTCAAACGCAATACCGTGCTCGCCCAGAGCGCGCCGATAGCCGGCAAGGCGCAGCCGGCCGGTATTGGAATCTGGGTTGATGATGCACGCCACGCGTCGGTGGCCATGGCGCAGCAGGTGGTCCGTGGCCAGGTAACCGCCAAGCTCGTTGTCGTAGCGCACGCGGTCACAGCTCACGCCGTCGATAAAACGGTCAACCATCACAAGCGGAACGGGCAGCTGCGTAAGGTCATCGATCAGCTCCTTATCGGTGGTGAACTCGTCCGAGACCACAAGGAAGATGCCATCCACGCCGCGGTTCACCAGCAGGCGGACCAGCTCGGCGTCGCTCTCGGAGGAACCAACGGAGTTGGTGATAAGCAGCAGGTAGCCCCTCTCGCGGCAGAGAATCTCGAGGTTGTTGGCAAGCGAGGCAAAGTAGCGGCTCTGGATGTTGGGCACGACCAGTCCAAACGAGCGCGACTGCTGCATCACGAGGCTGCGGGCTATCTGGTTGGGGATGTAGTGCTTGCGGCGCGCGACCTCCTTGATGCAGCGTCGGTTCTCCTCGCTCACGCGGCACGGTCGGTTGTTGAGGACGAGAGACACCGAGGCGGGCGAAAGCCCCACCTCGCGCGCGATGTCCTTGAGCGTCACCTTTGCCATGTTATCTCTCCAATAGAGGGACCCGGCCGAGAAGGAAGTCCTCAAGCGTGCACTCGGCAGACCCAACAATGAGTGTCCGTGCCTCGGGGTACCGAAGGACGAACGCGGTCAGCCCACCAGTCGACTTGATTCTCCCGCTCTTGACCTCGATGCCCAGGACCTGCCGCTCGTTGCTCACGACATAGTCGACCTCATTTGACCCGTCACGCCACCAATTGAGCGAGAAGCCCTCGACCTGGGACCGTGCGATAAGGTATGCGCCTACAGCCGATTCGACCAGGTGACCCTTTAGGTCCGAATCCTCTAGCAATCGTGTTCTGCGCAATCCATATGCAGCTGTCATGAGAGCTGTATCGTGGACAAGCAGACGAGGAGAGCTAGAGCGCTCGCGCAACAGCTTTGGATCGTACTTCAAGATGCCTGACATCATGCCAGCCTGAGCGAGAAGCTCCAGGTAGTGAGCTATGGTCGCGGTATTGCCACGGTCATCAAGCTGCCCTAGGAGCTTGCGATACGACACTTCCTGCGCCGAATAAGGAGCGCCAAGATAGAACAGGCGTCGCAGCAGGGCGGGATTGCGCACGTCCTCAAGCGCAAGCACGTCCTTTGCTATCGACGGCTCGATGATTGCATCAGTGACATATGAAGCCCAACGCGACACGTCTTCGCGAAGCCCTGCGGCTCCGGGATACCCACCAAAGAACAAGAAATCGTCAAGCGAGAAGCCAAAGGCATCGCGACACTCGCCATACGTCCAGTGCGTGCAGCGGATAAGTTCGAAGCGGCCAGCAAGCGACTCATCCATCCCACTCTTGAGCAGGGTAGCCGACGAACCGGTAAGAACAACGCGCAGGTCAATACCTGTGCGAGCATCCTCGTCCCACAACGCTTTTACCGCATCGGCCCACCCTTTGACGTACTGAATCTCATCTATCACGAGAAGCGCGCAGGCGTTGGCATCGTTCACCAGGGACCTCGCTTGATACCACTGCGCACGTATCCAATCAGGCGACTCGCCGTGCTCTCCCACCTCTCGGTAGAGATATGGAATATCAATCTGCTTGAGCGCCTGGGTTACAGCAGTTGTTTTGCCCGTCTGGCGAGGACCGATGAGAATCTGCAGGAAGCGACGCGGCTCTGACATACGTTGGGAGAGCGTGGCGACTATGCTGCGCTGGTACATGGAAGCTCCTTTGCAACGCCCAATGTAGAGCAGTATAGCCTATCTCCCAATTTTGCGAGCCTAGCTCTCAAATTTGCGAGACAAGCTCCCAATTTTGAGACAAAGGGACTGTCCCTTTGTCTCATTGCGGGGCTACACTGGTGGGTGCAGAAAACCGACGTCGTGCGGAGGCCCCATGCAGTTCAACCCCATCACCATCGCGCTTATCGCCGTTGCCGCCGCCTACTTCATCGTTGAGCAGCTCATGCGCAGCACCCGCCTCAACAAGTTTGCGCTGCTCCTACGCGACGGCCGCTGCGACGAGGCCCTCGAGCTTCTCGACAAGCCCGGCTCCAAGTGGCTCTACCCGCCGTTCAACAGGGAGTACATGAAGCTCAACGCCTACCTCGTGAAGGACGACGTCGAGGGCGCCTCCCGGCAGTTCGACGTCCTGCTCACCATGCGCTCGTCCAAGAACCAGCGCAGCGAGGTCGTGGTGAAGGCATTCCGCTTCTACATGGAGCACGAGCGCTACAAGGACGCAAAGCCGCTGCTCGAGGAAATCGAGAAGACCGCCGAGAAGCCCGTGGCCGAGGAGTCGCGTCTCATGTGGGAGATCTTCGCCGAGAACGACTCGAGCCACATCCCCGAGATGGAGAAGCAGTACGAGAAGGCAAAGGGGCCGCAGCAGCGCATGCGGCTCGCGCTGCTCATCGCCACCCAGTACGAGAACGCACACAACAAGGCCAAGGTCGCCGAGTGGCGCAACAAGGCCAACGACGCCGCGGGCGAGCTTGAGGATATGGCGCGCCGCGCGGCCAAGTAGCCCCTCCGGCACCCTCCGCTCCGGCGTTGTCCCGTCCACCCTGTGCGTCCTCCTCGTTCTTTATCGGTATCTGAGAAAAGCGATTCCTGCGACCTGGGCAAACGTCGGGCTGGATTCACAGAAACCGCTAAAGAACGGGGATGCTGGCCGCAGAGGGCCTCTGCGGATTTCAATCGCTAATGTAGAAGAAATTTCTTCTATTGCAGTTAGATGAGAGCCATGCCAAGGATCGTTCCCGTAAGCGACTTTCGCGCAGACATCAAGTCCGTGTCACATTTCACTGACGAGGGGGAGGTTGTCATCCTCACCCAAAACGGACGTCCCAAGTGGGCGATGTTTGACTACGACACATGGAACGCCGCAACGAGCGCGCAGGAGAGGTCGTTCTCACAAGCAATTCGAGAGACCGAGCAGCGCGAAACAGCGGGCAGTCTCACCCTCTTGAGCGCGAAGGAGGCCCGCGCTGCCCTCAAGGTAAGGCGAACATCGTGAGTCGCACGGAATACCTGCTCACCAACGATGCCGTGAAAGACCTCGGCGAACTTGAGGACTACGTGCGCACCTATCAGGACGAAGCCTTTGTCGAGCGTCTGGAAGACGAGTTCCTCTCCGCCTTTGAGCGCCTGCTTCAAGAGGCAGAGCAGCACGCCGTCTACCAGTTTGAGCCACCGAAGCCCGTGCTTCACGAGTACAGGTCCGTTAACGTGTACAACTTCAAGGTGTTCCACTGTGTCGACGGTGAGCGCGTGATCAGCTACCGCATCCGGCACCTGCTCTCCGACTTCTCGCGCGGGGCGTGTTAGGCAGCATCCAGGTGCGTGTCGGCGCATGCCGGCGTATCTCGGCTCTTGCCGCGCTTCGCGGCTCTTGTCGGCCCCAACATCTTGTCGGCCCGAACAGAAACCTGCGGTTTAATTGCAGTCCAAGAAAGGCGCTGCCGAGAAGAACCCCAGGTAATGGGCTTGCGGGTTTCTCGGCGACTGCTATTAACCCGCAGGTTTGCCGCGGTAGCGAAAGGCAACGGCGCGAGCACAAGGGGAACGGCGCCGAGAGAAACGGGCACCCGGAGCCGCGCGGCCCCGGGCGCCAAACCCCTAGAGCATCGCCGGGTTGAGCGCCACGCCAAAGTCGTGCGCAATGGCGCGCAGGTCGTCATCGGTGATCGTCTGCCTCACGCCGCCGCAGGAGAGGACGCGCACGTAGACGTCGGCGCTCTTCTCGATGGTGTGCGCAAGCCCAAACGCGGTGTCGAAGTCCGGTCCGCTCACGAAGAGGCCGTGCATGGCCCAGATTGCGGCCTGGTAGGTCTCCATCTTCTCGCTCGTTGCGCGCGCAATGTCGACGCCGCCGGGGATCATCCACGGCACCACGCCCACGCCCTCGGGGAAGACCACCGGGCACTCCGTGGCGCTCTGCCAGAGCGCGCGCGTAAAGTCGCGGTCGGTGAGCGGCAGCACGTAGGTGAGCGCGATCACGTTGGTGGCGTGGCAGTGGTAGATCACGCGGTTGGCGCCACTGGTCACGCGCTTGCGCACGCTGTGGTTCATGAGGTGCGTGGGGAACTCGCTCGTGGGGACGCCACCACCGGGAAGGCCCCACACCACACGCCAGCGCTCGCCCTTCTCGTCCAGCTCGCAGATGCCAATGTTGGCCTCTGGGTCGAGCGCCACGTTTCTCAGGTACTTGCCCGAGCCCGTCGCCACAAAGTACTCCCCTGCCAGGTTGGGCAGGGCAACGCCAATCTCGTGCCACTCGCGCAGCTCGCCAAAGAACGGGCGCGCCGCCTCCACGTCCTTCTCGCTCAGACGATACGTAAGGTTTCCGCCGTTGCGCTCGTGCCAGCCCTGGAGCCAGCCGTCGTTGCACATGCGCACGTATGCCTGCACAAAATCCAGGTCCACCATAGCCATGAGTGCTTTCCCTTCTCGCCGGCACCTACGCGCGGGTGCTCAGAACGTCATCCTCGTACGACTTGACCCTGTCCCACAGCTCGCCCTCAAGCGGCGCGCCCCCGCGGCGGCAGTACTCGTCCCAAACGTCACCAAACGGCATGCACTTGAACTGCTCGAGCACGATCATCTTTTGCGAGTCCTGGAACGTGTTCTGCATGTCCTTGAGCTGGTCGTTTGGCTGAAGCAGCTGGAAGAGCAGGGCCTTCTCCATGGAGCGCATGCCGCAAGCCCACGCGCCAATGCGGTTGATGGCGGCGTCGAAGAAGTCCATGCCGATCATCGACTTCTCCCAGGCGCCCGGCACGCGCACGATCTCGCCGGCAAGCTCGCGCAGGTCGTCGTTGAAGAGGGTCACGTGGTCCGAGTCCCAGTGCATGGGGCGCGTCACGTGCAGCGGCAGATGGTCAAAGAAGAGCGCCAGCGCCGAGAGCTTGTCCGCAACGTTCTCGGTGGGGTTGAAGTGGCCGGTGTCGAGAAGCACGCAGGCGCTTCCGCCGTGGCGCACGGCCCAGCCCTCGTAGAGCTCCTGGTTGCCCACCGTGAAGCCCTCGACACCCAGGCCAAAGACCTTCTGCTCGAAGGCATCCACCACGTGCGGCGCAGGCTCGGCGTAGATGCGGTCAAGCGCGTCCACCAGGTTCTTGCGCAGGCCATAGCGGTCGGTTGGGGTGTCCTTCAGGCCGTCGGGAATCCAGAAGTTGAGAAGAACCTCGTCATCCAGCTCCTCGCCGATCTTCTCGGCAATCTGGCGGCAGCAGATGGCGTGGCGAATCCAGAACTCGCGGGTCTCCTCGTCCGGCGAGCTCACCGTAAGGCCGTGGTCCACGCGGGGGTGCGAGAAGAACGTGGGGTTGAAGTCGATGCCAAAGCCCTGCTCGCGCGCCCACTCGACCCAGGGACGAAAGTCCTCATACGTAAGCCGGTCGCGATCGTGCCAGGGGTTCGCGTCCGAGAAGACCGCATAGCTTGCGTGCAGGTTCGCACGTTTGGCGCCGGGGATGAGGCTTGCGGCGTGGGCGAAGTCCGCCGTAAGCTCCTCGAAGTTGCGTGCGCGACCGGGGTAGTTGCCCGTGGTCATGATGCCGCCCGAGGCGGGGTTGTCTCCCTGGTCAAAGCCCTGCACGTCATCGCCCTGCCAGCAGTGCATGGAGATGGGCTTGGCCGCCAGACGCGCGAGAACGGCCTCGGTGTCAATGCCGTAGGCGGCGTAGCGTGCGCGGGCCGCCTTGTAGGCGGTGGTGCTTGCGTCACTCATGGGGTAGTACCTCCTTGATGTCAAAGCTCCTTGCGATGGTCGCGCGGGCGGACGCGAGGTCTGCGAGCTCGCCCGCGTGAATCAGCTGCACGATGAGGTTGCCAAGCGCGGTGCCCTCGGTGGGGCCGGCATAGACGGGAAGGCCGCAGGCGTTGGCCGTAGCCTGGTTGAGATAGGCGTTGGCAGAGCCACCGCCCACGATGTTCACGCTGGTAAACGAGGTGCCGGTGAGACTTTCCATCTGGCGCACCGTGCGCGCGTAATCTGCGGCGAGAGAGTCGAAGACCACGCACGCCACCTCGCCCGTCGTGGCGGGCACTGGCTGACCGGCCGTCGCGCAGGCGGCGCGGACCTCGGCCACCATTGAGTCCGGCGAGAGAAAGCGCGCGTCCTCCGCGTCCACAAGCGCACGGAAACCCTGCTCGTGGGCTACCGAGGCGGTAGAGACCAGCTCGCCCCAGCTTGGAAGGGTACCGTCTGGCCGCACGGACTCGCGCCGCACGCACTGGATCATCCAGAGGCCCATGATGTTCTTGAGGTAGCGATATCGTGCCTGGTAGCCACCTTCATTCGTGAAGTTTGCGGCCGCGCTTGCGGGTGTGGTCACGGGCGCTGCAAGCTCCGTGCCCAGAAGGCTCCAGGTGCCGGAGCTGAGAAAGGACGCATGGTCGTCTCGCGCGGGAACGGCCAGGAAGGCCGAGCCAGTGTCATGTGTGGCGGGAAGCACCACCTCGGCGTCAAAGCCCACGCGACGCGCGACCTCGGGACGCAGGTGCCCCAGCGAGCAGCCCGGCATGCGGACGGGCAGAAAGACGTCTGCCGGAAGACCCAGGCGGACGAGAAGCTCGCTGTCCCAGTCGCGCGACATGGCTCCTACCAGCGCGGATGTGGATGCGTTGGTGTACTCGTTGGCCTTCTCGCCACAGAGCAGGAAGTTGAGGTAGTCAGGCACCATGAGGAAGGTTCGGGCGGCAGCCAGCTGCTCGGGGTGCTCGCGCTTGAGGGCGCAGAGCTGGTAGGCCGTATTGAACGGCTGGTACTGGATGCCCGTACGCGCATAGTGCTCCTGGAAGGGCAGCGCACCCGTGCGCTCAAGCTCCTCGCGAACGCCCTTGGTGCGTGCGTCGCGGTAGCCCACGGCCTCGCCAAGGCGACGGTCATTGGCGTCGAGCAGCACGAAGTCCACGCCCCAGGTGTCAACGCCTACCGTAGTGGGCGTGAGGCCCTGCTCGTGTGCGGCGGCCAGCCCGTTAAGGACGCTCTCCCACAGGGCGTCGACGTCCCAGCACAGATGCCCGCCTCGTTGGACAAGGCCGTTCTCAAAGCGGTGCACCTCGGTTAGGCGCAGGCGGCCCGTCTCGTCAAGCTCGCCCACAATGGCGCGGCCGCTTGACGCCCCTATGTCTATTGCAAGATGGCGCGAAGCCATGGTGCCTCCCTGAATGTTGGACACAATTCCCCTGTTGACGTCTACAATACCTGCCTGCTCCTCGCTTCCAAGCAGGAATTTGGTAATTAGTCCCAAAATTCCTCTAAACGTTGGTAATTGTTTTCCAATCGGTATGTAGGCCTCCCTCTGAAAACCTATCGCCGGAATAACCAGACCGTCTGCAAATCATTTTCAAACTTTTCTAGAATCTTGTTAACATATCC
The DNA here is from genome assembly GCA_022648325.1 of Olsenella sp. Lineage (GTDB taxonomy): Bacteria > Actinomycetota > Coriobacteriia > Coriobacteriales > Atopobiaceae > Tractidigestivibacter. The sequence goes on from JALCMG010000001.1 coordinate 48,962, forward strand.
CATAACAAGTATCTGTCGAATTCGTCATCATTTTGGGGCCTCTGGCCCACAGCCTGACAGGGGGATCACATGGCCGAGAAAGCAACAGCCCCGCAAAAGAGCAAGGGGCTCTGGGAAAGCCCATTTACCAGCTCGCTTGCAAAGCGTGACCGGGTCACGCCACCCGAGGTGATCTTTGGCTACTTCCTCGGCCCCTTTGGCGGGCTTCTCGCCTCCGGCATCTTCACGAGCCAGCTGCAGAACTACTTCACGGACGTCCTGCGCCTTGACCTCTCGTTCCTCACGGCGCTGCAGCTTGTCTCGACGGTTCTTATCGTCATTGCAAACCTCATGGTGGGCCAGCTCATCGAGCGCACGTACTGCCTTGCCGGCAAGGCTCGCCCGTGGATTCTGCTTTCCGCCCTCACGCTTGCCGTGTCCACGGTCCTCATGTTCTTTGTGCCGTTTGAGGGCATGGCGCGCATGGTGTGGATCGCCATCGCCTTCAACTTGTACTACTCGGTGGCCTATCCCATCTACAACACCGCCAACTCGACGCTTGTGGCAGTCTCGACGCGCGACACCGAGAAGCGCGGGACCATGGCGTCCTTCACCAACATCGCAGGATTTGGCGTCATGGGCGCCGGCACCATGGTCTTCCCCATCCTTGTCTCGTTCTTCCTCAAGGAGAACCAGAACCTCTGGCTCCTTGCGATGGGCGCCATTGCCATCTTCACTCTTATAACCGTCTACCTGCAGTTTCGCTTCACACGTGAGCGCATTACCGAGGAGGTAAGCGCCTCGCAGACCGAGGGCGAGCAGAAGGAGGCACCGTCCCTCGCGCGCCAGCTGTCCTCTGTCGCGCACGAACCCATGTGGTGGATCATCATTGTTGCCTACCTGCTCTACCAGTTCAGCGGCGCCTTCAAGAACGGCTCGATGGTGTACTTCTGCAAGTGGGTCCTGGACAACAGCTACTTTGGCGCCGCAGAGGCCTGGGGCGCGTCGCAGTCGCTGCTCAGCATTATGGGCGCGGTTCCCATGGCCGCTGCCATTCTCTTTGTGATTCCACTGTGCAACAAGTTTGGCAAGCAGCGGGTGTGCATTGTGGGCATGGTAGTTGGCGTGATTGGCGGCGTCATCGCCGGTCTTGGCGGGAGCAACATTGTGCCCGTTGCTGTGGGCGTTGCCATCAAGTGCCTTGGATCAGCACCGTTTGGCTACATGATCCTTGCCATGCTTGCCGACGTGATCGACCACATCGAGTACAAGAACCACATCCGCACAGACGGCCTCACCATGTCCATCTACAGCTGCATCGCAGTTGCTGCCACGCCCATTTGCAACGCGATCTTCTCGGGCATCCTGGGGAGCGTTGACTACAACCAGGCCGCAGACGTCGCGCTGGGCGTGACCGCGCAGTCCTCCGCGGCGCAGGGGGCAATCGCGGGTTGCTACATCTGGGTGGAAACCGTGGCCTTTGCCATCTGCGGCATTCTGCTCCTGTTCTTCACAGTCGAGAAGAACCTCCCGGCAGAGCAGGCAGCCCTCAAGGAGCGCAACGAGGGTACGGCGTCTGAGGCGGAGCGCGCGTAGGCTTCGCGGGCGACAGTCGAGCCGCCCGCCAGTCACCTGAACAAGTCCCTCCCTTCCCCGTCCCCTCCGGCAAGCGATTGCCGGAGGGGTTATTTTGCGGACTGAAGAAGGGCCCGCGGCACGAGAGAGCCTGCGGCACAGACAAGCACGTGGGACTGCGGGGCCAATTCTCGACAGAATGGGCACCTCGTGGTGCACAAAATGTCGGAAAACGGCCCCGCAGCCCCAGCAGCAAGACGGCCGTGGTTGCCCACTACGCGATAGGCAGCTCCAGCGTCGCCGAAAGCGCACCATCCGTGACCGAAAGGCGCATGCCACGCGCGCCGGTTGTAGGCCGAACCACCGCCAGTGCCTCGCCAAAGTAGGTCTGGGTCTCTCCCGTGACAAAGCTCCCCTCGTTAAAGGGCGAGGCACACCCAAACCCGAGAAGATCGCCGCCCTCGACCGAGGCCCTCAGCACGCCCCTCGCGAGCGGCCGCGTCTCGCCGTTTGTCCCGGTGTAGCGCACGCGCACAAATGCCAGCCTGCTGGCCCCAACGCACGCAGGCTCCGCAGGCGCGCCTTCGTGCCAGACGTCGCGGCGCGCAAATCCACCAGGCACGCCGGCATACTCCACCTCGGCCCGAAGCTCCGTCTGGCCGCTCGCGCTTCTCAGCGAACGCCTACCCAGCTCGCGTCCGGCCTCGTCAAAGGTAACGGCCTCGAGCGTCCCCGGCTCGTAGCGGCAGGACATGTGGGCCACGCAAGAACCCTTGAGGAGCCTCCGCCCAACCTCGCGTCCGTTGAGGAGCAGCACCACCGAGTGCGCACGCGCGTATACCTCGACGTTGGCAACTCTCCCCTCGCAGCCGTCCCAGCTCCACGACTCGATGGCGTTCGACATCTTCCAGGCGCTCGGCGAGTGTCGCTCCCCGGTGTGGTTCACGGGACAGACGGCCAGGTAAGGGCCCGTCTCGCCAGCAAGCGCAACGCGGGTGTAGAGAGCCTCGCCCAGCGGCTTGCCCGTAAGGTCCACACGCCCGGATCCCGCCGTAAGCCATCCAAACCCGCTCTCGCGTGGCGCATAGTCCCTGTACTCCCAGCTACCCACGCCAGTCTCGCCCAGGTAGTCCATACCAGCCCAGACAAAGTCGCCAATAAGCCGCGGCTCCTTCTCAGCCAGCTCGGCAAAGCGCTGCGCATCAGAGCAGAAGGTCTCGCTCCCCAGAATGAGCCGATGCGGATAGGCGTGAAGGTCGTGCTTGTAGCGGTCGATGCCGTAGTTGTAGCCCGCGACGTCCATCTGCGCAAAGGCGGCGCGCGTGACGCGGTCGCATGCGGGCAGCGCAGCACCCTTCTTCATGAATCCTGCGCCGAGAAGCCCGGCCAACCTGTTGTAGAACTCGCTTCCCACCGCACGGTGCGGCGAGGCGCCCTGGCGCGCAGCCTGCTCGGCCTCGCGACGAGCCTTCTCGTCGGAGTACTGCCCCAGACCAAGCGAGCTCAGCAGGTTAAAGAAGATGTTGACGCCACAGGTAACGGGCCGTGTGGAATCCAGAGAATGCAAGTGCTCGACCATCTGGCGGGTGAGAAGAACGCCGCGCTTCTGGGCAGTCTCGGCAACCTCGTTGCCAATCGAGTAGAGCACGACGCTGGGATGGTTGCGGTCCTTCTCGACCATGTCGGCAAGGTCGCGGCGCCACCACGCATCGAAGTACTCAACGTAGTCGTGGAGCGTCTTGTGGATGTACCAATGGTCCACGTATTCGTCCATGACCAGCACGCCCAGGTGGTCGCAGGCGTCGAGCAACGCCTTCGAGCAAGGATTGTGGGCAGAGCGCACGGCGTTGTAGCCCTGCTCGCGCATGAGCAGAACCTTGCGCCACTCTGCATCGGCAAACGCGCAGGCGCCAAGCACACCGTTGTCGTGGTGGATGCAGGCGCCGCGAAGCACGATGCGGTCACCGTTGAGAAGAAGCCCGTCATCGCCCCACGTAAGGGTGCGAATGCCAAAGAGCGTCTCGCCGCGATCGGCGACATTGCCCCCTGCCGCAAGGCCAACGCGGCAACGATAGAGGTCCGGATGGTCCGGCGACCAGGTGCGGGGCTGCGGCACCTCGAGCGTCATCGCCCCGGTTCCGTCTTCGCCCAGCTCGACGCTACCCGTGACGACAGGCTCCTTCGAGCCCTCGGGGAGAAGCTCGACCGTTGCCAGCCCAGGTCCGCTCGCCTGGAGCGAGACCTCGACGGAGGCACGGCAGCCAACCAGCGAGAGCGTCCGCACGGCGATGCCGTTTGGCAGCAGGTGGACCGGCTCGCCCACCCACAGCGTGACTGGACGGTAGATGCCGGCCCCAGAGTACCAGCGGCTGTTGGGCTGGTCGGAGTTCTTTGCAACAACTCGCAGATCACAGGGCCTGCCAGGCTCCACAAGCCCAGCAAGGTCCACATAGAAGTTCGTGTAGCCGTACGGCCGCTCCGCAACAAGCGTGCCGTCGATCCACACCTGGGCCAGGTGGTAGACGCCCTCGAACTCAAGGAGAAGCGACTTGCCGGCAAGCTCCTCGGCCGGGGTCCAGGTCTTGACGTACTCGTAGTCGCGTCCCTCAAACCAGCCGCTGTTCTGGGCCGAGACCGCCTTTGGGCTGCGCGTCTCGCCAATCATCGCGTCGTGGGGAAGCGTGACTTCCTCGAACGGTGCGTCCTTCTCGCCCTCAGGGGCAATCCGCCTGAACCGCCATCCCTCGTTAAACGAAAGACCCTTCATCGCGCACCCTCCGCTTCGCATGAAAATGTGTACGAACCGCACCCTACCTCGTGCGTGCTCCCGTCGGGCAGCGCGACCTCGCAGGTGGTGCCCAGGGGTACCTCGACCTCAAGCGAGAAGGACGAATCATCAAGCTTCCAACTACTGGCAAGCCGGCCATAGGGCGTCTCAACCGCACCGTGGGCGGAGCAAAGCCCTCCCCCAACCATCGGCTGCACACGTGACCTGCGATATCCCGGCTCAAGCGGCTCCAGACCGGCCACGCGACGGTAGAGAAAGTCTCCCACCGCACCGCTGGCGTAGTGGTTGTACGAGATCATGATGTCTGTGCCGTCATCGCCGATGGGGCAGTTGCCCTTCTCGTCCAGGCCGTCCCAGCGCTCCCAGATGGTCGTTGCGCCATGCACCACCTCGTAGAGCCACGAGGGGCACGACGTGCACTCAAGCATCCGGAACGCAGTGTCCTTCTCACCGTTGTCTGCCAGGGCAAAGAGAATGTACGGCGTGCCAGGAAAACCCGTCCCAATGCGGTAGCCGCCCTGCTCAACCAGCTGAGACAGGTGCTTCACTGCCGCGCGAAGCTCATCTCCCTCGAGCATGCCAAACTGGATGGGGAGCACGTAAGCGGTCTGGAACTCCTGCTTGAGCCTGCCGTGACCGTCGGTGAAGACGTTGCGGTACGCCCTGGAGACGCGCTTGCTCAGGCTGCCGTACTTCTCGGCAGCGTCCTTCTCTCCAAGGATCTTTGCAATGCGGGCCACGAGAGCGCTTGTGTGCTGGAGGCTTGCCGTTGCCGTCCACTTGCTGCGAGCCTGCCACTGGCCCATCTTGGGCACGTCGGGGGCAACCCAGTCGCCAAAGTGAAGCACGGCCGGCGTGTGCCAGATGTAGCGGTGATCGCCAACGCCAAATCCCGCCCAGAAGCGACAGGCGTCAACGTAGCGCTTCATGGTGTCGAAGTTCTCGCGGAGAACCTCAACGTCGCCTTCGGCCTGGTAGAGCGCCCACGGCACCAGGACGCAGGCGTCTCCCCAGAAGTCCACCGCCATGGGCGGGATGGTTGTGGGAAAGCCAAAGCCCTGTGCCGGCACCGTTACGGGAATACCGCCCGTGCGGTACTGCTCGGAGCGCAGGTCGCGCAACCATTTGCGCAGGAAGCGGCCCATGTCAAAGTTGTAGCAGGCCGTTGGGGCAAAGACGGCAATGTCACCCGTCCAGCCCATGCGCTCGTCTCGCTGCGGGCAGTCGGTGGGGATGTCCATGAGGTTAGACTTTGAGCTCCACACGATGTTTTGCTGCAGGCGGTTGAGGCGCTCGTCAGAGCAGCTGAACTCGCCGGTGGTACGCAGGTCAGAGTAAAGCGCGTGGGCGCAAATCTTGATGTCGCCCTCGCTTGCGCCGCTCACCGCAACGTAGCGAAATCCCATGTAGGTGAGGCGCTGCGAGAACTCCTGGCGCCCTTCTCGGCACACGTAGGTGAGCGTTGCCTTGGCCGTGCGCAGGAAGTCCGTGTTGAGCGTGCCGTCTGGCTTCAAGATCTCTGCGTGGCGCACCGTGATTGTCTGGCCGTCGTGCCCGTCAACCACCAGGTCAACCACGCCGGCAAAGTTCTGTCCAAAGTCATAGACCAGCTCGTCGCCCACCTTTGTGCAGCTCACGGGGTTCATGACCTCATGGGCGCGCACGGGTGCGCCGTCCTCGGCGACAAGCGCGGGGCTCACGTGCAGGGCCTCGCGCTTGGCCGGGCGCCAGGCGGCATTGTCCAGGCTCACACGGGCGTCGTACGTCTCGCCGTCGTAGAAGCAGGCCATGCGGCACGGCCCGTCCTCGGTGACCTGCCAGTCCTCGCCGGTACCCAGGATCTGCGTTGTGCCGTCCGCATACTCCACGCGCACCTCGAGGAGCAGGGCCTGCCTGTCTGCGGTGACGCGGTTCTTGCGGGTGTAGGAGAAGGGCCCCACCGCCCAGCCTCCGGCAACGGTCACCACCAGCTCATTCGAGGCTCCAAGCTGATCCGTTACGTCATAGGTCTGGTACTGGAGCGTCGAGCCATACGAGGTGAAGCCGGGCGCAAAGTAGCGCTCTCCCACCTGCTGGCCGTTGAGCGAGATGTCGTAGATGCCCAGCGCCGTAGCATAGACGCAGGCGCGACGCACCTTGCCGCCAAGCGAGAAGGCATGCCTAAAGACCATGGGGACGGGTGCCACGCCCTTCTCGTCAAAGCGGTAGGCAGCATCGCTGATCCACTCCGCCTCCCACGAGCCGCCGAGAAGCCCCGTCTCAAACTTGAGCGTTCCCTCGGCGGACTCGCCGGCGTCATCGGTCGCGCAAACGCGTGCCTGGTAGACGGTGCATGGCGAGAGGGGCGCGCCATCGTAGCGCACCGAGGCCCGGCCAGTGCCCCGCCAGGTCCAGCCGTTGGCCTCAAGCGTGACCTCACGCAGGCCCGCGCCCTGCCGGTCGCTCTCGAAGGCAAAGGAGAACCTCGGGCGCGCCTCGTCGGTCACGCAACCGGTCTCAAGGCCCTCGCAGGCAAAACGCCGTAGCTTCAGCATGCAATCCCCCACTTCAAAGAAGGGCGGGCACGGGACGCATCCCCTGCCCGCCCAGTACTACCCATTCTCGCCGACGCGCGCCCGCCGGCAAAGGCCTGGCTACTTTGCGCTCTTGCCGTGGCCCAGGAAGGCGGCAATCACGGAGAAGAGCCAGGTCACCAGCGAGATGACGATAACCGCAACGGCCTGGGTGGCCGCCTCGTGCGCCTCGACGTTGCCCAGCTCGAGGTTCGAGCCGAGGACCTGCGCCAGGGACTCGACGCGCGCGGAGATGAACATCACGCCGGCAACCGCAAGGCAGCAGGGCACGGCAACGCGCAGCACGTCAGAGACAATGGCCAGGGCATAGCCCTCCTTGCCACGGCCAAGGGCCAGGACGATGACCTCTGCCACAATGGCAACAACGAGCAGGGCGGCAATGACCGGGTTGAGGTCGACGTAGTACGCGCGGGTCGCGTTCATTACATAGAGCACGAACGTCACGATGCTCAGCAGGCAGACAATGGCGTAGAAGACGCCAGCTGCCCCCATGGACTTCTTGGCAGATCCCATTAGTTCTCCTCCTTGGCTTCCGTGGCGTCATGCGCACCCTTGATGGCATCGCGGACGTAGAGCGCACCAAACACCGCGGCAAGTCCGTAGCCGGCCACCGTGGCACCGTTGAGCGCCATCTCCCACCAGGGTGTCACTCGCACGGTCTTGATGTTCTGGGCTGCACTCTGCGCAAATGCGTAGAGCTGGTACTTCATGTTCTGGCGTGCGTACTCGACGAGCGTTGCATCGCTCACGATGAGGTCATGGGTCATGTACGGCCAGCTCTCCTGGACCTCGGTGAGGGTCTCGTCGGTCGAGAAGTCCGCCATCATCGTGACGCCGCCGTAGATGCACATCTCCGGGCGGTAATAGCCGGGGTTGGAGACCATGTCGGTCGAGAGGATGCCCTTGAAGCCCCACTCGTCACGCAGGATTGCACGGAGAAGCCCCCGCGAGCCGTTGCACGGATCGGCGCCAATGCGGCAGAACGAGGTCATGAGGCCAAGCGCGCCGCCATCCTCGATGGACGCACGGAATGCCCTGAGGTCACCCTCGCGCGCCTTCTGCTCGGTCATGTACGGAGCAACACCGCCACGCTTGGTCTCCTGGTCGTTGAAGGCAAAGTGCTTGGGACCAATGATCACGCCATACGCGAGGGCGCCGCCCACGGTGGCGTTGCAGAAGAGGCTGCTCAAGACCGGGTCCTCAGAGTAGTACTCGAAGTTGCGGCCGTTGTACGCGCAGCGGTGGATGTTCGCGGCGCTCGCCCAGATGAGGTAGTTGCCGCTCCACAGGCCGTCGTTGCCGAGAAGCTCGCCCCAGCTCTTGCCAATCTGGGGATCAAAGGTTGCCGCGAGCAGGGTCTCGGTTGCCATGGTCCTCAGGGCATAGTTTGCGTTGGGGCCATCGGTGTGAAGGCCGCGTCCGCTGATGGTGGTACCAAAGCCGTTGGGGCCGTCGTTCTGGTACACCACGGGGTTCTCGATCTCGGGGATAACGTCGGACTGGTTGCCGCCCTTGATGATCTTCGCGAAGAGCGTGTCCACGGGAATCTCGTCGATGAGCTTGTCCCACTGGGCGTCGTCGATGTTGTCATCGCCCGCAAGGCTCGAGAGGGTCAGGCCGGCAGGGGCGCCGTTGACGTCGGTGACCTCGCCATTCTGCGTGATCTGGTACTCCTCGCAGCAGAGGCTCTTGACCCACTCCTCCTGCTTGTCGCCATCAATCGTGAGGTCATCGTAGGTGCGGGGGAAGGTGCCGTTCCAGTCGGTCCTCGTAAGCTGGGTGGCATAGCCGGGCTTGTAGTAGTTCACGTCGGCGGTCGTGAGCTGGTTCACAACCTCGGTGCCGTTCTTGGACTTGGCAAGCGCCGACTCGTCAACGGTACCCTCGGAGCCAATGGACTTGATGCTCACCTTTGAGGCATCGCCAGCACTGCCGTTGCCCTGTGCAGCCAAGACGTCGTTGACGGCCGAGTGAGCGTCATCGGCCAGCACGAAGCAGTAGTCTCCGCCGTCGAGAATCCAACCACCCTTGCCGTCCTTGGCAGAGGAGTCCCAGCTTGCCATGTCGTAGAGGTCGGCGGTGATGGTGAGCTGCTGGTCATCGCCAGGATTGAGCTCGTCGGTCTTGGCAACGCCAATCAGCTGGATGGCAGACTTCTCGACTCCGGCCTTCTTGTCATAGTCGGTGTATGGAACGGAGACGTAGAGCTGCGCCGCGTGCTTGCCGGCAACAGAACCGGTGTTGATGACGGTGATCTTGGCGGTGACGGTCTTCTCGTCCGTGTTCACCTGAACGTCGTCGAGCGTCTGCTGGAAGGTGGCGTAGGAGAGGCCATAGCCAAACGGATAGACGACCTCGTCGTCGTAGTTCCACGACGTGGCACCGTTGGACGCACCCGCAGCGCCAGTTGCGTTGCCGGCGCCCGTGACGGAGTCGTAGTAGCGGGTCTCGTAGTACTTGTAGCCGGTATATATGCCTTCGGCCTCGATGAGGTAGCAGGCAGACGACGTGCTGTTGGAGCCTGCGAGGAAGCCGCCCGCAATGTCGGTGTCCATCTCGCCCATGAGCGAGCTGGGCCACTTGATCATGCTGGTGTCGGCGAGCTTGATGGAGCCAAAGTTCTGCGCCGCGGGAGCCATGGCGGTGTCGACCGCGTACGTGTCGGGCAGGCAGCCGGAGGGGCTCACGGTACCGTTGAGGACGTCGGCGATACCCAGCGTGCCGTAGGCGCCCGGGAAGCCGATGAACACGATTGAGCTGATCTTGTCATCGTTCTTGAGGTCGCCCAGCTCCATCGTGGAGCAGCTGTTCACCAGCACGATGACCTTGTCGAAGTTCTCCTCGGCAAGCTGGATGAGGGCGCGCTCGTTGGTGCAGATGCCCAGGGCGTTCTTGGTGCCGTATGTCTCGGAGTCGATGCCGGTCGAGCCAGGGTAGAAGTCGCTGCCCTCCGAGCCAGGACGGGAGAGCACGACGATTGCTGCGTCGCCATACTCGGCAAAGCTGCTGGCGTAGTCCTCGCTTGCGCCGCCCTCGGATACGTAGGTGTCAGGGGAGGGCTCGTTGGGAACGTAGGGGGTAGCAAAGCCGTTGGGGCGATACTTGTAGCTAACAGACGCGCCCCAGGGCGGAGTCACCGCGTTGGGGTCTGCCTCGGCCTCGATGGCGCCGAGGGTCTCGTAGATGCCGGTCATGGTGGAGTTGATCTCGAAGCCGCCCTGCCCAAGGCCAGAGACTAGGTCGACTGCGTCCTCGGTCGAAATCTCGCTGCCCATCTTGCCGCCTAGGAAGGGATACATCGAACCCATGCCCAGGAGCGTGATCTTTGCTCCCTTGGCAAGTGGCAGCGCCTGGCCCTCGTTCTTCATGAGGACGGTGCCTTCCTGGCCAACGCGACGGCCAAGGTCCTCGTGGGCCTTGACAAGGTCGTCTGTCGTGGCAATGCTCGGCGTGAACTTATCGTCTGCGGTCTGCTCGGTACTCGTCGTACCCAGTGCAGAGTCGATGGTTCCTCTCCAGGAATCAGCAACGCCATGCGCGCCTGTCAGCCCAAGGCCGGCAGACAGCGCAAGGGCAACAGCACCGCGGCGCGTGACCTGCTTCTGTTCTATCCCCATCCGATTGCTCCCTCCAACTGCGTGATTGCTGGCAGCACTTCGGTGATCGCCCCCGCGACCCGTCGTACGGTCAGCCCTTCCGGCATCCGTGCCGTTTTACGTAAAAAATCATGCCATATATGACAGATTTTGTGAAAACGATTTTCTGTCAGTGGTATGGGCATGTCTGCGAGCGCGTTATGCAGCCCTCTGCGGGCTCGCTTTGCGCCAAAATGGGCGGCACCCCCACTGTGTGGTGGTGCCGCCCGCTGGTATACGGTGAGCTTGGAGAGACCTCGACTTTCTCGCTAGCCTTCCTTCTCGCTTGCGATGGTGCGGTTGAAGAGCTCGAGGTTGTACTCGTTGGCGTCGCGCGAGCTGTGGAATAGGAGCAGCAGAAGCGATTCCAGCACGTAGTTGATCGAGTTGTGGGAAAAGTCGAAATCGTTTACAAGCAGATGGTCGCGCGAGACCACCTTGAGGACAACGTCTGCGCGCTCGGCGAGGGGGGATTCCTCGTTGCGCGTGATCACGACGGTGGAAACGCCGCGGTCGATTGCGTTGTTCATGACCTTGCGCAGACGGTCCGAGCGGCCGGAGTTGGAAATCACTACCAGGCAGTCCTCCGGCTGCATGAGCGAGGCGGTGATCATGGCACCGTCGCTTGTGGAGGGGGAGATGGCGTTGACGCCTGCCTGCGAGAACTTGATGGCAGCACTCTGCGCGATGGGCAGGGAGCTGCCCACGCCAACGAACATCGCAATGCGAGCGGAGGAGAGAATGCCCACGGCCTTGGTGACGCTTTCCTCGCTCAGCGCGGCAAACGTGCTTCTCAGCTCCTCGATCTTGGTTTCCAGGACGTAGTCGAGCGAGCCTTGGACGTCCGCAAGGCCAATGCCGCGAGAGTCGTCGAACGAGCGTTCTTTGCTCGCCGTCTCCTCACGCGCGAGGGCGTAGCGCATGTCCGCAAAGCTTGCGTAGCCCAGCGAGCGGACGAAGCGCGAGACGGTTGTGTTGGAGATGCCGGAAAGGCGGGCGATCTCCACTGCCGAAAGGGACGAGACAGTCCCCTTGTGGTTGAGGATGAAATCCGCAACTGCTTTCTCTGCATCTGAAAGGTCCTCGTAGCGCTGGAGAATGGCGTCGACAACCCCTCTGCGGCTTTCGTTTCCCGTCATGGCATCCCCTCTCTGGACAGGCCTCTAGGGTAACACCGGGTGGTTCGAAAGCGTCATCGCAAGGTGCGCCCTTCTCGCGTTATCCTAAGTGCGCCGCAATTGCTATGAGAGGAACCACATGGACAAAGGCCGGATGGAAGCGTTCAGCGATGGCGTTATCGCCATCATCATCACCATCATGGTGCTGGGGATTGCCGCGCCGGAGGGTGACAGACTTTCCGACCTGCTGGGACTGCTGCCGGCCATTGCCGCGTATGCCGTGAGCTTCATTGGCGTGGGGACGTACTGGAACAACCACCATCACCTGCTCAAGCTAGTCAACCGCGTAAGCGGACGCATGCTTTGGTCGAACCTCGCGTTCCTCTTTGTGCTCTCGTTCTTCCCTCTGGCCACGGACTGGATGCAGAAGACCGGTTTCGCGGCACTGCCCACAACCTGCTACATGGTTGTGAACATGCTGGTGTCTCTCACATACATGAACCTCGAGCGTGTCATTCGCCGAGAGCTGAGCCAGTCTTGCCCGCCCAATCCGGCCAGCGAGAGGGAGGCGGAGCGCCGCGCGATGGTGGAGAAGCGGTCGCTGCTCAAGGAACGCCTCACTCTGGGGCTCGAGGTAGTTGGACTGGTCATTGCCCTGGTTTTGCCCAGCTCTCACCTTGCGCTTGTGGCGCTGGTCATCGCGTTCATGCTGTGGATTGTCCCCGACCTGCGCATTGTTCGGCTGCTCGACTTCCTAGCGGAGGAGCAGGAGTAGCGCAGCAGGCGTTTGTTCCCATACACAGAGGATTACCCTGCATCAAACTGCCTCTCGTTACACTGGTTAGCAATCAAAGCGCAGGAATCAGACCTACCCGATGCCCTACCCTACTCATCCATGCCGGGACGGCGGCGTAGGCGTTTCACGGCACCGCGCCTACCCTTCTCGTCAAGGCGACGGCGAACGGACGCCCTGGTAGGCTTGGTTGCGTGACGCTTCTTTGGGCGGCGAGAACGCCGGAGCAGTTCGGCGTGGATCTTCTCCAGACAGCGCTCCCGGTTCTGGAGCTGGCTACGGGATTCCCTGCTCACAACGGTGATGCCGGTGGGCACGTGACGCATGCGCACGGCAGAGTCGGTGGTGTTGACGCCCTGCCCGCCCGGACCGGTGGCGCGGAACGCCTCGGCCTCGCACTGGCGCGCAAGTTCCGCCGAGCTTAACCGCGCAAAGCTGGCGTAATCCTGGTATGTGAGCCTCTTCTCCATGGCACCAACCTTACGCCAAGGCACCTCAATCGTCGAGCACAAGCTCCGCAGTGTACGGCTCAATCAGATCGCGCAAGCTGGTAGTAGTATCCAGGTAGCCAGGCTCATGGGCATCCAGCACGCGCGCCAGATCGTCGGCCGAGAAGTGCGCAAGCCACTTCGCCTCATTCCGCGCGGCATCGAGCCACGCCTCAACAGCATCGATGCCGAGAAGCCCGCGCCCGTCAAAGCAATGTGGCTGGAACATGAGTTCCGCCGGCACGTCCTGCGCCGAGAAGTACGTGTGGTTGCAGCCACCTCGCGCCAGGCGTCCACCGTGGCGGCGGAGCGACGCTCCAGCGCCGCCCGGTGCCTCTCGAAGGCGCCAAGCGGGTCATCGTACGCAAGCACCGCGACCGCCGCAGGCTCGTCCAGCGACCGAACGCCCAACACGTACGTCATCGATCCAAGCAGCTGTTCGGCCTCTCCCTCCCCAATCGAGGTCGACTCCCCTGCCGTGTAGAGCCAGACCAGCCGCGCAAATACCTGGGCTGCACCGCATCGGGCGCGGTCAAGGTCGTCGCACTCGGCGCTGGCACCGCCTGCCCCTGCAATCTCCCCGCTCACCAGTCCTCCTCCACACGCCACGGGCTGTGCTCCCACGCGTCTTCTGTGTCCAGCTCGCTCGGCTCGCACACGTCCGCGGCAGTAAGTCCTAGCAACGCACCCAAATCTCCCTGCGCTGCATCGAACGTCTCGCGCAGCGCCGCTGCCACGTGCGCGTCCGCCACACCCACGGGAACCTGATCGCGCAGCTCGTAGAAGGCGTCTTGGATTGTCCCCAGCTGCTCGGCCAGGCAGTTCTGCTCGAGGTATGGCGAATCCGCAAACGCCTCAACAATCACCGAAAGGACGCCGCCGCCCAGCTCGACGCGGCCGAGCGACCCCAACCGAGCTTGAAGCTGACGAGTCGTTTGCCGCGCGGGTAAGGAGCGCGCTGGTAGAGATGCTGCCCGCCGGCGAGTGCGGCGCGGATGACGTGGCGCGGCGCCTTGGCGTGAGCCGACGTACCCTGCAGCGCAAGCTCGGCGAGGAGGGGACCACGTTCCAGAAGCAGCTCAACCATACGCGCGAGCTTCTCGCCAAGCACTACCTGGGCACCACCGCCATGGGTACGGATCAGATTGCGTACCTGCTGGGATACCTGGAGCTCAACAGCTTCCTGCGCGCGTTCAACTCGTGGTGCGGCATGAGCCCTAGCGAGTGGCGGCGGCGCCACGCGTCGGACTAGGGGTCACAAGGATTCAAACGATAGGAAGTGCCCCCGGCAGCGGACTGCCGGGGGCGATTTGGTACATCGGCACCGCCGTGTGTCACGAAATGACGGTTGGTGGCAATTTTCGGGCAACTTCGTATGTATCACTGCACTTATAGCAATTCGTCTACCTGCGGTTCATCAATTATGTAACCGGTTTGTACTCGGGGGTACATCGTAAAATTGCCACCAACCGTCATTTCGCGCCAACGCGTGTGTCGTTACGCCCTTCCAGTCACACTTTCAACGTGTTGCAGCTCGAAGCGCCAGCGCTGCTTGACCTCCGGGTACTTCTCGCAATCAACGGGCGAGAGGAACATCGTCTTTGGTCGCACCCAGAGCGAGCCGTCGCCGTAGAGCTTACAATATACCACGACCTCCTCGCCAGTCTCTGAGTCGCGTGCAACGTCCTCGACAAGGTAGGAGTCGCCCTTGAAGTGACGGTAGATTCCGTGAATCACGAGAGGATTCTCGGCGGCGGGCTCGGTCGCAGTCGCGGGCGGCTGTACTGGCGCAGGAGCAGCCGGTGCCGCAGTCTCCACAACCGCCCTCGCCTCGAGCGCCTGCTCCAGGCACTCCCTCACGCGGCCCTTGCGCTTGCCGCACTTGGTGGCCGCACCGGTCATGCGTTTGACGTCCGCCATGCTTGCCGCGCTGGCATCCATTGCCGCCTCAATATCCGCCCTGGTCACGTGCTTGCAACCGCAGACAATTTCCTTTTTGGCGCCCTTGCCACCATACTTCTTGCCCATGTCGCTCCCAATGTCGCGAACAGAACCATGATACTATTCTGCACAACTCAACATGCAACTGCACGGTTGGTGCAGCAGCCGACATTACAATGGCCACGTACACCTTCAAGAATCAGGAGGCAGCATGGGCAAGCCGCATCGGCCGGCACGCATCAAGGCAGCGCTCTTCGACTTCGATGGTACGCTCGCAGACACCGAGCGCTTTGGCATCGAGCTGGACGATGAAGCCTATGCCTACTATGGCATCACGCCGACGCCCGCCGAGAAGGCCTCACTCTCCGGCACCGACGGCTCAGAGTCCATTCCGGCACTCTTTTGTGCGCACGGCATGGAGGTAAGCGCCGGGGAGTTCTTCGCACACCGACGCCCGAGCGATATCATCTACCGGGAGCTTCCCATCAAGGCCACGCCCGGAGCTCGCGAGGTCATGCAGCTGCTGCGCTCGAACGGCGCCCGTGTTGCCGTGGTCTCGACCACGCGTCACTCGCTCGTGACAACGGCTCTCGGGCGCATTGGCCTAGCGGACCTCGTCGACCTCGTGGTTGGCGGAGATGACGTCGAGCACCACAAGCCAGACCCGAAACCGTACGCCCGCGCGCTCGAGGTGTTCGGCGTCGCACCCACGGACGCCGTAGCGTTCGAGGACTCTCCCTCGGGCGTGGCCTCGGCACAGGCAGCCGGCGTCTATACGCTTGGGTTCACGGGTTCCTGCGTGCCGCATGAGCTCCCGGCCGCAGACGAGCGCTTCGCCTCGTTCACCCAGCTAATGTAAGGCGGTCCGTGGCAAGGCCGCCCTTGGCAAAGCGACCCGTGCCATTGCCATCACCTGCGCACCATGGGAGACAATCACGCCCCCTGGAATCTCACCTCGAGGACAAAGCGGCAGTACCGCGTGAGCGGAATCGAGCCGCGGCCCGTTACGGCGCAGACTATATGGACAGTCCCCGGCGGACTCCCCTCCGGTATGCGCACCAGAGCGCTTTGCCCGTCCTCACCCGGAAGCACGGAAGCGCTGATTCCGCATGCGCCAGCCTCTGGGTAACAGAACCAATGGGAATCGAAGCCGTGGCCGTCCGGGTCTTGCACCGTGACCCCGATGGGGACCTCCTGCCCAGGCAAGACGGAACGGGCTTGCCCAGTGCCATCGACAACCGGCGGATGACAGCACGCAGCTCGATCTGCCGTCGACGTCCACGCCATGCGAGCGGCGAAGTCGTTTTGGAAGTCCCCGCGCCAACGCCAGATGGTCGCCTGCGGCGAGCGATGACGCAGCCCGTCAACGCCCATGACCTCGTCCGGCGATGCCGTCCAAACTGCGTTGTCCTCGCCATCCGGCACCCGCCACTCGTACCTCCCTCCTCATCCCCCAAAGTCCGGGTACTCGGAGCAGTTAAGCCCGTTCGAAATGAGCCCAAGGTACGAGGGGGTATCGCCCTCCAAGATAAAGCGAGTCTGCGGATACAAGCGGCCAAGAGGCGAGACCGACCTGACGTACGTGCGGACCCAGCCCTTGCTCACCAGGTCGAAGTCTGCGCCGGAGAACCCCTTTGTCCTCCTGATTCCATCCTCGCTGCCGTGCGCGTTCCTATCGGTAGAAATCCCAGGCCACGCGGCACGCCAGTAGTCCTTGGTCCCCGACGAGTCCGGCTGGGATGGGGTCACGATGTAGGAGAGCCTCTCCCCATAGCACCTTCTCATCCATGGCCCGGAAAAGTCCTGGTCAGAGATGGAATGGATACGCAGCTTCCCCAGAACTGCATCGAAGTCCGCGGGGCGGAGCTCGCGCTCCAGATCCCAGAGCGCTTGCGCGAGGACGCTCATGCCACCCCAGCCGCAGACCCAGAGCGGCCGAGGGTCATCCCGTAGGAGGGCGCGTTTCACAAGCGCCACGCCCTCATTTCCGGAGAGCGATACATCGGCAAAGCCCCTGCCCTCCCCTTCGCCAAAGCAGGGATGCCCGCCGCAGTCACCGCATGCAGCTCGCCTGCCTCGGGATAGCCATCGGCGTGGCGAGCAAGGTTGTCCCGCACCTTCTCGTAGCCATCGATGACCCGATGGATGAGCAGGGCGTTTTTCTGGGTCTCTCGCTTCACGAAGCAGGACGTTGCTGCAATGAGCCCCTCTATCTCGATGTCGTTTGAGTAGAGAAGCAGCCTCACGAGGGACTGGATGTCGTCGACCTCGATGCCCCGGACGATGTCCGTCAGGACTATGCAGCGCGTCCCTCCCATCGTCTCGCTACCCCCTGTGCCACGGCGCGTGGCCGTTAGCCAGGTTGAGAAGCGCGTGCGCAACGCCCTCGGGCATGGCGCCGCCGGAGCAGTTCACCAGGCCAAACAGCGCACACCCCGCGCTCGACGCAATCGACATGCGGCACTGCGGATCTGTTGGATCGTCATACTGGCGCTCGACCGCGCCCTTGATCTGGTTTGCCACAAAGCGGCAGGTACCGGAGGTCTTCGCCATCTCGAGCAGCGAGTCCGTCTCGTCGTACGTACCCTTGGTATGGTGCGCCTCCGGCGGGATTGCCCTGCCGAGAAGAACGCGGAAGTCCGCCTCGGTGGGCTTGCCCTTGAGCGTGCGATACCAGGTACTCGAGAACTTGCCAGGGGCCACGATACCCTTGCCGGCAACGTCCAGCGTGCCACGCAGCCTCACATCCTCAACCGAGGAGCCAACGAGCACCTGGTAGGTGCCACCAACGACCTTCCACCCGTCATCCCACACCGAGAGGCTCTTCTCGTCCAGCTCCACGCTCACGCGGCGGGTCTCGCCCGGCGCCAGCTCGACGCGCGCGAAGCCCGCAAGCTCGACGCTCGGATGCGGAAGCCCGCCCGTAGGTGCCCCTACGTAGACCTGTGCCACCTCGGCACCCGCCACCTTCCCCGCGTTGGTGATGTCAAAGCTCACCGTACGGCTGGCGGCATCCACCGCAAGCCGGTCGTACGCAAAGCTCGTGTAGGAGAGCCCGTGCCCAAAGCAGTGCGCCACGGGCACGTTCGCCGTCTGGTAGTACCGGTATCCCACGAAGACGCTCTCGCGGTATTGCGACTGGCGGTGCGGCTCGCCCCAGCACTCCGCGCACGGAGCGTCATCCGCCCGCATCGGCCAGGTCTCGGGCAGCTTGCCCGAGGGGTTTACCGTGCCCTCAAGCACGTCGACCGTCGCCTCGGCCCCAGCCTCGCCGCCAAGGCCCACGTAGACCACCGCAGCAACATCGGCTTCCCAAGGCAGCTCGACCGGGCTTCCGCACTGGAGAACCACCACCGTGTGCGGATTGGCGGCTGCCACAGCGGCCACCAGGCGATTCATGCCCTCGGGCAGGCGCATGTCCGTGCGGTCATACCCCTCGGACTCGATGGTCTCGGGAAGACCAGCCACCACGACGGCAACCTCCGCGTCGCGGGCAACCCGCACGGCCTCCGCTACCAGCGCGTCGTTCGTCTCGCCCGTGCGCGCGTCGTAGCCGGGGGCATAGCTCCAGCCAGGGCGCAGCTCGCGCATGGTAGCAACATGCCGAGCGTTGATGTGGCTCGAGCCACCGCCCTGGTAACGGGGCTTAACGGACATTTCGCCAATGAGCGCCACGTGGGCGCCGGCCGCAAGCGGCAGCGTGCCATCGTTGGCGAGAAGCACGTGCCCCTCGGCAGCAACTCGTCGCGCGACCTCGCGGTTTGTGGCCACGTCCACTGCGGACGGATCGGCACCGCCGGCGTGCGCAATGGCGAGCGCCGCCAGCCTACAGGCGCTCTCGCGCACGTGCTCCTCGTGTAGCGTGCCAGAATCCAGCGCGATTGCGGCCTGCTTCTGAAGGTGCTTCCCACCGCCAGGCATGGCCAGGTCGCAACCGGCCTCGTAGGCGGCACCGCGGTCGTGCATGCCGCCCCAGTCCGTGACAACGACGCTGTCAAAGCCCCACTCGTCGCGCAGGATCTCGCGCAGGAGGTGGCGGTTGTCGCTGCAGTAGATGCCGTTGAGCATCACGTAGGCGCTCATCACCATCTGCGGCTTGGCGTCGCGCACCACCATCTCGAAGGCGCGCAGGTAGATCTCACGCAGGGTGCGCTCGTCCACCAGGCTGTCGTTCGAGAAGCGCTTGTACTCCTGCGAGTTCACGGCAAAGTGCTTGACGCACGAGCCGGTTCCGGTAGACTGCACGCCGCGTACGTGGCTTGTGGCGAGGGTACCCGCAAGCAGGGGGTCTTCCGAGAAGTACTCGAAGTTCCGACCGCAGAGCGGGCTCCGCTTGATGTTGAGCCCAGGTCCCAGCACCACGTCCACGCCCATCGAGCACGCCTCGCGCCCAATGGCCGCACCCATCTTCTCCACAAGCTGCGGGTCCCACGTGGCCGCAGCCGTTGCCAGCGCAGGGAAGCACGTGGCGGGCTCCGAGATGACCATGCCCTTGGCGTCGGTCCCGGGCTTCTGGTAGCGCAGGCCCGAGGGGCCGTCGCTCACGGTGAGCGCCGGCAAGCCAGCCTCCGGGTACGCCTTCGTGCGCCAGAAGTCGGCGCCAACGCCCAGGTCAAGCAGCTGGTCTCGGCCAAGCTTGGCCACGGCCTCGTCCGCGGCGCTCTTGGCGCCCTCGTTTGAAGTTCTCACTTGGTCCATCTCATTTCCCCTCGGATACCCTTTGTTCCCCTGCAGACGCTATCTCCACCCGAGCCACATCGCCCGAGAGCACGTCCCTGGCCACAAGCCTACAACCGGCTGACGCAAGGGGCATCACGACGGTAAGCGCATGTCCAAAGTAGGTCGTGCACCCGTGTGAGAGGAACAACCCTCGGACCGCAGCCGGGCAGAGCCAAGGCCCAGGAGCACGCCGCCCTCCACGTCCACCTCGATCCTGGCGTCTGCGTTCGACTCGATGTTCCCGTCCGCGTCCGCAAGGTCGATGGACACGAACGCCAGGCGACCGGGACCCGCGTGGTCCTGAACGGTTGCCGAGAGTCTCGCCGCATCAGCGGAGGCAATGGAGGAGCGCCCAACCTCTCGACCGCTGCCGTCGAGAGCCACTGCCGTGACCGTCCCCGGCTGGTACTCGCATTCGAACCGCGCGACCCCGGAGCAGACCCTCCTCGTCCCAACGGGCTCGCCATTGAGCAGCAGCGCGACCGATTCCGCACTGCTATACACCTCAACGTGCGCGGTTCTGTCCTCACAGCCCTTCCATCCCCAGCTGGGCAGGGCGTCGGTCGACCGCCATCTGTTCCGGGCTACCCTGCCCGTGCGGTTAAGCGGGCGGACGCAGATTTGCGGCTGAGCATCCAGCCCCCAGGCGGCTCGCGCAAGGAAGAGCTCACCGTTGGGATTGCCCAGGATGTCGAAGGCGCCGGTATCCGCCAGCAACCAGGGGTACGGCTTGTCGAAGCTCCTCCCGTCTGGCTCACAGGTCCAGGCGCCAAGCCCCGCCTCCCCCAGGTAGTCCCATGCCGTCCACATGAAGTCGCCGATGACGTTGGGAAGCCTCTTCACGAGCTGCCAGTTGCGGTAGATGTCTCCCGGGGGGTCTTGGTTCCCATAATCACCCTCTTGGGGTGGAGGCGCGCGTCCTTCTCGTAGCGGCTCGTCCCATAGTTGTAGCCAGCCACGTCGAGAAGGTCAAAGAATGGGCTCGACACCTTGTCTGCATAGCGCGAGCGAGCGACCATGTCGGTTCCCTTGCTGCTCAGGTTCTGGAGCATGTTGAACGCCGTCGAGCTCATGCCTTGGGGCCTGGTCTGGCCTTCCGTCTCGCCCTGGTCTTTCTCCGCCCCATCATACAGGCCGTGCCCGCTTTTTGACATGGCGGCAATGACCAGGTTAAACCCACAGGTCACGAACCTCGATGAGTCATCTCTGCGCACGCGCTCGACAACCTCTCGCGCCACCTCCATGCCTCCCTGCATCACTAGCTCCGAGAGTTCGTTCCCAATCGAGTACCCAATCACGCAGGGGTGGTTGAAGTCGCGTGAGACCATGGCGTCGATGTCTTTCCGCCATCCGCCCCTCCACGACCCAGCGTAGTCGTGCCCGCTCTTGTGCTGGAACCACATGTCCCATGCCTCGTCAAGAACATAGACCCCAAGCTCGTCACATGCGTCAAGGAGCGCCCTGTTGGCAGGGTTGTGCGCGCTCCGGATGGCGTTGTACCCAGCCTTCTTAATCAGCTCGACCCTGCGATACTCGGCGTCGTCGAACGCCGCAGATCCAAGCACGCCGAGGTCTTGGTGGACGCAGTCCCCACGGAGAAGAACCTCCCTCCCGTTCACCCGCAGCCCCTCGCCTGGCAGAACGGACACATCGCGAATCCCAAAGCGAACCTCCGCCTGATCGGGTGCTCCGTCTCTCCCACACGTGACCCTGCAGAGGTAGAGGTTGGGGCGTTCGTCGCTCCATGGCTCCGCGCCGCCCAGCTCGATCACGGGAGACGCGCCGCTTCCAGTCCCCAGGAGCGTATCCCCGTCGAAGACTTCCACATGGACGTCTGTGCCGGCAGGGACATCCACCCGCACGCGGACTCGCGCCGGCTTGGCCGAGACCGTCTGGATCCTCACATCCCAAGGTGCAACGTGGCAGTCGCGCGACCCCTCCCAAAGCCACGCGGGGCGATAGATGCCTGCCCCCGTATACCAGTGCGAATCAGGCTGCTGGGCATTAGAGCAGGAGACCTCGAGAGAGTGGGGGTGCCCCGTCGGCGAGCTCTCTGGAGACGTCGACCACAAACGGTGCGTACCCGTAGCCGTGCGAGGCTACCGTGCGGCCGTCGAGGCGCACGACGGCGTCACGATACACGCCCTCGAACTCGAGGAGCACGCACCCGCCCCGACGCTTCGCGCAAATAGCTCGCCGGTAGGTATAGGTCCCGCCCTCAAAGTATCCCTGCACGCTGCCAGACGGCGCCCCCGCAGACCTCGGTGCCCCGAGCATGCCGTCATGCGGGATGATGACCGACTCAAAGCCGTCGTCGCCTCCACGCGAGAAGAGCCAGCCATGTGACAGCGATTCCCTAAGCACCCAGTCTCACTCCCGCCGCGCACTCGAACTCGTACTCGCCCGCACCAACCTCCTGGCGCGAGCCATCCGGCAGCGCCACCGTAGCGCAGACGTTGGCAGGCACGCTCACCGAGAAGCGACAGCCGTCCTTGGTGCGGACCCACCCGCTCTCGATGCGGCCACAGGAGCTCTCGTAGGCCGCCCGTGCATGCGAGAAGTGCCCGCCCGGCCTTGGCGCCACCGTGAAGTGCCGCTCGCCGTCCGGCTGGATGCCACACATCACGCGAAAGAGCCACGCGCACACCGCGCCCTTTGAGTAGTGGTTGAGCGACGCGATGCCGCCCTGGGCCTGCGTGCCCTCCCAGGACTCCCACACCGTGGTCGCACCCATCTTGGGCATGAAGAGCCACCCGGGCATCTCCTCGTTCTCGAGCAGCCGGTAGGCCGCGTCCAGATCGTACGATGCAAGCACGTCCAAGATGAGCGGCGTGGAGAGAAAGCCCGTTCCCAGGCGCCAGCCGTAGTTCTCGCACGCGCGCACCAGGCGTTTCCGCGCGAACTCCGTCTGCTTCTCGTCGAGCAGTCCAAACGCAAGCGGCCGCACGAGGCGAGCCTGCCTGTCGGTGTCGAGCGTGTACTCGGGAAGGCGGCTCAGCTCCTGGTAGACTCGGCGGCAGCCCTCCGAGTACTCGCGGTAGCGTTTCTCGTCATCCGGCCTGCCAAGCTCCGCCGCAATCTCTGCCATGCGCCCAAGCACGTAGGAGGTGTATGCCGTGGCCACCTCGGGATGCGGGGTCGCGGTGTCCTTCCAGTCCATGGGGTGGACGTCCTGGGGCTCGGCCCACTCGCCGTAGCATTGCCCGGCGTTCACCAGGTAGCGGCGGTTCTCACGCGAGAGACGTACGCGCGGCGCAAAGGGCCCCGTCTTTCCACAGCGGGCAATCATGAACTCGGCATAGCGGCGCATGCCGTCATAGAACTCCGGAAGCAGCGAAGCGTCCCCGTAGTGCTTCCAGTAGCGGTACGGGATGAGTATGCCCGCATCGGCCCAACCCACCGAGCCGTCCATGAAGCGCATGTAGGAGTCCACGCCGCCGGCGGGCGCAACCTGCGGGAACTTGCCGTCCTTCTTCTGCTAGTCAAAGAGG
This sequence comes from Olsenella sp., assembly GCA_022648325.1. Lineage (GTDB taxonomy): Bacteria > Actinomycetota > Coriobacteriia > Coriobacteriales > Atopobiaceae > Tractidigestivibacter. Next base: position 72,062 of record JALCMG010000001.1, read on the forward strand.
TCGTGCAGCCACTTGCGCTCGAACGAGCGGCAGTCGAAGAGGTACGAGAAGGTCTCGAAGAAGATCTGCGCGTCACCGGACCATCCGTGGCGCTCGCGCGTGGGGCAGTCGGTTGGGATGTCGAGCGAGTTGTCCTTCGTAGACCAGACGGTGTTCTCGAAGAGGCGATTGAGCAGCTCGTTCGAGCTCTCGAAGCTGCCGGTCTGCACCATGTCCGAGTAGAGCGCGATGGCCGTAAGCGCACCTTCCCCCAGCCGCGCGTCCGTCTCGACCTCCACGTAGCGGAAGCCAAAGACGCAGAACGTGGTGCGGTAGTGGTTGTGCCCCTCTCGGCACACGTACTCCACCTGCTGAAGCGGGGTGGCAAAGCCCTTGCGCGTGCACTGGATGTTCTTGAGCGTGAGGTTACCGTCCTCGTCCAGCATCTCTCCGCAGCGGAGCAGGACGTGCTGTCCCTCGTGGGCGTCAAGGTGAAGCTCCACCCAGCCTGCGATGTTCTGCCCAAGGTCGAAGAGGAGCCTGCCGTTGGGGGCCTTCCCCGGCGCGGGCGAGAAGCGCTCATGCATCGTGACTGGCACGTTGTTCGAGGCCGTGGGGACCACGGGGTGCTTCGCCACGCGAACGTGTCCGGAGTAGCTGGGCGTGCGCGTCGCGTCCACGATTTCGCCGTCCTTGTTGTCCGCAAAGAGGATGGGGCCGTCGTTCGACCACTGCCAGTCCGGGCCCGTCACCACGCGCTCGGTGCGGCCGTCGGCAAAGGTCAGCTCCAGCTGCGCCAGGAGCTTGGTCTGCGTTCCGTACTGGTTGAGCTGCCCCCACGCGCCGCACGAGCCCCTGTACCAGCCGTCTGCAAGCTGCACCGTGAGCTCGTGGCCACCTGCGGCGAGCGCCTCGGTCACGTCATAGGTCTGGTACTGGATGCGCTTGCGGTAGTCGGTGTGACCAGGGGTCATGCAGAAGTTGCCGACCTTCTCTCCGTCGATGCGTGCCTCGTAGAGGCCGCATGTGGTGATGTAGATACGGGCGCGCACCAGGCCCTGCGCCACGTCGAGCGCGCGGCGGAAGCAGTCCACGGGGAAGCGCCCCTCGAGGATGGGCTCGGTCACCACCTGGTCGGGGTCCGCAGGATGGATGGCGGCAATCATCTGCTTGAAGTTGCCCAGCGCGCCCCTGCGGGTTGTGGGGACGTCGTAATCACCGCTGATCCAGCTGGCAGACCAGTCCGATGGCGAGAAAAGCCCCGCCTCTATGGTCGCCGACTCGGACCAGGGACCCTCCACGCCCTTCTCGTCCCAGACGCGCACGCGCCAGGTGACGCGCTGGCGGCTCGCGAGCGGACGGCCCGGCCAGGCAAGCTGCATGGATGCCGACTCCTCGCAGCCGGTGTCCCAAAGGGCAACGCCGTTCTCGTCCTCGCAGACAACCTGACGGGCGCTCTGGGAAACGCCGTCCTCGTCAATCCAGGCAAGGTGAGGGTAGGCGACGCCCAGCCCCAGCGGGTTGGTTAGATACTCGGCGGTAAGGTTGATTGCACGCATCGCTAGGCCTCCTCGGTGGTCGTGGTCTTCTCGGCGGTGGCACCCTGGTGGCGCGCCTTGATCTCTTCCTGCTCCTGCTTGATGGTCTTCTCGACGTTGAGGCGCGAGAGCAGGACCACGATCACCACGGACGTGATGATGTCGAGCACCAGGAAGAAGAAGATGAAGACGCCCTTGGTTGCGTCGCTCTGGGCGGCGGCCACGGTCACTCCGTCCACGACCGAGGGCGGCACGTAGCCAGTGACGCCAAGCATGAGGTTGAAGATGCCATTGGCAAGGCCCACGCAGACGGTCTGGATGATGGAGTAGATGGCGCTCGAGAGGCCCGTCGCAGCGGAAGCCAAAGCGCCACTCGCAGTGGTCGAGCACGTCGGCGAAGAGCGCCATGAACACGTAGGAGGCCGGCAGGCAGCCAACGTTCTTGATGAACTGGCCAACGAGGACCACCGGCATGCTCGTTGGGAAGAGGGCGCAGATGGCAGAACCCACGGCGAGAATCACAAAGCCCCAGAGCGTGGTGTTGCGAAGTCCTGCTCGCTTGGCTATGGGCCACACGGCAAAGATGCCCAGGCCCATGGGGATGCCGCCGATAACGTTGACCAGCGTGAGGGTGATGCCGTCGTTGTAGGAGCCAAGGACGTAGTTGCAGTAGTAGAGCAGCGAGAGGTTCTTGAAGTTGAGCGAGAGCGTGTAGATGAAGAGGTAGAGCATCAGGATGACCCAGTACTTGTCACCCATCACAGTGCGAATCTGCTCGCGGAAGGGCATGGGCTCCCCCGCGGTCTGCTCGCCCTGCTCCTCCGTCACACGCTCGCGGGTGAAGTAGTACCCCATAAGGGTGAGCGGCAGCGCAACGGCGCCCAGAATCCAGCCCATCACGGCCCAGGCGGCACGGTTTGCGCCAATAACCGGCAGCACGAACATGGGGAAGAGCATCGCGATGATGATGCCTGTTGCCATGGTCATGGCTATGTTGTTCATGACCGAGAGCGAGCCACGAGCTTCGGAGTCACGCGTGGAGAGCGGCACCATGAGGTTGTGGGCCATGGTGTAGAACGAGTTCGCGCAAAGATAGAAGAGGTTGTAGCTCACCACAACCCAGATGACCTCGGGAACAAGGCCCAGCTGGGGCACCGTGAAGCAGAGCACCGTGGTAACAAAGAAGATGGGCGCCGAGATGAGCAGGTACGGATGCGCCTTGCCCTGGCGCGTGTGCGTGCGCTCGATGAGCTTGCCCACCCAGAGGTTGACCACTGCGTTGGCGACCTTCGACACGATGGGAAAGACGAGAAGGAAAAGGCCACCCCAAAGCAGCGTGAGGCCAAGGACGTCGGTGTAGAAGACGTTGAGGTAGCTTGCCAGCACCGCGTTCACCAGGGCCGGTCCGACCGGCCCCACCAGGTAGCCGAGGATCTTCTCGGCAGGGCGCACCTCATCGGACTTGACCCGAGAGTTGAACACCGGCTTGTTGACAAACGACAACCGTACATCCCCCATAGCGTTCCCCTTCCCGTGCGTGACCCTTTGGGCCCGCATTCCTGTTGTGCGTACTGTATGGGGTCGTGAGGGGTGGATTCTTACGTATTTGTTGCTTGGTTGTCGTTTGTGTACTTGCACCGATAGATGGCGGCATTTCGCCCGCCAACGGTAAAGGAGGAGGGCGCCAACGCGGGGCGCCCTCCGAAGAGTCGAGCTATGGGTGAGTGAGACGTGCCAGGCCCCTGTGGCCTAGCACTCCTTGGGGTACTCGCGCATTTCGTCGGACGAGTGAAGCGGGTTCCACACCTGTGCGAAGAAGGGGTCGACCTTAGCGCGGGCACCGTAGTTCCAACTCTTGGCCTCGCAGACCGGGCACCAGTGCCCGCCCTCGAGCACCAGGCGAGGGCTAGCCTCGAACTCGTGGCCAAACGCGCACCTAAAGCGCAGCTTCCCGCGCCAGTCGCCCGTGTGCATCTGGATGGAGAGGAGCTTGCCGCCGCGAAACTCCGCCGCGCCACGCATGTCCTCGATCGAGAGCTCCTCCTCGGGCTTTGACTCGTCGTAGCCGTGGTCGATGTGCACCACGTGGTCCCAGTCGGTGAATGCCGGCATGTCGCTCACCTTCTCGGGGAGCTCCTCCCAGGCGGCGCGGCTCCCCCAGCAGGCGTCGATGCGGTCGTCCATGCCCGCCTGGATGAAGTGGCGCGTCCCGTGCTCTGCGTCGAGCAGCGCGTCAAACGTCGACTTCTTGATGATCGACCCCATGAGGTGCTGCCCACCGGGAATGCGGCAGAGGAAGCGAGCGAAGCCAATTGCCGCAGGGCCCATGGCCTTGAGGTACTCGTCGTAGAAGTACTGCATGGAGTCGCTCCTAAAGTGGAGGAAGCCCTCCAGCTTGTCGGAGTCCAGGTAGTACTGACCGTGGAAGTTGCGCGTTGCCACGTACTTGTTGTCAATCACGGGGTCGAGGCTCGTGAAGCCAAGCTCGCCGTAGAGCTTGCGGTACATGTCGATCGTGCTCACGCGGCAGGGCGCTCCCCCACCGATGTTGTACACATGACACCAGAACGAGGGGTCGAGCGTCCCGGCAACGTCGTACTCCGCAAGGTGCGCCATCGCCCGACCTGAGTCCCTGTCCGAGCAGTACTCGAGCACGTTGTAGAGGCAGTTGTGGAACTGGATGGCGTCGCGGATCTTCACCATGGCCGGCCCGATGATGCCCGTCTGCCTGAGGCTTGCCCAGCGCGCAAGCCCAGACTCGATCACGTACCGCTCCGCCGCCACCTTGGAGACGGCGTAGTAGTCAAACATACTGGGTTTTATCGGATCGCCAACGCGCCCCCAGTGGATGGGAGGCATGCGGTCCCCCGTCTCGGCGACGGTGCCAATGTAGACGAACGCGGTCTTCTCGTCCTGGCCGAGCTCGTGAATCGTGTCCGCCAGGCGCTTGGTGCCGCCAAAGTTGACGTGCATCGCCTTCTTGGGATAGTAGTCCGCCGCTGGCGAGACAAACGCCGCAATGTGCAGAACGAGGTCGGTATCGAGGAGGCAGCGCCGCACGGCCTCGTTGTCATCGAGGTCGCCCCACACCACCTCGAGGCCCGACGTTCCCTCGAAGGGGGCCATCTCGCCGCGGTTCTTCTCGGAGTCGCGCACGAGGACAACGAGGTCGTAGGCCTCGCCAACGTCTGGGAGCATCTGCTTGAGCGACGCCATGCCCATGCCGCCGGAGGCGCCGGTCATGAAGACGCGCGGCCTTCTCCGCGCAGCTGCCGTGCCCTTCTCGCCAGTACGCACCATGGCTACTCCCCCCTTCATCGAGATGACATCGGCCTTCTTGTCAGCCACGGCAAGTGGACGATGCGCAGCATCTGCTCCCACGTCATGTTCCACCACCCGATGGGATAGCAGTGGCCGCCGCGGTTCCTCTCGACGGCGCCCGCAATCGCCTGTCCCACCTGGCGCACCGTGACCATCGCGGTGCCGCCCCGGGTCCACATGGTTGCGCCCTTCATGCCGCAGATGCTCTCCACGAGGAAGACCCACACTGGCTTGCGGCCGGGCTGGGTGCCAAAGATGTAGGGCAGCTCCAGGACGGCAACGTCAAAGCCTGGGCCGGCCACGTCCATGGCGGCGTTCTCCTGGTCGATGCGGCTGCGGATGTAGGGGTGCCAGCGGGTGAGCTGCATCTCGGGGTGCTTCTTGGCAAAGTAGGCAAAGTAGCTTCCGCAGATTGCCACGTGCTTGACGCTGCACTCCTTGGCGAGCGGCAGCAGACGCTTGATGGGGTCGATGTTGAACTTCTTATACAGGTCGTAGATGGGGGCGGGACCCTCCACGCGTTCGTCGACACCGGCAGCGAAGACAAAGGCGTCGCAGCCGCGGAGGTGCGCGCGTATCTCGTCGTCGGACATCTCGAGGTAGTTGCCAAACTCGATCTTCATCTCGGGCGGAAGCGTTGCCCCCTTGGGAACCGGCGGCAGGGCAAGCGCCGTCACCTCGTGGCCGCGTGCGATGAGCTCGCGCACCGCTTCGCTTCCCAGGAGTCCCGTGCCGCCAATCATGAACACCTTCATGGTGTCGCCTCTTTCTTCTCACCTGGATAGAGTCGTGGAGCATAGACACAGACTAGGCGCTGTGTGCGGGATATACTGTCATTGTTGTTCTTTGATTTGCGTACTTGTTCTCTGTTTTGAGAGGTTGCTTTCTCGCACGCGAAAGGGATGGTGGCGTGATGGACCTTGACGGGCTCGACTATCTTGCCACCTCCCTGGCGAGCATTTCCGTAGTGCCCGTGCACGTCTACCAGAGCGAGAAGCTTGCTGCGGCCCATATCCCCGTGAGACTGCCCGCCGATCCGCTTGCCCTCTTCGAGCAAGACGCCCTCGCGCTTGCAGGTCCCGTGGGATACTTGCCCGTGAGCGACAACCTCTATATTGGGGTCGTTCGCGCCGGTGACGCGCGCCTCGTTGTTGGACCCGTCCCCGAGGCGCCGCTCCCGCCATCCCAAATCACCCAGATGGCCGCCCAACTTGGGGTGTCCCCGGCCGACCTTCCGCAGTTCCTTGAGGGCATGCAATCGCTCACCCCACTGCCCCTGCTCACGACAATCCAGGTGCTCTGCGCCGTCGCGTTTGCGGCAACCGGCGAGAAGGTCGAACTCGACCAGGTGCTCGTCCACGACGACGCCCAGCGAACCCTCGACTCGAACTTCGCCGAGGACGAGTTTCGCGCCGTGGAGTTTGCCGACGGCAAGTCGCTTGGCAACTCGTCGCTCAAGGTCGAGGGGATGCTCTGCGACCTCGTGCGCCAAGGGAGACCCGACGAGCTTCGCGCGTACTTCTCGGCGCTGCCATCCTCTAGGGCAGGCGTCCTCTCGCCCAACAGGCTTCGCAATGCCAAGGACACCTTTGTGGCAAGCGTCACCGTTGTCTCGCGGGCGGCCATCGCCGGCGGGATGGATGCGGACGAGGCCCTCTCGCTCAGTGACTCCTATATCAATCGTTGCGAGCTTGCGGTCGACACGCAGCAGGTGAGCGAGCTTGGCTACCACATGGCCGTGGAGTATGCCGAGCGCGTGGGGCGGCTGCGGCTGGGCGAGGACCCGTCGGCTTTGGTGCTGAGCGTCACCAACTACGTACGCGGGCACATCTACGAGCCCCTCCGCACCGAGGACGTGGCGCAGGCCCTCTTTGTTAGTCGAGGGTTTCTCTCCACGCGGTTCAAGCAGGAGACCGGGATGGGCCTAGCGGACTTCATCCGCCGCGAGAAGGTGGCAGAGGCAAAGTCCCTCCTGAGAAACACGGAGCAGTCGATTCTCGATATTAGTACCTACCTGGGGTTTTGCTCGCAGAGCCACTTCAACGCGGTGTTCAAGCGCGAGACGGGGATGACGCCGCGCGAGTGGCGTCTGCAGGGATAGCTTCCTCGGCAGGCGTCGACGCAGCTGTTCTCAACTTTTCAAGGCCTTTTCCTGTTGCCCGCCGCGCCGCAGCCGGTGGACCAAGCTCACCTATAATGGCGGGGCACAGCTTGCAGCCACAGCGAAGGGGCCCAGATGGACATTACGCCGCAGGAAGTATCCGAGACGCTCGCAATGGTCACGGAGCAGAACCTCGACCTCCGGACTATTACCATGGGCATCTCGCTTGCTAGCTGTGCCGATGAGGACATGGGTCGGATGTGCGACAAGATCTATGACCGCATCACGCACCAGGCGGAGCACCTGGTCTCTGTGGCGGACGACCTCGCCGCCGAGTACGGCATCCCCATCGCGAACAAGCGCATCTCGGTGACGCCGGTGGCGCAGGTGGCCGCGTGCTGCGCAGACGAGGACCTCTCCCCCATCGCGCACGCCATGGACCGCGCCGCGCAGACGCTGGGCATCGACTTCATGGGCGGCTTCTCCGCGCTGGTGCAGAAGGGCATCGGCAACGCCGACCGTCGCCTCATCAACTCGGTCCCCGAGGCACTCGCCACCACCGAGCGCGTGTGCTCCTCGCTCAACATCGCCTCTACCAGAGCCGGTATCAACATGGACGCCGTGCTTCTCTCGGCGCAGACCATCCTCGAGTGCGCGCGGCGCACCACAGACATCGACTGCTATGGCGCAGCGAAGTTCGTGGTCTTTGCCAACATGGTGGAGGACTCGCCGTTCATGGCAGGCGCCGTTCACGGGACCGGCGAGGCCGACGCGGTCATCAACGTGGGCGTCTCTGGCCCCGGCGTGATGGCCGCCGCGCTGGAGCAGCTGCCCGATGACGCCAACCTCATGGAGGTGGCCGAGGCCATCAAGAAGACGGCATTCAAAATCACGCGCGCCGGCGAGCTCATGAGCCGCGAGGCGTCACGCCGTCTGGGCGTCGAGAAGGGCATCGTCGACCTGTCGCTGGCGCCCACCCCCGCCGCCGGCGACTCCGTGGCCAAGATCCTGGAGATCATCGGCGTGGGCGAGTGCGGCGGCCCCGGCACCACCTGCGCGCTGGCGCTTCTCAACGACTGCGTCAAGAAGGGCGGCGTCATGGCCAGCTCCAGCGTGGGCGGGCTCTCTGGAGCCTTCATCCCCGTCTCCGAGGACGCCGGCATGATTCGCGCGACCGAGGACGGGTCGCTCTCCATCGAGAAGCTCGAGGCCATGACCAGCGTGTGCTCGGTTGGCCTCGACATGATTGCCATTCCTGGCGACACGCCCGTCGAGGCAATTGCCGGAATCATCGCGGACGAGATGGCCATCGGCGTGATTAACACCAAGACCACGGCGGTGCGCCTTATCCCGGCGATTGGCCACAAGGAGGGAGACATGCTGGAGTTTGGCGGCCTCTTTGGCAGCGCGCCGGTCATGGGCGTGAATCGCTTTGCCGGAAACGTGCTGACCCGCCGTGGCGGCCACTTCCCCGCACCGCTCAACAGCCTGAAGAACTAGGGACGCGCCTTCTGAAAGGGGGCACCCCCCTGGACCTCCTGGGAGATTTAATCTGCTGTCTCGCTGGATTGCATACATCTGGCCAAACGACGCGCTGCCGCCTCCTGCGGAAGGCATCGCGCAGAGACAGAAAGGGTTCTGCGTTCAAGGACGCATCACCTGCGGCAGAGAGCGTGCTTCATGGCACGTTTTTACGGTTGGTGGCAGTTTAACGGGAACCCTCGGAGTATCGGATGTCTTGTGTCCCGGGAAACCGCAGGTCAGCGATTTGTAACTTCGCCGGTACCACATAAGGGTTTTGCCGAAAACTGCCACCAACCGTCATTTCTTGCAATGGGCCCATGATGCAAGCCCCAAACCTTCAGGTCCTTAGCGCTTAGAAAAGGGTGTGGCGCGGGTCGCTGAAGAATTCATATAGGTCACGTCGAGCGTCGAGTTGCGCATCTGTAAGACCACGCTCCCTAAGGTCAAACCTCTTGTTGAGCATCCACATGAAGTTCTGGAAGTACTCGAAAGAGCTGAGCTGTCCTGGCGTAGCCGACATCGTCTTGATGCCTGAGACTTCCAGGATATTCCTGCGCTTCTGAGTGTGGTCTAGTCGGTAGCGCCCCGTGTGGTACTGCTCGCTGTCATATTCCACGTCGCCGCGTGCGCTGGGGATATATACGTCGCAGTAGAAGCTATCGGTACCCGCAAACTCCCACAGGCGCTCGGGGACCTTGACCTCTTGGTTTGCGACTACGTGACGAATCCCCCTCCCGCCTTCTGACTTTGGAAGGACAAGGGCACTGCAGAGCATGATTTCCTTAGGCGACGCCGCACGCCCAACGACATAACGCAGCGCCCGGCGTGCCTGCTTTACGCCATAGGCTCCTGGGGCTTGGTCGAGGAAACCCGCAATCGACTCAGGCGTTGTGAGCGCGTCATGCTGACCCGTGTATCCGCGACCAGAATCGCCAATAGAGAAGAGGCCGCACAGGTAGTCGCCGATTTCCACGGTCTCCCGCAATGATTTTCCAGCCGCCATCTGCAAAAACGTGAATTCGGGGGAACTCACGAGATTGGAGCCGAAGAGCTCATAGAACGAACCCGGTGGTAACACGCCGCTCCATCGGTGCGTCACCAGGCTTCGCTGATTACGCACCGAATCGGAATCGCACACCAAAACGTGTAACGGTCGTCTCTCAGAGTAGTCAAAGGGCAGCGCATCACCGCGCACCTCGCGCATGTTGGCGCTTGAAAACGAAAGGCTCTGGCAGGGGCTCACAGACGGGACCGCCTCGTTAGAGGTCTTGGTCAGCCAATATCTCAAAGCAGATTCATGGCACAGAACGATGCTCATCTCAACCCCCTCCACGTTTGTTGGCTGAGAATAGCGCGCAGAGGCCAAGCACGTGTTTGAACGCTTGCATCAAACTGACGCCGCAGGTGGCGGGAGAGAATCGTCGTGACGATAGTGTGAATGCCAAGATAGTTTACGTGCGAAGGAAGTTCAGAAAGTTCGCAAGAGAACCTGCCAGCATCACAGGCAACGCCTACGGGTGTCTTTTTCCCTGGGCTCTGGGACTGCCCCTGGGGCTGTCGTTTCCAAAATGACGGTTGGTGGCAGTTTTCGGCAAAACCCTTATGTGGTACCGGCGAAGTTACAAATCGCTGACCTGCGGTTTCCCGGGACACAAGACATCCGATACTCCGAGGGTTCCCGTTAAACTGCCACCAACCGTAAAAACGTGCCATGAAGCACGCTCTACCCTATCCCAGGAAGCGGACCTCGGGCTCGAGGCGCACGCCAAACTGGCGCTCGACCTCGTCCTGCACGTGAGCGATAACCGCGCGTACGTCCGCAGCGGTAGCGCCACCCAGGTTCACGACAAAGCCCGCGTGCTTCTTCGAGACAGCTGCCCCACCAACTTGGTATCCGCGAAGGCCCGCGTCGGTCACAAGCTTGCCCACGAAGTACCCCTCGGGACGCTTGAACGTAGAGCCAGCGCTGGGAAGCTCAAGCGGCTGCTTCTCCTCGCGCCGACGCGTGAGATCGTCCATCGTCTCGCGAATCTTCTCTGGATCACCGCGATCAAGGTCAAAGGTCGCAGAGAGCACAACCATGCCCTCATCGGCAATTCGACTGTGACGGTACCCCAGGTCAAGCTCTTCGGTAGGTATGGTCTCTTCGTGGCCGTCCTGGTGGAGAACGTGCACGCTCTTGAGGATGTCAGCCATGCAGCCACCGTACGCACCGGCGTTCATGAAGCAGGCGCCGCCAATGGAGCCAGGAATTCCACATGCAAACTCAAGCCCAGAAAGGCCCAGCTCACAAGCCATCTCGGAGGCCTCGCGCAGAGTTATGCCGGCCTGGCACCGCATCTCGTCGTCATCGACGCTCACGCCCACGAGACCGTCGGCCACGGCAACGATCACGCCACGGTACCCCTCGTCGGCCACGAGAAGATCCGAGCCACGGCCCAGCACAAAGTGGGGCACGCCCGCCTGCTCGCAAGCGTCAATAACATCGTGGACCTCGTCAAAGTCCTCAGGAATCACAAAGAGGTCGGCGGGACCGCCAATCTTGAACGACGTGTGCTCGCTCATGGGCTCGTTCACAAGGACGTTGTCCTCGCCGACAATCGAGCGAAGCTTCCAGGCGAGCGGCTGCAAGTGGTCGTCGCCGGTACTGCCACTTTCTGACATCTTGCTCCTCAGTTTGGGTTTTGCGCGCTGCATGCACGCACTTGGCTCTTGAGTATAGCAAGGTGGGCTACGATGCTGGATATTGTGCGCAGGCCTTCATCCTGCGCTTACACTCCCGACACCACAAGCACGGAAGGCCGTTCCGCATGTCATTCCAAAAGCGCTGGCTGCCCATCCTCCTCGCAGGGATCTTCGTCGTTGCCATGGTTGGCGCCTCGGTGCTCGTAGGCTCGCCCGAGGTCCTCTTCCCCGAGATGACCGCCATCCTCTGTGGCGCGTGGATCCAGCCCAAGCAGGCCTGGAACGTCAACCGGCCGCGCATGCTCGTGCTCATGACCACCGGCGCCGTCTTTGGCCTGGTCATGAACCTCGCCTTCCCCGGCATCCCGCTGCCCGTCCGCGCGGTCATCGGCTACGCCTTCTGCGCCCTGTGCATGAACATCGCCGGCGCCGACATGACCCCCATGCTCTCGGCGGCCATCCTGCCCATGCTCCTGGGCACCGACTCCTGGATCTACCCCGCGGCCGTCTTCGTGCTGGTTGCCCTCGTCGAGGTGGGCCAGGTTGCGCTTGAGCGCGTGGGCCTGCGCGAGCCAATCGAGTACCAGCCCTTCCGTCTCCCCGCAGAGCAGGCTCTTGCCTCCTGGGCCCGCCGACTGGGCGTCTTCGCGCTGTTCGCAGTGCCCGCCTACGCCACCGGCAACCTCTTCCTCGCGGTTCCGCCGCTGCTCGTGGCCTACACCGAGCTCACCCGCCCCGACTTCACGCTGCGTCTGCGCCCGTGGCGGGCCTGGGCGGTGCTCGCCATCGCGGGTGTCATTGGCACGCTGGCGAGAGATGCCGTGGGCATGCTCGGCGCGCCCAGCCCTCTCGTGGCCGCGTTTGCCTTTGCGGCGCTGGTGCTTGCCTGGAACGGTCTGCGCACCTGGATGCCGCCAGCGGGCGCCGTGGTGCTTCTCGCCTTTCTTGTGCCCTGGTCAAGCCCCTGGATCTATGCCGTGGAGGTCACACTGGGTGCTGCGGTGTGGGTGTGCGCCGCGCTCGTCCTCTTCCCGGGCATTCGTCCCACGTTTGCCGACAAGGACAAGGGCTCCATCTCCGACGCTCCCCAGGAGAGCGCCCAGGCATAGCCCCTGCGGCACGCATGCCGCTTGCAAGCTCCTTCGCAAGTGCTATAGTTCCTCTGACAGTTTCAGGGCGGGGTGAGATTCCCCACTGGTGGTGACGCGCAACCGCGCGAAGTCCGCGACCCGCTAAAAAGGCGGTTGACCTGGTGAGATTCCAGGACCAACGGTTACAGTCCGGATGGAAGAAACGGAGAAGCCACCATGGCACCCACTTCATCGCGCAACGCAAGCCACTCCACGCACGAGGCCTCGGGCTGGGGCACCCGACGCATCGCGGTCACCGCGCTTCTCTGCGCCATGGCCGCCATCTGCACGCTGCTGCTTGAGTTCCCCATCCTGCCAGGCGTCACGTGGCTCAAGTACGACCCCTCGGGCATCGTTGCGCTCATCGCCGGCTTTGCTTTTGGGCCAGCCACGGGCGCCGTGGTCTCGGTCATCCCGTACCTCGTGCACGTAACCACGGCGAGCGGCGTCTACGGCATGATCATGGCCGTACTGGCAACGTTCTCGCTGGTCATGCCCGCGTCCCTCATCTACCGACGCAACCGCACCATGCGCGGCGCGGTGCTCGGGCTGGTGACGGGCGGCGTGGTGTGCCTGGCGGCATGCATCGTGGGCAACCTCATCGTGACCCCCTTCTACACCGGCATGCCGCTCGACGCCGTTATTGCCCTCATCGTACCGGCGCTGCTGCCCTTCAACCTCATCAAGATTGCCATCAACTGCGCCGTCTTCGCCTTCATCATGAGGCCCGCCTTCAAGGCCATGGGCGTCGAGGTGCCGGGCAACGCGAAAGACGCCCGCTAGATGCCACAGGAGGCCGCAGAGAACAGCGCCGCAGGCGCGGACACCATCGTCTCGCTCGCACACGTGACGCTTACGTACGATGACGTGCGGGCACTCGATAACGTGTCGCTGGAGGTGCGCCGTGGAGAGCGCCTCTGCGTCCTGGGTGCCAACGGTTCGGGAAAGTCGACGCTTGCCTCGGTTGTCTGCGGGCTTCTCGCACCAGACTCGGGCGAAGTCACGCTTGTGGGCGAGAAGGTCTTCGCCAACGGTGCCGCAGACTTTGACGCCTACCGCCGGGCGCGGCGCAAGCTGGGGCTGGTCTTCCAGAACCCGGAGGACCAGATCGTGACCAGCGTGGTCGAGGAGGACGTTGCCTTTGGCCCCGAGAACCTGGGACTCCCGCCCGAGCGAATCGAGCATCTCGTCCGCCGCGAGCTGCGCCGCGTTGCCATGGAGCGCTACGCCAAGGCAGACCCGGCGCGACTCTCCGGCGGGCAGCGCCAGCGCGTGACCATCGCTGGCGCGCTTGCCATGGAACCCCGCGTGCTGGTGCTCGACGAGCCCTCGTCCTCGCTCGACGTACGCGGGCGGCGCTCTGTCATGAAGGTGGTCGAGAAGCTCCGTGGCGTGGGATGCACCGTCATCCACGTGACCCACTTCATGGACGAGGCGCTCGCCGCAGACCGCGTGGTGGTGCTCGACCACGGGTGCATAGCCCTGGCAGGAACGCCGCGGGAGGTCTTCTCGCACGTAGAGGAGGTGCGCGGGCTTGGCCTCGAGGAGCCCTTTGCGGGAATCCTCTCCTCGCAGCTGCGCGAGCGCGGGCTGGACGTCACCTGGACCTGCGACGAAGATGTCCTTCTCGCCGATCTGTCGAGAAGGACGTACGGCGTGAGCGCCGCGGCCGTCATCGCACCAGCAGCCGCCGCTCCTGCCGCAGCGCCCGTTGTGCACGTCGGGAGCGTGCACTTCTCCTACGAGCAGTCTCGCCGGCGGCGTCGAGCGAGTGCCGTGCCAGCCGCGCTAGACGGCGTGACGATCGATGTCCCGCGCGGGTTGCACATGGTGCTCGTGGGGCAGACGGGCTCCGGCAAGTCAACGCTCCTGCGCCTCATCGCGGCGCTCGAGGTGCCTGACCAGGGAAGCATCGAGGTCGACGGCATCCCCACGGCAGACCGTCGGCGCAGACGCCAGCTTCATGGCCGCGTGGGCTACGTGATGCAGCGCCCCGAGCGGCAGCTCTTCGCCGAGACCGTGGCGCAGGACGTGGCCTATGGCCCCACCAACCTTGGGCTTTCCCCCAACGAAGTCGACGCGCGTGTGAGGCGTGCGCTTGACCTGGTGGGTCTTGCGGGCAAGGATGGCGCGTCGCCCTTCCAGCTCTCCGGTGGGCAGCAGCGGCTCTGCGCGCTTGCCGGCATCCTGGCCATGGAGCCGGGCATTCTCGTACTGGACGAGCCGACCGCCGGCCTTGACCCACGTGGCCGTCGCAACCTGCGCCGCATCCTCGACAGCCTGAACGACGCTGGCACGGCGCTCGTCGAGGTCACGCACGCCATGGAGGACGCCGCTCGCGCAGACCTCGTGGTTGTGCTCGACGGCGGACGCGTTGCGCTCGAGGGCACGCCGGCGGAGGTCTTCTCACCAGACAACGCGGAGAAGCTCCACGACATGGGGCTGGGCATCCCCCAGTCGCTCGCGTTCGCACTGGCCGTCGAGGAGGCCGGGGGCGCCCACCTTGGCAACCCGCTCACCAACGAGGCCCTGGCAGACGCCATCGTCCGCGCGGCTGGCGCGGCCGACAAGCCCAGCGCTCCTTGCGCGGCCGGTACGCCCGTAACAGCCGACGGGAGGGACGAGTAGCCATGGCACTTCGCATCTCCGTGGGCCAGTACTACGCCGCCGACTCCCCCATCCACCGGCTCGACCCCCGCACCAAGGCAGCCTGCGCCCTGGCGCTCATAATCGCCACGTTCTTCGTGTACTCGCCGCTTGGGCTGGCAGCACTTGTGGCCTGCGTGCTCGCTCTGCTCGCGGCGGCGCGCGTCCCAGCGGGCGAGGTCCTCTCGTCCGTGCGGGGCGTGCTCTGGGTGCTTCTCGTGCTTGCGATCTTTAACCTGCTGCTCATCCGCGACGGCAACGTGCTTCTCGCCGCAGGACCCATCACGATAACCACGAGCGGCGCCTGGTCCGCCATGTTCTACCCCGTGCGCGTGTTCTCGGCCATCGTTGTGGGGGCGTTGCTGCTGCTCACGACCACTCCCACGGAGCTGGGTGACGCCTTCGACGCCGTATGCTCGCCGCTCACGCGAGTAGGACTTCCCGGCCACGAGCTGGCCATGGTCTTCTCGCTCATGCTGCGTTTTATACCAACGCTGGCTAACGACGCCTCGGCCATCGTGGATGCGCAGGTCGCACGAGGGAGCGAGGTGTCGCACGGCAGCCCGACCAGGCGCCTGCGCGCGGTGGGCTCGGTGCTCGTGGCGCTCATGGCAAGTTCGATGCACCATGCGGACGACCTCGCCCGTGCCCTCGACGCCCGATGCTATGAGAGCGGAGGGACGCGCTCGCACTGGCACCCGCTTCGCTTTGGCGCACGTGATGCCGTGGCCTTCGCCGTGACCGCCGCCGTGGTAGCACTGCTCGTCGTTCTGGGATGAGACAAAGGAGATGAGACGAAGGGAGTTTCCCTTTGTCTCATCGGATGAAGTTCATCCAGCTGCCACCTTCGACCTCTGGCGCAGGCACGCCGGCAGCGCGTCCCGCCTCGATGCTCTTGAGCAGCCATGCCATGTTGCGCCCCAGGTTTCGCATGGTCTTCATGCCCTCGATGTCCAGCACGGCCTCGCCGGTCTTGGCACCGTAGACCATGTTCCAGTACGAGGAGCCCACGGTGATCATGTTGGCGATGCCAAAGTACTTGTTCATCACATCGAACGTCGAAGAGCAACCGCCACGGCGCGCCACGGTCACGCAGGCGCCGGGCTTAAAGGCAAACTGGCCGCTCTCGCTGTAGAAGACGCGGTCGAGGAAGGACAGCACGCGCCCGGCGGGATGTGCGTAGTAGACGGGCGTGCCAAAGACAAAGCCATCCGCCTCTGCGGCCTTCGCGACGAACTCGTTCACGCCGTCGTCGTCAAAGACGCAACGGCCAAGCTTGGAGCACTTGCCACAGCTCACGCAATCGCGCGCAGGTGCGAGCGGCAGGTGGTAGACCTCGGAGTCTATGCCCTGCTTGGCAAGAGTGCGGCTCACCTCAGCCAGAGCGATACCGGTATTTCCCTCCGGGCTAATGCCTCCGTTAAGCATGAGGACCCTCATCTGCGCTCCCTCTCTCGAATGAGACAAGGGGACTGTCCCCTTGTCTCATTCGAGCGTACCATTCTTGGCGGGAGGGATTGCAATGGCTGATCAGTCCACGTTCTTCGCTATCGTCTCGAGGATGAAATACATCGAGCGCTGGGCGCTCATGCGCAGCGCCCGTCCGGAGAACCTCTCGGAGCATTCGCTCGAGGTGGCGACCATCGCGCACTGCCTGGCTACGCTGGGCAACGTCCGCTACGGACGCACGCTCGATGCCGAGAAGACCGCACTCATCGGCCTCTTCCACGACACAACCGAGATCGTGACGGGAGACATGCCCACGCCGGTGAAGTACGCCAACTGCGGCATACGCGACGCCTACAAGGACGTGGAGAGGAGCGCCGAGGACACCCTGCTCGATACGCTGCCGGCAGACCTGCGCCCCACGTACGAGGCAATCTTTAGAGGAGACCCCACAGACGAGAACGACGTCTACCTGCGTCAGCTTGTCAAGGCGGCCGACAAGATTTCCGCCCTCATCAAGTGCATCGACGAGGACCAGTCTGGCAATGCCGAGTTCAAGACCGCAGAGGAGAGCATCCGCGCAAAGGTCGACAAGATGGCGGCGCAGATGCCAGAGGTCGCGGACTTTGTCGCGGAGTTTCTTCCGAGCTACGGAAAGACCCTCGACCAGCTGCTCTAGGGGCAGCTGACGCCGGGGCGCGGGCCACGCCGGGGCAAGACGTTCCGGGGCGCGGGCCACGCCGCCGCCCCGGAACGCGCGTCACTCTCGCCTACTCCACGACCACCGGCACAAACTGGTAGGTGTGGCAGTCCACGTAGCCTCGGTTGGTAAGGCGCAAGTCGGGGATGCAGGCCAGCGAGAGCAGCGCCATGGTCATGAACGGCGAGGGCATCATGCAGCCCATCTTTACCCAGGCAGCCTCGGCGCCACGCACCTCCTCGGCAACCTCCTCCACACTCTTGGGGCTCATGAGGCCCAAGATGGGCAGTTTGACCTGACCGAGCACCTTGCCGTCGGCAACGGCCACCTCTCCGCCGCCGCAGTCCACGAGCAAGCTCGCCGCAAGGGCCATGTCCTCATCGTTATCGCCAATGACCAGCAGGTTGTGAGCGTCGTGGGCCACGGTCTGGGCGAGGGCCCCGTGGATGCCAAAGCCCTTGGCGAAGCCGTAGGCAAAAGAGCCCGTGTTGTGGTGCCGCTCGAAGACAAAGGCTTTGAGGATGTCGTTCTCGGGCGAGCACTCCAGGCAGCCGTCGACCACGGGCACCTCGAGGTTCTCCTCCTTTGTGATGGTGGATCCCGCGCTCGAGGTCATCACGCGCACCAGGGCGCGGTCACCTGCGACAGGAAAGCCGTCGGCGTGCACGGCGGGGATGTGGAAGGTTTCGGGCTTGATGTCGACGGCAACGTGCATGGAGTTGAACATGAAGTTGGGCCAGGGATAGGGCTCCGGCGAGAAGAATACCGCGCCGTCCTTTGCCACAAGCTCGCCGTCGATGAAGGTGTGCGTCACGCGGAAGTCCTTGAGGTCCTCGAGAATCACGAGGTCGGCGCACTTGCCCGGCGTCACGGAGCCAAGGTCGCGCGACATCCCAAAGCAGTCGGCCACGTTGATCGTGACCATCTGGATTGCCGAGACGGGGTCGATGCCAAAGCCCACGGCCTTGCGCAGGATTCGGTCGAGGTGCCCCTCGGACACGAGGGTCTCGGGGTGGTTGTCGTCCGAGACGAGATTCACGTGGCGCGTGTCGATGTCGTTCTCGGTGATAACGTGCGCCAGCTCCTCGAGGTTCTGCCAGGCGGAGCCCTCGCGCAGCTGTGCGTACTGCCCCAGGCGAAGCTTCGCGAGCGCCACCTCGCGCGTGATGGACTCGTGGCAGCACGAGATTCCGGAGGCGATGTATGCGTTTAGCTGGCGGTCCGTATCAGGGACGGTGAAGTGGCCGGTCAGGGTCTTGTCGGCCCTGAGCGTCTCGTCCATCTCGGAGAGCGGGCCCTCGTCACAGGAAAGGACGCCGGGGTCGTTCATCATCTCGCCGAGGCCAACCACCGAGTCCCAACCCATTGTCTCGCGGATGTCCTTGGCATCAATCTTCGAACCGGTATCCTCAAAGCCCGGCACGGCGGGCACACAGGAACCAGGCGTCACCATGCACTTGAGCGGCACGCGCTCCGAGTCACGGACGAGCTCCTCGAGCGCGGGGAGGCCGGCGACGTTCATGGCCTCGTGGGGATCCCAGTAGATGCCGGTCGTGCCGTGGGGTACCACGGCACGGGCGTACTCGGAGGGGCCAACCATTGCCGACTCCACGTGGATGTGTCCGTCCATGAAGCCCGGCGCCACGTAGCGCCCGGCGGCGTCGATGACGGTGGTCTTCTCGCCAATGCAGTGCTCGGCGGTATGGCCGCCAATGCCCAGGTAGGCGATGCGCCCGGCGGCAATGGCGATGTCTGCGTTGTCGAGGACCTCGTGGGTGGTGACGCTCACCAGCCGGGCGTGGCGAATGACGAGGTCAGCGGGCTCCTGGCCCTGGGCCACGCGGATGAGCGTACGGTTGCATTCCCACAGCGGACTCTTGCAGAAGCGATTGAGCATGACAGCCCCTCTCGACACCCGACTATTAAATTGTCAAAACGTTAGCAGCCCTGCGTTGCGGTGCGGCAACAATTCTGCGAGCGGCAGGCAACGGCTTGCCTGAAGCGTAAGGCGCTCACTGGGGCAGGAATGTGTATCGCGCGCAGGTCGATACAGATTCGTGCCACGAATGTGTATCGACGCAAGCTGCCGAGAACCGCTAACCAATCGGGATTTGCAGAATCACTCTCTGGCGCGAACCTCGCTGCACTGTCTACGCGTACCCGTTTAGCGAGAAGAGAGAAGCCCCTTGACCTGGGAGGGCAGCTTGGACACAACGTCCTGCGCCGCGCTTCCAACGTCCTTGGCAACGTCACGCGCAGCGTCGGCGGCATCCCCAAGGGCATCCGTTAGACCGTCGAGGTCGATGCTCTCATCGGTACCGGAGCCCGCGGTCGTGCCGCTCGAGGGGGCACTGCTCGAAGTGGCGCCACCCGAGGTAGCAGCGCCGCTCGAGCTGCCTGCGGTCACGCTCGAGACGGCGTCGCTCACGCAGCTCGACACCACGGCAAAGACGATGAGAGCCACCAAGGCCCCTACGAGCACGAGCGTAATGCGCTTGAGGTTGGGACCGCGATGCGCGCCCCGGCCGTCGGCACCAGCGGCGCCGCCGTAGCCATAGCCGTAGTAGCTCGTCTGCGAGGGCGAGGGCACGGCGTTTCGCACGGACGCCGCAGCCTGACGCGGCGCCGGAGCGGTGCGGGAGGCTGCGGGCGGAGCATACACGGTGGCGTCCGGGTCGGCCCCGCCCCCGGCGTTGGCGCTGGGCCCCACATACACCGTTGCGTCCGGGTCCGCTCCGGCACCCTCGCCCCTCAGGCGCGTCTCGTCACTATCGTCCATGTGGTCCATGCGGGTCACGAAGCCCTACTCCACTCCGTCGAGCGCCGGAGCCTCGCCGTCCCACGTGGTGAGGCAGGCGTCCAGGCCGCACTCGACGGCCTCACGGTCCATGTGACGACCGATCACGCAGAGGCGCACCATGCGGTCGCCCACCTTGGGGTCCCAGTCGCGGCGCAGCTCGGGCACCTCGGCCATGTTGCGCGCAAGCTCGTCGGTCGGCATGAGGGCGGCCCACTGGCCGTTCTCGGTGAGCGTGAACTGCTGCCCAGCCTGCTCGAAGACGTAGCACATGTCGGGATCGTTGTTGACCCACATGAGGCCCTTGGCGCGAATCACGGACTCGGGCCAGTTGTTCACGAACCCAGAGAGCGCATGGTAGTCGAAGGGCTGGCGGCGCTGGTAGACAAAGGTGGAGACGTCATACTCCAGGACCTCGGGGTTCTCGTGCTCCTCGGGGTGCTCCATGGCATCGACCCACGCGGCCGAGCCGTACGCCTCGTCAAAGCTAAAGCGGCCGGTGTTAAGCAGCTCGTCCATGGGGACGTTGCCGTTCTCGGCCTCGACGATGCGCGCATGCGGCTGCAGGCCGCGCACGATGGCCTTGAGCTCGGCGACCTGCTCGGGCGTCACGCGGTCGCACTTGTTGAGCACGAGCGTGGTGCAGAACTCGATCTGCTGGATGAGAAGGCTCTCGACGTCGTCCTCTTCGATGTCGTCGGAGAGAAGCGCGTGGCCGCCGTTGAACTCGTCGTACATGCGCGCGCAGTCCACCACGGCCACGATGTTATCCAGGTCGAGCGGCGCAGTGCCGCCCTTGGTCTGGTCGCAGATGGACGAGATGGTGTAGGCGATGGGAATGGGTTCGCAGATGCCCGAGGCCTCGATGATGATGTAGTCAAAGTCGCCGGCCTCGGCGATGGACGTGAGCTGCTGCGCCAGGTCGGAGGCGAGCGTGCAGCAGATGCAGCCGTTGCTCATGGGAATGAGGCTGTCGGTGGCGGAGAGGCCGCCGTTCTTTATGAGGCTAGCGTCGACGTTGATCTCGCCGATGTCGTTCACGATGACGGCGGCACGGATGCCCTCGCCGTTGGCCAGAATGTGGTTGAGAAGCGTGGTCTTGCCTGCCCCCAGGTAGCCGGTGAGCATGACTATCTTGACCGGAGTGGTGGAGTCCTTCGTTGCCATGGGCATGCGTGCCCCCTTCTGCCGGCGCTCGGCGCGGGCGACGTGTCTATTGAACCATAGGAGTCTAGGGCATGCGTGTGGCGAGATTGAGGGGCGAGAGAAGCGCAAGGCGGCAGGGCCCGCAGCCTTCGCCCTCACAGCGCGTAGCAGTCGTAGCGGATGGCCTTGCCGGCAATGGTGTAGCTGGGCTTCTCGCCCGCAAGCCACGGCCCCTTGGCCGGACGCTTAACGATGATGCGGCGCGGGCCTGCCGCGCGGGCGGCGCCCATGAGACCCCGCTCGTCGTCACAGGGGCGCTCGAGGCGCTGGATGAGCTGCAGCTTCTTCTTGACGGCGGCGCTCTTGCGGCGCTCGGGGAACATGGGGTCGAGAAGAACCACGTCAGGCGAGAAGCCCAGCGCGGGCATCGCTGCCACGGAGTCCTCGCCACGAAGCTCCATGCGCGAGGCCGCCTCGGCCAGCGCCGGGTCCTTAGCCGCTCGTGCGAGGGCGTCCCCCAGAAGCGCGCAGATCACCGGGTCACGCTCAAAGAGCGTCACCGAGAAGCCCACCGAAGCCAGGAGCAGCGAGTCCTCCCCCATCCCGGCCGTCGCGTCCACAGCCGTGAGGGGAGCCGCCGCGCCGCGAATGCGCGCCGCACGAACCACAAGCTCTCGGCTGAGGTTTCCCGCGCGCAGGCGGGGCACCATACGTGAGAGATCAGCGGCAAGGGACATCCCGTCACCCTCGAGCGAGAGGCCCTTCTCGCCAACGAGAAGGCACAGCCCGCCCGCAGCAGCCGCGGTGCCAGTTGGCTCCACCGTAACACCCAGGCGCTCCGCAAGCTCCTGGGCCCACGCGGCGTCGCCGCCCGCGCCAACCTCTACGACCAGGCCCTCCACCAGCACCTACGCCCCGTACCTCCCGCGCATCGAGTACCAGCCGTCGTGCTCGTCCACCACGAGCGGCACGTCGAAGAGGTTGGAGAGGACCTTGTCGCTCAGGATCTGCTCCTTTGGGCCGTCTGCGAAGATGGCTGCGTTCTTGATGAGCATCACGCGGCCGATCGCCGGGATGATGTCCTCGGGGTAGTGCGTGACCAGGATGATCGAGCGGCCCTCGGCCGCAAGCGTGCTCATGGTCTCGCGCACGTGGTACATGCCCTCGGGGTCGAGGCCGGTGCACGGCTCGTCAAAGACGAGCACCTGCGGGTCGCGGATGAGCTCGCGCGCCACCAGGACGCGCCTGGCCTGGCCGGTCGAGAGGGTCATCACGTCGCGCTCGGCGACCTCGGGGATGCCAAGGCGCTCAAGCGCGTCGAGCCCCAACTGGCGGTCCCGCTCGGTGACCTCGACCTGCTTGGGGAGGCCCAGGGTGCCAAAGAGCCCGCCCACCACGATGTCGATGGAGGGGAGGTGCACGCGGATCTGCTCGTGCATGGTCGAGCTCACCACGCCGAGCGCCCGGCGCACGTCGGTGAGCTGCGGGCGCGGGTTGCCACGGAAGCGCACCGGCGGCTCGTCTCGGTAGAGGGGGAAGACCTCCCTGGTGAGGAGCTGTATGAACGTAGACTTCCCTGCACCGTTGGGGCCGAGGAGGGCCACGTGCTCGCCCTCGTGCAGCGTGAAGTCGTCAACGTGGAGGATGGTCTTGCTCGCCCTCACCACGCTCGCGTCGTGGATGGCAAAGAGTGGCGTCTTGTCGCCGGCGTTGTTCTCGCCCTGCATGCGGTCTCCCGGTCCCCTTTGGATGAAACTTCACACAAACGCACCACCACCTGGTGGGACGTGAAGACCTACTATAGGCAATGCGTGCGCGCACGCGGAAGGTTGGCGACGCACCGTAACACACCCACACGTCATTTGCGCAGATAGGGGTTCCCATGCCAGAAATGCTCACGCTTGAGGCCTTTGAGGAGGCCTCCGAGAAGGTCAAGGAGGTCACGCTCGAGACCAAGCTCGTGGAGAGCCCGTACCTCTCGGCGACAACCGGCAACCGCATGTGGCTCAAGCCCGAGAACATGCAGCGCACCGGCGCATACAAGCTGCGCGGCGCGTACTACAAGATCTCGAAGCTCTCGCAGGAGGAGCTCGACCGCGGCGTCATCACCGCGAGCGCCGGCAACCACGCCCAGGGCGTTGCCTACGCCGCCACGCACGCCGGCGCGCGCTCAATCGTCGTGATGCCCACCACCACGCCGCTCATCAAGGTCGAGAGGACCAAGGGCTACGGCGCCGAGGTCATCCTCTACGGCGACGTCTTCGACGACGCCAAGCAGCGCGCCGTGGAGCTGGCCGAGGAGCAGGGCCTCACCTACATCCCGCCGTTCAACGACACCACGGTTGCCACCGGTCAGGGCACCATCGCCATGGAGATCGTCCAAGAGCTGCCGCTGGTCGACACCATCCTCGTGCCCGTGGGCGGCGGCGGCCTTGCCTGCGGCGTCTCGACCTTCGCCAAGCTCTACAACCCCAAGATCCGCGTCATTGGCGTTGAGCCCAGGGGGGCCGCGAGCCTCACGGCGGCGCTCGAGGCCGGCCACGTGGTAAAGCTCCCCAGCGCCAACACCATCGCCGACGGCACGGCCGTGCTCGAGGTGGGCGACAAGGTCTTCCCCTACCTGCAGCAGAACCTCGACGACGTCATCTGCGTGGACGACGACGAGCTGGTTGTCTCGTTCCTCGACATGGTCGAGAACCACAAGATGATCGTCGAGAACTCCGGCCTGCTCACCGTGGCCGCCGCAAAGCACCTGCCCGCCGAGGGCAAGCGCGTGGCGTGCATCCTCTCGGGCGGCAACATGGACGTAATCACCATGTCGAGCGTGGTGCAGCACGGCCTCATCCAGCGCGGCCGCATCTTCACCGTGAGCGTGCTGCTCCCCGACCGCCCCGGCATGCTGGTGCGCGTGGCAAGCGTGATCGCCGAGCAGAACGGCAACGTGATCAAGCTCGAGCACAACCAGTTCGTCTCGACCAACAGGAACGCGGCGGTCGAGCTGCGCGTGACCATCGAGGCGTACGGCGAGGAGCACAAGGCGCAGATCGTGGAGGCCATCCGCGAGGCCGGCTTCAAGCCCACGCTCGTGCAGGCGTCGCTGTAGGGATTGGTCTCTCCGGCGGTCCGCGTCGCCGGAGAGCGCGTTTTGTTGCAATGCGCGCAATACTGAGCCCTCCGGCGACTTTGTCTCCGGAGGGCTTGTTTTGTTGCAAATGCCGCTAAAATGGGCCTTCCGGCGACATTCATGCCGAGAAGGGCTTGCCCCCAGTGCCGCGCCGCGACGTCCCCCTACAGGTACTCGACGACCTTGTCGCCCATCGCGGTGCAGCCCAGCACGTGGTCCGCCGGCGTGGCGTCGTCGGCAATGTCGACCGTGCGCCAGCCGTCGTCGAGCACGGAGCGCACCGCGTTGGCGACCCAATCGGCCTGCTCGTCCATCTGGAAGCTGTAGCGCAGCATGAGCTCCACGGAGAGGATCTGCGCCAGCGGATTGGCGATGTCCTTGCCGGCGATGTCGGGCGCGGAGCCGGCAGAGGGCTCGAAGAGCGAGACGCCGTCCCCCAGGCTCGCGCTCGCGAGCATGCCAAGCGAGCCGGTGATCTGCGCGGCCTCGTCCGAGAGGATGTCGCCGAACATGTTCTCGGTCACGACGACGTCGAAGTCCGCAGGCCGGTTGATGAGCTGCATGGCAGTGTTGTCAACGAGCAGGTCCTCAAGCTCGACCTCGGGGAACTCCTCGTCATGAACCCTGTGCACGACCTCGCGCCACATGCGGGAGGTCTCCAGCACGTTGCGCTTGTCGACGCTCGTCACCTTGTTGCGGCGCTTGCGGGCGGCCTCGAACGCCTTGCGGGCGATGCGTTCGACCTCGTACTCGCGATACTCCATGGTGTCGTAGGCGCGCTGGCCGCGGCCGCCGTTGGCGCCCGCGCCGGCCTCGTCGTAGAAGCGCTCGCGGCGCCCAAAGTACAGTCCGCCCGTGAGCTCGCGGACGATCACGAGGTCAACGCCCTTGATGACCTCCGGGCGCAGTGTCGAGGCGCCTGCCAGGGCGTCGTAGATCTTCACGGGGCGCAGGTTGGTGTAGAGGCCCAGGCCCTTGCGGATGCCGAGAAGCCCCTGCTCCGGGCGAGGTGCGTTTGGATCGGTGGAATCCCACTTGGGCCCGCCCACAGAGGCGAGAAGGACGGCGTTCGAAGCCTTGGCCGCATCGAGCGTCGAGTCGGGCAACGGACTGCCACAGGTGTCGATGGCCGCACCGCCGATGAGATGGTCCTCGCAGACAAAGTCAACGCCGGCCTTCTCGCCCACGGCGGCCAGAACCTTCTTGCCCTCGGCCATGATCTCTGGGCCAATGCCGTCGCCCGGGAGCGTGCACACGCGATAGGTTGCCTTGGCCATCTCTACTCGCCCCTCTTCTCGGCTAGCACACGCTTGGTGCGTGCGACGAGCCCGCCCTCGTTGATGATGTCCTGGATGAACGGCGGGAACGGCTGGGCGTGGAAGACGGCGCCCGTGGTCTCGTCGGTGATGGTGCCGGTGTCGGCGTCGACGCTCACCACGTCACCGTCGGAGATGGCGTCCGCCGCCTCGGGGCACTCTAGGATGGGAAGGCCCATGTTGATCGAGTTGCGGTAGAAGATGCGAGCAAAGCTCTTGGCGATGACGCACGAGACACCCGCAGCCTTGATGGCCACCGGCGCGTGCTCACGCGAGGAGCCGCAGCCAAAGTTCTCGTCGGCCACGATGATGTCGCCCGGCTTTACGCGCGAGACGAAGGTCTTGTCAAGGTCCTCGAGGCAGTGCTTTGCAAGCTCGGCCGGGTCGGACGTGTTGAGGTAGCGAGCAGGAATAATTACGTCGGTGTCTATGTCTCTGCCATAGCGAAAGACGGTTCCTCGGAACTGCATGGGTTTCCTTTCTAAAAGGGGGACTGCCACCCTTGCCTCCCCGCTTCGGACAGTCCTCGCCGCAAAAAACGCGGCTGCGGAACTCGCGGGGCGGCAAGGGTGGCCGCCGTCCCGTTCTTGAAACAAAACGCAGGCGAGAGGAACCGTCTTTCGCGTCAGAGCCCTGACGGAACCTCCACCCCGGTAAAACAAAAGAAGCAAAGAGCGCGGCCGGTGGGGCGCCCGTGGCCGGCTGCAGGTGCAGACCGCCACGACCCGCAGGTGGTAGGACGGGGCGCGTTGCCGCTGCGCGAGTTCTTGGCGAAGCCAAGCTGTCTGAGCGCGGCGGCAACGCGCCCCGCCCACGAGCCTACAGGTCCGACGGCAGCGCGATGTGGCCGGCCACGGCCGATGCGGCACACACGGCCGGGCTCGCCAGGTAGACCTCGGACGTTGGGTCTCCCATGCGGCCCACGAAGTTGCGGTTCGTGGAGCTCACGCACCTCTCGCCTGCCGCAAGGATGCCCATGTAGCCGCCCAGGCACGGGCCGCAGGTGGGCGTCGAGACCACGCAGTGCGCGTCGATGAAGACGTCCATGAGGCCTTCGTGCACGCACTGCAGCCACACGCCCTGCGTCGCGGGAATCACGATGCAGCGGACGCCGTCGGCAACGGTGCGGCCGCGCAGCACCTCAGCCGCGGCGCGCATGTCCTCGATGCGGCCGTTGGTGCAGGAACCAATGACGGCCTGGTCGATGGTGATGTCTCGGCTCTCGGCAACGGGGTGGGTGTTGCTCGGCAGGTGCGGCCAGGAGACCTGGGGCACGATGTCTGCCGCGTCGATCTTGATGACCTGCTTGTAGGTGGCGTCCGGGTCGGGGTGATACTCGGTGTACGGGCGCTCGGTGCGGCCGGCGAGCCAGGCGCGCGCTGTGTCGTCCACCTCGAAGAGGCCCGCCTTGCCGCCGGCCTCGATGGCCATGTTGGCGATGGTAAGGCGGCCCTCCACCGAGAGGTCGCGAATGGTCGAGCCGGCAAACTCCATGGCGCAGTAGAGCGCGCCGTCCACGCCGATCTTGCCAATCACGTAGAGGATGATGTCCTTGGCGCTGGCGCCAGCGGGCAGCTCGCCCTCGATCTCGAAGCGGATGGTCTCGGGCACCTTGAACCAGGCGCGGCCGGTCGCCATGCCCACGCCGGCGTCCGTGGAGCCAACGCCGGTCGAGAACGCGCCGATGCCGCCGTAGGTGCAGGTGTGGGAGTCCGCGCCAATGACCAGGTCACCAGGGCCCACGATGCCGCGCTCGGGGAGAAGCGCGTGCTCGATGCCCATGCAGCCCTGCTCGAAGTAGTGCGTGATGCCCATCTCGTGCGCAAAGTCGCGCGTGACCTTGGTCTGCTCGGCGCTCTTGATGTCCTTGTTGGGGCTGTAGTGGTCGGGCACCAGGCAGATGCGATCGCGGTCGAAGACGCCAGCGCCGATCTCGCGCACGGTCTTGATGGCGATGGGCGCCGTGATGTCGTTGGCGAGCACAAGGTCAAGGTCGCATTCGATGAGCTGGCCGGGCACAACCTCGGGAAGGCCCGCGTGGGCGGAGAGGATCTTCTCGGCCATGGTCATTGGACGTGCCATTTACTTGCCCTCCTTGGAACGCGTGGTCTGGATCATGCGGTTGATGGCGTTGACGTAGGCCTTTGCGCTGGAGACCACGATGTCGTTGTCGGCGCCGCGGCCGGTGTAGACCCTGCCGTCCTCGGCCGTGATGCGCACCGTGACCTCGCCGATGGCGTCGATGCCGCGGGTGATGGCCTTGACCGAGAACTCCGCGAGGTCACCGCGGACGGCAACCACCTGGTCCACGGCCTTGTACGCGGCATCGATGGGGCCGACGCCCGTGGAGCAGACCACGTGCTTCACGCCCAGCTCGTCCGTGATGGTAGCCGTGGCGGTGGGCACCAGCGGATCGCCGCAGGAGACCTGCAGGGCATCCAGGGTGTAGACGGCCGCAACCTCGCGCTGGCGCTCCTGGACAATTGACTCCAGGTCCTCGTCGTAGACCTCCTTCTTCTGGTCCGCGACCTCGAGGAAGCGCTTATAGATGTCGTCGTACTCCTCGGCGGAGAAGGTGTAGCCCAGCTCGGACAGGCGGTGGCGCAGCGCGGCGTGGCCGGAGCGCGCGGAGAGGATGATCTCGGAGCCTGCGGCGCCAACGTCCTCGGGGTTGATGATCTCGTAGGTGTCGCGCGCCTTGAGCACGCCGTCCTGGTGGATGCCGGAGCTGTGCGCGAACGCGTTGGCGCCCACGATGGCCTTGTTTGCCTGCACGCTCATACCGGTGATGCGGCTCACCAGGTGGCTTGCGCGCGTGAGCTCGCGAGTGTTGACGTCGGTGTAGGCGTCCAGCTTGTCACCGTGCATCTTGATGGCCATGACGACCTCCTCGAGCGCGGTGTTGCCGGCGCGCTCGCCCAGGCCGTTGATGGTGCACTCAATCTGCGTGGCCCCATTCTTGACGCCCGCCAGCGCCAGCGCGGTGGCCATACCCAGGTCGTTATGGGTGTGAACGCTGATGGTGACGTTCTCGATGCCGCGGACGTTATCGGCCAGGCCCTTGATACGGGCACCGAAGTCTTCCGGCAGCTGGTAACCCGTTGTGTCCGGGATGTTGACCACGGTCGCACCCGCGTCGACGGCGGCCTGAATCACACGCTCCAGGAACTTCTGGTCCGCGCGACCCGCGTCCTCGGCGTAGAACTCCACGTCCTCGACGTAGCGCTTGGCGTACTTCACGCAGTGGATGGCCCGCTCGACGCACTCGTCCTCGGAGATGCGGAGCTTCTCGCGCAGGTGCTGCGGCGAGACGCCCAAACCCGTGTGGATGCGCGGGCGCTTGGCGGTCTTCAGGGCCTCGGCCGCACGGTCGATGTCCTTGTCAACGGCACGCGTGAGGCCAACGACCACGGCGTCGTCACCGGCGAGATGGCCAATCTCCTGAACCGAGCGGAAGTCGCCCGGGGAGGAGATGGGGAAGCCGGCCTCGATAACGTCCACGTTCAGGCGCAGAAGCTGCCGCGCAATGACGAGCTTCTCCTCAGTGTTCATGGATGCGCCGGGCGACTGCTCGCCGTCGCGCAGGGTGGTATCGAAGATGGCGATCTTGCGGGTCATTGCTACCTCCATTGGACGTGGACCCAGGGACTGGTACCAGGTTGCCTTGGGATGGTGGCATGACACACGATAAGACCCAGCTGCCGCTGTCCCAAGGCGGGACGCGAACGCAAGCTGGGTCTAATGATACCTGCTGGACCTCGGACCTAGCGTGCGCTCGCGCACGTAAGCTCTAGGCCGAATAGGTCGAGGGCGAGAAGGTCCATGGGCAGTTCCTGGTGGTTCATGCACATGTTCCCTCCCCTCTTGACCATGACTGCGGTGTGCAGTCGGTGTTGCTTACTGTGGCACAGCGGCAACAATTGGACGCCGGAGTTTTGCGAGCGGTAGCCGAACAGAAACATTGCGGGGAGCACGAGAGAGCGCAGGCCGTCCCAGGCTGACTTCGAGACCTCGCTGCATTGAACTCGCTTACCTTGCACAAAAGTCAGGCTTTTTGCATCGAACTGCCCTTCGTTACACCCACTCTTGAGCATTCTCAAAGTAGTCTACTCAATTATATACATAATTATTATATATTAATGCATTTATAATCTTTTTATTGGAACTGATACAGAGACACCCATCCAAACCACGTGTAACGAAGGGCAGTTCGACGCAACGAGCGGCATTTTCGTGTAACGTAAAGCCCTTCGATGCGCCCTTCCACCGTTTGTGGTTGCAAGTGCACTCAACCTGCCATGGGTCAGCCTTAGCCCGTGGGGCTTTTGCTCTACGAGGAGCCAGTCGCATGGACCCGAATCATCTTTCTCACGGGAGCGCGAGAGACGAGCAGCGTGAAGTCCGTATCGGTCACCTCGGTGAGGTAGGCATTCTCGGTGCTGTTAAAAACATACGGAACGTGGGCAACGTACTCGGTCCCCGGACGCGTGCTCACCTGCATGCCAACGCCGCGCTGGGTCTGCGGCCACAGGGCGGCGTCGTTCATGATGTCGGCAATCAGGTACTCGTTGCCCCGTGCCGGCACTAGGACCATCTGGAACGCGTCCAGCACACCATCGCTGTTCCCCTCGTTGCGTATGTGAAGCTCGACGTCCACCACGCAGTGGGCGTCACCGTGGGTTCCCGCAGGCTGGGCCGCCGCATCAGCGTCCTCCGTGCGATACGTCTCGACAAACTCGTCGTATGTCATCAGCTTGGCGCTCTGGACCATGAGGGAGTAGCCGTTGGTGTTCTCCTGCGAGTCGATCTGGAACGCCCCGTCGAGGCTCGCCCATTCTCCCTGGTCGTAGTACTCGTTTGGAATCTGGGGGAGGTTGGTGTTCACCCAGTAGATGCGGGCGGCAAGGGCCGCCACCGCAACCGCTGCCACAACGGCCATAACCACCTTGCGCACGCGACCCGTGCTGCGTTCGCTACTCATGCCTGCCCCCTCTCTCCTCCGCGTTGCGCACCTTGCCGAATGCCATGTGGTACACGCGCGTGGCAACGGCATCGATGAAGCTCGCGTCGTGGCTCGACACGAGGAGCGCCGCACCCCTCTCCCGCTCCTCGCCAATGATGCGCACCAAGAGCGCCGCGCCATCCTCGTCCAGCGCGTTTGTCGGCTCATCTAGGACAAGGAGCTCCGGCGCCTCCATGATTGCCATGGCAATGCCCAGCCTCTGCCGCATGCCCAGCGAGAACTTGCGCACCGGCTTCTTGCCTGCAGGGCCCAGCCCCACGCGCTCGATCGTGCGGCGCAGGTCGTCCTTGGAGGCTACGCCGCGAATGGAAGCCAAGAGGCTCAGGTTGTCCAGCGCGTTGTAGCCGTCAAGCAAGGCTGGCGTCTCGATGAGCAGGCCCACGCTCGGTGGGAACGAGACCTCGCCCCAGAGCCTCTTGCCCGACACTTCCACGGTCCCGGAGTCCGGCCGCACAAGACCGCACACGACGCGCATCGCCATGGTCTTGCCCGACCCGTTCTCCCCCTCAAGGCATGCGACCTCTCCGGAGTCAACGGAGAAGCTCACGGAATCCAGCACCTGCTCCGGCCCTATCTTCTTGCAGATGTCACGCACCTCTACGTAGCTCATGAACGACTTCCTCCCAGGTAATCGCGGCGCAAGACCACGACAAGCGGCAACAACGAGAACAACAGGCAGCTTGCGGCTGCCGGCAGGAGCGCCTGCCCTGCCTCAATGCCCGGCAAGAGCATCCCATCCCTCATCTCCACGGGGTAGGCGACGGTGAACACCGTGCTTCTCGCTGCCATCATGAGGTTGCCGGGAAGCACGGACGACATCACGAACAGCGACCCCGTTACCAGCGCAACCGCAACGAGAAAGGCAACGCGCACGCCCGTGACCTGCGAGAGCGCAAGCTGCCCCAGGCAGATCGCGAGCGAGGTGACCACGGCGAGGGCAACGCCCGCCCCCATGTCGTAGGGGGCCTCGGCAAGCGTGGCCCGTTCCATCGGCAACAGGTCGGGGAGCCAAGAGGATGCCTGAAGGGTCAAGCCTCCGTTGGCCAATGCCGTTGCCACGGCGCAGCACGCCATGACGGCGCCCCAATAGAGCAGGCACTCCGTCACCATCGCCACGACATGCCCAAGCCAGAAGGACCACCTGCTACCAACTGCCACAAGGCAGGCATCGAGGTAGCCGTCCTCCCTCGCAACGGTCACGGAGAGCACGCACGGCAGAAGAACGACCGTGAGCCACCCAAAGGGAATGTTCAACGGGCGCATCTCCGTGGGCTGCGATCCATGGGGATAGGGCTGAGAGATGCCGGCCATCACGCTCACCCAGAAGTCGCCCATGCCGGGGGGCGTGGCAACACCCGCCATCTGCACGCGAAGGGCGAGCGAGAGGCACAGGACGCCAGAGATCACCAGGCCGCCCACGCAGACCGCGGCCAACTCCCTGCGAGACGACCACAGCACCGCCCTCGCAGTCCGCAGGGCTAGCCAGACAAGACGCCCACTCATCGCCTTGCCCCCTTGCCCCTGATGCCAAGATCCAGCCTCGAGAAACGCAGCGCGCCAACAAGCACCATCACCACGGAGGGCACGATAAGCACGGCCAACCCAAGCACAGGCGGAAACGCCGGGCCGCCGTCAGGCGAGAGACCCGTGCCCAACGGGAGAACCCTGCATGCCATGAGGAACGAACCCGGAAGCGGAACGGCCGGCGCAAGCGCGGACGCCGCGAGCACCGCAACCGCAAGCCCAAATGATGCAACGCCACCCGCCCAGAGCCCAACCACCAGCTCGAGCAGGCCGAAAAACACCGCCCCCAAAAGTCCCAGTCCGAGATAGGACAGCACGTCTCCCATCGTGCACCCCGGCGCGACAAGGCCGAGCGATATGTCTTGTATCGACTCTGGGGAAAGCGTGGGGGCAAGCCCCGCCAGTACAGACCACATAAGGCAGGCGGCAATCATGAGGATGTAGGTCAGGACGGCGAGCAGCGCAGCAGTACAAGCGTAGGCCACCCAAGCCCCGCATCGGCTGCCGGCGGCAACGATCCCCTGATCAAATTCCCCTGTACCCTGGATATCTATGAGGGCCATCACGCTCACAGTGCACCATACGGACATCCATCCCGCAGCGGGCAATGACGGATGGCCCATAAAAAGCCACAGCACGGCATCACCAAGGCTTGCCGTGCCGGCCCAATCGTATGCTTGCCGGATAAACTGCATCCGGCCAAGCATGGAGAGCATGGAGAACCCCACAACCAGGACGGATACGGCAGGTGCCAGGAGCAGCCTGACGCGGCGACGCCCCATGAGCGCATGCATAAGGCGGATGGGCCTCCGGACTCTCATAGCAGATCTCTCTTGCGGAGCGCGACCGGGGGAATGATCGAGAGCACGACCAAAGCCAGTACGGTCAAAGCCAGAGCAACCCCGCTTCCGCCATTGGCGCGCACAGACACCACGGACAGTACGTCCAAAGAGAGTAGCGCAGAGTATGGAGAATCAGTATATGTATTGAAGTACATCTGTAGCTGTTCTCCCAGAAAGGCAAAGATATGCAGCGAGAGGTATGAGGCCACAAGCGTCGGCAGGTAGCTCCCCGCTACCATCGATAGCGCTGCCACCACTGTTGCCCAAAGGCCACCCAGTACCCCTGTAATGAATGTCCAGAGGACGCAAAACGCCAAGGGCTTATTATAGAAGAGGCTCGAGAACGGCGCATACTTTAATACTCCCGCATACAACCCATCGCTTATCCAAGCGGGCATCGCCGGCTCGATGCAAAGGTTGCAGAGCAGATTCACGGTATACGGCACCGCAATAATCGCAAACCCGGTCAAAAATACTGCAATCCACTTCGAGGCAACGGTCACACGACGGCCCGCCCTCACACACTCCTGCTCGATGAGTCCCGACCTCATCTCCGCACTCCACGACCAAGCATAGGGGATGGCGGCAAGAATCGGCCATACCATGCGAAAGATGCCGGGGGCCAAGTCGTCAGGGCGGACAGGCATCCATAGTGCATAGGCTCCAACCGTCGAATACCCTACCTCCTTTCGCTGCCAATCGACGAGGGCCATCTCAAGGGTCGAGAAGAAGAGCTCTGACCTCACGATGGCAGTCCAGACCGCAAGAAACACGCCAAACGCCAGCGCAATCCAAAACCAAGGGTTTCTTCCGAAAGCCTTGCGTAGCTCCATGTGCGTGGACAATTTGAGACTGCTCACGACGCATCACCTCCCGTGAAGTTCTCCGAATACCGCAGCCGCAGAAAGGCGAGAGGCAGGCCTCTCACCCCAGATTCGCATTGGCCCACCGTCAAGTTGACATCTCATAATTGTGTTGTTCAGGATGACCGCCCCTCCCCTAATCGAAGGGGCGCGCAGCAAACTCACTCCTTCACTGCGCGCCTTTCGCGTTGAGCGCTAGTTGAGGGACGTGTGCCACGGCTCGTTGGAATCAGGACTCCAGGCACCACAAACAGATCCTGAGCCATGAGGGGACATGGCGGTGAGGCGCGCCCAGCTCTCGCCGTTCTCGTGGACGTAGTTGTGAATCACGAAGTAGCCCGTGGAGTACGCAGTGGCAATCCCGCCGCGCGCGCGGTTGGTGGCACGCCCGCCGTTCGAGGTGCTGCCGTCGATGTAGAAGTTGACCCCGTCCATGTTGATGCTATCAATCCTAAGGAAGCAGACCGAATCGGTATACTTTCGCCTCCACTGGGTCCCTTGCGTAGCCCACGTACCAGAGAAGTAGAAGCAGTATGACGTGTTCGCCGTGTTACCCGCAGCAAACGCCGGTGATGCAGTGAACAGGACGGACGCGAGCGCTATCTGGAGGCCCAGCAAGGCGCGTGCTGCTCGATGAAAGTGGGCGGCGTTACTCATGGCAATCTCCCAACTCTCGAAACGTGGCCATAGGCATCGGAAGGCCGTGGGCCGACCCGAGGCACCGCCTACGAGGCGCTCCCCTCTGTGGCGTCCTGGGCGAGGCCCAGCTCGACGACGGGGAGCCCCGACGTGTCGTAGGTCTTGCCCATTGGATCAACCACCAGGTAGTAGGACGCGTCCCCGTTGTGCGACTCGTCCTCGTTGTCCCCGCCAAACACCTCGTAGCCCAGGCGGACGTCCACCGACGCCCCCTGGGGGACCCACGTGTAGCCGCTCGCCTTGTCGTTCTGGTAGACGAGGCCCTCGACCCTCGGGGCGTCAACCTCCAACTGTTCGGCAGACGATTCCACCGCCAGGGACCCGCCGGTCGTCTGAGCCAGCTCGAACATGGTGAGGAGGAGGGAGTCCGCGCCCGCACTGTCTCTCACCGACTCCCTGCACTGGGCGTCCACGTTCTCGATGTGGAGCATCACCACGACGACGCCCCGCCCGCTGGACGGATCGGCGATGTACGGGAACTGCGCGGCCTCCGCCGATGGGTACCACACGGGCCTGGAGGCGGTGATTCTCATGGTGCCGTACCACGGGAGGGCGTCCTCGAAGCTCCCCGTGTCCCCGCTATCCCAGCCCCGTGCGGTCTCGCGCTCCTCGTAGTACCTTCCCGTCAGGTCGAAGGCCTCGCCGGCCTGGTACGACCAGCCGGGGTCGACCTCGTAGGAGCAGTCGGCCTCGTACGACCAGCCGTCGGACTCCCCCGCCTCGCCACCGGGCAGGGCCTGTGTGAGGGCCTGGTACGCCCCCGGGGCGTACGCGACGGCCAGCGTCGCGACGAGCACGGCGGCCACGGCAAGGGCGACCGCCGTCCCTCGATTGACCCTCTTCGTCTTCCGGGCCATGGCTCCTCCTCGGGCGCGGCGACGCGCAAGCGTCGCCGCGGCAGCTTCGTTAGTTGAGTGACGTGTGCCACGGCTCGTTGGAGTCCGGGCTCCAATACCCCTTTACGAATCCGAAGCCGTCCGGCGACATGGCGGTGAGGCGCGCCCAGCTCTCGCCGTTCTCGTGGACGTAGTTGTGAATCACGAAGTAGCCCTTATAGTATGCAGTGGCAACCTCGCCGCGCGTGCGGTTGGTGGCGTGCCCATCGTTCGAGGTGCTGCCGTCGATGTAAAAGTTGACCCGGTTCATGTCGAGGTCTTTAATCTCGAGGAAGCAGACCGAATCGGCATCCTTTGGCTGCCATTCCGCTCCCTGAGTGGCATATGTGCCGGAGAACCAGAAGGAGTACCAGCGGTTTGTGGTGTTGCCCGCCGCAAGGGCGGGGGTCGTGGTGAACAGGACGGACGCGAGCGCTATCTGGAGGCCCAGCAAGGCGCGTGCTGCTCGATGAAAGTGGGCGGCGTTACTCATGGTCTCTCCTAACTCTGTCCGATTGGCCGAAATGGCTAACGGCTAGCCTAGAAACAACCTATCACCAGCCTCAAGGCATGCACCCTTATACAGGCGAGCGCTCGATTCTCTCCCGTAAGCGGATGCTCTGTACCAAATACCGTATTTTGAGAGCAGCTTTTGAGTCCAGTCCATATACCGCAGATATCGATTTCATGATTAACAGCTAATTAATATCGAATTAATTAGCTGTTTTACAGAAATAATTCTGTTTTCCTTTTCTAGACATGATGCATGGCATGATGCATGGTTTTTAGGATACATTCAGATTACTGGACACGCGCGTCACAGGCGACGGGTGCCGTGCTACAGCTCCAGCCCCGCTGCCCCCTTCGTACGGAACAGCTCGATCATCTCTCCCGTGAGGCTGGCGTGGTCATTCGTCCGCTCCAGCGGAATCTCGTCCGGGGCAAACCAACGCGTCTCAGCAAGCTCCTGGTGGTCGGTCCGTATGCGGCGGCTTCCGTCAACGTGACACCAAAAGCCCATGAGCAGCGTGTCCGAGAAGGGCCAGGGTTGGCTCTTGTAGAAGCGCAGGTCGCGCACGCGCAGTCCCACCTCCTCCATGACCTCACGGCGCACGGTGTCCTCCACGGACTCGCCAATCTCGGTGAACCCGGCTACAAGCGCCCACAGCTTGAGCGCGCGTCCCTGGTAGCGCGTGAGCACGATCCTCTCGCCATCCGTCACGGCGGCAATCACGCCCGGCTGAATCTTGGGATACACAATCCTTGCGCAGTTGGGGCACACAATCTCGCGGCTGCGAGGGGCAAGCTCCATCTCGTGTCCACAGCGCGAGCAGAACCTGTTGTCCCGGTACCACGAGGCAAGCTGCGATCCCACGGCCGCCGCAAACGCGAGGTCGGCAGGCCCAACGCCGCGCAGCCAGCCAACGCGTTCGTAGGTAAAACCTACCGGCACCGCAACGTCCTCGTCCAGCGCAAGGAAGAAGTCCTCCTCGCCCACACGAAACGCAAAGACGGTGCACTCAGGTGCCGCGGGATAGTCCGCCAGCCGCGGCAGCTCGATCGTCTCGCCCGAGGAAAACTCGTCCGCGCCGCGCTCGCCGGCGGCCACCACGCGCACAAGCGCTGAGCGGTCACGATAGTGCAGCACGTAGCTCTGGGGCTCCGGCTCCTTGGGCTCGAAGTGGTTGTCGTACGCCTTGCCCGTCTCCTGGATCACGTTCGCCCCTCCCCGATGAGACAAAGGGAAACTCCCTTTGTCTCATAGATATCCCTACAATAGCTACAAGATGCGTTGAAATATCACCACACGGGCTGCGGAGGCAACCATGGCAGACTACATCCTCGTCACCGAGACCGGCTCCGACATCCATGAGGAGACCGCGCGTCGCCACGGCATTGTAGTTGTTCCCATGCACGTGAACTTTGGCGAACTCTCCCGCGACGACGATTCCTTCCCGCCCGAGGAGCTCTACGAGTACTACAAGACCACGGGCAAACTACCCCAGACCTCGGGCTGCACACCTGCAGACTTCTCCGCGGCCTTTGACCGCATACACGAGGAGTACCCCACGGCCAAGATCCTCTACCTGGCCTACTCCGCCGCAACCACGGTCTCCTACCGCAGCGCGCACCTCGCCGCGGAGGGCCGCGACTACGTGACCATGATGGACACCAAGTCCGTCTCCTGCGCGCTGCGTCTGGTGGTTACCAACGTCGCCCGCATGATGGAGGTCAACCCCGATGGCACGGAAGACGAGGTCAGGGCCTTCGTCGAGAGCCAGGTGCGTCGCATCCGCTTTGCCTTCATCCCCGGCGACCTGGAGTACCTGCGTGCGGGTGGCCGCCTCTCCAACGTGGCGTTTCTCGGCGCGACGCTTTTGCGCATCAAGCCCACGGTCGAGGTGCTCGACGGCAAGCTCGTTGCCACAAAGAAGCGTCGCGGTGCCATGGTCAAGTGCGTGGGCCAGCTCGTCGAGGACTTCGTGACCCGCGAGCCCATGGACCTCTCGCGCGTGAACCTCACCTACACGGTGGGCAACGCTCCCGACCCCATCATCCACGCGTTGGTCGAGAAGATCCTGCGCGACCACGGCGCGCAGGAGATCGAGTGGGTCAAGTCCGGCCGCGTGATTGCAAGCCACTCCGGTCCAGGCGCCTTTGGCATCGCGGCTGTGGCCGCCGAGTAAGGACGGCACGCGGGACCCCGCGCCACCACGCCACCGCATCCCCGCTCCGCGCTCACGCCCGCTTGGTCGTAGTCCTTCTCAGCAGCATGGGGCCAAGCTCGCTTGCGAGCACGCCGAGAAACACCAGCGAGAACCCCAGGGCCAGCTGGGGCGTGGGCAGCTTGTGGTAGAAGACCACGCTCGCGATGACCGCAAACACGCTCTCAAGCGAGAGGAGCAGCGCAGACTGCGCCGGCGGCACGACGGCCTGCCCAACGTTCTGGATAAGCGTTGTCACGCAGGACGAGAGAACCACCAGGTAGGCAAGGGAAAGCCAGAACGAGGTGCCAAGCCCAGACAGCGCAGGCGCCTGCTCGCCCAGAACCACCGGGAACACGGCGCAGGTCAGAGACATGAAGCCCAGCTGCACAACAGAGATGGTGGTCATGTCGTGCGAGCCAGTAAGCCTGTCGACAAACACGATCTGGAGGGCAAAGAACACCGCCGAGAGAAGCGTGAGCCACTCGCCGGATCCCAGCGACGGGCGCATGTCATCCCCCAGCGAGATGAGCGCGATACCCACGATGCTCAGGAGCGCCGCCACCAGGCTCGACGCGCCGGGGTGCCTGCGGACGACCACCCAGTTGATAAACGGCACCAGCACGCAATAGGTCGCGGTGAGAAAGGCGCTTCTCCCCGGCGTGGTGTAGGCGAGGCCGAGGTTCTGGACGGCAAACCCCGCGCCATACAGCACGCCCAGGATTCCCCCCGCAAGAACATGGCTCCAGTCAAAGTTGTCGCGCAGCCGCTTCCGGTAGATGACCGCCATGAGCACGGTGGCGGTCAGGAAGCGAATGGCCATGAGCCAGCATGCGGGGGCAACGTCCAGTGTGTCTTTGATGACGACGAACGATGCGCCCCAGATGACGGCGCAGGACAGCATCCCTATCTTCCATGCCCACAGGGGGGCGGCCCGTATGTCTCACACGTTTTGCATGCGGGCGATTATACGACCGGGAACGGTCTCACATAGCGGGCGCAGGGATTTTTCTCGCGCTCGCCTCGCAAGGCCCGCGCATGCCGTAAACTTGGAAGTGCTGGAGGGATTCCGGCATCAGAGCTCTAACCGGCAATGCCGGCAACGATCGCGTCGGTGCAAGGGGCACCGACGAGGGAGTTCGGAGAGGAGAACACATGCAGTATTCGGCAGAAGTGGAGCGCATGTGCCCGGTCGCCAAGGGCGCATACCACGGACCGGCGCCCATCCCCGAGGAGGGCAAGTGGGTCCAGGCAAAGGAAATCACTGACATCTCCGGCTACACCCACGGTGTTGGTTGGTGCGCCCCGCAGCAGGGTGCCTGCAAGCTCAGCCTCAACGTCAAGAACGGCGTCATCGAGGAGTGCCTCATCGAGACCATCGGCTGCTCGGGCATGACGCACTCCGCCGCCATGGCCGCCGAGATTCTCCCCAAGAAGACCATCCTCGAGGCCCTCAACACCGACCTCGTCTGCGACGCCATCAACGTTGCTATGCGCGAGCTCTTCCTGCAGATCGTCTACGGCCGCAGCCAGACCGCGTTCTCCGAGGACGGCCTGCCCATCGGCACCGGCCTCGACGACCTCGGCAAGGGCCTGCGCTCCATGGTGGGCACCATGTACGGCACCGCCGCCAAGGGCGCCCGTTACCTCGAGCTCACCCAGGGCTACGTCACCCGCATGGCCATCAACAAGAACGACGAGATCGTGGGCTTTGAGTTCCTCAACCTCGGCAAGTTCACCGACGCCGTCAAGGCTGGCGTCGACCCGGCGGAGGCCGTCCAGAAGGCCATGGGCCACTACGGCCAGTGGGACCAGGCTGTGAAGTTCATCGATCCCCGCACCGACGAGGAGACCCACAGCACCGAGTCCACGTTCCCCATCCACGAGTAGACCCCGAGTAGAGAGAAGGAGGTACAGCACATGGCCATCACGTTCGAAGGCTACGAGCGCCGCATCGCCCAGATCAACAAGGCGTGCGAGCAGTACGGCATCAAGGACCTCGAGGAGGCCCTCAAGCTCTGCACCGACCGTGGCTTCAACCCCTATGACATCACCACCGGCATCCAGTCCATCGCGTTCGAGAACGCCAAGTGGGCTTACACCTTGGGCTGCGCCATCGCGCTGAAGAAGGCTGAGAAGGGCGGCCTCACCACGGCCTCCGAGGCTGCCGCCGCAATCGGCGAGGGCCTGCAGGCCTTCTGCGTCCCCGGCTCCGTCGCTGACGACCGCAAGGTCGGCCTTGGCCACGGCAACCTGGGCGCCATGCTCCTCGGTGAGGACACCGAGTGCTTCGCGTTCCTGGCTGGCCACGAGTCCTTCGCTGCCGCCGAGGGTGCCATCGGCATCGCCAACAACGCCAACAAGGCCCGCAAGAAGCCGCTCCGCGTCATCCTGAACGGCCTTGGCAAGGACGCCGCCCAGATCATCGCCCGCATCAACGGCTTCACCTACGTGAAGACGCAGTTCGACTACTACACGAGCGAGCTCAAGGTCGTCGAGACCATCCCCTACTCTGACGGCCCGCGCGCCAAGGTCAACTGCTACGGTGCCGATGACGTCCGCGAGGGCGTTGCCATCATGTGGCATGAGAACGTCGACATCTCGATCACCGGCAACTCCACCAACCCCACCCGCTTCCAGCACCCCGTCGCGGGCACCTACTTCAAGGAGCGTGTGCTTGCCGGCAAGAAGTACTTCTCCGTGGCTTCCGGCGGCGGCACCGGCCGTACGCTGCACCCGGACAACATGGCTGCCGGCCCCGCCTCCTACGGCATGACCGACACCATGGGCCGCATGCACTCCAGCGCCCAGTTCGCCGGCTCCAGCTCCGTACCTGCGCACGTCGACATGATGGGCCTCATCGGCATGGGCAACAACCCCATGGTTGGCTGCACCGTGGCCTGCGCCGTCGCCGTCGAGGAGTCCCTCAAGAAGTAGGGCTTCACCTCTCGGCATTGTTCAGCTTCATTTGGGGCCGTCACCTCGGGGTGGCGGCCCCTTTTTACACATGTCCCTCGGTTGGCTTTCCCAAGGGCCCATCCCCCATGTCCAAAAACCATGCTAGTTATGCATTTCTCTCGCAGAAAAGTGAGAATATCCGCATTCTGTACCGTTGACGGTATGATTCTACCTGCGAACGGCAAATTACCCCATCCATAGACAGCGCAGCGAGAAGGAGCCCCCATGCCCTACAACATCCTTGCCGAGTTCGGGAGTACGGCCCTCATGATCATCTTTGGCGTCGGCGTCCACTGCGACACCGTCCTCAAGGGGACCAAGTACCAGGGCTCCGGCCACATGTTCGCCATCACGACGTGGTCGTTTGGCATCTCGGTGTGCCTCTTCATCTTTGGTGGCTCGATCTGCATGAACCCCGCCATGGCACTTGCTCAGTGCATCCTTGGCCTTGTGCCCTGGAACATGTTTGTCCCGTATGTGATTGCCGAGATGCTCGGTGGCTTCGTGGGCGCCGTTGCAGCATGGTTCATGTACAAGGATGAGTTCAAGGACTCCGAGGGCGTCGTCGACCCCATTGCACAGCGCAATATCTTCTCGACCAACCCCACCAAGAACAACCTCCCGCATGACTTCTTCTGTGAGGCGTTCTGCACGTTCTTCTTCATCACCGGCATCCTCGCCATTGCGCACTACGCTGGCGACAATCTGCTGCTGTGCGCCATCTGCGTTGGCCTTCTGGTGTGGGCAATTGGCATGGGCATGGGTGGCATCACCGGCTTCGCCATGAACCAGGCCCGCGACCTCGGCCCGCGCATGGCCTACCAGCTGCTTCCCATTAAGGACAAGGCAGACAACAACTGGAAGTACGGACTCACCGTCCCGGGCATCGCTCCGTTCGTGGGCGCAGCAGCGGCGGCCCTCTTTGTCCACGGGTTCCTCGGCCTGTTCTAGGATCCGCGACATAGCCTGAACCGTGCAGCGGCCGGCCCCTTTTGGGTGCTTGCCGCTTTTCTCCTCTCCTCTCTCCCCTCCCTCGTTCTTTATCGGCTTTTGTGAATGGCGATTGCCGCGACCTGCGGAAACGTCAGGTACTTTTCACAGAAACCGATAAAGAACGAGGTTTTGTTGGGGTGAGGTTGGGGTGCTCACCGGGAGTTGGGTTACGCTAGCGTCGTGCCAGCTCGAAAATCCTCCGGTAGAGAGCCAGCTCCTCTGGGGTGTCGATGCTCGAGCGAAGCTCCACGCTTCCCGCCTGGGAATCCGGGGCGAGAAGCCCCGCCGACTCCAGGCGGCGGCGCGTCTCCCGCGCCGTCCCCTCCCCGCCGTCATAGAGCGGGACATCACCCATGACCTCGCGAATCTGGTCGCGCACGAGAGGGTAATGCGTGCAGCCAAGAACAACCGAGTCGACCTTGCCACGCCAGGGCCCAAGATAACGCTCGAGAAGCTCGAGAATTGCAGGCGAAGCGGGATTGCCCTTCTCAATGAGGTCTGCCAAGCCCACGCAAGGCACCTCGATGACCTCGGAATCCGCGCCCCAGCGGTCTTCCAGCCGCTGGAACTTGCCCAGTCGCAGCGTAGCCGCCGTAGCCATCACCAGTATGCACCGGTGCCGCAGTGCAAGCGTAGCCGGCTTGAGCGCCGGCTCCACGCCAATCACGGGAATGCTGGGGTACGCAGCGCGCAGAGTCTGCGCAGCAACGGAGGTAGCGGTGTTGCAGGCGATGACCAGCGCCTTCGCACCCTCCCCTACAAGCGAGGTAGCAATGCTCTGCGAGAGCGACAGGACCTCCTCGGGAGTCTTGTCGCCATAGGGGGCGTGTGCGGAGTCGCCAAAGAAGACGAAGCGCTCGTGGGGGAGCTCGGCCACCAGGCAGCCCAAAACGGTGAGACCGCCGACTCCCGAGTCGAACACCCCCACAAAGCCCTTGTCCTGCGCGTCCCGCTCCGTCATGCATCCCTCCCCACGATACCTGCATGGAACCAGTATGCCACTCGCAGCCGAGAGCGTTGTGGCGTAGAGTTGTCGGCACTGCAACCACAAGCAGCCGCATGCGACCGCCCCAAGGAGAACCCATGAGCAACGCAGGCAAGAAGGTCAAGGTGCACTACGTTGGCACCCTCGACGATGGCACCAAGTTCGACTCGTCCCGTGACCGCAACGAGCCTCTGGCCTTTACGTGCATGGCTGGTCAGATGATCAAGGGCTTCGACGCGGCCGTCGACCAGATGTCCGTGGGCGAGACGAGAAACGTCCACATTCCCGCCTCTGAGGCCTATGGCGAGAGACGCGAGGACCTCGTCCAGACGCTGCCCATTGCGATGATGCCCGGTGCCGAGAAGCTCTCTGTGGGTGACCGCGTGACGCTGGCCACCCCGTCCGGCCAGCCCTTCCCTGCCCTGGTTGCGGCCACGGACGACACCAACATCACATTCGACCTCAACCATGAGATGGCCGGCAAGGACCTCAACTTCGAGATCGAGCTCCTCGAGGTGGAGGAGTAGCAGCCTACCGCATCCGCCCCGCGATGGCTCGCGCCCCGGCGTCCTATTGGAGCCGGGGCGGCTTTTTACGTATTTGCTGCAAGAACGTGCCCTACTGCAGGCCGGGAATGTGCGGGATGGTGTCGAAGCCCGCCTGAAGCTCCTCGTCGGTGGGAACGTGGTCCTCAAGTTCGCCCTTGTTGTACTTGTCGTAGGCAACCATGTCGAAGTAGCCGGTGCCGGTCAGGCCAAAGAGGATGGTCTTCGCCTCGCCCGTCTCGCGGCACTTCTCGGCCTCGCGAATCGCCTGGAGAATTGCGTGCGAGCTCTCCGGCGCGGGGAGGATGGTCTCGAGCTTGGCAAACTGTTCGGCCGCGGCAAAGACGTCGGTCTGCTTGACGGCCACGGCCTCCATGTAGCCATCATGCTTGAGCTTGGAGACGATGGGGCTCATGCCGTGGTAGCGCAGGCCGCCGGCGTGGTCGGGGCTGGGGATGAAGCCGTTGCCAAGCGTGTACATCTTGCAGAGCGGGCAGGTCTGGCCCGTATCGGCAAAGTCGTACGCATAGACGCCGCGGGTGAGCGTGGGGCAGCTCGCCGGCTCAACGCCAACGAAGCGTGTGTTGGGGTGCTTGCCCGTGAGCTTGTCGCGCATGAACGGCGCAATGAGGCCGCCAAAGTTGGAGCCGCCGCCGCAGCACCCAATCACGATGTCCGGGTACTCGCCCAGCTCGGCAAGGGCCTCGTGGGACTCCAGGCCGATGATCGACTGGTGCAGCACCACCTGGTTGAGAACGCTTCCAAGCTGGTAGCGACCCTTGTTGCCCGGCACGTTGAGCGCGCGCTCCACTGCCTCGGAGATGGCGGTGCCGAGAGAACCCGTGCACTCGGGGTCTGCGGCCAGGATCTTCTTGCCGGCCTCCGTGGTAGGCGACGGCGACGGCGTGACCGTGGCGCCAAAGGTCTCCATCACGTTGCGGCGGAAGGGCTTCTGCTCGTAGGAGCACTTGACCATGAAGACGTCGAGGCTAAGGCCGTAGTGCGCGGCGGCCTCGGAGAGCGCGGTACCCCACTGCCCGGCGCCCGTCTCGGTGGTGATGTTGGTGATGCCCTGGGCGTATGCGTAGTATGCCTGCGCCAGCGCGGAGTTCAGCTTGTGCGAACCAGAGGTATTGTTGCCCTCGAACTTGTAGTAGATCTTTGCCGGCGTTCCCAGCGCGCGCTCCAGGTTGTACGCACGACAGAGCGGGCTGGGGCGATAGACGCGATACATCTCCATGACCGGCTCGGGGATGTCGAAGTACGGCGTGTCGTCATCGAGCTCCTGCTCGCAGAGGGCGCGCGCGAACACGGGCGCGATGTCATCCACCGTGGCCACCTCGCCGTTGGGAAGGCGCATTGGCTCGGGCTTCTCGGGCATGTCGGCACGCAGGTTGTACCAGGCCGTGGGGATCTGGTCCTCACGCAGGTAGACGCGGTAGGGATCCTTGGTTGCGGTCTCTTGGGAGCTCATGGTTCTTCCTTTCTTTTGCCGTACATTGTCGCTTGTCCAACGCCTGTGGGATGT
The DNA here is from genome assembly GCA_022648325.1 of Olsenella sp. Lineage (GTDB taxonomy): Bacteria > Actinomycetota > Coriobacteriia > Coriobacteriales > Atopobiaceae > Tractidigestivibacter. The sequence goes on from JALCMG010000001.1 coordinate 117,055, forward strand.
GCCGTCCGCGTACAAGAAGAGGACCCCCGGAACGTGTCCGAGGGCCCTCTGTTTGTGCGTATATGCGCGGGTGGCCGTCGTCAGTCCGGAAGGGAGTCAGTCCTTGTCCACCACCACGCACCAGCGCACGGGCGTGCGCCGAGAAGAGCGATGCTGGCGGAGAGGGGCATTGACGCTTCCTTCCTGCGGTTGACGATGGCAGTGACTCTAACAGACGTTTGTTGCAACTAGGTTACGATGGGTCGGGTTTTCGGCGAGCGCATGGCGCCGGGACCTCCGCTACGCCTCGCGCGGCATCTTCCACGCATGCTGATTGGTGTGGAGCAGCTTCTCGGCACGCTCGGAGAGGGGCGCTCCCAGGTAGTCGCGGTAGACCGCCTGGATGGAGGGGTTCTCGTGGCTGCGGCGCAGCTTGGCCGTGCGGTCGAGCCCCCAAAGCACGTCACCTCGCACGCCTGCGAGCTCCTCGCCGTCGTGGATGGGCAGGCCGCCGCCACCGGAGCAGCCACCCGGGCAAGCCATGATCTCGACGAAGTCGTAGGAGACCTCGCCTGCCTCAAGCGCATTGAGAAGCCGGTTGGCGTTGCCCAGGCCACTCGCTACGGCCACGTGCAGCGTGGTGCCGGCAATGTCGAAGCTGGCCTCCTTCCAGCCGTCGAGACCGCGCACGTCCTTGAACGCGTCGGCATCGCAGTTCTCGCCCGCGACCAGGTAGTATGCCGTGCGCAGGGCGGCCTCCATGACGCCGCCGGTGGCGCCAAAAATCACGCCGGCGCCCGTTGCCGTGCCAAGCGGCTGGTCGAAGTCCGTCTCGGCAAGCGAGAAGACGTCGATGTGCTCGGCGCGAATCATGCGGTCAACCTCGCGCACCGTGAGCGACACGTCCACGTCGGGGTTGCCGCAGGCGTCGCTCAGCACGGGGATGTCGACCTCGGCCTTCTTGGCCAGGCAGGGCATGGTCTCAACGCAGAAGATGCGGTGCGGGTCGACGCCCAGGAGCTCCGCGTAGTAGCTCTTGGCGATGGCGCCAAACATCTGGCCGGGCGACTTTGAGGTGGAGAGCTGGTCGGTGAAGCGCGGGTGGCGCGCCTTGCAGTAGCGCACCCAGCCAGGGCAGCAGCTCGTGAACATGGGGAACTTCACGCCCTCGGGATGTTTCAAGTGCTCCACCAGCTCGGAGCCCTCCTCCATGATGGTGAGGTCGGCCGAGAAGTCCGTGTCAAACACGTAGTCGAAGCCCATGCCCTTGAGGGCGGTGACCAGGCGCTGGGCCGTGGCCTTCTCGCGCGGCAGGCCAAACGGCTCGCCCCAGGCCGTGCGGACGGCAGGCGCCACCTGCACCACCACGATCTTGTCGGGGTCCGCCAGGGCATCGAAGACGCGGTCGGTGTCGTCGCGCTCGCGCAGGGCGCCGGTGGGGCAGTGGGTGATGCACTGCCCACACAGGGCGCAATCGGAGTCCTCGATGAGGCCGCCGCCACGCACGCCAACGCAGGTGTGGCTCGAGCGGTTGGTGAGATCCCAGATGCCCTCGGCCTGGACCTTCTCGCACACCTGGATGCAGCGCAGGCAGTTGATGCACTTGTCGTTGTTGCGGATGAGTGGGAAGTCCTGGTTCCAGGGCTGATGAGGCAGGTGCTTGGTGTAGGGAAGACTCGTGATGCCGAGGTCGTTGGCCACCGTCTGCAGCGTGCAGTTGCCGGAGCGCACGCAACTCGTGCACTCGGAGTCGTGCTGCGAGAGCAGGAACTCCACGTTTGACTTGCGCGCCATGCGAACCTTGGGGCTGTTGGTACGCACCACCATGCCGTCGAGCACGGTGTTGTTGCAGGCCGCCACCAGCTGGTCGATGCCCTCGACCTCAACCACGCACACCCTGCAGGCACCAATCTCGTTGATGTCGCGCAGGAAGCACAGGGTTGGGATGTTGATGTTGACGGACTTGGCCGCGTCCAGAATGGAGGTGTGCTCCGGGACCGTGACCTGCTTGCCGTCGATGGTAAGGGTTACCACTGCTCGATCCTCCCCCCGCGGAACGCACCAAAGCCAAAGTGGTCGCACCTCAGGCACCTCGATGCCTCCTGGTGGGCCTCTTCGTCGGTGAGTCCGTTCTCGATGAGGTCAAAGTCGCGCTTGCGGTCCTCGGCCTCGCGCAGGGTCATCTCGCACCTGGCGCAGCTCGTCTTGCCCTTGAACTGCACGGGTGGCAGCTCCACGTCGAGCGTGACCTGGTGGTTGAAGCCCAGGTAGTTGTCGATGTTGCCTGCAGCCACCTTGCCGGCGTTGACGGCACGGATGACCGTGGCCGGCCCGCTCTGGCAGTCGCCGCCCGAGAAGACGCCCGCCATGCCGGGAACGGCGGAGTCCTCCCCCACGTCGATGCGGCCGCGCTTGCAGGGCACGCCCTCCTCCTCGAAGGGGCCAGACTCGATGGCCTGGCCAATGGCCACCACCACGCACTCGCAGGGGATGACCTCCTCGGGGGCGTCCGCCTCGCGCGGGGCGAAGCGCCCACGCGAGAGCCCGCCGATGATCTGGCGCTGCACGCGCAGGCCGGTCACGTAGCCGCCCTGGGACTCGATGGCGATTGGGGCATGGAGCTCGAGGAGCTCGCAGCCCTCGGCCTTGGCGCCCGCGATCTCCTCGTCCTGGGCCGTCATGTCTGCGACGCGGCGGCGGTAGACGATGGTGACCTTCTTGGCGCCCAGGCGGATGGCCGAGCGCGCGACGTCCATGGCAACGTTGCCGCCGCCAATCACGCAGACGCGCTCGTGCGAGAAGTCCGGACGGACCTCGTCACCCAGGGCGCGAAGCATCTCCACGGCCGAGAGCACGCCCACCGAGTCCTCGCCGGGAAGGCCGAGCTTGCGGTCGAGGTGCGCACCAATGGCCAGGTAGACGGCATCGTAGCTCTCGCGCAGGGCGGAGAGGTCCTCCACCTTGGTGTCGCACTTCACCTTGATGCCGCAGTCGAGGATCCACTGGATCTCGGCGTCGAGGCGCACGTGGGGCAGGCGGTAGTTGGGTATGCCGTAGCGCAGCATGCCGCCCAGCTTGTGCCGTGCCTCGTAGATGGTCACGTCGTGTCCCATGACCGAGAGGTAGTAGGCGCACGAGAGACCCGCAGGGCCACCGCCCACGACGGCCACGCGCTTGCCGGTCTTCTCGGCCATGTTGGGACGGTAGTCCGTCTCCATGTGGTCGACGGCAAAGCGCTTGAGGCCGCGGATGTTCATGGGGTCGTCGACCATGCCGCGGCGGCAGTTCATCTCGCAGGGGTGCTCGCAGACGTAGCCGCACACCAGCGGCAGCGGGTTGTCCTTGCGGATGAGGCGCACGGCGTCGGTGTAGCGGCGGGCCTCCACCAGGCTGATGTATCCCGGGATGTCCACGCCCGCCGGGCAGCCAGAGACGCAAGGCACGAGCTGGCTCTGCGTGAAGCCGCACGCGTGCTTCTGGACGTGGTGCTCGAAGTCGTCGCGAAAGCCGCGGATGGCCGTGAGCGCCATGTCACCGGCCTCGTAGCCAATGGCGCAGTCGGCCGAAAGGTAGATCGTTCGGGCCGTGCGCTCGATGAGGTCGAGCGTGTGCTCGTCCGCGTGGTTCTCCAGGACGTCGTTGAGAAGGTCAGAGAGTGCGCGCAGGCCAACGCGGCACGGTGTGCACTTGCCGCAGCTCTGCGTGGCGCACATGTTGACGTACGCCGCGGTGAACTCCACCGGGCACGGCGCAAGCGAGCTTACCGCAAGGCGCCGACCAAGCGCCTCGTGCAGGCTGTCCATCACAGCCTGGGCCTCGCTGCGCTGCATCACATGAAGCCTAGCCATAAGGTCCTCTCCTTGTCGTTCTCGCCCCGGCCGGGTCCCCTCCCGGAAGGGCGCATAACGTTTTGAGTTTCGCTGTTGACGAATGGGCAAGAAACGTAAATTTCTACGAGCGGTACAAATGGGGGAGTGGACGTTTTTCTCCACTCCCCCAATGGCACGTTCTTGTCGCTATGCGGCTGTATTGCAGATGCCAGTGGCGAGAGAAGCGCGGCAACATACTCCTACACGCGCGTCAGAGCCTGCTCCACGTCTGCCACGAGGTCGTCGGTTCCCTCGATGCCGCAGCTCATACGGACCATCGCAGGGGAAATGCCGGCCGCCACCAGCTCCTCGTTGGTCATCTGGCGGTGCGTCGAAGATGCCGGGTGCAGGCAGCAGCTGCGGGCGTCGGCAACGTGCGTCTCGATGGCAAAGACATGCAGGCCAGCCATGAACCGCTCCGCCGCCTCGCGGCCACCAGCGACCTCGAAGCTCACCACGCCGCAGCTTCCGTTGGGAAGGTACTTCTCGGCAAGCCTGTGGTACGGGTCGCCCGGCAGGTCCGGATAGCGCACAGAGGCTACCTTGTCGCTCGTGGAGAGGAACTCCGCCACGGCATGGGCGTTCTTGCAGTGCTGCGGCACGCGCACATGCAGGCTCTCGAGGCCAAGGTTTAGGTAGAAGGCGTTCTGCGGACTCTGGATACTGCCAAAGTCGCGCATGAGCTGCGACGTTGCCTTGGTGATGTAGGCACCGGCCTGACCGAACTTCTCTGCATAGACAATGCCGTGGTAGGACTCGTCGGGCGTCGTGAGCCCGGGGAAGCGCTCGGCGTTTGCCATCCAGTCGAACTTGCCCGAGTCAACGATGGCACCGCCCACGCACGCGCCGTGGCCGTCCATGTACTTGGTGGTGGAGTGGGTCACTATGTCCGCACCCCATTCGATGGGGCGGCAGTTGATGGGCGTTGGGAAGGTGTTGTCCACGATGAGTGGCACGCCGTGGGCATGCGCGGCGGCGGCAAACTTCTCGATGTCGAGAACCGCGAGCGCGGGGTTGGCGATAGTCTCGCCAAAGACGCACTTGGTGTTGGGGCGGAAGGCCGCATCAAGCTCGTCCGGCGTGCAGTTGGGGTCGACGAAGGTGCACTCGATGCCCATCTTGCCCAGAGTATGGGCGAGAAGGTTGAAGGTGCCGCCGTAGATGGCGGAGCTTGCCACCACGTGGCCACCGGCCTCGCAGATGTTGAAGACTGCGAAGAAGTTGGCTGCCTGGCCGGAGCTGGTGAGCATGGCTGCGGTACCACCCTCGAGCGAGGCAATCTTGGCTGCCACGCGATCGTTCGTGGGGTTCTGGAGACGCGTGTAGAAATAGCCGGAGTCCTCGAGGTCGAAGAGGCGCCCCATGGCATCGGAGGTGTCGTATTTGAAGGTGGTGGACTGGACGATGGGCACCTGGCGCGGCTCACCGTTGCCAGGCGTGTAGCCCGCCTGCACGCAGCGGGTCTCGATGCTCTGCTCGCTCATGAGAGCTCCTCTCTGCCATGCGCGTGGGAACCGTCCGCGCTCACACCATCTCTTCCGGGTGGAACACCTCGTCAAAGCGCTCTGGGGTGAGAAAGCCAAGCTCGACACAGGCATCGCGCAGGCTCGTGCCCTCGTCGAAGGCCTTGTGGGCCACCTTTGCCGCGTTCTCGTAGCCAATGTAGGGATTGAGGCAGGTAACCAGCATGAGCGAGCGGTGGAGGTTCTCGTCCATGCGCTCGCGGATGGGCTCGATGCCCCTAGCGCACCGCTCGTCAAAGGAGCGGATGGCATCGGCCAAGAGGCGCGTCGACTGCAGAAAGTTGTATGCGATGACCGGCATGAAGACGTTGAGCTCGAAGTTGCCCTGGCTTGCGGCAAAGCCGATGGTGGCATCGTTGCCCATGACCTGCACGGCAACCATGGTCACGGCCTCGCACTGCGTGGGGTTGACCTTTCCCGGCATGATGGAGCTACCCGGCTCGTTGGCAGGGATGCGGATCTCGCCCAGCCCGCAGCGCGGACCAGACGCCAGCCAGCGCACGTCGTTGGCGATCTTCATCATGTTCGCGGCAAGGGTACGGACCGCCCCGTGCGCAAAAGCGACGGCGTCCTTGCCGGAGAGTGCCGCAAACTTGTTTGACGCCGAGACGAACGGCATATCCGTAAGGCGGGCCACCTCTGCGGCGACGGCCACGTCGAATCCAGCGGGCGCGTTGAGGCCGGTGCCCACCGCGGTGCCACCAAGCGCCAGACGGTAGAGCCCCGGAAGCGTTGCCTCGAGCTGGTCGCGCGAGTCCTCCAGCAGGCCGCGCCACCCCGAGACCTCCTGCGAGAAGGCGATGGGCACGGCGTCCTGCAGGTGCGTGCGCCCGCACTTGACGATGCCCGCGCTTCTCTCCTCCAGGCCACGCAGCGTGGCGACGAGCTGGTCGATGGCGGGGAGAAGGTCCCGCGTGATGGCGGTGGCAGCCGCGATGTGCAGTGCCGTTGGGAAGGTGTCGTTGGAACTCTGGCTCATGTTCACGGAGTCGTTGGGGTGGAGGCGCCGCTCGCCGGCAATGGCGTTGCCGCAGTTGGCAATGACCTCGTTGACGTTCATGTTTGACTGCGTGCCCGAGCCCGTCTGCCACACCACAAGCGGAAACTGGTCGTCGAGCTTGCCGGCGAGAATCTCGTCCGCCACCCGAGAGATGAGGCGGGCGTCTTTCCCGTCCATGCGCCCCAGCGAGGCATTTGCCAGGGCGGTGGCCTTCTTGAGCACCGCAAACGCGCGGATTATTTGCACCGGCATGCGCTCGGTGCCTATGGGGAAGTTCTCGTGGCTACGCTGGGTCTGGGCGCCCCAAAGGGCGCCTGCGGGAACCAGCACCTCTCCCATCGAGTCGTGCTCGCGGCGGTACTCCATGAGCGCCCCCTAATCTGCAGTGGTCTTGGGGGCGTCCTCGGGGACAGCGTCCTGGGGCGCAGCCTCCTCGGGCTCGCCCGTCTCGGCAGGCGCGGCCTGATCGGGCTCGGACGCCTCTTCGCTGGCCTCGCGGCGCTTCATGCCCGAGACGATCGCCGAGACGACCTCGCTCTGGTCACGACCGGCCACGCCGAGGTCCGCGCGCACGCCACGGAAGCGCGGGCTGTGACGGAACTCATCGGCCAGCGTAGCGTTGGTGCGCGCGTTGCAGAGAGCCCCCAGGTCGCGCTGGATCTCGTCCATGTACTCGCTCATCTGCGCACGCTCGTCACCAAGCACCACGCCCAGGCGGTTGGCAACGTAGTGGAGTTCCTTGGCATCGCGGCGGGCATCGTAGACGGCGTTGGCGCTGGAGAGGTCAAGCCCAAAGAGGGCCTGGTCAAGGGTATCGAGCTCCTCGTCGAAACGAGACTTAAGGTCACCCTCGTTAAGACCACGAGCGAGCACCGACTTCTTCCACCGGAAGCCCGAAAGCTCCTCTACAAGGGCGTCGACCCTCTTGGCCAGCCCCTTCTTGCGCACCAGCTCCATGAATGAGCTGCGCTCGAGCTTGCGCTCGTGGGCGCAGGCAACGGGGAGAAGGCTGTTCTCCCCTAGCTCGCCGGATTCCACGAGGTCGTCGACCGTCTGGGAGAAGATGTCTATCCCGCGCAGGCGCGCGGTGGCGTCAAGCAGGTTGCGCAAGACCTTGTCGGCGCGCTCCGCCTGCTTCTTGGACTCCCAGGGCGAGAGGAACGAGACAAGCGAGCGTAGCCTGCGCACTGCCATGCGAAAGTCGCAGAGGGCATCGGCGTCATCGGGGTTGTTGAAGAAGCGCTCGGCGCTGGCTGCGAGCTCTCCCGCGGAGGCAGTGACCTCTCCCTCTATCGAGACGAGAGAGCCCCAGACGCTGGGCTTGGGGCCGTCGACAAACCACAGGAGGGACGCGGGCGCCGCAGCGGTAGAGGGCACCTCTCCCTCAGCGGGGACGAGCGGCTGCGAAAGCTCGATCGCAAGCGCCGCGCCCTTGCCCAGCCTGATCTCACGCCCAAGCAGATGGGAGGCTATTGCGTCGAGCGAGGGAACGTGCCCAACGATAACCACGGTCTCCTCGGACGTGGTGGAGATCTGCGCAAGAATGGCGTCCACATTCTGGTCGTAGAGGGTCTGGTCAACCTCTATGCCGTCCACACCTAAGACATTCGCAATCACCTGGGCCGTCTGCATTACCCTAATGGCAGGGCTCGACCACACGTTCACGTCATCATAGTCTTCGAGCAGAGAGAACGTGCGCGGGTACGCAATCTCGAGGGCATGCCTGCCGTCTGGCGTAAGCTCGCGATAAAGGTCCGACGAGCCGTCCGGGGCCTTCTCGGCCTTGCCGTGCCGCACGAGAACAAGGGTCCTGACCATGAGACAACCTCCGACATGACTAAACGCTGACGAACAGATGCAGGCTCCCGCCTACACGAGGTTTTAGCATAGCAGTACGTGGTGACGTCGGCGTTGTCTGTAGGGTTCGACGGCGGGTCGGATTGGGTGGACGAAGTTACGCGACCTTGGCTTGTGGCGCACGAATGGATAACATAACAGTAGTCCTGTATTCTCAAGATTCGAAAACCACCCGAAACGCAGTTTTGCTACCATAAAGCTGCAACCTTGAGCCTGTAAATGAGGGGAGCGGTCAAATGAATCGGGAAACGGTAACCGCGCATAGCAAGAACCTCGGCAAGGACATGACCATCCGCGTCTACGGTGAGTCGGGATGGCCCATCATCGCATTTCCCATCCAGGACGCCATGAGCGACTGCTACGAGCAGTTCGGCATGGTTGACGCGATGAAGGACTACATCGAGAGCGGTAAGGCGCAGCTCTTTGTCCTCGATTCCGTGGACGCCGAGGGCTGGTCCGACCGTGGTGGCGACAACACGCTTCGCGTCAACGTAATTGAGGCGTTCTACAACTACGTGTGTGAGGAGGTTGTTCCCTTCGTGCACGAGCGCAACAGCTCTGACCTGCGCCCCCTCACGATGGGCTGCTCGCTCGGCGCCACGCACGCACTTATCGCCTTCCTGCGCCGGCCGGACCTCTTCCAGGGCGTCATCGCGCTCTCCGGTGGCTACGACGCCCAGTTCTTCTTTGGTGACTGGATGAACACCACCCTGTACTTCAACTCCCCCGTTCACTTCCTGCCCAACACCCCGCACGACCACCCCTACATCGACCTCTACAACAAGCGCGAGATCGTTCTGTGCTGTGGCCAGGGTGCCTGGGAGGAGGAAGGCCTGCGCACCGAGCACATCGTGGATGATGCCTTCCGCGCACTCGGCGTGAACGCCTGGTGCGACTACTGGGGCAACGACGTCGACCATGACTGGCCCTGGTGGCAGAAGCAGATTCAGTACTTCCTGCCCTATGTGCTTGACGAGGCCGAGAAGTACCACGCCGAGGAGGCTGCCGAGGCCGCCAAGAACGCTCCCGCCAAGCCCGTGACCGCAAGGAAGCCCGCAGGCACCAAGACCACACGTTCGTCTCGCGCAAAGACCTCGACCGCCGCGAAGAAGTCCGCGCCTGCCGCAAAGCCTGCGACGGCCACAAAGGCCAAGCCCAAGGCAGAGCCAGCTGCGAAGGCCGCACCTAAGGCCGCAGCCAAGAAGGCCGAGCCCAAGACTGCGAAGGCCGCAACGCCCAAGAAGCCCGCCGCAGCCGCTAAGCCCGCCGCCACGAAGAAGGCTTCCGCCCCCAAGGCAGCCACAAAGAAGGCCGCGCCCAAGACCAAGGCAACCGAGGCGGCTAAGCCGGCTACGGAGGCCACTACGACGGCTACAAAGCCGGCTGCGGCTCCCAAGACCGCGGCCGAGAAGCCCGCTGCTGCCCCCAATGCAAAGCCCGCTCCGAAGACGGTACCCGCAGCCAAGAAGACTACGCGCACCCGCAAGTCGACACGCTAGCAGCAATACTCAACGTTTCCAAAAGAGGCGAGGCAGGAGAAGTTCCTGCCTCGCCTTTCTCGTGTGCCTCGTTGTTCTCGCTCCCCGTCTCGCCCCGCGCGTCACCCTCCGCGCGTCACCCTCCGCGCGTCGCCCTCCGTTCTTTATCGGTCTTTGTGAAACGGAGGCTGCATTTGCCCAGTTGAGCATCGTCAAGAATAACAGGTTCCGCTAAAGAACAATGTCACGGCATGTCATGAATTGTCCCATACGCCGTAACTCTCGAAGTCGACGTCAGACCCCACCTGGCGTGCGTCAACTCGCGCAGAGAGGCCGCCGTCCGCCGGTACCGGGCACGACACCGTTGTGTCGGAGCTCCAGTCCCTCAGTACGTCAGTCGCGTTGCCGTCGGAATCACACAGGCAGAACTTGTACTCCACCTGCACATTCGTTCCCATGTACGGCGTTGCGACGAGCGTTGCCACGCCGTCCTCAACGCTCCCATCAAGTGTCACTGCCGAAATGTAGTCGATGGATGCCAGGTAATCCGACCAGTCCTCGTACGAGTAGGACAACTCCGAGACGTCCTCGCCCGCATCAAACCTCTCGAGGTAGTTGGCAAGCGTTGCGGAGAAGCTCTTCGCCCCCGTGGCATTGAGGTGCTCGCCGTCTGCGAAGTCAGTCGCAGTTGGGGCATAATAGCTGCGTTTGAGGAGGTTCGCATCGAGAAACACGCCGCCTGCCGCCTGAACCAGGTCGCGCACACGCGTCATCTGCTTGGGATATGCGTCACCGTAGCAGAGTACATTGAACGCGGGCCTCGTCGTCACAACAACTACGAGCTGCGCACCATTCTCGCGGCAGACGTCGGCAATCTTCTGCAGCGTGTCCATGTTTTCGTCCGTGAAGTCTTCAATGGGGTGACTCGTCGTGGACATGGACACCCTTGCCTTACTCGTATCCAGCAGGTAGTCATAGTTGCCATAGCCCTTGCCAACGTAGGTCCAGCTGGGCTCACGCACCTTTGCCGCTTGGATGGGCGTCGTTCCGTCTAGACGCATGCGCACGTTATTTTCGATGCCCTGAACCCCGCCCTTCTCGTGCGCAAGCATCCACGGGGAGAGAACCTCAAGGAACTTCGAACTCGAGGAATACTCTGAACTCGAAAGCAGCCCCAGGTAGTCGCCAATCGCCTTGGGCAGCGACTCGTAAGCAGCCTTGGTCTGAACGTACGTGACGTTTGCCTTGTCCCAGGCATCAAGCGACATGGTCTCATAGTCAAGGCCCAGGATCACCCGGCTCACCCTGTGGCCCGAGATGACCTCCCTCACTGCAAGGTAACTATCCTCGAGCGGCTGAGCGGGCGTCGCGAGCGTAAGGGTGCTGGTGCCAAGCGTGTCATCAAGTACGTTTGGGTCGATGCCTCGTTGCGCCGTCGATGATCCAATAACCACGGCGTCAATATTCTGACTGGCAGACGAGAAATACTCGGACCACACGACCTCACTCGTGGAGCCATAGGGATAAAGCGCATAGACGAGAAGGACATCCAGGCCAACTACGATGGCGAGAATGACTAGGGTCTCAACGATGCATCGCGATACGCTGCGCTGAGCCCCAGAAGCGCGTTCCTCTGCATCTCTCGACAAAACAACCCTCCTTTGGAAGGCGCGACAACCAAGCAAGCTCGATTAATGCGCCAGTCCCTGCATGCAATAGCGATCGTAGTCCGCAGTGGAGCCCACCTGCCGAGCGCAGACCGTCACCCGGCCACGCGACCCCTCCGGCACCTCACAGCTGTCCGAGCTGCCCCAATCCTGAAGGACCGTCATGCTGCCGTCCTCCCCCATCAGGAGGAAGCGATATTCCACCTGGACATCCGTCCCGGTATAGGACTGGGCGGTAACCGTAGCGGTACCGTCGCTGCTCACGTCAAGTCGAGAAACCACGGCAGAAATCTGACGAATCGATGCTAGGTACTGGTCCCATCCGTCGTAGGAGTACGAGAGGGACCCAACATCCTGCCCCTCATCAAGTGCCCGGAGCAAACTCGCAAACTCCTGCGAGAAACGCGTGGCACCGGCGTGGTTCAGGTGCTCTCCGTCGCCAAAGTCCGCATCCTGTGGGCTATATACATCGGCATGCAGCAGGTTGGCATCCACAAAGGTGGCACCTTGAGCTTCGGCCACATCCTGCAGGAGCTCCATCTGCTCAGGGTACTTCTCGCCGTAGACAAGGACGTTGAAGGCGGGCCGCGGAGTCACCACCACCACGAGCTGCACGCCATTCTCGCGGCACAGGCGCGCGATGTCTGCCACCTGGTCGAGACAGGTCTGCTTGAAGTCGCTCAGGCCGTGGATGGCAACGGACGTCTCCTTCCTTGCCTGTGAGTAGTCGATGAGGTAGTCGTAGTTGCCGTACCCGCGGCCGTAGTAGGTCCAGCCACCGTTCACGACCTTTGCTGCCTCAAGCGCATCGTCCCCGCTTAGACGTTCGCGAACATTTGCCACAACGCTACTGGGGTCGAGCTTAACGTGGTTGTAGCCCCACGGGAAGAGCGCACAGAGCGAGTCTGCTCTGCGGACAAAAGCGGGACTTACAAGGAGCTTCCAGTAGTCGGCCGACGCCCTGGGCAGGGACTCGCCCTCCATCTTGGCGCGGGCGAAGGCCACGTGCGAGCCCGCCCAGTTATCGTTCGAAAGCGACTCGTAGTCCACGCCCAGAATCACGCGGCGCACGTGGTGGTCCTCGATGGCCTGTCTGGCCGCGGTGTAGGAGTCATCGAGCGGCTGAGCGGGCGTTGCCATAGAGAAGGTGCTGGTGCCCAGCGCGTCATCGAGAGCCGTCGGGTCGAAGGCTCGCTGAGACGTGGAGGAGCCCACCACGACGGTGTCGATGTTCTCCCCTGCTGCCGCGCGATACTCGCTCCACATGACACTCGAGAGAGAGCCGTATTGCTCGAGGGCAAATGAAAAGAGCACATCCAGTGCCACAATGACGACAACCACGACGAGCGTCTCCACAACCCACCTGTTCCAGGTATGGGAGGCGGTACCTTGCGCGGCCTTAGTATTGCGACCCTCCTTAGAAGTTCGCATACATGAACCCCCCGGCAACGTTCTGGGTGAGGAAGCTCGTCACGACGACAAGCGCAATAACAAGGAAGTAGAAGACGCCGCGTACCACGCAGTTCCAGCCGAGGATGCGCCCGCTCACATCCACGCCGCGCTCCTGCGCGAGGCTCACGGCAAAGACAAGGAGGCAGGCTACGGCCGAGAGGACCATGAACTTGAGCGTAGAGTCAAGCACTCCGGCCTGCATAAGCCACAGGTGGAACTGCTGCGGCGCGAAGTTGGTGAACGTGTTGCGCAGGCAGAGGAGGCTGTCGCCGAAGCCGTAGATGCGGTCGAAGTACCAGCCCACGTTGACCACGAGGAAGGTGCGGGCCACGCAGAGGGCGCGGTGGGCGCGGGAGGACTCGTCCACGCGCAGGGCGGCGTTCGCCCTGCTGAACGCGGGGGCGAGGAGGTCGGCCAGCGCGATCACCAGGCCGTTGTAGAGGCCCCAGGCCACGTAGTGGGGCTCCGCGCCGTGCCAGAGGCCGACGATGAGGAACACGAGGAGGTTCGCCACGCAGGCGGGGAGCGTCCGGCCCAGGTGCTCGCCCAGGCGCGAGGCCCGGGCGCCGAGGGCGCGCATGGGGCGCGAGACCGCGAACGGGAAGAACACGTAGTCGCGCATCCAGGCGCCGAGCGTGATGTGCCAGCGGCGCCAGAAGTCCGCCAGCGAGACGGAGAAGTAGGGCCTGCGGAAGTTCTCGGCCATGCGCACGCCGAAGAGCGAGGAGGCCGCCTCCACCATGTCGATGCCGCCGGAGAAGTCGCCGTACTGCTGGGCCGAGTAGAGGAGTATGCCGAAGGCGACCACGCTGCCGGGGATGCCGGGGGTGACGTTGGAGAAGATCTGGTCAATGGTGCCGACGAGCATGTTGGCAATGGCGTACTTCTTGAGCGCACCGTAGCCAAAGCGGAGAAGCGACCGGCGCACGGGCACGCCCTTGGCAGAGTGTCCCTCGAGGAGCTGCGGCCCGAGGTCGGCGTACCGGTTGATGGGCCCCTGGATGACCTGCGGGAACCAGCAGACGAAGAGCAGGTGCTTGAGTGGGTTGCGCTGCGGCTCGAAGCGGCCGTTGTAGGCGTCCACCAGGTAGGAGGCCGCCTGGAAGGTGTAGAAGGAGACGCCGAGGGGCAGGAGCAGCCCCAGGCTCGAGGGCGAGGCCGCGAGCCCCACCTCGTAGAGCAGCACGTTCCAGTACTTGAGGTAGGCCAGCATCCCGAAGCAGGCCGCGAGCGAGGCCACCAGCACCGCGCGGCGGCGCCTCGCCCAGGCGGCCTTCGCGGCCCTCCTCGCGGCGCGGTCCGGGGCCGCGGCGCGCTCGGCCCGGCACGCCGCGTCCATGCGGGCGAGCCCGAGCGGGGCCGCCCAGGTGATCGCGGCGCAGGCCAGCATGTAGGCGAGCGTCTGCCACCTCCCCGCCAGGCAGTAGAAGGCGAGGCTCGCGGCGAGGAGGACCAGCCACTGCGCATTACGACAGATGCGGCCTACCAAGTAGTAGGCCGCAAGCGACACCGCAAGAAAAAGTACAAACGAGAGTGAGAGCAGGTCCAATGGTCGACTCCTTAGCCCTCCTCGTCCACCAGCCGCTTCACCATCTCGAGCATGGCCTGAGCGCTGTTGAAGTTGTCGGGGACGATGTCCTTGGCGGGCACCGAGACGTCAAACTCGTCGTTGATGGAGCTGATGATCGAGAGGATGTCGAAGGAGTCCAGGACACGGTCGTCCACGAGTGTGGTGCAGTTCTCGTAGTCAACATTGCCCTTAACGTCCTCAAGCAGCTCAATCATGTGGTCGAGAGTCAGATCGTCATCCATGGTTGCCTCCAAAAATGTCCAACACATTTCGCAGTTCCCGATGAAAGCCTATCGCAGTCCGGGAGTGACCTGTCCCTAGCAACAGTTGTTCTGCCAAGTCTCCATGGGCTCGCGGACCACTCGGACCCCGCGGGCGTCGCTCAGGGCAACGGTGGGCATGGTCCTGCTCAGGAAGAGGTAGATTCCCTCCGTCACGGAGTAGGCACCGATGTTCTCAAAGGCGAGAAGGTCGCCCACGCGCAGGTCGGGGAAGGGCGCCTTGCGAACCAGCACGTCGGCCGTGGTGCAGAGGCTGCCGCAGAGCGCCCAGTCGCGGGTGGCTTCTGTGGCCTGGCCCGCACGCACGCGCCCCTCGTGCGTAAGGTCTCGAATTCGCGGCTCCTTCATGCCCATCATCTGTCCGAAGTACGTCACATGGTTCATGCCGCCATCGATGAAGGCGTAGCTTGTGCCCTCGTTGTCCTTCTCGTCCACCACGCGCGCAAGGTAGTAGCCGCACTCGGTGGCCAGGAAGCGTCCCATCTCCACCTGCAGCTCCACGCGGTCGGCGATGGCCGCGAGCTCTGGTGCGATCTGGCGAGCGGGAGCAAGGGTGTCGGAGAAGTCCTGCCCCTCAAAGAGCGGCACGGCAAGACCGGGGCCATACTCCAGGCGCTGCGCGGTCCAGCCGTGCTCGCGCTCGAGCTCGTCAATCAGGCCGGCGAGCATAGCAAGCTCCTTCTGCTGCCACTTGAGCTTTGTGCGCTGGGTGCCCACGAAGTAGTGGATGCCCACTAGGTCGCAGCCGGTAAGCTGGTCTCGGCGGTCGATGGCGTGGATGAGGTCCTCTCGGCTCATCCCAAACTGGCTGCCGCCATTGAGACGTAGGAGCGTTGGCACGCGCACGCCGGCTGCGGCGGCCTCGGCGTCCACGAGGGTTAGCTGCCCCAGCGACTCCGCCGTGAAGGTACCCGCGCCATAGCGCAGGGCCTCTCGGACGTCTGCCTCCTGTTTGCACACGCCGGAGTAGACAATGCGCGCCGGGTCGACACCGTCGCGCTCGCAGATGGCCAGCTCGCCGGGGCTGCAGACCTCAAGCGCGTAGCCGTGCGCCAGAGCCGTGGGGGCAAGGAAGGGGTTCGCCTTTATCGAGTAGCAGAGGTCGACCTTTGGCCCCCAGATCTTACGCACGGTGTCGAGACGCGCACCAAAGGCCTGGGTTTCAAAGACGTAGGTAGGCGTTCCCAGCTTTGTGGCACAGGCGAGAAGCTCCTCGTTGGTCATGCTCACTACCTCCCCATCTCGTCGAGCGCCCTGCGGTCGATCTTGCCGTTCTTGGTGAGCGGCATCTGGTCCACGCGACGCACGTGGTTGGGCTCCATGTAGGGCGGGAGCGCCACGGCAAGCGCGTCTGCCAAGCCCTTCTCGTCAAGCGTACCAACATAGTACAGGCGGATGCGCTTGCGGCGCTGATCATAGGTGCAGCAGGCACGCTCGACGCCGTCGGTGGCCTGGGCAGCCGCCTCGATGTCGCCTAGCTCGATGCGCTGGCCCATGTGCTTGATCTGGAAGTCCTTGCGCGACGAGTACACCAGGTTGCCGTCCTGGTCGTACGTCGCCAGGTCACCGGTTCGGTAAATGGGCTCGAGCCAGCGGTCGTTGAGCGGGTTCTGGGTGAACGCGGCGGCGGTGCGCTCGGCGTCTCCCAGGTAGCCAAGGCCCAGCGCCGTGCCCGAGACGCAGACCTCGCCCTCGACGCCTGCCCCGGTGACCTCGTGGTCGTTCTCGTCCAGAAGAAAGACGCGCTCGTTGGGGAAGGCCTTGCCCATGGGGATGACCTCGTGCTTGCCAAACTCGCGCTCCACCACGTAGTACGTGCAGTTGCACGTAATCTCGGTGGGGCCATAGAGGTTCACGTAGGTAGCTTGGGGCAGGTAGCGACGCCACACGGCCAGCTGCTTGGGCGGCATGACCTCACCCGAGAAGAGCACTCGGCGCACCGTGGTGGGCACGCGGTAGTCGAAGCCGTTCATGATCGAGACAAAGCACATCGCCGAGACCGCCCAGGTGAGCGAGGTGACCTGGTTATCGGCAAGGTAGTCCATGAGCTTAGTGGGCTGGGTGAAGTACTCTCGCGGAATGAGCTGCAGTCGGGCGCCACAGCGCAGCGCCGAGTAGATGTCTTTCACCGAGACGTCGAAGTCGAAGGGCGCCTGGTTGGCAATCACGTCACTCTCGTCGATGCCAAAGAGCTGGTCAAACACGGGGATAAAGTCGATGACCGAACGGTGCGAGACAACCACACCCTTGGGCGTGCCCGTACTGCCGCTCGTGAAGTTACAGTAGAGCGGGTCCACATCAAAGGCCTGGGCGCACCTGCGTGCGAGAAGGTCCTCGTCGACGGGGCCGCCCACGATGTCCTCGATGCGCGCAACCTCGACGCCCATGGAGCCGAGAAGCTCTTGGGCACGTGCGGCGTTCGCGGCATCTGTGAGGACGCACGATGGCGCCAACGCGTCTACGATGGCATGGACGCGGCCCTCGGGCTGACGGACGTCGATCACCGAGTAGAACCCACCCGCGTAGACGGCTCCGAGCATACAGGCGAGGGCGCCACAGCTCTTCTCGAGGTAGAGGGCAACTGCCTGGCGGGGCTGGGTGCGCGCGGCGAGCCAGGTTCCGGCAGCCTGTGCCTCTCGGCGCAGCTCGCCGTAGGTGAGGCTCGAGTCCGGATCGGCAACGGCCACGCGCTCCGGCGTCGCCACTGCCGTAGCCTCAAGCCACTCGATTACATTTCTCATGTCCGCTTCCTCCCTGGTCAAGGTTGCTAGCCCGAAATGTCCTGAATGCAGTAGCGCTCGTAGCCCACGGTTGTACCCGCCCTTCGCACGCAGACCTCAACCTGCGAGGACCCCTCGGGAAGTTGGCCGTCTGGGATTGTGCAGGTGTCGCTTGCGCCCCAGTCCTGGATGGTGGTCGTGGTACCGTCTTCCGCCACCAGCGAGAAGCGGTATTCCACCTGCACGCTTGATCCCGTGTAGGCGGTGGCCATCACGACGGTCCCGTTGTCCTCCTGGGACACGGTAGATATGACCGCAGAGATGCTGTCAACCGAGGCAAGGTAGTCGTCCCAGTGGTCGTAGGAGTACGTGAGGTTCGCGGTCGAACCACCAGCGTCCAACGTCTGGAGAGCCTGGGCAAACGCACGCGAGAAGCGAGCGGCGCCGTCGTGGTTCAGGTGCTCGCCGTCGTAGAAGTCGACGTCACGTGGCTCCCACCAGCCACCTTTTGCCATATTGGCATCGATGAAGGTGCCGCCGCCCTGCTCGACCACCTGTTGGAGACGCGACATCTGCTCTGGGTACTTCTCGCCGTAGGCAAGGACGTTGAAGGCGGGCCGCGGAGTCACCACCACCACGAGCTGGACGCCGTTCTCGCGGCAAAGGTCGCAGATGTTCTGGATCCAATCGAGACCCTGCTGGTCGAAGTCGGCCGGACCCTCTTCCGTCACCGAGAGGCGATCACGCGCGGTGGAGTAGTCGAGCACGCCGTCGTAGTTGCCGTAACCACGACCGTAGTAGGTCCAGCCGTCCATGACGCGCGCGGCGGCCTCAACTGGGCTCGTGCCACTAATACGGTCGTGGAAGTTGGTGGCAATGTGCTCGGCGTCAAGCTCCACGTGGTTGTACCCCCAAGGGAAGAGGGCGCAAATAGAGTCTGCCCCATCAAAGAACGAGGAGCTGGTGAGGAGCTTCCAGTAGTCGGCCGCCGCCCTGGGCAGGGACTCGCCCTCCATCTTGGCGCGGGCGAAGGCCACGTGGGAGCCAGGCCACTTGACCGTCGAGATCGACTCGTAGTCAACCGCAAGAATCACGCGGCGCACGTGGTGGTCCTCGATGGCCTGTCTGGCCGCAGTGTAGGAGTCATCCAACTCCTGCGCGGGCGTGGCCATGTTGAAGGTGGTGGCGCCCAAGGTCGCATCGAGGACCGCAGGGTCGAAGGAGCGCTGACCGGTTGAGGATCCCACGACTACGGTATCGATGTTCTCGCTTGCAGCGCTGCGATACTCGTCCCACATCACGTTTGCCAGCGAGCTGTAAAGCTCGAAGCCCAGGTTGATAATGACATTTGCGGCGACGATAAGGACAACGATAATGAAGACCTCAAGCGCGCGGCGCCGCCCATGGCGAGGGGCGCGTCCCCTAGCCTTGTTGTCCTTCTCGCTAGAAGTTCGCATACATGAACCCCCCGGCAACGTTCTGGGTGAGGAAGCTCGTGATCACGATGAGGCTGAGCACGAGGAAGTAAAGAGCTGCCCGGGCGACGCAGTTCCAGCCGAGGATGCGCCCGCCCACATCCACGCCGCGCTCCTGCGCGAGGCTCACGGCAAAGACAAGGAGGCAGGCAAGTGCAGCAAACACGAGGAACTGCAGGTTGAGAGCAGTGATGCCATCCTCATGCAGCGTTAGGAAGAAGGCCCCGGGATTGAAGTTGGTGAACGTGTTGCGCAGGCAGAGGAGGCTGTCGCCGAAGCCGTAGATGCGGTCGAAGTACCAGCCCACGTTGACCACGAGGAAGGTGCGGGCCACGCAGAGGGCGCGGTGGGCGCGGGAGGACTCGTCCACGCGCAGGGCGGCGTTCGCCCTGCTGAACGCGGGGGCGAGGAGGTCGGCCAGCGCGATCACCAGGCCGTTGTAGAGGCCCCAGGCCACGTAGTGGGGCTCCGCGCCGTGCCAGAGGCCGACGATGAGGAACACGAGGAGGTTCGCCACGCAGGCGGGGAGCGTCCGGCCCAGGTGCTCGCCCAGGCGCGAGGCCCGGGCGCCGAGGGCGCGCATGGGGCGCGAGACCGCGAACGGGAAGAACACGTAGTCGCGCATCCAGGCGCCGAGCGTGATGTGCCAGCGGCGCCAGAAGTCCGCCAGCGAGACGGAGAAGTAGGGCCTGCGGAAGTTCTCGGCCATGCGCACGCCGAAGAGCGAGGAGGCCGCCTCCACCATGTCGATGCCGCCGGAGAAGTCGCCGTACTGCTGGGCCGAGTAGAGGAGTATGCCGAAGGCGACCACGCTGCCGGGGATGCCGGGGGTGACGTTGGAGAAGATCTGGTCAATGGTGCCGACGAGCATGTTGGCAATGGCGTACTTCTTGAGCGCACCGTAGCCAAAGCGGAGAAGCGACCGGCGCACGGGCACGCCCTTGGCAGAGTGTCCCTCGAGGAGCTGCGGCCCGAGGTCGGCGTACCGGTTGATGGGCCCCTGGATGACCTGCGGGAACCAGCAGACGAAGAGCAGGTGCTTGAGTGGGTTGCGCTGCGGCTCGAAGCGGCCGTTGTAGGCGTCCACCAGGTAGGAGGCCGCCTGGAAGGTGTAGAAGGAGACGCCGAGGGGCAGGAGCAGCCCCAGGCTCGAGGGCGAGGCCGCGAGCCCCACCTCGTAGAGCAGCACGTTCCAGTACTTGAGGTAGGCCAGCATCCCGAAGCAGGCCGCGAGCGAGGCCACCAGCACCGCGCGGCGGCGCCTCGCCCAGGCGGCCTTCGCGGCCCTCCTCGCGGCGCGGTCCGGGGCCGCGGCGCGCTCGGCCCGGCACGCCGCGTCCATGCGGGCGAGCCCGAGCGGGGCCGCCCAGGTGATCGCGGCGCAGGCCAGCATGTAGGCGAGCGTCTGCCACCTCCCCGCCAGGCAGTAGAAGGCGAGGCTCGCGGCGAGGAGGACCAGCCAGGCATTTTTTCGTGCAATATGGCCCACCACGTGGTAAGCAGCAAGGGCCGTCACAAGAAACAGCAGGAAATGCAATGAGAACAGTTCCAAAACGCAGTCTCCCGGCTTTCGGTACCCTTTGTTCGTTGGCAGATGCGTTCACTGTATCCAACTGTTGCCAAGCCACCGGATATCCGACATAAGAAACACGAAACGCGACCAAATCCGTGCGGGCGGGCGTCTCGCGCGCAACCCGGACGCACGCCCGAAGCCGCATTACCGCAGGGATTACGTACGAAAGGGCCTCTCGGGCGCCGTTTTGTCGCCGGAACGAACGTGTTAGCAGGGCCGCACCGCGTGCAGAGCATTTCTCTCCGCATCGCTCAGATTATTGCGCGTTTTTCCGTACAATTTCGGTATTTGACCAGTTGACACTGTTTGATACCAGCATTTTCGTTCAATAATTGCCTACCGAGCCGCATCGGGAGACACCGGGACACGCCGGAGCGTACCGGGACGCGCCGAGCCGCATCGGGACGTGCGGGGACGTGCCGGGACACGCCAAGAAGTTTGCGTGCCAGAAGCTCTGAGAAGCTACAGGCACACCGAGAAGAAACTCCAGGTACGCCGAGAAAGACCAGATGGCCTTATCATTAGCCTTGGAAACACGAACAGAACCATGAACTCCAGCCGCAACCCCACCAGCAGCAGGGAGGGCAACATGAACTTCGTCTTCATCTCGCCTCAGTTCCCCGAGACCTACTGGCTGTGGTGCGACCGCCTGCGCTCGTGCGGCGCCTCGGTCTACGGCATTGGCGACACCCCTGCGGAGGCAATCTCGTCGGAGCTGCACCGCGCGCTCGACGAGTACGTTCAAGTTGATTCCCTTGAGAACTACGACCAGGTGTTTCGCGCCGTCGCGTACCTCTCCTGGAAGCACGGGCACATGGACTGGGTCGAGTCGATGAACGAGCACTGGCTGCCACTGGATGCCCGGCTTCGCGACGACTTCCACGTCACCACCGGCGCCAGCCTGGCGACCATTGACCAATGGCAGTCAAAGGCCCAGATGAAGCCGCTCTACGCAGCGGGAAACGTCCCCACCGCCAGGCAGGTTCGCGTCGGCTCGCTCGATGACGCTCGCCGCGCCGTGTGGGAGTGGGGCGGGTTTCCGGCCTTCGCCAAGCCTGAATACGGCGTGGGCGCCGGAGGCGCCATGCGCATCGAGAACGACGACCAGCTCAGAGGCCTTGTCGGCCGCTGCTCGTGGCAGGGGGCGGAGTCCTACGTGCTCGAGGAGTTTGTCCCCGCCAGCGGCATCGCCGCCTACGATGCGATCATTGACCCCTGGGGCAAGCCGATCTTCGAGAATCAGGAGGAGTTCCCGCCATCGATGTCCGACGTCGCGCGGCAGGGCCTTGACCTCTCGTACTACTGCTGCCCCGGCATCGACCCCCGCCTGCGCGACCTGGGCCACGCTGCAGTGCACGCCTTTGGGATTCGGGCACGCTTCGTCCACCTTGAGTTCTTCCGTCTCGCCGAGGACCGCGAGGGCCTGGGGCACGCGGGCGATTACGTGGGCCTTGAGGTCAACTGCCGCCCAGCCGGCGGCTACACGCCAGACATGATGAACTTCGCACACTCCACCGACGTCTACCGCATCTGGGCCGAGATGGTCTGCTTTGGCGAGCGTCGCCTGCACGACGCGCACGACAACTGGTTCGCCGTGTACGCCGGCCGGCGAGACAACCACAGTTACGTGCACAGCCACCGCGAGATACTTTCGCGCTGGGGCGGAAGCATCATGATGGAGAGGCGCGTGCCTGGGGTTCTCTCAGATGACATGGGCAACCACATGTACGTTGCGCGCGTGCGCACCGAGGCGGCGCGCGAGGAATTCATCGCTTTCGTGCAGGAGCGCGCGCCCGAGGGCTTCTCGGAGGCAAACGCTGGCGAGAACAACGATGCACAGGAAGGGTAGGGCCACATACATGCAGGTGAGAAGGGCCACAGACGCCGACGTCCCGGGAATCGACAACTGCCTCTCGCAAGTGCTCGAGGTGCATGCCAAGGGGCGTCCAGACCTCTTTCGCTCCGGGACGCGCAAGTACACCGACGACGAGCTGCGCCAGATCATCGCGGATGACGAGAGGCCCGTCTTTGTCGCCGTAGACGAGGACGCCGCCCCCGGCGAGATACTTGGCTATGGCTTCTGCATCGTGGAGGACCACGCGCACTCCAACAACCTGCAGCCCATCCGAACCCTCTACATCGACGACATCTGCGTGGATGAAGCGGCACGCGGACACGGCGTGGCGACCGCCGTATACCAGCACATCATTGCCTTTGCACGCGAGGGCGGCTTCCACAACGTGACCCTCAACGTGTGGGAGTGCAACCCCGGCGCACGCAAGTTCTACGAGGCGATGGGCATGGGCGTGCAGAAGACCTGCATGGAGCAGGTGCTGTAGCGGCGGGCGACAGCCGGACGCGCGACCCTAGTGCACCACCGGGCCGGCCCAGGCAAAGTTCTCCGTACCGGCGCCAAGCTCAAAGTGAAGCTTCACGATGCCAAGGTCAACGCGGGCGCAGGGGCCACCGTTGGTGCTCAACGCAACAAGCGGAAGCCCGTTGGCATTCGTTTTTCTCGTCATCTGCACCCAGAAGGTCTGCTGGTTCATGGCCGTCGGGGTGAGCAGTGCATAGCGCACGCCTCGCGCAAACCACTCGGGCACGTTGTTCACCGGCCGGGACACCTGCGCGATCGTCCGCGAACGGTGCGCCTCGCCCTGCGTGGTGCCGTGGCCAAGCGCAATGATTGCCACGAGCTTGTCCTTCTGGGCGAGCGTTTGGCGCACGGCGCGACGCTTGGCGGTGCCGGCGACCCAGCAGCTGTTGAGGCCAAGTCGCTGCGCCTCGAGCACGACCTTCTCGGCAAAGTAGCCCGCGCGCATGTCCAGGTTGTTGCTCTCGTGGCCAGCCACCACCAGGTAGTTGTTGGCGTTGACAAAGCCCGCTCGACGGGCGAGCGTGCTCGAGAACACCTCGGGGTCGTCGTACGCCAGCCGCATGTGAAGCGCCCCGTCAGCGTTTGCCGCGGCAACGGCCTCCTCAAGCGCCGCACGTTCCTCGGCCGAGATGGGCTCCTCGGTGTAGCGCCTGACGGCATGCCGCGACTCCACGGCCTCGTCGATGCTCATGCGATAATCCATCTCGTCACCCTTTCGATTGGATTCAGTACGCCCCATAGTAGCGTTCCCGTTGGCGACGTCTCTTGTCGGAGCCGCCCGGTGCGCCGGAATTACGCACGGGGTTGGGGTCATCCTTGCCCAGGACAAAATTAGATTGTGTGCAATTTATTTTTCTCGCCTGCGCGCGTAACCATCGAATGTGCCGCATCTACACTAGGCGACGAGAAAGAATTGCTACGCCAGCGATAGGAGTTACCATGTCCATCATCACCACTGTCCTCGCCGTACTGGTTACGGCGGAGTTCCTCTTCATCTTCTACCTTGAGACCGTCGCGACCACCTCGGCACGCACGGCGCAGACATTCAACATGACTGTCGACGAGCTGTCGCGTCCCTCCGTGAGCACACTCTTCAAGAACCAGGGCGTTTACAACGGCATCCTTGCGGTTCTGCTGCTTGTTGCCGCGCTGGCCATCCCCAGCAAGGCGGCGGTGATTGCCCTAAGCGCGTCGATGTTTGCCGTCGCCGCGTACGGAGCCGCCACCAGCGACCCCAAGATCATCTTCAAGCAGGGCTTTCTGCCTGCGATTCTCCTGGTGAGCTGCCTTATCTAGCGACGTCCGCGCTCGGGGCGCCAAGGTGCCCCAACAGCCAGACCGCGAGCAGCACCACCGGGATACAGGCGAGAAGCCCCAACGGCATTGGTCCCAGAATGCCGCCTGCGCTGCGGCTAAACCACATGCCCAGCCCGGCCACGGCGTTGAGCGACCCATGGGCGAGCGCGCAAGGCCAGACGCTTCCCGAGCGGTCGCGGAGAAGGCAGAGAAACGTTCCAAACGCCATGCAGAAGATGGTCATGGCAACAATGCCCAGCACGGGAAATCCCAGGTAGTCAGTGCCGTAGTTGTACCCCATGGCAATGAGGGGCGCATGCCAGAGGCCCCATGCAACTCCAGTGAGAATCGCCGCGCGGGGGTGCGGATTCTGCTCCCTCAGCGCGGGATAGAGAAACCCACGCCAGCCCGCCTCCTCGCCAATGGCCAGCAGCATGTTGACGAACGGGGCGATAATCACAGCATTTGCCACCTGGACGGCGAAGATTGCCGGAACCTGGTCGGCGCCAACACCCAACTGAGCGATAGCGGCGGCGGAGAAGCGCGAGGCCTCCGGATCGAAGTCCCCGGAGAGGAAGAGAAAGTACACCACGGAGCCAGCCAGCGTAAGGGCTGGTGGGATGGCCAGCGCCAGCAGGTACCAGCGCACGCCGCCCTTGATGTGGGGCCGCCAGCCAGCGTCGACGGTGGACTTTCTCGTCACACGCACTATAACCGCAGCGACGAGCGGTCCGAACATCGAGACGGCAAGCAGCGTGCCCCACATGCCGTTGGACTCGTCGATGGTCCATCCAGACTGCGCGCCAGCAAGGAGCCAGCTCACCCAATCCAGCGCAAACGCCACCACCAGGAAGAGGACGACGGTCCTCCTCGCGGACTGAACCGGCTCATCCGAATCCACAGGCATCATCTCCCGCACAAAACCCGCCACCGACGCATAGTACCACCACGCGAGCGCTGCGGGGCCGATACTCGACACATAACTCCGTTCTCAGAGAGAAACCTCTCAGAGAGAAAACGTCTGAAAACAGCCCGAGGGCACCGGCCGCAAGGCCCTACCCCACTCATCCTACTCCCCCACGGTATAGAGTGCCCGGAAGTAGCCGTCCGGCACGGCCATGAGCTCGTCGAAGGTGCCCTGCTCGCACACGCGGCCATCGCGCAGCACCACGATGCCGTCAAAGAGCCGCAGCTGCCCGGCGTCCAGGCGGTGCGTCACCATGAGGCGCGTGGTCCCGGTAAGTGCCGCCACCGAGCGCGTGACCTGGTCGGCCGTCTCCTGGTCCAGGGCCGACGTCGCCTCGTCGAGAAGCAATATCCCCGACCCATGCAGAAGGCTCCGCGCGATGCACACCCGCTGCCGCTCGCCGCCGGATAGGTTGGACCCTCCCTCGCCGCACGGGTAGTCCATACCGTGCGCTGCCACAAAGCTGGCAAGGCCTGCCCGCCGCACGGCCGAATCCAGCTCAGAGGCATCGACATTGACGAACATGGTGACGTTCTCCCGCAACGTGGCATCAAAAAGGAACGTATCCTGCCGCACCAGCGACACCGTCTCGTAGAGCGACTCAAGGCTCGCATCGCGCAGCTCGCAGCCGTCGAAGGCAATCCGGCCACCGTAGCTGGGATGCGCGCCCATGAGCAGCGAGAGAAGCGTCGACTTGCCGCTGCCAGATGCTCCCACCACGGCGTAGCAGCCGCCTGCGGCAAACTCCGCGTTCAGGTGAGCGAGCACCGGGCGGTTCTCGCCATAGCCAAAGGTCACGTTTGAAAGCGAGATGCCCTGGGCAAGCGTAGCGGGCAGCATCGTGCCACCCGTACGCTCGCGGTTCTCGTCGAGCATCTGGGAGAGCTTTCCCACCAGCCCCAGCGATGCCCGACGAGCGGCGAAAAGGGACGGCAGGTCTTGGATCGGCTGGGCGATGCTGTTCATGAGCTGCGTGGCCATAAGGATGCCACCCACCGTCATCCTGCGGCCAGAAAGCGCGAGCCACGCGCCAAAGAACATGACAGAAAGCTGCGAGACGCCCTGCGCAGTCATGGCCAGCGCGCGAATGCCCAGCTCCGTGCGGCGTCGGAGGCGCTTGTCGGCCTCAAGCGCGCCGTCGGCGGCCTCGAAGCGCTCGCGCGCAGCGGGCTCGGCGCAAAAACTCTTGATGAGCGGGAAGCCGCAGGCAAGGTCGTGGACCACACCCACAAAGCGCCCCGTGGCATCGGAGACCGCGTGCTGGCGCGAGGCAAGCCGGCCTCCGGACGCAAGACCAATCACAAGCGGTACCAGCGCAGACACAATTGCCACCAGAGCCAGCGGCACGCTCTGGACCAGGAGCATGGCAACGGAGCCCGCCAGCGAGACAACCTCGGTGACCATCGTGAAGATCTTCTCAAGGTACGTTGTCTCGATGGTGGTCACGTCATTGGTGAGCGCAGATTCGTAGCGGCTCGCCCCGCCGCCATCGAAGGCGCCAATGCCCTTGCCCAGCAGCCGGTCGAAGACGGCACGACGATACCCGCTCACCGCGCGGCGGAGAAACGCTGGGAGAGTCGAACGCATGGCCAGCTCGGTTGCAAGCTCAGCTGCTATCAGCAGGGCAACCACTTGACCCGTCTGGGCGAGAAGGCCGAGGAACCCCGCGGCCACGGCGTCGAAGGTCTGCTTGAGTACGTAGGCAAAGGCAAGCGTGAGGATGGCCTGCGCCAGATACAGCGCCATGTTTGCTGAGAAGAGCAGCCAGTTCCCACGAAACATGCTGGCCCACAGCTCGCGCGCGACTTCCTCTCTGCGTGCCATGGGCGTTGTTCTCTGCGCATCCATTAAGTGCCCCCGTACCTATTTCCTGAGATTTCGTCGTTCAAGCAATGTGAATTACATGCGGCGCGCATCCTGAATCCTTGCTGGTATTCAGGCTAAAACAGGGAGCATATCCCCTATTGCACTAGGGCGCTACACCTAAATACCCAGCGGTAGATACCAGAAATTCTGATGTACCATGGGGATACAGGCAGGCCTCTGCGCAGTGGAGAGGGAGGGCCCATGGACGAAGCAAGGCTTAAGCGCGCGCTGGACATACTGCTCTCGGAGCGGCTGGAGCACCTGGAGCCGGGGTCGGGCACGCTCCTCGTGGCATACCGGATGCGCGATAAACCAGCCATCCCTACCTCAGCGCCCTGTCACATTCTGAGGACCACGTACGACGCGAGGCATCCGGCGCACCTGCTGCTTGACCGCCGCACCAGACCAGACGACATCACGGTCTATGCCTTTCTCGGCAAGCAACAACTGGACCGGGTGCTCATGGCCCTCGCGCCCTCCTCTTCCAACTTCTTCCAGGTATTAGTCGACAACCTTGGCCAAGAGCAGTCAGGCACCACGGAGATATCGAAGGTGGGCAATGTCGACCCCTCGATACTGCAGGACATCTTCTCGCTCATGGTGGTGACCTACGTCGAGCGCCAAGAGGAGTGGGAACTTGTAATAGACGGCCTGGCCTCCGCCGCCATCGCGCTGGCAAGTCCCGCGATCCGCCATCAGCCCGGGCGCCAAAGTCCCGACGAGCTTGTCGCCCTGCTTCTCACCGAGATAGCCGCGCATCCCGAGAGCGTCACGCTTCACGGGTTGGCGGAGCGCTTCTCTTATAACCCCACCTACCTCTCTGGGTTGCTTCACGAGCAGTGCGGACGGACCTTCTCGCAGCTAGTTCGCGAGCAGCGCATGCTTCGTGCCCATCAGCTGCTTACGGATACGGGGCTTCCCGTGGCAAAGGTCGCGGCAATGGTTGGATATGAGGGAACCAGCAACTTCCATCGGCTGTTTCGCAAGCGCTTTGGTGTGTCCCCTGCGCAGGCGCGAGCTGGGCGTGGGACGAGCGACGCGGCTATGATGGATGTTTCAGCCTCACGACGACCGGTTGTAGGAGGTGCACGATGACCAAGGATGACAGCAGCGCGGCTGCAGATGGCACGCCGCAGCTCACCAGCTACGCGCGGCATGTCATCAACGAACTTGGGCTGGCTCCACACCCGGAGGGCGGATGGTATCGCCGCACGTGGCAGCCGGCGCTGCCCGCAGATACAGACGGGGATCGCCCACTTGCATCGTGCATCTACTTCCTGCTTCCGGCGGGTGACGCCAGCGCGTGGCATGTTGTCGACGCGGACGAGTTGTGGCTCTGGCACGGCCCCGGGGCAGTGGCGCTCGAGCTGGGCGGTGCAGGCGAGCAGCCTGACGAGCGCGACGCCCGGCGCATGACACTGCGCGTTAACGAGAGCGATGTCTGCGGCGAGCTGGTTGTCCCCGCAGGGGTCTGGCAGCGTACGATTCCCTCCAGCGAGGACGCGCTGGTCTCCTGCGTAGTGAGCCCGGGCTTTACCTTCGACGGCTTCAAGCTGGCCTCACAGGACTAGGGGCATACGTGGTGCGCGAGGACGACATACCCTGCCAGCAGTGCGAGGGCTGCAGCTTCAAGGCGGCAAACGGAACCTGTGTGAACAGGATTCGCCTGTTCGCAGGCCTGCCCGACAACGCGAAGCACGATCTTCTCGCCCGCTCCGTGCGTTCCACCCACCGGCGCGGAGACATCCTGGTACACGAGGGCGACCCCATCGACTCGGTCCTCATTGTGCGATCGGGCCGCATCAAGACCTTCCGCATCGACCCCGACGGCGTGGAGTACGTGCTCGACGTGCTGCACGACGGGCAGGCGATCTGGCATGGGATGTTCCTCGAGGACAACGTCTACCACTACTCCGTGGGATGCCTTACCAGCGTTGAGCTGTGCTCCATTCACCGCACGGACTTCAAGGCCATGCTCGCAAAACACCCCGACGCCGCGCTTGGGCTAATTCGCATGGTGTGCACCGAGCTCGATGACGCCGAGGAAAAGGCCATGATGCTGGGCATTCGCGACCCGCGGCGACGCGTGGCGCAGTACCTGCTGCTTCGTGACGAGCGCTGCATGGGCACCGAGATCCACCTTGGGTTGGAAGACATTGCTGCCTCGGTGGGTCTGCGCCCTGAGACCGTCTCTCGCGCCATTTCCTCGCTGAGCAAGGAGGGCCTGGTCGAACGCGTTGGCCGCGGACGTCTGCGCCTACTCAATCGCAGTGCCATTCGTAGAATCTAAGTGTCCAACGTCGGCTTCTCCATAAGGCCGGGCAGCAAAAAGTCCTCTATCTAACAGGATTTGGAATCCCGCTGCACAAAAGTGCTCCATCTGACATGGTCTCACGCAGTTATATATCAAGTATTTAACTGATTATGTATTGTTTTGCATGATCAATACTAAATATCCATAATTATGCAAAGTCTGTTAGAATGTTTATATTCTATTCAGATTCGTCTTGTTAGATAAGGCACTTTTATGCTGCAAAAGCCAAAAATCCGTTAGATAGAGCGTTTTTATGCAGCACGAAGCGCTCCGGCCCGTAGCCCGAAGCCCCCGCTGCACCTCCCGGCCACAAGAATCGCGCCTATCAACCCAGCATTCCTGTCGCCGAACCCCCATATTTGCTCGGCATTTTCGAATTACTTGATTTCAATCAAGGAATCCGCCTCATCCGCCCCTTACATTTGAGACTGAAAAGCCGGTTTGGGATATTCGCTCAGGACGGAGGTCGGCCATGAAGGGGCGTGTTCACTCGACAGAGTCTTTTGGCTCGGCGGACGGCCCGGGCGTACGCTTTATCGTCTTCCTCCAGGGTTGCCCCATGCGCTGCCGCTATTGCCACAACCCCGACACCTGGGCCCTCGACCGCGGCACCCTCGTGGAACCGGCGGATCTCCTCGACCAGGCAGAGCGTTACCGCAGCTACTGGGGACGCGAGGGTGGCATAACCGTCTCGGGTGGCGAGGCGCTCCTCCAGCCCGAGTTCGTGGCGGAGCTCTTCGAGGCTGCCCATGCCCGCGGCATCAACACGTGCCTGGACACCTCTCTTGCGCCATTCGCCCACCGGCAGCCCTTCTACCAGGCATGGGAGCGCATCATGGCCGCCTGTGACCTGGTTTTGGCAGACATCAAGCACATCGACCCCGCCGAGCACCGCGCCCTCACCGGCCACTCCAATGAGAACATCCTCGACGCCCTGCGCTGGCTCTCCGACGCAGGCGTCCCCGTGTGGATCCGCCACGTGCTGGTCCCCGGAATCACCGATAACGACGAGTACCTCCGTCGCACCGCGGACTTCATCAAGACGCTCTCGAACGTCCGCCGCGTCGACGTGCTCCCCTACCACAGCCTGGGCGTCTACAAGTGGGACGAGCTCGGCATACCTTACACGCTGCGCGACACCCAGCCGCCCAGCAAGGAACGGGTGGAAAACGCGGAACGAATCCTCGGCGCAGCCGTGTCGGGGCTTCCGCAGGCATAGCAACTACAGGAGGAACGCATGGCACTACGTGAAGAATGGCAGGGCTTCTCGGCAGGTCACTGGACGGCCGACGTGAACGTCCGTGACTTCATCCAGCGCAACTACACCCAGTACGAGGGCGACGAGTCGTTCCTCGCCGGGCCCACCGAGGCCACCGACAAGCTCTGGGGCAAGGTCCAGGAGCTCCAGAAGCAGGAGCGCTCCAACGGCGGCGTGCTCGACTGCGAGACCGAGGTCGTCTCGGGCCTCACCGCATACGGCCCCGGCTACATCGACCCCGAGCTCAAGGACCTCGAGAAGGTCGTTGGCCTTCAGACCGACAAGCCCCTGAAGCGCGCCTTCATGCCCTACGGCGGCATCAAGATGGCCCAGCAGGCGGCAGAGAGCTACGGCTACAAGATCAACTCCAAGTACGACCAGATCTTCAGTGAGTACCACAAGACCCACAACCAGGCCGTCTTTGACGCCTACACCCCCGAGATGCGCGCCGCCCGCCACAGCCACGTAATTACTGGCCTGCCCGACACCTATGGCCGCGGCCGCATCGTGGGCGACTACCGTCGCGTGGCGCTCTACGGCATCGACTTCCTTATCGCCAAGAAGCAGGAGGACCTGCTCAACTGCGGCGACGGCACCATGACCGACGACGTCATCCGCCTGCGCGAGGAGATCTCCGAGCAGATCCGCGCGCTCAGGGGCATCAAGGCTATGGCCAAGATCTACGGCTACGACATCTCCCAGCCTGCGCGCGACGCGCACGAGGCGGTGCAGTGGCTCTACTTTGGCTACCTGGCTGCCATCAAGACCCAGAACGGCGCCGCCATGTCCGTGGGCCGCATCTCCACGTTCCTTGACATCTACATCCAGCGCGACCTCGTGGCGGGCAAGATCGACGAGGCCCAGGCGCAGGAGCTCATCGACCACCTGGTCCTCAAGTTCCGCATGGTCAAGTTCGCGCGCATCCCCAGCTACAACGAGCTGTTCTCCGGCGACCCCGTGTGGGCCACGCTCGAGATGGCCGGCCTTGGCCAGGACGGCCGCCACATGGTGACCAAGAACGATTTCCGCTTCCTGCACACGCTCGAGAACATGGGCCCCGCGCCCGAGCCCAACCTCACGGTGCTCTACTCTAAGCGCCTGCCCGAGGCCTTCCGTCGCTACGCGGCCAAGATCTCCATCACCACCAGCTCGATCCAGTACGAGAACGACGACGTCATGCGCCCGGTGTGGGGTGACGATTACAGCATCTGCTGCTGCGTCTCGGCGACCCAGACCGGCAAGGAGATGCAGTTCTTTGGCGCCCGCGCGAACCTCGCCAAGTGCCTGAACTACGCCATCAACGGCGGCAAGGACCTCAAGTACACCGACAAGCAGGGCAACCACATGCAGGTTGGCCCCGAGCTTGCCCCCATCACGAGCGAGTACCTCGACTACGATGAGGTCATGCACAAGTTCGGCATCATGATGGACTGGCTGGCCGGCCTGTACGTGAACATCCTCGACCTCATCCAGTACATGCACGACAAGTACTACTACGAGGCCGCTGAGATGGCCCTCATCGACACCGACGTGCGCCGCACCTTCGCCACCGGCATCGCGGGCTTCAGCCACGTGGTGGACTCGCTCTCGGCCATCAAGTACGCCCGCGTGCGCACCGTGCGCGACGAGTCCGGCCTGGTCGTCGACTACGTGCCCGAGGGCGACTTCCCGCGCTACGGCAACGACGACGACCGCGCCGACGACATCGCCGTGTGGCTGCTCAAGACCTTCATGGCCAAGATCAAGAAGCACCACACCTACCGCAACTCCGAGCCCACGACATCCATCCTCACCATCACGTCCAACGTGGTGTACGGCAAGGCCACCGGCGCGCTGCCCGACGGCCGCCCTGCCTACACGCCCTTCTCGCCCGGTGCCAACCCCAGCTACGGCGCCGAGAAGAACGGCCTGCTCGCAAGCCTCAACTCTGTGGCGAAGCTGCCCTACGAGTACGCACTCGACGGCATCTCCAACACGCAGACCATCAACCCCGGCGCGCTTGGCACCGACGAGCAGCAGCGCATCGGTAACCTGGTGAACGTGCTTGACGGCTACTTTGCCAACGGCGCGCACCACCTCAACGTCAACGTCTTTGGCGTCGAGAAGCTCAAGGACGCTATGGAGCACCCCGAGAAGCCCGAGTACGCCAACTTCACGATCCGCGTCTCCGGCTATGCGGTGAAGTTCATCGACCTCACGCGCGAGCAGCAGCTCGACGTTATCGCACGCACCTGCCACGACCACATGTAGGACGGTTACGCGAGAGGCATACTCACTAGGAGGGCCAGCTCACTTTGAGCTGGCCCTCTGCCACTTGGAATGAATGATGTTTTCTGCTGCGAGCAGAATGCTTGATCGAGCGCAGTGGAGATACTTCGGCAATAACTCCTTCCTCGGTTTGTTCCCACTGACCCACAACTGGCCAGGCCCAGGCACACGACCATGACGCACGTAAGGGCGACCGTCCATGTGCAGAGCTTGGCTTTCCTCATGTTTGCCATTCGCGAGACCCTCGACTCATAGGCGGCGTAAACGGATAATCAGGCTGTCTCGTCAACCGGCGGAGTCGCGCCTCACACGGGGCGCGTGGATTGAAACTTCTGTTCACGGAGGTCCGTATGTCACTCCTGCTCATCGCACTCGGGGCGGCTTCGATCGCCTACGGCGTCTCGGTCATGCTTATCTGGTCCGGCTCGGCTTTCTTCGCGGTGTGGTACGCAATCGGCGCTGCGCTGGCAGGATGCGGCATCGCCATGCGCCAGGACATATGGCAGGCACTTCCCTGGGCGCTGCGCGTTTTAGTCGGCGTGGTGGCAGCGCTCGCTGGAGCGATAACACTCGGCGTGGCCGCGCTTATCCTCACGACGGCCCACACGCCCGCGCCCGGAGACCTCGACGCGCTCGTCGTGCTGGGTGCGCAGGTCCGCTCCGACGGCTCCCCCAGCACCGTGCTTCGCTACCGCCTGGACACCGCGGCCGATTACCTGATTGACAACCCCGGCACACGCTGCATCGTCTCGGGCGGCAGGGGTGCCAACGAGCCCTGCACCGAGGCGGAGGGCATGGCCCGCTACCTCGAGTCGCGTGGCATCGACGCGAGTCGTATCCAGCTCGAGGGCGCCTCGACCAACACGGTCGAGAACCTCCGCAACTCGAAGGCGCTTCTCGATGCCTCCAGCGATCGGGTCGGCATCGTGACAAACGACTTCCACCTGCTGCGCGCCATGCGTATCGCGGCCAAGCAAGGCTACGTGAACGCACACGGCATCGCCGCCCCCTCGGATGCATGGTACATGCCGAACAACGTGCTCCGCGAGGTCATGGGCATCGCAAGGGACTTCTTGCTCGGCAATATATAAGGCCTCGAGGTGTACGACCAGCGGCTATAAGGATGTAGCCCACGGCCCACCGGCTACGGACTACTTCTTATGCATCCACCTGCGGCGGTGCTAGCTTGCTAGCAAACTACACCCCCCACCTGGCAAGCCCTCGGCGCATGGGACAAGCGCTTCAATCGGCAAGACATGTATGCCGTCGGGCGCCACATACGTCGGCATCGCATGCCCGATGACGACGCGCTTTACAGACGAACGCCTCGAGACATCCGGCGTTATGCCTCTCGAGAATCACAGACAAGCCGACAGCCATCCTCTATAGTGCCGTCGTCACTGCCTTGCGCATGCAGTCGGACCACTCCCTCTCCCCAAAGTCAATGGCGACGGCCATTGAGCATGGGAACTTCACGTTGACGTTTACGAGGGACTCCCAGAAAGCGCTGGCCTCCCCCTGCGGGCGTACCATTCACTCGCCCAGCTCCCCTGGGTAGCCCCCATGCTCGCACGTCTCCCACCGTAGGTCATCAAACTGCCCATCCTCGGGGAGCGACAGCTGCTCGACGGCACTATTTTCCTACCTTTGTTGGACTCGGACGCAACATCGGCAGCGGACCAAGCGCTATTTGACCAATCGGAATCCAAAGCCATCCCGGATATAGGGAAGCAAACGAGTGTCTCCATCGGACACACTCCCGACGACATTCATGCGAGCATCTCCTGCCAGTTCGCGGCGAGCGATCTCGAGCTCTCCCTCATACCGCTGATACTCACTATTAGAGACCGCGATTGTTCCCGCGGGCCTTTCACGGCCCGCGCCGTTATCGGGAACGATTGGACCAGGCCTCAGGCTTGTCCGAGACTCCTGCGACCTGATGATATCCTCTGAGGAATCAGGCCGGTCGTGATGCACCTGGCGATACAGATAGCTGTAGCGCTCATCGATGGAGGCAGCCAGATTGACATATCCCTCGGATAGTTGATGGAATCGTTCCCAGGACTCATCCGTCAACCCTGGATCGCCTACTAGCACGATGTCGCACCCTGCGCCATATGACGCTTCAAGCATATTGAGAGCCAGATCGTCCTTCCGCTCGCGCTGTGCCTCGATCGTGGGCAGCCCCTCCTGAAGAGGGCCGCGAAGATCTCTATTGCCTGGAACGAACCCCATCACGTCAAAACCGAATGCTGCCAGACGATCGTTAATTCGGCGCACGCCTTCTGCCGCGAGGCCGGTATACCGTTTGGGGTAAAAATTATGACAGGCAGCAAATCGCGAAAAATCAGCGCCCGCGGTACGCCAAGCTCCAACTTCCGCCTTTGTTGCCGTCGAAGCATTAAACACAATATGAAACACTCGCGAGAGCGCAACTGTTTGCTCAGCCGAGAATCCATAATCGAGCCGGATATGGGTAATGCCAAGATCTCGAAGCTCCCCGAGCCTGTTGCACCCTAACTTTTCGCACGTATCTGGGCCGACATCAACTATCAGAGCCATTCCGGCATTTCGCAACAACTTCAGTAGATGCCGGGCAGCATGTTGATAAGCAATCCCCTCCTCTTCCGGGATATGCATCGAGGTGAACGCATATGCTGCGCCAGCTTTACGAGCACGCTCTATCAACCGCTCGTTATGCTCTATACCGTCACTGAAGTAGACAGAGATTCCAGTTTTCACCACTACCTCCCATCGAATAAAGCGGGGCACTTCCGCAAACGCAAAGCGCTGCGGAAGTGCCCGCTTACTCCATGGCGCTTGAGCGATAAGGACTATTCGCCGTAGAACTCGTTGATTCGCTGCTCATCCACACCGAAGAACCAGGTAAGGACAAAACCGCCCGCATAGGCGGCGAGCATGGCAAGCACGTAGAACAACTGCTGCCCGGGAACCACGATCAGCAGGCCAAACAGGCCTGACACTCCCTGGGAAACCGTACCGATGTGGAACAAGGCCGCTAGGATACCGCCAAATCCGGCGCCAAGGCATGCAGTCACGAACGGCTTCACCAGAGGGAGCGTCACCGCATACATAAGGGGCTCACCAATGCCGAGGATGCCGACAGGGATAGAGTCGCCAATAAACTTACGGAGTTTCTTGTTCTTGGTCTTGAGGTACAGCGCCAGACCGGCTCCCACCTGACCACCGCCCGCCATCATCAAAATGGGCAGCAGGTAGTTGATACCGTGCGTCGCGCCATTCGGATCATTCAGAAGAGCATGAATGGGCGTAAGGGCCTGATGCAGACCGACAGAAACGAGCGGGAGGAAGCCAGCGGCCAGGATATATCCACCAACGATGCCCATCTTCTCATACACGAACGAAAGAACGGCGAAAATCCCCGTGGTCAACCAGGCGCCCAACGGCTGGATGACCAGCATGAGAGCAAAGGCACCGATGACTAGCACGCACAGCGGAGTAAGAAAGGTGTCCACGATGTTGGGCATCACCTTGCGAATCTGCTTCTCCAGGAAGGCAAAGAACGCGCCTGCGATGAGGGCGGCAATCATACCGCCGGCGGCCGGGTTGTAGGCAGCATTGGTTAGCGGAAGCAGTATTGCCTTATCGGGATCAGCTGCACCCGCAGCAAGCAGCGGCATGGCTGCGTTGGCGATGCACATCATGCCGGCGATGCCGCCAAGGGACGCGGAACCGCCGAATTCGCGCGCCGCATTGTAACCAACCAAGATGGGCAGGTAAGCAAAGAGCGCCCAACCCATGGAACGGATACCCTGGTACCACCAGGCCTCAGCAAACATGTTGCCAGAGGCAACATTGATAACGTTGCAGATGCCGTTGATCAGGCCCGCGGCGATGATACCGGGAAGCAGTGCGACGAAGATATTGGCGATCTTTTTCATGAACGCCTGGACAGGCTTATGCTCGTACTTGGCCTTCTGGGCAGCCTTGTTCTCGGCAGCAGCGTCTGTCACGCTTTCTTCCGCCACGCCTTTGGCAAGACCGGTGAGCTTGGAGAACTCCTCCAGTACCTTGTTGACCTTACCCGGACCAAGTATGATCTGCATCGTCTCGTCTTCGACCACGCCCATCACGCCGTCGAGCGCCTTGATGCCGGCGACGTCTACCTTGTCCAAATCTCGTACGGTCACACGCAGGCGAGTCATGCAAGCGGCGTTTGCCGTCACATTCTCCTTCCCGCCGAGCAGAGCGAGCAGCTTCTCGCTCAATTCTTTGTCGCTCATTGTCGCTCTCCTTCTAACGATACGGTACGTCCTATAACTACGCTAGCCTTCCAACTGGGAATGGCTATCAACAACCTGACTACGCGAGCGCAGCTCGAACATGCCCTTTCGCCTTAGCCAACCGGGCGCGTGCGTCATCGGCATTGCAGCCCAGCAAGACCATGACAACTGCCACTTTCACATATCCGCCAGCTTGGGCAAGAGCCTCTTTCGCCTCAGCACGCGTACACTCCGTGGCTTGCATCACGATGTTCTGCGCTCGCACGACAAGCTTCTCGTTCGTCTGCTGCACGTCGACCATAAGGTTCTGGTATGCCTTGCCCGCACCGACCATGCTGCCCGTGGAGATCATGTTCAGGATGAGCTTTTGGACCGTCCCTGCCTTCAAGCGCGTCGAACCGGTGAGCACTTCAGGACCCGGCACCGGCTCGATTGCGAGCTCGGCTTCGGCCCCAATCTCCGATTCCCGATTGCAGGCGATGGCAACCGTCCTGCAGCCCACTGCCCGCGCATAGCGCAGGGCATATACGACATACGGGGTGCGTCCACTGGCAGCCAGCCCAATCACGATGTCATTTTTAGAGAGGCCGATGTCCTTGAGGTCATCCGTGCCCATCGTATGGCTGTCCTCAGCACCCTCAACCGCCTTCGCAAACGCTCTCTCTCCACCGGCGATGAGCCCAATCACCAAATCGGGTGAAACGCCGAATGTCGGGGGACACTCCACCGCATCCAGTACGCCCAGCCTGCCGCTCGTTCCCGCACCCATATAGACGATGCGACCGCCGCACCTGAGCGCCTCGGCCGCCCATTCGATAGCCTTGGCGATCTGGGGCAGCACTTCGGTAACGGAAGCAACCGCTTTTGCATCCTCTCGGTTCATGGCGGTAGCAATCTGCAGCGGGGTCATCTGGTCGAGGTCCATGGTTTGGGGATTACGCGTCTCAGTGGACAGCCTCGTCAAATCGATCATTTCTCATCTCCTCTCCTAAAATCGGGGTATCTCGCCCCACTCGCGTCGCTTGCCGCTCACTTCTTCTCGTCGTAGTTGTGACGCATCACATTCGTGCACCGTTCGAAATCCTTTGTCACGTATACGGCGAACAATGCGTCAACAACCATGAGCTGAGACATGCGTGACGCCATGGCAGCACTGCGCACCAGCGGCTCACTCGCAGCGATGCCGAGCACCCAATCGGCCTCCTCGCACAGCCTTCCAGCACCCAAAGCCCGGGTTACTGCGATAACCTTTGCTCCTCGCTTATGAGCAAAACGAGCCGCCTCGATCATCTCTCTCGTCATGCCCGAATAGCTGAAAACCACAGCCAAGTCATCCTTATGCATGTTCTTGGCACAAAGCATCTGGTTGTGCCAATCGTCGTATACATGACATTCCTTGTCTGCTCGGACCAACTTGAGCTGAAGATCTCGGGCTGCCAATAGCGAGGCACCAACACCGAACAAATCGATGATTCTGCTATGCACCATCGCAATGGCACACCGTTCAAGCGTTGGAATATCAAGCAAGCGCTCTGTCGCTTCTATAGAACGAATGTTGCTGTTCATCACCTTCTTTACTACGCGGGCGGCGACGTCATTTGGGGTGATGTCATCTAGCGAGATGTCGTCTCCTTCGCCCATGGACGCCAGTTCGTATATCAGCTCACGCTGAAAATCTTTGTAGCCATCGCATCCCAGCGTGCGACAGAAGCGGACGACCGTCGAAGCAGAGGTGTTCGTAGTTACCGCAAGGTCATGGATGCTCTGCGAGACAACTGCCTGCGGATTTTTGTCGATGTAATCAAGGATGCTCCGCACCGCAGGACTCGCATCCTGCTTCCGTTCCCTCATGC
Source organism: Olsenella sp. (assembly GCA_022648325.1). Lineage (GTDB taxonomy): Bacteria > Actinomycetota > Coriobacteriia > Coriobacteriales > Atopobiaceae > Tractidigestivibacter. The sequence goes on from JALCMG010000001.1 coordinate 155,963, forward strand.
GTAAGAAAAGCCCCCCGCTTGGCATCTCTTCCCCTTCCGTTGCCCCACATTAAACACATATAGTCAGAATCTGTCATCGTTTTGTCTTAAATACAAAACTTTATTTCATGTTTGGTAAAAAGCCGACCATTTCCCAGCCGCTTGCCATGGAAAGCCAACCGTTTGAAAGTTGTGCAGGCGAGATATTTGCCATCTTGGCAAACCGCTCAAGATTTTCCACGGACTACGAGTATCGTTCGCCTCGCCATCGCATCGAGAGTTGTTGGACAGTTCAGCTGAGGAGAAACGAGTATGGAAAAGGGCAGTCTCCTTCGTCAGCCTTCGATTTCCCGCAGAAGTCTCCTGTTGAATGGCACCGCTATCGCTGGCGTCGGGGCCTTGATAGGACTTTTCGGATGCAGCAACACGGGTGTCGAATCGGGCGGTGCTGTGGCGGATAACAAGGCTACGGGCTCCGTGACAAATGGTGTCAAAGCAGATGGTAGCTACCAGCTCGATAAGACCTTCCCTGTACTTGCCGATAGCGATGCCTTCGACGACTCCCTTATCACGAATGCCATGGATACCTTCATTGGCTTCGAGAAGCAAGGGTCGCTTCTCGTCAACGCTACTGATCCGTCAAAGTTCAAAATCTTCGTTAACGGAACTACCGTAGCTCTGGATGACATAGAGAAAGACGATTGGGCTTTAATCGATATATCGTCCATCACGGTTAATGGCAACAACAGACTCCAGGTAAGTGGAATCGATGCTGGCAAAGATACGATAGCGGTCCGCATCCCCTATCCAGAGCTCGTCGATGCCACCGATGAGTACAGGAACAACGACAACTTCAAACTGTTGGATGAGATCATTCAGGCAGAAATTGATAACGGATTCACGTCTGCTCAACTGGTTGTTGCCCGCAATGGGCGAATCATAAAGCAGTCAGCCTACGGGCAATGCAATTCCTATTCAAAAGATGGGAAACGTCTGAATGATGGAGCGAAGGTCACCAACGACACGCTATACGATCTTGCAAGCAATACGAAAATGTATTGCACAAACTATGCGGTGCAAAAGCTAGCCTCAGAAGGCAAGCTCAAGGTGACGGAGCTTGTGAGTGCCTACATCCCAGAATTCAAGGACCAGCCAAATGATGCCATCAAAGGCAAGGACGTGCTGACTGTGCAGGAAATCCTTCAGCACCAGGCGGGATTCCCTGCCGATCCCCAGTATCACAATATCGATTACAACCCTGCTACGAAAAAGACTGAGGCAGGGAGCCGTGCCAATCAGGCTCTGTACACACAGAAGCGCGACGAAGCTCTGAAGAAGATCATCGAAACGCCACTTGAATACATGCCTGGGACCAGCACGAAGTACTCCGATGTCGACTATATGCTTCTCGGATTCATCGTCGAAAAGATCACCGGTCAGCGACTCGATGAATATGTTGGTGACTCTTTCTATAAGCCTCTCGGCCTCAAGCACGTTACGTTCAATCCGCTCGATAACGGCTTCACCAAGGATGACTGCGCCGCCACAGAGCTCAACGGCAACACGCGCGATGGCGTGATTAGCTTTGAGAACATTCGCACTGACACCATTCAGGGCGAAGTACACGACGAAAAGGCCTTCTATACCATGGAAGGAATTTCGGGGCACGCGGGTCTCTTCTCAAATGCAAGGGATCTTGCGGTCCTTACCCAAATCATCATCAACCGTGGTGGCTACGGTGATCACCGCTTCTTTGATGGGGATACGCTTGATCAGTTTATCAAGCCAAAAGATACCAATGCGAGCTATGGCTTGGGCTGGCGTCGCAAGGCAACCTCATTGTACTCGTGGGCGTTCTCCCCCATCTCAGATACCTCGACCGTCGGACATACCGGCTGGACCGGAACACTCACCGTTATTGATCCTGTCGAGAACGTTTCTGTTGTCCTGCTTACCAACACAAAGAACAGCCCAGTTCTGGATAAGGAGGCGAACCCTAACGACTTCGTCGGCAACCATTACCTCACCGGAAACTACGGAATGCCCGCTACCATCTCCTTTGATGACGAGGGGGCAAATGCCGACTGCAACGATGCCAAGCTTATCGACCTCATTCGAGCAAAGTATCAACTTATCGATACAAACGTAGCGTATCAGACCAATCCCGACATAGCTGAACTAAAAGCGCTCATGAGTATCGCCGATCAGCGGAAGGACAGCGAGCTGATCTCGGCATTCAAAAAGACCGAGGTCTGGGAGAGCGCCGACAATCTTGCTGGCAAATAACTGAGGACAATAGAGAAGCAAGCAGATCATTTGACGAGCTAACTCTTGGCAACAAGCTAGCCTAGATGTCTGCCACGCCCCGATGGACGCCATTGTACAGGCGCCTGGCAGTTCCGCCCTGGACTCGAATCGGGGTTGGAACCGCTCTTTTTAGGCTCTCCCCTATTTCGGGTGAGTAGCCAATGAAGTGGCGAGCTGGGCCGAGAAGCCCAGCCGCCCGAGCCCGAGGAATGCCACTGTGTCTTAAAGTACTCGATGTTCCTGAACCCCCTCCCCACCCCTTTGATGGGCTGGGCTATCGAGCCAAGCCATCCAGCCAACGAAAAGCAGCACCGGGTAGCCCAACGCACTGCAGAGATCGGCAGCGGAGCATCAACCTCACCTGCGCCGCCGGCCCACCGCCACCAGCGTGGGAACAACCGCCAGCGACACCAGCGCACCCGCCAGGAAGATGAGCGACGAGGGCGTGAAGCCATCGCCCACCACGCCAAAGCCGCCGATGGCTCCAGACCCAGAACTCACCGCCGACCCAATCCACGGCCCCACAAGCATGGGGACCAGCACCACCATGAACATGCGCACGCCCTGGAGAACTCCCGCGCGGTCGGCTGGCGTGTTGTTGCGCACCTCGGCGGCAAAGCAGGCCACGGCTCCCAGGTACCCGCACAACATGAGAACCGAGCCCACAAACACGCTCACCACACTCGTGATCAGCGTGAGAGTCAGGCACCCCGCCACAAACAGCACCAGAGGCAGGCGGACGGCACGCTCGAAGCCAAGCTTGTCCAGGCGTCGACCATAAAAGATGGTGAAGACGGCTGCAATCACAATGCCCGGGGCCATCACAAACACGTATCCTTCGCCAAGCACATAGGGGAGCCGCAGGTAGAGCACGTAATACGGCATAAAGACCTGAAGCGCCGTCGAGAAGATGCAATAGCCAAGAAGCACCAGGTAGAGCACGGGGTTGCCGCGCATCGCCGCCGGTGAGAAGCCCTTGGCCACCCCGCGCAGCCGGCCCTGCTCGGTCGTCGGCTCCGGATGTGAGTCCCGCATCAAGAAGCCGGCAACCAAGGCGGCCGCGCCCACCAGCGTGCCGACCGCCACAAACAGTGCGGAGTAGTCGTAGGTCACGGTCCCGTCGTCGCCCACGCGCATGAGGGCCATCGCACCGCCAAAGACGGCGAGCATCGCGATGAGCGGCATCGCGGAGTTCACGCCCTCCACGCGTCCGCGGTTTGTCTCGTCCGTCACGTCGGTTAGCCAGGCGTTGAACGCGGCATCGTTGGAGAGGCTCCCAAAGAGGGTCATCACGCAGTCAAAGACGATGGTCAGCGTGACACCCATGCGTGCCGCACTGGCTACGTCCGGCGCAAGCGAGTCCGAGATGCCCTGGATGACAGCGAACCCGATGATTGAGACGCCCCAAAGCGCGGCGCCGGCCACCACAAAGACCTTGCGCCGGCGCACACGGTCGGACCAAGTACCCACGAACAGCGTTGTCAGCGTAGCCGTGAGCGCCGAGGCGGAGACCATGAGCGCCACGTCCTGCAGTGATGCGCCAAAGGAGTCCTGGGCGAACAGGTTGAGAAAGTTGTTTTCGACCGCCCAGGCAACCTGGCCCACAAAGGCGAGAAGCACGATGACCAGCCAAGTGGTTCGAGATATTGTGGGGTTGGTAGCACGCGATGTGGTATGCCTGGTCTTGTCTGCCATGGTTGTCCCTCCCCTTCTCGACATCTTTGCCCCCGACATGCCTCCCGGTGCTGTTAGGAACTTTTCGGACGTTTTAGGCCGTGCGGAGACGTGATTCCGTCTACTTCCTTCTCAACAGCACCCGCAGCGCAAGCGAGCCATGCCGTAGCCGCTTAGGGCAACAGCTTGTTCACCCGGCGGTCGTAGCTGAGAAGGCCGTTGGTCTCCTCCTCCACGTCCGAGAGCTGCGTGTACACGTAGCCGGAAAGCCCCTTGGCCTCGAGCGCGTTTGCCTCGTCGAAAAGCGCCCGCACCGCGCGACGCCATTCCCCCAGGCTCTCGAAGCCCGCGTAACCATAGGGTTCCGAGAAGGAGCTGTGACCCTCAACGTACCAGGCGAGCCCGCCAAACTCAGAGATTACAAAGGCGCGAGAGGAGCCGCGCGTCAGGTGCACACGAAGCTTTCGGAAGTAGTTATGCTCGCTTACAAAGTCGCCGCAGCCCTGGTCAAACCACCCGCTGGTAGCGTCAATGGGCCGCGTGGGATCAATTGCGCGCACGCGACGAACGGCGCCGCGCGCGTTAAACTGCCCCCAACCCTCGTTGAAGAGCACCCATGTCACGATGCAGGGGTGATTGCGCAGGTAACGCAAACAGCCCTCGCAGTCGTGCGCCCACTCTTCCTGGAAGGCTGGGTCTGCCGAGGACAGTCGCGCCTGGTGGGAGGCAATGTCATCCCGGAAGTGGCCGCAGGCAAAGCGGGAAAGCGTGGGCTTCTGGTTAACCTGCCACAAGTTGTAGGGAGCCGTGCCGCCGCTCACCATGTCCTGCCAGACAAGCATGCCCATGCGGTCACAGAGCCAGTACCAGCGGTCCTGCTCAACTTTGATGTGTTTGCGCAGCATATTAAAGCCAAGGTCTCTTGCAGCCTTGATGTCTGCCTCAAGCGCCTCCGTCGAGGGTGCCGTGAGCAGACCGTCCGACCAATACCCCTGGTCGAGAAGGCCACGCAAGAAGAGCGGCTGGTGGTTGAGGCAGAAGCGCGGCACGCCCGCCGCGTCCGACTCAACCGAGACGGTGCGAAAGGCGCAATAGCTCGTCACCACATCCATGCCGTACTCGATACGTAGACCGTAGAGATATGGGTCGTCCGGGCACCACAGATGCGGTGCCTCCACGGGAATGCATGCGGCCACGCTCCTCTCGGTAGCAACCGCCGTGCCACGGGCGACCAACGCACCATCCGCCGAGAGGAGCAACACGCGCAGCTCCAAACCCGGCCGCATAACCCGTGCACACACCGTGACGTCCCCGGCATCCGGGCTGGCGTCGACGAGCAGCTCCTCGATGTGGTTCTCGGGCACGCGCTCCCACCAGACGTCCTGCCAGATTCCGCTTTGCGCGGTGTACCAGATGGTCCCGCACTGGAGGAGCTGCTTGCCACGCGGATGCGGCTCGGTGTCGCTGGGATCGCGGATGCACAGGAGAAGCTCATTCCTCTCGCCAGGCGTCAAGAGATCCGTCACGTCAAACGAGAAGGGCAGGTAGCCGCCGGCATGAGTGCCCGCAAGGTACCCATTCACGTAGCAGGCGCAGGCGTAGTCCACGGCGTCAAAGTGGAGGAGCAGCCGCTCGCCGGCCTGGAGCGCGGGCGCTTCGAACGCGCGACGATACCACAGCAGCTCGTCTGGCTTGAGCTGGCGCCCCACTCCCGAAAGCAGGGCCTCTGGCGAGAAGGGCACACGTATGCGCTGGGGGAATGTGGCAGGCGCGGTGGCCGTGCGCTCCGGCGTACCACCGCCGAGGCTGGTGACAAACGCGCACTCCCACCAGCCGTTGAGGCTTCCCCACGCGCTGCGGACAAACTGGGGGTGCGGGTGGGTGGACGGCACGTCTTCACCGCCGGTACGCAGTTTCTCTCCCCAAGACGTCCAGAGGGGCAGCGGATCTTGCCTGTCATGCGTGCGGAGCCTGCCCGCAAGCATGCGTCGGATGTCCATGGCACCTCCGTCCCTTGTCGGCTGCGTGCCCATGTACCTGCGGAGAGTTTAGCAGCAATGCCGTTCGCAATCGCAGCACCCCCGCAACCGGTGGATGCGTGCGCCCCAACTTTACTCCCAGCTGTGTTCCAAAGCAGTAATGCGGCACGATGACGGGCTTGCGTGAACAAGTGGCGCAAAAGAAAGTCCGATAATTACGTGCAGAAGTCGACATATGTGGGTTATTTTCCTTACCGACAGCGGTGACTAGCACCCGGGGGAGCGCACGAATGGAACGGCCAGGTATCCGTTTCATCCGCCAAAGCATCACATGCTGTTCGGACAGCAAACGCCAGCCGCTACAGATTCATACTCGAATGTGTGACGTGCCTAGGTCGCAACGCAATCGCATCACGAATGTGTAGCGCGCGAAGATGCCTTAGCTCCGAGAAGGCGTCCCAGCTCCTTGGCCAGATACCGCCCGGTCACCGACGCCGTGCACCAGGCGACTTCCTCCGGCGTCCCGGCGCACACGATGCGACCACCCTCTTCGCCGCCGCCCGGCCCCAGGTCAATCACGTAGTCGGCGTTGGCAATCATGTCCAGGTCGTGCTCGATCACCACAACGGTAGCGCCGTGCTCCACCAGCCCCTGCAATACGCCGAGAAGCACCTCCACGTCGAGCGGGTGCAGGCCGATCGTGGGCTCGTCGAACACAAAAAGCGTGCCCTCCTGGCTGCAGCCGATCTCGCTCGAGAGCTTGAGGCGCTGCGCCTCTCCGCCAGAGAGCGCCGGCGTGGCCTCGCCCAGCGTGAGGTAGCCAAGCCCAATGTCCGAGAGCGTCTGCAGCTTGGCGGCAACGCTGCGCAGCCTCCCCAGCCGGCCGAGCGCCTCGTCCACCGTCATCTCCATGAGCTGCGGCAGGCTCACGTAGTCGCCCTTCTCGCCGCCCGCACCGCGCGTTGTGTGACGGCGAACCTCCCAGGCAGCCGGTGCGTAGCGCGATCCGTGGCAGTCTGGGCAATCGATCTCCACATCGGGAAGAAACTGCACGTCAAGCGATATGGTTCCCGTCCCGTCACAGGTGGGGCACCTCAGCGACCCGGTGTTGTACGAGAAGTCCCCGGCACGCAGACCCCGGGCCTTGGCGTCGGTGGTCTGGGCGAATGCGCGCCGCAGGTCATCCATCACGCCGGAGTACGTGGCCACAGTCGAGCGCACGTTCGCGCCGATGGGCGTCGAGTCGATGAGGCACACGCGGCGGATGCCCGGCGCGTCGCAGCCACGCACGTGCGCAGGCAGCGCCTCTCCCGCAATGCCCGCCTGGAGCGCAGGCACCAGGCTTTCGAGCACCAGCGTGGTCTTGCCGGAGCCCGAGACCCCGGTCACGGCGACCATGCGACCCTGCGGCACGTCCACGGAAAGCGACCGCACGGTGTGGATCTGACCCATCTCAAGATGAATGCGTCCCAGGTCAAACATGGCGTCTCGCTCGGCGCGGCGTCGCGTGCGAATCACGCGCTCTCCCGAGAGAAAAGGCGCAATGCGAGAGGCCCCGTCCTTCTCGACTTCCTTGACGCTTCCCTGGCAGATGATGGTGCCGCCATTCTCACCGGAACCAGGCCCCACCTCGATGAGGTGGTCAGCATGGCGCAGTACCCGCACATCATGGTCCACCACCACAACCGAGTTGCCGTCGGCGAGAAGGTCGTCCACCACGCCGAGAAGCCCCTCGACGTTCGAGGGGTGCAGGCCAATGGACGGCTCGTCAAGCACGTAGAGCACGCCCATCGTGCGGTTGCGCACGGCACGGGCAAGCTGGACGCGCTGGCGCTCGCCGTTGGAGAGCGTGGAGCTGGCACGGTCGAGCGCCAGGTAGCCCAGGCCCAACTGCCGCAGCCGCGCGATGGGCTCTTTCATCTCGTCCGCTATGGTCCGAGCGATGGGCTGGACCTCCTCCGACAGCGTTTCTGCCACGCCGGGCAGCCAAGCCGCAAGCTCGTCCAGCGTCATCGCCGTGGCCTCGGCCAGGTTGATGCCACGCACCTGCGGGTCTCTAGCCGCGGCCGAGAGGCGCGTGCCATGGCAGTCCGGGCACGGCCCCTCCTTGAGGAAGCGAGCGATGCGCTTCATGGCGCTCTCGGTCTTGGCCTTGGCCAGCGCGTTCTCCACCGCGCGCACGGCCGAGTAGTACGTGAAGTCCAGCTCGGTGGCCGTGTCGGTGCCCTTGTTGTGCACCACGATGTGGCGCTTCTCGGCCGGGCCATGAAAGACAATTTTGCGCTCCTCGGGCGTGAGCTCGCTAAACGGCACGTTGGTGCGCACGCCCATCTCGCGGCAGACGTCCTTCATGAGCGACCACATGAGGGTGCCCCACGGCGCCACGGCGCCCTCGTCGATGGTCTTGGACTCGTCGGGGACAAGCGCCGCCTCGTCCACCTGCCGCATGACGCCGGTTCCCCCGCAGGTGGGGCAGGCACCGTCGCTGTTGAAGGCCAGGTCCTCGGCGCCGCGGCCAAAGAACTTCTCGCCGCACACGGGACACACAATGGGCTGCTCGAGCGCCACGTTCATGGTGGGCGGGCAGCGGTGCCCGTTTGGGCAGGTGTACGAGCCGGCCCGCGAGAAGAGCAGCCGCAGGCCGTTGAGCAGCTCAGTCGAGGTGCCAAAGGTCGAGCGCACGCCGGGCACGCCCGGGCGCTGCCGCAGCGCGAGGGCGGCGGGCACGTGTTCGACCAGGTCGACGTCGGCGCGGGTGGACTGCGTGAGCCGACGGCGCGTGTAGGTCGAGAGTGCCTCGAGGTAGCGGCGGCTGCCCTCGGCGTAGAGCACGCCCAGCGCGAGGCTCGACTTGCCGGAGCCCGAGACCCCGGCGATGCCCACAAGCTCGCCAAGCGGCACGGATACGTCAACGTTCTTGAGGTTGTGCACGCGCGCGCCGCGGACCTCGATAGCGCGTGGGGCCGAATTGCTGCGAGACATGTTTGGGTCCTTTCCCTTGCTACTGCACCGTATGGTACGGCAGGGGCATGCCTGCAGTAAGAGAGCCACGCCGCCGCCCGCGACACCGGCCGCCGTTATTCGAACACTTTACGTATAATATGTTCGTTATTCATCCGAGAACAGCGAATGTGAGCGTCCATGAGCGAAACAGGTCAGCCCAAGGCTCCCTCCCCGGCAACGTCGACCACTGGATCTACGCGCCGCTTGTGCAAGGCGGCGCTGGACTACCTCTCGGGCGCTATGGTCAAGATGATTCCCATCCTTCTCGTCTGCGGCATGTTCAAGACCGCGCAGACGCTGATTGGTCCCTCCATGCTGGGCCTTATTGGCGAGACGGACGACCTCTATGCGCTTCTCGGCATGGCCTATGACGCCGGGTTCTACTTCATGCCCATCTACCTTGGATATTCTTGCGCCGAGAAGCTCGGCGGCACGCCCGTGCTGGGGTCTTTGCTCGGCGGCATCATGATGGTGCCTGCATTTGCCCAGCTTGCTGGCAACGGCGACGCGTTCACCGTGTACGGCATCCCCTGCACGCCCGTCGATTACAGCCGCACGGTGCTTCCCATCGTGATGTCCGCCGCGCTTCTCGCGGTGCTGGAGTTCTGCCTGCGCCACGTACTTCCCAAGGTCCTCGCCCCCATGTTTGCGCCGCTGCTGGCGATGGCAATCACGCTGCCTGCCGCGCTCTGCGTGCTGGGCCCTTTGGGCTCGTGGTGCGGAAACGCGCTGGGGGCGGCGCTCTTCTCGCTGGGCGACCAAGGCGGGCTGGTCACGGTGCTGGGCGTGGGCATCATTGCCGCCAGCTGGGAGTTTCTCGTCATCGCGGGGATGCGGTCACTCTTACTTGCGCTTGGGCTTGCCAACATGCTTGCCGTGGGGACGGACTCGTTTGTGCTGGTGGGAGCTGGTGTTGCCATCTGGGCGGCGTTTGGCATGGCGCTCGGCGGCTTCCTGCGGCTGCGCGGCACGACGGAGGGCGGAGAGGCACTGGGCTACTTTGTCTCGGGCATCGTTGGGGGCGTCACGGAGCCTGCGCTGTACGGCCTGGGCCTTCGCTACCGCCGGCCACTCATCGGACTTGCCGTGGGCGGGTTTGTCGGCGGGGTTTGGGCTGGTGCCACGCACGTGACGGCCTACATCATGGGCTCGTCGAGCTTCCTCTCGATTTTGGGCTACGTAGGCGGCGGTGTTCTCAACACGGTGAACGCAGGGATATCCGACCTGCTCGCCATGGGCATTGCTGCTGCGGTGACCTACGCCACCTGGCGAGACGCCAGTGCCCAGAGCCACAGGTAGAGCCACAACGGGGCAGTCGACCTCCAACAGCCAATACAATCGGCACCTATAGCAGATGCGCCATATAAAGCGGCAGGTAGACCCTGCTCTTCTCGGTTGCAAGTTGACGCGGGTGCATGACATACTCCGTGCCCGCCTGCTTGCCAAACTTCTTCGAGAACTTATCTAGAGAGAGCGTCGAATAGCGCTTGCCCGACTTCACCTCAATTGGTGACACGCGGGGCTTCATTGCGGCATCTGAGAAAGGCCGAACGACAAGGAAGTCTATTTCCATGCGCTCATCCTTTTCAGCCGAGTTCTTTGAGTAGAAGTACAGCTCGTGCCCCGCTGTAGCAAGCTGCTGGGCGACTGCATTCTCCACGAGCATGCCCTGATTCACGCCATCGTCACCCAAAAGGACCTGCCTGTAGGCGTCGGGCACCAAATCTCCCGCCGCGCTGAACGCCATGGTCGAGAGAAGTCCGGTATCAGCCATGTAGCATTTGACCGTCGAATCATCCGCACCAAGTGCAAGGCTTACGGAAGGGTCGGTGCAGCGCGTGCAGATGTTGACGGTACCCGCCTCCCTCATCCAGGAGAAGGCCATCACGTAGTCACGAGCGCGCGAGCCTTCTTCAACCTGGGAATACACGAGCTTCTTCTCGTGCTTTGAAAGCTGTCCCGGAATCGCATCAAAGACCGCTTTCACGCGCTTTGCCGCAATGCCCCCATACTTCTCGACATCATCGCGATAAATCTTGAGAACAAGCCGTTTTGCTCGGTCCGCTGCCAATAGATCACGCTTGGGGAGATAGGCCGCAACAGCCTGTGGCATACCGCCCACGATCAAATACTCGTTCCAAAGGCGCAGCGCCTTTCGGTGGAGATTGTCAGGCAAAGGCTTCTTGTCTTGGAATGCAAGAGCGATTGCCCGCGCAAGGGGTTCCTCCCCAGCAGCCCACAGGAACTCTTCGAAGTCCATGGGGCCCATCTCGAGAGACTCCTCTTCTGAAGGAATGAGGATGTCTTGCACATTTGTCTTCAGCGATATGAGCGAACCAGTTTCAAGGTAGTCATATCGTCCATCGGCAACCAGGTGCTTGATGAACTCACGCGCCTGAGGAAAGAGCTGCACCTCATCGAAAATGATAAGCGAGCCACGCTCAACAAGGTTTGCCCCATAAGCAGCGGTAAGGTAGAGGAAGAAGCTGTCTAGATTATTCCTCGTATCGAGAAATGTCTGCTTGAACTCACTAGTAACCCTCGAGAAGTCGACAATGAGATACGAAGCGTATTCTCGACGGGCAAACTCTTCGGCGATTGTCGACTTTCCAACACGCCGGGCCCCCTCGATGAGCATCGCACTCTTACCAGCACTTTCCTGCTTCCAGCCAAGGAGCTTGTCGTATATTTTGCGTCTGTACAGCGCCATGCCTTAGCCCCACATTCTTCTCGCAAGGATCAGGACATTCTATGTTGCCACTTTTTGAGGGTATAGCAAAGTCTCAAATTGCCACTTTTCGAGGGTATGGCAAAGTCTCAAATTGCCACTTTTCGAGGGTTTAGCAGTACCCCCCCTCAGTGCCAGGCAGCTGCAGGCCCCCTCGCCCACCGAACTACGCACGGTCGCGATTCAGCTTTGTGTGGTGCTGGGCCTTTGTCGGTGCCGCGCCCGACCGTGCGTAATTCGCGTGCCGAGAAGCACCGGGAAACTCGCAGGCGAGAGCGCCGCGCCCGCAGACCCCAACGAAAAGCGGCGCCAAGGCCCCAACGGGCCCCGGCGCCGCCGCGTTACGCTCCGTCAGCGCACCCTACGAGAAGAACCTTCTCACCAGGTCGCGGGAGTACTCGACCGTCTCCTCCATGTCGCCAAAGGCCATGACCTCGCCGGCATAGAAGGTGTTGTTCTCGCCCTGCATGGCCTCGACCTTGTCGTACCAGCCGTCCGCGTAGTCCGCAGAGCTCACATGCGGGAAGTAGTACCAGTCGTCGATGCGCTCGGTCTTTGTAACGGGCAGGCCGGACTTTGCCATGTCGGCAAGCGTGGTGTCGCGCGCCTCGTCAAACGGCACGTCCTCCATGCCCTCATGGTTGCGCAGCGTGAAGGTGACCAGCGGCTGCGGGCCGGCGTCCGGCCAGCGGTGATAGAAGACCATGAGGTGCCCGCGAGTCTCGGGCGTCATGTTGTCGAAGTAGTAATACGAGATCTCCGGCGCCTTCTCCTCCTCCGTGCGCACAGCCATCGTGAAGTACTCCTTGTGCACAATCTTAGAGAAGAACTCGCGCTCGGCCTGGTTGGCGTCGCCGTACTCTAGGAAGAGCTCCAGCGGCGTGCAGATAACCAGCTTGTCGAAGGCCTGCTCCTCCCCGCCGCTCACGGTGATGTAGACCTTCTCGGGCGTGCGGCGAATTGCCGTGATGGTGCTGTTGAGCTCGGCCGGATGCTTGAGGTGGTCGTTCACGCCCTCCCAGATGGACTGCGTGCCGTTCTTCCAGGTCCAGAGCTTGCCGGTGGAGAGGAACTGCCTCACAGTGAAGGCGTCTAGGTACTTGAGAACGTAGGCAGCGGGAATCTCGTCAAAGTAGCCATAGCCAAACGAGGTGAAGGGGCCCTTCCAGACCAGTTCGGCGTCCTCGCAGCCGTTCTTCTTGAGGAACTCCGAGAAGGGCATCGAGAGGTCCTTGAGGTTGGGGTTCTCACCCTCGATGTGCGCGAGCTTGAGCTCCGGCGAAGGGCAGGGACCCTCGTAGCGGCCCTGCGCCACCCTGCGGTGTCCGTTTACGTCGTAGCCCTTGTACTTCTTGTCGAGCAGGCGCGACAGCTTGTTCATCTTCATGACCTTCTTGAGGAGGTCGATCTTCTTGGACTTGAGCGGCGTGCCGTCGGTGTTCATGAACCTACGGCCCATCTTGGGGCCGTCCTCGTGAGTGGTGCCGCCGAACTCCTCGCACTCGTGGACGGCGAAGTAGGTGTCGCAGCCCATGACCGCGCCCATCTCTATGGTGCGGTCCTCCCACTCGCCGTTAGCGTTCTTGACCTTCATGAGCGGCGAGAAGGCCTTGCCGCCTACGCGGTCTGCTCGCTCGAAGATGCGGTAGTTGTTGTAGCCGTTCTTCTCGAGGTACATTGCCAGCGAGAGTCCTGCGGGGCCGCCGCCAACGATGCAGATACTAGAGTTCTTGTCCACCGTGCCTACCTTTCAAAGGAATATGCTCGAAAGCAAACAAATTCACGTAATCTCGATGTTATACCGACATCATCACGGTGGAAATGACTATTGGGCGAGCGCGAAAGGTCTCGAAACGTCGTTATGCAAGATTGCCGTGACTGCACAGCAAAGGGCGCAGCCGGAGATGGAGCCACAGCAAGTCGCTCATGTTCGCTTTAGTCTGCTGAACAGGTCTATTGCACAGTACCAGCTGCGGCAGCTCTCCTTGTGTCCCACCAACGGAAGAATCTGTCTATCAGATAGACGTAGACACCAAAAGCAAGGGGCCCAATCAACAGACGGGCTACTTCCAAGGCCTCCCCTAATGTCGTTGCAGAATCTGGCTTTGGAAGAACCGCTGCGATTCCAAACAAGACAACCAGAGACAGAATATCCAAGATGATGCCCGCAGCCATTCCCGGCTTGGTGAGAGGTACGCGCTCGGTATTGGGTCCATCGAACACATTTGCCCCGGTTGCGTTGTAGAACAGCACCTCCGTAATGAGCAGGGCAAGGCCAAAAAAAAGATTAGAGCCCCAAGCACTAAAAGCGCGGCAACGACAATAAATGAAGAGGATTGGCCTTCATTGAGAGCCATGATACCTGGTAGACCGGCAATCAACTTTGCAACGAGGTTAATTAGCGGCAGGAATTGAGCGACAAATTGATTAAGCCCAAGTCCAATAAACGCAGAGCAAAAGAATAGCAGCGACACTCCAACCGAAGTCCCAAATCTCCCTTGTGGGGTCATGCCTTTAAAAGACTGCGACGCTGAAGAGCAGAATGCAGCTGCCCTTCTACCAAAGGTCCGAAGTGGTTCAGCTGCACTGGACTGTTCTGTGTCACCACTATCCTTAGGCGCCTTCAGGTTAATAGCACCGACCAGGTTTGACCCAATGAAACGAGTGTCCCGAGAAAACCGAAGAGCTTACCAAGTAATTCGAGGTCCATCGAAGAGCCTCCGACACACCATGCGCTATTGACCCTCGATGCTTTCGCCTGGCTCCTCCAGCAGCTCGGAATCCCCAGCCGCACCCTGGTCGCGCAGCGCCAGGTCGATGGCGCGGCGGAAGAAGTCCGATTTTGATTCACTCGCCCTCTGGCTCTGTTCCTCGATTCGAGTGGCATAGGACTCTGGAATCCTGAACGAAACGGTCACCATCCGATTGCCATAGAAGGACGGCCTACCGCGCATGCTGCTGTTGCGGCCAGACGATCTGGGGCTGTGGGAAGGGTTGCCGAAGCCATCCATCCGTTTAGAAGAGGTCCTCTCCTGGCGAAAGAGTGACGTATTGCATAATAAATTGCAAGAACGAAAGCCATGTACGTTAGGCGAAATAAGACGTTTGAACAATTGTTGGGCTATGGGTCATAGGAACTCGTCTTTCGTATTGGAGCCTTTGTACTCCTAACGTAATCGACGATGTCAGGAATTCCCCCAGCAAGTCAAATATCAGCGCTCAAGCAAAGGGGCCAGCTCATCGAGTCCGGCCCCTTCCCATCACCCTAACCCGGATGCTTACATCTTTGCGAGCAAGGCCTCGACCTCGGGCCTCGTGGCAAGGTTGTCCGAGAACGCGCTGGCAGACCCAGTGCAGACACCCATCTTGAACGCCGTCTCGTAGTCGCCCTTGCTCTCGACCCAACCGGTGAGGAAGCCGGCGACCATCGAGTCGCCTGCGCCAACGGTGTTGACCATGGTCCCCTTGGGGGCCTCGCTCATGATGACGTCGCCCTTCTCGGGAACAAGGACGGCACCCTCTCCGCCCATGGAAACCAACACGTTTCTGGCACCGCGCTCCTGGAGCATGCGCGCGTAGGGCTCGACCTCCTCGCGATGCGTGATGGTGGCACCCACGATGTCGCCCAGCTCGTGGTTGTTGGGTTTGATGAGGAAGGGGTGATACGGAAGGACGTTCACCAGGAGCTCTCGCTCGGCGTCCACCACAATATCGATGCCCCGGCCGTCGAGGCGGCTCATGATGCGCTCGTAGATGTCGGAGGGCAGCATTGAGGGCACGTTTCCAGCGATGACGAGCAGATCGCCAGCCTTGATGGCATCAAGCTTTGCATAGAGGGCGTCGATGTCCTCCTGCGTGATTTTGGGACCAAGGCCGTTGATGGCCGTCTCCTCCTTTGCCTTCGCCTTAACGTTGATACGGCTCATGCCCTCCTTGACCTCGATGAAGTCACAGGCGGCACCGTAGGCGCTCATGCGCGCCTCGATCTCTTTGCCGGTGAAGCCAGCAACAAAGCCCAGCGCCGTCGAGGCATGCCCTAAGTTGGAAAGCACAATGGAGACGTTGATCCCCTTGCCGCCGGGCAGGATCTGCTCGTAGTTCACGCGGTTTATCTCGCCAAGGCGAAGATCGTCGAGACGAACAATGTAGTCGAGCGACGGGTTGAACGTTACGGTGTAGATCATGAGCTGTTCCCCACTTCCACGACGTTGTCGGCATCCTGAAAGCCCCCGTCCTTCGGGAGCTGGTCGGTGAGTATGGTCGCGTCCTCGAAGGGCGCAAAGGTGATGAGAGACACCTGGTCGAACTTGCTTTGGTCGGCCAGCACGTAGCGCCTGAGCGTGTGAGCCATGCTGACCTCCTTTACCTTTGCCTCGCTGTACTCTGGAGTAGTGAACCCCGCCTCACGCGAGATGCCGTTGGTCCCCCAAAAGCCCAGCGTAAAGTGTAGGTTCTGGAGCGAGGCAATGGCTGCCTCCCCCACCAGCGCCTCCGTGAGCGGCTTGATTGAGCCGCCAGGAAGGTATGTCTTGCACCCCTTGGAAAGCAGGAGCTGCGCGTGGGGGATGGAGTTGGTGAAGAACGTGGCAGACGTTTGAGTGATGGCCTGCGCGAGCTGCATGGTCGATGTGCCGGCGTCGATGTAGACGAAGTCGTCCGGGCCAACAAGCGCAGCAGCGCGGCAACCTATGGCTCGCTTTGCAGCGATGTTGATGTCACGCTTCTGAGCAACGGAGGCATCATGGAGGACGAGACGTGCGTGGGAGACCGCCGCCGTGGCGCCGCCGCGCACACGAATGAGTTGGTTCTGCTCGTCCAGCATTTCAAGGTCGCGGCGGATGGTGGACTCCGAGGTCCCGAGCGCTTCCATGAGCTCTGGAGTAGAGATGGAGCCGCGCTCGCGCACGAGCCGAACGATGATGCCCTGGCGCTCACGCGCAAGCATGCGTGCCACCCCCCCAAAGACCCCTCTGGACTCGAGACGGTGCCAGAGCGAGTTAACGCTCATTCAAGATAGTAAAGAAGTACGCACGTGAGGCCCGCACACTCCCCCAATGAACCTACGTGCGGGCCTCGCACGTAGGTTCATTATCGCGTAATTTATATCAAATTCAATCAATTTCAGTCATATTCAGTCAAGCTTCGCAAAGGGCAGCAGATTCTTCTAAGACACCCGCGCCATTCTCATCCGCGCAAGACGCCCAAGAAGGTGACAAAGCCTGGAAGCAGCACAATCGCCGCCGCTGCGCCGCCATCTAGTTGCCCAGACATACCGTAGTAGAGAAGTGACAGGGCAAAGATCGCAATCACGGAGACAAGCCCGCCCCAGGTACCGGGCCTGGGTTGTGCGTCTGACCCAAAGAACGTACGGAGCACGCAGATGGGGAGCCCAACCATCACGCTGATGCCGGCCGCGCAGACAATGGCGCGAGCGAAGGTCCCAAGCTGCTCGGCAATCTGGAAGGCAACCGCAATGCCGATGAACACCGCAAAGGCAACCCCCATCAGCTTGAGCGACTTGTCCTCCATGGCGCGCCTCCTCACAGGCACTCTACCCAAAGAGGTGGCCATCGCATCCTCAAATCGGGGATTATGACCTGCTAGCATCATATGTGGTTAGGCGATGCGCGAGAGGAGCTTCATGTCAGCTGGACAGGGCGGAAAGCGTCGCGCCGGCCACGTGGCCAAGACCGTCCTCGCCGTCATTGGCGGCATAGCGGTGACGGCCGTGCTCCTTGTGGCCGCGCTGGTATACGAGGTCAACTACGCCGTGAGCACCGTCGACACGTCGACCTCACCAGACGGCAGGTATACGCTTGAGCTACAGGCCGTTGGCGAGCCAATGTTCTTCTCCTCGGCGGACGCTCGTCTCGTGCTCAAGCTGGGCCGCTACGAGGTCTCGTGCGTGGACACAGAAATTGCTGACGACGGCGCACCGGTGCGACCCACGAGCTGGCAGGTGAGCTGGGAAGACACCGGCGCCGAGGTGCGGCTCAAGGGCTCCGAGCAGTCCGACGAACTTGTGGCCATGGGGTTTGACGGAGGCGTATCAAAGGGCCGAGCCAAAACGGACGAGAGCCTGGGCAACCTGCCGGACTCGGGGACAAGCGAGATGGCCACGCCCACCGAGGACAACGACACGTCCTTCGTGGTCGCCCAGCAGGAGGCCGAAGAGATTGACACTGGCTACAAAGCCATCTACGATGCTGCGCTCAAGGAGCAGGGCTACGGCTTCCAAGTGACCTATAGCGCAAAGGGTGATGAGCAGGTCATTCTCTCCAAGGACAGCGAGAAAATTGTTCTTCTCGTCTATGACCGCGAGTCGGCAAACGGCGCATGCGCGCTCTTTGCCCTGGAGAGCTGCCCCGTGGAAGGCTATGGCAGCTGGTCGATAGACGGCGCCACGCTGCTCGACGAGTACGCCTATGTGCACGAGACAGGCGAGGTCATTGCATCTGGGAAGACCTCGTGGTCCGACACCGGCACGCAGGAGTTTCGCGACGCAACCGGGGAGTAGGCTCTTTTGTGCCCCACTTGACGCTCTTGGCGGTCCCTTGTATTGTTAAATTGAAATTGGAGTTCAATTTCAATTAGAGCAAAAATGACCGCAAGCGTTGGGAGGCAGTCGCGTGGCGAACAGGCGCACATACAACACGCGCCAGCGCCAGGCGGTGCTCGACTATCTCGCCGCTCACAGAGATTGCTACGCAAGCGTCGATGGGGTCTTTGATGCGCTGAAGTCCCAAGGAGTCGAGATTGGCCGGTCGACCATCTACCGCAACCTTGAGGCGCTCGTCGACGAAGGTATGGCGTCGAAAATCGTTGCCCCCCGCAGGGAGGTTGCTCTCTATCGCCTGGTAAACCAGGGCGAGGGGGACGCAGGCCAGCTTGTCTGTGTGGAGTGCGGCCGCGTCTCAACCATCGACTGCGACGCCTTCCAGGAGTTCTCTCACCACGTAAGCACAGTGCATGGCTTTGCCATCGACCTCTCTCGGACCGTGCTCTATGGGCGCTGTCCCCTTTGCGCAAAAAGGCAGGTCACAGCACATGCGTAAGAGCTTTCTCGGCTGTGCCCACCGCGCGATTGCCGTCCGCGCGTTTGCGCTCGTACTCTCCGTCCTTCTCGCCGTGGGTACGTTCCTCTCGGCAGTGGCGCTTGGCAAAGAGGTCCACCACCGGTGTACGGGCGAGGACTGCCCGGTCTGCCGGCTCATGGCCGGCGCTGCCAGGGTGGTTGGCCGCAGCGCCACGCTAGCGCCTCATCCGCCACACATCTCCTCCGCGCGTCTTGTTCTCTCGCAGGCCACGCAACTTATAGGCGTTGTCCTTGTCGTACTATCCCCTGTTCTTCTGGGGGTTCGTCTCGACATCTGATGGGTTCGGACTGCCTCATACAGCAATTCGCAACCGGTATCAGATAAGAGACTGGAGACGTCTTCATGGACAACCGCATAATCTCGCGCCTTAACCCAACGATGGGTCGGCGCACCCTTCTCGGACTTCTCGCTATCTCGGCCGGGACGGCCCTTGTGGGCTGCTCGAACGCCGGCAAAGGCGCCTCGGCGCAGGAAGGCGACAAGGGCACCGACGCACTCTCTATCTGTGCGAGCTTCTATCCCATGTACGACTTCGCCGGCAAGCTTGCCGGTGACCGAGCTGTGGTCACCTGCCTGGTACCCGCGGGAACCGAACCGCACGATTGGGAACCATCGACCACGGACGTCCGCACCATCTCGACCTGCGACATGCTCGTCTACAACGGCGCGGGCATGGAGCACTGGATTGGGGACGTTTCGAACGGTATCTCTGGCGAGAAGCCCGTCCTCGTGTGCGCAAGCGACGGCCTTGAGCTTCGCGAGCTTCCGGAGGGGGAAGGCGACGAGGACGAGACGGGAACCGATCCTCACGTCTGGCTCTCGCCCGTAAATGCCAAGCACGAGCTTGGAGTCATACGCGACGCCATTGTTTCGCTCGATCCTGCCGGGCGCGAGGAGTACGACGCAAACTACGAGCGCTGGGCTGCCGAGTTCGAAAAGCTGGACTCCGAATTCTCCGACGGCCTCTCGAACCTATCGAACAGAACCCTCGTTGTCTCTCACGAGGCCTTTGGCTATCTCTGTGACGCATACGGGCTCACACAGAAATCCATCGCCGGCATCGACGCGGATGGCGAACCAAGCGCTCAGCAAATGGCCGAGATAGCTACCTTTGTGCGCGAGAACAACGTGAAGACCATCTTCACCGAGGAGCTCGTGAGCCCAAAGGTCGCCGAGGCAATCGCCAGCGAGACAGGCGCCACGGTGGAGGAGCTCAACCCGCTCGAGGGACTCTCCGACGAGGAGCTTGCGAACGGCGAGGACTACTTCTCCGTCATGCGCAAGAACCTCGCGGCACTGAGGGAGGCACTGGCATGACGGACGCGGTACTCCAAGCGCCTGAGTCACGCTTGCCGCCGGTGGATCTTTTTGGCGTGCACTTCTCCTACGGCCGCGACGAGGTTCTCCGTGGGGTGGACCTGACGCTTGGACCAGGCGAGATCTGCTCGCTTGTGGGTGACAACGGAGCAGGGAAGTCGACCATAGCCCGTCTCGCCGTTGGGGAGCTGAGACCCACAGCGGGCACCGTCCGCCTCTTTGGCGAGAACCCCGCGCGCTTTGGCAGGTGGGACCTCGTGGGATACCTCCCCCAGCTTCCCCCGGAGGCCGCATCGCGCTTCCCTGCCACGGCAATCGAGCTTGTCAGCGCCTTCCAGGGTACGGGCGCGCGGCGGTGCCGACCGTCACGTGCGCAACGCCGTGAGCAGAGTCTGGATGCCCTGGCACAGGTGGGAATGGCCGAACACGCCGCGCGGATGGTGCGGGAGCTCTCGGGCGGGCAGCTCCAGCGCGTTCGCCTTGCCTGCGCTCTGGCAAACGACCCGAGGCTCCTCGTCCTCGACGAGCCCACGACGGGGCTTGATCGAGAGAGCCGCAGGGAGCTCTGCGCGCTGGTGGCCGCTGCGCACTCGAGCCGCGGGCTGGCAGTACTTCTCGTCACGCACGACCAGGGAGTCCTGGGGAGTCTTGGGGGAAGCGTCCTTGTTGTTGAGAACGGTCTGGTTTCGAGAAGGGAGGACTAGGCGATGCTCGAGTACGCGTTCATGCAGCGCGGGCTCCTTGCCGGGCTGCTTCTGGGGGCCGTGATTCCCCTCGTTGGCATGACCATTGTGCAGCGGAGGCTCTCGATGATTGGGGACGCGCTCTCGCACGCGTCGCTCGCAGGCGTGGCGGCAGGCCTCGTGGGCGGGGTGAGCCCCATCGCCGGGGCAATTGTGGCGTGCCTGGTAGGCACCCTCTGCATAGAGGGCGCGCGGCGCGGCCTGAGAGACCAGGCCGAGCTCGCCGTGGCAATTATCCTGGCCGCTGGCGTGGGCACCGCAGGCGTGCTCTCGGGCTTTGTCCCCAATGCCTCGAGCCTCAACAGCTACCTCTTTGGCAGCATTCTCACTATGTCGAACGACGAGGTGGCCACCATAGTCGCGGTGTGCGCCATAACGCTTTTTACCTGCGGCTTCCTTCGCCGAAGCCTCTTTCTCATGGCCTTTGACGAGCGGCAGGCACGCACCGCAGGGGTTGCCGTGGAGACGGTCAACCTTGCCTTCATGGTGGTGGTCGCCTTGGTGGTGGCCGTAGCATCCCGCACCGTGGGTTCGCTCATCGTCTCGTCGATGATGGTAGTCCCGGTTGCCTGTGGACTCGAGATGGCGCGCAGCTGGCGTCAGGCGTGTATCCTCTCGAGCCTTGCGGGAGTGGCAGCAACGGCGCTTGGCCTTGTCGCCTCGTACTACCTTGGGCTAAGGCCGGGCGGCACGATAGTCCTGATAGCTATTGCGCTCCTTGTGCTGGCGTTTGTCGGCAGGCGACTGGTTGGAAGGGCGTAAGGCTGCGGCCCCCACTCACAGGTACTCGAGGAAGCGACGCGCGGCCCGCGGCAGGGCACCGTCGCGATAGACCACGCGGATGTCTCGGTACGCGGCCGGCTCGAGCGGCTTGGCCACTATGGCGTAGGGGTTCCTCCTTAAGATGAGCGCCGGCAGGATCGAGAGGCCAAGGCCGTTCTCGACCATCGACATGATGGCGTAGTCATCCCAGGTGGAGAAGCGCGCATTTGGCGAGAGGCCCGCGCGCTGGAAGATGGGGGTTATCTCGTCGTCTTGCCCGCGTTCGAGCACGATGAAGGGCCCCTCGCAGAGAGCCGAGACGGACACAGCCCCCTCCCCGGCAAGCCTGTGGCCCACCGGGAGCACTGCCATGAGCTTGTCTCGCTCGATCACGCGCTCGGCAAGACCCGATGCGCGCGGCGCGCGCGGCAAGAAGCCAAAGTCCACGCGGCCGGATGCAACCCACCCGTCTATCTCAGTGTAGTCGCCCATGAGCAGCTCGTACTCGATGGCGGGGTAATCCTTCTGGAAGCGTCCGATCACCTTTGGAAGGATGTGCGTGGCCACAGATGAGAACGTTCCTATGCGAATGCTGCCTGCCGCAAGGCCGTTGAGGTCGTCTATCTGCGACTCGAGGCGACGATAGTCATCGCAGACACCCTCCACGAACGGCAGCACCGCGCGGCCCTCGCTGGTAAGCGTGACGCCCGCGCGGCTACGCTCAAGGAGCGTCATGCCCCAGTCGCGCTCGAGATCGGCGATCATGCGGCTTACGCCGGATTGTGTATACGAAAGCGAGCGGGCGGCACGCGTGAAGCTTCCCGTGCGCACGGTCTCTACAAACGCCTGGTACTTCTGGATGCTCGCGTCCACAGGACCCTCCTTCTTGCAACGGCGAGAAGGCCGGCTTTGTCGCGGCCGACCTCTGGTTCTTTGCATGCTATTTTCTCATGCAGCATATGACAAACATTCGCTTTTTTCAGCATGCGCATTCTGCCAGAGTGATTGAGGAAATATAGGTGCCACGGGAGGTCATGAATGTCGCGCGCATCAAGGAAGTACCTGCTCTCACTGCTCGTCTTTGGCTCGAACGGCATCATTGCTAGTCAGATTTCGCTTCCCAGCTGGCAGATAGTCCTACTCCGCACCCTTCTCGGCGGCGCGCTGCTTGCCCTCATCGTGCTGGGTGCCCACAAGCGCCCTGCCTTCCTCGACCACCCGCGTGATACCGCCCACCTCGCCGCCTCTGGTGCGGCGCTGGGGGTAGGCTGGATTTTCCTCTTTGAGGCATACCGCCTCATTGGCGTAGGCATCGCTTCCCTCTCCTACTACTGCGGACCGGTGATTGTGATGGCGCTCTCGCCCGTCCTCTTCCACGAGCGGCTCACCCCCGCAAAGCTGCTCGGCTTTGCAGCCGTTATCTGCGGCGTATTCCTCGTGGTAGCACAGGGCCAGGGGGCGTCCCTCTCGCCGTGGGGCCTTGTATGCGGTGGCATGTCGGCCGTGATGTACGCAGTGATGGTCATCTGCAGCAAGCGTGCGAGCAACGCCGTGGCCGGCATTGAGGCTTCGGCAATCCAGCTGGTCGCAAGCTTTGCCGCAGTTGCCGTGTACGCGCTCGCCGTCCATGGCTCCGAGATGGCAATTCCCCTCACAGCCAATTGGCCTGCGGTTCTCTGCCTTGGTCTTGCGAACACCGGCCTTGGCTGCTACCTGTACTTCTCTGCTATGGGCCAGCTGCCCGTACAGCGCGTCTCGGTGTGGGGCTACCTCGAGCCTCTCTCGGCCGTGATTCTCTCGGCACTGGTCCTGGGCGAGGCTCTTACCCCCGCAAACGTTGTGGGCACAGCTCTTATCCTGGGCGGCGCCATCTTCTGTGAGGTGGCCGGCAAGCGCCGCGGCACCGTCGAGACTGAGCGGTGCCTTGCAGGCAGCCGCTCCGCTGGCAACCTCGCGGCGTAGATTCTCGCGCCGGCGGCTCTTGAGTGATGCGCGCATTGGTCTTGTGAGGCCTACGCGCAAGTTATCTCTCCAAAATTACGTACAAAAGCCTAGATATGTGGGTTATTTTCCTGCGATGGGGCGCCAATTTGGCGTTCCGCAGGCATGCGGAACGCCCGATTAGCCGTTTTCCCGCTTTTCAGTCGTTTTTGAAAGTCCCTAATGACCTCAAATTGCTGATCTTTCGCTCCGAGCGCAGTGACCCACTTACACACTGCTCCGCTTTTGCACGTAGTTTGGAAGCTTTTCCTTGCACAGAGGTCATTGTTGTCGGGGATGCGATGCCAAGCCCTTTGAATGGTGTCTCTCGAACGCTATCCACTCCCATCCGATATGCACTTTTTACCGCTACCTTTCGATTCGCTTTGATCAGCTGCGAAAAGTGTCATCAATCCAGCCAAAGACACGTAGTAGCTTGGGCGCACAGCAGATGGGGAGGCGTTTCCATCGCAAACTCCGTAGGATTCCCAAGAGAACTTGAAAGAGCAAGCCAGCTGAGAACAAAGTTGGCGCATACTATCCCTTTGAAGAAATGCAGATGGGGATGAGGGAATCGCATGGGGTGTAAGACAGACGGACAGACGCATGCCAAGACGGACAAGTGCCCCTCGTCTAACCCCATGCATAAACCATCGCACCTTGCCAACGTGATGGCCAATGTTGGCCGCATTGACAGTCGCACGCTTGTTTACGTGCTGCTTATCATTGTGGCGTGCGCATTGGTCATAGTTGCCATCGCTGCGGTCTCGCAGATGCTTATTTCATCTCCATCGGCAGCAAGCTCACTTCCAAGGCACCACTAACAAGCGGGGTTCGCTCTTGGAATTAGCCCGAGGGGGGGCAGGTCCTACCCCAGCACTCCCATTGCGAACAGCACAACCAGAAGCACGACCACAGCCACCGCAACAATTGCGATAGTTTTCAGCATGCCACGGTGAGCCTCTTCGCGACGACGCTTCACATAGATCTGTGCCTCGGCATCACGCGCATCAACAGCCCCATAGCTACCCGTCTCGAACGAAGACGCTGC
This sequence comes from Olsenella sp., assembly GCA_022648325.1. GTDB lineage: Bacteria > Actinomycetota > Coriobacteriia > Coriobacteriales > Atopobiaceae > Tractidigestivibacter. The sequence continues at coordinate 180,583 of JALCMG010000001.1, forward strand.
TGGCCCACGGCCTGCCGGAGCAGCTCCTCGCACAGCCGGCGACGCAGGAGGTGCACTCGTCACGCGCCGCCTGGCGCCACGGCCAGCCGTGTGGCCGTCGTGTCGCGACGCGGTGGGAGGCACGCGCACAGCACCGGATGCCGCACGCGAACCTTTTGTTTTTCTGTCGAACAACGCCATAAGAGACCCCCGCCCCCACTGGGGCAGTTGGCCCCTTAATATGCGGCGCGCAAAGAAGGCACACCGTCTGCACAGTGATGATACCGACAAAAGCGGCGGGTCAAACCGCAACCACGCAACTTCCGGCTTGCGGACAAATGCCTTGCGACAGGCATAGGGGCCCGCGCTGTGCACCCTACCCTAGGCCGTGCGCGGCCTGATACTCAAAGCTCCCCAGCTCGTACGTGCCAAACACGCGCATGCGCTTGAGCTGCGTTGGGTCGTCGCCAACGTGGACCTGCCCGTACTGCGTGGTAAAGGCGAGGAGGAACCCCGCCTGTTTCACCCCCGAGGACGCAGCGTTAGAGACATCGCCAAACGGGTACGCAAAGGCATCGCTCGTCTTGAGGATGTCTGCAGACTGCTCGAGGTCCGCAGCAACCTCTGCAGTCGAAAGGTCGTAGATGCGTCCGCCGTGTCCCTTGCCCGAGGTGCCCGCCCGATGCATGTCGTACGAGTGAGACTGGTAGTCCACATAGGGGCTGGCGTAGTTCGAAAGCTTGTCCTGGATGTCGGAGTCGCTGCAGATAACGAATGAAGTCGCAGAAATCTTGTGACTCTCCAGCAGGGGGATCGCATTGGTGAGAAAGCCCTCCGAGCCATCGTCGAATGTGAGCACCACCGACTTCGCGGGAAGGGAGTGACCGCCCTCGATGTATGCCCGCACCTCAGCCCACGACGGAAAGTAGTAGCCGTTGTCGTTGAGCCAAGAGAGCTGCTGGTCGAGCAGGGTGGTCGAGATAAGGTTTTGGTCTTCCGAAGCGCCCTCGGGCGGGTTGGCCGCGTCGTAGACGTCGTGGTACATGAAGACCGAGATGCCATCACTATCCCAGCCGCCATCAACGTCGTCAACCACATGAATGATGCGAGTGGCGGTTGCCACCATGCCGGCAGAGTCCTCGACGGTATAGGTAACGTCATAGTCTCCTAGCGTAGTGGTGTCGACCTCGCCCGAGGCGGTGACCTTATCTGTGATCATGCCATCTGTGCGGTCATGCGCGTAGCAGCCTCCATCAACGTAGCCCTCGCCGCGTTTGACATAGGTGTCTGCGCTTCCGCCGAGCGTCATCACAATGCTACCGTCGTTCGCGGCAGCAGCCCGTGTGCCCTGGTCAGCATCCTGCGTATCAGAGGTGCCCTGCGTTGCCTCGGTGCCTCCATCATCATTCGAGCCTGCCCCAAAGGAAGGCAGGGAGAGGCCGGCACCACCCTTTGCCACCACAACGCCAACGACAAGCGCTACCACGCAGGCAATGGCGATGAGAACCCCACGGCGCACGGCACGGGAGCGCTGTTCCTTGCGGTGACGCTCGGCGTAAGCCTGAGCCTGTTCCGCCCGGGCAGGAGGCTGCGTGCGAAACTCACCCTCGGGGCGCAGAATGCGCACCTCATTGGAGGAATGGCGGTATCGCTGGCCGCCGTGCCGCCCGGCCCGCTGCTGTGCCACCTGACGAGAGGCACCGGCAGCTTTGTCCCCGGCGTCACCGGCGTCCGAGTCCGTGGGCACGTAGCGTGAGACACGAATGTCGTCTCGCTCTATGCGTCCCCTATGGTTGTTCTCCCTGTTTGCCATGAACCATCACCAATCCAATTGAGGTCGCCCAACTCGACCTTCTTGGCCTTAAAGGATAGCAAAGCACGTAGTTTACAATTGGGCAAGGCGTACCAGCACGGATTGCGCCCAGGAAACGGCCTCGTCGAGAGGGGCGTCATGCCCAAGGTAAGCATCATAGTTCCTGTCTACAACGCCCAAGAGACGCTTCGCAGGTGCGTCGACAGCATCCTCGGACAGGAGTTCCGCGACTTCGAGCTCATCCTGGCCGACGACGGGAGCATCGATGGCTCCCCCGCGCTTTGCGACGAGTACGCCGAGAAGGACAACCGCGTGCGCGTGCTCCACAAGGAGAACTCCGGCGTCTCGGACACGCGCAACAAGGCGCTTGACGCTGCCTGCGGCGACTACGTGCAGTTCCTCGACTCGGATGACTGGATTGCGCCCGAGGCAACACGCCTTCTCGTGCGCGCCATCGAGGAGAACGACTGCGACATGGTCATCGCGGACTTCTACCGCGTGATTGGCAGCAAGGTCTCGCGCAAGGGTGACATCGACGCCGAGGGGGTTCTCTCGCGCGAGGAGTTTGGCGACTACATGATCCAGAACCCCTCCGACTTCTATTTTGGCGTGGTATGGAACAAGCTCTATCGCCGCGACATAATTGAGAAGTATCAGCTGCGCATGGACGTTACGCTCAGCTGGTGTGAGGACTTCATCTTTAACATGGAGTACGAGCTGCACTGCAAGCGCATCTACCCGCTGCAGGTCCCCATCTACTACTACGTGCGCACCAGGGGATCGCTGGCCAGCCAGGGCGCCAATCCCGCCAAGGTCGTGCAGATGAAGCTCAACGTGATTGAGTACTACAACGACTTCTACAAGCAGGTCTTTGACGAGGAGGACTACAAGGCCAGGCGCCCAGACATCTACCGCTTCTATATCGAGTCTGCGGGCGACGGTGACATCATGCCGTGGCAGCGCTCGGCCAAGCTGGGCGAGGAGCGCGTGCCCGTCTACGTAAACCCTGAGATGGAAGACGATGCCCTTCTCGCCCTGTACCTCGAGGGGAAGCTCGTTGAGAGGAACCTCGAGCTTGTGGCGGCACGGTTTGACCTCACCCCGCGCGACGTGCGACTTCTTGACTTCGTGCGGCTGGGTACGGTCTTTTCGGGCAGGGAGGAGCTTGCCGACTACTGCGGCCTCTCCGCGCTGCAGCTTGCTCGCACCTTGCAGCGTCTGCAATCTAAGCGCCTGATAACCGTAGAGACACGCGCCGGGCGCACCGAGGCGAGCGACGAGGCGCCGGCTGTCACCGGCACCACCGCTGGCGCGACGGCTCTCTCCGGGACGACAAAGACCAAGCTCCTCGTGGTAACTCCAACCGAACAGGCCCAGCCCGTGATGGAGGCGATTGCGCAGGCGCTTCGCGACTGCGACCGCGTGCGCTGCTCGTCCATGAGCGAAGACGAGGCAAACCACTACAGGAGCGACCGCAAGAAGGCGCTTGAGAGCATCCGGGGCACGCTGGCATAGCGTTAGCATCAGGTGGCGAGGGTGGTCGTCGCTTCTCGGCACCGTATTTCTCGCCCGTTATGGTTCGGGCCGGTCGCGCGGGATTCCCGCTCGGCCGGCCCGTCACACATTCGTTGCGCGATTGTGTATCAACCTGCGCGCGTCACACATTCGAATACGAATCTGTGACGCGTGCGGTGCAAAGCGCATGCGGGCAGCACCGCACCCTATTGCCGGGAAGCCCTTCCCTACTCCTGTGCGGGGGGCTCGGGCATGACCTGGTCAACGTAGCCGCGGATGATGGAGCACGAGTTGCGCATGGCGCGGCGCTCGTTGTAGGAGAGGTCGATCTCGAGCACGGCGTCAATGCCGTTGGAGCCCACGATGCAGGGTGTACCAGCGGAGATGCCAGACTCGCCGTACTCGCCCCCAAGGTGCACCGAGAGCGGCAGCATGCGCTTCTCGTTATGCAGGATGGCGGTGATGATCTCGGCGACAACCGAGGCAATGCCAAACTCGGTGCAGCCCTTGCCGCCAACGATCTTGCTGCCGGACTCCTTGACCATGCGCTTGACCTCGTCGAAGTCGATGTTGGTGCCGGAGTGGTGATTCATCGCAAGGTATTCGCGAAGCGAGATGGAGCCAACGGTCACGTGCGAGGTGGGGATGAACGAGGAGTCGCCGTGCTCGCCCATGCAGAAGGCCTGGATCTGCTTGGCGTCCACGTCGATGATGCCCGAAAGGATGCGGCGCAGGCGCACCGAGTCGAGCGCGGTACCGGTGCCAAAGACGTGCTCGCGCGGCAGGCCGAGGTTGCGGTAGAGGTACTCGGTCACGATGTCGGCGGGGTTGGAGACGCTCAGCACGATGCCGTTGAAACCGGAGTCGCGCACGGGCCCCACGATGCCCTCGAGCACCTTCATGGTGCCACCGAGCATGTCGAGGCGGGTCTCGCCGGGCCTGCGGCTGCGGCCGGCAGTGAGGACGATGAAGTGGGCATCCGCGCAGTCGGCGTAGTCGCCAACGTGGATGGTGAACGAGTCTCCCATGCCCGAGGCAAGGTCCTCGAGGTCCATGACCTGCGCCTCCGCCGCCTCACGGTTGACGTCGAGAAACACGATCTCGTTCACGAGGTGGCGAAACATGAGGCACAGCGCAACGTGGCTGCCAACGCGCCCGGCGCCGATAATGACGACCTTACGCGTCTGAAATAGCTTCTCAATTGGCATTGCTTCCTCCTTGATGGACGGACAAGTACTGTGCGACTACTCACCAAGGGGAAATGATACGTCACAAGAAAGCAAGCGGGCGACCACAAGGCCACCCGCTCGCCGACCGGTTGAGATGAGACAAAGGGACTGTCCCTTTGTCTCAGTCGCGGGTGAGCTTGCGGTGAAGGCGGTGGGGCTTTGATGCCTCCGGGCCAAGACGACGCTCACGGTCGGCCTGATAGGCCTCGAAGTTGCCCTCGAACCAATGCCAGCAGCCGGGATTCTCGTCCGTACCCTCCCAGGCTAGGATGTGCGTGGCTACGCGGTCGAGGAACCAGCGGTCATGGCTCGTGACCACCGAGCAGCCAGGGAAGCGCTCAAGCGCGTCCTCAAGGCCCTCGCTCGTCTCGGTATCAAGGTCGTTGGTGGGCTCGTCCAGAAGCAGGAGGTTTCCACCCTGGCGAAGGGTGAGGGCCAGGTTCAGGCGGTTCCTCTCGCCGCCAGAGAGCACACCCGCGGGTTTCTGCTGGTCCGTGCCCTTGAAGCCAAAGGTCGCCACGTAGGCGCGGCTCGGGATCTTGGTGTCTCCCACGGTGATGTAGTCGTTGCCGTCCGAGACAACCTCCCAGACGTTCCTCTTGGGGTCGATGCCGGCGCGCATCTGGTCCACGTAGGAAAGCTTTACCGTCTCGCCAAGCTCCAGCGTGCCCGAGGTTGGCTGCTCCTGGCCAACGATCATCTTGAAGAGCGTGGTCTTGCCCACGCCGTTGGGGCCAATCACGCCCACGATGCCGTTGCGGGGCAGGTCGAAGGAGAGGTCGTCGATAAGGACGCGGTCGCCAAACGCCTTGGTGAGGTGCTCGACCGTGAGCACCTTGGCACCCAGGCGCGGGCCAACGGGAATCTGGATCTCGGAGAAGTCGAGCTTCTTGGTTGCCCTGGCCTCGGCCTCCATCTGCTCGTAGCGCTCAAGGCGCGCACGGTTCTTGGCCTGGCGCGCCTTGGGGCTCTGGCGCACCCACTCCAGCTCGGAGCGCATCTTCTTGGCGCGCTTGGCGTTCTCGCGGCCCTCCGCCTCCAGGCGGGCGGCCTTCTTCTCCAGGTACGTGGAGTAGTTGCCCTCGTAGGGGTAGAGCTGGCCGCGGTCCACCTCGCAGATCCAGCCGGCAACGTCGTTCAGGAAGTAGCGGTCGTGCGTGACGGCCATGACGGCGCCGGGATAGTTGTGCAGGAACTGCTCGAGCCAGAGGACGCTCTCGGCATCTAGGTGGTTGGTGGGCTCGTCGAGAAGGAGCAGGTCAGGGGCATCGAGGAGCAGGCGGCACAGGGCCACGCGGCGTCGCTCGCCGCCGGAGAGCTGGGTCACCGGGGCGTCCGGGTCTGGGCACTGGAGGGCGTCCATCGCCTGCGAGAGCTGGGAGTCCAGGTCCCAGCCGTTGGCTGCGTCTATCTCGTCCTGGAGGCGGCCCATCTCGGCCATGAGCGCATCATAGTCTGCATCGGGGTTCGCCATCTCCTCGCCGATCTGGTTGAAGCGGTTGACCTTGGCGATAACGTCCGAGAAGGCCATCTCGATGTTCTCGCGCACGGTCTTGTCCTCGTCGAGGGGAGGTTCCTGCTGGAGAAGGCCCACCGAGTAGCCGGGCGTGAGGCGCGCCTCGCCGTTGGAGACGTCCTCGAGGCCGGCCATGACCTTGAGGAGCGTGGACTTGCCCATGCCGTTGGGACCTACCACGCCGATTTTGGCGCCAGGATAGACGCCCACGGTGACGTCGTCGAGGATGACCTTCTCGCCCACGACCTTGCGGGCCTTGTACATCTGGTACACGAACTCTGCCATTGCTGCTCCTTTCTCAGGGAGCGTCCCGTCAACAAAGTGAAGAGTACCTTTATAACATGAGTGCATCTTGGGATAGACAATATCTGTCTGATGCGGCCTGTATACTAATTGAAGTCTATCAAGCGAGGGAGGCTTATGCGCTCTTCCGAAAACCAGCAGCCGACTGCCGTCTCCCTTTTTTCGGGCGCGGGCGGTATGGACCTTGGGTTCACTAAGGCTGGCTTTCGCGTGCTTTTCTCGAATGAAATGGACTCAGATGCAGCAGCCACCTACTGCTCAAACACCGCTTAACTCAATCCTGACGTGATGCACGTTGGCGATATTCATGATTTCCTCCCCAAGATGGGCAAGTTCCGTGGTACCGACCTTGTCTTCGGGGGACCCCCCTGCCAGGGGTTCTCGGTTGCAGGGAAAATGAACCCCTCTGATGCCAGAAGCGAGCTTGTGTTCACTTTCATGAACGTAGTGGAGAGTATCAAGCCACGCGTGTTTGTCATGGAGAACGTAAGGGCCCTTGCCAAGCTGTCAAAATGGCAGCCTGTACGAGAGAGACTTTTTGAACAGGCAAGAGAGTTTGGCTATGGATGCTGCCTTCTCCTGCTTAACGCTGCTGACTATGGAGTTCCCCAAGCACGAGAGCGAATGTTCTTCATTGGTGCGGCTGGGATGTCATCCTCGATGGTTGAGGAGCTTATCAAAGACAAACTGTCTAGATGCAGACAGGTACCTCAAACAGCCGGAGAGGTTCTCTCCTCCCTACCGGCGTACGGTTCTGATGGCAACCCTGTTACCTGCACCGCTGCAATTCATCTAGCGAAGAACCCAATAATCAGAAGAAGTCCGTACTCGGGATCCCTTCTCTTTAACGGCCGAGGAAGACCAATGAATCTCAATGCAGTCGCAAAAACTCTTCCAGCGGAAATGGGAGGCAACCACACCCCCATTGTCAATCAGAAACTCCTCGAGAATCCATCTGCTGAGGATTGGCTTGTCGCGTATCACGCGGCCCTTTGCTCTGGAACCATAGCTCCAGAGACAGCTCGCATTCCCGACGATTATCGAAGACTCACCGTCCGCGAAGCTGCCGCATTGCAGACGTTCCCCAATGACTACCATTTCTGCAGTAGAGTCGCAAAGCAATACCGTCAAATTGGAAACGCGGTCCCCTGCCAGTTGGCAGAACTTGTGGCAGGGGCGGTCGCATCCCAGCTACTTCCTTGCACTAGCAATCAGCGCTCTGAGTTCTTCTCTTGTTGATGTGCTGGTACGCGCCTTTATCTTGGCATCCGAGAGGATCTGGATTGTATGCTGCCTCACGTCATCTAGATCAACCATGCCGATAACCAACAGTAACGAGTCAACCATGGACTCGAAGCCAACACAGCCTCCAAAGACCCCGGCACGCTCCTGCTCTTCATAATCTGTGGACGAGAAAGTCTCATATCCCACAGCGCCCGCGCCATAACCAAAAACGAATAGGAACCGAGGAAAACCCGCGTCCCAAGCGTCCTTCGCAGTGCCAAGGACTTCAGCTGCCGAGAATGGCTTGTCTTTCAACTCGAGTGCTGCCAGCCTCTTATCACCCTGATAAAGCTCTAGGTCCCCCTGATACTGTCCGCCACGACGTGAAACGTTACTCGGGTATAGGTTCACCGAAAAACCGTCCTCTTCCCTATAAAGTAGCGACAAGAGAACTGCTACCGCTACGTTAAGCCCTTCACCATCGCGGCCTCTTTGGGCTACGCCACACAAGAACCTTCGGAATGCCGAGAGGTTCACGTTACCCTGAACAGCAACCTCCTCGACAGCGTTCTCAGATCTGACCTCCTCCAAGCGCTGCTTACACACGTACAGGAAGTACTGATTTCTGTGCAGGACTATTGTTATACGGCTGCTTAACTCCTCCGAGAATCCCGCAAAGTACATCGGGCTCAAAGCATCCGTCTCACGATATGACATGCTCGCAGAGACTCCTTGCATCCCAAGCGCCATTGAGAGTGCTGTTCTTATGCATGGCAAGAATGTTAATCCGCTCGTCGGTGGCTTTCCCCAGCAATTGAGTCATGAGGATATATGGCCAGGTCTTGGTATGTGTTTCCAAGAGCACATAGTCGACAGCACTTTTTATTTTACAGCCGCTATGTCTTTCAGGATGGAGGCAAACGTCATCCCAAATATCGTTGAGAAGCAGCGCAGCTTTATTGTTGAACTCAGCATCTACGGTGATTTCCAGTCGTGACATTGCACTCCTCTCAACGATGTTTGAGATAATCGCCCTTCGTAAACAGCCATGAATCAAACTCCCCGAGAACCTATTTTGTCTAGCTGTCTCAGGCAGTCTCACAAGGATACTTCTCAATGCCTACGGTGAGCCCTAGGACGGATGCGGTTCGACGGCAGTCAGCCTCAGCATCGGCACCAATCACCGCGCAAGGCGCGGCCCTTCAACGTTTATGCACAATCGGATGCCGTTGCGTGCCCAAAACCAGCGGTTTCACCCATGTGTGCATCTTTTCTGTCACCAGCGGTGGCACAATCAGGTTGGATGGGATACACCAGTACGACCTCGGCCAACCCAGCGGCCGGCATGGTGCACGGAGAACATAGGGGGATACATGCCTGAGGCAATCCGCAAGATCAACGTCATCGGCCACCTGCATCCAGATACGGACAGCATCTGTGCCGCCATTTCCTACGCATACCTCAAGAACCAGATCGACGAGCCCATCTACGAGGCCAGGCGCGCGGGCGCCCTCAACCGCGAGACGGCCTTCGTGCTCAAGCACTTTGGGTTCGAGGAGCCGCCGCTCATCACGTCGGTGACCCCGCAGATCAAAGACATCGTGGTGCAGAAGCAGCCCGGCATCGATGCCGAGATGAGCCTCTTTGCCGCCTGGAACATGATGCAGGACACCAAGGTTGATACGCTCTGCGTCACCGATGAGGACAAGCACCTCACCGGCCTTATCGCCGTGAAGGACATCGCCAACGCGAACATGGACATCTTCGATGCCGCCATGCTCTCCGAGGCCCAGACCTCCTACAGGAACATCATCGAGACCCTCAACGGAACGCTTCTGCTGGGAGACCCAAACGGCCGCATGACCCAGGGTCACGTGCGCGTGGGCACCACGCCCGAGATGATGGAGGACACCATCAAGGCAGGCGACATCGTGCTGGTCACCAACCGCTACGAGACGCAGCAGTTTGCCGTCGAGTGCGACGCCGGCTGCCTTGTGATCTGCTGCAGCGCCAACGTGTCCAAGCGCGTCATCTCCTCGGCCGAGCACCATGGCTGCACCATCATCACCACGCCGTACGACACCTTCGCCGCCGCACGCCTCATCGGCATGTCCATGCCTGTGCGTGCCAAGATGCTTCGCAAGGGAATCCTGCAGTTCTCGGTCAACACCACGGTGGATGACGCCCGCAAGGTCATGGCAAAGTCGCGTCACCGCTTCTTCCCCGTCATCGACGAGGACGGCTCCTACTATGGCCTGGTGAGTTCGCCCAACCTCATCAACATCAAGCGCAAGCACGTCATTCTCGTCGACCACTCCGAGCGCTCGCAGGCTGTCGACGGCCTTGACCAGGCCGAGATCATGGAGATCCTCGACCACCACCGCATTGGCACCATCGAGACAAACGCGCCCGTCTACTACCGCGCCGAACCCGTGGGCTGCACCTGCACGATCATCTACAGCGCCTACACCGAGGCCGGCGTGGAGATCCCACCCAAGATCGCAGGCCTCATGCTCTCGGCCATCCTCTCCGACACGCTGATGTTCCGCTCCCCCACCTGCACCGCAAGGGACCGTCACGCAGCAGAGGAGCTGGCCAAGATCTGCGGCGAGGACATCGAGGCGTACGCCGACTCTATGTTCGAGGCCGGCGCGGACCTCACGGGCCGTACCGCCGAGGAGGTCTTCCACCAGGACTTCAAGGTCTTCAGCCGCGGCAATGCCAAGTTTGGCGTTGGCCAGGGCAGCTACATGACCAAGAACAGCCGCGTGGCCGCCGAGAACCTCGTGCGCCCGTTCATGGCCGAGGCCGCCAAGGCCGAAGAGCTGCCGATGATCTTCTACATGTTCACCGACGTAAAGTCGCAGAGCACCGACCTCATGATCTTTGGCAACGGCGCGGAGGACGTGGTTGCGCAGGCCTTCGACGTCAAGCCCAAGGACGGCATGGCGCTGCTCAAGGGCGTCGTGAGCCGCAAGAAGCAGATCATCCCGCCCATCATGGCGACGCTCCAGAAGATCGACGAGGACGCGTAGGGGCTTCCTCACGGGAACCTCATGCACCCTGGACGAGTGCCCGAGTCGAGCAAATCGGCTGCGAATGTGTATCCAAACGTCACACATTCGCGGCCGAATCTGTTGCGACCTGGGGCGCGTCACACAATCGGCAACGAATGTGTTGCGGGCGTCGCGGCTTCCTGCGCCGCAGCCGGCTCTGCCGTAGAATGGTGAGCGTTCCTCCGGCGTCGCGTCCGCGGCGCAATCAGCCCACACCCAATGGGAAAGGTGGCCTCGATGGTCTCGCGCATCTACGTGGAGAAAAGGGACGGATTCGACGGGGAGGCGCGGGCGCTCAGCCATGAGCTTAGGCACATGCTGGGCATCTCGTCGCTCACCGGCCTGCGCGTCATCAACCGCTACGACGTCGAGGGCATCTCAGAGGAGCTCTTCGAGCAGTGCATACCGGTGGTCTTCTCCGAGCCGCAGACGGACCGTGCCACGCGCGAGATGCCCGAGGTTGCCGAGGGCGCGCAGGTCTTTGCGGTGGAGTCTCTGCCGGGCCAGTTTGACATGCGCGACGCGTCGGCCGCCGAGTGCATCCAGCTCGTCTCGCAGGATAAGCGCCCCACGGTGAGAAGCGCCAAGGTATACGTGCTAGAAGGCACGCTCGCCGACGACGACCTCGAGGCCATCAAGCACTACGTGATCAACCCGGTCGAGGCGCGCGAGGCGTCGCTCACCGCACGCGAGACGCTCGCCACCGCCTATCCGGAGCCGGCGGACGTCGAGGTCCTGGACGGTTTTCTCGACCTGGACGAGAAGGGCATCGAGAACTTCGTGAGCGACCGCGGCCTTGCCATGGACGTCGCCGACGCCAAGTTCTGCCAGGGCTACTTTGCCCGCGAGGGGCGCGCGCCCACCATCACCGAGATTCGCATGATCGACACCTACTGGTCCGACCACTGCCGCCACACCACCTTTGGCACCGCCCTCACCGATATCCAGTTTGACAACCCCCAGGTGGCGGCAGCGTTCCGCCGCTACATGGACATTCGCCACCGGCTTGGGCGAGACGACAAGTCCGTCTGCCTCATGGACATGGGCACCATTGGCGCCAAGTGGCTGAAGCACACAGGCCAGCTCACCGGTCTTGACGAGTCTGAGGAGATAAACGCCTGCACCGTGAAGGCTAGGGTCGACGTGAACGGCCGCGAAGAGGACTGGCTCTACCTCTTCAAGAACGAGACGCACAACCACCCCACCGAGATCGAGCCCTTTGGTGGTGCAGCGACCTGCATTGGCGGCGCCATCCGCGACCCGCTCTCCGGGCGCAGCTATGTGTACCAGGCCATGCGCGTGACCGGCGCGGCAGATCCCACCGCACCGGTCTCAAGCACGCTTCCCGGCAAGCTCCCGCAGCGCAAGATCTGCCGCACGGCGGCGGCGGGCTACTCCTCCTATGGCAACCAGATTGGCCTTGCCACCGGACAGGTCTCCGAGCTCTACCACCCCGGCTACATGGCCAAGCGCATGGAGATAGGCGCCGTGGTGGGTGCCACTCCCGCAAGCCACGTGCGTCGCGAGTGCCCCGCGCCAGGCGACAAGATCGTGCTTCTCGGCGGTCGTACCGGCCGCGACGGCATCGGTGGCGCCACGGGCAGCTCCAAGGCGCACAACGTAGAGTCTCTCGAGAAGGACGGCGCCGAGGTCCAGAAGGGCAACGCCCCCACCGAGCGCAAGCTGCAGCGCCTCTTCCGCCGTGGTGACGCATGCCGCCTCATCAAGCGCTGCAACGACTTTGGCGCCGGCGGCGTGTCGGTTGCCATTGGCGAGCTGGCCGACGGCCTGCTCATCGACCTCGACCGCGTGCCCAAGAAGTACGACGGGCTTGATGGCACCGAGCTTGCCATCTCCGAGTCGCAGGAGCGCATGGCCGTGGCGCTTGCGCCCGAAGACGTGGACGAGTTCCTGGGCTATGCGCGCGAGGAGAACCTCGAGGCCACGGTTGTCGCCGAGGTCACCGAGGAGCCCCGTCTGCGCATGTCGTGGCGCGGAAAGACCATCGTGGACGTGAGCCGCGAGTTCCTCTCGTCGAACGGTGCACCCAAGTCCACCTCGGTGCGGGTGTGCGAATCCCACGAGTACCGCCACGAATGGAGCGGCGAGACGTTCAAGGACAAGATGGTCTCGCTGGTGAGTGACCTCAACGTGGCATCCAACAAGGGCCTCTCCGAGCGATTCGACTCCACCATCGGAGCCGCCACCGTGCTCATGCCGTTTGGCGGCACAACGCAGCTCACGCCCGCGCTTGGCATGGCAGCCAAGCTTCCCGTTGACGGCGAGACCACCACGTGCTCGGGCATGGCGTGGGGCTACAACCCCTACCTCATGAGCGAGGATGAGTACACCGGTGCCTACCTGGCAGTTGTTGAGTCGGTCTCCAAGCTCGTGGCCATGGGCTTCGAGCACAGGAACTTCTACCTCACGTTCCAGGAGTACTTCGAGAAGCTCCGCGACGACCCCAAGCGCTGGGGCAGACCCACAGCCGCACTTCTCGGCGCGCTCATGGCCCAGCTTGACCTGGGCATTGGCTCCATTGGCGGCAAGGACTCGATGTCCGGCTCGTTCGAGGACCTCGACGTGCCGCCCACGCTGGTCTCGTTTGCGACCGGCTTGGGCAAAGTGGGCCGTGTGACCTCGCCGGAGTTCAAGCACGCAGGCGACCAGGTCATTGTCGTTGTGCCCGGGTACGCCGATGACGGCATCACGCCCAAGGCGGCGTCGCTTCTCGCCACGTTTGACTACGTCGAGAGGCTCATTGGCTCCGGTGCTGCGTGCGCCGTGAGCACTCCGGGCTACGGCTGCATGGCCGAGGCCGTCTTCAAGATGTGCGTAGGCAACTTCATCGGCCTGCGCGTACGCCCGGAGTTCACCGAGGAGGCTCTGCTCAATCCCGCGTACGGCAGCTTTGTGATTGAGCTTGTGCAGGATGCCAACCTGCCGGACGCCCCGGCGGGCGTCACTGTGGCGTCGTTTGGCGAGACGCTGGCCGAGTACGCGCTCTATGCCTGCAGCGAGCGCATGTCCATCCTGAACGACCTGCAGAAGTCCTGGGAAAGCGCGCTTTCTAGCGTCTATCCGTACCTCGGCAAGGCCGAGGGCCCAGCATGTACGCCCCTCTCGTTTGACGCCGAGAAAGCAGGCGTTACGCCTACGCGCCACACGGCCGGCGCAAGCTTCGCCAAGCCGCGCGTGGTAATTCCGGTCTTTCCCGGCACCAACTGCGAGTACGATTCCGCACGCGCGTTCGAGCGCGTGGGCGGCATAGCCAAGACGGTCATTGTGAACAACCTCACGCCGCAGGCGGTCTCCGAGAGCGTGGATGCCATGGTGCGCGCAATCCGCGAGAGCCAGATCGTCTTTCTCCCCGGAGGATTCTCCGGCGGCGACGAGCCGGACGGCTCGGCCAAGTTCATCGTGGCCTTCTTCCGCAACCCCACTGTCACCGAGGCGGTGCGCGACCTGCTCCAGGCGCGTGATGGCCTCATGCTGGGCGTTTGCAACGGCTTCCAGGCCCTCATCAAGCTGGGGCTCGTTCCCTACGGCGACATCATCGACGCCCGCGAGGACTCCCCCACCCTCACCTTCAACCCCATCGGACGCCACCAGAGCCGCCTCGTGCGCACGCGCGTGGCCTCGACCATCTCGCCGTGGCTCTCCAAGTGCAAGGTGGGAGACGTGCACAACATTGCGATTAGCCACGGAGAGGGACGTTTCGTCTGCACTGCCGACGAGCTGGAGCGCCTTGAGGTTGCGGGACAGATTGCCACGCAGTACGTGAACGCCGACCGTCTGCCGTCCATGAACCTGCGCTCCAACCCCAACGGGTCCTTCATGGCGGTTGAAGGCATCACCTCGCCCGATGGCCGCGTCCTGGGCAAGATGGGCCACACCGAGCGCAGCGGTGCGGGCCTCTACAAGAATGTGCCCGGCAACGCGTACCAGCCGCTGTTCGAGGGCGGAGTGAGCTACTTCGCGTAAGCGCAGTCAGAGGGGGGTAGCCGCAGTTGGCCTTCCCCCGATGGTCGAAGAACATCAAGAACACGACCCTCGGGGGAAGGCCAACTGCGGCCCCTCCGGGGGTCGCTTCCTTACCTGCTGAAGTGCCTGGCGGAGTTTCCGGATGCTGTGGGGCTAAATCTGGACGTTTTCTAGGGCTTCTCGGCTCCAGAATGTCCGGAATTTGCCCCGCAGTGCCTTGCGCCGCACGATGTCTTGTAACTGCCTGCGAACGGCAGCCGTCCCGCGTATACTGGTTCGCCGGCTATACGAGAGGAGCAGCATGACACGAGAAGACAGCGCAGAGTTCCACATGGGAGAGCGACAGGAGCGCTTCCTTACAAGCACGTGGGGAGCTCTGCTTGCAGCTGCGTTCTGCTGCCTTCTCTGGGGGTCGGCGTTTCCTTGCATCAAGATTGGCTACGCGCTGTTTGACATCGCAGGCACTGACACCGCGTCCCAGATGCTCTTCGCGGGGACGCGCTTCCTTCTCGCGGGAGCAATGGTCATCGTCTTTGTGAGCATTGAACGGAGGCGTCCGCTCGTGCCCAAGCGCACCGACGCTGGCGCCATCTGCCTGCTGGCGCTCTTTCAGACCTTTGGCCAGTACGCCTTCTTCTACCTGGGACTCGCGCACGCCGCGGGAACAACGAGCTCGGTCATCGAGGCAAGCGCCAACTTCTTTGCCATTCTGCTTTCGGCGCTGGCGTTTCGCCAGGAGCGGCTTACCAGCAGGAAGGTTGTGGGCTGCCTGCTGGGGTTCGCTGGCGTGGTCCTCATCAACCTTGGTGGCAGCCTGGGCAACTTCTCGTTTTCCTTCTCGCCCGAGGGCGAGGGGATGATACTTCTCAGCGCGCTTTGCTCGGCGACCTCATCGTGCCTCATCCAGCGGCTCTCCAAACGGCACGAGCCGGTGCTGCTCAGTGGATGGCAGTTTGTGGCGGGGGGGCTCGGGCTCATAACGATGGGCGTGACTGGCGGTGGGGCTCTTTCGCCAACCGGGCCGAGCGCACTGCTCCTCCTCGCATACATGGCGTTCATCTCGGCTGCGGCGTATAGCGTGTGGTCGCTGCTGCTTACCGTGAACTCCGTCTCGCGCATCTCGGTCTATGGGTTCATGAACCCCGTGTTTGGCTTCGTGCTTTCTGCGGTGCTTCTCGGCGAGTACCAGCTGGTGGACTCCGTGCGGTCCATCTGCGCGCTGGTGCTGGTAAGCGCCGGCATCGTTGTGGTGAACCGCATTGGCACGAAGACCGGAGGCAGCTCCGAGGCCAACCGCGCTAGCAGATAGCCCCGGTTTACGTTCAGAAGTGGACTTCTGTGTAAGTCGGGAGCCACAAGAGGGGCATGGTTGCCCATACTTGCGTGAGCTTCCTCCGTATGGCCTTAACTCCAACAGGGCAAACGATAGCGGAGCACTCACCACGTACCCTCGATATGCCGCTCCAGAGCATCCAGCGCTATAGCTCGGCCTCTTTGCACAAGAAAGTAACCCACATATGTCAGCTTTTGCACGTAATTTGGGCCATCCGTCTTGCGCAAGAGCGCTGGATACTCCACGAGAAAGGCTCGGATGCGATGCAAAGAATGCCAATGCAGAGCCATCACACGCGCTGACCGATTTTTCTCTTTTATAGGGAACATCCGACTCTATTGAAGCGTGTAGAAAGTAAACAGCCACGAGACGAAGGTTGTACATGCGAGGTAGCAAGCATCACACCTCGGGCTGCAGAAGCGATAACTTCATGCGTCATGCAATGGATCTCCATGGAGACGCCGTCTATCTTGTTGCCCTAAGCCAGACTCGTTCTCAAATTGATGCCCAAGATGTCTCTCAAGACGTATTCCTGCGCCTTCTTACGAGCGAAACGGAGTTTGCCGATGAAGAGCACCTCCACGCCTGGCTATTGCGCGTAACCATCAATCGATGCCGTGAGCTGTATAGGTCTCCTTGGCACAAGCGTATTGCCCCATCTGATGAGATGATCGCTGCAATCCCTTCTACAGATCTCGATCCTGCGGAAGCAGCGGTAAGTGCCCTTGAGCAGAATCCCGTCTGGGCGGCACTCAAATCCCTACCCGAGAAGCTGCGGGTGGTCGCTCTTCTTCACTACGTTGAGGAATACCCAACCGAGATAATCGCCACGATAGTGGGCTGTCCGCCTGCCACTGTGCGCACGCGACTCCACAGAGCAAGATCGCAGATGAAGAGGTATCTCGAATCCATGGGAATGGAGGGTAATTATGAGTGACGAGCAGCTAGAGAGGGAGCTAAAAGCACTGGCCAAGGAGGTACGGCTTTCCAATAAGGTGCGAGAAGGGGTTGAACGCAAGGCTCGGCAAATGGATGACGACGCAATCGTTCGGACCGGAACTGGTCGCTCCGTCACAAGACGGAATCTCCTGTGGGGTGGCGCCGTGTCAGCAAGTGTTGCCGCTTCTCTATTGGGTTTGGCGATTCTCGGCAGAAATCAGCAGAACGACCAGGACTCTCTCTTACAGAGAGTCCGAGTAATCCTTTTGTGCTGCGTGCATACGCCGAGGGCATGCCCCAGGAGGACGGAAGCGTGCTTACCACGAGATTCATTAGCACCCTTGGCTCCTCGGGCACCACAGATACCGGAACGTGGTATGCCTCGAGAGATATCGACCTTACCTGCATGGGGGATGGGATCGAGTCAATTGAATATTCACTCTCTGGGCCAAATGCAAGTCGTGTGGGAGGTCAAAATGCGACAGGGCAAGCTATCGTAAGGTTCGATGCGCTGTATAACGGGGAGACAGGCGAGAATGAGTCTCTTCCAGAGAATAACGGCACCGCCACAAGCTACGTAGTGACTTACGATGGCCAGGCAGCAGATGAGCGGGCATTTAACAGAACTCTGTATGCAGAGTTCCCCACGGACGACGCTCTCGATGCGGCAGAGGCGCTTTCTCAGCAAATGTCCGAAATAGGCCTTTCTGAACCAACCTGGGAAGAAGCTGTTCAACAAGCCGAAGCCTACATCGCGCTGCATAGGCTCCTCGAAAAGCGAAGCGCAGATTTGTTGGCGTCGACCACTCTCACCATGACAGCACACCTCCAAGGGGGCGGCGTGCAGAGTCACGCGTATTCCATTTCGCTACGCGAGGATTTTGACAGCATTTTGGACGAATGGCTGGATTCTCAGGTCGAGCCCACGGCAGCCATCAATTGCTATCGTGATGGCCCAGACCATACGGATGACTATGCCGCTGCACAAGAGCGCCTTCAATACATCTACAGTCAGCCACCCAACCTGTTCGTTTTAACTGAGCTCGAGCAGAAATAGGCCCCGCCCACTGCACCGTAGCTTTGATCCGCACGGTTCTACCAACACCGTACCAGTACTCACAAGCGCTAGCTCACTAGCTGGTAACTCCGATATGCGTGCAAAATCGCTCGTTCGCCGGCTCACAATCGATTTCAGGGGCTCTCCCAACTATAGTTGCGTTACGCAACGCGAAGGAGGTTCCCATGGAACGCCTCGTTGGACGACGCACTGCCCTTGCGCTCCTCGGTATGCCTGCAGCGCTCTCGCTTGGCACGGCGCTTATGGGCTGCAGCAGCAATAATACGCAGGATAACGCACCGACCATCTCCGCTACGGAGCTCACTGCAGACGTCGAGGACGCTGCGCTCACGCAAGAGCCCATCGCTAACGCCCTCACAGACCAAACGACAACTCATGCGCTGTTTGACTTCACTTCTCGTCTACTTCAGGGTGCCTATCCCACAGGCCAGCAGACAAAGGCGCTTATCTCTCCCCTCTCGGCACTCTTTGCCCTAGCCCTCGCGGAAACTGGTGCCGCAGGCGATACGCTCTCCCAGCTAGAGACCGCAACGGGCATGGATATCGACTCGCTTGCGACCTACCTGGATGCTTACGCCCGTCGCATCTCTGGCGAGGACCTCTACGACACGCAGCAGAAGGGCGACGCCCTTGCCCTCAAGTGCGCTAACTCCATTTGGCTGAGGTCGTCAGATGACCTCAGCGTCTCGGATGATTACCTCGCCACCTGCAAAGGCACCCTTGATGCGCAGGCATTCTCGGCACCGTTCGACTCCACTACCGCCGACGATATCAATTCCTGGGTCAGCTCCAAGACTGATGGCATGATTGACCAGCTTGTGGATCGCATCACCGCAGATGAGCAGCTCTTTCTCATTAACGCCCTGGCCTTTGACGATGCTTGGCAAGAACCGTATGAGGAAGGAGACGTCCAGGGCGACACCTTTACGACCGAGGAAGGAGACGAGCAGAGCGTCCGCATGATGCACTCGCACGAGACGACCTACCTCGAGAACAACCTTGCAGAGGGCTTCCTGAAGCCCTATAAGAACTACAACTTTGCCTTTGTCGCGCTGCTCCCCAAGCAGGGCGTGCAGCTCGCAAACCTGGTGGAATCGCTGGACGGCACATCCCTGCATGACGTAATTGCGAACCCAAACTCCAACATTGAGGTATCCGCCGGACTCCCCAAGTTCTCGCTTGATTATCAGACCACGCTCAACGACCAGCTGGTAGCCATGGGCGTGCGCGATGCCTTCGACCCAAAGCTCGCCGACTTCTCGCGCATGGCTACCCTCAAGGACGGCAACCTTGCTATAAGCACCGTGCTCCAAAAAACCTTCATTGACGTAAACGAGACAGGCACAAAAGCGGCAGCGGTCACAGCGATAGGTATGGCTGGCTCAACGGCAACGCCAGACGAGCCCGAGGTCCGGGAGGTCATCCTAGACCGACCCTTCGTTTACTTCATCATTGACAACATGACCCTAACGCCACTGTTTGCAGGCGTAATGGCAAGCATGGGGTAGGCGCCGTGCAAACCCTTACGCCAATCCGTCAATCTGTCCAATAGCCCAAAGGGGGATATTCACAAGCCACCCCTCATCGCGATACGGCGAGAGGGACGTGCGCACGGCGCGAGACAGACTGAACTTCTCACATGCCACCTTGAGGCTCTTCGACTTGAGATTTTCGGCTGCCTTCACCTCTATGGGGAGCAGAGCGCCGTCTTTCTCGATGGCGAAGTCTGTCTCGGCAGTGCCCGTCGACGATGACCAGTATACGGGCGCGTGCCCATGTGCCAGCAGCTGCTGGTCCACGTATTGCTCTGTAAGCGCACCCTTGAACTCTGTGAAGAGCCTTGATCCATCGAGGACGACTTTCTGATCAAGCCCTGCCAAAGCGCCCAGCAGCCCCACATCCACGCAGAAGAGCTTGAAGCTTGACACATCCTCATAGCCCACAAGGGGATACCTCAGCGCGTCGACACGGGGAACCTTGCTCGCTACTCCGTAGTCAACCAGCCACTGGATGCACTCCTCAAAGTCGCGTGCGCGCGCTCCGGGCCGTACCGCTCCGTATACGAAGCGCTTGTTCTCGCGCGCGAGCTGACCAGGTAGCGACTTCCAGACCAGGCGCATCCTCTCGAGAATGCGTGCCGGAGCATGTTTTGAGAAGTCCGCCTCATATCCGTCGATAATCTGCCGCTGTAGCCGTCGACACTCGTTGTAATCCCCACTCTGCACAAACGCCTGGGCGACCTCGGGCATACCTCCAACAGCCAGGTAATCCCTCAAGCGAGCGGTAAGCACATCATGCAGGTTCTCAAGTGCTCTAAGGTCCTGCGCCTCAAGCGCGTCTGCGATTGGATCTCCATTCGATGCCCTGAGAAACTCTTCGAAAGAAAGCGGCCGCAGCGTGAGCTCGTCGACCTTGCCAACGGGATACGACTCACCAGCTCTTCTGAGTGCCAATCCCATGTATGACCCCGCAGCAATCACGTGATACTCACGTGCCTGCTCGCAGAAGTACTTGAGCGACGTCAAGGCACGAGGTGCTTCTTGAATCTCGTCAAAGGCGAGAAGGGTCGTTGAGGGATTAATTGGGCGTCCAGCTCTAAGCTCTACATCTCGAACAATGCGACGCGGATTCAAGTCGCCATCGAAGATGGTGCGTGCGCCCTCATCCTGCATAAAATCGATGCGCACAACATCCCTGAACTGAGAATGGCCAAATTCATCAATGAGCCAGGTTTTGCCGGTCTGGCGAGCTCCCTTTAGAACCAGGGGCTTACGGTTCTCGCGGATCTTCCACGCAAGAAGATCGTTCATGAGAGTTCTCTGCATCAGGCTGCCCCAATCCATCGCTTGTACGGCCCATGATACACAACTCACACAATTTTCATTGGAATAATGTGGACTACTCCCACATTATTCGTTGGAAAAACGTGCGAGTCTCCCACATTTTCGAAGGGAATCATACGCAGCTGTTTAGGAGAACGAAAACGACAGCCCAAAAAGGGACACCACCGCCAGAATAACGTACAGCTTCGTCACAAAAAGAGGACGGACCAAAGGCCCGCCCTCTTAAATATGTTCGGTCGAACGCCCGAAGCTAAATCCTCGCAACCCCGCTCTTGCGCGCAGCGTCGGCCACGGCTGCAGCAACGGCGGGCGCAACACGCTTGTCGAAGGCACCCGGGATGATGTAGTCCGCCGCACGGTGCTCGTCGTCCACCAGACCGGCGATGGCGTAGGCCGCGGCCTCCATCATGTCGTCGTTGATGTCGCTCGCGCGCACGTCAAGCGCACCGCGGAAGATGCCGGGGAATGCCAGAACGTTGTTGATCTGGTTGGGGAAGTCCGAGCGGCCCGTTGCCGCCACGGCAGCGCCGGCGGCCAACGCCTCGTCGGGCATGATCTCGGGCACGGGGTTTGCACAGGAAAAGATGATGGGATCCTTGGCCATCGAGCGCACCATGTCCTGCGAGACCAGATTGGGCTTGGAGACGCCCACAAAGACGTCCGCACCCTTGAGGGCGTCGGCGAGCGAGCCCTGGACCTTCTCGGCGTTGGTCCAGGTGGCGACCTCCTGCTTCACCGGGTTCAGGCCGTCACGGCCCTCGTAGATGGCACCCGTGTGGTCGCAGATGATGATATCCTTCACGCCCATGCGCTTCATGAGGCGAGCGATGGAAATGCCTGCGGCGCCGGCGCCCGAGAAGACCACCTTGACGTCGCCAAGGTCACGGCCGGTGAGGCGGCACGCGTTAATCAACGCGGCGCAGGTCACAACCGCAGTGCCGTGCTGATCGTCATGGAAGACGGGAATGTCGCAGGTCTCCTTGAGGCGACGCTCGATCTCGAAGCAGCGCGGCGCGGAAATGTCCTCGAGGTTCACGCCGCCAAAGCTGCCGGCGAGCAGCTGCACGGTGCGCACGATCTCATCCACGTCGTTGGAGCGGATGCACAGGGGGAAGGCGTCCACGTCGGCAAAGGTCTTGAAGAGGGCGCACTTGCCCTCCATGACGGGCATGCCCGCCTCGGGGCCAATGTTGCCCAGGCCGAGAACCGCGGAGCCATCGGTCACCACGGCAACCAGGTTCCAGCGACGGGTGTACTCGTACGAGAGGCTCGGGTCCTTTTGGATCTCCAGGCAGGGAACGGCGACGCCCGGCGTGTAGGCTACGGCAAGCTCCTCCGGCGTGCTGATTTTTGCCCTGCTCACGACCTCGATCTTGCCGTGCCACTCCTTGTGTGCATCAAGTGCGTGCTGCTTTGCATCGTCAGCCATCTTGGCTCCTTTGACAAATGAGGACAACTTACACGACCTGTCTATATTAAGCCTTCGAGCGGCACGCCGTACTCGCCTGCGGCCTATACTTCCAGAGGAAGAGACTACGGAAAGGGCTGTCATGACACAGAGCGTCCTCATCAAGGACACCACGCGAAAAGAGCGCGAGGAGATTGTCCGCCGCGGGCTCAGCTTCTGCGGCGACGGGTCCTGCGAACAGTGCAGTGGCTGCTCCATGGGCGTGGGGTCTATCGACGCCATGTACAAGCCCTACATCGACGGCAAGCTGGAGCTGGCAGAGGTCAACATGCTGCACGCCGCCACCACGTTCATGCTTGGCGGCGGGAGAAGCACGGGTGCGGGTGCCCTGTCGGATAGCGCGGGCTCCGCTTCGGATAGCACGAGCGCGGCCACGCCCCAAGCGCGGGAATAGTCGAGGCTCAATGCACGCACGCACGCCCAAGCACTTCGTTCTCGAGGAGCGCCTCGAGCGCTATGCTGACTACATCGAGCCGGCCCCACAGGACTATGCGGGCCGATGGGCAGAGGCATGCTACCCCCTGGGTGGCACCGCTGCCCCAGCAAGCGGGGCGGAGCAACCCGGACGCTTCCGCGAGGTACGCCTAGACCTGGGCTGCGGCAAGGGTGCCTTCACAGTGGAGTCAGCGCGCCGAGAGCCAGACGTTCTCTTCCTCGGCATGGACGGCGAGCCCCTCTGCATGGCGTACGCCGGCGGCCTCGCCGTGAAGAGCGGCCTTGAGAACGTGGTCTTTCTCGCCTGGGACGGCCATCGCGTAACAGAGGCCTTTGCTCCGGGCGAGCTCTCGCGCATCTACCTCAACTTCCCCACGCCGTTCCCTCGCAAGCGCCAGGCGCGCCTTCGCCTCACCGATGCAGCCTGCCTCATGGAATACCGTCGCATCCTCGCTCCGGACGGTACGCTGCTCCTTAAGACCGACAGTCGGCCCCTCTACCTCTTCACGCTCGAGGAGCTTGCCGCTGCCGGCTACAAGGTGCTCTGGACCAGCGAGGACGCCCGCGCTGACTTCCCCGACGACCCCACGAGCGGCTACGAGGAGCGCCTCGCCGCAAACGGCGCAAAGGTCTTCGCGCTGGAGGCAACGCCGGGGCCCGCACCCGCGAACTTCTCTCCCACGCCCCAGCGTGGCCTGGTTGAATACCTCCCCCAGGACCTCACGAAGCTCGACTACATCCCTCTGGGCATGGAGGCTACGGTGTGGAACATGCGCAACCGCGAGGTAAAGATCTGGGCAAAGGGCCACAAGGACAGCGGATCTGCCAGCGGCGGCGAGAAGGCCTGTTAGAGCCGCCTTCCGGCTATGCCGTGGCACCTGCCCAGTGCGCAGCGACGCAGGACTGCGGCGCGGGCACAAAGCCCTCGAAGATCACCGGCGCACCCTCGGCCTCGGAGGCAAGCATGTCTCGCTCGCTACGTATGGTCCACGTGACGAGCTTGCCGCCGAGAAGGCCGCACACCAGGCGCACCGCAGGCTGGGTCCGGTCATCAAACTTGTACGCAATGAAGTCCGGCTTGGCGGCCACGTTGCCGAGAAGGGCCGTGGCACCAACGCGAAGCGGCAGCGGAAGGGCCTTGGCGCTTGCGCCCACATCGCTGGAGAGGAAGTCCATCGAGAGCTGCCCGCGGATGACCTCGGGGCGGTTGCGGCGAAGCCACACCAGCACCGCCGGGTCGAAGCTCTCGATGCAGTAGCGCACGTCGAAAGTGTCCAGGCACTCCATGACGCGGCTGGTGAGAAGGTCGGCATTCTCGCAGTAGGTCTTGATCTCGATGATGAGAGGTGCGGGCATGGTGCCCCTGCCGTCCCACTCGAAGATGCGCAGAACCTCGGCAAGCGTGGGAATGCCCTGGTTGGTCCCATTAAGGCGATACTCCTCGAGCTGCGGGCGCGTGAGCTCCTCGACGATGCCCTCCTTGCCCGTCATGCGCTTGAGGTCTGAGTCGTGGATGACCACGAGGCGGTCGTCAGCCGTGAGGTGCACGTCCAGCTCCACGCCAAAGTCGTACTCGCGGGCGCGCCTAAAGGCCGCGAGCGAGTTCTCGGGGGCGCCAAGGGAGTCATCGTGAAGTCCGCGATGCGCATAGCGGTAGCGCACGAACTCGTTCCAGCGCTCGTCGACCGTCTTGTTGCCCGTGCGAGGCGCCATGCCATACACGACAGCCGCCCCAACGCCTGCGGCGATGCCGGCAGCGAAGAGCGCCGGATGCCTGCGAATCATGCAGTTTGCCATCGACAACCCCCCAATACCAGAGGAAAAACAATGTCCCTAGGATACCGCTAGTCCGTGTCAAACGCCTCGAGACCGCGCTTCTCGACCAGCTTCGAGTCGCCATGGTGCACAAAGAGCATGGTCACGAAGCTCGCGGCGACAAACACCGTTGCATAGATGAAGAGGGAACGGTAGCTCACGTTGTGCATGAGCCAGCCCGCGGCGATGGGTGTCACCGTCTGCGCAGCCATCGAGAAGGTGTAGTAGAGGCCGGTGAACTTTCCGGTGTCGGAACCCTTGCACATCTCGACCACCATGGGCAGCGAGTTCACGTTGATGCCTGCCCAGCCCATGCCCAGGACAACCATGACCACGTAGAGCGCGGGCGAGAAGCCCATGCCGGCAAAGGTCCAGGCAGCGCAGAACGCAAAGCCGCCGCCAAGCAGCACGATGCCGCCCAGGATGGTGCGCTTGCGACCAACGTGGCTGGCGATGGCGCCCACGGGGATGTACGAGACGATGGCTCCCACGTTGGCCACGATGAGGCAACGGCTGGCCTCGCCAAGCGCCATCCCCCACTCTGCCTGCGCGTACGTGGTGAACCAGGTCTCCATGGCGTTGTAGCCAATGAACCAAAGCGCGATTGAGGCGAGAAGGAACCCCAGCGAGCGCTTGACCGGCGTGGGGAGCACCTCCTTGCCCGTGGAGGCATCCTTCTCGACGAGGTTCTCCTCGGGGTGCTTCGCCTCGTAGGCCGCGACCTCGGCCTCGAGCTTGGGCTCCTTCACGGTGAGGAACACGATCGCCACCGAGACCGCCATGATGGCGGCGACGATCACGAAGAGCGGCAGGTAGTCAACGTGGTCGAGCCCGGCGATGCGCCCCTTGTTGTAGAGAACAGAGGCAATGACCAGGTAGATGATGCCGCCCACGGCACCCATGAGGTTGATGATCGCATTCGCGGGCGAGCGCAGCGGCTTGGGAGTGCAGTCCGGCATGAGCGCGACGGCGGGGCTGCGGTAGGTCCCCATGGCAACGAGGACAAACAGCAGGACGCCAATGAAGGCGGCGAGAAGGGCGCCGGAGCCATCCGCGTAGTACGCGTTATCAATGATGGGCAGGAAGATCATCCCCACTACGGCAAGGGAGGTGCCCACGAGTATGAAGGGCATGCGACGGCCAAGGCGGCTGTGGCAGCGGTCGGAGAGCAAACCAAAGAACGGCAGGAGGAAGAGGGCAAGGACGTTGTCGGCGGCCATGATCATGCCCGAGAAGGTCTCGTCCAGATGGAACGTATTCGTGAGCATGAGAGGAATCACGTTGTTGTACATCTGCCAGAACGCGCAGATGGAGAAGAACGCAAAGCCGATGAGGACAGTCCTACGGACGTTGAGCTTCACGGGTTTCCTCCTTGCATCGAGGCTGCCGATCAACCTTGATGCTAGCCGGGCACGAGAGCGTGATGGCGCTTGGCCGCCGGCGGTCTGGCAGGCGGCGCGGAGCGGACAGCGGCGACCTTCTCGCCCGGCGACGTCCTTCTCGCCTCGCGGCGCCCTTCTCGTCCGGCGACGCCCTTCCCAGCCACTTTGCTGTCCTTGTCGCCGTCGCCTGAAGGGCTTTATTGTCTCCATTTGCAACATAACTCCCGCTCCGGCGACAAAATGTCGCCGGAAGCGGCCAAATGATGCACAGTGCATCAAATCGCAAGCCCCGGCGACAAGCGACCGCCCTCGTCGGCACAAGCCCCATCCGCGCCGAATCCGCTGTGCGCCAACACCCGCGGGTGATACTGTAGAAGCTTGCAAACTCAGCCCCCGCTCCCGGGAGCCCTTGAAGGAAGGCCGCAAACGATGCCCAGAATCACACCAGGAAACAGGCTTTACCTGTACAAGCTTCTCTCGTCCACCCTTGGAACCAACCGCCAGGCACTTCTCTCACGCGTCGAGGAGGTGCTTCTGAAGGACGGCATTGCACCGCAGGACCTTGGGAAAAATGACATTCAATCTCTTATGGAGGCTCTTCCAGAATTTGTGCGACTGACCGTCTTCAAGAAGGGACGCGTCTACGCGACAATCGTGCCTAACGAGGAATACGACGGCTACCTTGAGCGCGCGGAACAGTCTGGTTCCGCAAACGCGGGCGAGAAGGGCGGCAAGAGCAAGCCATGGAAGCGTCGCAAGGGCTCGCACGACCCCAAGCCGACAAAGCCGCGCCACGTTGAGAAGCCCGAGGCCAAGCTTGAGCCCACGCCGGAACCGGAAGCTGCGGCCGAGCCAGAGCCGGCATCCGCGCCGGAGCCGGAGCCTGAAACCGTAACCGTGCCGGAGCCCGAACCGGCACCTGAGCCTGAGCCGGAGCCGGCACCACAGCCCTCCCCCGCCGACAAGCCAGACGAACCGCAGGCAGAGGCAACTGCAAACGAGGACCAGGGCGAGACGGACGCTCCGGTGCCAGAGGCCACTCCGAATGCCGGAATCAGCCTCACCATCACCTAGGATCCCTACGAAGACATGGAGGCCGATCTTACGACTGCGGAGCAGTCGCAACAGGAGGCAGCCCCCATCGCACCGCCGGCACCGGAGCCGACACCGATTCCGACCCCCGCGCCAACCCCGCAGCCCCTCCCCCACCAGAACCTCCCTGAGCATTTCTCGGCAGAGGTCCACTGCAAGGACGAGCTTCTCCGCATTCTCTACCAGAAGCTCCCCATCGATGCCGACGTCAACCGCACGCTTGACGAGGACTGGCGCGTAGCCCGCTCGACGGGAACGCTCTCGGGCACGAGGAGCCGCGTGACGTTCCCGCTCCGCTACCTCCACGAGAACGGATCCGGCCCGGTCGAGATTACAATCCGTCGCACGTCACGGCCATCATCAGGCAAGCAGTGGAGCCTCGCGCTGGTAGATGGTGACGACGGCACCGGCGCGGTTCACGAACAGGTGGGCCTTGAGGGCCTACCCGCGGCAGACGAGGGTGCGTGGAGCGATCTCTCGGGTGGCTCCCGTCAGGCAACAGGCGGCTCGCCCGTAAGCCCGCTCCGTGAGTTCGCGCAGTTTGCTGTCATCGGCTCCTGGGAGCGCATGCTGGGCACACTTGCCACCATGGCGGCCCCCGAGCACTGGAACTTCCCCGGCGAGGGCGTTGGCGGCCCCTCTCGCTACGGCATCCTGCGCGAGTACCTCACCGTGACCTTCCATCGTGCCGTTGCCCAGGGCCGCGTTGTCACGGCTGCCAATGGCTCTCTCGCTGCATTCGACACGGGACTTCTCACCCCCTTTGCCGAGGACGTCTACGCGGTCTTCTCTCCCAACGCAGGCGACATTCCATGGAAGCTCGACGGTTTTACCACCGCGGGCTCAGGAGAGCTTGGCACCCGCCTTGTGGCGATGCTCCCCGAGCTTCCGCAGCCGGCAAGCTACCTCGAGCGCGTTGAGGACGTGGTCTGCCAGCCGGGGCGCATGCTTATCCTAGACACGGAGGCGCTTCTCGGCGAGCAGGTCGGGCACCTGCCGCGGGCATTCCTCGCCGACCAGCTTGCTGACAACAGCGAGGCCTCGCGCCAGCTGCGCGACGGCATGGGCGCCGGCGAGGTCCGCCTTGGGCGCAGCGCGTGCAGAGAGCTTGCGCGCGCCATTGAGGCAGACCCTGGCCTCTACCGACGTATGGCCAGAGCGCTGCAGGACGCCACGGTCCTCTCGCTCCGTCTTGCGCAGGCAAGCTACCGCGCTGCCGCGCCCGCATACGATCCCGCCACCAACACCATGCGCCTTCTCCTCCCACTCTGTCTCGTGGATGACGGCGTAACAGACTGCGCGGTCTCTCTCGAACTCATGCCGTCGGGCGCATACCGGGGAGCCGCGATTCTCTCGCTGCCCCGCGCGTACGCCTGCGGACGCGTCGTAAGTCGTGACCAGCCCGCATGGCTAGCGCCGGAAATAGTCCTGTAGCCTTGCTCGGGTAGACTGGAACCACAAGGGCAACGAAGAGCCGCAACTAGACCGCGCTGGAGGCATGCATGTCGAAGATCGAAATGAAGACCCCGCTCGTCGAGATGGACGGCGACGAGATGACCCGCATCATCTGGCAGATCATCAAGGACGAGCTCATCTGCCCGTACGTCGACCTCAAGACCGAGTACTATGACCTGGGCCTTAAGCACCGAGACGAGACGGGCGACCAGGTGACCATCGACTCCGCCGAGGCCACCAAGCGCCTGGGCGTGGCCGTCAAGTGCGCGACCATCACCCCCAACGCGCAGCGCGTGGAGGAGTACCACCTGCACCAGATGTGGAAGAGCCCCAACGGCACCATCCGCTCTATGCTCGACGGCACCATCTTCCGCGCGCCCATCGTGGTCAATGGCATCGAGCCCGTGGTGAAGTGCTGGAAGCGACCCATCACCATTGCCCGTCACGGGTATGGCGACGTGTACAAGAACGTCGAGTACCGCGTGCCTGGCGCCGGCAAGGCCGAGCTGGTCTTCACCGACGCGGAGGGCCACGAGGAGCGTCGCCTGATTCACGACTTTGACCAGCCGGGCGTAATCCAGGGCATGCACAACGTGGACTCCTCCATCGAAGGGTTCGCGCGCAGCTGCTTCGAGTACGCGCTCTCCACCCATCAGGACCTGTGGTTTGCCTCGAAGGACACCATCTCGAAGATCTACGACCACCGCTTCAAGGACATCTTCGCGGACATGTACGAGAACGAGTACCGCGAGCGCTTCGAGGCAGCGGGCATCACGTACTTCTACACCCTCATCGATGACGCAGTGGCGCGCATCATGAAGAGCGAGGGCGGCTTCATCTGGGCATGCAAGAACTACGACGGCGACGTGATGAGCGACATGCTCTCCTCGGCGTTTGGGTCGCTTGCCATGATGACCTCGGTGCTGGTGTCGCCCCATGGCCAGTACGAGTACGAGGCGGCGCACGGCACCGTGCAGCGTCACTACTACAAGTACCTGCGCGGGGAGGAGACCTCTACCAACTCGGTGGCCACGATCTTCGCCTGGACGGGGGCGCTCGCCAAGCGCGGCGAGCTGGATGGCACGCCCGAGCTTGTGGACTTCGCGAAGCGCCTTGAGCGCGCGACCGTCAAGACCATCGAGGATGGGCGCATGACGGGTGACCTCGCACGCATCACCACGCTGGAGAACCCCACCAAGCTCAACACGCGTGACTTCATCCTTGCCATTCGAGACGAGCTTGAGGCCGGCGCATAGAGTCGTTGCATCGAAGTAAGACAGGAGGGGGCGAGGCCTCGCCCCTTGTTTTGCTCTTTGGGAACTCCCCAAGCCCCGCACGCATACCTTGCGCGCAATTTGACGGTTGGATACGGTTTTTCGGGTGTACCCCAAGTACAAAACGGTTTGAAGCCTGATGAACCGCAGGTCAGAGAATTGCCACTGTATCTCAGTCATATAAGAAGTCTCACCAAAACTGCTGCCAACCGGAAGCTGCCGAGCCGAGCCTCCTCGGGCCCCTTTGAACAGTCCGATTTCGTGATTCCGGTTGGCAGCAGTTTAAGTTAAATCTCTTATATGATATCAAGATGGAGGCACTTCTCTGACCAGCAAATCATCAACTTTACAACTGCATTGTACTTGGGGTACCCCCGAAAAACCGTATCCCAACCGTGAATTCGCGCCAGGACCAGGGGCAGAAACGGCTAAGCCATTGACCCTTGAGGCCACCTATCGCAGCTCAAGATCCGCAAGGGCTCCGACAACATCGTCCACCAGCACATCGGCGCACTCGCGCACCACCTCGGGCGCACGGTTAAAAGTGTAGGCAACATCTGCCTCGTCAAGAAGCGGCACATCGTTGAAGGAATCACCAATACCGCCAACCAAACCTAGCCCCAAACGCCCTCGTGCAACGGAAAGCCCAGCACCCTTGGAGCACCCTGCGGGCACTACGTCCACAGAGTCGAGATTCTGGAAAGCAGAAACCCTGCCCCCAAGCAGCTCACCCACTCCGGCCACAAAACGTGCGGCACACTCCTGGGTGCCAAAACCAAGCGAGACAACCTGCACTCCCGTGCCAGCGCCACTATGCGCCATCGCCAAGGCGTCATCGACGGAGCTCACAACCCTAAGCCGTTTGAGAAACGCCTTCGGAAGCCCATGGATGCCAGCCCCACCAAGCACCAGGTATCCAGACCCCAATGCTATAAACGGCGGCCGCGATGTCTGTCCACGCGTTGCATCCAGAAGGGCGCGTACATCGTCATCGGGAATCTCGCGTGAGAACAGCGTGTTCCCTACTCCATCGCTCACGCATGCCCCACTGCTCGTGATGGCAAAGTCGAAGCTCAGGCTGCTACCCGCATCCGCAAGAACAGTGCCGAGCGGACGGCCAGTACACACGCCAAAGAGTCCGCCCCCGGCACGGAACGCCTCAATGGCTTCAAGGTCGCGCGAGAGGAACCGACGCAACGGATGCGCTCTCCCGCCAATGCCGAAGAAGAGCGTCCCATCAAAGTCGCTCGCCATCGCTCTTCCCACAAAGCCAGCACCCGCCATCAACAGCCCCCTCAATAACGCAGCCACGTCATCATACCGCGACCAGCCCAAGCTCCATTGAGAAGCAAAGGCGCCACCGCTCGAGACGAGCGACGGCACCTCGCTGTCGTACAGCAAGCATTCAGCGGCTCCGGCTACTCGCCTGCACCACGTTCCTTCCATGCCTCTTCGTTACGCCAATCGTTGCCGTCGAGATGCCAGTTATTGAAATCGGCGACATCGCCAACTATCTGATACTCAATCAAGTCGTAGTCGCGCTTGCCATCGTGAGTAAGCATGCAGTACGTGCGAAGACGATCCGCAGGATCGTGCCGATCCTCAAGTGCAACGTTGAACTCTCCGTAGTGATCGAGAACTTCCTGCGAGGCACCCATCCCCTTGAGCATTGTGGCTTGGAGATCTTTGTGGCTCGCCGGCTCTTGGGAGATGACACAGGGAGCCGCGTCTGTCCCAGAGTCCTGTGCTGGCTTCACGAAGATAATGGGCGAGGTAGGCTTGGTAAGGGGCTCTTCCGTGAGGTACCACTCGCCGTGATCCGCAGTCACGATAATCGTGGACTGATCGTAGACCCTAAGCTCTTTGAGCTGTCTCAAATACTCGGAAAGGATGCGGAACGTTCCGAGCGTCTGGTCCTCCAGGCTTGTGCCCTCCTCGTTGAGGTTGCCTTGCGCATCCATCGTATAGGGTGTATGCGTTCCCACAAGGTGAATAAAGCGGAACGAGGCGTCCTCGCTGTTGATGGAAAGACCTCGCTCCTTGAGCTTTTGGTAGTACGCCGGGTCATTCATAACACAGGGCGTGCTTGAGGGGTCATCATCAGCGTCACTCGAGAGCATGGCATTGTTGATTTGGTCTGTGTAGTACCAGAAGAACGGCTTAAGCACCCATGGCATGTCGCGATAGAGCGAGCACTGGTAGAGAATCGCGAGCGTGCCCCGCTTGTCGAGCGCCTTCGACGCGTCAAGGGGATGCACGTTTATAGTACGAGTCTTTGCATATTCCGGACTAAAGGAATCGGAGTAGATGCCCGTTGTGTAGCCTTGGGCCGCCACATCATCTAGGAATGTACTTCCAGAATAGAAGCGATCAAAGAAATCATCCCAGCTCTCCTCGGCCTTGGGATAAGAACCCGTGAGCAGAAATGGAATCCCGTATCGCGTGGGAATCATCGAGCCGGTGCTGTTCTGGTACCACGTGAAGCCCGTGAACTCGTTGAGCATCTCAGGATGGTTTGCATAGACCGCCTCGGTCTGAAGCGAGTCAACAGTATCAACCACCAACACAATTACATTGCTCTTTCCCGACACGTCAAACATGCCCTGCTCAGTGGTATAGACGCGCTGACTCTGGACGCTCGAGCCATCCGGCGGAGAAACCCATAGACTCACGACTCCAACAAGCTGAACAAGCACGAGCACAACGCTGGAGGCCGCCGCAACTGCTCTTCCTGCCCGCCCTCGCTTCACCGTTAGCGTGACAAGGGCAGCCGCTATGCCTCCCCAGACAAGTGCACTGATCGCAGTAATGGTGTTGTACTGGGTCCAATCAACCAAATTACCGTCAGCAACGGTTAGATCATTGTTGAGGAAAAGAGTCTGGACATATGCTCCAATACCGAAAGCCACAGCAAGGGCGAGGAGCACGTCAAATGCACGCCCGCGAAATGCCGAGAGAATGAAGCCGCAAACAACACCGATGAGCAGACCCGCCACGAGGATGAGCTTCCATACGCTATCTAGCCCAAAGATGAGAGACGAGGAGTTAGCAGCAACCAGCTCGTAAGGAGCAACTATCAGAACAGTAAAGGCATCAAAAATGCAAACGAGAAGCGCGAGCACGAGGCGACGGCGCCAGGGAAGGCCGGGCGCGCGATGCTTGGAACCCCCGCGCGCGGCCCCGCCGCCGGCGGCCAGCGCCTCGCGGCAGGCGGCGTCGGCCGCGGGCTTCGAGGAGGGGTCGATGCGGGAGACCGCGGGCTCCGCCACGCGGCCCGCCCCCTCGTCTATGTGCAGGATCCTCATGAGGGCCTTGCGCGTGCGCCTGAAGGCCACGCCCAGCACCGCCGAGAGCGCCAACGCCACGGCGGCCAGCGCCTGGATCGTGTAGGTCATGACCGAGGGGTCCACGTACGCGAGGGCCGGGGTGGCGGGAACCAGCACCCACACGGCCGCGAGGGCAAGCGCGTAGAGCGCGTCGTGCAGTGCGAGCGCCGGAGCGAGCGTATTTCTCGTGCTTCTCAAGTTCTCATTCCTCCTACGTTCCCACCGGCGTCAGCGCCAGATGCGCTCGGCGCAAGACGCCGAGAAGCGAACGGCATCGGCTGGCATCTCTCGCGCATCCTGTCTAGCGCTCGTTCGTCTCCCAGGTGACACCCGTGAGCTGCCAAGAGCTCCAGTCCTCCACAGGGCCGATAACGCTGAACTGGTACATATGCGGAGTGTAGTTCCCGTCCCACGTCGGAGCGTCAAAGGCGCGCTCACGCTTGTCGTCAAAAGTAGCCGCAACGTTGTATGCGGGCGTCCCATACTTCGCCACCAAGGTCTGATTACCGTTGGATGCCTGGTCAATAACAGTCGCAAGCACGTCAGGAGCCCAGACCGGAGTCGTCTCGTCGATGGAAAGGCCTGTGTGCGCAGCGCCAGCAGGCTTCACGAACAGAATCGGAGATGCGGGCCGCTCAATCGGAGTATCCGACATAAAGTCAATCCGACCGTGGTCAGCAGTAATGATTACGGTCGTGTTGTCGTAAACGCCAAGCTCCTTGAGGTCATCGAGATAGGTCGAGACTATCTTGAAGGCACCAAGTAGCTGCTGATCGTACGTGGTCTCGCCATCCACTCGCTCTCCCTCTGCGTCCATCGTGTATGGGAAGTGCGCACCCAGCAGGTGGATGAACCGGAACGAGCCAGTCTCTCCGTCATCGTTGACAGACAGCCCTCGCGCCTTCAGCTGCGAGTAGAACGAAGGGTCATCAAAGTTGTAGGGGATGTCACCAAGGTCCTCCTGCTGTTCCTTGGGGGTGGACATTCTCTGATTAAGCTCGTCGGTGTAGTACCAGAGGAAGGGCTTAATCATCCACGGAAGGTCACGGTAGAGGGCAGCCTTGTACATAATCCTTACCGTGCCCTTCTCATCGAGACCGCTCTCGCCACCATCATCAAGGGGGTGGACGTTCTTGGCAAGCCCGGCGAAGGCATTCGGGTCGCCATGGGTTGTCGAGCCTGAATCCGAATAGACCCCAATGTCATACCCCAAGTCGCTGAGGTCCTTGAGGTAGGTGCTCTTGCCAACAGAAGACTTCACGTACTCTTGGAAGTCCTCGCCCTCCTGCGGGAGCTGACCGGTGAGAAGGTAAGAGCAGCCATACCTCGTAGGAGCAAGAGAACCCACAGAGTTCTGGTACCAGGTGAACCCGTCGAGGGCATCGAACATCGAGGGATTGTCCGAGTACACCTCTTCCAGGTACTGTGTGTCGGTCATGTCAAGAACAATGACTACCACGTTCTTCTTGTCGGAGACATCGAACATGCCCTGCTCTGTGTAAACGTTATCCTGGTCGTTGGGAACGGGGGCAGTAGCGGGGTTGAGCCAGATCGACGCAATGGCAACCGCCTGAATGATGATGAGAACTCCCGCAAGCGAAGCGTTCGCAAGGCGTGAGACAGAGGGCTTCCGTACCGCCGCCACAATTGCAACGGCAATCAAGGCGGCCCAAATCGCAGCGCTCACGACCATCGGCTGTTTGTAGAGGCTCCAATCAACGAGATCACCGTTGGTGATAGGAAGCGACCCATTAAGAAACATCGCCTGCAGATACCCGCAAAGCGTCACCGCCGCAGCAAGCGAAAGAACGACATCAAAGGCGCGCCCGCGAAACACCGAGACGATAAGCGCCAAGACAACAGCAACGAGAAGCCCCGCGCGGACGATGGCGGGCCACACAGAGTTAAGGCCATACGTCAGGTCTGCGGTATTCGCCGCCAGCAATTCAAACGGAGCAACGACAAAATAGGTAATTGTCAGCGAGACAGAGACCACGAGGGCGAGAAGCAGCCGCTTTGGCCACTTGACGGCCTCCCTGGGGGCACACCTCCCCTCACCGCGCGCGCTGCCGCCCGCAGCGGCCAGCGCCTCGCGGGCGGCCGCGTCGGCCGCGGCCTTGCCGGAGGGGTCGATGCGGGAGACCGCGGGCTCCGCCACGCGGCCCGCCCCCTCGTCTATGTGCAGGAGCCTCATGAGCGCCCTGCGCGTGCGCCTGAACGCCACGCCCAGCACCGCCGAGAGCGCCACCGCCACGGCGGCCAGGGCCTGGATGGTGTAGGTCATGACAGAGGGGTCCACGTAGGCGAGGGCCGGGGTCGCTGGGACCAATACCCATACGGCCGTGAGCGCGACCGCATAGAGCCCGTCGTGCAGTGCGAGCGCTGGCACCAGCTTTCTGTTCGTGTTTCTCAAGGTCGAATCTCCTTCATATCCCTGCCGGCGTCAGTGCCAGATGCGATCCGCATCCTCGTCGGTAATTGTCCAGTCGTTTCCATCAAGGCGCCAGTTCGCGAAGTCCTGGGAATCACCCGAGATCTCATACTCGCGCCAGCTGGTGTCCAGCTTGCCGTTGCTCGTCGTCATGAGGTAGTAGCGCAGGCGGTCTGCGGGATCATTGCGGTCCTCGATGGCCTGGTTGAACTCACCGTAGTGGTCAAGGACCTCCTGCGAGGCACCCATTCCCTTGAGCATCGTGGCCTGAAGGTCGTAGTGGCTCACGGGCTGCTGAGAAATCTGGCACGGCACCGAGTCCGCCTCGGCAGACTGCGCCGGTTTCACAAAGATAATGGGCGTCGAGACGCCGTCCAGAACGTCGGGCGTGAGGTACCACACACCGTGGTCGGCGGTGATGACCACGGTGGTACTGTCATAGAGGCCCAGCCGCTTGAGCTCGTCGAGGTAGGTGCGCACAATCTTGAATGCGCCAACCATCTGCGACTCCCAGTCGCTAGACTCTGCAACCTTGTTGCCATCGGCATCCATGGTGTATGGCCAATGCGTACCATCAAGGTGGATGAAGCGGAACGAGGCGTCCT
Source organism: Olsenella sp. (assembly GCA_022648325.1). GTDB lineage: Bacteria > Actinomycetota > Coriobacteriia > Coriobacteriales > Atopobiaceae > Tractidigestivibacter. The sequence goes on from JALCMG010000001.1 coordinate 216,678, forward strand.
CGTTATCGATGGAGAGACCGTTCTCCTTGAGCTTCGCAAAGTAAGCCGGGTCATCCATGGCATAAGGGGTGAGGTCCGGAGACGTCCCACTCGTGCTGCTTACCATCCCCTGGTTGATCTGGTCCGTATAGAACCAGAAGAATGGCTTGGCAATCCACGGCATGTCGCGATAAAACGCGCACTGGTACAGAATGCGGAGCGTACCCTGCCAATCAAGGGCGCTCTTCGCAACGTCCGAGGTGCTCTCGAAGTTCTCGGCGTGCTGCCCCAGGTATTCGCTCCAGCCATCTATCCAGTCCGCAGAGTCGGAGTAGATGTCCGTGGTGTAGCCCTGAGCTGCTACATCATCCAAGAAATGGCTGCCCGTGTACATCGAAGCGAGAAAGTCGGCCGCGTCCTCCCCTGCTTGTGGCCGCGCGCCCGTAAGCAGAGAGGGGATGCCATAGCGCGTCGGGATCATAGACCCCGTACTGTTCTGGTACCAGGTAAAGCCATCAAGTCCATCGAGCATGCCGGGGTTATCGGCATAGGCCTTCTTGGCATCGGCGGTATCGGTCATATCCAGAACAAAGCACACAACGTTCTTCTTGCCCGAAACGTCAAAAAGGCCCTTCTCGGTGATAGTAAAGGCCTCGGGCTCGGTGGATGCTTTGGAAACGATACCGACAACGCCAGCAACCTGCACGAGGATGAGTGCGGCACTAGTCACGGCGACAACAATCCTGCCAGTGCGAGGTCGCTTTGCGACCAGCGACACCAGAACGACGACAATGGCGGCCCACACGAGCAGGCTTACAGCCGTGACGCCACCGTATTGTGTCCAGTCGACCAGATTGCCATCCGCCACCGGAAGGCTCGAGTTCATGAACAAAACCTCGACGTACGCACCAACGCCAAGGGCAACCACAACCGCAATGATCACGTCGAACACGCGGCCGCGAAACGCCGTAAGCGCAAATCCGCTCACAAGGGCAGCGGCAAGCCCGGCGAGAACCACGAGCTGCCAAATCTGGCGCACGCCAAAGAGCAAGCTGCTAGAGCTGCCCGCCACAAGTTCAAGCGGAGCCACCACAAGAACCGTAAGGGCGAGAAACGCGCATGTGAGAAGCGAGGGCGCGAGCCGGCGCCCCCAGGGCAGGCCGGGAGACCGGCGCTCCCTGCCCCCGGCCGGGGCGCCGCCCGCAGCGGAGAGCGCCTCGCGGCAGGCGGCGTCGGCCGCGGGCTTCGAGGAGGGGTCGATGCGGGAGACTGCGGGCTCGACCGCGCGCCCGGCCCCCTCGTCTATGTGCAGGATCCTCATGAGGGCCTTGCGCGTGCGCCTGAAGGCCACGCCCAGCACCGCCGAGAGCGCCACCGCCACGGCGGCCAGCGCCTGGATCGTGTAGGTCATGACCGAGGGGTCCACGTACGCGAGGGCCGGGGTGGCCATCGCCGTGAGCAGGCAGGCACTTATCGCAGCGAGGCCAAGGACGTCCCACACAAGGACCAGTAGCCGCCCAGCAATGCGGTGCGCACCCGTTAGGGAGCGGCTACTCATCATTGTCGCCCTGATTCCCCGTCCCAAACGCGCCAGCCGCGGTAATGTCTTTGCCCTCCTGCTTTGCGAGAATCTCGCCGAGGATGTACTTGCCGGCCGCCTCGCCGCCGTGGCCGAGGTTGTAGATGAAGCCGTCGCGAATCTGGCGGATCCTGTCGTTCCAGGCAGAGGAGTTCGTGACCATGTCGTCGATGACATCCTCTAGCTCCGAGAGGTCCTTGGGGTCGAGCGAGCGGCCAATCTGGTTACGCAGCGTGATGTCGGTGGGCGTAATGCCAACCTGCTCGTAGTCCGGGTTGATGACCTTCATGGGGGTGTCGATGAAGAGCGACGGCTTGAGCGTGGTGAACGAGAACTCCTCGGCGATTGTCGACCAGTCGGTAATCAGCACATCGGACTCGAGGATTGAGGAATGGCCGGAGAAATCACCCTCAAAGACCAGCTCGTCCTTGGGCACCTTGGCATAGCGCTCGACCAGTGCCTCCCAGCGCGGGCGGTAGCGCTTCACATACTCCGGGTGCGGGCGGACAATAACGCGATACCCGTAGCCGAGGAGCCTCCCCAGCATGTCGTCGATGCACACGTCCAGGATGTTGTCCTGGTTCCAGGAGGGGGCAATGAGAATGACGGGTTTCTCGTGCGCCACCTTTGGCATGGCCTCGTAATCGGCAATCTCGCGGTCGAGGAGGTCGTAGCCAATCTTGGGGAGCTTCTTTCTGAGCGTGTGGTAGACCTCCTCCATGCGACGAAGTTCGCGACGCTGGTGCGGCCCCACACACATGATGGTGTCGTAGTTGTCGTACTCCTGCTTGGTGCCCGTCATGTGCATCGAGGTCATGTGGTGGCACATGTAGATGTACTCGATGTCTTTGCGGATGTACGAGCGCTTGATGTAGTACACGTCAAGCGCGCCGAGCGAAGTCACCACAACGTCCGCGTCCATCTTCATCATCAGGGTGATGAGGCGCTTCTGGTCGAGGAAGTACGGGATGAGGCGCGGCTCGCGCTTGGCGATGTCAAAGACCTGGTCGTTGGGATCGCTCGTGAGGTAGTGGATGCGCACGTCGGAGTTGTTGAGCAGCCACTCGATGGCACCCTGGAAGTACTTGTAGAAGCCCGAGCTCTCCGAGTAGAACACCAGGTGCTTGCCGTCCACCTTGAAGAAGCGCTTGTAGTCCGCCTTGGCGCGGCGGGCCAGCGGGTCTGGCTGGTACCACTTGCGGTCGCCCTTGGTGGCCTCCTCGATGGCGTTGAACTCGTCGCGCGCGGCGTTGAGGTCCTCGTAGTCGATGTAGCCGCGCGGCTTCATGATTACGTTGCACAGCGCCTGCACCGCAATTGAGAGCAGGTTGGAGCACACCCAGTAAAACGCCATGCCGCACACCACGTAGAAGCCCAGGAAGAGCGAGAGCGCAATGGAGAGGCCGTTGGTCATGTTCTTCTCGGCACGGGACTGCTCGCGCTGGAGGGGGTTGATGTGGTTGGACGCCCAGCCCATGATCACGGCCGAGAGGCCTGCGAGCAGCGGCATGATGAGCGACGCCCCGCCGTTCTCGATGGGTACGAGGCCGAGGAACTCGGTGCCAGGGGCTCCGGAATCCGTGATGGAGTGGATGACGTCAACCAGGCCAAAGAGGATGACCACCTGGATGGCCAGGGGAATAAGCGAGAGAAGCGCATGGTAGTGCTTCTCGTGGTAGAGCTCGTTCTGCTTCTCTTCGATGGTCTCCCTATCACCGTAGTAGCGGCACTTGATGCGGAACAGCTCGGGCATGAGCTGCACCATCACGATGCTGTTCTTCTGGCACCACACCGAGAGGGGCATGAGAATCACCTTGGAGAACAGGGTGAAGAGAAAGATTGCCACCCACCAGCTGCCGGTGAGGTCGTAGGCCGGCTGCACAATGAGTGAGAAGAAATTCGCTAGCGCCTCAAACATTATCTGTTACTCCCAGAGTTTTTAAGCTGATATTGGGACCGTGCTACCTTACCACGAGAGAACAGTTAGATTACCTTTTTTTAACGCACTCATGAACCTGCTATGCCACACGTCAGGACGCATGAGCTGCGTTATCCTCATGGCAAGTGGAGGTACTGCGAGAGGGGCAAACATGGTTTTAGGCAATACCGTGCTGGTGGGACAGTCCGGCGGACCCACAGCAGCGATTAACGCAAGCCTCGCGGGGGTCGTGGATGCCGCACGCGCCGCTGGCCTTCACGCCGTGGGCATGCGCTACGGAATCCAGGGGCTTCTCGACGGCCGTACCGTTGACCTGGACGAGCGGCTTGCCAGCCCCGCCCAGCTGGAGCTTCTCTCGCACACGCCCTCCAGCTACCTGGGGAGCTGTCGCTACAAGCTGCCGGACCCCTCCACGGACGAGACGCCCTACCGCACGCTCTTCAAGCGCTTCTCCGAGCTTGACGCCTGCGCGGTGCTCTACATTGGCGGCAACGACTCCATGGACACCATCGCCAAGCTCTCCCGCTACGGCAAGGCCACGGGCTCAAAGATCCGCTTTGTGGGCGTGCCCAAGACCATCGACAACGACCTCATCCTCACCGACCACACGCCTGGCTACGGCAGCGCGGCCAAGTTCATTGCTGCCACCGTGGACGAGCTGGCCTGTGACGCCGACGTCTACGACCTCAAGAGCGTCACCTTTGTCGAGATCATGGGCCGCGACGCCGGCTGGCTCGCGGCGTCTGCCGCGCTTGCCGGCGAGGCAGGCGGCCACGCGCCAGACCTGGTGCTTCTTCCCGAGGTGTCCCTTGACGAGCAGAACCTTCTCCAGAGGATCGCGGATCTTCTCGATAAGAAGAACACCGTGGTTGTAGCCGTAAGCGAGGGCGTGAGAACTGCCGACGGAACGCTCATCTGCGAGCGCGCGGACTCCACGGCACGCCTCGACGCCTTTGGGCATGCCGCGGCGCTTTCGGGAACGAGCCGCTATCTGGCAGACCTTGCCAAGCGCGAGCTTGGATGCAAGACGCGTGCAGTCGAGCTGTGCACCACGCAGCGCTGCGCAGCCCACCTCGCAAGCCAGACCGACCTCACCGAGGCGGCTGGCCTTGGCGCCCGCGGAGTGAACGCCGCGCTCGAGGGCGCCTCCGGAGTGATGAGTGTACTCGTACGCACGTCCAACACGCCTTACGAGGTTCGCTACGAGCTGGTCGACGTGAACCGTGTGGCAAACGCCGTGAAGGCCGTACCAGAAGAGATGATCAGCGAGGACGGTATGGGCGTGGCCGAGGCGTACCTGCGCTACGCCCGGCCGCTCATTGCCGGCGAGCCGTCGCTCTCGTTTGTGGGCGGCGTGCCGGCGCACGTGGCACCGCTGGCGTAACCAACGCGGGTGGGACGTCCCCCTTCCCGACCCTTCCGTGGTGCTGTTGAGAAGAAACTGGACGGAATGCCCCACCTGCGGGCCAATTTTCGTCGAAATTGTTCTCAACAGCGCCGGGCGAGACGAGTCTCGCCGTCGGAGCTGACGGCCGGCCCTGCGGTCCGATACACATTCGCCGTACGAATGTGTATCGACCTGCGCGGGTCACAGATTCGGGTGCGAATGTGTATCGACCTGCGCGGGTCACAGATTCGGGTGCGAATGTGTATCGACCTGCGCGGGTCACAGATTCGGGTGCGAATGTGTGGTGGGGGAAGCTTCCAGAGGTATCTGCTGCAGGCGGGCGGGCGGCAGCAGACACCACCTAGGAGCAACATCGATACGCTGGACTTGTCGCTGCCTAATTGCCACGCTTGCCGAACAATTCGTTCATCCCACCGGCGAAGGGGGCACAATGGTGCAAAGTGCGGAAGTTGGGAACGTCCGCAATCGTGGGTGGAAGGGGCCGCTCACCTACGGAGGGGGTACACGGCAGCATACAGGCACCTTGTGGAAAGCGACCGTCTTGGGGGAGGTTTGTGCAATGCTCAGGAGCGTTTGCGGTGGCGGCCACCAGCCCAAAGAGATTAGTGCCGACAGGTGGGTATCCATGGTGGGCAAGGGGGCTCTCCAGGACTTCCAGGATTGCTTTGTACAAGACTATCGCATTCCGCTTCTCCTCATAGACACGCAGGGCAAGCCTCTGCTTGTCCCCTCGCTCAAGCTTGGCTTTTGCAACTTTGTCCAGTCTAGCATGGCACACGACTGCTCGGGCATCGCAGCGCACGACGTCACTGCAGTTGCCAGCTACTTCCAGAGCAGGAGGGTCTTTGACCCGCTCATGCACACCTGCAACTTTGGCATTACCTCATTTGCGATACCAGTCTTTTTCAACACACGGCTTGTTGCCCTGTGGCGCTGCGACGGCTTTGTCTTTGATGACGCGCCCCACGCCGAGCAGCTCCAGGCAAAGTTCGACCTTCCCGTCATCACGCACGAGGAGCTGAACGACGCCACCTCGTGGCTTGAGTGCACGTGCCGGCTCCTCGACGTCCACCTTAATCCCTCGGCAGACTCCAGAGGGGCCACTCGCATACTCTCGCCCGTTCTCACCCCGCGCGAGAACGAGATTGCCGTCCTGGTGTGCGATGGCCTGAGCAACTCTCAGATTGCCGACCGCCTCTTCCTCAGCGAGAAGACCGTCAAGACGCACATGAGCAGCATCCTTGCCAAGCTTGGCGTGAAGAACCGTGTCCAGCTTATCTGCGAGTACGCAGACACGCTTGATGAGGACAACCGCCAGACTATGGTGGTGTAGCAGCATGAGACCTCCCAAGCTGCTCTTTGTATGCTCAGACGGCAAGGCACGCGAGCGCTTCAAGCACGGTCTCGCCGCCTACAGCTGCGACGTGGTCCTGTGCTACCGTGCCGAGGAGGCCTTCCGCATCATCCGCACGTATCGCATCGATGTGGTTATCTTCTCGGTTGAGCTTCAGGACATGAGCGGCTACGAGGCATGTCGGCGACTCCGCGAGCGCTACAACATTGTGGAGCAGCCCGCAGTCATCTACTCGACGCACGACTCCCCCGAGGAGCGGCTGGCAGCCTTCCGCTCCGGGGCCAATATCTTCACCTTCGAGCCCATTCTCTTCGACCGGCTCTACTACGTGGTGATGCTCCTCGTGCGCGGCAAGCGCATGATGCAGCGCTCCATGTCACTCGACCAGGTGCTTCGCGTTGCCGACAAGCAGATTGTTGGCAACGTCGAGCCCCCCACAAAAATCGAGGGCCCGCACGGCACGCTTGCAAAATCAGACGCCCTGCGCTGGACAGACGTCCTCACGCAGAGCGTCGACCTCGAGCAGCAGTCCCAGGCTATTGTCCACGAGATGGTCAACCTCACGCTTGACCTGGTGCCGCGTTATGGCTCCATTGAGGGTGTCCTTGCGTACCTCGGCGACCTCTGGGAGGGCACCACCGCTCGCACGGAGCTTGACCGCGTCTTTGGCAACGAGGGGAAGCGCTTCTCGCTTGACGTTGACCACGCCACAACCGATGGCGCCTGCGCCCTCATGCTCATGTTCTGCGAGGAGATTCTTGACGGCTACACCCCCTCGGAGGCCTTGAGCCGCATTTCCGCCGATGGCTCCGTGAACCACGACGAGGTAGAAGCCCTGCGTCGCGTCCTTATCGCAGACGACTTCATGTTCAACATCTTTGGCTAAGCGCACTGCGGGATGCGGCCGAGAGAAACGCCGCATCCCGCGTCCCATGCATTAGAACGGCGTCTCGCTTCCCAGATAGCACTTCACCCCGTGCCCCTGAACCACCTTGCGGAGGCTCTCGAGCTTCTCGGGCGGCGTGGGCTTGTCGTCTGCGAATGCGTACGTCATCGAGAGCTCTTCCCACTTGCTCACGCCAAGCCTGTGGAACGGCAGAATGTTGAGCTCGTTCAAGCCCACCTCCCTCATGAACGCACCAATCTTGTCGAAGTCCTCTTCGGTGTCGTTGAAGCCCCGGATAACCGGCGTGCGCAGGATGAGGCGAGCAGTGCAGTTTGAGCTGGTAAAGGCCCGGATGTCCTGCAGCACCTGCTCGTTGCCTAGACCTGTGTACTCACGGTGCTTCTCGCTATCCATGCTCTTGAGGTCATTGAAGGCAAAGTCCATGTGGCGCATCACGCTGAGGTAGACGTCAGTCGAGGCAGAGGCCTCCGTCTCTATGGCCTTGTGGATGTAGGCCTCGTCGCAGCGCTCCAGAACGGCGAGAAGAAACTCGGGCTGGAACATGGGGTCGCCGCCCGAGAAGGTCACGCCGCCATTGCCGGACCAGTAGTGGCGGTCGCGCTCGAGGATGTGCATAATCTGCTCGACCGTGTACTCCTCGGATATCGTGACCAGGGCATCGTCAAAGCAGGCCTTCACGCACTCAAACGTGGTGCAGACGTGACACTTCTCCCAGTCAAACTTCATGGGGTGGTCCGGGTCTTGCGAGTTGTCGCTCACCGCACCGTAGGGGCAGGCCTCAAGGCAGCGCGTGCAGCGCTTATCGGCACGGTTCACGCACTTTGAAGCTCGATAGAGCTTGCCCTGCCAGTTGTAGAAGCTCTCGGGGTTGCAGCACCACTTGCAGCGAAAGGGGCAGCCGGACATGAAGATAAGCGTCCTGCACCCAGGGCCATCATGGACGCTATACGACTGAATGTCGAAGATCCTTCCTTTGAGCTCTCTGTCCCTGTCGCTCAATGGTGCGGAAAGACTCCTCCTCATTGTCTGTCTCCTCTCGTGATGCCAAGCATCGCAGCTTGTGAAAACTGCCCGTTTAGCTCTTGATTATTGGCGAAGGTCACATTTTTGCCGTAGTGCCAAGGTCGCGCCGGAGGACGGATTTCGGGGGACGGGCCTACTACTTTGGTCCCATATACGACCTTTAGTTCTAGTTGACGGCGAGAAGATACAACCGCCAAACACGAGCCAAGACCCATCTCAAATTGCTACCCCTCACACACAATGACGGTTGGCAAGAGGCGGCACAGAGCCGTCACGGTTTTCTATCGAGGAGGTCAGAATGGCACAACTCCATCCGATGAAGCTGACCGAGGTCCTGGCAGAGAGAGGACTCTCACTCGAGAGCCAGGCAAACGGAGAGGCCCCGAAGGAAATCCAGGACCGCGAGGTCAAGAAGGAGCCCACGCCGCGCGCCAACTACCTGCGCAACATTTACTTCGACACGCTGTCATCGCTCGACGTGCAGGAGTCCTACTGGTACACGCGCGCCGCAACCGAGCACGAGGGCGAAGTCCCCATCATGCGCCGCGCCTATGGTCTGAAGAGCGTGTTCCAGCACCTCGACACCCCCATCTGGCCGCATGAGCTGCTCGTTGGCGCCAAGGCCGGCTTCTATCGTGGCTCTGCCCCGCTGCCCTGGCTCACCGAGAGCTTCTTCATGGACAAGGACTCCGACCTCTACAAGGCCGCCCTTGCCACTGGTGCCGAGTCCAGCGCCGAGGTCTCCCACTTTGGCGCCGGCGGCGGCAACGTCACCAAGAGCTTTGGCAACGTAGTCTCCGTGGGCGGCAAGTACGGCGTCCGCCGCGAGATCGTCCCCGCGATGCACCGCCTGGCCTACGCATGGGCCAGCAAGTCCGTCGAGGACGTGGGCCGCAAGTACGAGCAGATGGTGCCCGAGTACAAGATCAAGGAAAACATCATGAAGTCGGTCGTGTCGAACTTCGACTCCGGCTTCACGATCCCGCAGGGCCGCGAGGTCATGAACTACTACTACGTCCTCGAGTACGGCTTTGATGGCCTTATCGACTTCTGCGAGAAGCGCGCGGGCGAGGTTGCCGGCGAGGCCGGCGGCGACGGCATCTCCGGCATGGACCGCCTGTACTACTACAAGGCAATGGCCGAGCTTTGCCGCGGCCTGTCTGCCTGGTTCGACAACTACGGCCGCGAGGCGGACCGCCTGCTCGCCTGCACCGAGGACGAGACCTCCCACGCCGAGCTCTCCGAGATCTCCGAGCGCATGCACCGCATCTCTCACGAGAAGCCCATGACCTTCAAGGATGCCCTCCAGGCCATCTACCTGCTGCACCTTGCCGAGCTCAACGAGGACGCCATGTCTGGCCTGTCCCCCGGCCGCATCGGTCAGGTCCTCTACCCCTACTTCGAGCAGGACATCGAGGCCGGCCGCCTCACCGAGGCCGAGGCCGAGGAGTGGAACGAGCTCTACCGCGTCAAGATGACCTGCATCGACGCCTTCGCGTGCACCGGCGTCGTGGGCGGCGTCCTCTCTGGCAACACCTTCAACAACGTGTGCATCGGCGGTCTCGACCGCGAGGGCAAGTCTGCCGCCAACCGTCTTGAGATGCTCATCCTCGAGGCCGGCATCAAGTGCCAGACTACCCAGCCCACGCTCTCGCTGCTCTACGACGAGGCCACGCCTGAGGAGTTCCTCCTCAAGTGCATGGAGTGCATCAAGACCGGCGCCGGCTACCCCGCCGTTATGAACAACCGCATCGGCATGGAGTTCATCCAGAACCAGTACCAGCACGAGGGCATGACCGTCCGCGAGTCCCGCGCTTGGTCCGTGGGCGGCTGCCTCGAGACCTCTCCCGGCACCTGGATGCCTCTGCACCACGGCGGCAAGCTCTATTGGATCCCCGGTGGCTCCGGCCAGCCCACCTCCGTTGGCGTCCACTTCCTGAACAACCCGAAGATCCTCGAGCTTACGCTCAACAACGGCTTCGACAAGCGCACCGGCCTTCAGGTCTTCGAGCCGCACAACCGCAGCTTTGACACGTTCGACGACCTTGTCGACCAGTACAAGAAGTACTACGAGAAGTCCGTCGAGGTTCTCAACAAGTGCATGAACATCCAGCACGACGTCTGGCGCAAGTTCACGCCGTCGATGGTCAACTCGCTGCTCAAGCCCAACTGCCTCGAGCGCGGCCTCGGCATCGCCCAGAAGGGCTATCGCTACAACGCCACGTTCAACATCGAGTGCTGTGGCATGTGCAACCAGATCAACTCCTTCGCGGCCATCAAGAAGCTCGTCTACGATGACCACAAGTACACGCTTGACCAGCTCAAGGACGCGTTCGACCACAACTTTGGCTACAAGACGTCCAAGGAGGTTGGCTCCGAGTCCCTGAAGGACCAGGAAAAGCGCGACGACGATGACGGCCGTTACGACGAGATCCACGCGGACTGCCTGCGTGCGCCCAAGTACGGCAACGACGAGCCCTACGTCGACGACATGCTCTACGACTGGGAGCAGTGGTTCTGCGAGGACATGCCGCACAAGTTCGAGTCCCTCTACGCCGAGCCTCTCTACGTGTGCCAGATGTCCGTCTCCACGCACGGCCCCGAGGGCGCCGTCACCGGTGCCACCGCTGATGGCCGCCTTGAGGGCACGACGTTCGCCGACGCCTCGATGTCCGCTTACCCTGGCACCGACACCCACGGCCAGTACGCCCTCTTCGAGTCCGCGACAGGCTGGGATCACTCCATGTCGCAGAACTCCCAGATGAACCTCAAGATTCACCCCAGCGCCACCAAGGGCGTCGAGGGCTCCCGCAAGCTCCTGGACCTCACCCGCGCCTACATGCGCAAGGGCGGCTTCCACATCCAGTACAACATCGTGGACTCCCGCGTGCTCAAGAAGGCACAGGCTCACCCCGAGAACTACCGCACCCTGCTCATCCGCGTTGCTGGCTTCACTCAGTACTGGGTCGAGATTGGCAAGCCCATCCAGGACGAGGTCATCGCCCGTACCGAGTACGAGTCCATCTAGTCCCAGCCACGCATTCCCACGACCTTCTCGAGAAAGGATTCCCACGATGTGCAAGCACTCTGATTGCGCGAACTACATCCCCATCGACGTGGCCAAGGGCATCTGCCACGCCAACGGTGACATCACCGTCCAGATCGACACGCCCACCTGCCCCAAGTTCACCCCCGGCTTCAAGTGCAAGTTCTGCAGCCACTACCAGGCGGGCGAGCAGAACATGGGAACCTGCACCGGCTTTGAGGACAAGTTCTGGGCCTTTGGTGACAACGGTACCAAGAACTGCGAGAAGTTCGAGCGTGGGGCGGCCGAGAAGGTCGAGGCATAGCCTCTCTCGCGCCACCAATATGCTCCAACCCTAGGGATTGGGCAGTGCCCCGGGGGATCATGGTTCCCCGGGACAGTTTTATACGGAATCTACTCCATTCGCAAAGATAGGTGGTTTCCATGTCTGTTGAACAAGCAACAGTACAGAAGCAGGCGCCAGAGCCCCTCACCACCGAGCAAATCACCAAGGAGACGGCAAAGAAATACGGGATCTGCACCGTAATCGCCGCCTGGCTCGCGGTCTTCTGCCTCTTTGGCTACCGCTCCTCGTTCTCGATCATGCAGTCGTCCCTCATGGAGGGCATGAGCTGGACCTCCACCCAGGCCTCGCTCGGCTACTGCTTCATGATGACCTTCTACGCCATCACCGCGTACTTCTCAGGCGGCCTCATTGACAAGAGGGGCACCCGCCCCTCCTACACGATAGGCGCCATCTGCTGCTTCCTCGGCTTCTTCCTCACGTCCTTCATCCCCGAGGGCGCGAGCTGGTCCTTCCCCGTCTACCTCGTGACCTACGGCATCTTCGCCGGCGTGGGCACGGGCATGCTCTGGGTCTCCTCCACGATCTCGTGCCGCAAGTGGTACGTGGGCACCGAGTACGGCACCAAGTGGGGTCTCGCCTTCATGGGCGCCCCCATGGCGCAGCTCCTTCTCACCATCGTGGTCTCCCCTATCCTCAAGAGCGCTGGCTGGTCCGCCGGCATGAAGGTCCTCTCGGTGATCATGGCCGTCATGCTCCTCATCGCAGCCGCCGTGGCCAAGCCCATGCCCGACAAGGTGGGCGCTCAGCCCTTTGGCTTGGACTCCCTACCAAAGAAGAAGGACGCTACGGCGAAGCCGGCACACGTTTGGACCGTGGCCGAGGCCTTCAAGACGCGCGCCCTCTGGTGCGACATCTTCGCCTTCATGTTCGCCGTGATGGGCGAGTTCCTCATCTGGTCGCAGATCGTGCGCTACTTCACCGTGGACCTCGGCTGGACGCAGCCGTCGCTTCTGGGGATGCCTCTCGCCAACGTGATCTACATGGTCATCGGCCTCGCGGGCATCTTCACCATGCCGCTCACCGGCAAGGCATCGGATGCCCTGGTCAAGCGCATGGGCGTCGAGCGCCCGGCCCGCCGCATCATGCTCGTGGTGTCCCCGCTCTTTGGCATCGCGGGCGTGCTTCTCGCCCTCTCCGGCAGCCTTCCCGTTGTCATTGTGGGCATGATCCTGCTCGCCGTGTACTGGGGCATCGAGCCGGGCGGTGCCGCGGGCTATGCGGGCACCGTCTTTGGCGGCGCGTCCCTCGGCAAGATCTGGGGCCTCGCCACGCTCATCATCATGGGCATCGGGCCGTCGTTCGGCACCTTCATGGGCGCCTTCCTCTTCGACACCTTCCAGTCCTACGTGCCCGCGCTCTACTTTGGCATCGGCGCATACGTGGTATCGACCATCTCGGCACTGCTGCTCCCGGGCAAGGTCGAGGGCGAGTAGAGTCCGTCGCGCGCAAAGGGCAACACTCCCCCAGGGGGTGCCGGCTGAGCCGGCACCCCCTGTATGCAACAATACGAAAAGAATGCCAACTCAAGGGGTGAGACGCATATCTGTTTCCGAGCTTGTCGAAACCGTTCTTGGTCGCGAGGACGAGGACTTTGAGCGGGCCCTCCAGGAGCCAAACCCGCCCTGCGACGCAGCGTCGTTTGGGCTGGTGCTCAACCGCTTCCGGGCGGCGCAGCTTGCCCTGTGGCCCGAGCCGCTCCTCGAGGCCTACCTGCAGGACCTTGAGAACGCCCGAACATGCGAGAAGTCCATCGTCCTTGAGCGCGCGGCCTACCTCTTTGGCACCTCATACCGCCCCGACGCCCACCTCATGCTGCCGCCCAAGTCTTACGAGTTCTGCGAGCGGGTCGACCTCATCTCCAAGCTCTCGCTCATCTGGGAGGTTCGTGCCCGCGAGGTAGTTCCCCGCTTTACTTCTCGCCTGGGCGCGCTTATCTCCGAGGAGGACCGGCCTGGTGCGCCATCGTACGAGTCTTGCCTGCGGGCGGAACTCATGTCCTACTCGCAGCGCACCATAGACGAGTACGGCACATGGGTCTTTGGCTGCTGGGGTGCAGGGAGAAACCCCAACTTGCAGACCTACGATGGCGCGGCCATGGAGCTGGGTTTCTCTGGTGCCTACGAGGCAAACTACAAGGGCGCTGTGCTCTAGGACATGTTAGATTACAATCTAATACAAAAGCGTGAGGGAGCTTAGAGGCCGCCACGCTTCCCAATGTCATGCCACTTCATTCTGGAGAAGCTCCATGCGCATCCCAAAGTACCAGCTCATCGAAGACGAGCTTCGTCACGAGATCCAAAACGGCAAGTTTGGCACGGGAGACCGTTTCTACAGCGAGGCAGAGCTAGTCGCTCGTTACAACGTGAGCTCCATCACTGTTATCCACGCCATACGCGACCTTGTCTCCATGGGTTACCTTGTGCGCTATCAGGGCCGTGGGACCTTTGTCTCGCGCTCGCGCAAGCACAAGCTCGTGGAGTTCACCGATATCGAGATTTTTGCAAACCATTGGGACGACGAGAGGGTCGAGGTGCTTTCCATGGAGGAGAGCTTCAACCCTGTGATGCGCGCAAGGCTTGGCCTTTCCGAGGAAGAGAGCTACTACACGTTCGAACGAGTGCGGCGAATCAACGACGAGGCCTTTCTCGTTATAGAGTCCCACATTCCCTCGCGCTTTGTCATCCCCAGCCGCGGCAAGGACTACTACACCTCTATCTACAGGCGCTTTCGCGAGGACTTTGGGTTGCACCTCGACGACGAGCATTTTATCGAGCAGGACAGCATTGTCTTTCCAGCTCCCGACCACGCCACCAAACTTCTTGGGCTCCAAGGGAATGTCCCCTGCGTGCGTCAGGAGAAGCTCACAACGCTCTCGGACGGCCAGGTGGCAGAGCACGCCTTGAGCTACAAGCGTTGGGATTACTTCAAGATAGAGTTTGAGACCCGAGATGGCGTGTTTACCCAAAGCTAGTAGGCAAGCTCCTTTTCGGCGCCCTCCGCAAGGCGACGGTACTCTCGGGCCTTCTCACGATCTCCCGCATTGGCGTATTGCTTGGAGAGCAAGAAGCACAGCTTTGCCTTTTGCTCGGGAACTGCCTTCTCAAGCAAGGACTCCATCTGCGCAATGTAGCCATGCTCACCCGAAAAGACGATCGCGTAGGTTAGGCGGCAGTCTGCCACAAGCTCACGGTTGCCACAAGCTGCTATCTCATCGAGCATCTCCTTGCTCTTGGCGCCTTTCCCCTGTCGAACGTAATAATTAAACGCCCTTGTCACAACCATGAGCCGATGGCGCTTTGAAAGCCTCAAGCCCAGCAGCGTGTCAAGCGTGAACAAGGCTGCCTTGTCGTCCCTTTTGGCCTCGTACACGGTAAAGCGCTGAAGATACTGCTGGTAGGTTGGCTGAAGAATGCGCGAGACGGGCTTGTTGAGCAGCTCTATGCATTCGTCGTAGCGATTTGTGGCATACAGCGCCTGAAGCTTGGCATCGATAACGCGCTTGGCGATTTCACGAGCCAGTATGTAGAGCACAACCACTACGATGGTTACAGCGCCTAAAGGATGCATGTGTTTGCCTCCTGGATGAGTGTCGTGCTTCCAAAAGCAGACGGCGCGGCCCCGACAGGCGTTAGGGACCTGTCGGGGCCAAAGCCCGGGGACGCAGATTTGCGTGAGGGAGACACGTCCCCGGGCATCCCCTAGGAAGGGGATAGCTCTACCTAACCCTTGGCGATAATCCCAAGAGCGCCGAGCGCGATGGAGAGGAACAGGACGATAAAGATTGCCTTGGTCGAGGTCATGCCCTTCTTGCCAAGCAGCCAGTACACAAAGCCAACGAGGCAGGCGGGAACGAGCCTAGGCATGATCATGTTAAAGATGTTCTGGAAGTTGACGGTTACGCCACCGATGTCAGGCACCCAGGCAAACGTGATGTTCACGTTGGTTGCCACAAGCGCACCAACCATGAAGACGCCCATGACGGCAGCGGCGTCGGTGATGGCGTTGAGCTTGTCGCTCATCGTGGTGACGAGCTTCATGCCCTGCTCATAGGCGATGTGGGTCTGCTTGCAGCGGAACCAGTCAACCACGATGTTGGCAATAACCCAGATCAGGATGCCAAGGGGGTTGCCCTGAATGGCCATGTTGGCCGCAAGCGCACCAAAGATGGTGGGAAGAAGCGAGCCAAAGATGGAGTCGCCAATGGAGGCGAAGGGACCCATGAGGCCCGTCTTGAGGCTTGCCACAGCCTCGGAGCTCTCGACACCATCTTGCTCCTCGATAGCGAGGTCGATACCAGTGATGATGGTGTTCAGGAAGTTGGAGGTGTTGAAGAACGGACCGCAGTGGAGCTTGGCCATCTGCTTGAGCTCGGGAGTGCCGTCCCCATAGATCTTGCGCAGCTGGGGCAGGATAATCCAGAGGTAGCCGGTGTGCTGCATGCGCTCGTAGTTCCAGCCCACCTGGAAGGCAGCGAGGTTTCTCCTGTTGATCTGGGCAAAGTCCTCAGGCTGAAGCTTGTAGCCGGTGGTGCCGTTGGGCAGCTTCTTAGAGCTCGTCATCGTCATCACCATCCTGAGCGGTAGCGGCAACGGCCGGGCGTGCCTGATTGTTGTTGTAGTAAAGAATCGAAACGGCAAGGCCGATGACGGCAATCGTCAGCATGGAAAGCGAGTTGTACATGCCGCTGGGCACGCCCTCGAGACCGGCTGCGATGCCAAGGGCGGCAACGTCGCCACCGAGCGTACCAATGTTGGCAAACGCGGTTCCAAACAGGGCGGTGATGGCAAAGCCGAGGAGCAGGAAGGCGGTATGCTTCTTGACCGGCAGGTAACGCAGAAGAATAGCAAAGCCCACTGCAGGAAGAGCGCCGCCAGCAACGGTGAGGCCCCTACCAATCCAAGCAAGGTCGCCATTGAGGGCCGAGGTGATGGAGGCCACGAGCTCGCCGCCAAAGGCAAGGGCGAGAAAAACGGGCAGCGCGCGCGAGAGCGACCAAGAAAGGCCACCGAGCAGATAGTGACGGTTGTAGGCGCTCCAGTCCATCTTCTCAACGTCGGCGTCGCAACGGTGACCCCAGAAGGTGTTGGCAAAGCGGCCAAGGATGTCGGTGTAGACCATCAGCGCGGCCACGGGTACGGCGATAAGGCCAATGGCCTGCTCGGGATCCATGCCCTGCGACACGGCAAACGCCGTGGCAAGGACGGTGCCGGAGTTTGCGTCAATACGAGAGGCGCCGCCAAAGGTTCCAACTCCCAAAACGGTGAGCTGCATCATGCCACCAATATGGAGGCCGGTCTTTAGGTCGCCCATGACCAGACCGGCAATGAGGCCGGCGAAGACCGCCTGGCCCGCAGAGGTGTACGGGCCGAGCTCGTCAAGAATTTGGTATGCAGCATAAAGCGTGAGCAGCAAGATCTGCCACCATTGAATCATGGTTACATCCTCCGTTCTTTTACAAAGCGTGTTTCTACGTTGTTCCACATTCCATCAAGCAACCTCGGTCTCCCGCTCGAGGTGTAGCTTAGAGCTAGGCGTTAGACCTCAAAGTCCTCCGCCGGGTTGGAAGGCGCCATCTGCATGAAGAGGTGCACGGTGCCGAGCGACTCGATCTCTTGGAACGCGGCGATGTCGCCCGCATCCATGCCGATGTTGCGCCCAATGCGCTTGACCTCGTCGGTTGCGGTCATGTTGCCAACGTTGATCTCGGTGAGCTCGACGCCGGCGCGAATGAGGCGAAGCAGGGTCTCCGGCTTCTTGGCCACGATGAAGAGACGCTGCGCATCGTACTTGCCAGCCTTGATGTTTTCTGCCGCCTTCTCGACAGACAGCACCGAGAGCTTGCAGCTTGCGGGGGTTGCCATGCGAAGCACCTGCTTTTGCGTGGCGTCCTGGCTTACTTCGTCATCGACAACCATGAAGCGGGTAACCTGCTTGGTGTTGGCCCAGAGGTTTGCCACCTGCCCGTGGATGAGACGAAAGTCAATACGAACTCCAACAATCATGCTCCCTCATCTTCCTTTCTCTCTAAAGGACATATCACTTTCGGACGTATCGCTGGGTCGGAACGCAGGGAGATACGGTCCTCGAGGTGCCCCTCGGTTTCGAACACAACAATGCTGTTCTCGCCCGCACGCAGGAGTCCCTCGGGAACGTAGAGGGACATGATTGGCCCCTCATCCCAAAAGCGCCCGACACTAGTGCCGTTCACAAAGACGACCCCCTTGCCAAAGCCCGTGAGGTCCACATAGGTGGGGGCGGGTGTCGTCATGGAGAAGTCATAGCGCGAGAAGGTCGGGGCGTCGTCATGGACCCCCGCCTCCCAGTCAATGGCGGAGATGTCATCGAACGACAGGCAATACTGGTCCCAACCAGTTACAAAGTGGAGGTCAACGCATACGCCAGTGCGGATGCCCTTGCGCTGGGTGTCAGCGAGAAGCTTGTGACCGTAGTTCACGCGACCCATGTTCTCCACCAGGACGTCGAGACGCGCCACAGATGCGGGGAGTTCGGCGCGAATGTCCTGCCCAATCTCCTCCTGGTACTGCGTCCCCACCAGATGCTCGTCGACGAACACCTGCGCGCGGTCGCGCGCGTCGATGACGCGCAGACGCTCGGGCTCACTGGCATCACGCTCGATTGAGGTACGGTAGAGGGTGTATCCATACGATTGGCCGAGGTCCTCCATCGTCTTGGGGAACTGCGAGCTCTGCGGCGTCGCAAGGGCATTGAGCGTCTCGAAGAGCCCCACGCGCGCGGCAAGCGGAATGTTGGAGAGGCTTATCGCCGCCTGGGTTATGGGCACGCCCTGCTCGATATCCGGAAAGAGGCGGTGCACCATGTCGCGGAGGGCGAAGTACTTCTCAGTTGGGTTGCCGGCCTCGTCGAGAGGGGCGTCGTAGTCGTACGAGCTCACCTGGTGCAGATCGTGGGTGTGCCGTGCCGAGCAGCCATTCATGAAGCCAAAGTTGGTGCCGCCGCGAAACATATAGAGACAGACGCTGCCCTTCTGGAGGGCCTCCCCCACGCTCTCGGCGAGCTCGCGCGGGTCGCGGCGCACCGGCTCCTCGCCCCAGTGCGCAAACCAGCCGTCCCAGAACTCCATGCACATGAGGGGCCACGTCTTGCCGTGCTCCTGGTGGAATGCGTGAAGCTGCGCAAAGTTCTCGCCAGCCTTCGAACCAAAGTTGCCCGTTGCCAGGATATCGTCGTCGATAAGCGAGCCTGCGCGCAGGCAGGCGCGCCACGGTCCGTCCGAGGTACACAGGGGCACGTCCACCCCGCGCTCGACCATGAGGTCGCGGAGCGCGCGCAAGTAGTCCTTGTCCTCGCAGTAGGAACCGTACTCGTTCTCCACCTGCATCATGATGATGTTGCCGCCGTGGGTCACCTGGCGCTCGACAAGGATGGGCATGAGCTTGTCGTAGTACGAGGCCACGCGCTCGAGGAAGCGTGGGTCTGCCGAGCGCGGGCGCATCTTCCGGTCGCGCAGCAACCATGACGGCATGCCGCCAAACTCCCACTCGGCGCAGATAAAGGGAGAAGGACGCACGATTGCCCAGAGGCCCAGCTCGGCAGCCGTGTCGAGGAACCGCGCCACGTCGAGGCCACCCGTGAAGTCAAACGTTTGCGGGATGGGCTCGTGAGCATTCCAGGGGACGTAGGTCTCGACCGTGTTGAAGCCCAAGGCCTTGAGGTTATGGAGGGTGCGATGCCAGTCATCGGGATGAATCCGGAAGTAATGGATGGCGCCGCCCATAATCTTGAAGGGTGCCCCGTCGAGAAGGAACTCCTCCCTCACTTCGAACATGTGCTCCCTCTGACTCACCATCCACCATCCCTTTGGCCTTTATCATGCCTACCTGCGGCTTTTTCGCACGCAAGCCGTTCTGGGGACCATTGGCCTGCCCGTGGCGCCCCACGTCACGCATGACTTCAGCTACTCTGACCGCAACTCTTAATCGCTTAAACCGCAACTCTTAATCGCTTAATATATTGAGTATATATTTATTGGATGGAATATGGAAGGAGCATGCAGGATGTTTGTACCTATGGGTGAACGGTCTATATTCTCCCATGAACGGTATCTGAAGGGTACAGACAGCGTTTCTCGCACACGTGCACCCCTCTCGGGTACGTGCCGAGAGGGGCGTTGTGACGCAAGGTTGTGATGCGTACCGCGCGAAGGGCGCTAGAGCGCCGCGCGGTAAATCTCAACGATGTCGTCGGCCGTGAGGGGCACGAAGCTGCCCTTGCTGCCAGCAGCGGCCTTCTCGGCCATCACGCGGAAGTTCTTCTCGTCATCGATGCCAACGGCACGCAGGTTGGCCGGCATGCCCATGGTCACAAAGAAGAACTCGCGCGTCTTTGCGATGGCGTCGCGCGCGAGGGACATGTCGTCGGTGCCCTGGAGGCCCCACACGTTGCGGCCGTACGTTGCGAACATGGGCGCGGTCTTGACGGATAGCACGTGCTCCATCCACGCGGGCGTGAGGATGGCCAGGCCCTCACCGTGGGTGATGTCGTAGAACGCCGAGAGCTCGTGTTCCATGGGGTGCACGCACCAGGCGTTGGCGGCACCGGCCTCGACCAGGCCGTTGATCGCATGGGAGGCTGCCCACATGAGGTTGGCGCGGGCCTCGTAGTTGTCCGGCTCCTCGAGCGCAATGGGCCCGTAGTGGATCATCGTACGGAGAAGCCCCTCGGCCATGCGCTGCTGGACATAGGCACCCGGCTCCATGGTGAAGTAGTTCTCGAAGGTATGGCTCATCATGTCTGCCGTACCCGCAGCCGTCTGGCGACACGAGACGGTGAAGGTGTACGTGGGGTCGAGCACGGACATCGTGGGCTTCATGCATTCCGCGCCAGTGCCCCACTTCTCGTTCTTGTCCATGTCCGAGATCACGGCGAACGGATCCATCTCGGAGCCGGTCGCGGAGAGCGTGAGCACCGAGAAGATGGGGAGCGCGGCGGTGATCTTCTCGGGATGAATCACCAGGTTCCAAGAATCGCCGTCATAGCGGGCACCGGCTGCGACCACCTTGGCGCAGTCGATTGTGGAGCCGCCGCCAATGGCGAGAACCATGTCGACGCCCGTGGCCTTACACGTCTCGACGCCGCGGCGAACGGTCTGGATGCGGGGGTTGGGCTCTACGCCCGAGAGCTCCTCTACCTTGACACCGACCTGGCCAAGGATGCGAAGCGCCTCGTCGTAGATGCCGTTGCGCTTGATGGAGCCGCTACCATAGCAGAGCAGGGCCTTCTTGCCATACTGGGCAAGCTCGGCAAGGTGCGAGATCTGGCCCTTGCCAAAGTGGATGGTGGTGGGAACGTGGAACGTGAAGTTGTACATGCTGCTTCCCTTCTCGTACAGACAGGCACTAACCCCATTGATACCCAGGGCGACCACTTGATAGCGCGAACGGAACAGCGGCTGCAGCCTTTGCTTCTCGCACGACTCGCCCCGTCCCCTTGTCCCCGGTGCGCTTGACCCCGGTGAGCTTGTCCCTGGTGAGCTTGTCCCTGCCAAAGGGCCAATTATTGCGCGAAATAGTTTGATATTCGGATTTCAACTGGGATAACATCACCTTGGCAAGAAATAACGCGCAATAATTTCCGCCCCCAAGAGAGGTTGGAGGGGTCCATGAACCTCACACTCGATCGCCTTAGCGCACTCGCGGCCATCAGGTCCATCCGTTGTGGCATGGCACCCAGTGTGCAAAGAGGCCTCGCGTCGCTGAGAAGAACCGGCATCGCCACCCCGGAGCTCCCAGAGGGCAGGCAGCGGTGGAGCGCAAGCTGCATCGACCTATCCAAGCTGGGGATAACCCGCGACACGTGGAGCAAGCACCCTCTTGAAGTTGCCGTGCCAAGCGAGCGTGACCGCATCCGCTCGAAGGCCTTCTCGTCAATCATCCACTCTGCCTCGCTCCCCAAAGACGCATACATAGACGCAGGGAACGGCTTTCGCATTGCCTCCCCCGAGCTTGTCTTTGTCGAGATGGGCGCCGTGATGCAGCCGGAAGTCCAGGCGCTTCTCGGCTACGAGCTAACGGGAAGTTTCTCGAGAAGCCCCATTGACCCTCGCAGCGGCACCATTGCCTATGGCATCCCTCCCGCAACAAGCGTCGAGAAGATCGAGCAGTTTCTCTCACGATGCGAGGGCAATGCGGGTGTCGCCCAATCCAGGCAAATCATTAGGTACGTTGCCAACAACGCTTGGTCGCCCGCGGAAGCTGTTGTCGCAGCCCTCATGGCACTGCCACTGGAGTACCTGGGATACGGCATGGGGAGGCTCGTGCTCAACGATCGTCAGACCGCTGCAGACGAGCTGACGCGCTCCGGAGCCCGCGAATCCCGTGTGCCGGATATCCTCATCCCTGGAACATGCGTGGGAATCAATTACGACAGCCTCTATCACCTTGACCTGGACAGCATTGTCGAGGCCGCACAAGCATGCGCTCTGGCTCCCAAGGACGCAGCGGCGGCGGTGACTCTCGAGAATGCGCGCAGGTCGGTGCGCGAGAAGGTCCTTGATGACCTGTGTCGCAACAGGGAGCTGGCTGCCCAAGGGCTTGTGGTTCTGCCGGCCACGAGCGAGGACATTTACCGGAAGGGCGGACTCGACGCGCTGATGCTCGAGGTCTTTCGAACAATCGAGCTCCTGTCTGGCAAGGATATGGCAGAAAACCGGCGCGCGCTTGCATCGCGTACCGTATGCAAGCGCAGGCAAACGCTCATCTGGTCGCTGCTTGCCTGGGAAAGGGGGCGCGGCTATGCTCGCGAACTGCTTGAGCGTGAGCAGAAAGAGCTCCAAAGGCTCAAAGATCCCCGGGTTATCGAAGTGAGCCTGACCATTTAGACAACTGGTTGCCGAGAAACCCCGGTCACCTGATGGCCAGGGGCGCTGCTTTTATTCGCTGCAATTATTGCGCGTTATTCCAAGGGTTATTATTGCTCATCTGGGCAGATGTGTTTCTCGTCTGGATTTGCGTTCAATAATCGGGAGAGGAGAAACTCCCTAGCATACCCATTTGCGGCACAGCCATGGCTTATCCCCCCACCACGACCCCACTGTGCGCGTTACGCTCGCGGGGTCATTCGGGCAAGCGGGCATGAACGGCACGCACGTTGCGTAGACTGTTCTCATGTGCACAGGTAACGACCCAGCGAGCGGGAGGCAGCATGAGCGAGATTGGCTTCCACATCAAGGAGGCGGGGGAGCTCTCCGACGATGAGTTCAACGCCCTGCGCCGTCACTACCTTGTCTATGCCTGGGCCGAGAGGGACGAGCACCGCAACCTGCACCGGGACCTTGACGCCATATACACCGAGATAGACGGGCTTGTCGCCAGGGGCGGGCTGCTGCCAATCGTGAACTCGCTCAACACGTGCGGGCGCATTGTGATTTTCTCGACGGAGTCCTCGACGCTGGCGCTGCGCGAGTTTCAGCAGGCCATGCTGGTGGAGGACAAGACCGTCCACCTGGTGCCCGAGGACTCGCCCAGCACCGCGATGCTTGACACCCTTGCCCCAAACGACCTGCTGATTGTTGTGACAACATCGAACGGGTTCGCTCGCAGGCAGCGAGCGGTCATCGAGCGGTGCCGTGCCTACAAAGCAATTGTGACGGCAAGCGAGGACCCAGCGCTGCACGCCATCTTCGACGACGTGCTGGCTTTTGGCAAAGACGCGGGCGAGGGGTCGTCGCTTCACCGGATCTATGCGACGTTTGGGGTCACGTACTTCTTCGACCGGCTGTTTGCCCAGTACGCACGGGCGTTTGATCCGTTGCTTTAGGGAGTAACAGGGCTGGAGAAAATCAAGCTTTCGGCGAAAAAACGGCGTCGGAGGGCTCATCTCGTACGGAATCCCGTCGGAAACGAACCCTCCGGCGCCAGATTCTCGCCGGAGCAAAGGTTTTTGCAGTGCAGCCTGCGGTGCAGCCGCCTAGTGCGTGGCGCTCTGGCCGCCGGTTGCCTTGCGCGTGCGAGAAGAGCGCTTGGCGCCGGTTGCGGGCTTCTTTGATGCCGTGGGTGCCTTCTTGGCCGTAGCCGGCTTCTTTCTCGCCGCAGGCTTCTTCGCGGATGCCGCAGGCTTCTTGGCCGCAGGCGCCGCCGGCTTAGAAGCTGCTGCCTCTTCGAGCACTGCCTGCAGCCGCGACTTTGCCTCGACCTCACGCGCACGGGCGGCATCGACGGCCTCCTCCGCACGCGTGACCTCGTCTTCCGCTGCGGCCTGCTCGGACTTCGCGCTGGCAACCGCTGCCTCTGCTTCCCCGGCAATCCACTCAGCCGAGGAGAGCTCGGCCGCAGCCTTGTCGGCCTCCACCTGGGCATCGTTGCCCTTGCGGATAGCTTCGTCGAGAAGTGCGGAGATACGGTCCTTCTCGGCCCATGCGTCATGCGCAAGCACAGCCAGGCGCTCTGCCTCCTTGGCGTGCTCAGCGACGGACTTCTGCTCGGCCTTGCTGCGCTCCTCCGCTGCAGTCAGCATGTCATGCGTCTGGGCCAGGTGCTGCTTTGCCTGCTCGAGCCGCTCCCCGGCCCCCGCGAGGTCCACACCAGCCACCTTCGCGGCGGCTCGGGCATCCCCCACGATTGATGCCGCGTGTCTACGCTGAAGGCCATTCTCGTCGAGGAGGCACGGAACAAGCTGCCTTGCCTCTTCCTGCCACCATCCCCAGCTGTGATCCACGTCGGCACCCCAGTATTCGAAGGTCGCCCCAACGCCGGCAGACTCGAGCTCGCCCTGGAGCGTACGCTGGGTCTCTCCGGCCTCCTCGCCAGCTCCTGTGCCGCACACAAATGCCAGCTGACGCCCAGACAGGGCCTCTACCAGCAGCGGGTTCTCGTCAAGCCCACGCGCCAAATCCACCGGCGAGAAGGCGCGCCAGCCATCCGACATAGCATCGCCAACAACCCACGCGGCATCATACGTGCCCGAGAGCGCGAGAAGCCCACTGTAGAGGTTCGGGCGCCGCAGCATGGCAATCGTTGCGTTGAGGGCACCTATTCCTGCCCCGACAACGATTGGCGCCCCACCGTCACCGGCTTCCTCGCGCACCAGTTGCGAAAGCTCGTTCTCAACAAGGTCGAAGTACCCGCCCAGACTCGCCAGGCGATAGTCCGTGGGAGCAAAGCCCGCATACCAGCTGGCTCCGTCAGCAGAATCAACGCAGAAGAGACGTATGCGACCAGCGTCGATGAGCCCTGCCAGGGCATCGACCATGCCGCCCTCCTCCCAGCTCGCGCAAGAGGAGTCACCCTCGGGAAACACGATAACCGGCCGTCCGGCGGTGCCGTAGAGCATAACGTCGAAGTCCCCGTCGACACCGTCGCGGTGCAGGGTGAAGTCCTTGGTCTCCATGTTGCCTCCGTCTCGCGTTCCCAGTGCCTCTATTGTGCGCCAACATGTTCTCTTCTGCACCAAACGAGAGAAGAGAGTGCCGGAAGACCTCGCGAACGGAATGGCTACCGGCAATCTGCACCTTAGCTCACCGGCAGATCCGCAAGCCCCCTGCCCGTCGAACGCACGAAATCGCTCAGGTACTTGTTGACTTCCTCAATCTCCACGCCTGGGTAATCGCCCACGAGCCAGGACCGGTAGGTCTGGAGAACACCTCCGGCAACGTAGTCCGTAAGGATGGCAACGGCACGCTTCTCCACCGGCGTGTTAGCAGGAATCCGCTGCTGCACCCACTCACGGAACCTGTTCTCAAGCGCAAAGACAAAGGGCTCCACGCTCCTCGACTCAACGAGCTTGCGTGTGAGCTCCCTGTTCTGGTCGAGGTATGCACCAACCTGGGTTAGGACTGGCAGCGGGTCCTCGAGAAAGCCGCTCTCCACGGCCTTAGAGAGAAACACCGAGATGGTGTCTGCAGTGTCGGACATCACAGACCTCATGAGGTCGTCCACGTTGTCGAAGTGCGCATAGAACGTACCGCGATTGAGATCTGCCTTCCGAGCAACATCAGAAACCGTAATGCTCTCATAGGGCTTCTCGGCGAGCAGCTCCATGAACGCCTCCTTGAGAAGGCGTATAGAGCGTTGCGCGTTCCTGTTCATGCCTCGCTCTGCCATATGCGCTCCCTCCAGACGCAACAGATGACGACGTAAGTGTACAAGTCCAAACGAAGTGCGTGCCGCGATGGTCCGAAGTTACTCGGTGCACTTCATGATAATTGAATTCGGGTAGAAAACCATCATGTGTTCGACAACAAACAGATGAGTGATTCTTACCCGGAGGGAGCAGCAAGCAGATGGAACGCCTTTTTCGCGGGGTGCTCCGCCACAGGAAGCTGGTCATCACGCTCTTCGTGATTCTCGCCTGCATCTGTGTGGCGTACATACCGCAGGTGAAGATTGATGCCAACATGAGCGATTACCTGCCACCCAGCGCAAAGTCCTCGCAGGACCTCAACGCAATGAAGGAAATCTACGGTAATGACATCACTAACGCCCGAATCTATGTGACAGGCATCTCGCAGGTGGATGCAGCGTCATTTGACGAGCAGCTCAAGTCCCAGCCTGGCGTCACCTCAGTCACCTGGCTGGGTGATGAGGTCGACCTCGACAAGCCCATGGAGGTCGCCGACGAGGACACCGTCAAGGAATGGTATGACGGCAAGGGTTATCTCTACCAGTGCGTATTCACGAGCAACGTGAACCAGGCCGAGATAGACTCCATCCGCTCGCAAGCGCAGGCGCTCCCCGGCGCACAGACCGTGGCCATCGACGGCTCGGCGGTCTCCGATGCCGCCAACCTCGCAACCATCGATACCGACATGGCCAAGATCATGACCATCGCCGTCATCGTGGTGTTTGCGATGGTTCTTCTCAACACCACGAGCTACCTGCATCCCATTGTGATGCTGCTCACCATTGGCGTGGCAATTGCGCTCAACATGGGCACCAACATATTTCGCGGCACCATTTCCTCAATCACCCAGCTCGTGGCGAGCGTGCTGCAGCTGGCAGTCTCGATGGACTACTCAATCGTGCTTCTCACCAACTTTGGCCGCTATCGTCAGAAGACAGACGACCAGTTCGAGGCCATGGTCAAGGCAATGACCAAGTCCTTCCCCGTCATCATCTCCTCTGCGGCCGTCACGTTCTTTGGCTTCCTCTCGCTGGCGGCCATGCAGTTCCTCATCGGCGCCGACATGGGCATTGCCCTGGCCAAGGGCATCGTATGCTCGTTCTTCTCGATTACGCTCTTCATGCCTTGCCTGCTGTACAACATGCGCAACGCCGTCGAGAAGACCTCGCACGAACCGTTCTTCAAGTCCTTCAACCGCATGGCAAAGGTGTGCCGCACCGGTGCGGTGCCTGCGCTCATCATCGCGCTGGTGCTTGCCGTTCCCGCCCTCAAGGCATCTGGCGCCGTGAGCTTCACGTATGGCTCTGCAGCCAACATCGCGCAGGACTCGCAGGTCAAGATTGACGGCGACATCATCAACCAGGCGTTTGGCGAGTCTCAGACTTGGGCCATCATGGTTCCCGAGGGCAACTGGGCGGAGGAGAACGCCCTGGTGGACGAGCTCAAGGCCCTCCCCACCACCAAGAGCGTGCTCTCGTACTCCACGGTTGCCGGCTCGGCCCTTCCGCACGAGCTTGCGGACGAGAGCCAGGTAAAGCAGCTGCTCAACGGCGGCTGGAGCCGCATAGTGCTCACCTCGAACATCCCCGACGAGTCCAAGGGCGCCTTTGACCTCGTGACCACTGTGCGCAACATCTGCCAGGAGCACTACGGCGACAACTACAAGCTCGCCGGCAACGCCGTGAGCTACGCGGACATCAAGGCGGTCACCACGACGGACAACACCACCGTCAAGATGGCCTCGATCCTCGCGATTGGCACCGTGCTTCTCGTGATGTTCAAGAGCATCTCGATCCCCATCATCCTGGTGAGCGCCATCGAGGTCTCGATCTGGATTAACGAGGCCGTGCCGTACTTCACCGGCGACACGATCAACTTTGTGGCCTTCCTCGTAATCGATGCCGTACAGCTCGGTGCGGCCGTAGACTATGCCATCATCTTCACCGAGGAGTACCTGGCGCGCCGCAAGCGCATGGGCAAGAGGGATGCGGCGTTCCAGTCGGTCGAGAAGACCGCCCAACCAATCATCACCTCGAGCTCGATTCTGATCCTTGCCTGCGTTGGCATCACCATTGCCGTTTCGAGCCCCATGATCCAGCAGGTCGGCGAGCTCATCGCCCGTGGCGCTCTCATCTCTGTCATCGAGATCTTCTTCGTGCTGCCGCTGCTCTTCGAGCTGCTTGACGGCTTTGTGCGCCACACCAGCTACAAGATCGGCTTCTACCAGGAGGGCAAGGGGAAGAACTCCCTGCCGGACTCCCCTGAGGCTAATCCCACGGCTTAGAGCCGGGGACCACCGTATCGACCACGCGACGGGCACAACCCGCCCCAGACGTTTGGAGTGACAGCAATGACCACCAAGAACAAGAAGCGCGTTGCCGAGAAGAGTATCCCCTCGCTTGGGCGCAAAGCCCTCGTGGGGACCATGGGAACGCTCATGGGCTTCACGATGTGTGTGCCGTTCGGCACCACGCAGGCTCTCGCCGACGAGGTTAACGGACAGTCGACCGAGCCGGATTCCAACGCACAGACCAGCGAATCCCAGAGCGCAAAGACCGAGGTCGTCTACGCGAGGACCGATGCCACGGGCAAGAAGAGCGGCATCTACGTTGTGAACGACTTCGATACCCCCACGGCCCAGACGGTGACCGACCCGGGTACTTACACCAAGGTTCAGAACCTCTCGACTTCCGAGGAGCTCACCAACGTAGACGGCGGAGTCACCCTCACCACAACCGCCAACGAGCCGCTCTACTACCAGGGCGACCTTGACGCCTCGACGCAGCTCCCCTGGGACATCCAGGTGACCTATCGCCTGGATGGCAAGGTCGTCTCGCCTGACGAGCTCTCTGGAAAGAGCGGAAAGCTCGACATCGAGCTCAAGGTGACCGGAGTCGATGACGACTCCGCCACCTCGGACTTTGCCAAGAGCTTCATGGTTCAGGCGCAGGGCACCTTCCCCAACGACAACTTCCACCTGGATGACTCCGACGACGGCACCGTAGCCGTGGTTGGCGACAACACCCTTGTCACCTACCTGCTAATCCCCGGCACCAACGGTGACTGGCACATCACCGGTGACGCAACCAACTTCACCTACTCTGGCTGGCAGATAAGCGCCATGCCGCTCTCGATGAATCTCAATGTGCGTGACGCCGACACCTCCAAGCTCACGGACGCCACGTCCAAGCTTACCGATGGCGTAGATCAGCTCGCCTCCGGCGGGCACGACCTCGCGAGCGCGCTCGACCTCATCAACGCCGGCGCGGGCAGCGCTCAGGATGGCTCTGGCGAGCTAGCGAGCGGTGCGGACCAGCTCGCCACGGGCACCGGCGAGGCCGTGAGCGGAGCGACGCAGCTCTCCTCGGGTGCCGCGCAGCTGTCCGGTGGCCTGGACTCCCTCGACGCCGGCGCGCAAAGCGCGAAGGCGGGCTCCGCTCGGCTTGCAGGTGGTGCCGCCCAGCTCAAGGCTGCCCTAGAGGAGAAGGACGGTTCCCTTGACGCCCTGAAGTCAGGCGCCTCGCAGGTAGCCGATGGCACGCAGCAGCTCTACGATACGCTCTCGACCACGCTGCCGCAGCAGCTTGCCGGCATGAACTCCCAGCTCAACACTGCAAAGCAATCCGTCGACGGCATCCAGCAGGAGCTTGCCGCAATCCAGTCCTCCACGCAGAGCATGGGCGAGCAGGGCAAGACGGCCGTCTCGCAGGCCGAGACCGTGAAGGCAGACCTTGAGGCGCTCTCGCAGGCCACCTCGGGCATGGGAACCGCGCTTGGCTCTGCGGGCACGAGCGCCGGCACGGCAGCGGCCAAGGCGACGGCGGCACAGGGACAGGCCTCCCAGGCAGCAGCCGATGCGACCACCGCCTATAACACGCTTGCCCAGCTTGACAAGGACACAACACTCACTGCAGACCAGAAGCAGGCTGTCGAGAACGCCATGGCATCCGCTAAGAGCGCTGCCGACAACAGCTCCGCTGCCGCAGGGACTGCCGGAAGCGCGGCTAGCGATGCGTCCACCGCAGCCAGCACGATCCAGACGCTGGCAACGGGAATGGAGGGTATGAGCTCGACAGCGCAGCAGCTCCAGAGCGACGCGCGGGCTCTGAGCAGCACACTCTCCTCACTCGAGGGAAACGCGGCCGAAGGAACCGGGATTCAGAGGGTGCTCGCACAGTCCAAGACCGTGCTCGAGCAGTCGAATGAACTTGTGCAGAGCTCGAAAGACATGGTGAGCGACGCACAGCAGCAGCTTGCGGGCGTTGACCTCACAG
This sequence comes from Olsenella sp., assembly GCA_022648325.1. Classification (GTDB taxonomy): domain Bacteria; phylum Actinomycetota; class Coriobacteriia; order Coriobacteriales; family Atopobiaceae; genus Tractidigestivibacter. The sequence goes on from JALCMG010000001.1 coordinate 246,630, forward strand.
GCCTCAAGACGCTCAACGACGGCGCGCACCAGGTGTCCGCCGGCGTCGACACGCTTGCCGGCTCGCTCCAGACGGGCGGCGAGCTCACGGGCGGCGTCGATGCGCTTGCGTCTGGCGCGTCGAGCCTCGACAGCGGACTTGGCGCGCTCACGGCTGGTACCGCCTCCGCGAAGGACGGCGCAAAGCGCCTCTCGGCAGGCATCGACACGCTGAGCAGCGGCTCCACCAAGCTCGACGCCGGCACCAAGGCCCTCGCGGCAGGTGCCCATAGCCTGGATAGCGGTCTTGGCACGCTCGCCGATGGTACCTCGCAGGCAGCCGACGGCAGCCATACCCTCTCCGACGGCCTGGACGAGCTCCAGCAGTCCGTCGACGGGATGGACGAGAAGGTTCTGGATGAGCTGCAGAACACTATCGACGAAAAGCTTGGCTGCGGTTATCAGCTGCACTCCTTCGTTGAGCCAAGCAACACCAATGTGCACGAGGTGCAGTTTGTCTACGTCGTCAGCGGCGTGAAGAGCGCCGATGACAACAGCAGCTCCGACGACCAGTCGCAGCAGGCATCCGATGACGAGCAGCAGAACCCGTCGTTCTTTGACCGCCTCGCCGCTCTCTTCAACGGCGGCAACAGGGACGAGTGAGACAAAGGGACTGTCCCTTTGTCTCAAAACGATGCCGGGAGGTCTCGCGCGAGGCCTCCCGGCATCTGTTATCTCATTTGGGGAGCTTGCCTTCATCCTGCGCACGTCGGATGGCCATCTCCATGTGGGCCAACATGGGGCCCGAGGAGGACGTCTCCGGCAGAGGCTCACCATGGAACGAGTTGTCGAAGAGCACGCTCACCACATCATCTAGTGGGCTCTTGTAGCCATCGTCCGAGGCCTTGAGGCCCTGCACGTCGTAGCCAGATGCCTCAAGAGCAAACGCAATCACACTTGTCTCGACGCCCAGGTCTGCGGCCACCTCGGGCAAGGTCTTCTCGGCGTCAACGTCCTCGATGCCCATCTCGGAGAGGAGGCTAGGAAGATCCGGGTACTTCGCAAAAAGCGTTCCCGCCGGCAGGTTGAGGTCGATAACGTTCTTCTCGTCCACCACCGCTGCCTCCCTAGACCAGCTTGCCATTGCAGTGGTCGACCATATGCTGCACCATCTGGGCCTCCCAGCCGGTAAGGTCACGACGGCGCGGCACAAACTTGCCGTCGACCAGCTCGTCATAGGAGACCTTCACCTTGCCGTAGCGGGTAACCTTGGAGGGCTCGTCATGCGAGAGGCAGCCCTCGACGGTACGCGTGGCGTTAAGGCCCATCATGATGCGAGGGTTGTAGAGCACGTGGGCATCACCGTTGTCGTCGAGGTAGACAACGACCGCCTTGGTCTCGCCAATCTGGTTGGCCGCCAGGCAGGCTCCGTCCTCGACGGAACGGAGGGTATCAATGAGGTCCTGCGCCAGGGGTGCGTCCTCGGGCGTGGCACGCTGGCACTTCTTAGAGAGGATGGCGTCGTCCTTGCAGAGCTCGCGAATCATGCTCATTCCTTTCGGGAGGGATATTGGGCCGGATTGGGTCCCACTAGCCATTTTCAAGCAGGACATATCTTACCGCCCATGCGGCGTGGCGAGAAGTTCTCAGCGAGTGATTGGGGTAAGCCGCGCATTCCGATCGTTTAGCAACGGCTAACCGATCGGAAAATGCGGGGATGCTCTCCAAATGAAAAAACCGAGCGGTTAGGCCCACCCCAACCGCTCGGAAATTGCAGATAACCACCGGACGCACAGCCCGCACTAAGCGTCTGGCAAGAGAACCACCTAGTACTTGACCCATGCGTTGGGGTCGCCGGTCTCCTTGGCGAGACGATCGGACAGCCTGCCCTTGGGGCTGGCAGACCAGATGGGCGCGGACTTCTCGGCCCACGCCGCAGCCGCTGCCTGCGTCTTGCTCTCGAGCTCATCTATGTCCTCGGGATGCACGTAGTCCGTGGACTTGGCACCCGTCTCGTGCACCATCTCGGAGAGCTTGCCGGGGTTATCCAGCAGCGGGCACGGACGCAGCATGTTGGAGTTAAAAGGCTGGTGCGCCTGGTAGCTCTTGAAGAGCGGGCTCTTGTAGCACTCGAGCAGGGTCTTCTCGCGAATGTTGGAATCGGAGTAGTGAATGAACGCGCACGGCTCCACGTCGCCCGCTGCATTGATATGCATATAGCGACGAGCGCCGGCGATGCAGCCGCCCGTGTACTCGCCGTCGTTCCAGAAGTCCGCGAAGAAGATGGGCACGTTGTTTCGCCAGTTCTTGCGGACCTTGTCGTACATGCCGGCGCGCTGCTCGGCAGTGGCAAGAAGCTCCACGGGAGCACCAAGGCCAACGGGCATGTAGGTGAAGATCCAGGCAAAGAGAACACCCTTGTCAACGAGGAACTGGATGTACTCGTCGCTAGTAATGGAGTCGTAGTTTGCGCTGGTATAGCACATGGACGCGCCAAACGGCAGCTTGCGCTCGCGCAGGATATCCATGGCGTGCGTCACGCGCTCGAAGGTGCCCTTGCCGCGGCGGGAATCCGTGGCCTCCTCAAAGCCCTCAATGGAGAAGGCCGGCATGAAGTTCTTCACGCGAAGCATGTCATCGGCGAAGGCCTCATCTACCAGCGTACCGTTGGTAAAGGCCGAGAAGAAGCAGTCTGGGTGCTTCTCGCATAGGCGGATAAGGTCGTGCTTGCGAACCATGGGCTCTCCACCGGTGAAGAGGTAGATGTAGGTGCCCAAGTCCTTGCCCTGAGTGATGATGGAGTCGAGCTCCTCGAAGGTGAGGTCCTTGTGGTTGGCATTGGTGTAGTTGGCAGCCCAGCAGCCGTTGCAGTGCAGGTTGCAGCGAGTGGTCGGGTCCATGAGGATAGCCCAGGGGCAGTTGCAGCCCTCGGTGTCGTTGACCTCGCGCTGACGGGCGCCGCCAATGGTCACGGAGTTCACGAAGAAGTTGTGCACGAAAGTCTTGACGACGTCCTTATCGACGTTATTGATGATGTTGTCGACCAGGCGACGCCAGTTGTTGGTTGGATCCTTCATGTAGCCCATAACCATGTTGAAGAGCCTGAGCTGGGCTTCGTTGATAGAGTCACCGGATCCAGCAAACTTGTTGATGAGAGACTCAACCTTTGGTAGGTTGCCATCGAAGTCGTCGTACAACATGTTGACGCCCTGGTCGACAGCGATGCCAATGGCCTTGGCCTTGATGGACGTAAACGCGGGCATGGGCCTCTCCTTCTCCTGCGGGCTTCCGCTCTCATTTGCCCCTCTTCCCTTCACAGCTATTGGATACGAGGAGCTTGATATGAACAAAGAGCATCATCCCCCTAAGGCGGCGGAGTTATTTCCTGAATATAGAGATAAATTCAAAATCTTTCACAAACGGTGAGCAATGGGGACCAATCTGCCTCCTGCGACCGCCTTCCGCGGATCCCCGTGCCCCCTCTCCTAGCCTGACCCCCTCCTCCGTTCTTTATCGGAATTTGGGAATCGCACTGCTCGCCAACCGGGCAAACGTCGGCCCCGATTCTCAGAAACCGCTAAGGAATGGAGTGGGGGGCCGAGGCCAAGCAGAAGCCTGGGAGCGAGACCGGAGCCCCGGAGGCCTTGCGACAAAAAACGGCGCCCCGGCGAAAATCGGGGCGCCGCTACGCGCTGAGCGATGCAAGAGTTACAAGCCCTGTGCCGCTAGTCGATTGCGACCTTGGTGACGTTGGACTTCTCGGCCTGCTTGGGGACGCTGATGGTGAGGACGCCACCATCCATCCTTGCCGTGAGCCCATCCGTAGCAGCATCCTTCAGATACACGCCACGGCTTGCCTGCCACTCGGAGGTCTCCTTCTGCAGGTAGTTCTTGCCCTTCTCCTCGTCGGACTCCTTCTTGTCCACCGAGATGGAGAGCCTGCCCTCGTTGAGCTCGACGTCGACCTCGTCCTTCTTGACGCCCGGGAGCTCGGCGGTCACAACGTACTTGTCGCCCGCGTCCTCGACGTTCATCTTGAAGGCGTCATCGGCGCTAATCGCTGCGAGAGGAGCGAAGAAGTCATCGAAGGCTCCAAACGGCCAAGCCCTGCGAAGCGCCTTCTCGTAGTCACTATAAGGAACCATCCCAGCCATCGTTACCACTCCTTCTATGTTGTGGAGGCCCTTTCTTTGGACTTCCTTGGGTTCACCCCTATATGTTCCCGGCTCTGGTTTCTTTATACAGTCATTCTAAGATTTTCTAAGTTTAATAGGCTTAGATATTTGACAAATCTCAAGCTAGAGTCGCTTGTCTCATAACTCTGAGTTGTTGGTGTTCGCACTACCTAATTGAGAGTAAGCCCCACTCAACCTCCAGTAGCTACGACGCGGAGTCCACTGCACAAAAGTGCTCTATCTAACATGCCGTTTCACGGAAGTATATAAATTATTAAACTATATTTGCATAGTCTTGCATCTTTGCAATGGAAGATGCAAGATCTTGAAATTTTTGTTTCGTTCTTGATGATTAGTACGGAAAGTCATCTTAGATAGAGCACTTTTGTGCAGGAGAAGGCCTGTCCATGTGCCATCGGAGCTCCTTGTCCTTGCAGCAACCCCATTTCAGTTCGAACTGGCAGCGAATATGCTGCCAGAATTGCAGTGTCTAAATTCAGGGGACCATTTCTTAACCGCGAGAGGAGCAACGCATGCAAAAGTGCGGCTCGCCAAAACACAATGGCGCGACAAGGGCGCGGTTCATTACTGCCGTAGTCCTTTTTGCCGCCTGCCTGCTCCTGGCGCTCCTCTTTTCTCAGCCAGCCGTGCAGATAGTCCTCTTCCCCGGTTACCGGTACCTCTCGAGGTCCCTCATGTCTGCATTGGCAACGATAGCGTCTGTGGCTCCGTTTGCCATCTGGGATTGGCTCACGATAGGTCTTGTGGTGGCGGCCATTTCCTCGCTGGTGCACCGGATCCGCCATCACCAGCGCATACTTCCCTGGTTCTCAGTGATGGCGCTAGTTGTAGCTGCAGTGGCATTCCTGGGCACCGCGGGCTGGGCGCTCAACCACTACGCCCCGAAGCTCTCGCAAGACCTAAGGCTCGAGGTTGGCCAGTACAGCGAGGATCAGCTCGCAAGCGCCACCTCGTACTACCTTGATCAGGCGGCCGCCCGCGCATCCCTCGTCCCGCGCGAGAAGGACGGCACCCTCTCCAAGCAGGACTTCTACGAGCTTGCCCGCATCGCCGGCGCATCGTACGCACCACTCGCCCGGCGTTACGAGGTCTTCTCGGGCTGCGATCTACCCGTAAAGTCACTCCTGCTCTTTGGAGAGCCCCTGCTCTACAGTGGTCACACGGGCATCTTTTGGGCAGCAACCGGCGAGTCCAGCGTGCCACTCAACACCGCAACCGCCGAGCTCCCCTTCACCATGTGCCACGAAACGGCTCACCGACTGGGCATCGCCAGCGAGAAGGAGGCAAACTTCTCGGCGTTTCTCGCGTGCACCACGAGCGACGACGTACGCTTCTCGTACTCCGGCTACTACTCCGCCTTCAACTACTGCGTGAACGCCCTCTTGTCCGAGGACCCGGAACGCGCCCAGCAGCTGGTGGCAGACGCGCTGGCGGGTCAGAACGGCGACGGCGTGAAGCTGGTCCTCCAGGACCGGGCCGCCACGCGGGAGCACTACAAAGCCTACGAAGGGCCCTTCGAAGATGTGGGCACCTCGGTCAACGACACCTACCTCAAGAGCTTTGGCGAGAAGGACGGCGTTCGCTCGTATGGCCTTGTGGTGGACTACCTGCTTGCCTGGCTCGACGAGTAGCGCTCCGCATCGCGGCGGATGCGGTCTGCCTCGCGCTGCTCCTCCTCGATGGGAGCCGAGAGATGTGACCCCAGGTCGGCTGGGACGTCCCTCCCATAGCGAACGATATCGTTCTCGAGTACGCCAGCCGTGTCCTCTGGCAGGTACACCGAAAGGCTCCCGCCCTTACAGGCAAACACGGCGCAGCCATCATCGCCTACAAAGGCGTCGGACTCTCCGCCAATAACCGAGACCCAACGCTCTCCGGCATGGCGCGACCCCACAAACATGCGCTTCTCCCCACCTGCTCGGTCGGTAAGCACACAGGCAACGCCCGAGCCCCCATGGCGCCCATCTCCCTCACGCGTCCAACCAATGACATCGGGGTCATCGAGGTAGTCGTGCTGGGGACCGTAGGCAAAGCGGCGACGCAGCTCCATGAGAAGCGGAAGCTCGCGCACGGCGGGGATGTTACCGTCGTTGGGCATGCCGAAGAGGTCGCCATAGAAGACGCAAGGATAGCCTGCCTCACGCAATAGGACCAGCGCGTACGCCGAAGGCTTGAACCACTCCTGCACGAAGGACTGGAGCGCCTGCCCTGGCTGGGTGTCGTGGTTCTCAACAAAGGTGACTGCGCGCGTGGAGTCTGCCGCCACGAGCGTGTCATCGAAGAGGTGTCGCAGGTCAAAGTTGCCAAACGAGCAGGACGCCTGGTAGAGGTGGTAGTGAAGCGGCACGTCGAAGAGGTTCATCGTCCGTTCGGCGGCAAGGTAGGCCTGAAGCTCATACACGTCGGGCGACCAGTACTCACCCACGGTAAAGAGCTCCTTGCCAAACTCCTTCCTAAGCGCGGGAAGCCAGCGAAGGAAGAACTCGCGATCCATGTGCTTGAGCGCGTCAAGCCTAAAGCCGTCAAGGTCACAGGTCGAGAGGTACCATTCGCCCCAGCGCAGCAGCTCGTCGTAGACGGGCTGGTACATCTCGTCCACGTCGCAGCCCATGAGGTAGTCGTAGTTGCCGTTGTCGCGATGGTCTACCTGCTCGCTCCAGTGCTTGCCGTCAAAGAGGTAGATGGCGTTGCTGTGAGTGGCCTCGTCGTAGTCCACCCCATGGAAGCAAGTCCAGTTCCACTTGAAGCCAGAGTAGGCGTTGCCGCGACCGGGGAAGTCGAAGCGAGTCCAAGCCGTGATGTCGCGCGACCCAGAGACCGGCTGCTCGCGGTTGTACGAGGCAACCTCGGTCGCACGCACACGCTCCGTACCGTCGGCACCCATGCGATGGTCGAGGACAACGTCGGCCAACGCCTCCATGCCTGCGGCATGGATGGCATCGATTGCGGCGATGTACTCCGCACGCGTTCCGTACTTGGTGCGCACGGAACCCTTCTGGTCAAACTCCCCGAGGTCATAGGTGTCGTACACGCCGTATCCCACGTCGTTTGGACCGGCCATGCCCTTATAGGCGGGAGGTAGCCACACGGCGGTGATGCCGTTATCAGCAAAGAGCTGGGCGTCCTCTGCCAGGCGGTGCCAGTGTCTCCCGTCCGCATCGAGGTACCAGGAGAACCCTTGGAGCATCGTGCCGTTCATGCGCACGCACCCGCCACAACGTCTTTCCAGCCCATGACGCGCCTACCCTATGCGCGTTGGATGCACGCACGCGGCAATGGCGGCAATCAGGGCAACGAGGACAGCCGGGGCAAACCCAATGGCACCAAGCACCAGCGACGCAACGAAGAGCCACCAAAAGACGCGCAGCCCCGCGCGGAGCGTCCAACCAAGAATCCGAAAGACGCCGACGACCAGGGCAAACACCAGCCAGACGCCCAATACGGCGAGCATGGCCGGCGCAAAGAGAACGGCCACGAGCGATGCGAGAAGAAACGTGATCATGAGGACCTTCCCTTCAAGGCGCTCTCGAAAGGCGCCCGTCTGGATGAAATCCTACTCGTTTTGGCAATGGGGCTAGCGGCGCCCACACCTTCTTCGCGTGGTCTTCTCAGGGGTCTCCGAAACACTCTTGAAACAATGTTGCCAACGTGTTACAACGGTATCGTAAAAGCTGAGGGCTGTTTAAGAAAGTCGCAGGTGACAGTATATGTCGATCTCTAGCCCACTCGTCATTCTCGCTGTGTTTCTCATCATGCTCGCGCTGCTCTTTGGAACCGTCCTGGTGGCCGCAGTGGCACAGGCAATCGTGAACAAGGTGCGCGGCGAGCATGGCCCGCAGGAGAACACGACCACCTATCCAACGATGCTCTACCCGCGCTATTAAGCGCAGCCGAGAAGTTCACGGGCGACTCGCGACGGCCCGGATGGAAAGCTCCGTCCGGGCCGTCGTTGTGTTCCGGTACCATGCCCAGCGCCGCTCTTCGTGCTACCCTCGCCGCGTAACCCCAAGCCGCAGCTGGTGTAGACCGCGCAGCGTGAGGGTCTCGTCCACCTCGGCCGCATGCGACATGAGCGGGGCAACGCGACCGGCGCCGCTTCCCGTTAGCACGACGCGCGCCTCTCCGCCAAGCTCGTCGAAGACCCGGTCGAGAAGGCCGTCAATACGCGCAACCTCGCCAAACACCACGCCGGACTGCATGGCCTCGCGGGTGGAACGCCCAATGACGGCCTTGGGCGCGTGCAACTCGATGACGGGAAGGCGCGCGGCGGCGCGAGAGAGAGCCTGGGCCCCAAGCGCGAGCCCTGGCGCGATGATGCCGCCGAGAAAGACCCCCTCGGCGTCAATTACCTCGATGTTCATGGTGGTCCCAAAGTCCACCACCGCCACGGGCGCCCCATACGTTGCTCGCGCGGCGACCACGTCGGCAATGCGGTCTGGGCCGATCTCTGCCGGATCGCGGTAGCGCATGGGCACGCCCGTCTTGAGGCCCGGCCCCACCACCACGGGGTGCGCGTGACAGGCCGTCTCAAGCGCCACCGACCATGCCTCGGTAAGCGAGGGCACCACGCAGGACAGGACCGCGTCGAGTGGCGGCTCGGCGAAGGTGGCCGCGCGATCGGGGGCAAGCGAGCGCAGCTCGGCGACGTCTTGCGCAAGCACACCCAGGACCTGTGCCACCTGCATGCGCGCCTCGTCGGCCGTAAGCCGCGCAGGCGTGGTGAGCTCCCAGATCCCCAGCGGCTCGTCCTTCTCGCCAGCATCTGCCGAGAAGAGTCCAAAGCCGGTAGAGGTGTTGCCCACGTCGACGGCGAGAACGCAGTTCTTCTCACCTGAAGGCGCGTCCTGCTCGGCCTTCTTGCCCTTTTCCATGTGTGCTCCTCTCGACGCTGCCGCAGCGGCCGTTCGCTATACTCTAGCAAGTCTGTGCGCAGGTCCGGCGCACGGGCACCGGTAACCCGACTCCTCGGCCAGCAACCGCCGGCCAACAGGGGGAGCGGATATACGCAAAGGAGAACAACATGGACAATACCTCTGGCCGCGCCTCATGGCGTGGGCAGCTGACGGCGCGCGGCGTCGTCATCGGCTGCATCGGCTGCGTTATCATCACCGCCTCCTCGGCCTACACGGCGCTCAAGCTTGGCGCGCTACCGTGGCCAATCGTGTTCGCGGCGATCGTCTCGCTCTTCTTCCTCAAGCTCTTGGGCAACGCCAGCCTCAACGAGGCCAACGTCACCCACACCATCATGTCAGCGGGTGCCATGGTCGCAGGCGGGCTTGCCTTCACCATACCCGGCGCCTGGATGCTGGGATACGCCGACGAGGTTGGCTTTGCGCAGATGCTCGCCGTGGCACTCGCCGGCACGGGCCTAGGCTTGGTTGCCACGGCAATCATCCACCGTCACTTTATCGTGGACGCAGACCTCGAGTTTCCCATGGGTGCCTCCGCGGCGCAGACCCTGCGTGCGACCGAGGCAGGCGGCAAGACCGGACGCCGCCTCTTTGCGTCCATGGGGCTCGCCGGCGTCTACGCCGTGCTGCGAGACGCGCTCGGCGCCGTGCCCGCCATGCTGGCGGCGCTCCCCATCCCCGGCGTGAGCTTTGGCATCTACAACTCGCCCATGATGGTCTCGGTGGGCTTCCTCGTGGGTGGCGTCGCCGTGATCTGGTGGTTTGCGGGCGCCCTCCTCGCCAACTTTGGCATCGTGGTTGCCGGAAGTACCGTTGGGCTCTGGAGCGTGGACGCCGCGCAGGGCATAGTGAAGAGCCTGGGCATGGGGCTCATGATGGGCGCCGGGCTTGCCGTGGTAGCAAAGGACATTCTGCCGCAGCTCGCAAGCATAGCGCGCGGAGTACGGGAGGCAGGCAGCGCCGGCGACGCAGCGGACGGCCGGGGCTCCCTCGCCACCGGGAGCGTGCGCACCGACGCCGGAACCTTTGCGGTTATCGTCGCAGCCATCGTGGTCGTCATGTGCATGGGACTTGGCCTCTCGCCACTAGTGAGCATTGTGGTCGTGCTTCTCGCCTTTGTGACCACCGCGATGAGCGCGCAGTCGTGCGGCCAGACGGGCATCGACCCCATGGAGATCTTTGGCCTCATCGTGCTGCTGCTTGTCTCAGCGTTCGCGCAGGTGCGAGAGGTGCAGCTCTTCTTCATTGCCGGCGTGGTGGCCGTTGCGTGCGGTCTTGCCGGCGACGTGATGAACGACTTCAAGGCGGGCAGCATCCTTGGCACCGACCCGCGCGCGCAGTGGCTGGGCCAGGCGATTGGCGGCGTGCTGGGGGCCATGGTCTCGGCGGCCGTCATGATGGCGCTGGTCACTGCCTATGGGCCCGACGCCTTTGGGCTGGGGAAGGAGTTCGTCTCGGCACAGGCAAGCGTCGTGGCAACGATGGTCTCGGGGATCCCCAGCGTCCCCGCGTTTGTGATTGGCCTTGCGGCAGGCATTGCCCTCTACTGGGCGGGACTTCCGGCCATGATGCTGGGGCTTGGCGTCTACCTGCCGTTCTACATGTCGTTCACGGCGGCGCTGGGTGCTGCGCTCAAGTGGGCAATCGACCGCGTGCGCGCAGCGCGCATGGCTGGCCTACCCGAGAGCGAGCGCTCCGCACGCGACGCCGACGCCCAGGAGGCCGGCGTGGTCATTGCCTCCGGCGTGCTGGGCGGCGAGTCAATCGTTGGCGTCATCATCGCGATGGTGAGCGTTATCGCGGGTCTCGCGGGGTAAAACTGCCGGCACCCGTCGCCGGCACGAGTCGCCGGAAGGCGCGTTTTGACAGCATTTGTGTCCAAATTGGCCCTTCCGGCAATTATTTGTCGCCGGAAGGGCACGTATGTTGCAAGCCACGCCAAAAACGCCTCTCCGGCGACTTTCTCACATTCTGCGAAATGCCAGGGGGCTACCTAGGGACTGCCGGCAACCTGTCGCCAGGAGCTCCGACCCCGCTACGCGTTGAACACGTAACGGTCCAGCCGCCCAAAGGCCGCCTGCACACGCGACAGCGGCAGCGCGAGGTTCATGCGCACATGGCAGGGTCCGTGGAACGCGCGGCCATCCTGCCAGTCCACGCCCACGTGCCAGCCAGCACGCTCGACCCACTCGATGTCGTGGCCGTGAGCCTCGCACCACTCGCTGCAGTCCAGAAACAGCATGTAAGTCCCCTCGGGTTTGCTCACCTTCACGCCATCGAGGTGCTCACGGATGTAGTCGCACGCCCAGGAGACGTTGCCATCGAGCACCTGCAAGAGCTCGTCCAGCCACTCCTCGCCCTCGCTGCTATACGCGCCGATAAGGGCGTGCATCGAAAGCACGTTCATCGAGTTGTAGCAGGACTTCCTGCTCTTGGCCAACACGCGGTCGCGCATGTAATCGTCGTAGATGATGTGGTAGCTTCCCACAAGCCCAGCCAGGTTGAAGGTCTTGCTCGGCGCGTACAGCGCCACCGTACGCCGCCGCGCGTCGTCGCTCACAGACTGCGTGGGCACGTGGGTGTGCCCCGGCAGCACAAGGTCGGACCAAATCTCGTCGGAGATAACCACGCAGTCGTGCTCGCGATAAACCTCCATCGCGCGCTCAAGCTCCCAGCGCTCCCATACGCGACCGCAGGGATTGTGCGGCGAGCAGAACACCGCCACGTGGATGTGATTCTCTTCCAGCTTGGCAGCCATATCCTCATAGTCCATGCGCCACACACCCTGCTCGTCCTTAACCAGCTGCGACAGCACAATCTTGAAGCCGTTCTCATTTATGCAATGCGTAAATCCAATGTAGGTGGGGCTGTGGAGAAGCACGGCGTCGCCCGGCGCGGCAAAGGCCGTAAGCGTGGAGACCAGCCCGCCAAGCACGCCATTCTCGTAGCCAATATGCTTGGGCTCCAGGCCACCCACGCCGTTACGGCGTTGCTGCCAGTCAATAATTGCCTGGTAATACTCGTCGCGCGGCGAGAAGTAGCCAAACGCCGGGTGCTGGATGCGCTCGGCCATGGCGTGCGTGATCGAGGGTGCCGTGGGAAAGTTCATGTCGGCGACCCACATGGGAATGGCATCAAAGCCTTCGGCCGGCGCCTCGGGCGCCATGCCACCCGAACCAAGCGCGTCAACCGCTATGGCGTCCATGCCTCGTCGTTCCATGATTGATGTGAAGTCGTACGTCACGCCGTCTCCTCTCGCCAGTCCTTGCACACGTCCACCCAACCCGCAGCCGCCGAGCAGCGCTCGAGCTCGGGAAGCGTGAGGCCAATCGCGCTGCTCTCGCTTCCCGCCGCGGGGTACACCAGGTCAAAGCGGCGAAGCGAGACGTCAAGGTAGGTACGCACGCCGGACTTGACGTCAAACGGGCAGACGCCTCCCATGGAGTGGCCAACCACCTGCGGCAGAGCATCAGGCGCTACGAAGTGCGGCTTTGTTCCAAACTCGCGCTTGAAGGCCGAGCTCCAGAGCTTGGCGTCACCCGCGCACACAACCAGGACAGCACCCTCCCCCACCGTGCACGCCATCGTCTTTGCGATGCGCGCCGGCTCGCAGCCCAGATCACGCGCCGCAAGCTCAACCGTGGCGCTCGACCTATCGAACTCGATGACCTTATCGGCAACACCAAAGGGTTCGAGATACGCTTTGACGCTCTCGACGGACATGGGCGACATCCCCTCTCGACATGCCGCCCCACTCGCCGGGCAGCAACACAAGAGAGTAGCCTACCACCGCTGACCGTATGACTGGCCGGCGCCGAGAAGCCCCTCCTCGTGCGAGGCAATGCCATCGCTCGCGCGCAGCGCACGCTTGTTCACCAGGTGCTCCTTCCAGCCGTAGGAGAGCTGCGGCGGCTCCGGTGCATCTAGTTCCACGTGGCCGAAGGCGTTCACGACCCGCGTCCCGTAGGGAAGCTCCCTCTCGCGCGAGAAGTCTGTAATGTAGTTGGCATGCACGTGCCCATGGACCATGAGGCCTGGGTGCCAGCGGTCCAGAAGGTCGTTGAAGCACTCGAACCCACGGTGAGGAAGGTCGTCGAGGTCGCCCACGCCACGGGCGGGCGCATGGGCGAGCAGCACGTCAAAGCCGCCAAGCAGGCGAATGCGTGGCTCGAGGCGTCGTATGCGCCGGCGCATCTCGCGCTCGGTCGACATGTAGGTACCGTCCTTGTAGCGCATGGATCCGCCAAGCCCAACAATGCGCAGGCCACGGTACACGTAGACGGAGTCGTCCACGCAGATGCAGCCAAGGGGTGGCTTGCGGCGGTAGCCCTCGTCATGGTTGCCGTGAACGTAGAGCACGGGGCAGGTGAGCATGGTGACGAGAAACTCAAGGTAGTCCGCTTCGAGGTCCCCCGCCGCCAGGACGAGGTCAATTCCCTCGAAGCGCGAGCGGCGGAAGTTGTCCCAGAGGATGCGCTCCTCCACGTCGGCGATGGCAAGGATCCTCATGGGCACGGCACCCCACCAGTGGTACCGGCGGTTGCCGCGGCCAGCCCGCCTGTCACGGACGTCTCGTCGACGGGATGCCAGTTTGCAGGGAGAACGCCCTCCACGTTGTCGTTGAGCCAGTCCATGGAGACAACGTCCTGCTCCCTCAGCCTGGGCGAGCCTGCCGCCTGCACCATGCCTGTCTGACTTCTCAGCTCGCCGGCAAAGGGGTCGAGAACGCCGCGCTCGATGCCCTGCGAAAGCTGATCGACCAGTTTGCGAGAGTAGTACGGCAGGTCATCCGAGAGGCGCAGCCCTATGACCCCGGAGGACATCCCGTACCAGTAGCTCACTGCCTGCGGAGGTGTGTTGTCACCAGCGTCCAGCCACGAGCCGTTGAGCAGGCCCTGGACGATGAGCTCGTAGTAGCGTCCCCAGTTCCATACTGGCAGGGCGAGGTTGTGGACGCGCCCGTTCACCATCTGGTAGAGGCCCAGGGCAAGTGGGTCGTCCCACGGTGCCGTCACGTCCGAGCCCGACATCACCGTGACCCCTTCGTCCGCCATCCTGTGATAGAGGGAGTCGCCGCCTCGCGTGGACCAGGCGAGGCGCACCTTGACCTCTGGGTCGACAAGAGCCGCCCCAATGGCAAAGGCGTTAATCTCGGCCACAGAGCCAAACATGGGAACGTTTGCCTGGTAGCCCACGCGATGGTTGGAGGCAAAGCTCGCCGCCAAGGCGCCGGTCACGAACTTGGCCTCGTACATGCGGCCGTAGTAAGAGCGCACGCGGCTATGCGGCAGGTTGCACGAGCAGTTGAGGAAGCGCACCTCGGGATGGGCGACCGCCGCCTTGGCCGTGCTCGCCATGAGCGTGGGTGAGCAGGTAAACACCACATGGGCGCCCTGCTCAACGGCTGCGTCCACCACGGACGCAAAGTCATCCGGAAAGGCGCAGTCGTCTAAGGCCATTGTCCGCACCATGCCATTGAAGCGCTTCTCGACCTCCAGGCGCCCGGCGTCGTGGGCTCGCGCCCAGCTGGAGGTTGCCAGGGGCTTCTCGTAGAGAAAGGCGAGGCGAAGGGGGTTTGTCTGCGAGTAGGGCGTGCGGAACGAGAGGCGCGAGAGCACGCCGCCGTGGGGGATGGGCTCTGCGTCCTGCTCGCGTACCAGCACCACGTCCTCGCGCGGTCCCGCAAGGGCAAGCTCTGCCCACAGGCGGCCCAGGCGCTCCACCACAATGGAGGGCGGCGTATCCACAAGCCGCTCGTCCGGAAAGTAGCTCAGGTAGGCAAGGAGGGTATCCCCGCAGGTAGCGTCAAGGTGCGAGCCGCCCGCGCGCTGGTAGAGCGAGCGGAAGTACTGGTAAGTGGACGTGAGTTCGCGCACGGCGTCCTCGGGCCAGGGCGATGTGAGGTCCCGGCCGAGAAGCGCTGCCAAGCGCTGGTAGGAACCCTCGTGCGAAAACTCGATGTCATAGGTTGGCACCGCTCGCCAGAACTCGAGGAACTCGCCGTAGAGGCGGCTCTCAGGAGCGTCCCACTGGCGCGGAAGCAGGCGCGTGACCTCGGCCTCGATTGAGTAGGCGCCCAGGTAGCGCATCACCGACACCCGCTTGTTGCCCTCCTGGACATAGAAGCGGTGCATGTACTCGTAGGCCTTGATAGGGTCGCAGAAGCCCTCGGTAACCTGGATGTCGTAGAGGCTGGACCACTTGGCAGCAAATTCTGTGTTAGGTGCGAGCACGGGCATAAAGGTGCGCGAGAAGGCGCGCTGACGTCCCTCGGTCCGCGTGCCGGCAATCATCTCGATGGGGATCTCCATGGTGCCAAGGCATTGCTCGCCGGCGGTATCCTCTGGCGAGAGGACCGAATCAAGTGCAGGCAGATAGGGGTATACGCCAGCGGATGCGTCACGGCGGAGATCGCGCTCGCCGCGATGGAGGGCCTTTCTGTACTCCTCGATCATGGTGGCGGACATCCCCTTTCGAGTGCGATGCTGTACGGGTTCACTTGTTCAGACAAGTATACTGCCGCAGGTGCCAGCGGAACCCCGAGCGAGGGGGGTGACTTTAGGCCACCCGAAAATCCCGATTGTTTAGGGCACCTTAAACAATCGGGGTTTCAGCGGTTTGGATTGCGTAATGCTGACCGCGCGAGCATGGCCCTGCATTGTTACCGGCTGGGAGCCCCTCACAGCTCACAACTGCGGAAATTCTGCTGCCACGCGACGAGCCGGTAACAAGTGCTCGGCTCGGCCACCCGTTGTTACCGGCTCGCCCAAATCCGCTGGCATTTACCCAGTTGGCTGCTGAGAAGTTCAACGGACCGGTAACAGCACGCCGCGCCGCGGATAAGCAACCGCGTACCTCCACCCCGGCGCAATCCGTGACGCTATGACGAACGCATCCCCGCCCCCCACACTATATGTGGAATTTACCTCCTCGTTACCGCACGTCACCAACAGATGGCGTAGAATCGTCCGCACAGTTTCAGAGCAAATGCGATGACAGGGCGAGTACTTGCCGCGCCATCCCACAGCAAGCGGGGTTACTGAGAACCTGCGGTGGGTGGCAAGGAACATTCCCTCGAGCTGCTCGGGCGAACGCGCACCGTCTCTGGGCCACCCCCCACGCAGGCGATTCGCAACTACCTCGGGCCGGAGCCCACCGTGATGGGCATCGGGAGAACGCACCACGTCTCACCTGAAGTCGCATTTCTCGCACAAGAAAGGTTGCGCAGGAAGCGAGAGGTGACCATGGAACTTCGAAGCGATGCCATAAAGCGGGGCTTGGCCCGCGCTCCACACAGAAGCCTGCTCAAGGCCGACGGCCTTACCGACGAGGAACTCGAGCGCCCGCTGGTGGCGGTTGTCTCGTCCCAGAACGAGGTCATCCCCGGCCACATCCACCTGGACAAGATCGCCGAGGCCGTAAAGGCCGGCGTCCGCATGGCAGGTGGCACTCCGCTGCAGGTAAACACCATCGGCGTCTGCGACGGCATCGCCATGAACCACGAGGGCATGCGCTACTCGCTCACCAGCCGAGAGGTGATTGCCGACTCCGTCGAGTGCGCCATCCAGGGTCACCAGTTTGACGCGATGGTCCTCATCCCCAGCTGCGACAAGGTCGTCCCCGGTATGCTCATCGCAGCCTGCCGCCTGGACGTCCCCACCGTTCTGGTCTCCGGCGGCCCCATGCTCGCCGGCCGCGGACGTCACGGCGAGGAGACCGACCTCAACAGCCTCTTTGATGCCGCCGGCCAGGTGACCGCAGGCACCATGACCGAGGATGAGATGCACTGGCTTGAGAACACCGCCTGCCCCACCTGCGGCAGCTGCTCGGGCATGTTCACCGCCAACTCCATCTGCTGCCTGGCCGAGGCCCTCGGCATCGCGCTTCCCGGCAACGGCACCATCCCCGCCGTCTACTCCGAGCGCATCCGCCTTGCAAAGCACGCCGGCATGAAGGTCATGGAGCTGCTCGAGAAGGGCATCACCGCCCGCCAGATCATCGACGCCCGCGCCGTGCGCAACGGCATGGCACTTGACCAGGCCTTTGGCGGCTCGACCAACACAATGCTCCACCTCACGGCCATCGCGCACGCGGCCGGTTGCCCCGTGACCATGGGCGACTGGGACAAGGCTTGCTCGGCCACGCCCAACATCGTGCGACTGGCACCTGCCGGCCCGCTCCACATCCAGGACCTGAACGACGTAGGCGGCGTCTCGGCAATCATCGGCGAGCTGGGCCGCGCCGGCCTTCTCGACCTCACGGCCAACACCTGCCACGGCACGGTTGGCGAGTGGGTCGAACAGTGCCCGCCTGTCGACGGCAAGGTCGTGCGCCACATCGACAACCCCTACTCCCCCGACGGTGGCCTCAAGGTCATGCGTGGCACCCTCGCGCCGGACTGCGGCGTGGTCAAGAAGAGCGCCGTTAATCCCAGCATGTACAAGCACACCGGCCCCGCGCGCGTCTTCGATTCCGAGGAGGCCGCCTGCGAGGCAATCTTTGGCGGCAAAATCAACCCCGGCGACGTCGTGGTGATTCGCTACGAGGGTCCCGCTGGCGGTCCCGGCATGCGCGAGATGCTTACCCCCACCTCGGCCATCTGCGGCATGGGGCTCGCGAAGTCCGTTGCCCTCATCACAGACGGCCGCTTCTCCGGTGCGAGCAAGGGTCCCTGCGTCGGCCACGTGAGCCCTGAGGCCGCAGCCGGCGGTCCCATCGCCCTGGTGCACGAGGGCGACCAGATCTCCATCGACATCGAGGCCGGCACGCTCGACCTGCTCGTCGACGAGGACGAACTTGCTCGCCGCCGCGCCGCCTGGGAGCCGCCCGCGCCCAAGTACACCACGGGCGTCCTCTCCCGCTATGCCAAGCTCGTCACCAGCGCAGACAAGGGGGCATACCTGTCATGACGAACACCGACAGCCACGCGGCGTCCGTCGCCGAGAAGCTCGCGCGCAAGCAGACCGCCATCGAGGGCAAGCCCTTTGGCATGGGCTCGCACTCCGAGTACGAAGGCAAGACCATGACCGGCGCCCAGGCGATCATCGCGAGCCTTGAGTGCGAGGGCGTCGACACAATCTTTGGCTACCCCGGTGGCCAGGCCATCAAGATCTACGACGCGCTCTATGACTCCAAGCGCATCCACCACGTGCTGGCCAGGCACGAGCAGGGCGCCACGCACATGGCCGACGGCTACGCCCGCGCCACGGGCAAGGTGGGCGTGGTTCTCGTCACCTCTGGCCCTGGCGCCACCAACACCGTGACGGGCATCATGACCGCCTACATGGACTCCGTGCCCCTGGTGGTCATCACCGGCCAGGTCACGCGCGGCGTCATTGGCACCGACTCGTTCCAGGAGTCGGACATCGTGGGCATCACCATGCCCATCGTGAAGCACTCGTTCCTGCTGCAGTCGACCGACGACCTCACGCGCACCTTCCGCGAGGCGTTCTACATCGCCTCCACTGGCCGCCCGGGCCCCGTCCTCATCGACATCCCGAGCGACCTCTCCGGCGCGCAGATGGTCTTCCACTACCCCGACTCCATTAGCATCGCCAGCTACAAGCCCACCTACCGCGGCAACGCGCGGCAGGTCAAGCAGGCCGCGCAGCTCATCATGAAGGCAAAGCGACCGCTCATCTACGCCGGCGGCGGCATCGTGACCAGCCACGCCTGCAAGGAGCTGGTCGACCTCTCGGAGACCATGGACATCCCCGTGGTGACCTCGCTCATGGGCAAGGGTGCCATGCCCTGCTCCAACAAGCACAACCTGGGACCCGTGGGCATGCACGGCTCGAAGTACGCCAACATGGCCGTCATGGAGTGCGACCTTCTCATCGCCGTTGGTGCGCGCTTCTCCGACCGCGTGACCGGCAAGGTCTCCGAGTTCGCGCCGCACGCCAAGGTCATCCACATCGACATCGACCCGGCCGAGATAGGCAAGATCGTGAACCCCACGGTGCCCATCGTGGGCGACGCCAAGGTGGTTCTCGCCTCGCTCAACGAGCGCCTGCACAAAGAGGGCGCCAAGCCCGTGGACGACGGCTGGTTTGCCGAGGTCTGCTCGTGGCGCGAGCGCTGGCCGTTCTACACCGACGACTTTGCCAGCACTATCGACTACCCGGACAAGATCGCGCCCGAGGTCGTGCTCTCGATGCTCTCCGACAAGCTCGACCCCGACGCCTCGATCGTCACCACCGAGGTTGGCCAGCACCAGATGTGGGCTCACCAGAACATCCGCCGCGAGCACGCGCGCACGTTCCTCTCGTCCGGCGGTGCTGGCACCATGGGCTTTGGCTTCCCCGCCGCCATTGGCGCCAAGATCGGCTGCCCCGGCGACGAGGTTGTATGCATCGCCGGCGACGGCTCCTTCCAGATGAACGTGCAGGAGATGGCCACCGCCATCCAGGAGAACGTGCCCGTTAAGGTGATGATCATCGACAACAGTGCTCTCGGCATGGTCTACCAGTGGCAGAAGCTCTTCTACCACGAGCGCTACTCGTTCACCAAGCTGCCGTCCGACGTGCCGGACTTCGTGAAGCTGGCAGACGCCTACGGCTGGCGTGGCAAGCGCATCTCTCGCCCCGAGGAGGTCGAGGACGCGCTTGACGAGATGCTCGCCTCCAAGGAGCCGTACCTCCTGGACGTCGTGATCCCCACGGACCAGACGGTCTACCCCATGGTGGCCCCCGGCGCGCCCATCGACGACATCATCGGCGCACTGGACGTGACGCTGGGTGGCGTGCGCGTCTCGGGCAAGGGCTTTGGCAAGGACGGACGCCCCGCCACTGCGGGCAGCGAGAAGGACGGTGACGAATGATGAAGCACATCCTCTCCGTGTTGGTCGAGAACAAGCCGGGCGTGCTCTCGCGCGTCACCGGCATGATCAGCCGGCGCGGGTTCAACATTGGCTCGCTCACCGTGGCTCCCACCGAGGACGAGAACCTCTCGCGCATGACCATCATCGTCGAGGCCGACGACGTGGGCTTCGAGCAGATCACCAAGCAGCTGCACAAGCTTGTCTCGGTCTTCAAGATCTCCGACCTCACCGAGGACGACGCCATCGAGCGCGAGCTGGTGCTCTTCAAGGTGCAGTGCACGCCGGAGCGCCGCCACGAGATCATCGAGATTGCCGGCGTCTTCCGCGCCAGCATCGTGGACGTGGGCAAGAACACGCTCACGGTGGAGGCCACCGGCACCGAGAGCAAGCTCGACGCACTTGAGGACCTCTTCCGCAGCTACGGCATTCGCCAGCTCACACGCACCGGCAAGATTGCGATGTCGCGCGGGCACGACCAGTAGCACCCTGCGGGCCGGTGCCCACGCCCGGCCCCACACACGGTTCAAACCGCCAGCCGGCGGATGAACATAGAAGGAAACGGCACAAACGAAAGGAAGTACGACATGGCCGTCACCATCTACTACGAGAAGGACTGCGACCCCTCGATCATCCAGGGCAAGAAGGTCGCCATCATCGGCTACGGCTCGCAGGGCCATGCCCACGCGCTGAACCTCATGGACTCCGGCGTCGACGTGCGCGTTGGCCTGCGCGAGGGCTCCAAGTCCGCCGAGAAGGCCCGCGAGCACGGCCTCAAGGTGACGGACATGGCGACTGCCGCCAAGGAGGCCGACGTCGTGATGATCCTGACCCCCGACGAGACCCAGCCGGCGGTCTACAAGGAGTTCATCGAGCCCAACCTCGAGCCGGGCAACACCCTGGCCTTCGCCCACGGCTTCAACATCCACTACGGCTACATCAAGGCTCCCGAGGGCGTCAACGTGATCATGGTTGCCCCCAAGGGCCCGGGCCACATCGTGCGCCGTCAGTACACCGAGGGCTCCGGTGTGCCTGACCTGGTCTGCGTCGAGACCGACGCCACCGGCGACGCGTGGCCGCTGGCCATGTCCTACGCGTGGGCACTGGGCGGCGCCCGCTCCGGCCTCATCAAGGCGACCTTCGCCGAGGAGACCGAGGAGGACCTCTTTGGTGAGCAGGCCGTTCTCTGCGGCGGCCTGGTCGAGCTGATCAAGGCCGGCTTCGAGACCCTCACCGAGGCTGGCTACCCCGAGGAGCTCGCCTACTTCGAGTGCTATCACGAGATGAAGATGATCGTGGACCTCATGTACGAGAAGGGCATCCACTTCATGAACTACTCCATCTCCAATACGGCCGAGTACGGCGAGTACTACGCCGGCCCGCTGGTCATCAACGACAAGTCGCGCGAGGCCATGAAGTACATCCTCAAGCGCATCCAGGACGGCTCGTTTGCCCAGGAGTTCGTGGACGACTGCAACAACGGCCACAAGAAGCTGCTCGAGGAGCGCGAGAAGATCAACACGCACCCCATCGAGACCACCGGTGCGCGCGTGCGCTCCATGTTCTCCTGGCTCTCGAAGGACGAGGACTAGTCGCACAGGTTGCGTGAACTGGACTTTGTTGGTTGATGGCCCCACCGGGACAGAGTTCCGGTGGGGCTTTTCGTGCTTGTGACGGTACTCTACCTGAGCCGAGCAGTGCCAGCCAAGGTCTTGGTATCATGCATACAGAGGTCGCGGTGCCCGCCGCCAGCTTACTCGCCTGTCAGAGGGTGATTTCAATGATGTACCCGTTCATGACGCTCAATGATGATACGGAAATCGTTCATTCCGACATGGGCAAAGATGGCCGTGTGAAGGTATATATCGAGAAGCCGGATGCTCGGGATGGATTTCACCATGTGACGTGCTGGCTCCCCGATGGCGTCTGGGAAACCAACGACGGCTTTTCCGAGGAGGAGCTTAGATACTTCAAAGACATAGTTCGTTCCACTTCTAACCTCATCCTCGAATTCGCTGCAAACGGAGGCTTTGAGAATGCCTCAGGTTTTTAGGATTGGACCCTACTGGGTCTATTTCTGGACGAACGAAAACGATCCGCTCGAACCCATACATGTTCACGTCTCAGAGGGAGCGCCAACGAAAAACGCGACCAAGATATGGATTACTGAATCTGGAAAGACCTATCTAGCGAACAACAACTCCAAAATCCCGCCCAAAACTCTGCGAAATATCATGCGTATCGTGGAGGCAAGGAGCGAGGAGATCATTGCGATGTGGGAAGAGTACTTTGGCGAAGTGCGTTTCTACTGCTAGGCAGAGAGGCTTCTCTATCTGCGCGACTTTTTTCGCCAATAGCGCCCGCAAAATCCGCCATGTGAGTGTTATTTTCTTGCCTAGGGCTTTGTTACGGGACTTGGCGTGGTACATGCATGTGCAATTGTCCTCATTTTCCTATTAGTGCAATCCTGGCAAGGGGCGAAATTACCGTGCCAGACCTGCTAAGCCCCGTTGCAACCCATGGCGACACTCACATGACGGCTTTTACGTCCCCTTGTGGCATTTGAAGCTGCACGGGCGAGGGGCCGGAACGATACGTCGGCAGTCGTTACCCGATGGCACGGTAGAAACAACTGCAAAATTGGGTAGATATGTTACAGTGAACATCTAACGTATTTACGATTGGAGTTAATCATGACTACGATGACCATTCGATGCGATGAGGAAGACAAGGCTGCAGCCGCTGCAGTAGCAGAGTACTACGGCCTCGATCTCTCCTCTGTAACACGTGCATTCTGGAAGCAGATGGCTCGCACTAACAGCATCCCACTAGACTTTGGCACCAGGGAGCCAAACGCCGTAAGCCTTCGCTCGATTCGTGAGGCAGATGAAATTGTCGCTGCCGGAGGTGCTGGAGAGTCTTTTTCCAGTGGGCGCGAACTGCTCGATGCTGCCAGGTCGTAGCAAATGGGAAGGCTCGAGACGCAATTCTCCCCAACCTTCAAACGAGATCTTAAGCGGCTAGACAAGCGACACGTCGATGACACTCCCCTTGCAGAGGTTATCGATCTCATCATTGAAAACAGCCCTGAATCGCTTTGTGAGCTACGTCGCAGGCATAACATGCATTCACTCACCGGCGGCTGGTCTGGCAGCAACGAGTGCCATGCATGCAACGCAGGAGACTGGCTCCTTATCTGGAGGACTTTCGATGGCATAGCCCTCATGCAGCGCACGGGCACACACGATGAATTGTTTCGATGATGCTCATTTGCTGCAGCCGAAAGCCCTGTAGGAGGACCAACAGATGGACCGGACGCGCGTAATGGAAGAGGCAATCCACTCCGGAGAAATGGAGGGCGCTTATGTATCTGCAGAGTTCCGTCGAGATGCAGATGAATACGTGCAAGGTGAAATCTCCATTGAGGATCTAATGAAACGCACCAAGCATCGTTGGGATTCAAAGCGGAAGCAGCCTAAGCATGAGTAAGACGTTTGTCGACTTCCGCTTCCTGAGTAGCAAGAATTGCTTGCTATACTCTGCACAAAACCGTTCTATCGAACAGGAAAAGCGCGAGCGCTGCATGAAAATGGGCTATCGAACAGTGTTTCAATTCCATTAGAATCAAGAATTTAAATATCTATGCATGAATGCGCAAATTTTAGATATTGCATGCATATTCATGCATATCAAGTTGCATGTTTGATGACAGCAGCAGGAACACACTGTTCGATAGAGCGTTTTCATGCACGGGGTCCCACATCCCCGTTCAATAGACCACTTTCATGCGACGTAGCGTCTGCACGCAGTAGTTCCCTAACGGTAACCAGCCTACTTGCAAGTGCGTACTTCCTCAGCCGGAGCCAACGAGCCACACTGGAACCAGAGAACACGGCGGGTGCCATCTCGGCACCCGCCTAGCAAGGGAGGCGGCCATGACACAGAACGAACGGCTTGAATACCTCATAAACGCGCTGCTAGAAGATCCTGCCTGCTCATACGCCATCGGTGGCCCCATCGCCATGCCGCCCTCGCGCGACGACCGCAGCCACCTGTTGCGTGCCCTCATGAACGTGCGGATGCCGGAACCCGCAAGCGACGAGTTTCTCGCAATCCAAGACGCTTACC
The DNA here is from genome assembly GCA_022648325.1 of Olsenella sp. Taxonomy (GTDB): domain Bacteria; phylum Actinomycetota; class Coriobacteriia; order Coriobacteriales; family Atopobiaceae; genus Tractidigestivibacter. The sequence continues at coordinate 270,658 of JALCMG010000001.1, forward strand.
TCAAGGAACGCCTGCCAGAGCGCGGCGTTACGTACGTCTCTGCCCTCCCCTTCAACGAAGACGGCATGGCAGTGTGGCGCGACGACATCACTACGCTTGACGCCGATGCCATCGTGAACGCCGCCAACAGCCAGATGCTCGGCTGCTTTGTCCCCAACCACCGCTGCATCGACAACGCCATCCACACCTACGCCGGCATCCAGCTGCGCCTTGCCTGCAAGCGCATCATGGACGAGCAGGGCCACGAAGAGCCAACCGGCTCGGCCAAGCTCACGCCCGGTTTCAACCTGCCTGCTGCGCACGTGCTCCACACCGTGGGCCCAATCGTCCCCACGGGCGTCCCCTCCGCGCACGACCGCGAGCTTCTCGCCAGCTGTTACCGCTCATGCCTGGAACTTACCGCCGCACACGACCTGCACAACGTTGCCTTCTGCTGCATCTCGACCGGCGAGTTCCGCTACCCCAACCGCGAGGCGGCGCAGGTGGCAATCAACACGGTGCGCGCCTTCAGGCGCGAGCAGCCGAGCCAATCCCAGATGAAGGTGATCTTCAATGTCTTCAAGCCAGTGGACGAGCAAATCTATCGAGACCTCCTCGCAAGCCGCTGAGCAAATCTCCACGTGGCTTGACCAGAGCGACGCCGTGCTCATAGGCGCCGGCGCTGGCCTCTCGGCGGCATGCGGGCCGGAGTTCGCCTACACCGGCGAGCGCTTCGAGCGGCTCTACTGCGACTTTGCGCAGCGCTACGGCTTCCACGACGAGTACTCCGGCGGCTTCTATCCCTACGACTCGCCAGAGGAGTTCTGGGCCTGGTGGGCTCGCGTCATCTGGAACGAGCGCTACGCCGGACCGGTGGGCAACGCGTACCTTGACCTGCGGCGCATTGTGGACGGTCGGGACTACTTTGTCCTCACCACCAACGTCGACCATCAGTTCCAGCGTGCCGGCTTTGACAAGCAGCGGCTCTTCTACACGCAGGGCGACTACGGGCTCTTCCAGTGTTCGGTCCCGTGCCACCGCCGCACATACGACAACTTCGATGCCGTACGTCAGATGGTCAATGCCGAGCAGAACCTTCGCATTCCTACCGAGCTGGTCCCGCGCTGCCCCGTGTGTGGCGAGCCCATGACCATGAACCTCCGGGTGGACGGCCGCTTTGTGGAGGACGACGGCTGGCACGCAGCTGCTCGCCGCTACGACGCCTTCGTGCGCGAGCACGCCCACGACAGGCTGCTCTACCTGGAGATTGGCGTTGGTGCCAACACGCCTGGCATCATCAAGTACCCGTTCTGGCAGCAGGTGGCCGAGAACCGCAACGCGCGCTACGTGCAGCTCAACCTTGGCGGCGTGACTGCACCCGCGCGCATTGCCAAGAGATCCGCGCTGTACGATGGAGACGCGGCGGAGGTGATCTTGAAGCTCGCCGCGGCCGTCAACGGGGAGGTGACACCATGCGCATAGCGCTGATAACGGGCGCGTCGAGCGGCTTGGGCCGCGAATATGCACGCTGGGCAAGCGACCACGACGGCTACGACCAAATCTGGGCCGTGGCCCGCAGACGCGAGCGCCTGGAAGAGCTGGCGACGGAGCTCTCGACGCCCGTGCGGCCAGTTCCTCTCGACCTCACAGACAAGGCCTCGATTACGCAGCTCAAGGGGCTTCTCGACGAGGCGGTGGCGCAGGACAAGGCACGTGGCGAGAAGTTCTCCGTTGGCCTTCTCGTCAATGCGGCCGGGCTGGGCAAGTTTGGCACCTACGCCGACATGACTTGCGAGGAGGTCGACACGATGGTCGACCTCAACTGCCGCGCGCTTGTCGACGTGACGCAGGTGGCGCTTACGCACATGGAGCGCGGTGGGCGCATCATCCAGATTGCTTCCAGCGCGTCGTTCCAGCCGCTGCCCGGACTCAACGTGTACGCAGCAAGCAAGGCGTTTGTCCGCAGCTACACGCGAGCGCTCCGCTTTGAGCTGCGCGGACGCGGCATCTTTGTGACGGCGGTGTGCCCGCTGTGGGTGAAGACCGAGTTCATCGACATCGCACGCCAGACGGCCAACGGACAGACGGTGCGCCACCCCTTCCCCGTGTTGGGCGCACGCCGCGTGGTGCGCTGGTCGATGCTGGCAAACGCCGTGAACTATCCCATTGCCACGTGCTGCGTGACGGGGCTTCTCATGAGGATTGCCGACAAGATCATCCCTGCGCCGGTGATCATGTGGATCTGGGAGGGCGTGCGGCGAATCTAGACGCGAGGGCGCAGGCCCAGAACGCCTGCGCATTCTCCCGCTGGCGCCGGAGGGCCCATCTCGTACGTAATCCCGTCGGAAACCCCTGTTCAGGTGCCATTTTCTCGCCGGAGGGCGCATTTCTGCAGAGAGGGGTGTGTTTTTCTCGCTTGGGAGAGTCGCTTCCCACCGAGAAAAAGCCCCGCCTCACAAGGAGACGGGGCAGCCGAGCAGTTCGCAGATGCCACAGCTAGCTCCTGCGCGGACGCATCCTACGGACAAGAAGGACACCGGCCAGCGCCGCAAGCGTTCCGCCAATCCATGGCAACGAACTGGGCGTGCCACCCGTCGAGGGCAGCTCGTATCCCTGGTTCTCCTTCTCGGAGTTGGTCACCGTGATGGTGCCGGTCTGTATGCCGGTATTTCCTCCGTAGGAGACCGTGTAGGCACCGTCCGCCTCCTTATCGAGGTCATGGTAGGTGCCACCCACGGTGTAGCCAAGCTCCTTGACCGTGTAGTAGTACTGGTTTCCGTTACCGTCGTCCTTGGCAAGGTTGTCCCAGTTGCGGGTCCAGCCGCTGCTCGCATCCACCGTGACGGAGTCTCCCACCGCCGTGGAAGCGGAATCGTCTAGCACTTGCTGGGGGTCGGTCCAAGTTTCGGATGTAATACTACCAGGCGCATTCTCCGACCCGATTTCCTGTACCAGAACAGTCGTGTCCTCATTTACGGAATCAAGGGTAATCGAGGTACTTTCAACGTTGCCGTTTGAATATTCGCCCTTCTCGACACCGTTAACGAACACCTTGTATTTAATGTTCCAGCCATGAACCCGAAAGACGAATTTTGAGCCCTTCTTTACAGTCTTGGCACCCTTAGAAGCACTGTTGCCGTCAAGGTAGACAACCGGCTTGTTCCAGGGATTCGACCCATTACCTTCGCCAGTCACGGTAACCGTCACAGAATCGTTAGGGTCCGCGGTTTTTGTGGAACGGTACAGCTGCAGCCTCACGCTCGACCCGCTGGGTGCACTTGCCTCTGACCCATCCGAGTTCGCCCAGTTCTTTTGCACGGTCACACGCGTGTAGCGGTTGGTGACATACATCTTGCCGCCGTTGCTTCCAAAGAACTTGATGACAGAGCGATCAACCTGTGCGTTCGCCGCCCCAGACGTGGAGTACGCCGCATCATCAGTGGACGAGTTGCCCTTCCAGATAAAGTAGCGCACCGCGTCCGCGGCATACCCGTCCTTTGCCTTAGTCTCCCTCAGCCTATAGAGAACGTCGTTCTTCAGCTGATCGTCGTTGTCCTCCAGGTCGTAGTCAATCTTGCCGGCATCATCCGTCTTCAGGATATTCTGGGTCGTCTTCTGCTTCCATGAATTGCTTACCGTGTCCCAGTAGTCCATCTCAAAGACGGTGTCAGAGAGGACATTGGAGAAGTCATCCTCGTCCACCTTGTATATGACGATCTGCTTCTGAGTGGCGGTAGCGCTAGAAGTCACCTCGCGGAGGCTGACCGAACCCCCAGCGGAGTACCGCCCGTCCAGTGACGCGTTGTTTGAGACGGACGTGTTATCGGAGAAGTTGTCATTGAGCTGATACTCGTACACCAGAACGCACGCAGTCTTGTCCGGGAGCGTCACCGTAATCTTGTGCGTTGCCTCGTCGTACTTTGCCTTGTAGCCCTTAATCTCCTTCGACGTGTCGAGCCCGTACTCCTTTGCGGGGTCGTATGCGTAAAGCTTGATGGAGGTGGGGTCGATTGTCGGCTCCAAGGTGTTAGGCGCCCCGAACGTGTCCGTCAGCTCCAGCTCGTCCGAATTGGGGTTGAGGTCCTTCGCTCCTGTGTTGATCTGCACGTAGTAACGAAGCTTGCCCGTGGGGTTGACGGCCTTTCCATCCGAGCCGATCTGTACTGACTTGCCATCCTTGTCCAGCTGCACACCCGTCTTTGAGAGGACCTTGAACTCGCGCTTCACGGTAGTGTTGGTGCTGGCAGTATGGGAGTTCCAGCTCGCGTTGTTGGAATAGGTCTTTTCCTCCCCCTTCGCCCAAGACGGGTCCTGCGCAACGGAGAGGTTGTAGTACACGGCCACGGTATCATACCCGTTCGCATACGTGTACTTGGGAATCGTAATTGTCAGGACGGTCCTTCCGCCCTTCTGAGAACTCGTGACCTGCGGTTCGTTGGCACCCGTAAAATCAGTCCCACTATAGTTCGTATCGTGCTTGTCGTATTCGCTCTTGAAGAACTTCGCATAGAGCGAACCGTCCACGTACGTCGCACCTTCCGGCAGCGTATCGGTGATGATGATGTCCTTGTTGTTGTCATTCGCCGACGTCGTAAGCATCAGGCGATAGGTCAGGGTGCCGTTGACGTCGTCGTAGTTCACGTTCGCGTTCCCGCTCTTGAAAATATCGGCTCCGTCCTTGCTGCCCGTCTTGACAGTCTTGTCAAAGGTCTTGGGGTTGGTGAACGTGTACGTATCCGTAGATGACCTGTCCCCCACCGCCCCTGTATTGGAAATGGTCCAGGTTGCGCCCTCCTTTGCACCCGTTGTGTCGATGTGCGTCTTGTACGGAGACTGCTCCGTTCCAACGGTCATGCTCTGGGCGGTAATTGAGGCACCATCCTTGGGAGTGACGGTGACCTTGAAGCTCTTCACGCGAATGGTGGAGTCGGTGGCAGGAACCTCCTTCCCAGCCGCATCGTAGTAGGTAACCTTGATGCCGAGGTTCTGGGTAAAGCCATCTTCGCTCTCGTGATACGAGTCGTAATAGGCCTGCTGGCCAGCACCGGCGTACAGGTACTTGTTGTAGTCATCGACGTTGATTGCCAGGCAGCCCGCCTGCGTCACCTTGTTGCCGGCGACGGTGCTCTTGAACGCCTGCTCCAGCTCGCTCGCGGTGGCGTAATGGCTGTCCAAGCCCAGGTCAATGCCCTCGGGGGTCTGCGCGTTACCGATGGTGTCGACGTACTCGTATGACTTGATGTTGCCCTCGGGCAACGTGATGGTGGAATGCCAGGTCTCTGTATGGAGCTTGTCGCTCTCGACCTGGTCGGCGCCGTGCTTCTTCACCACATCGGTCGTACGGTGCACCACGTCTGTGGTGCCGGTATCCTCGGCGTAGCCAGTCCCGGGATTGCCCCACTCCTTTGCGGTGTTGGACACGTTTGCATCTCCACTGGGGGCGTTGGTGTAAATGGTAATCCTGAACCTGCTGTGCCTCTGCGCGTCAGTGAGCTGCGAGGCGATGCTCGAGAACCTGAAGTCGAGGAAGGTCGGGCTCGAGGAATCGAAGTACTGGTGGAAACTTCCGTCCTCGGTCTCGACAATAGACTGCCCGACCATCTTGCATCCGTCGAAGCACTTGCTCAGGTCGTCCTGGACCACCCAATTGGAGATGTCCGCCCCGTTTGGGTTAACCCAGATGGACCAGATGATGTGCCCGTCCTTATCGTAGGTGCCAGACTTCTGGATGTCCTTCGTCCAACCCACGCTCTTCCAGTCGGAACTGCTGTTGTTGCCAGAGTTTGCATACGCGCCGTTCGCGACCGTTGCCGTCTGCGCCCCCGAGGTGGCGTTGACGTTCCCGCGGTACGTAACCACGTACTTCTCGCCCGCGTTCAGCTGGGGGAGGCCGGTTATCTTGAAGTGAGGGCCATCGCTAGCGTTGGTGTCCCATGTGACCTGGTCGCTCGAGTAGCTTACGGAATACGCGTTTCCGCCCGCATCGACCTTCTTCACGCTGAGCGAGTTCGTGTCATAGGAGGGGTTGGCATTGCTCGAATTGTACTTGTCGAGGTGGTCCCCAATGGTCACGGTCCCCTCTGTGCCCTTGGTGGTCGATGCCGTGACGGTGTAGTCAACATAGCTGCGATCGCTGCTCAGCGTCGCCGTCTTCTTGACGCTGATGTCATGGGTGTCGGCCTGGGGGTTGTCCTTCTTCTTGTTGACTGTGATGTCGGTGGCACTGCCCCCAAAATGAATCTTGGTCGAGTCCCCACCGCTCACGTTGCTCACCTTCCCCTTGAACATAAGGGTTCCGGTGACGCCATTCCCCAGCTGCATCGCGTTCTGGTCGAACTTAATCGTGACCTTGCCATCCGTCCCAATGGTGTAGTCGCCGATGTCCTTCCCGTCCATCGTGACATCACCTGACTCGGGACTCTCGGGTCGAATGCCGTCGGGAAGCTGATAGGTGGCGTTAGGGGTGTCGGTAGTAAGCGTCCCCCTATTGAGGTGGTACTTGAGGTTGACCCTCACTTCATCCCCATCGGTGAACTCGGTCGACTCGGTCCAAAGGCCGTTGACGAGCTTCTCTACCCTTGAGTCCGTAAGGTAATCCGTAAGGTCCACGGAACCGGAGCCAGCGCGCGCCGCGACACGCGCGACGGGCGCCGCCGCGGAGGTGGTGTCAGCCTGGGCATCGGTATCTTGCGATGCGGAGTCATCCGTCTCGCCTGAGGCATCCATCGTGGCATCGGCGACGGCCTCCTGGTCCGTCTCCCCCTCCGCCTTCGCAACCTTAAGGCTCACCGCGTCGTTCAGTTCGATGGTCGCAAGACCGTTGCCGTCGCAGGCCAGCTGGTCAAAGCCAAGGTCAAGATCCACGTAGCCGCTCAGCGCACTCGCGGTCTTCTCGCCAGCGTCGCTCGCCCCGTCGCCCGCAGTGCTACCCGCATTAGCCGTCGCAACGTCCTCGTTGAAGGTCAGCGTAAGCACGTCGCCATCCAGGCTGTACGACCCGATGGCGTTCGCGCCGTTCCTCGACGGATCCCCAACCGTGGGGCTCGCATAAACCTCGCCCTCAATCGGACCGACAGACGTATCCGGATGCACCGAGGACGGTACCTTGTACTGCAGCGTGGTCCCGTTGGCCAGCGTGCCGGCAGGAAGCGTGAACGCCACACGGAGGCGCAGCTCGGCATCGGCGTCCACCGCACTGCTGCCGTCCGTCTTGCTCCAAGCGCTGTCGCCTGCGCCTGCCGAGCGCCAGAACACGGCCGAGTCATCGTTGATTGCGTTTCTCAGCGTGTCACCACCCGTAAGCGCGTGCGCCGGATACATGAGCAGCGCCGTGCACACCACGGCCACCGCTGCGCCAACCACAGCCGACAAACCGAGAAGGCCATGCCTCCGCCGGTTGTCCCTGAGCATCCTGCTTGCTTTTTCGAAGAGTCGGTTCATCGTTTCCTCGAATCGTCGTCTCGATCCGCGTACGCTGCTCGCAAGCCTCCTGCTAGGAGGACTGCGAGCAACCCACCCAGGTCTTCTCGCCAAACGACCCCTCGGTGTAGACGAGAAGGTCAAAGTTGTCGTTAAAGTCCGCGCTCGTCGTACCTGCATCCTCAACGCAGAAGGTCTTCCGCGCGCCGTTCACCTGCACAAACAAGGGCCTGTCGCCCGATGCCAGCGCGTCGAGACGCGCCTCGCGCGCAAGCCATGCGGGCACGCGCACCACAAGTTCGTCGCCATTGCCCTCCTCAAGCGCGGGGATAAGGCTTGCATCCTCACCCAGCGCCGCTACGGGAAGGTCGAGCGACGCGTCCTTGCAGACAAGCCGCCCCACCACGTCGACGCCCTCGAGCTGCGCCACGGGAAGAGCCGCCGGGTCCTCCTCTGCCGCGGGCCCAGAGGCCGGCACCGTGTCATCAAGGTCTGCCAGCACCGCCTGGTAGAACGCGCTCCCCTCGCTAGCCTGAGCCGTCGCGCGCTGCGTGCCCATCCACCAGACGAAAAGTCCGCAGGTCACAAGCACCGCGCCCGCAACCAGCGCAAGCCGCCAGCGACGTGGCGCCGCACCAGCAGCACCACCGCGCTTCTCGCGTGATGTCAGGCGAGCATCGCTCACGCGCGACCCTCCTCCCTGCGACGTCCCGCAAGGCCGACAAGGACCAGCACGCCACCGGCGCAGAGAAGTGCCACCGGAACCACAGGCGAGGTGGGGTCGCCCGTGTTGGAGATGGGGCCAGGCGTGCGGGGGTTCTCGTGCTTGCCCGTGGGCACGGTGTTGGTGAGCGTGAAGTCCATGCCGTCCTGGCCAGACTCCGAGTCGCCGCGTGTCATGAGGACCGAGCACGTGTAACCGGCGGGCACGTCCTTCTCGCGCACGGACCAGTTGCCGTCGCCGTCCCAGGCAAACGTCCAGTTGTTAGAGGCATCGAGCGTGACCTCTTGATACAGTGCGTCACCGTTGTAGATGGCCACCTGCACGGACTGAGGACGCGTGGAAGCGCTGTCGCCCTGCCAGAGCTTGGTCACACGGTTGTGCTGCGTCTCCACCGGGCGAACCTCGAACTTGGCCTCCACCTGGCAGTTCGTGGCATACGTGCTGCCATCTACGCGCGGAACAATCACCAGGTTGGGAAGGGCGGTGTAGGTGGAGCCGTCCACGGTTGCGGGCTCGGCGGTGAGAAGGTACATGCCGGGCTCAAGCCCGACAAAGCTCGCCTTGCCGCCCGTCGCCGTTGCGTCCTTCTCGTCAAAGGAATCGTTGCCGGAAGCAACGTATCCCAGGTAGCTGGACGCTGCGGCCGAAAGGGTCTGGGCGTCGGTCGCCTCGCTGAACTTTGCCGGATCGATTCCGGTCTCCGCCACCGCGTCCGCAAGGGCCGGCACCGCCGTGAGCTTGCCGTTCGCGTCCATCCGCGCCACCAGCGCAAGGTGGAAGCCCTGCCCCTCGGCCGGGCACTTCTCGACCTCAAGCGAGCAGACCGTGCCGCGCGCAATGCTCACCTGCGCACGGGCAGTCGTGGGTACGGCGGCAAGCACCACCGCGAGAAGGACCATCACAGCCACGAGGACTCGCCCTGCGGAGCCAAACGGCTTTGTCTCTCTGCGTGTCACGACTGTGCTCCCTCTCTCGTACCTAATACAACCTTTGATGCTAGCTCTCGCGGCGCGCCTCGCTGCCGCGAGCCGCCCGAGCCTCCGCCCGGACCACTGCCTGGACCTCCGCCCGAGCCGCCCGTGCGCTTTCGCACCGCCCGGACGAGAAGCGCCACCAGCAGCACCAGCGCCGTGAGCACCACCGCCACGATGGCGGGACTCACCTGCACCGCGTCGCCATCCGCAATCGCCGCGCTCTGGTTAGGAATGCGGTGGCCGCGCACAAGCAGCCGGTACGTGTTCACCCCGTAGGGCGTACACGTGACCAGCGTGCACAGATCCAGCCCGTCGTCTATCGCCAGGTCGTCCAGCTCGTCAGGAAGGACCACGCGAATCTGATCCACCTGGTAGGTGAGCGTCTTGTCCAGCACGTGCAGCATGAAGACGTCACCCTCGCGGAGCTGGTCGATGTCCGTGAACAGACGCGCGGACGGAAGGCCCCTGTGACCGGAGATCACGCAGTGCGTGCCCTCCCCGCCAACTGGCAGCGAGGAGCCCGGAATGTGGCCGATGGCAATCTGCAAGACCGTGTCGTCCATCCCGTGGTATATGGGGAGAGAGACGCTGATCTTGGGGATCTCCACGTAGCCCATAATCCCGGTACCGGTCACGTCGAGCGTCTGCTCGTACCTCTCGCGCTCATCGTCCGAAAGCGTAAACCGGCTGCCGTCGTGCGAAAGCGATTGGTTGTATGCAACCGCCTCGTCCCACATCTGCTGGTTGAGCTCTGCGGAGTTGTCGCCCACCGCCTCCTGGTAGGTGGCGATGGCTTGCGACTGGTGCATGGAGTTCCACCAGTCGCTCACCGAGGGGTAGAGCATCATGCCAATGCCAACGAGAAGGGCGCAGCTGAGAAGGACCTCAGGTACGTGTGTACTAAGCCACCCTCTCATCTGCACCTCCTTTCGCAGCTTCCGCGGCCGCCCCCGTGGCTGGGGCGGCCGCTTGGCATGAGAAGAACCAAGGAACAGGACTACGCGTCACGACGCTTGTTGCGACGGATGGCCAGGCCAACGCCCGCGGCAACAACGATGGCAGCGCCAGCGACGTAGAGAACGGTGGTGCCCATGCCACCCGTAGAGGGAAGCGTGGAGCCCTTCTTGTTCACGACGTCGGTCGTGAGGGAGCCAGCGTCCTTTTCCACGGTGAAGGTGGCCTCGCCCGTGGTCACGTTGCCGGAAAGGCTGGTCAGCGCGGGGTTGGCGGAATTAGCATCGTGCTCTGCGCTGATGGTGAACTCGATCGGGGAGATCGTGTTGTAGCCAGCGGGGGTCGTGGTCTCGGTAAGCTTGTAGTCGCCGTCGTCCAGACCCTTGAACTCGAAGGAGGTCTCCTCGCCCGCGATGAACTCCTTGACGGTCTTGTAGGTGCCATCAGACTGCTTCTTCTCGAGCTTGAAAGCAGCACCAGCAAGCGACTTCTTGTCCTGGTCGACCTTGTTCACGACGGTCTTGTAGGTGAAGACGATGTTCTTGTCCTTCGGGGTCTTGCCGGTCTCGCCCTCGCCACCCTTGTTGGGGTTGTTGGAGTAGGTAAGGTCAACCTCGTTGGGGTTGCCGGCAGCGCCGAGAACGGCATTCTCGTTCAGCTTGGCGGAGTAGGTCACGACGACCTTGGTGTTCGCGTCAAGCGTGACGCCCTCGATGCCCTTGAGGTTGTCGCAGGCCCAAGTGACCGTGGTGGTGCCATCCGCATTGGCGGTAACAGTCTCGGTGAAGCTCGAGGTGACGTCCTTGCCACCAATCGTGACCTTGGCGTTCTTGGCCGTGTAGGTCAGGCCCTTGGACATGGTATCGGTAAACACGTACTTATAGGTGGTGTAGTCGGCAATGTTGGAGGGCATGGTGCCGGTGATCTGGTACTGAACATCGTCGTTGATGTCCGCATCAGCGGAGTCCTGCCAGTCAGACGTCGTGCCGGTGGAGTCGTTCGTGTCCTTGACCTTCTTCACAACGGTCGGGACATCGGACTTGATCTTGGCCTCGGTGTCGCCCACAACCTGGACGATGAACTTGGTGTAGGCGTCGTTCTTGTCGGCCTGGCTGCCGTCCTTGTCCTTCACCAGATAGTAGCCAGCGTCAAGGCCGTCAATAACCGTCGAGTCCTTCGCGGAGGCCACGGTCTTGGCAGGCGTCGTGAGCGTGAGCTTCTCCTCAAGCTGCGCGATCGTCATCGTGCCGTCGCCCAGGGCCTTCGCCACGTCAGCCGCAGACTCGGTGCCCGTGTAGGTGACGCCCTCGCCCCACTTGACGTTGGAGAGGACCTTGGTGCCGTCCTCCTTCGTCGAAAGGTCACCAGTGAAGATCTGGTAGGCCTCATAGGTGTGGCCCGTCGCGGTGCCCGTAAGCGTCAGCTTGTACCCCGAGCCTGCCGCGTACGCTGTGGGTGCCAGCGCCAGCGCCATCACAACCGCAAGCACGGCGGCAATGACGGACGTCAGCTTCTTGCCTAGGTGTTTCATTGTCCTTCCCTTCTCAGCATGAATAGCCTTCTCGTGCCATACACAACCCAATGTCATCGCAGCCGATTACGGGCCACGGTCACTGACATATCTCATAACGACCCCACCGCCCCAAAGCTTCCCAGGGGCCACACGCGAAGCGCGAGTTTGCCCACAATCTGGTCCTGCGGAATGCAGCCCACCTGTGTGAGGCGGGAATCCACCGATACGGAGCGCTTGTCGCCCATCACGAAGTACGTGTCCTCGGGCACCTGGTAGGGCAGGCTGATGTCGCACTGACCCAGGCTCTTGGCACCCGCCTGGAGGTAGGGCTCGTCGATCGTCTCGCCGTTAATGCTTACGTTGCCATTGGCGTCGATGTCCACCCAGTCGCCTGGGCAGCCAATCACGCGCTTGGCGAGCACCTTGTTGTTGTACGAGAAGGCCACAAGGTCACCCCGGTTGTACGAGGCGGACTTGGTGGCCACCACAATGTCGCCCTCGTTCAAGGTGGGTGACATGGACTGGCCATAGATCCTGAAAGTAGGGAGCACGAAGGTGGAGAGAAGCACGGACACCGCAAAGACGCCTACCAGCGCAAACGCAACGTTGCGCCTGAAGCCGTGCCTATTCCGCAGGCCCTCGGTGCGCCGGAGCTCTTCGTCTATCTGGTCGACGGTGGGAAGCTGAACTTGGCTAACGCCCTGGTTACGCTCGCTCCCAACCGTCTCTTGTGGTCGTGGTCTCCCTTGCGCGGCGCTCATTGTAACCGCCCCGCATCGTCGCGCGCGGGCATGGCATCATTCCCGTGCGCGCTCATTTTCTCCACCGGACCTTCCGGCGTCACCTCTCCCGGGGTCCCTTGGGCGGGTGTCGCTTCTCCCGAGGTCGCTACGCCCCCTGCTAGGAGACCCCCCCCCCGAGTTTGTTTTGCTCGACGTTGTAACCATAGAGGTCAATCGCGTGCTGGGCGTCCACAAAGATCCCCGCCAGGCGCAGCGAGGCCTCGGCCAGTGACTCGGAGTCCTCTATCTGGATGCGACGGTCCTCGAGCTTCTTCTCGGCCTCTTCCGCGCGACGAGTGGCTTCCGCTGCCTGGGCGCGGAGACGGTCGTTCTCCTCCATGGCATCGCGCAGGAGCTGGAGCAGCTGAACGCGGTCAAGCTTGCTGAGGTCGAGGGCATCTGCGGGGGCGTGGTCTGCTGGGGCCTGCTTGGCGGCGGGCAGGGAGACGCGTTGAGGAGCGACGTCCTTGTGGTCGCTGCCCCGATGAAGGCCAAAGATGCTGCTTATTGTGGCGGTGCGGAGAGATGGCAGTGCGGGTACAGCGGGGTGACTGCGCATAGCGACTGCGCCGTTCTCGGCAGGCAAAGCGTGTGGGGCAGACATGAGGGCAGCAACGGAGAATCCACCTGCAAGCAGCATGTATGTTGCAGGAGACAAGACCATGTAAACCCTCTTCCTTTCCCCGTGCGGATAAGAAGCGCGCCGTGCAATATCGGCCAGACGGGTGGTCGAGGCGAGTCATTTGGATCACGATAAGGTCACTTTCAGACTCGCTTGCCGGGATAATAACACAAGTTTGATTTATGCATACTAAAATAATTCTTGTTTGAACAAGTAACGAAAATGGTGACCGCTCAACGTGCATATGAAGCCGCTCACCGAGCGTATGTCCTGCGGTACAATTGCCCCCACCAACTGCTGCTATTGCCCGCGCATCCCTACGAGCGCGGAACATCTCTCACGGGGGACTTTTAGTGCGAGAAGCGACAAAAACAACCGCTCATGAAATCCTGGCGGCCGCTTGGCCGATCATGCTTTCCTACGTTGCCGTAGGGCTTCCCTGTGGCGTGCTGGCCGCCAAAGCCGGAATGACGCCGCTCATGAACTTTGTGCTTAGCCTTACGTTTCTCTCCGGCGGCGGACAGTTCATGATGAGCAACCTCTGGCTGGCAGGGACGCCGTTGCTCTCCATCATCGCCTCGGTGGCGGCCATCTCCACGCGCTTTGCGCTCTACTCGGCGTCGCTCGCACCGCACCTCAAGCGCTTTGGGCGCGGCCAATCGCTGGCAATCGCGTGCTGCTACACCGAGGAGGCCTATGGCATCACGCTCTCGCACCTTGCCTCGGGCGACGCGTGGACGGCACGACACGCGCTGGGCCTCAACGTGTGCGTGCAGCTTACCTGGGCCGTCTCGTGCGCGGCAGGCGCCGCGCTGGGCTCCGTGGTCGACATCCCCACCGCCATCGCGGGCTTTGCGATGACCTCTCTCTTCATCTACCTGCTCTACGCGCAGCCCCACACGCGAGGCACCGCCTGCGCGGCGCTTGGCGCGGTGGTAACGGTTGCGCTCTGCAAGTGGAACGGGATGGGCGGCGTGGCCGTGCCACTTGCGGCGCTCGTGGGCGTGGCCGCAGGGATGGCGTCTGGGCTTGCTCCGCGACGGCATGGCGGCGGTTGCAAGAACGGCGATGGCGAGAAGTCAGCCGCACCTAGCGAGCCTGCCACGGGAGGTGACGTCCGGTGAGCGCCTCTCAGTTCCTCGTACTGTGGCTCTCCTCGTTCGCGTTCATTCTCGCCTGCCGCGTGGTGCCTGTGGTCGCGCTACACGGACGGTCCCTCTCGCCGCGCGTGGTAGAGGCGCTGGGCTACATCCCATCGGCCGCCTTTGCGGCACTGGTCGCAAACGATCTGCTCTCCCCCACCATGTTCGACGCCGGGCTATGGGCGGGACTCATGCCCCTGGTAGCTGCAGGTGTGGTGGTGTTCGTGGCATGGCGCACGCGCTCGATGCTATGGTGCTGCGTGGCGGGAGTCGTGGCGTACGTGCTGCTGTCGCTTGTGTAGCGGCGGCAGGGCTGGGGGGCGTGACATGGTGGAGCAGAGCTTTGAGGTCGAGGACGAGAAGGTCACCCTTCGTGCGACGGAGCAACCGGCGAGCACGGCAGACACCTGGACGCGCGTTCCCGTGATCTGCCTGCATGTCTTTGAGGGCGATGGCGCAGATGTCTGGCAGCGCCTGCGCGAGGGCGGCCGCCCGGCGATGGCCCTTGTGGCAATAGCGCCCAAGAGCTGGGACAGCGACCTCACCCCATGGCCGTGCCCGCCGGTGTTTCGTGGCGGCAAGCCCTACGAAGGCGCCGCAGCGGCGCAGCTCGACCTGCTCGAACGCGAGATCATACCGCAGGCAGAGGCACTTCTCGCCCAGCACGGCATGGTGCCGTCCTTCTCTGCGCTTGCGGGCTACTCGCTGGCGGGGCTCTTTGCCGCATGGGCGGCAACGCAGTGCAGTCTCTTCGAGCGCGTTGCCAGCGTGTCGGGCTCGCTGTGGTATCCGGACTTCGTCAAATACATCGCAGGCAACAGACCAAAGCCTACCGTACGGCGCGCGTACTTCTCTCTTGGGGACGCCGAGCCGCGCACGCGCAACCGCGCGATGCGGAGTGTGCTCGAGGATACCCAGCAGGTGGCGGAGAGGTTCGAGCAGTCCGGCGTGACTACACGCTTTGAGCTCAACCCCGGAAACCACTTCACCGACGAGAACCTGCGCACGGCGCGCGGCATCCGCTGGCTGCTAGATGACGGCACGAACGCCGCACCGGCCGACTAGGCCGCCTGCGCCGGACGCGCGGTGACCCACGCCATCGACGCCAGGGGCACCACGGCCACGCATGCCAGAAGCAGGTACGCCTCGCGCGCCAACCATAGTCACCCAGGCCATATCCGTAGCTCCTACCTGCGCCGCATTGACCACGGCTGTCACGACGCTTGTGCCAATTGCGCCCGCCAGCTGCTGCAGCGTGTTGATCGCTGCGTTGCCGTCGGCCTTGACTGCGGCCGGCAAAAACGAGAGGGACTCGGTCATGGTGTTGCCCACCATGAGGCTCTGGCCAAAGGCAAAGCACACGTAGATGGCAATGGCCGGCACCGTGGGCAGGCTCTGCGAGAGCACGGCAAAGAGAACCGTGCCGAGAAGGGCGCAAGTAGCACCCACCAGGATGGGCCTTCTCGGCCCAAAGCGGTCGAGGATCTGGCCCGAGAGCGGCGCCACGCAGGCACCCACCACACAGCCGGGCAGCAGGATCGAGCCGGCCTCGGTCTCGCCGGTGCCCATCACAAGCTGCGAGTAGTTGGGGATGAGAAATGAAAGCCCCAGCACAACAAACTGCAGGCAGACAAGGGCAACCACGCCCATCACAAAGCGGCGCTGAGAGAAGACGGCAAGAGAGATGAGCGGGTGGCCTGCTCGCCTTTCTCGGCGCACAAACAGCACGAGAAGCACCACGAAGGCGGCCAGCAAGCAGAGCTCGGCGGGGCTGGTCCATCCAAGGCTTGAGCCCAGGTCAACGGCAAAGACCAGCGTGGCAAAGGACGCGGCAATGGCAAGCCAGCCAGGGACGTCGAAGGGGTCGCGCGAGACCTCGTGGCTCTGGCGTATGGAGAAGACGCCCAGAAGGAAGGCCACGCCCAGCACGGGCAGGAGCGCCGCGAAGATCATGCGCCAGCCGTAGTTCTCGGCGAGCCAGCCGCCCACGGAGGGACCAACCGCCGGTGCCATGGCAGTGGCCAGCGTGCCAATGCCCATCATGACACCCATGTTCCTCTTGGGCGCCTGCTCGGTGATGATGTTGAACATGAGCGGGAGCGCAATGCCCGTGCCCACGCCCTCGAGGATGCGGCCGCACAGGAGCATGGGGAACGAGACCGCAGTGAAGCCGCACAAGATGCCGGCGATGTAGAAGCACATTGCCGCGATGAACACGCTGCGGGTGCGGAAGCGCTTGTTGAGGTAGGACGACGTGGGGACAACGGTGGCAAGAACCAGCAGGTAGGACGTGGTCATCCACTGGACGGTCGAGGTGGTGATGTTAAACTCGGCCATGAGCGAGGGGAACGTGACGTTCATGGCGGTCTCGACGGTCACGCCGGAGAACGACATGATGCCGGCGGCGATGACAGACAGGACGAGACGAGCGTCGAGCACGCGCTCGAAGCTGCTTGTGGTGGTGCTTTCTTTCATGTAGCGACTCCCGGGATTGGCTGGTCCTGACGGCGATGTCTCTGGTTCCGCTCGGGACATCGGCACTATAGCCAAAACGCAGAGGCCGCGCTTTCAGTTTCGCGCGGGGTGGGGGGCGGCGCTAGACGGGTTTCGAGGATGTGTCTGGCAGCTCGCAGGTGTTCTCAAAATGCATAACGCCAGCGTAGGACGCCAGACGAGGATCGGTCATGAGAGCGCAGGCCTCCCCGGCCCTGTCCCAGTAGTGCATGGGAAAGAGCGCGCGGGTGCCAACCACATCCATAAAGGCTGCAATTCCGGCGGCGGGGTCTTTTAGGCGTGGGTCGAGCGGAACAAAGGCAAGGTCCACCGGGGCAGGAGCAATGCGCGAGAGCTCCGTGCGGAAGAACATCTCGGACGCCGCATTCTCCTCGGCGGGGCGGTCCCACTGCCAGGAGTTGAGGTCGCCCGAGAAGTAGATCGAGGTACCGCAGACGTGGACGACAAACGCAACGCCCTCGTCGTTGGACTCGAGGGCCTGAACGGAGAGCGCGACGGGATTGGCGCCGGGCGTGGCGCCAAGCTGCAGCTCGTAGGTCTTGTGCGGCTCGACGGCAATCACGCGGGCATCGGCCGGCGCGTCCTTTGCGACGTCCTTGTCCAGCACGTAGCAAACGTTGGCGAACTGCTCCCGCAGCGGCCAGATGCACTGGCCGTAGTGGTCGTAGTGCTCGTGCGAGACAAACACGACAAGGGGGAGGTCACGGCGGAGTTTGGGCAGCTCGCCCGTGTACCAGTCAAAGAGCAGCGTGCAGACGGGAAGCTCGACCGCAAAGCCGCTGTGGTAGATATGCGTGACGCGCATGAGACCTCCTCCGTTGGGCGTCCCGCCGGCATTCCGATGGGACGCGCCGCGATTCTTTACTGCTACTCCACCCAGAAGACACGGCCTTCCTTGCGCGCGGGCTGGGGCTTCTCGGCATCGGGATAGCCAATCACCACGTGGCCGATTCCCTCGTAGTCGCCCTTCACGCCGAGGCTTGCCAGCAGCTCCTTGTAACGGGGCTCCTCGAATTCCTCCTTGGCCCGGTGGATCCAGTGTCCCCCCAGCCCAAGCGACTGTGCGGCGAGCAGCATGTTCTCAATGGTCGCCGAGCCGTCGTATACGCGCGTGAGTGTGGAGGCATTGGCGAGAACCACGAGGACGACCGGCGCCCCATAGAACGGGTCCATGCCATCGGGCGCGCCCATGATGCGACGGTTCTCGTCGGCTAGCTCGTCGCGCAGCTTGTGATTAGTCACGGCCACGATGATTGGGGACTGCCTGCCCATACCAGAGGGAGCCCAAAGGCCGGCCTCGATGACGCGCTCGATAAGCTCGCGCGCAACCGGGACCTGCTTGAACCTAGGGGTGCTACGACGCTCGCGGATGCACTTCTCTACCTCGTTCATGGCTCCTCCAATGGTTGAAAAATGCGCGAGCGACCCAGCGAGGGGACTCGCTCTTCCATTTTCTTCCCAAACCGGCGCCCATGATACGAGAAGGTCTGTTGCAGCCGTTTTGAATCACCCGTGTGGCTAATAATCCGCTTGGTGGCAGTTTTGGTAAAATATTTTATATTCTATAAGACCAGTGGCAATTCCCTGAGCTGCGGATTAACAAATATCGAATCAATCGATACTCGGAGACTCTCGGGAAAACAACCACCAACCGTCAAATCACGCCAACGGGCCCTCGTGAGGCAGGATGCCACTCGCCACTTGCCACCTACGCGGCCACCTGTTGGGCAAGAAGCACCGCGCCCATGCCCAGGCCAGCGCTCAGCATCACGTACGCCACGGCAACGAGGGGCTCTCCGCGCTGCACAAGGTCTACGCTTTCCAGCGCAAACGTTGAGAAGGTGGTAAAGCCGTCGCAAAGCCCCACCTCGAGGAAGAGGACGGGTCGCGAGTCAAGCTCGTGACCTGCGGCAACGGTGGCAACGATAAGCCCAATCACAAACGCGCCAACGACGTTGGTCAGAAGCGTCGCAAGAGGGAACCCAGCATCCCCAACGCTCTTGAACGGCGCGAGGGAGATGAGATGGCGGAGAAGCGATCCGAGTGCACCACCGGCGCAGACGGCAAGACAGTCAAACAGTGCAGGCATGGTCGCGACCTTCCAGAAGATACGAGCGTAGTTCCGCCCAACGCAGAGGTCATCAGTACCATGCGGTTCGGTGGGCGCACCCACCGGGGAGGCCTCATTCCCCAGCGGGCAGCGTAGCACAGCTGGCAAGCACTCGCCCGCATCATCCCAACGGAAAGCGTATGACTCCTCTTTATAAGGCGAACCAGCATTCGTTTGGCACAAAATGACGCTTGGTGGCAGTTTTTCGAAGATTCACCGAGTATCTAAAGATTCAATATTTGATAAATTTCAGGTCAGTGATTCGTTAGTTAGTGAATATCATATCAAGTTTTTTCGTATAACTGCCACCAACCGTCAATCCGTACTTGCTAGGTCAAAAGAGGCACCCCAAGCGGGAGTCCATCGGGCAGGACGGAAGCGCAAATCACTCTCATACGCCCCAGCCGCAAACAAGCCCTCGGTTTCGTGTTACCAAGGCTTAACAAAAATGGGGGTTGCGGGAACCTGCATAACGGGCGTAAAGTGTGCGCCAACAAGCACAAGCCGCCCACGCGGCCGGATTCACGAGAGGAGCGCCAGAGATGAACCGCATCGCCACTAACGCCGCACGTACGTCCATGAACTGGTGGTGGCGCGATTCGCAAACGGTCGGTCGATTGTGAGTCTCTCGCGCCATACACTCGCGACTTAAGAGGGCTCCCGGTTTGACCGGGGGCCCTCTTTCTTGTGCCAGCACACCCCCTAATCGATTTCAAACATCCTCCAGCGTCACCAACCAGAAAGGAAACACCATGTCCGAGAACACCAACGCCCAGCAGGCCCGCACCGTCACCTCCGAGGATCACGGCAAGCTCGATGTCCGCGCCCTCGTGCTTCTCGCCGTGCTCCTCGCCGCCGGCTTCATCCTCAACTTCACCGTAGGCAAGGCCATCTCTAGCATCTCCGGTGGGCTTATTAGCCCCGAGTTCATCATCTCGGCCTTCTGCCTCACCATCCTGGTCGTTCGTCCCAACGTCCCGCAGGCACTGATCATCGGCCTCATCTCCGCCGCCGTAATCCAAATCACCACCACCTCGCCCTTCGTCGACTTTGCCGCCGAGGGTGTGGCCGCCATGCTCATGGCCGTCATCGTGAGAGCCGGCATGCGTGGGGGCGCCAAGAAGTTCGTTCCCGCCATTGGCACCTTCGTCACCACGGTTGTCTCCGGCGTCATCTTCATGATCATCCGCATCGCCATGGTCGGTGCCGCCCAGCAGCTCGCTGCCGCCATGCTCCCCGTGGTCTTCTTCACCGCCATCTTCAACGCCATCCTCGTCCAGGCGCTCTACGTTCCCGTGTGCAAGGCTCTCAAGGTCAACGCATAGTCCCTATCCAAAACCGCAGCCAACGTCAGAAGCCCAGCCCAACCGAAAGGAACCCACCATGTCCCAGCAGAACGCAACCCAGGCACGCACCGTCACCACCACCGAGCGCTCCGGCAAGGCCGACGTCTCTTCCCTCGTACTGCTCGCCGTGCTCCTCGCCGCGGGCTTCATCCTCAACCTGACCGTGGGCAACGCACTTGCCATCGTGGGCATCAAGCCGCAGTTCATCATTGCCTCCTACGCGCTGGCAATCCTGCTCTCTAAAGCCGGGTTCGGCCAGGCGACTGTCTTTGGCCTTGTCTCCGCCGCAGTCATCCAGCTCACGACGTCGATCCCGGGCCTCAACTTTGTGACGGAGCTCATCGCCGCGCTGGTGATGGCCGCGCTCATCCGCCGTCCGCTCCAGATCGGCGGGCGTGACGTCACCCCGCTCATCGCGACCTTCGTGACCACGCTCATCTCCGGCGCGCTCTTCGCCGTGGCCGGCACCCTCATCATGGGCGCGGCACTTGGCACCGTGGTCGTCAAGATCCCTCTCGTCCTGGGAACCGCCATCTTCAACGCCGTCGTGGTGCAGGCGCTTTACTTCCCCCTCAAGAAGGTCCTCAAGAAGTAGTTCGTCTACCATAGTGAACCGCTCATGAGACAAGGGGGGTTCCCCTTGTCTCATCTTTGTCGAAAGGCTCTTATGACCGCACGGGAAGAAAAGCCCATCATCGAGATGACCCACGTCACCTTCTCCTACGACGCGCCCGCAGAGGGAGGTGCCGAGAACAACGATGACGCCGCGCTGCGCGATGTGTCTCTGATCATTGGCGCAGGCGAGTTCGTGGGCGTCATAGGCCCCTCTGGCGCGGGCAAGTCGACGCTTGCATCTGTGATGTCGGGTGCCATCCCGCACCACTACCACGGCACCCTCTACGGCGCCACGCTGGTGGACGGACACGACACCTGCGACGTGACGCTCACCGACATCTCGCAGGTGGTGGGCAGCGTCCTGCAGGACATCGACACCCAGATGGTGGCATCGGTGGTCGAGGACGAGATGCTCTTTGGCCTGGAGAACTTCGGCGTCCCCCACGACCAGATCGAGGCGCGCGTCGCCCAGACGCTCGAGACCGTGGGCATCTCCAACCTGCGCGATCGCGAGATAGCCACGCTCTCGGGCGGCCAGAAGCAGAAGGTGGCCATCGCGGCCATTCTCGCCATGCGCCCGCGCGTGCTGGTGCTCGACGAGCCCACCGCCGCGCTTGACCCCGCGTCCTCGACCCTCGTCTTCGAGACGCTGCGCAAGGTCCGCGAGGAGGGCGTCACCGTGGTGGTCATCGAGCAGAAGGTTGCGCTGCTCTCGGAGTACTGCGACCGCATCCTTGTGATGAGCAAGGGGGCGCTGGTGCTCGACGGTACGCCCCGCGAGGTCTTCTCGCACGGCGACGAGCTTCGCCGCATTGGCGTCGACAGCCCCCGCGTTGCGCGCGTGTACAACTCGCTCGCAAAGGACGGCCTGGTTGCGGGCACCGCGCCGTGTCTCACCGTACCCGAGGCTGAGAAGCTCATCACCGACCTGGTGCAGCCCGAGACCAAGACCAGCTGCCATGTGGCGAGCGCCGAGGAGGACGCCCGCGAGTCGGGCTTCCGCGCGGGGTCAAAGCACGTCGCAGCCCCGCGCCCGCACGCCGAGGGCGCCGAGCCCGTGGTGAGCCTCGAGGACGTGAGCTTTGCCTACCCTGGCGGGACGGCGTCTGTGGACCACCTTGACATGCGCGTCTTCCCCGGCGAGGTCGTGGGCATCGTGGGCCAGAACGGAGCCGGCAAGACCACCCTCACCAAGCTGTTGAATGGCCTGCTTCGCCCGGCATTCGGCACCGTGCGGATGGCCGGCCTCGACACGCGCGAGGTTCCCACGAGCGCCATCGCCGCGCACTGCGCGACGCTCTTCCAGAACCCGGACTACCAGCTTTGCAAGGACACCGTACTTGAGGAGGTCTCCTTTGGCCTCACGCTGCAGGGCGTGGACGAGAACGACGCACGCGAGAGTGCCGGGGCGGTAATCGAGCGCTTTGGCCTGCCCGCAGACGAGGCGCCCTTCTCGCTCTCCCGCGGTCAGCGGCAGATGGTCGCGCTTGCTTCGGTGGCTGTCATGGAGCCGGAGGTCGTCCTTCTCGACGAGCCCACGAGCGGCCTTGACTACCGCGAGTGCATGACTGTCATGGACACGGTGAGCGATATGGCCGAGCGCGGCTGCGCCGTGATCATGGTGTGCCACGACATGGAGGTCGTCTCTGACTTTGCCGAGAGGATCGTGGTCATGGCGAACGGGCGCATCCTCGACCGCGGCGGCACGCTTGAGATGTTCTCCAACGCACCTCTCATGCGAGAGGCAAGCGTGAAGGCTCCGCAGGTCATCGAGCTGTCCGAGGCTCTCGCGCACGACCTTTCGCCCGAGTTTGCCGGAATCAGCCAGGTCTCTGGCATTGTCGACCTCACCGAGAAGATGGTCCGCCGTGGTTAACGTCATCGATTACGTCCCGGGTGACACGCTGCTGCACCGGCTGAACCCCGTGACAAAGCTAGGCATCGCTGCGGCCATCATCATCGCGACGTTCCTGGCGGACACCTACCCCATGCTGCTGGGGCTTCTTGTCCTCACCTTTGCGTTGGGTGCCTATGCGCGCGCCACGTCCAAGCTTGTCTCGCTGCTCAAGCTGCTGGTGCCGCTGGCCGTGGTGATGCTTCTGCTGCAGACCGCCTTTGTGCGTGGCGGCGATCCCGTGTTTGCGTGGATGACCACAGATGGCCTGGTAACCGGCAGCAAGGCATGCCTGCGCCTTCTGGGCGTGGCACTGCCGCTCATCCTCATGCTGAGCGTGACCAAGCTCAACGACCTGGCAAACGCCTGCGTCGAGGTGCTGCACATTCCGTACCGCTACGCGTTCACGTTCACGACAGCGCTGCGCTTTGTGCCCGTGTTCAGCCAGGAGATGAACGCCATCATGGAGGCGCAGACGGCGCGCGGCGTCGAGTACGACACCAAGAACCCCATACGAAAGCTGCAGCTCATGCTGCCGCTGTGCGTGCCGCTGCTGGTGAGCTCCGTGGGGAAGACCGACGCCACAGCGCTCGCCGCCGAGCAGCGCGGATTCTACCTGCGCATGCGCGAGAGCAGCTTCAAGCGCTACCCCATGGTGGGTCGCGACATGGCTGTCCTCGTTGCGTGCGTGGCGCTCGTTGTCGCTGGCGTGCTCCTGTAAGGGGCGCGGCGCAGGCTCCGCTAGAGCTTCTCGTCCAGCCCGTGGAGCATGTCGGCGGACTTTCTCAGCGCCTCGAGCTCGTCCGGCAGAAGGTCAATCTCTACGATCTCCTTTGCGCCCGTGCTGTCGACGATCGTGGGCACCGAGATAAACGTGTCGCGGATGCCATACTGGCCATCAAGGTAGACCGAGACGGGCATGATGCGGTTCTCGTCGAAGAGGATGGACTTGGCGATGGACGCCGTGCTCGACGCGATGCCGTAGCAGGTGTTTCCCTTGCGGCTGAAGATGTCCCAGCCAGCCTGCACCGTACGCTTGCACAGCTCGTCGCGGGTGACGCCGCGCGTGCGAGGGGCGTTGTCACGCAGGACGTCGTCCACGCGCTTGCCACCGATGGTCGCACTGTTCCACGAGACAATCTCGGAGTCGCCGTGCTCGCCCAGCACGAAGGCCTCGACGCTGTTGGAGGCCAGATCGTATATGTCGGACAGCGCACGGCATAGTCGCGCGGAGTCGAGGAAGGTGCCGGAGCCGATGACGCGCTCGTGCGGAAGGTCGGAGACCTTCCAGGTGTAGTAGGCCATCACGTCGACGGGGTTCGAGACCACAAGGAAGATGCCATCGAAGCCCGAGGCCATGACCTGCTCGACCACCGAGCGCACCACGCCAAGGCTTGGCTTGAGCATCTCGAGACGGTCGTTGGAGTCCTTGGGCATGGGCGCCGCGGCTGTGATGATGACAATGTCCGCGTCCGCGCACTCGCTGTAGTCACCGGCGTGCACGTTGACGTTGCGGGTCATGAAGAAGACGGAGTCGCGCATGTCGAGCGCCTCGCCCACGGCATGCTCATGATTCACGTCAATGAGGCACACGTCGCCGCAAAGCCCCTGGTTGATGATGCTGAACGCAGTGGTCGAACCCACCTTGCCAGCTCCTATGACAACAACCTTCGTATCCTTGAAGCCCATGTGGTTCCCCTTTCTGCCGAGAAGGACGCAGTGGGCGGTATGCCCGTGCGTCTCGGGAGGAGCCTAACCCCACGAGCAAGCACACTCAAGACCGCTCACGATTCCTTGCAGCACGAGCGCAATCGGCATGCTCGGGGTTCCCTTGGGCAGCCGGCACGCTTGCTTGGGAGAGTTGGGGACATGCACAAAACCCGCCCGGGCCGTTGATTTTGACGCCGCGAGCGCATGGAGCACCGAGAAGAGCACCGCGTTGCATACGTAGGTTCCGGCCGAGTACGAGACCGATGCCGGAACGCCGGCCTCGACCATGGCCTGCGCCATAGCGCGAACGGGCAGCGTCGAGAAGTATGCATCCGGCGCACCTGTCGAGAGGCGCATGCCTTGGGGTTGCTCGCCGTCGTTGTCGGGGATGCGAGCGTCGGCATAGTTTATGCCCACGAACTCTGGCGTGACCTTGGCTCGACCGCCCGCCTGGCCCAAGCAGAGCACGACCGAGGGGTTCTCGCGCTGGATAGCCCCAAGCACGGCAGCTGGTCCGTGCCGAAACGAAACTGGGATCCGCTCGCAGACCAGCTTGCGGCCAGCGATGGCCTTGGGAAGTGCACTCACCACCTCCCACGAGGGGTTTGTTTGCTCACCACCAAACGGCTCAAAGCCCGTGACAAGGATCTTCTCCATGCGCGTTGCCCTCCTCGGACTTGGCGAGAAGCGTCCCGCGGAACGCACTAGAGCTTGAAGGTGATTCCCACGCCGACAAAAGGCTGCCAGCCGTGCTTGCCGGCGGCCCTGCGGCGGTAGTTCTCCTCTTCCTCCTCGCGGTCTGCCTCATCGCACATGCGCTTGTACTCCTCGAAGTCAAGCTCTCCCCTGCGGTACTGCTCGTATGCCTCTTCCAGCTCTTCGTCGGTGTAGCGTGCCATGGCGACCTCCTATCTTTAAGTCGTTGCATCAGAGAGCCGGATACCGGATGCTTTGGCGCAATGCAGGCTCTGGCGGGCAGGGACGCCGACATGGGACCTGGGGCGCGGCGCGACCCCGTACGGGAGAATGGC
>JALCMG010000002.1 GCA_022648325.1 Olsenella sp.
CTTCGCCGCCTGCCACCCCTCGCGCCTCACGCCGTCGGGCGCGTCGTTCATCCACTGCACGACATGGAACGGGTCCATCACCCACCGGGCGTTCGGGCACCTGCGCCTCGCCGGCGCCCTGATCCATCTCGCGCCGTCGGCCGTCACGGCCTCGATGGCGCGCCTCCGCTCCCGCGTGAGCCCGCCGAAGGATAGGCCCGGCACCTCCCTCCCGCATCCCTCGTGGGCCCACATGAGGCACCCGCGGTCGTGGCCGGCGACGACGGCCAGGCACTTGCGCCCCTTCTTGCAGGGGGCCTCGTCTATCCCTATGCGCCTCACCCCATCGAACCGCCCGCATCCGCGTGCGGCCTCCAGCCCTGCATAGACGCGCGTGCGGATGCCCCCGGCGGCATGCCATCCGATGCGCACGGGCCCGGCGACGGCGCTTGCGGTGCACCGTACCGCGAGGCATGCCGCCCAGTCCTCGAAACCGCGCGTGAGGCGCGATCCGCGCCGCGCCCATGGCACCGCTTCGACCAGCACGCCGTGCTCCGGGCAGGAGACGCGGCTGGGCCTGTATTCGAGGAAGCATTCCGACCTGGCCAGGTCCATGGCACGCCGCCTTCTGGGAGACGGCGACCCGTCGTA
The DNA here is from genome assembly GCA_022648325.1 of Olsenella sp. Classification (GTDB taxonomy): domain Bacteria; phylum Actinomycetota; class Coriobacteriia; order Coriobacteriales; family Atopobiaceae; genus Tractidigestivibacter. The sequence continues at coordinate 631 of JALCMG010000002.1, forward strand.
GCATGCGCACTTCCCGCCGCAGGCCGGGCACCGCAGCGCATGGCTCTTCCGGGGCCTCGCCCCGACGACCACCGCGTCCCCTTCGATGCGTGCACATTCGATGACCGCATGCGCCAGCGCGAGCGCGTGGCGTAGTATCCTGTCCATGTGCCAGGGCCCTTCTCGTAGGTTGTTGTAGCAGACGCAATCCTACCCTGCCCGGCACGGGAACGGCCCCGAAAGGGGCCGTTCTCCTTCATATCGCGTGCTTTGCCGCCGCTGCCTGGGGCCGGACCGAGATCCCGCCCACAGGAACTACCGAAGAGCCAAAAAATATAGCTTTTGCTGCAAAGAGAATGATAGCAACAGATTATTCTGTAGGGATGATCGCAGAAGCAAAGAAAGGTGAATATCCAGCTAACCTCACTTTCAAAGTTGCGGACGCTATGAGCCTGCCTTACGCAGACAACTCCTTCGATGTAGTGTTAATTGCCAATGCATTGCACATCGTGCCTGACCCGGAAAAGGTGCTTCAGGAAATCGCCCGTGTGCTGCGCCCGGGCGGCATCCTGATTGCGCCGAACTTTGTAGAACACAAAGGGACCTTGCCCAGCCGCATCTGGGCGGGAATTTTACGCATAGCGGGTGTGCGGTTTGAACACCGATGGACAGCAGATGAGTACCTGCATTTCCTGGAAGCAAATGGATGGAAGGTGACCATGAAGCATGAGATGACCGCACGGATGGTGATGGTATATACGGAGTGTATGAGAGGAAAAAACAGATGAAAATAGAAATGCCCGCAGCGCATTTCTTAGGACACGGGGATGTGGATGTTTTACATCGCGAAGAAGTACAAGCGGAATTGGAAAAAGAAGGCATGATTATTTTGACGAACGAGATCCAGAACGGTATGAGGATGCACCTAGTGGCGCGAAAGCCATATAGGGACGAGGCGACAAGCCTATGATCATGCATGACTGGAATACCGAAAATCCAGAGGCAATCCTGCTGATTCATCCCATGCTCGCATCGGCGGCACTGGTCAGGAGCTGCCTTACGGACTATCTGGGAGATTGCCACCGATATCTTGTGCCGGACCTGTCCGCCCATGGAGCCGCAGGAAACGAAACCTATCGAAGTGCTGCTGACGAGGCGAAGGCGATCCATTCGTACCTTATCTCAGAAGATGTAACGCATCTGAAGCTGGCCTATGGGGCATCCTTGGGCGGTGTTGTCCTGCTGGAACTTCTGGAGTATAAAGATCTTGATATTGACCACCTATTCTTTGAGGGAATGAGCTTCTTTACAGACGCAACATTCATGTACTGGATTTTCAGGTTCGCCTTTTTGTTTGCGCACAGAAACGCCGTGAAGAATCCGGCTTTGGCAATGAAGAAGATGACGTCACTGTATGGGGCGGAATGTGCGGAGGAGATGACAAACAATCTGATCCGAATGAAGAAGGAAAGCATAGTCAATATCGTGCACGACTGCGGCTTTGTGGATCTGCCGAGGCTGGAGGAGAAAACACAGAAGAAATGCACCTTCACTTACGGCGAAAAGGACTTCGACTATAAAAAAGCCATGAAGATAATCCCAAAAGTATACCCGTTTGCAGGCACCATGGTTTGGCCTGGATATGGGCATTGTGAAAAACTCATCAAAGAGCCGGAAGTCTATGCGGATATACTGAAACAGGACATGTGCCGTTAGTCATGAGAAATCAGGAAGATGCTGTTTATAAGACAGAAAAGGGAACAGTTTCCAGACAAAAGATTCAAAGATCAGATAAGAACAAGCCGCACCAACTCTTTCTTGAGAATCGGTATGGCTTGTTTTTGGGGGCGAATTATTTTATCCGATCTTCCAGCCAATGGCCTGTCTTCTGGAATTGACAAAGCGTCTGTAAACACCCTCTCGCATCATCAGTTCCTCGTGCGTTCCGCGCTGCACGATACGCCCTCTGTCTACGACAAAGATCTGATCTGCATTTCGCACCGTCTTCAAGCGGTGGGCAATCATCAGAATTGTTTTTCTCTTCGTCAATGCCTCGATCGCCTCCATGAGCTCCTTCTCATTTTCCGGATCGACATTGGCAGTGGCTTCATCGAGAATAATGACCGGAGCATCCTTCATGATAGCTCTTGCAATGGAGATCCGCTGCCGCTCCCCGCCGGACAGCGAAGCGCCGTGTTCCCCGATGACCGTATCATATCCATCCGGCAGAGCCATGATGAAATCGTGGCAGCAGGCTTTCTGCGCAGCGGCAATTACTTCATCCATGGATGCATCCGGCCGCCCGAAGCGGATATTATTGGCTATCGTATCGTGGAAGAGGTAGACGTTTTGAAACACGAAACTGAAGTTCTCCATCAGGGAGTCCATGGAGTAGGCCTTTACATTTCTCTCATCCAGAGTGATTACTCCTTTATCCACATCCCAGAACCGTGCGATCAGGTGGCAGAGCGTAGTCTTGCCTCCGCCGGATGGTCCTACAAAAGCTACAGTTCCTTTCTCCGGCACGGAAAGCGATACATCGTCGATGATCTTCTTTTTTCCATAGGCAAAATCAATGCCGGACACTTTAATGTTGTGTGTCAGCGGAGTCACATTTTTCCCCGAAATATCCATCGGGGAAAGGCTTAGTACCTCTTTCCCACGATCTACGCACAATCCCACGACTCTAAGCAGCGCGGAGTAGGAGCCCATGGATTCCAGTCCGGTGAAAACAAAGAAGGCCATGATCATCATCATGATGGTCATGAGTAGCTCCATGGAGCCATGTAGATAAAATCCGATGGACGCAAGAATCACAGCCACACCCGTCAGCTTTAGTGCGATATTCTGATATGGAATGTACTTGTTGGAAATCATTTCCAGTTTTGTATTTGTGGCAGCAGCTTCTTTGATGGCGTCGTCCAGCTTTTTCCTGGACTTCCCGGTCATGTTATAAGCCTTAACCTCGGAAATGCCCTGAATGTATTCCAACACCCGTTCGATCACCTTGGTATCAACGGCAATCTTCGCTGCGGCTGTTTCCACATTGGCTTTTCGCATGCTGTGATTGATGAGGGCAAATACGATCACTCCGGCAAGGCAGATGAGTCCGATCCTCCAGTCAAAGAGGAGGATGAACAGGACAATAATGGCTGTGTTCAAGATCCCCTGCGTCGTCAGCATGACTACACGCGTAGCCACATCCCCAAGCTGCTCCATGACATTGGTTGTGACAGTAGTGATTTCTCCCAGGCTGTTTTGATTGAAATAGCCCATGGGAAGATAGCGCAGATGCTCTGCAATCTCGATCCGCTTCCCCGCACACTCCTGATAGCCTGCCCTGCACTGCAGCATGGTCGACTTGCTGCGGAAGAGTGACTCCAGGAGAACCGAAACAAGCAGAATCATAAATCCCACAAGCACCCGGCTGTCGGATATGGAATCAGAGAGGAATCCGCCAAGCACCAGATAGATCGCCGGAAATTTTGCGGCTTCGCAGAGGGCGATCAGCACGCCGATCCCCAGTGACTGGTAGAACATCCGGCGGTTGTCTCCCGCGCAGAAATCAAAGAATTTCTTCAGTGTAGCAATCATGCGAATACGCCTCCTTCCGTGTCATCGGTATCCTTTGCGTACACATGGGTCTCCCACATATTCCGGTAGAGCGCACAGGAGGTAAGAAGCTCTGTATGCGTTCCTCTTGCCTCAATATTTCCTCCCTTGATCACCACGATCTGTTCAGAATCGGTGATCGTAGACAGTCTATGCGCAATGACAATGAGAGTCTTTCCCTTGGAAAGCGCGGAAACCGATTTTTGAATCATCGCTTCATTTTCTGGATCCGTGTAGGCCGTTGCTTCATCAAGGATCAGGATCGGCGCGTTTTTCATCATTGCTCTTGCGATGGAGATCCGCTGCCGCTCTCCTCCAGAAAGGTGGGCACCGCTGCCACCCACGATCGTATCAAAGCCATTCTCCAGTTTCATGATAAAGTCATAACAGCCGCTCTTTCTGGCAATCTCCTCCACCTCCCTATCAGAGGCAGAAGGATGACCCATACGGATATTTTCCCGTACCGAGGTGTCAAACAGGAAGCTGTCCTGGGAGACATACGCGATCTGCGAATTGTAATCGGTAAGGGACATGTCCTTGATATCTACATCTCCAATGGTGATACTTCCTTCCTGTACATCCCACAGAGAGGCAATCAGTCTTGCGATGGTGGATTTGCCGCTGCCGCTGGGGCCCACCAGGGCGGTCACACTGCCCTCTGGAATCTTCAGATCAATGCCATGTAGGACCTCCTTCTCTTCATAGCCGAAGCGGACATGATTCAAAGCGATGTCATGGTTCTTTGGTATATACTTGCTAGTCTCAGGACGTTTCAGCTCCGGCAGCCCCAGAACCTCATCGATCTCTCCGAAGATGGAAGTCGCCTTTGAGATGTCGTCGTTATAGCTCATCACCGTAATTAACGGCGTGATGAGTCCGCAGGCGAGGATGACCACCATGATGAAATCCGGCAGCGACAGCGTCCCATGCATGGTAAATAGTGCACTGACAGGCAGGACAGAGAGGAGCGTGGCCGGGGCAATCACCATGCCGAGAGAAAAAGGAATGATACAGGCCTGCATCCAGTCGATGAAGCTTTTGGCATTTTCCTCAGCGGCATCTGCGAAGCGTTGGTAGGAGCTCTCTGCTTTCCCGAAGGCCTTGATAACCTCAATGCCGCCGATGTATTCTACGGCCGTATCATTCAGCTCCTTCGTGGTGTCCTGTGTTTTCTGAAATCTTTCGCCGCTGTCCTTCATCATCCACATCATTGCGATAGCGGCGACAGGGAGCGTAGTAAGAGAGAGGAGCGCGACTCGCCAGTCAATGGTCAGGATGTAGACAAACAGCAGGACCGGCGCGCAGAGGTTGGCGGTAAACTCCGGCACTACATGAGCCAGTGTCGGCTCCATGGAATCCGTCCGCTCGCAGATGATATTTTTCAGTGCTCCGGACGGCATTTCCTGCACCGTACCGAGAGGCAGTCGGGAGAGCTTATCCACCAGAGCGATCCGCACATTCCCAATCACCTGAAAGGTCGCCTTGTGAGAGGTCTTTGTAGACTGGGTGTGAAAGCTCACCCGCAGAATCCAAAACAAAGCCATGAGCAGCCCTTCTACAAGGTATACGTTGAACTTCCGTTCTCCGGATAAAAGCTTTCTCACCATGTCTCCCATCAAAACATAGGGAGCCAGGGAAAAGGCTACTCCAATCACGGCAATGACAACGCTTTTGATATAAGAGCTTTTGTATTCGCCGGCAAACTGGAGAATGTAGGTGAGTATGCCTTTTTGTTTTCTCGTTTTCGCATCCATAATCAAATTTCTCCTTTATCTATCCAATACATCAGGAACCTTTTACTTTCCCTTTATCCATCGAGTGCATCAGACGCTCTCTGCAGCTTGCATTTCCTGCGATATTCCAGCGGGGTAACTCCGAAACAGGCCTTGAAGGCAGCGCCGAATTTTGCCTGTGTGGAAAACCCGACCTTCAGCCCGATATCCGCAAGCTTATTTTCCGTAGACCGCAGCATCTCTGCAGCCTTTTCCATCCTTGCACTCTGCTGAAACTCAGCATATCCACAGCCATAGACGCTTCGGAAGTAGTTCTTAAGGCTTGTCTCGCTGACACCGAACCGTTCCGCCAGCTCCCGTGCTGTATGGCGGCGGGATAGGTCAGAGCAGATCAAATCCTTTGCTCTTTTGGCAATTTCTACCTGTGACTCGGAATAATAGGTTCTTTTCACCTGCACCTGCCCAAAGTCCAGATGCGCCAGGTAGGTCAGCAGCTCCGTGCACTTTATGTAGAGCAGTTCATTTCCGAACGGTGCTTCCGCATAATACTGAAATACATCATAAAAGTCGGATAGAAATTTCCCGGCAGTCCTGATCCATGGTTTCGTTTGCCCTTCGAGATGGTGGTAGAGAAAGGACGCAGCAGATGGAAGGCTTACCGTTTTGCCACCTTCCGGCAATTGCTTTGCTTCCTCCACATGGAAAATCACCTCAAAGCCAGTGTATTCGCCATCCGGATAGAAAAAGGAGCTTTCAGCCTGTCCGGTATCCACAGCAATCTCCCCAGCGGCCAGGAAGGTACGTTCGCCGCTTTTTAGGCGCAGCTCACATCTTCCCCCGGAGCAATAATTGATTTTTAGTTTTCTTAGGCCTTTTGTGGATTCTTCTATACGCTCCGGAATCTTCGTGGAACAGATTCTAATCAGGATAAAAAGACAGTTGTCATCCAGAAAAACGGTCGTTAGTTTCCCCTCCGCCTTCCCGATATTGGAAGGGAGAGGCACTTCCATCCGGCTGCCATCTTTAGAGATCAGTGCTCCAGCCTTTGCGAATCGTTTTGTGACAGCATCCTTCATCTTCTCACCGACCTTCCTTATATGATTCAACTGATTTGAGCTATGCGTCCATCCTTGATCCGGATTGTCCGGTCACAGCACTCTGCCGCAAGCTCCGGGTCATGCGTGGATACAAATATCGTTTTTCCCCGTTTCGCCAATTCTTTCAGCAATAGAGACACCTCCTTCATGTGCCGGTAATCCAAGCCGGAGGTGGGCTCATCAAAAAGAAGGATTTTGGCATTGGCAGCTATGGCCGACGCGATCGCCACACGCTGCTTCTGCCCGCCGGATAGTGCCATCGGATGCTTCTCCCTGTATTCCAGCAGATCAAGGCTTGCCAAAATCTCCTTTGCTTGGGTTTCATCCGGCTTTTCCATCGACAGAAGCACTTCCGAGAGGACACTGTCCGTGAAAAGCTGATGGTTCACGTCCTGCATGACCATGTAACATAGTTTTGTCAGCTTCTTGCCTGCATACCGCTGCCCGTCCATCCAGACGCTCCCGATACAGGTTTTCTCAAGCCCACAGAGACAACGGAGAAAGGTAGATTTCCCGGAGCCGTTGCCACCTGTGATGCCCACGATTTCTCCCGGCTTTACCTGCAGGGAGGGAATTCGTATCGTGCATATAGGTGCGTCTTTCGGAGATAGTTTTTTCTTAAAGAAAAGGTATTTCTGCGGGTGATAGGTAAAATAAAAGTTTTTGAGCAGGATGTCGTTGTTTTTGTACGGTTCATCACGGGGCGCTTCATTGACCTGATATGGAAAATGTTCATATGCCGACTCTGTACCGGAATATTCCCTGATGTACCGTTCTTCCAGATTCACCGGACGAAGCTCATATGCCGCAAGTTCACTTTCGGATAAGGACGCGAATTCTTCACGATCCCACTCCCGAACGATCTCCCCTTTTTCCATATAAACTGCGCGGTCAATCACTTCCTTCAAGTACCATAGCCGATGCTCGGAAATCACAATGGTCTTTCCTTGGGCCTTCCATAGCTTCAGCATGTCCCGGAGGTCACGGATCGCGCTCCAGTCCAGATTGGAGGACGGCTCATCCAGCAGGATGATCTCCGGCAGAAGCGCTGCGACAGAACCACAGGCGATTTTCTGCTTTTCTCCCCCGGAAAGCCGGAACAGGCTCCGGTTCATGAGGGACTGAAGGTTCAGCTCCGCGACGATGCGCCCCTTCCTTGCCAGGATTTCCCTTTTGGGGAGTCCGATGTTTTCCGGGCCAAAGGTGATTTCCCCGTCGGTATCTACAGAGAAGAATTGGCTTCTGGGGTTCTGGAAAACGCTTCCAACCAGCCCTGCGAGGGAGTACAGTTCCTGTTCTCGAATTGCCTTACCATTTACGACCACTCTTCCTGTCAGTTCGCCTTTATAAAAATGGGGGATCAGGCCGTTGATCAGCCGTGTCAGTGTTGTCTTTCCGCATCCGGAAGCTCCGCACAGAAGAACACATTCCCCGTCCTTTATGGTCAGATTGATATTTTTTAGTCCGCCCCGTTCCAGGCCGTTGTAGTGGAAGTTCACATTTTGAATTTTGATCACAGCAGTTTCACCCCACTTTGCAACGAGAGCCATACATAGAAAATGGTCAGTATGCTCATAACGGACACAATCAGAAAATCGCACGCATGAAAGCCGATGTCACAGATATTGGTCCGTTTCACCGGTACCCCAAGACCTCTGGTAACCGCTGCGGCGGACAGCTCGTCGCCAATGTTCACACTGGAAAACAGAAGCGGGATCAGCCGGTAGGCCACCATCTTCGTCACCTTGCCACCGCCAAATTGGATCCCTCTCATCTTCATGGCATCGCGGATCGAGCGGTATTCCTCTGCCAGAGTCGGGAAGAAGCGCATCATCACGGCAATCGATATGGATAATCCCTGCGGTGCGTGCATGCGGTTCATCGCTGCCATAAACTCATTGATTTTCGTCGTGGAAATGCAGTACCAGACGGTGATCATAGTCGGCGCAAACTGTGTGACCATATAACACAGGAAGAGAACCAGCATGCCAAGCGCCCCGCCGAAGTGGCGCTGTGCATAATTCTGCAGAACGGACGCTGCAATAAACAGAACGGTAAAACGTGCTCCGATGTGAAGCTTGCCTTCCAAACAAACCAGAAAAACCGGGACAAATGTCATGATGGCCCGGACAATATAGGCCGGGCCATCCACAACATCAATCATCACCACGACAGAAAATAAGACTAGGATAAGAAGCTTGCTTCTCGGATCCAGGTGGAGCCAGCCGGTTATTTCTTTTCTCTTCTTTCCTTCATCCATTTACACGATCCCAGCTTTTTCAAAATTCTTCCGCACGACAGCCTTACCGATCACTGCGCCGACCATGCCAGAGATAAAGCAGATCACAATAATAACTGGATAGGTCTTCGGAGTGACCAGGGTAAACAGCGTATCTACAAAGGAAGCATCATAGCCGCCTTCAAGCAGGCTCTGCTTATAAGAGTCCGCCGTAAGCACCAGCGGCAGATAACTGGCCACTACCCACAAGCTGAATACGCCATAACTCACGAAAGTCTTCTTCCAGCTCTTATAATTTCCGGATTTAGCAATCAGATCAGCAATCAAACCCGCCGCGATGCAGATAGGAGCTCCGGTCAGTCCCATTCCGAAGATAAAGAGAAGAATGGCAACAATGACAGAGGTGATAGTAATCATGCCGAATTTCTCAATCCTTGCATAGTAGAGCATCATGGGAATACCGGTGACAATGGGAATCAGAACCGCATACCCTGCCACAATAAACGGGGAAAGAAAACCCAGGTACATGATAACCATCTGGACGACCCAGAGGATTGCTGTGAAAATACCGATTGTGATAAAATCTCTTGCCTGAAGCTTATTTTGATTCATGAAACGATCCCTCCTATTGGCTAATGCAGTGTATCTTTTGCAACCGATCATTCGGAGCTCTTCTAAGTTAGCATAGTCTAACTCGAGTTTATATCCCATTTTGTTATTTTTGTTCCATATAGCATCGACTTTCTCCACGACCGTTGTTAGTCTCAACAAACTATGTTGAGATTCCTCCATCGCAAAGGAAAATATTTTTTGTGCGTTATAGGAGAAACTTCAGATTTGTACAACAAGCCTGAAGTATATTTTGGGACAATAGAAAGCAGGTGGGCAGATGATCACGCTTACAACAAAGCTGGGATCCGTTTATGGGAAACCATGTGGAACATCTGATGACGGAAAAACAGTTTACGAAATTCACAGCATTCCTTATGCCAGGGCCAAACGCTTCGAAAAGCCGGAACGGATTACCCAATATCCAAAAGGGGGAATCATAAACCGGGAAGAAACGGTTTGCTTCCCACAGCATGGGTACCCGCTATGGATGAATGTGTTCATGAAGCACCACATGATGCGCCCTGAATTTCTTCCTACTAAGGATGCGCAGACGGAAGACGCCTTTGTTGTTAACATCTGGACGGATGATTTAAAGGGAAACAAACCGGTCACTGTTTTTTTGCACGGCGGTGGAGAGGGGAGCGGCACCGTCCCCATGTACAAAGGGGATAATCTTGCAAAGAAAGGCGTTGTGGCGGTTACGGTTACGTACCGCATCGGAAGCTTTGGATACATGCCGACATTTGACGGGAACCTCATGAACGCGGATCTGGCTTATCTGGATCAGCAGGCGGCGCTTCTTTGGATACGGGATAATATCCAATATTTTGGCGGTGATCCTGACAACATCACTTTGGTCGGACATTGCGGAGGGGGGCTTGCGGCTCTCTATCAATTTCTTAATCCAACAAGCAGCCAATGCTTCCACAAGCTCATGATGCTTTGCGGCAACCTCCCCTCCCTGATTGACCGTAAGACTGCAAAGGAAATGTACCAAAGTTCTCTGCAGCACTATAAGGTCAGCAGCCTTAGCGAGCTACAAAACCTCCCTGCGAAAGCTTTCTTGGGACACAGCCGAATTGGGCAGGGTGATGTGTTTGACGATGCGTTTTTCATTGACGATCCGAATACTCTCCTGAAAGAGGAAAGATTTCCGAACATGCCGGTTCTGATCGGAACCAATGCAGATGAATTCTCCATGATTGAGTTGCCAATGTACTACCGCTTCCTTGGGATCACCACAAAAGAGAAGGATCTTGATGCCGCACTGGAGAAAAAGTACAAGGAATACGGAAAAGAGTTGAAAGACGAGATATGGTCAGAGGCACAGAGTGGAATTGATTTACAGGTCAAAATCATGGAGCTGCTCGTCTTTCATACATCCGCTTTTCAGATGATGGAACAGATCAGCCGGAAATGCCCTGTATACGGCTATCGGCTAAGTTATGTTCCCGCCTTATACAAGGGGCTTCGCGGAGCCTATCATGGAGCGGAACTGGCGTACTTTTTCAATAATTTTGATAAAATGCGAATCCCTGTCACGGAGGAAAACAAGAGGCAGGCTTCCATCATACAAAACGACTGGATCTCATTTATCAAAAACGGCGAAATCCCGAATAGAGAGAAATATAACGAGCATGGACTCATCACCTTTTATGACAAAAAGATAAAAAGCATCGACTTTCCACACAAAGAATTCATACAGGAACTGCTGAAAACAGATCTGCCAGAACAAAATCGCCACAGCTACATTATGAATATGTCTGAGCCTACCGGCAAAGTATAGTCAACAGGTGCAAGGATATAAGATACGAACGAAAGCCACTCCATCCAAGGTGGCTTTTGCTTTGTATAAGGCTCAAAAAGTATTTACATAAGAAGAACACTCCCAGGTGGCAATTATCAAATCGACATCATTACGCTGCAGGTATTCTTTTGCCTCTCCAAGAGATTTTGGGCCAATAAGCCGGCATCCAAATAGCAGTCTTTCCAAACGTGACTTCAGTAACACGCTAGTTGCAAGGCCGAAAGAGCAGACAAAAAGGATAGTTGGGACAAGATCCTCTCCTCCGCTTGCCTCAAAAATGGACGTAAGATACATCGCTATGTAGGCTATTTCGCTTGGAGGAAATTCAACTCCGCATTCTTCAAGAGTGCTTGATGTGAACTCAAGAATGAGTGGAGAGGTGAGGCGAAGATAGGACTCCATCTTCTCATCATGCAACTGAATATTGTTATGCTTTCGATAGAGCGCCGCTCGAATGTGTTCCGTAAGCATCGAGATGACATCCTTGACTGCGACGCCATCAATTTGCTGATACTTACTGAGTGCGTCAACCAGTTGTCTCGAGAGCTTCTCCGCCTCTCCGTTCATGGCGTCAGCCTCTGTGCGTTCTCTTTGGGATGGCAGCGGACCTATTCTCTGCGAGAGAATCAGGGTTGCCAGATAGGTTCTCTCGTCCCGCTGGGAAATGTACTTCTCGAGCATTATACGGAGCGAATCTAACGTCTCTGCGTTTGACGATTGTTCAAATTCGTAGCTTACCGACTGAATGGTGTGCCGGCGCTGGATGCGGCACAAAATATAGCAAACAAGAGTTTCGATATAGTCCTCGTTGAGAAACCCCATGCCCAAGATGGCTTTCGCATGCTGGACAATTTCCTTTGCGAAGGGCATGCACAAACACATGTCCTCATAGTGAGAGACCAAATCACTAATGCAGTCCGGGCAGGGGTTATCAGCGAGAAGCTGAACAAATGCATGACATATGTTTAATTCGTCTGCCTCTAAAGCCAAGCCTTTTCCTTGGCAGCGAACTACCGAAATGCACTCATTCTTGAGCACCGCTTCCACTTCGGGGAAATCACGGATTGCAGTTTGTCTACTCACTCCACAATCATTTGCAAGAAGCTGAAACGTCGCTGAGTCACGAAGCAGAAGAGACGCGGTCATTACTGACAATCTCTCTTCGGAATCAAGGATTCGTCGGCCATACGTTTCAAGCGTCCGGAGAAGCGACTGCATGCTGCTTGGAGTGCCAACCAGCACGATTCCCTTACCGCGCTTGCGCTCGAGGATCACGTTATGAATATGAGCGAACTGCTCAAGCTGAGACAAGTCATTTCTCACTGAACGGACACTCACATGGAAGCGGTATGCAACGTCACCAACGAGCACCGGTTCATCTTGCCGACAAAGCCATTTGAGTTCGCTAACCTGTCGATTCGTCAAGTCGAACATAATTCATCACCCCGCTTCCTGATTAGAATGTACGTGCCATTCAATATGGCAACAATGACCAATCGGAGCAGAGGAAATGGCAAAGATGAGCTTTAATAGATGATGCTTAGGGTCTAACCTGCGTAAATACCAAGTTCTCCGTTCATTCTAATGATCTCTTGGTTAGACAATTAAACTAAGAGGCAATCCAAAGGAAATAATGTTGCATCCGTCGAGAACACGTAGGAATAAGACTCCGTCGTTCTTTTCGAGTGGTGCCGACAAGTGCAGAAGAAAAGAGGGGTTTCTGACAACGCTGTTGTCAGAATTCAACTCACGTGAAAAGGAGGCTCTAAAAAGCAAGACCGGAGCTATCACCAAAGATATTGCCGACAAGAAGTAAGACGATAAAAGAAGGGCGCCTGTGCGGCGTCCCCCTTCCATGAGACAAAGGGACTGTCCCTTTGTCTCATCGCAGGTTGTTGTCGCGGTCGTAGCGCTTGCCATCCCAGTACACGCGCGTCGCGCGCTGGCACTTCTCGGGCAGCTCGACGTCCTTCAGGGCCCACTCGCAGAACTCGTCGAAGCCCACGCGGTCCACAATGTAGCCGATGTGCTCCTTACCCTCGGGCGCGTTGGGGTCTATATACTCCTCGATGAAGGCGTAGGTGTTCTTCACGATCTTCACGATGGAGTCCTCGTCTACCCAGCGCAGCCAGTCCTGGGCCAGGCGCGGGTTCTGCTTGCCCGTGCGACCCATGATCTTGACGCGGAAGTAGTGCTCGGGGCTTCGGGTCCAGGCGCGCGTGGGGCAGTAGACCACGCACACGCCGCAGCCTATGCAGCGGTCCTCGTCGCGCACGACCTTGCCCTTCTCGAGCCTGAGCGCGCTCACCGAGCGCCTCTGGCACCAGTCCACGCACTGCCCGCAGCCAATGCAGCGGTTGGGGTCGTACTGGGGCTCGGTCATGCCGATGATGCCAAAGTCGTTGAGCGCCACGTGGGCACAGTCGTTTGAGCAGCCGGTGAAGGCCACCTTCACGTGCCGGTTGTTGGGGAAGATCTCGTGGTCCATGCGCTGCGCGAATGCGGTGGTGTCGTAGCAGCCAAACGGGCACAGGCGCTTGCCCGGGCAGGCGACGACGTTGCGCGTGCCGCTGGCCAGATAGCCCTGGGAGGTGTCCTCCTGGTTGATCTTTGTGTCCTCGATGATGTCCTTGAGCTTCTCGTTTACCTTGGGCATGTCCTCCATGTGGATGCCCGGGATCTCCACCCCCTGGCGGTTGGTGAGGAAGATCTCTCCCCTGCCGTACTCCTCGGCAATCTCGACGATGTGCGCCATGCTCTTGGCGCTCATGAGACCACCGGGCACGCGCACGCGGCTGGCGGTCATCCCGCGCTCCTTGCTCACGCGGAACGCGTTCTTCTTCATGGCCTTGACGTCGATGTCCTCAATCATGACGGCCTCCTAGTCCAGCAGCTGCTTGCTCTGGGTGTAGTTGAAGACGGGCCCGTCCAGGCACACGTACTTCTCGCCTATGCGGCAGTGGCCGCACTTGCCCAGGCCACAGCACATCTTTCGCTCCTGGCTCACCCAGATGTTCTCCTCGGCAAGGCCCAGCTCGAGAAGGCCCTTCACCGAGAAGCGCATCATGGGCGGCGGTCCCACCACAATCGCCTGCGCCGTGGAGGGGTCGCGAAGCGGGAGGCCCGGGATGTACTTCGTCACGAGGCCCACGTTGCCCTCGTAGCCCTCGGGTGCGCCGTCTACCGTGAGGATGAGGTCGACGAGGTTCTCCCAGCGCGCGAGGTCATCGCGGAAGAGCAGGTCGTTGGGGCTGCGGAAGCCTACGATCACGTGCTTGTCCTGCGGCGTGGCGCTTGTGGCAAGTGCCTCGACGACGCCGCGCACGGGACTCACGCCCGTGCCGCCGGCCACAACGACGCACTCGCCGTCGAGGTAGCGTTCCACCTCGAAGCCGTTGCCGTAGGGGCCGCGCAGGAGGAGGTTCTCGCCCTCGCAGGCCTCAAAGACCTCGTTGGTCACCACGCCCACGCGGCGGATGGTGAGGTCGACAGACTCGCCGGGCACGATACCGCTCACGCTGATGGGGGCCTCGCCGTACTTGGGGACGGATACCTCGAAGAACTGGCCGGGGCGGACCTCTCCCTCAAAGGCCATGCGGAAGGTGTATTCCTTCTCGGTGTGCTTGATTACCTTGAGCGCCTTGGAGGAGAAGGGCAGGTACGGGTTGGTGCTAGGCATTGACGCTCACGCTCCCCTCGTGGCTGGCGTCCCACTCGTCGACGGCGTCGGAGAGCTTGTTGACGCATGCGGCGAAGCTTATGTACTCGGGGCAGACGTCGTCGCAGCGACCACAGCCCACGCACATGTCGTAGCCAAAGCGCTGGCGGAAGTCGTACACCTTGTGCAGCACCTTGAAGCGCATGCGCTCGCCGTGCTGTTTGCGGTAGCTCGCGCCGCCGGCCACCGTTGAGTAACCGTCGATCATGCAGCTGGCCTGCACGCGGCGCCTCTCGCCAACCCTGCCGTTCTCGGTGTAGGCAACGTCCTGCATGGTGAAGCAGGTGCAGGTTGGGCATACCAGCGTGCAGCGGCCGCAGCCGATGCAGCGGTGGTTGTACTCGTCCCACACGGGGCTGGTTTTAAGCTCGAGCGGCACGGTCTTGGGAACGCGCACGTGCACCTCGTTCTGGGTGACATGCGCGGGGACGACCTCGCGGACGCTTGCGGCATGGCGCTCGAAGAGCGGGCGGAGCGCCTCGTTTGTGACGGCGTACGCAAAGCCGTCGCCACAGCGTTCGAGCGAGAACTCCCAGGTATCGGGGGCAACGTTAGAGCCCATGTCCACGCAGAAGCAGTGCTCGAAGGTCTGGGGGCAGCCGATGAGCGCAAAGTGCACGCGGTCGCGTATGCGGCGGTAGAAGCTGTCCTCGGGGCCGTTGTGGAGGTACATGGCATCAAGGCGCCTCACACCATGGAGGTCGCAGGCGCGCAGGAGCACGAGGACGTCACGCGCGTCTCGGCTCTTGGCCGGGCCTCCAGCGGCTCCGATGCCGTCCGCCTCTTGAACCTGGTCCTCGGTGTAGTAGAAGAGCGTCTGCGAGAGGGGCGTGAGCAGCTCCTTGAAGGAGTAGTCGCTCTTCGCGTCCAGCTCGATCTGGGAGGCATTGTCCACGAAGTCGTAGATCACCTGGTCGACGTCGGTAAAGCGGCCCGCACCAACCTTCCGTACCGGCGCAAAGACGAGGTAGTCGCGGGCAAGGTCGCGAACCAGCCCGTCAAGCCCCTCCTCATCAAGCACGTATCCCATGGTCTCCCCTCTCTTCCGCGCCCCGAAGAGCGCACCGCCCGTTCTTCTCGCATGCAGACAATGAGACATGGATAAGTGGAAGATAGCAGCGATGGGTCATGCAATTTGTTGGCAAGCCAACAAAGGCGGGAGTTGGGGCAGAACTGGGCGCAAACGGCATCGGTGACCGAGAGGCCAGGGACGGGGACATGGAAAAGACCCATACTTGGACCAGAAGAACCTAGCCCAAGTGATTGCGCTTGCACAGAGAGGGCGGCAATGAGCGAGTTCTTTGGGACCACCATGCCCAAGCTGGGGTTTGGCCTCATGCGCCTGCCACGCCTGGCGGATGGCAAGACCTATGACATAGAGCAGTGCGAGAAAATGACCGACGCCTTCCTCGCCGCCGGCATGCGCTATTTCGACACCGCATACGTCTACGAGGGAAGCGAGGAGGCCACCAGGCGCTTTCTTGTCGAGCGGCACCCACGCGAGAGCTTCTTCCTCGCCGACAAGGTAAATGCCAGCCCCTGGGCGGCAAAGTCCGCAGAAGAGGCCAAGCGCCAGCTTGGAGTGTCGCTCGTGCGCACCGGTGCCGGTTACTTCGACTTCTACCTGCTGCACGCGCTCTCATCCAGGAACATTGGCTATTACGAGGACTACGGCATCTGGGACTTTGTCTCAAAGGCCAAGGAGCAGGGGCTCGTGAGGCACGTGGGTTTCTCCTTCCACGACCGCCCGGACGTGCTTGACGAGATACTCACGCGCCATCCCGAGGCAGAGTTCGTGCAGCTGCAGCTCAACTATGGCGACTGGGAGAGCCCGAGCGTCTGCTCGCGCGAGAACTACGAGGTGGCCGTGGCGCACGGCAAGCCCGTGGTGGTGATGGAGCCGGTCAAGGGCGGGCTTCTCGCCAACCCGCCGCAGCAGGTGCAGGACATCCTGCGCGCGGCCAACCCAGGCACCTCGATTGCGAGCTGGGCCGTGCGGTTTGTGGCCAGCCTGGATAACGTGATGGTCGTGCTCTCCGGCATGTCGAACGTCGAGCAGATGGAGGACAACCTCTCCTACATGCGCGAATTTAGGCCACTCGATGCCGCAGAGAGGGACGCCGTCGAGCGTGCGAGCAGGGCGCTTGCGGCCATCGAGCAGGTTCCTTGCACGGGATGCCACTACTGCACCGGCGGGTGCCCCAAGAGAATCGACATCCCCTCGATCTTCTCGGCGTACAACCGCTACCTCGTGTACGGGGACTTGACGGCGCAAAGCGCAGCTATGCGTCGGCAGTGGCCAAGCGTGGCAAGGCTAGCGACTGCGTGCGGTGTCTCCAGTGCGAGGGCGCCTGTCCGCAGCATATCGAGATCACCTCGTGGCTGGAGAAGGCCGCGGCGGTGCTGGAGTAGGGCCGCTTGGCTGGAGCCTGCCGGCGCGCTTCGGCCTAGCCCTCGAACGTCGCCTCGAGCCAATCGACCCCCGGCCGGCATATGAGCCGCGCGTCGCAGTAGGCCATCTGCGTGGTGAGGATGGTCTGCCCGATGTAGGAGCCGGAGTCCGTGCACTCCAGCACCAGCGCCATGTCGGGCTCCTCGTCCTCTGTAAGGTCAAGCGGAAGCAGCAGGTTCACGGAGTTCACCCGCGGGTAGTAGGCGGGCACGGCGGTGCGATAGCTCCACTTGACGCGCTCGAGCGCCAGGTCGACCGCCGTGTCCAGCGCGTTCTTCAGGCGAAGCCAGTGCACGCGGTCGCTCGCGATAAGGCCGCGCAGCTTGTCGAAGGCTTTCTCTCGCTTCTCGTCGCTCGTTGCGCCGTCAAACGCCGCCGACACGCACGCGATGCACTCCGGGCTGTCGCCGAGCTCCCGGTCGAGGAGCTTGCGCGGCAGCCGGTCGACGTTGTCGAGAAGGATGTGGTTGTAGTCCAGGAACGGCACCTGGTCGACGTCGTACAGCACGTCCTCAAGGCGCCGCAGGTAGCGGGCCCTCTTTGGCAGGGGATTGAACGTGCGCACCAGGCGGTCGCCCACGCGGCCCTCCCCTGCCCCGTAGAAGCCGAGAAGTACCCACTTCTGCCGGGCGCCATCGCGGTCATTGGCCTCGAAGCACGCGAAGATCGGCTCGTAGGACCGGTTGACCAGCCCCGTGTTGAACGCGGCAAAGCCCGAGGCGAGGTCCTCGCGCACCTTCTCCTCGTGCTCGAGCCGCCAGAAGGTGTACTTGAGGTAGCTCGCGAGGATGGCGTAGCGCGGGCGGTCGTCCTTCTCGTCTCGGTCGTTGGGCGAGAAGTCCCATTTCTCCGGCAGCGCCGTCTCGGCCAGCTTGGCCAGCCAGTCCTTCCAGCAGTAGAGGTATGCCCAGTCCCAGAGGTCAACGGGGTTGCTGGCATCGGCGCTTCCTGGCAACACGGGTGATTCCATGGGCTCCTCCTCTGGTTGGACGGCGTCCCTCACGATAGCAGTTTTGGCACCGCGGTCACGCGCCCATTGTGGCGTAAGAATGGTCGGCGCGTCTCGCCAAACGCCGCCCGCATTGCCTGTATGCTTGGGTGTCGAAACACACCTACCGAGAGGAACCCCATGCCGCGCGTCACTGCCCCCGTACCGCCACAGCCGCATTTTCCCAGCTACTACCTGCGCCCCACCGTCGCGCCGAGCGTTGCGCGCAGGGTGCGGACTGCCGATGGCGCACAGATAGCGGCGTTTGTGTACGGCGCGGATGGGACTCGGCAAGAGAGCACGTACCCCGTGCTGTTCCTGCACGGCAACGGCGAGGAACACGGAATCTTTGGGGTTCAAATCAACGGGCTTGTGGGCGACGGTCGCTGCGCGATAGGCGTGGACTCCCGTGCCCAGGGCGCTTCCACGCGCGGGCGCGCCCCGCTTACCTACGAGCTCATGGCCGCAGACGCACTTGAGGTACTCGACGCGCTTGGGGTGCAGCGCGCGCACGTGGTGGGGTTCTCGGATGGCGCGATAGAGGCCCTGCTCCTGGCACGCGACCACCCCGAGCGCGTGGCCTCGATTCTCTCGATGGGTGCAAACCTCACGCCCGAAGGCGTCCTTGCGGAGGATGATTGGGACATGGAAGGTACGGCCGAGCAGTGCGAGGCGTGGGCTGCATGGCTGGAGGGGAAGCCCGAAGGCGTGGACCCCTCGATTGTGACACCCAGCGCCAGCGAGGCTCGAACAACAGCCGAGCTCATGCGCCTCATGCTTGACGAGCCGCACATCCCCGCCGAGTCACTGAGTGCGATACGCTGCCCCGTCACCGTAATGACCGGCGAGTTCGACTGCATCTCTCCCGCCGAGACGCAGCGGATCGTCGACGCAATCCCCGGCGCACGCAAGGTGGTAGTCCCCGGCGCCGACCACGTGCTGCCCAAGTGCGCTCCCGACGACGTGAACCGCGAGCTCTTCTCGCTTCTCCGGTTGGTTGAGTCGAGCCACTGCTAGACCATAGGCCCCCCAGGGGCGACGGGCGGGAGGGGTTACGACAAGAGAAGCCCCTCCGGCTCGGATCCGAAGGGGCTGGTAGGGTGAGAAGAAGCGACGAGAGAAACTACTCGGCAACCTCGGCGATGGCGGCCTTGAGCTCGTCGACGCGGTTCGTGGCCTCCCAGGTGAAGTCGGGGTCCTTGCGGCCAAAGTGACCGTAGGCGGCCGTCTTCTGGAAGATCGGGCGGCGAAGGTCGAGGTCACGGATGATGGCGCCGGGACGCAGGTCGAAGACCTTCTCGACTGCCTTCTCGATGAGCTCGTCGTCATACGCGCCGGTCCCGAAGGTGTCGACCATGATGGACAGCGGGTGGGAGACGCCGATGGCATAGGCCAGCTCGACCTCGCACTTGTGGGCGAGACCGGCGGCAACCACGTTCTTGGCGACCCAGCGCGCGGCATAGGCGGCAGAGCGGTCAACCTTGGTGCAGTCCTTGCCGGAGAAGCAGCCACCGCCGTGACGTCCCATGCCACCGTACGTGTCGACGATGATCTTGCGGCCGGTGAGGCCGGTGTCGCCCATAGGGCCGCCCACGACAAAGCGGCCGGTGGGGTTCACGTAGATGTCCGCGTCGCGCCACTTGATGCCGACCTCGTCAAGCACGGGGGCAATCACATGCTCGACCATGTCGTGCTCGATCTGGTCGTGCTCTGCCTTGACGTCGTGCTGCGTGGAGACGACGATGGCCGTGACCTCGACGGGCTTGTCGTCCTCGTAGCGAACCGTGACCTGGGTCTTGCCGTCGGGGCGCAGGCAGTCGACCTCGCCGGACTTGCGGACGGCGGCGAGACGCTCGGCCATGCGCTGCGCGAGGTAGATGGGCATGGGCATGAGGACGTCGGTCTCGTCGGAGGCGTAGCCGAACATCATGCCCTGGTCGCCGGCGCCAATCTTGTCCAGCGGGTCGGTGTCGTCGGCGCGGGCGTAGGTGCCGTCGACGCCCTGTGCGATGTCGGGGCTCTGCTCATGGATCATGTTGATGACGCCGCAGGTATCGCAGTCAAATCCGTACTTGGCGCGGTCGTAGCCAATGCCACGCACGGTCTCGCGCACGATCTTCTGCACGTCGACGTAGGCCTCGGTGCGAACCTCGCCCATCACAACGACGGTGCCCGTGGTGGTGAAGGTCTCGACGGCGCAACGGACGTTGTCGACGTTGGCAGGGTTGCCATCGGCGTCAACATAGCCGGCGGCCTGAAGCTTGGCCTCCTTGGCGAGAATTGCGTCAACGATGGCATCGGAGATCTGGTCGCACATCTTGTCGGGGTGGCCCTCGGTGACGCTCTCCGAGGTGAAGTAGTAATTCTTGTGGGCCATTCCAATATCCTTTCCGCACGGGCAGACCCGTGCCAACAGCGATCGCCGCGTCGGCGCTCGACTATGACTGAGAGGTGCAACGATTCATCGCCCAGGCGAGAAGGTCGCTCGCACAAGGGTAGCGCGCAAGTAGTGTCACGTCACCCCTGCTCGGATAGATGGGATGTCGCCTTCTCGGGTTCCTGCACAGGCAGGGAAGAGCCGCACCCGGCAACAGCCAGAGCGGAATGGGCGACCTCAGTCCCCATGCCATTAAGCGCCATGTCGATGAGCGAATGCGCAAGCCTATCGCCCGTGGGGGCATCTTCGCCGAGACTCGCCACCTCAAGGGCAGCGAAGATGTATGCACCGGAGATGGCAACGGCGCCAAGCCGGCTGTTCACGCCCACGCGCACCATACCCTCCCCCTTGGCGCGCTCGAGCTGGGCGCTGATGATGGCGATGATTCGAGCGAAGTGCGTCTCCATGGAGGGCAGGACGCTGTTGTTGGCATCGATGACCTCGCGAGTCATCGCCAGCGCAAGCGGACTTCCTACGCTCATGCGACACGTGAGCTCGCGCGTGAGGCTCACCAGCGCCTCCAGAGCGGAGGGCGCGCCGGCCACAGCGCCCTCAACGGATTCCACAAGCTCGTCAATGGAGCGGTCAAAAATGGCCTCGACCAGTGCGTCCTTGTCGGCAAAGTAATAGTAGAGGGCACCCTTTGACATCTTGCAGCGCGAGGAGACCTCGCTCATCTGAAAGTCAGTATTGCCGCGCTCGACCATGAGCGACGTTGCTGCCGCCATGATTCGTTCGCGCGTTGCGGCGCTCTTACGCGTTTTGGTGCTGCTGCGCAGCCTGGTAGTCTGCCGGGTAACCGTCTCCTCGAGCGACGTGCGTGCCGCGCCGCTCGCTTTCTTCAGACTATTAGCCAGCTCGGACGTCATTTTCTCGTCAAGCAGACTCATGCAGTTTGCGCCCCACTTCGCGCCTCGCAGACTCTTGTACAACGAGGCGATTCTACCATCTGAGTCAGAATTTTTGAGCAGTTTTCAAAAAATTTGCCACTCAGGTCTAAAATTCCCGTTCGTTGGATACCAACAGGTGTAGAAATATATGATTGAAGCAGGACATATCAAGCATCAAATGTAATGCGTGAGAGTGTGGCCCTACGCACGCAGAGAAGCGACGACCCACCGCGGAGGAGCATGGGCAAGGTATTTCGGATCTTCTGGCGAGACCTCAAGAGAATACTTCGCAACCCGGTGGCCGTCATCGTCACACTGGGCGTCTGCGTAATTCCCTCCCTCTACGCTTGGTTCAACATTTTGGCAAACTGGGACCCCTACGAGAACACGCAGGACGTCCGCGTTGCCGTGGTAAACCTCGACGAGGGGGCCGACGCCGGAGGCGACTTGGGCTTCATCAACGCCGGTGACATGGTTGTTGACGAGCTGGGAAAGAACACCCAGCTCAAATGGGTCTTTCTCGACGAGGACGAGGCTCTCGAGGAAGTCAGATTGGGCCGCTCGTATGCCGCCATCGTGATCCCCGCCGACTTCACCCAAGACCTCACCTCGGTCCTTACGGGCAACCTGGTCTCCCCCAACCTCACGTACTACGTGAACGAGAAGGTAAACCCCATCGCCCCAAAGGTCACCGACACCGGCGCCTCCACCGTCGAGACGCAGATCAACGAGACCTTCGTCTCTACGGTCACCAACGTGGTCGTGGGCAAGCTCCAGGACGTCGCTGTCTCGGCAAAGGGCGAGACGGACAGCGCCACCACGAGCGTCGTAGGCCGTGTGAGAGGCGTTAAGGGAACCGTCGAGGACCTCTCCGCGAGCATGTCTGACGCCCAGGACACGGTAGCCGCAGCCCGCCAGACCATCGAGGATGCCGAGGCGACCCTCGACGAGCTCGACCGCATCTCCACCAAGGCAAGCGGAAGCCTCGCAGACGCAACGGGGCTGCTCTTCACCTCGCGAGATGACGCAACGTCGCTTGCCACCTCGGTCTCCGGCGCCGTTGCCGACGGCTCCACGCGCCTCTCGTCCATCTCGGGAACCACCAACCAGGCGATAGGTCGCATCTCCGGAAAGATTGGCCAGGCACAGGGCACGGCCGAGGGTGCGCTTGCAACTGCGCAGTCGCTCGTGAACCAGAACCGGCAGCTGGTGCAGGAGCTTCAGGGCCTCTCGTCCTCCATCCCCGAAGGCGTGCGTCCCACCTTTGATGCCGCCGTGGCAAGGATCAGCTCGCAGGTGGACAAGGAGCAGGCGACTGTCGACGAGCTCTCCCGCGCGACGAGCGACATCGGCGCCACCAACGATGCCGTGGCCGGGCTCTCCTCCGCAGTCAACGACTCAATCCAGACGGGGACAACGTCTCTCTCGGGCGTCAACTCCTCGTTCAGCCAGGACACGCTCCCCCAGCTCTACGGCGCGCTGGACAGCTTCTCGGGCGCCGCGCAGAGCCTCTCAGGGTCGCTCGGCGGGCTCTCCCCCACCATTGCGCAGACCAAGGCGGTGCTCGAGCAACTCGACGACACGCTCGATCAAACCTCCACTGCCCTCTCGGTCACCACCGACTCGCTCAACGAGATGGCCGAGGCCCTCGACGACGTGGCAACGGACCTCTCCGCCATCCAGAGCTCAAGCGCCATGGACCGCGTGAACCAGATGCTCGGCGTCGACGCCAACGGAATCGCGTCGTTCATGTCATCGCCGGTCAACCTGGACCAGGAGGCCGTCTTCCCGGTTGCCAACTACGGCTCGGGCGTCGCGCCCTTCTACACCAATCTTGCCCTGTGGGTGGGAGGCTTCGTCCTCATCGCCATCTACAAGGCAGAGGTGGACGACGAGGGCATCGACGGCGGCTTTGCCCCCTGGCAGGGATACTTTGGCCGCCTGCTGCTCTTCCTGCTCCTTGGGGTTCTGCAGGGCGTCATCTGCACCATAGGCGACCTCGTGATTGGCATCCAGTGCCTCGATCCAAAGGCGTTCATCCTCGCGGGCGTGATTGAGTCCTTCGTCTACGTCAACGTGATCTTCGCCTTTGCCGTGGCGTTCAAGCACATCGGCAAGGCGCTCTGCGTGCTTCTCGTAATCCTGCAGATCCCCGGCTCCTCGGGCACCTACCCCATCGAGATGATGCCGGGCTTCTTCCGCGCGCTCAACCCCTGGCTGCCCTTCACCTACGGCATCCGCGCCATGCGCGAGACCATCGCCGGCTACTATGGCAACTACTATGGCCACAACATCTTTATGCTGCTCCTCTTTGTGGTCCCCGCCCTGCTCATAGGCGTTGGCTGGCGTCGCCACCTCCTGAACATCAACTCGCTCTTTGACAAGAAGCTTGCCGAGACCGACCTCATGATCTGCGAGCGCGACGGCATCGAGGTCGAGCACTACCGCCTCTCCTCGCTCGTCAAGGCGCTCATGCACAACGACGAGTACCGCGCCCAGCTCCTGCGCCTCGCGGCAGGTTTCAACGCGGCATACCCCCGCCTCATCCGCGTGGGGTTCGTGCTGCTCTTTGCGCTGCCCCTGGGCCTCTCGACAGTCATGTTCTCCGTGAGCAACAAGCTGCCCTGGTTCATCGTGTGGATCGTCTGCCTGGTGCTGCTCTGCACGGCGCTCATCGTCATCGAGTACTTCCATGAGTCGCTCAACCGCAAGACCGCCATGGTCGACCTCCCTAAGGACGAGATGTACCAGCTGCTGGGCGACCAGCTTGACCGCGAGTACTTCTCCTCGCCCATCGAGCGGCTGCGCCGGCGCGTGAACAACGTGGTTGCGGAGGCGCAGGCGAGAATTACCCCGGACACCGCGCCAGACGCAGGTGCCGCAGGTGAAGCCGACAACGAGACGGGCGCCCAAACGACGCTCGTGCTGAGGAGGCTCATCAACGGACACGCCGCCGAGCCCGAGGTGGAAGTGCCAACCATCACACGCGGCGGCGTCGTGTCTGCAGCCACAGCCGAGGATGCGGAGCCCGTCTTGGCAGACGCCGCACCCGCCGAGGTCGAGGAGTCCGCAAAACCCAAGGCCAAGAAGGACCGCCACGGCCACAAGAAGCACGACAAGCGCAAGGCCGACAAGGACAAGAAACGCAAGAAGGACAAGAAGAAGGGCCACGACAAGGACCACGACGACAAGGACCACGACGACAAGGACCGCAAGCACAAGCACGGCAAGAAGGGAGGCCGCGCATGAGAAGGGTCTGGCGCATCTTCTGCCTTGACGTGAAGCACGCAACCAAGAACGTCATCTCGCTTATCGTGTGCATTGGCCTCGTGGTCATTCCGTCGCTCTATGCGTGGTTCAACATCGCGGGCAGCTGGGACCCCTACGGCAACACGGGCAACCTCAAGGTGGCTGTTGCCAACTCAGACGCGGGCTACAAGAGCGACACGATTCCCGTGAAGATCAACCTTGGCGAGCGCGTGGCCTCGAACCTCTCGCAGAAGAAGACCATCGGCTACGTGGTCACAACCGAGGAGGACGCGCTCGAGGGCGTGCGAAGCGGCGAGTACTACGCTGCCATCGTGATTCCCGAGGACTTTACAAAAGACATGCTCACGGTCTTCTCGGATGACATCCAGCAGGCAACCATCGTCTATTACAGCAACCAGAAGGAGAACGCCATCGCGCCCATCGTGACCGACAAGGCCGCGACCTCCGTGAAGAATAGCGTCCAGGCCGACTTTGCCCAGAGCCTGGGCGAGATGGGAGCAGGCGCGCTCTCCGAGATCTCTGGCTATGTGAGCGACGACCAGCTGTTGGACATCAGCGAGAGCCTGAGCGACGCCATCTCGCGGGCGTCGACCGACCTCCGCACCGTCTCGGTGCATATGGGGGTCTACTCGAGCCTGCTCTCCTCGGCGGGTTCCATCATCGATTCCTCCTCCACGCTGCTCTCGGGGACAGACTCCTCGACCCAAGACGTGCGAAACGCACTCGCGGAGTCTGCCCGGGGCGTGCGTAAGGTGGGTGACTCCGTTGACTCGGCAACCGCCGCCATAGACGAGGCCCTCTCTACCAGCAAGCAGAGCTTCGACTCGGTCTCCGATGCTGTGGACACGGCCTTTGACGCCGCCCAGACCGACGCCTCCGACGGTGCTTCCAAGCTCCGCGACATCGCCTCGCGCATCGACGCGCATGCGGACGCCTACCAGGAGCTTGACGACAGCCTCACGTCGCTCCAGGCGCTCCTCCCCGATGAATCCAAGTCTCTTCTCGACCCCACGATCTCGCACGTTGAGGGCGTCATCTCAACGCAGCGCGCTATGGCAGAGCGCCTGCGGACCTCGGCGACGAACCTCGAGAACGGCGTAAGCGATGCCAAGCAGGACCACGAGGACGTCAAGGCCCTCATCGAGCAAGACTCGCAGGAGATTGAGGACGCGCGGAGCACCTTTGACTCCGACCTGCGCACGCAGCTCTCGGACCTCGCCAACTCCATTGACACCGCCTCGACAGCGGCGAACACCGTCTCGATCAAGCTCGAGGACACCGTTGACGACGTGAGCAGCGCCACATCCCTCACCTCCGGCGACCTCGCCGACATGAAGGACCTGCTCGACTCCTCCGCCAATCAGGTCAACAGCATGGCGGACGACCTCGCCGACCTCTCCGCACGCCTCACCGCAGCGCTCGAGTCCGGCGACGCACGGCAGGTGCGCCAGATCCTCTCAGCCGACCCAACCGCACTCGCGACCTTCCTCTCGCAGCCCGTGGGCCTCGACCGCATTGCGGTCTTCCCCATCGCCAACACCGGCTCGGCCATGGCGGGCTTCTACACCACGCTCGCGCTCTGGGTTGGCGCCGTGGTCCTTGTCGCCATGCTCAAGGCGCAGGTCTCCGATGCCGAGCTTGCCCAGGCCGATGCTCGCCCTCGTCACGGCTACCTGGGAAGGCTTCTCCTCTTTGACCTGCTCGGGATTCTCCAGGCGCTTCTCGTCTCGCTTGGCGACCTCTTCTACCTGGGCATACAGTGCACGGACATGGTGGTATTTGTGCTCTCGTGCTGCCTCATCTCGGTGGTCTTCGTGAACATCATGTACGCGTTCACCGTCTCGTTTGGCGACGTGGGCAAGGCCATCTGCGTGTTTTTGCTGGTCATTCAGGTGGCGGGATCCGGCGGCACCTTCCCGGTGGAGATGCTGCCCCAGGGGTTCCAGACCTTCTATCCCACGCTCCCCTTCGTGCATGCCATCTCCGCGCCGCACGAGTGCATCGGCGGGTTCTACGGCTTCACCTGGACGGCAGAGATGCTCGTCCTCGGCATCTACGTAGTGCTCTCGCTCATCCTGGGCCTTCTTCTGAGAAAGCCCGTCGTTCGTCTCAACAACTGGATCATCGAGAAGCTCGAATCAACGAAGCTCATGTAGGAGAGCGGCGCGCCTTGCGTTGGTGGCCTCGCGGCCACTGGCCGCCTGCGTCTATACTTGAGCGTTGAATGCACGGCAGCTACGGACTAACGAGAGGCACCATCTTGGCAGACGACAGACACGTGCGCGTGCGCTTTGCGCCCTCCCCCACCGGCAAGCTCCACGTGGGCGGCGCTCGCACCGCAATCTACAACTGGGCATTCGCCCGGGCGAACCACGGCACCTTCATCCTGCGCATCGACGACACCGACCCCACCCGCTCCACCGAGGAGAACACACAGATCATCCTTCGCGCCATGCGCTGGCTGGGGCTCGACTGGGACGAGGGCCCGGAGGTTGGCGGCGACCATGGCCCCTACCGCCAGACCGACCGCATGCAGCTCTATCGCGACGCCGCGCAGCGCCTGTGGGACGAGGGCAAGGCGTACCCGTGCTTCTGCACGCCCGAGAAGCTCGCGGCCGACAAGGCGGCCGCCGAGGCGCGCCACGACCCCTTCCAGGGCTACCAGCGCACCTGCCGTGACCTCGACCCAGCAGAGGCCAAGCGCCGCATCGACACCGGCGAGCCCTACACCCTGCGCATCAAGGTTCCTCTCGACCGTGGCGACGTGGTGGTACACGACGCGGTCCGCGGCGACGTTACCTTCAACGCCCGCGAGCTGGACGACTTCATCATCTTCCGCTCCGACGGCACCCCCACCTACAACTTTGCCACCGTGGTGGACGATGCCATGATGGGCATCACGCACGTGATCCGCGGCGACGACCACCTCTCCAACACCCCGCGCCAGATCATGGTCTACGAGGCCCTGGGCGCCCCCGTGCCCACCTTCGCGCACGTCTCGATGATCCTGGGACCGGACGGCAAGAAGCTCTCCAAGCGCCATGGCGCGACCTCGGTCGAGGAGTACCGCGACACCGGGTACCTCTCCGACGCCTTCGTGAACTACCTCGCGCTTCTCGGCTGGTCGCTCGACGGCGACACCACCATCGTCCCCCGCGACGTGCTGGCGCGCGAGTTCTCGCTTGACCACGTGTCGAAGAACCCCTCCACCTTTGACCCCAAGAAGCTCGATGCCATTAACCAGGCCTACTACCTGGCCATGAGCGACCGCGAGTTCTCCGAGCGCGTGCTTGTGCCCGAGCTTCGCTCCGCGGGGCTGGAAGCCGCCGAGGGCGCCCTCGCACACGATGACGCCTGGTACGACCTGCTCTCCTCCATCTTGAAGCCCCGCACCGTCGTGGCGCCGGACGTGGTGGAGAAGGCGCGCTTCCTCTATCAGGGCGACGAGGTCGAGCTTGACGAGAAGTCCGTCGAGAAGAACCTGGCGAAGGCCGGGGCCCGCGGATTCGTGACTGCCGCGACGGAGGCGCTCGAGGCGCTCGACTCCAGTGCCTGGCACGCCGAGGCCATAAACGCCGCCCTTGAGGCGCTGCCGGAGAAGCTCGGCGCCTCCAAGCGCAAGTTCTTTGGGGCCGTCCGCGTCGCCGCCTGCGGCAACCAGGTGTCGCCGCCGCTCGGCGAGTCGCTCGAACTCCTGGGGCGGGACTGCACACTCGCGCGGCTCAGGCGCGCAGAGGGAATAGCGGCAGAGTAGAACCGGTGCGCCCGGGAGCGAAAGCTCGCCCCGGGCGCACGTCTTTTTTTCGCGCCGACGGCGGGGGGGCGCGCTACCGTTGCGGCGCACTGACACGAGGGCACGTGAGGCGAGAGGAGCGACGATGGTTACGATGTCAGCGTTCGAGGTTCTCGGTCCCATCATGGTGGGTCCGTCCTCCTCGCACACTGCGGGGGCACTGAGGATTGCGCTCGTGGCGCGCTCTCTTGCGCCGGCGCCCATCACCCACGTGGACTTCGTGCTGTACAACTCGTTCTCACGCACGCACGTTGGCCACGGAACCGACCGGGCGCTTGTCGCGGGCATCCTGGGGCTTGGGCCAGGCGACATACGCGTACGGCGCTCCTTCGAGCTTGCGCGCGAGGCGGGGCTCGACTTCACCCTCACCGAGGGTGGCCGGGACGAGGGGCTTCACCCCAACACCGTCGAGATTCACATGGGATGCGAGGGCGGCTCGTCCATCTCCGTCACCGGGGAGTCGCTCGGTGGCGGCCGCGTCCGCGTGAGCAGCATCGAGGGAGTGCCCGTGAGCATCGCGGGCGACATGCCCACGATCTTCGTCGAGCACCGCGACCTTCCGGGCGTGCTTGCGGCCCTCACGCGGCAGCTCTCCCTCGCCAACGTGAACATCGCCACCATGAGCACCTTCAGACAGGAGCGCGGTGGCAGGGCGTACACGGTCTTCGAGGTGGACGAGCCTGTTGGGTCGCGCCTTCTCGAGCTTCTCGGTAAGACCGAGAACGTGGAGTTTGCCTCGCAGGTGAACGTCCCCGGGACTGCTGCAGCGAGTGCGCCCGTGGAGCCAGGCCTCTCGTTTTCGAGCGGGTCGCAGCTGCTTGCGGCCTGCGGAGCGCGGCAGCTCTCCATCGGCGAGCTCATGCGGGCCCGCGAGGTGGAGCTGGTGGGAGATTCCGACGGACCGACGTCTCCGGACGCCGCCATGGCGCGCGTGCTCGAGGTCATGCGCAGCGAGACGACCGAGGCGCTCACGCGCCCCAAGGCCTCGCTCGGCGGGCTTCTCGGGGGACAGGCGGCTCGGGTCGCGGAGTGCAGCAGCGTGCCGTGCGGGGGCGCAAACGGGCTGGCAGGGGCTCTCATGGGGACGGCCCTCACGCGCGCAACGGCGTTTGCAATGGCAACGCTGGAGCGATCGGCCACGATGGGCGTCATCGTGGCAGCGCCAACTGCCGGAAGCGCCGGAGTGGTGCCCGGAGCGCTTCTCGCCTGCACGGAGGCCACGGGTGCCGAGGACGCCGCCGTTCGTCGCGCGCTGTGGAACGCAGCTGCGGTGGGTGCGCTTGTCTCCACAAACGCGACGGTCGCGGGTGCCGAGGGCGGATGCCAGGCGGAGGTGGGCACGGCCTCTGCCATGGCCGCAAGTGCGCTGGTAGAGCTTCTTGGCGGCACGCCGGCACAGTGCCTTGACGCGGCATCGCTTGCGATAGCGAACACGCTGGGGTTGGTCTGCGACCCCGTTGGCGGCATGGTCGAGTTTCCGTGCCAGGTGAGAAATGCGATGGGCGTGGCATGTGCGATGAGCTCGGCACAGCTTGCACTCTCTGGGGTGGAGTGCCCCATTCCATTCGACGAGGTGGTCGACGCGATGGCGGCGGTTGGGGCGGCGCTTCCGCCCACGCTGCGCGAGACCGCCGAAGGCGGGCTTGCAGCCACGCCCACGGCCCGCGGGGGCTGCATCGGCTGCAGCACGTGCGCGTAGGCGGGGGGTGCGCATCCCTCGCGCCCGCTCTTCTCCGCTGCGTCAGCGTGGTTCTCCAGCACCCTGCCACTTAACACGAAAGCAGGTCACCGGCATAGCCGATGACCTGCGGTCATTTGGTAGCCCGTAGCAGATTCGAACTGCTGATCTCCGCCTTGAGAGGGCGGCGTCCTAGGCCGCTAGACGAACGGGCCATATTCAGTTGTGAGGACAGTGGCTGGGATGGAGAGAATCGAACTCCCGTTGACGGAACCAGAATCCGCTGTCCTACCGCTAGACGACATCCCAATTAATGTCTGTCCTGTCTCAACGCGAGAAGATACATTACGGCATACCCCGCAGCATTGCAAGCGTCAATTCAAGCTTTTTTTCGCGACTTGCTCGAAGCCTGGTCTAGCCCCATCTTGGCACCCCAAATCCTTCTCGCGAATCCGGGCGAGGAGCTCCTCTCGGTTGTTCTCGACGCGCCCATGCACCACGTCATCTAGAAGCGCCGAGAGGGCCTCGCCCACCTCGGGCCCCGGAGCGATTCCCAGCGCGCGCATCACGTCTCCCCCGCCAAAGGCGAGGTCGCGCACGCGATACGCCGTCCCCCGCGAGAGCTCGGCAGAGAGCGCACGCTCGAACGAGTCCAGCTCGACCGCACGCTGCGCACAGGCTCGCGTCTTTGCGACGGCGTCGCCACGCTGAAGGTCGAGGAGCTGATATGCCAGGGCTGGCGCCTCGCCCGGGCGGCCCTGGTCAAGCCTCCTCAAAAGCCGACGCACGCCAGCGGGAGTCGCCGAGAGGTGCCGGTCGTGGTACTTGACGAGCGTCGCAGCCCTACCTGCCACCTCGTGCGGCAGCGCAAGCCCCAGGATGGTGTCCCGGCAGATGACCGAGCCCGCGCGCTGGTGGTTGCGAAAGTGCCCCCGGCCGTTCTCGTCGACGGACGCGCACACGGGTTTGCCTGCGTCATGGAGGAGCGCCGCCCATCGCAACGCCTGCGTGGGGACGCCCCCGGCAAACGCCTCGATGCCCGCGCACACCCTGGCCGTGTGCTCCAGGAGGTCGTAGGCATGGTAGGGGCTTCTCTGATCCATGCCTCTCATGGGAATGAGGGCGGGCACGGCGCGGGCCACCACGTCGAACTCGTTTCGAAGCGCCCAGGACACGCGACCAGAGGCAACGATGCCATTCATCTCCTGGCCCACTCGCTCGCGCGCGATGCTGTCAAGCTCGGGCGCACACGCGACGAGCGCCGCTTGTGTGCGCGGCTCCACGTCAAAGCCCAGCCTGCAGGCAAAGCGCACCGCCCTAAGAACCCGGAGGGCATCCTCCTCAAAGCGCCGGTAGGGGTCGCCCACCGCGCGAATTACACCAAACGCCAGGTCTTCTCGCCCGCCAAAGAGGTCAAGGAGGCCACGCTCCGGATGGTACGCCATGGCGTTGACGGTGAAGTCGCGACGGGCAAGGTCTTCCCGCACGTCTCGAACAAAGCGCACCTCATCGGGATGACGGCAATCGGAGTAGGTTCCCTCGACGCGATAGGTGGTCACCTCAACCGGCTGGCCATCGACCACTGCGGTCACGGTGCCATGGGCGATGCCTGTTTCGTGCACCTCGATGCCGGCGGCGGTAAGCACGCGCTCCGCCTCCCGCCAGGTTGCGGAGGTCGTAACGTCTACGTCGTGCATGGGTGCGCCAAGAAGCGCATCGCGCACCCAGCCGCCCACGACCCACGCCTCGAAGCCTGCCGCCTCGAGCGTCCGCAGGACGCGCAGGCCATAGTCCGGCACGGGGTACGCGGGCACGTCTCGCACCACTGGCATGCGCATCCTCCCTGCTCTAGGCGCCGTCCTTCTCATGCACCGAAGTATAGCGCGGCCATGCGCGAGGGACTGGCATGTGGGAGGCCACTATGCAAGCGCAGCCAGACCTTGTCCCGCCTTTGCGCTTTCTTCGGCCATTGCGGGCCTCGAGGCTGCAAAAATGCCTCGCCGAAATACCGCCAGGTGCAGATTGTGGCGCAAATTGACGGTTGGTGGCAGTTTATCGGAGTAGCCCCAAGTACAAACAGATTACAGTTCTTATTAATAGCAGGTAGAATAATTGCTATGCAATGTACAGCATATAAGGAGTTGTACAAAAACTGCCACCAACCGTCATTTCTCGCTCTGCACGCCTGAGCCTTGAAACAAGTCTCCGGTTGGTGGCAGTTTCTGTTGCATCTCTTATATGATATAGGGGCTATAGTAATTACTCTACCAGCGGTTTAACAAACTTTGAATTAGTTGCTACTTGAGACCCCCCAGAAAAACTGCCACCAACCGTCAATTCGCACCAGTAAGCCAACCTCACGAGTCCCCCAACCGCACAGGGCGCGGCGCTACGCCTTCTCGAGTAGCCGCGTAACCGTGAGCATAGCCTGGTCAAGCTCCTTTCGCTCCTCGTCGCTCAGATGCGAGAAGAGTTCGCGTGCAAGCTTGGAGCCTTCCGCGATATGACCGTCAACGTACGCGCGACCCTCGGCGCTCAGAGCGACCACGCGGCTGCGCGCATCCCCATCGTCCGTACCCTGCGCAACGTAGCCCAACTGCTCCAGGCGGCCGATCATCTTCGAGACATGCTGCTTCGTGGTTCTCAGCTCACCTGCCAGCTCATGCTGACGCAGCGGACCGGCCAGATACAGCAGCTCCAGGAGCTCGACCTGGGCTTGGCCGAGCTCCCCGCGATACGTATCCCTGTACGGCGCCACGACCTTGCGCTCGAACACAATCCGCATCCTATACGCAGGCGCAAGGGTAGCTGCCGCCGCAGACGCCTCGCCTTTTCCAGCCGGCGCATGATTGCCATCGGCCACGCTACCAGGTCCTCGATCCGGCAGAGCGGAACTGCGCTACGGTCGTGGCGTGCGAGTTGAGGCCGCCGTCCACGTTTATGATCTGCCTCGTGACGTAGGCGCTCTCGTCAGAAGCGAAGTACGTGCAGGCGTGGGTAATGTCCGCGGGGTTGCCGTAGCGATTGACCTCGATGTTGCTGAGGAAGACGTCCTTGAGCTGCTGTGGGACGTGCGCCTCGTTCTGGGGAGTCACGATGAGTCCCGGGCGCACGCAGTTGCAGCGGATGTTCTCCTTGCCGTACTGCAGCGCGACATACGACGTGAGCATGTCCACGCCAGCCTTGCTGCAGGCATAGGCCGTCGAGCCCAGGTCGCCGGAGATCGACGCCATAGACCCAATGTTCACGATCGACCCGCCGCCGGCCTCGCGCATGTAGGGAAGGGCCGCCTTTATCGCGTAGAACGTGCCGCGGACGCCGGACGCAAACATCGCGTCCCAATCCTCGAGCGAAATCTCGTCCACGCGCCCGTCCTTAAGTCCCACGCCCGCGGCGTTGTCGACCAGGATGTCAATGCGGCCCTGGTCACGGACCGTGTCTGTCATGAGGGCATCCACGGTGGAGAGATCCGTGAGGTCCATCCTGTGGAAGCTCGCGCTGCCACCCTCAGACGTAATCTGCTCGACCACCTCCTGGCCGCGCCCCTCGCGCCTGCCGCACACAACGACGTGCGCGCCCTCGGCCGCAAACTCTTTCGCAATGCCAATGCCAATGCCACTGGTAGAGCCAGTGACCACTGCGACCTTGCCCTTGAGCCTGTCCATGTATCCCATCTCCTCGCTCTTGGTTGTCTTTGGCTGCAGCAAAGAGCTCCCGCAGCCGTCTGTTTTTGAACCCAAGGTACCCACAAGGTACCCACGGCAGAAGGTAATATACGTATGACTAAATGCAGGCGAGAAAAGCTCCACAACGCGGGGGCGCCCGTTTCGGCCCCGCGCACGCGCGTGATATGCTTCGGAACGGAATATATGACTCGAACGGTCTCTATTGGAGGACCACATGGACGAGCTTAAAAGCGTCACCCCCGACGACCTCGCGGTCTCGCACGAGAACTTCTCGGCCGAGCGCGTGAACGCCGTCGCGAAGAACGCCGTCACCGCAAGCGGCATCCGCGCCGCCGCGCGTCGCCCCGAGGGCGTTGCCGCAAACGCGCTGGGCTTCGACATCGAGGTCACGCAGGGCGAGAGGTGCAACCAGGAGCGCTCCGGCCGCTGCTGGATGTTCGCAAGCCTCAACACCATGCGCTACCGCGTCATCAAGAAGTACAACCTCAAGACCTTCGAGCTCTCGCAGGCCTATCCCCTCTTCTGGGACAAGCTCGAGAAGAGCAACTGGTTCCTCGAGAACATCCTCGACACCCTTGACGAGCCGCTCGACGGGCGCCTGGTCTCGTTCCTGCTCACCGACCCCATTGGCGACGGCGGGCAGTGGGACATGTTCCGCAGCCTCGTGAAGAAGTACGGCGTTGTGCCCAAGGAGGCCATGCCCGAGGCCGCCTGCTCGAGGAATACCGGCGACATGGACCGCTATCTCACGCGCTACCTGCGCGGCGCCGCAAAGCGCCTGCGCCAGAGCCGCGAGGCGGGCGTGGAGGCAGACGACCTTCGCTCTATGAAGAAAGAGATGATGGACGACGTCTACCACCTCCTGGCCACCTGCCTGGGCGAGCCGCCCGCGAGCTTCCCGGTGCGACTGCGCGACAAGGACGACAAGCTCGTGCTTGCCGATACCTTCACGCCTAAGGAGTTCTTCTCGACCGCCGTCGACATGGATGTTGACGCGTACGTCTCGCTCATCAGCGCGCCCACGGCCGACAAGCCCTTCGGTCACACCTACACCGTGAGCAGGCTGGGCAACGTCTGGGAGGACCACGGCGTGCGCTACCTCAACCTCCCGCCCGAGGAGCTCAAGCGCGTGGCAATCGCCCAGCTCAAGGACAACCTCCCCGTGTGGTTTGGCTGCGACGTCATCCAGAGCTACCTGCGCGACGAGGGCATGATGGACACCGCGGCGCTCGACGTGGACGCGCTCTTCGGCTTCCCCGTGGAGGGCAACATGGACAAGGCCGAGCGCCTGGACTACGGCGAGAGCCTCATGACCCATGCCATGGTGCTCGAGGGCGTGCGCCTGGACGCAGACGGCAAGCCCGAGATGTGGAAGGTCGAGAACTCCTGGGGCAAGGACCACGGCCGCGACGGCTTTGACACGCTCTCCGACGCGTGGTTCGACGAGTACGTCTACCAGGTCGTTGTTGACAAGAAGTACCTCACCGACGAGGAGCGCCATACCTACGAGACCGAGGAGCCCAAGGTGCTTGCGCCCTGGGATCCCATGGGTTCGCTGGCGTAAAAACAAGAGTGAGACAAAGGGACAGTCCCTTTGTCTCATCCTTTGTCTCATCGGGAAGGAATGATATGGGAAGCATTGACACGGGCTGGGCGCGCGAGCAGGGGACGGCCTTTGGTGCTGAGCGCGCAAACCGAGTGGCGAGAAACGCCGTGACCTCCATGAACGTGATGGCCGCCGCGCGTGACTACACACGCATGCGCACCTACCACGACACCTACGGCATCTCTATCAAGCGCACGGGCGACGTCACCAACCAGCGCCAGAGCGGTCGCTGCTGGATGTTTTCCGCTTTCAACGTGGCGCGCGCCGCCACGATGGACCTGCTCGACGTGGACTCCTTCGAGTTCTCGCAGGCGTTTGGCATGTTCTACGACAAGCTCGAGAAGGCCAACGCGATGCTCGACCACGTAATCGCGCTGGTCAACCGCCCGGACAACGACCGCGAGCTCGACCACGTGCTCGAGTGGGGCATGAGCGACGGCGGCTACCACTTCGAGGCCATGGATCTTATCGCCAAGTGGAGCCTGGTACCCAAGGACGTTATGCCCGAGACCGCCTGCTCCAAGAACTCCGCCGAGATGGACGCCCAGCTCGACCGCCTGCTGCGCCGTGCCGCAGCGGACATCCGTCGTGCGCACCGCACGGGCGCCGGCGCCGAGGAGCTTGCGGCCAAGAAGGACGCCTGCATGGCCGACGTCTACCGCATGCTCTCCGTCTGCCTGGGAGAGCCGCCCGCGACCTTTGACCTCGAGGTGAAGGTTGGCAAGAAGGCCAAGGTCGACGCATCAAAGCTCACACCGATCCTGCCCGAGGACGCCTCCGAGAAGGACGGCGCCGCAGACGACAAGGGCGCTGCGGCCGAGAAGGACACCCGCATGCTGCTCCGTGACGCCGGCATCACCCCGCGCGAGTTTGCCGAGCGCTACGTGCCCTTCGACCCCAACGACTACGTGCAGCTGGTCTGCATGCCCGGTGCCTCTCGCCCCTGGAAGACGGCATGGCACGTCCTGCTCGAGGAGCCCATGGTGGGCGGCACCCCCAACCGCTTCCTCAACATGCCACAGGAGGTGTTGGAGCAGGCCGCCATCGCCAGCCTCAAGGCGGGCGTGCCCGTGGGCATGGACGCCGACGTCATGCAGGAGTTCCCACGCCACATCGAGGACTTCCCCGGCGTGCTGGCGACCGACGGCCTCGACCTCGAGGGTCTCTTTGGCGTTGGCCTCAAGATGAGCCGCGAGGACATGCTCGACGTGCGCGAGACCTCCCTCACCCACGCCATGACCTTCCAGGGCGTTGAGCTGGACGATGCCGGCGAGCCGGTGGCCTGGCGCGTGGAGAACAGCTGGGGCAAGGACTCCTGCAAGGACGGCTACCTCTACATGAGCGCCGACTGGTTCCGCACCTACGGCGGCGCCGTGACGGTCATGCGCAAGTTCGTGCCCGAGGACGTGCTCGAGCTTTGGGACAAGGCGGAGGCGGTCGACGTGGAGCCGTGGGACGGCGTGGCCGCGGCACTCGGCGTGAGGTCATAGGGCGCAAGGTCCCGGCGCTTCACTCGCAGGAAAATCCACTCAGGTAGCAGGGCCTTTGGAGGAGAAATGGCTGCATTACAGGACACTCCCGTTCAAAACGTCGTCTTTGACATGGGAGGTGTGCTCCTCGACTTCAACGGCTCGCTGTTCTCGCACGTCTTTACCACAAACGAGGAGGACGCCGCGGCCCTGGACGCGGCGCTCTTCTCGTCTTCCGCGTGGCCGCTGCTTGACGCCGGTGCCATTAGCGAGGAGACCATCGAGCGCATGGCCAAGACGCACCTGCCCGAGAGGCTCTGGCCCAACCTCCATGAGTGCATGGCGCACTGGCACGAGCACCAGCCGGCCTTCGCCGAGACCAACGCCATCGTCGAGCGCCTTCACGCTGCAGGCTATGGCTGCTACGTTCTCTCGAACGCGGGCACGCGCTTCTGGAGGCAGAAGGACCGCATCCCGTCCTTCCATGCGATGGATGGGTGGGTGGTCTCGGCCTTCGAGCGCATCATGAAGCCGGATCCGGCAATCTACCTGGTGCTCTGCGAGCGGTACGGCCTCGACCCCGCAACCTGCCTCTTTGTGGACGACAATCCCGACAACGTTGCGGGAGCAAGGGTTGCCGGTATGCAGGCTCACCAGTTCACGAGCGCACAGAAGCTGGAGGGCCACCTCAAGGGCCTTGGCCTCAAGTTCTGAGTCTTATAGGCAGCCCACCGCACTCGATCGATTCAACGGCGCCCCTGGTCACTTGGCCGGGGGTGCTTCTCTCTGGCAGCCATTTCTACTTCTCCCCCACATTCTCTAGGTACTCCGCGCAGGTCATCGCCGGAACCCTTGATCCTGCGAAAGCCCTGACGTCACGGGAAAGTATCACGTCGACGCCATTGAGCTCCGCACACGCCCTAATCAAACCATCCTCAAAGTCAGGCTCCCCGGAACGCAGGGCAAGGTCGCACTCCTCTGCACCAAAGGGGGCGACAACCAGAAGGCTTGCGAGAAGATCGATGCAACGGAGTGCGATGCTCTCGCCATACACCTTTCCCAACACGCAGTAGGCATCTTTGAGAGACATTGGGGTAACCAAGCCCATGTCCCCCTCTCCATTGCAGCGCTCTAGCACGAGAGCCGCCTCCTTAGATTGGGGGCGATTCTCGTCCACGAGGTCGAGCAGCGCATTGGTGTCAAAGAGCAGCCTACTCATATCTGCTCGCAACCATATCCTTAGTCTGGGAGTCCGTGAGAGTGTCCAGCCAGTCCACCTTGGGCAAAGACTCCCGAAGCTCCATGAATTCTCGAAGCTTTGAGGATGCCTCATCGTGCATTTTGGCGTCGTCTGCGGGAATCTTGCCGGTCTCGGAAATTGCTTCCCACGTACGGCGAATCACTTCTCCGGGAGCGACGCCCTCGCGCGCCAGGATACGTTCCACCCGACGTGCGGTAAGGACGTCGATTCTTCCCGAGACAACCGTAGTGGCCATATCTCCCTCCTATGATGTATACGTATATACAGCATAGCAAAATGACAGAGACCCCACTTCAAAATCGAGGGTCTTCGGATATTGGTAGCGATTCCTCGGCAGGCGGAAGCTGTCCTCCGTAGCGCTAGAACTCGGCGAATCCCGGTTCGCCAACACGGCAGATGTCGTCACCGTTGGCGAAGTCGGTCACCGCGGCAACGAAGGCCTCCTCGTCCCCCGTGCGAAACGCGCAGGTAAGCTGCACGTCCTCGGCAAAGACGGAGTCTCGCACGCGCCCGCCGGCATCCTGCACCATGCGCGTGATGCGGTCGTAGGCCGAGTACGGGATCTGCACCACCACGCGAGTCACGAGCGTCATCTCGACCACGCGGCCGGCCTTCTGGGCCGCCTCGACTGCTGCCTGCGTGGCAGCCGTGTAGGCACGCACGAGCCCGCCGGGACCGAGAAGCGTACCGCCAAAGTAGCGGGTCACCACGCAGCAGACGTCCTGGAGCCCGGCACCATGGAGAACCTCGAGCGTGGGCATGCCGGCAGTGCGGCTCGGCTCGCCGTCATCGGAGCACCGCTCGCGGCCATCCGCAAGAACCCACGCCGGCACGTTGTGACGCGCATCATGGTGGCGCGAACGAGCCTTATCAATAAAGGCATTGGCCTCAGCCTCGCCCGACACGTGAGCAAGCTGAGCGATGAAGCGGCTTCTACGGTCCTCGAACTCGCCTTTGACCTCGGCGCCGTTCTCGAGCGTAAGGTAGCCAGTCTGCGCTTGCGACATCTGCGTCACGCCTTGTCCCCGAGCCTAAAGAGGGGCTCTCCGGCGCGGACTTCTGCACCGGGTGCCACGGCAGGCAAGGACTCGCTGGACGCGTTTGTCACCGAGACCATCACGATGTCATCGTGGCCGGCAGCATGGATCTTCTCGCGGTCAAATACGATGAGAGGAGTTCCCGCTGTTACGTGGGCGTCCTTCTCGGCCAGCACGGTAAAGCCGTCGCCGCGCATCTCGACGGTGTCGACGCCCACGTGGATGAGGACCTCCATGCCATCGTCGGACGTGATGCCAAGTGCATGCCCGGTTGCCACGGCGGCCGTGATGGTTCCCGTGACGGGCGCATAGACCACTCCGCCGGAGGGCGCGACAGCCATGCCCGGCCCGAGCATGCCCTGAGCAAAGACTGGATCCGACACCTCGGAAAGCGACTTGGCCACACCGCTAACGGGCGAGAGGACGCAGCCAGGCTCCGCAGTGGCCTCTATGGCACGAGGGGCCTCTGTCACAGTGCGCTTCCCTCGTGAGAACCTGTCAAAGAACCCCATGCAAGCGACCTCCCCAGGCGATTCGCCCATTATGCAGACAAGACTTGTGCGGGATACCCATCCATTGTACTTGCAGTTCGCACCGACCGGCACCATCGTGCTAGAATCACCCCTGCGAAGTGGGCCAGACGATCGCGGGGCCGGCGGCTCGCCGCAGGCCATGAGGAAAGTCCGGGCTCCACAGGGCAGGAAGCTGGCTAACGGCCAGGCGGGGTGACCCGACGGAAAGCGCCGCAGAAAAGAAGACTCCCGCTGCCCGCCTCGGCGGGTGAGAGAAAAGCTGAAACGGTGGTGTAAGAGACCACCAGCGTCGTGGCAACACGGCGGCTTGGCAAGCCCCTTCCGGAGCAAACGCAAATAGGAGCGCTATGGTGTGGCCCGCACCGCGCTCGGGTTGCGCGCTTGAGGGCGTCGGTAACGGCGTTCGTAGATAAATGATCGTCCTCGACAGAACCCGGCTCATAGGCCCACTTCGCACTTTCCGGGTTGAAATGCGCCTCACCGCAATCTGGCCTAACTTCCCCGGAAGGCCCTTGCACCAAATACGCGACCATTCAGCACTTTTTCTTGGGACCACATGTAATGTGGGTTCGGCACTTTAACAAAACTGCAGCTATGCAAAAGGCACCCAAGCGTTCTTCCTCGCGATAGCCCCAAAAAGTACTGAATAGTCCAGATATTGGTGCACCCCCTTCCTCCTGGGGATGGTTGGCAAGCTAGAAAAGACGTCTAGTTCTGTCCGTTAGCCATGCATAGAGATTCTCCTGGGCTCTCTGCTGAGCCCAGCTATAGCTCTTGTGGCGGATTCCATACCTGCGCTCGGCCATCCACCAAAAATCAAGGTATCTTTGATAGTTGCAAATTTGCCCATACGTAGCTGACACAACCTTGATACCGGCCGTTTCGAGGATGTTGCGCCGCTCCATGGTATGGTCAAGCCTATATTTGCCCGTATGGTACTCTTCGCTGTCATACTCCATATCACCTCGCACGCTTCGGAAGAACAGATCACCAAAGAAGTGAGTCGCCCCAGTGTGGTTCCGCAAGGACTTCGGGATATCGATGCGCTGGTTGGCAACAACCTTGGGCATTGATCTGCCACCTAGCAGAGGCGGAAGGGAACACGTTAACGCAAGGAGAACCTCTTCCGGAGAAGCTGCGTAAGGAACAACGTATCTCAGTGCTCTCTTCGCAGTTGATACCCCTCGCGTATGAGGAGCCAAGCGGCCAATGAAGGCTCTGATGTCTTCAGGCGTTGTGAGCGGAGATCGTTGACATACATAGCCACGTCCCTCGTCACCAATAGCAAAGCCACCGCAGAG
Source organism: Olsenella sp. (assembly GCA_022648325.1). Classification (GTDB taxonomy): domain Bacteria; phylum Actinomycetota; class Coriobacteriia; order Coriobacteriales; family Atopobiaceae; genus Tractidigestivibacter. Next base: position 41,829 of record JALCMG010000002.1, read on the forward strand.
GTAGCATCCGATCTCGGCGAGCTCCTGAACGGTCTTGTCCCGAGCCATGAGTACATACGTGAACTCGGGTGACGCAACACGAGTTGAGCCCACAAGGTCGCAAAACGAGCCTGGTGGCAACGGCGAAGTCAGCAGATGGACGTTGGCGGTGGCCAGTTTATGGCTCTGGCGAGAATCGGAAACCAGCAGCTGAAGCGGTCGCCTCGAGGAAAAGTCAAAGGGCAGCGCGGCCATCTTTATCTCTGATGCAGCGGCAGAAGAATCTGCAAGGCAAGCCAGCCCGCTTGAATCCGGAATGGCCTCATCTCCCCGCTTGGTGAGCCAATAACGCAACGCCGATTCGTGTCCCAGATATAAGGTCATGGCAACCCCCTCCTTGCGGGGAAGGGTACCAAAGGCCACTTGCACGATTCTTTCCCTGCACTGGCAGCAAGCTGACCAGAAGCTATTGAGAAGAGAAACGCTCTCACGAGTTAGCTCGTGCAAACGGCTTGACGCATTGTCCAGACGGAGCGAGCGTATACGTCTTCGAAGAGAACCATGCCGTTCGAGGCATGCCATCAACAATCGGAAAGTAGAGATTAGAACACTTGTACTAGTTACTTATCAAGTGTAGGATACGCTTAGAACGCTCGTTCTGATATTGTACGGCAACTCGGGAGGTGCCATGGACAAGCTCACCAAGCTGGGGATTCTCGCCGAGGCAGCCCGCTTTGACGCGGCTTGCACCTCGTCCGGAGTCACGCGCGGGCCTCGTGAGGGCATGGTGGGCGATACCTGCGCAAGCGGGCTCTGCCATTCCTTCTCCGCAGACGGGCGCTGCATCACGCTGCTCAAGGTCCTCATGTCAAATGCCTGCAGCTATGACTGCGCGTATTGCGTCAACCGCCGGGGAGCCAGCTGTCTTAGAGCAACGTTCGAGCCTCGGGAGCTGGCAGAACTCACGGTGGACTTCTACAAGCGCAACTACATCGAGGGGCTGTTCCTCTCGTCTGCCGTCCTGGGCAACCCAGACAACACCACGGAGCGCATGATTGCCTGCCTGGAGGCACTGCGCGGGGAGTTTCGCTTCAACGGGTATGTGCACGCAAAGGTAATTCCCGGCTCCTCTCCAGAGCTAGTGAACCGCCTGGGACGCCTTGCGGACAGGCTCTCCGTCAATCTGGAGCTTCCCAGCAGGGCGTCTCTCGCCTCGCTCTGCCCGGACAAGGACGCCCGTTCCGTCATGGCTCCCATGGCACAGATTGCCACCACACGCCATGCGGAGGAGCAGGCACTGCTGGACTCCCCCGCCGGCAAGAAGGCGCTGGCGAGAAGGCACAGGGAAAAGGGTAGCTACGTCTCCGAGGGCATGCAGGTTACCTCGGTTGGGGTGCGCTACACCCTCGGACGGCCCACAAGTGCCGTTCCCAACGCGTTGCGCAAGTTTGTGCCGGCAGGCCAGTCCACGCAAATCATTGTGGGCGCTACCCCCGAGGACGACAACCACATCCTGCAGCTCTCGAAGTCACTGTACGACCACTACGGACTCAAGCGGATCTTCTTCTCGGCGTACATGCCCATGGTCGAGGACAGCCGTCTGCCAGACCGCGAGACGCCCGTGCCCCTGCGCCGCGAGCACCGACTCTACCAGGCAGACTGGCTCATGCGCTACTACGCCTTCACGCCAGACGAGCTGGCAACGCCCAGCCGCCCCTGGCTCGACCTCGACGTCGACCCAAAGCTTGCCTGGGCGCTCGCGCACATTGAGGCGTTCCCCGTCGAGATCATGGACGCACCTCTCGAGACCCTGCTGCGCGTCCCTGGCATTGGGCCAGTTGGGGCAAGGCGCATCCTCGCAGCCAGACGCACTAGGCGGCTCTGCATGGATGACCTGCAGGGGCTCGGCGTTGCATTCAAGCGGGCGCGCTACTTTGTGACGTGCGGCGGAAAGCGAGACCCGGCCGCCCCACTCAATCCGGAACTCATTAGGCAGAAGGTGGTGAGCGACGCTGCAGGGAGCAAGTACAACGCAACCAGACGCCAGGCGGAGGGGCAACTTAGCCTGTTCTAGCCCACCCGAGGCCGCCGCGGCAGGCAATGCTGTCGAGCGTGCAACCACAGAGGTCTCCACGGCGCTCGCGGGCGGCGAGGCCGTTGCCATGTGCTGCGAGCGCGCCACGGAATCCGTGCTTGCAGCCGTGGGCGTAACGTATCTCGCGCACGCCGAGCCACATCGTGTGCGGCTGGTAGCCACAGATGCGGCTCAGGTTCGCATAGGCGAGAAGACCGTGGCTTTTGGAGAGGAGGATGACGGTTCCGTTGTGGCGCTAGCCAAGCGAGTATTTTCCGGCTTCGAGAAGAAGTGCGGCGTCACCTGCGCACGGCGCGTGGTTCTCGCCTGTGCATCGGATGAGAGCGGCATGCCCGAGGTGGTCCATCGCTACCTACGGCTGGGCTTCTCAGAGGGGAAGCGACTCTACGAGGACGTTACCTCACCAGAGGCGCTGGCATTTGCCAAGCTGGTGCAGCGCGTCTCTTCGGAGTGCGAGCATACGCGTCAGTTTGTTCGCTTTGCTCGCCTCCCGGATGGGACCTTTGTCTCGGTCTTCGAGCCCAACGAGAACACGCTGCCGCTGGTGGGAACCCACTTTGCGCGCCGCATGAGGGAAGAACGCTTTGTAGTGGTGGACCCCAAGCACTTGCTTGCCATCTTTCACGAACCCGAGGATATGGCCTGTTCCGTGGTGGGTCTCGATGCAGAGACCGCTGCCACGCTTGCCTCGCGCGTGGACGAGGCAGACGAGCGCGAGCGACTGGTCCAGGCATTGTGGCGGCGCTTCTATCGGGCCATGGAGCTGCCTGGGCGCGGCGTTGCCAGCCGAGGGTATGACCTGCGGGCCTCGTGGATGCCCAAGCGCTTCTGGCATGGGCTGCCGGAGCTGGACGGTAGACCCTGAGACGAACACCGCCAAGCGCCTTTGGCCAGCTCTCTCAGAGACACCAATCGTCGAGGACAAGCATCATGCCCATCCGTGTCAGAATGCGCCAAGTATGCTGGTAAGAGAGCAGATCATCGGCCCGTCTAGCATCATTTCGCAACAGGACTTGGGGCTTTTGTGTACTTCGCATGCACTCCTAAGTGTCCCCACTGGAGAGATGCGGCCATGGCCGACAACCCCTGCTCGTGGCCGAGATGCTACCTCCGGAGGTCCGCCGTATCAACATGGGATGCATGCGCATGGCACGCTCTCTGCAGGGAAGATTCACCTCGTGCGGGATCAAGCCTCGCCCGCACGCATTGCGCGACGCCACATGCCATGAGGGTGTCGACAAAGCCGAGCACGGCTGGCTTGGGGCTCGGATATGCACCTCACGCAGCACGCTCAGAACGGCAGTGAGGACTGGGCAACTACAGGGGATAGGGGGCATCTTTGTCTCTAGCGTGATGGCGAGCTGATGCCACGACGAATAACCTACGGCTACGCCACCACAAGAGGGGGAACGCGATGGAGAAAGACTCGCGCCCAAAGGCTGGCTATATTGCCTATGCGTTGGCATCAGTCGTGCTCGGGGTCCTGGCGAGCGCCCTCCCCTTGGGTATTGCAAGGGCTGTGTGCTGGATAGCTCTCCTCCCCTTGGCGCTCGCCTTCCCCTACGTGACAAGAAGGTTTGGGGTCCTCATGGGGGCAGGAGGCTCGTGGCTGCGTACGCGGTCCCGTTCGGACTCTTCTGGTTGCTGCTCGGTGCCGGTGCGCTGGGTGTCCAGATTCCCCTCGGCCAGCTCTATACGGTTTGGGTCGTATTGTTCGTCGCCCTTGTCTGTGTGCAGGCAGCGAGGCATCGCGGCCGCTAGGAATTCTCCGGAGGCGGCAGCCACGCCACCACCTCGCGTGGTAGATAAAATCTTTTAACGACAAGTAGCCACTGAGCTTCATACTCGTCACTTTCGGCTAAACAGCGAATCAGGCATAAACCCTCTGGTTTTAGGGGGTGATCGAGCGTCGCGGCCACGAGGCCTTCTTGGTGGCTTGCGAGCGTGCCCAGGCCGGAGACCGCCAGGCTCGAGTATGTCGCCGAGAGCGGGTGGGGTTTACGGCACTGCCTAGATGTATCGCTGCTAGACGAGTAGCCGTACCGTACGACGGGCCATCCGTCTGTCAGAAGGTGCGCCAGAATCTTGGCGGTGCTCCCAGGAATAAAGAAGCCGACAGGCGGCCGCTTCTTGCATTGTCTTCATCCATAGCAGAAGGCAGGCAGGGCACTTTTGCCCTGCCTGCCTCTAATAAGGTGCCTGTTTCCAGTATCGCTACATCTTGAGCGCTGCGTACAGCCGTGTCGCGATGTTCTCGACTGCAGGACCATAGATGACATGGACATGGGTGTCGGACATCTTCCTCACACCCATGCCGCCAGACTTCTTGAGCATGTCTTCGTCGAGCAGCGGCATGTCCTTCACATCGACGCGCAGGCGCGTGACGCAGTTGTTGATGTTGACGATGTTGTCTACGCCGCCAAGGCCTTCGATAATGTAGGTGAGCTGTGGCGTCATGGCTCCTTCGGCAATCTCGGCCTTGTCTGCCACCTCAGCCTGATCATCCAGCGCATCAATCGTGATGTGCTTCGCCGTGAGGTACTTGTAGAACACGAAGTAGTAGACGAAGAAGTACGTGATGCCCAGCGGAATGACCATGTACCAGCGCGACCCTGGCTGCAGGACGCCCCAGATGAAGAAGTCGATGATGCCACTGCCAGTGCCGCCGATGGAGACGCCGAGCATATGCACCAGCGTGAAGGAGAGGCCGACCATGACGGAATGGAATGCGTAGAGAACAGGGGCAACGAAGAGGAACGAGAACTCGATCGGCTCGGTGATGCCGGAGACGAAGGCGGTCACAGCGCCGGCAACCACGAGCGCCTTGACACCGTCACGCTTGCTTTCGGGCGTAGAGCGGTAGACGGCAAGGGCGGCGGCAGGGAGGCCGAGGAGCATGAATGCGAACTTGCCTTCTGCAAGATAGCGGGTGTAATCGGAAAGGGCTGCGGTGTCCATGGTGTCGACATACTGGTAGAAGATGTTGAGGCAGCCTTCTGTTCCGTCAAGCACGCCGCCGATGGAAGTCGTACGGAAGAGCTGATTGATGATGTGGTGCAGGCCAGTCGGGATGAGGCCACGCTCTGCCAGGCCGAAGAGAAAGACGCCAAAGTTGCCGAGATTCGCGATTGCCGTGCCAAGCGCCATGATGGCTATCGAAAGCGGAAGCCATACGAATGGCGAGAGAATGCCCAGGATGAGCATCGCAACAAAGACGATGATAGCAACAGAGCGCTTGCCGCCGTAGAAGGAGATGGCAACAGGAAGCTTCGTATCTATGAGGCGGTCATGCAATGCAGCCGCAAGGCAGCCCACAAGGACGCCTCCGAAAGCGGACATGTTCGGCACGCCTTCGATGCCGAGCACTGTCGCAGTGTCGAGAGAGCTGAAATCGAACAGGCCGCTCTTGACCATCGCCGCACCGGCAGCGATGAACGTGTAATAGCCGACAAAGCCGGCGAAGGCCGCGATCTCCTTGTCCTTCTTGGCGAGGCCAAGGGCAAGGCAGACGACAAACAACACAGGAATCTGCGCATAGACCGCATTTGCGACCGACTTGACCGTCGCAAAGACAAATCCGACCGGTGCCTGCGGCGCAAATGCCGGCACGGCTGCAATGACCGCATCCTTCGTCAGCGCACTCATGATGCCCAGAAGCAGGCCAACCGCCGAGAGCGCTGCAATCGGCAGCATCAGGCTCTGGCCCAGCTTCGAGAGGTAGTTCATGACACTGCTCCTCTGTTTCTTCTCTCCCATGTTTCCCCACTCGTCATGGACGCTTGTTGATTCTGATGCTGTGTTGTGGAATGGTTAAAGTCGAGGTTTGCAGTCGCTCCAACGGTAACGCCGCAATAATCACCGCCCGATAGCGGGACTTCTAACCCGTTGTTACTATCAAGTCCAATGCTGACAATGCCAGGAATTCTTACGCCTCGCCCTGTAACATTGCCGTCTGTATCGACATTGATATAAAGCCATCCGCTGCCAGCAGTCTGATCCCCGAGCGCGGGCTAACCGGGGAACAGGCGAATGCCATCAATGATGCCGCGAACTACGCGCAGAGTACCGATGCGAGCAGCCAACCCTCGAACCCGGTCCAGCTTATAATAAAAATCGGAAAGGATTCTCCCGGGACCTAGGGAACGGAAGGCCTCGCCGATGCATCCAATCCTCATTTCTATGGGAGGGCAATCAATGGCAGACAATTCTTCTTGGCCCCTTTTCGTCCAAGTGCTTTCCAAAGTCAAGTCGCGTGAGTACGTGGTGCAGTCCTACGCCCGCATAGGCCGCGTGGGGGCGCTGCTGCTCCTGAGGCCCCCGCTGACCTTCAGGGTCGACGGCTCGGCCGACGCGGCCGAACTTGGGGCCCAGATAGAGCGGGCCCTTATGGCCGGCGCGGAGCAGACGGGCCGCGTCGACAAGACGCAGGGCTTCGGGAGCGCGGACTACATGAAGTTTCTCCACGTGCGCAGCTGGAGGCAGCTCCACCGCGAGTGGCGCACGCTGACCGTCGAGGATGACGGGCAACAGGCCACGGTGGAGGAGCTGGCCTTCGACCCTGCAGACAAGGTGCCCTACGACAAGCTGGAGGAGGCGTCGCCCAGGCTGGAGCTTCCCGCCTCCCCGGGCGCCCGCGCCCTCGGCGAGGCCGTGCTGTCGCTCCTCGCCAGAAAGAGGCCCGAGGTGGGCGGCCCCGGCCCCCGCAGGGTCGCCACGCTCGGCGGCGGCACGCTCGAGTACGACGAGCCCGCGGGCTGCCTCGAGTTTTTGGGCGACGCCCACACCGACGCCTACGAGGCGTGGGGTGCCCCCGAGGGGCCGGGCTCCGGGTCTGTGGCCGCGGTCATGGTCGACTCCGGCTACGACGCCGGGGGCAGCGGCTTCGACCAGGTGGACGCCGAGAGCGTGCGCGCCGCCTGGGAGGGCTGGTTCGGGCCGCTGCGCTCCTTCTCGCACGAGGAGGGCCCCGGCCCCCGCATAGCGCGCGCCGAGGCTCCGGGCGGTGCGCTCGTCCTGGTTGGTCCCCGTCGCGTCAAGGCGGCTCAAGGTCGTGGTTCCCGATGTCGGTCTCACGCAGGACGAGGCGGTGTCCATCAACTCCGCTGCGGACTATGCCGCGGGGTCGGGGGTGCACTTTGAGATCGCGGTGGGCAAAGACTGATGGGTAGACCCAGCCGCTGCTCCCGGCCGGGATCCACGAGAAGCCGCTGTGCCAGGTGGCGTTGCTGTCCTGTTGGCTATCACCACGTGGCCCCGTGCCCGTCGACGGCCTGCACGACCTTACTCCTCGCCCGTGGACACCTCGAACTTGATGCCCAGGCCCTTGTCGTTGTACATGTCGGCGAGCGAGGACAGCAGCTTCGCGCAGTTCTCTGTGATGGGGTGCATGAACTTGATGTCGAACACGAAGCTCGATGGATTCGCCCCAGGGAAGGCACGCGACCACTGTCCTCCGTTGATGAAGGACGCATATGCGTTCAGCTTGTCCTGCAGCAGAGTCAGGTGCCACAGCTCGTCGTCCCACGACCATGCGTCCGTGAGGAGCATCGTGAGCGTCCTCCGCTCGTCGCTGTAGGCAATCCCGTCGACCTTGTTGGTATCCTCAAGCGCCATGCCGCTCCTCCCCCTTCCGCGCGAGCTCGCGCTCGCACCACTCGCACACCAGCTCCGCATCGCCCTTGTCGCCGACGCCGAAGGCGAACGCGGGGCGGTGCGGGCGAGTCTCACGGACCTTATGCTGCGCGAGGTCTAGCGCGCCCTCCACATCGCCGAGCAGTATGCGGGCCAGGCACTCCTCGAGGCCAGGCTTGGTGCTCCTGTTGCGGTTGGGGGCGTCCTCCACAATCAGCGAGTAGAACCGCGCCTCATCCCCACGATAGACTCCAGGAAGGCATCCACAGCCTTGTCGCAGGACGAGGCGATCTCACGGGCGGCCTCCTCGGGCCACGAGCCGCTCGAGGGGTCCACCACGACCTCCCTGCCTCGAATGAGGCCGTACCCGAAGGTAGTGAAGGCGCCCGTAGCACGCAGGCTCGTACGCTCGCTCGAGTTGCTTTGCATACCGAGGATATTCCAGAGCAGGTCATCAAAGGCAAATGTCTTCACACCTAGGCTGAACGTAATTACCGGGCTGAGCCTCTGCGGCATAACGCTTGCCCTCGCGAAGAATGGCCTCCTGTCCGACCAGAGGTAACCGCCAGTTAGCCTCCATCCCAGCCCTCTGGCGACCGGGCGCAGGGCCTCCCAGAGGGCCCTCTTCTCGGCCTTGCGGTTGCGGAGCCACTCGTTTTCTGACTGGTCAGCGCGCAAAATGCCTCCTCTGCCATGTCATGGGCGAATTACCGTTACGGTCGATCCCTTTGGTGTGGTTATGTTCTGAGTACCAAAGATGCCTTGTCCTCTTGCGCCCGCAATATGTCCATTTTGCTGCATCGTCGCACTTTCCATATCATCGCCATACGCAATCTGCTCTCTGTAAACGGAGCAGTTTCAGAAGACTTATATTCCTCATGTCGCTGTTAAACCAGTCCTGATATTAATGTCCGGGCCCCCTGCTAACCTACGGTTCGACCAAGAGACCGAGGGGCAGGAGGCCCGGATGGACAACAGCATACTGCAGGAGGCGCTCGCGCTGCCGGAAGACGACAGGCGCGAACTCGCCGAGAGGACCGGGGAGTCGCTCGTCGCCGGGAGGGCCGGCGGGCGAGCCCGGGGAGTGCCCGAGGTGCGGCTGCTCGCGCGTCGCCAGGCGCGGGCGCGACGCCGACGGCACCCAGAGGTGGGTCTGCCGCGGGTGCGGCCGCACCCTCGCCGAGAGGACGGGCGGGCTGCTGGCGCTCTCGAAGCTGCCGCTGCCGGCGTGGCTCGAGTTCGTCGGCGCCACGCTCGAGGGCGCCTCGCCCGGGGAGTGCGCGAGGAGGTGCTCCGCGGGCCTGCCGACCTCCTGGCACGTGGGGGCGAGGCTCTGCGACGTGATGGCGGGGCAGGCCGGGGCCCTCGGGGGTGGCGGGGGGACGTCGGCCCGGGTGGACGAGCCCTGCGTCGACGAGTCCCTCAAGGGCCGCCACCCGGACGGCCTCATACCCCGGGAGCCGCACCGGCACGGCGGCGAGTCCGGCAGGCGCGGGCTGTCCGGGCCCAAGGTCGGCGTCGTCACGGGCACCGACGACCTCGGCGACTGCTTCTGCTGCGTGGCGTCGAGGGGAAAGACCGGCGCCGCAGGGGTGCGGGCGGCGAACGGCAGGTACTCGGTGCGCAGGAGATCTCTCTTCGCCGAGCCGCAGCCCTTCTGGGACTACTGGGAGGGGAGGCGTCCCGTGCTGGACGTGGAGTCCCTCTACCCGCCCGAGCTCATATCAGGACTGGTTTAACAGCGTCTAAGAAAATAAAGCCAATGGCACATGCAATGGCAGCGCCAATGACAATAAGCACTCGTTTGCTTCCATGTATGGCGCTGTTGCCACTTTGTCCAGTAGGACGCTTCATGTAATATCCCCGCCTCTGACCGTCCCATGCCGTTGGTGAAAAGCACTCATCACGGAGCCGAACGATTTCCACAGTGCTGCTCTGGTTGTTGCCAGTCCCGTCGGAGCCATCTTCGCTCATGCGCTCCACCAGAGATTTCCTTGGATAGCTATCATCGTTACTGGCGATATAGTCCCCATCGCAGTTCCGCCGATTCATGGCGGCATGTCTTCTCGTACGTGGTAGCCAAGCGCCTCTCGCTTCAGGCGCTAGCCTCCAAATCCAACTCCGCAGTCACACATTCGTTCGTCGAATGTGTGACATCATGCGCGGGTCACAGATTCGGGCACGAATGTGTAGCGAGCGGAGACCGGCGCAGGCAAGAAAGGCGAGACAACGAACTGCCACGGAAAAGGGAGGCCCCAACCTGGGACCTCCCCGTCACGCCTGTGAAGCTCAGCTTCGGAGCCGTTCTCGCAGCGCTAGTCCAGGTCGCCGAAGTCGGTCTGGAACGAGGCGTTGCCCGCAGCCGTGGAGCCAGCAGGCGCGGCGGGCGCACTCGCGGCAGGACGGACAGCCGGCGCGGCACCGGAGCCGTTGGGCGCCGTGGAGAGCGGCTGCTGGGGGAACACGGAATCCGCGTCGTCCATGAAGTGCTGCAGGAGCTTCTTGTACTCGCTGCGGAAGTCCTCGCGGGACTGCTTGAGGCGGTCGATCTCGTCCAGCTCGTTCTGCTTCTCGGCAAGCGCCTGGCGAATGACCTCACGGGCCTTCTGGTCGGCCTCGTTGCGGATGCGCTCCGCGTTGTCGCGCGCGTCAGCAACGAGCTTGTCAGCACTCTGCTGGGCAACGATGAGCACGCGAGAAATCTGGCTCTCGGATGCCGCAAGGTCATCCGGAGCGGCGGGGGCAGGAGCAACGGTAGTGACTTCCATGCGCTCGGGAGCGGCGTTGAGCTGCTCCTCGAGGCTGGCAACCTGAGCCTGGGAAGCAGAGAGCTGCTGCTCGGCAGTGTTCAGGCGACCCTTGAGGTCTGCGATCTTCTGGAGCATCGCATCAACCTCGCTGGAAATCTGCTCGAGGAAGGCGTCGACCTCCTCGGGGTCGTAGCCATGCTTCGAGGGAGAGAAGGTCTGCTGCTCGATATCTGCTGGTGTGATTGCCATCTTTGTCCCTTTCACTTCGACTCGTCGCCCCGGGCAGCGCCCGTCAAGCGGCAATGACGTTATAAAAGTATAGCCAGAAGCAGGCGCTCTATGGCCTCAAGAGCGAAGATCGCCACAATGGGCGAAAAGTCTATACCGCCCAGCGGCGGGATGAAACGCCTGAAGATTCCCAGCCACGGCTCAACGATCATGCCGATTGCGCTGCGGAAGTCATCAAGCAGGCCAGAGCCTCGTGGAATCCACGAGAGCACGCACCAAATGATGACCAGGATGTTGTAGATGCGGAAAAGCTGGACGATGAGGTTGGCTATCGTGTAGTTCAAGTGGTCCTCGCTGTCAGTCGTCGGTGGTGTCCTTGGCGCCTGCCGCCTCCGAGAGTTCGCGGGTACGACGCAGGGCCGCGTCCACGCCCGAGCAGGCAACCTCAAACATACCCGACTCCATTGCGCGCAAACCCGCGGCAGTCGTGCCGCCGGGAGACGTCACCTTCTCCATATAAGCGCGCGGGTGCTCGCCCGACGCCAAGAGCTGCTCGGCCACGCCACGCATGGTAGAGAGCACAAGCTCGCGGCAGGCTACGGCGGGAAGTCCGCGCTCCACGCCGGCACGCGTGAGGTCGTCGACGAGAAGCGCCATATACGCAGGACCGCAGCCCACAACGGCACCCTCGGCGTCGAGCTGGTCCTCACGGAGCACAACGGCACTCCCCAGGGCAGAAAAAATCGCCAGTGCGAGCGCGAGGTCTTCCTCCGTCGCGCGAGACCCCGGACAGACGGCCGTCGCGCCCGAGAGCACCTGCACCGGCAGGTTGGGCATGGCACGCACCACACGAGACGAGGCAAGCGAGGCCTCGAGTGAGGCGACCGAGACGCCCGCGGCAATAGAGATCACCAGACGTCCGGCAAGGCCGTCCGCGTGCTCGGCAAGGACCCCGGGAAGCACCTGGGGCTTCACGGCAAGGACAACCGTGCTGGGGTCCTGGGCGAGAAGCTCCTCGTTGCTGGTGAAGGTCTTGATCCCAAGCTCCGCAAGCGGGGCGAGCTTGCCCGCCGAGGGGTTGGCGACAAGGATGCGCTCGGGGTCTGCGGCACCAGGCGCCACAAGCCCACGCGCGATGGCGGCGCCCATGGAGCCCGCACCGATGACGCCGATGGCCTTCTCGATCTTCTCGGCCATGGCGCTATGCCTCGAGGTCGCCGTCGACGACGAGCTTGTCGATGTCGCCCTGGGTAAGCTCGATGCCTGCGGGAAGCACGGCAAAGACGCGGTCTCCGAGCGCCTCGACCGACCCTGACACGCCGTAGCTCAGCCCATAGCAGAAGTCGAGGATGCGCTTGGCGGTCTCGATGTTGGTGCCCCTGAAGATGAGGATGACGGGCTGGTTGGTGCGCACGCGCCTCACCACGGACTGCACGTCGTCGTACGAGACGGGACGCAGCACGTAGGGAGGAAGCTGGCCGGAGGTCACACGAGACGACGAGCCGCCGCGGCCGAGGTCCGCGGGCGCCGTCGGCGCAGGGCTCGGCGCCGGGGGCTCGTAGGCAGGCCTGTAGGTGGGCTCGGGCGGCTCGACGTAGCTGGGGCGCGGACGCGTGTCGCGCTGGTCGGCGTAGGCTGCAGCAGGGTTCTGCGTCACCGGGCGACCAGAGCGCGTGTATACCGAGACGCTCTCCGCCTCGGGGCGCGATGTGTTGCCCAGGAGCTTGGTTGCGCTGCCCGTGGGGCGACGGTCTCCGTAGCCGCGCTCGCGGTCACGCTCGCGCTGCTCGTCGTCACCGTCGTAGTAGTCGTCCTCGTAGTCGTCGTAGTCGTCGTCCCTACGGAAACGATCCCTGATGTTGTCGAGGAAGCCCATGATTCCCCCATCCGTATTGCGGGGTCCAACACCCCGCCCCATTGCCAGATTAACCCAGAACGTACCTGGGATCGAACACCGTTCTGCCAAGCCGTACAATCGTGGAGCCCTCCTCGACCGCAATCGGGAAGTCGTCGCTCATACCGCACGAGAGGACCGGCAGCTCAAGGCCGACGCGGGCCGCGAGCTCGTCGCGGAGCTCGCGCAGACCGGAGAAGGTCCTTCTCGCCACGTCCATGTCGTGCGCCGGCGCCATGGTCATGAGGCCGTGAACGCGCAGAGCAGGGAGCGCCAGGATATCCCCGAACGACGCGCGGACCTCGTCGGGCGAGAAGCCGGACTTTGACTCCTCCCCCGAGACGTTTACCTCGAGAAGCACGTCGCTCGTCAGATTGTGGCCTACGCCGCGCTTGGAGATGGCCTCGGCCAGGTGGAGCGAGGACACCGAGTGGATGAGCGTCACGTTGCCCACGACCTCGCGCACCTTGTTGGTCTGCAGGTGGCCAATCATGTCAAAGCGCACTCCGGCCATCTCGGGGTACGCGGAGATGCCATCGAGCTTGCGGACAAGCTCCTGGGGGCGGTTCTCGCCAAAGGCGCGGTAGCCCGCCCTCCAGGCGAGGTCGACCTGCGGCACGTCAACGGTCTTTGAGACGGCGAGAAGCTCGACCTCCGCTGGGTTGCGCCCGGCACGAGCGGCGGCCTCGGCTATACGCTGGAGAATCTCCTCCCTGCGCTTGACGAGAAACGCTGCGTAGCTCTCGTCCTCTGTTTCGTCCATCTAGACCAGCTCCCATAAACTCGGTGAAAACCACGCCCCACAAAGGGCGCCCCTCGCTACTCCCCCACCATCACGGCCATGGCGCCATGCCGTCCGCACGACCCGTGCTCTGCCCGGTACGAGAAGAACCTCTCGGTTGCCGATGCGGTGGAGACGTCGCAGCAGGCGACGGAGCTCCTGGGGACTCCCGCTTCGACGAGCACCTCCAAGACGGCGGCACCGAGGTCGAGGTTCCTCTCGCCCCAGATGACGCCGGGACCAAACTCCGCCGAGAAGCGCGCGGCGAGCTCGGGCGAGACCTCATAGTCCTCACGACCGATGTGAGGGCCCACGTAGGCAAGCACCTGCGAGACGGGCACACCGGTCTCCTCCGCGAGAATCCGCGCCGCTTTCGCGCCTATGCGCGCAATTGTCCCTCGCCAGCCGGAATGCACAACGGCAAAACCGCCCGGCACAACGAGGACGATGGGCACGCAATCCGCAAAGCACAGGAGCACGGGAACGTTAGGGGCGGTGCAGACAATTGCGTCGGCGCCGCTCGTGGCAGCCTCTTGGGCAGCACGGACCGCGTCCGCATTGGAGGAGCGAACCACAACGACCTTGTCGCCGTGCACCTGATGCGGGTTCACAAGAGCGGAGAGGTGATCCTCCGCGCCAATGGCCACCAGCACCCTGCGGCGGTTCTCCTCCACGCAAGAGGGATCGTCTCCGCAGGCACCTCCCAGGTTGAGGGAGGCGTAGCACCCGCGAGAAACGCCGCCCGTTCGCTCCGTGAACGCAAACGCGACCTCCTGGGGGACGTGCTCGTCTCCCAGGAGGGTCACTCCCTTCGACTGATACCTTGTGAGCGCGGGCTCGGGCATGGCACTAGATGCGGCTACGCTTCAGGAAGTCGGGGATGTCGAACTCCTTGTTGTCACCGCTCGCAGCGGGAGCTGCCGGACGGCTCGCAGGAGCCGGGGCGCTGTAGGGGCGCTGCTTGGACTTGGACGCCTGGGCCTGCGGACGTGCCGCCGGCATGGTGGGAAGCGTCGGCTGGATGTTGGCGTCGTTGAAGCCGGTGGCGATGACGGTGACGCGCACCTGGTCGCCCAGGGACTCGTCGACGACGGTGCCAAAGATGATGTTGGCCTCTGGGTCGACGTTCTTTGCAACGAGGTCTGCGGCGTCGTTGATCTCTTGGATGCCGAGGTCCTTGTTGCCGGCGATGGAGAGCAGCACGCGCGTGGCGCCGTCGGTAGAGGTCTCGAGCAGCGGGCTGGAGATGGCCTCGGCGGCCGCGTCGGTGGCACGGGAGTCGCCGGAGGCGGTGCCGATGCCCATCATTGCCGTGCCCGCGCCCTTCATGATGGTGCAGACGTCGGCGAAGTCGAGATTGATGAGACCGGGGACGGTGATGAGGTCCGTGATACCCTGGGTGCCCTGGCATAGCACGTCATCGGCCATGCGGAAGGCCTCGAGCATGGTGGTCTTCTTCTCGGAGAGGTCAAGCAGGCGATCGTTGGGGATCACGATGAGCGTGTCGACGTTCTCGGAAAGGTTCTTGATGCCCTCGGCGGCGGAGTTGTAGCGCTTGCGACCCTCGAAGGAGAAGGGCTTGGTGACAACGCCCACGGTGAGGGCGCCCACGTCGTTCTTGGCAATGTCGGCAACGATAGGGGCCGCGCCGGTACCGGTGCCGCCGCCCTCGCCGGCGGTGATGAAGACCATGTCGGAGCCGGCCAGTGCCTGCTTGATCTCGTCGCGGCTCTCCTCGGCGGCCTCCTGGCCAACCTCTGGGTTGGCACCGGCGCCCAGGCCCTTGGTGATGTCGGTGCCGATGTGGACCTTGATGTCGGCATCGGAGATGGCGAGCGCCTGCGCGTCGGTGTTGATAGCCACGAACTCGACGCCGCGGATGCCCTCCTCAATCATGCGGTTAACGGCGTTGGTGCCGCCGCCACCCACGCCGACGACCTTAATCACGGCGAGATAGTTGCTGGGGACCTCGGTGTCCTTCATCGTTTCCTCCTCGTTGGCGGCGGCCCTGTGCCAGCGCCCTTGCTGGTGCGTTCGTGCTTCGCTCATATGACGTTTTTCGTCCAGCCCCATGAAAAGCGCTGGTAGAAACCCTAAACCTCAGGTTAAGCCAGATGCTCCCCACAAAGTGACGTATATTTGCACATTGGGCGCACTCTCGTCAAACCCTTTGTGCAAACGGTGAAAATCGCAGGTAAACAGCATCGCTCTGAAGCGCGAAAACCCTCAAGTAAAACTTGAGTCTAATGTGCTGCCGCCCTAGTTTTTGCCATTCGAGATGCTTGCGGAGTCCGCCGAATCCGTCTTCTGGGTGGAACCTGTAGTGGACCCCGTTGATGAGGCGCCAACCGCCCCCGTCCCAGCCGTCACGTTCGTGGAATCAATCTTTCTGTATGAGGGGCTCGATGGCACGCGCACGTTGATGTAGGTAAGCTCATCAGGATACTCGACAAGCAGGCTCTTGATAACCTCTTCCTTCGAGGAGATGTCGCTTGGCGACCCCAGCGAGACCTCCACGCCACTTGAGAGGACGCACGAGACACTCGCCTCACTTGGCGCAGTAAAGCTCACAATCTGCGACGAGAAGTCGGACGAGAAGCCATCGAGGTAGCTCCTCACTGCGGCAATCACGTCGTCGGTGGCCTTGGACCCAGCCACTGGGTCGACCGTCGCGGGAACTCCGGTGATGAGAATTGCCCCAACCGAAGTTGCCTTCTCAAGGCCCACGTCGTCTGTCGACTCACCGTCGGAGACGTCAAGGTTCGCGGGCTCGAGCCAGACCTCCCCCTCGCCCAGATACCACGCCACGCTCCGCGAACTCATCACTACGACAGCCTCTACCTTGCGCTCGGTGACAGAGATCTTGAGCTTGTCCGGAAACTCGCGTTCGATGCTCACCGATGCGACCCATGGGTTCTTCATGAGGTTCCGGGTGATTGCATTGGTGTCGACGTTGAGAAGGGTCGTACCCTCCTCGACGTTTGCAAGTTTCTGGATGTCATCTGCGCTCACGTGGTCGGAGGCCACGGCGTCGATGGACGTTATCCGGAAGGTCGAGGTATTGCTCAGGACGAGAAAAACTACGCCGAGAACAGCCGCAACGATGGCAGCCACAACGACGACACGCAGGACAATGCCCATGGCGTCAGCCGTACGCGCCTGACGCGCTCTGGCCTCCCTGGCCTCCCGCCCGCTCTTGGGTCGGGGGGTCCTCTGTATCCGCAGGGAAGGTGCCTTCGGCTGATTGAGCTTGGGAGCGGCGACTGGCTTTGACTTGGGCTGTGGTTTAGCCTTGGGCTGGCGCACCGGCCTCGAGGCGGGCTTGGGAATTCGCACGGGACGCGGCGTACGACCGCGCGACACGGAAGCCGGACGAGATACGGGGGTGGGACGTCCCTGTGCCTGGCGCTTCGTGGCCTTGCGCGCCGTGGGCCTTCTCCTATCGTCTGACGCCATCCGCGCTCTCCCTATGCCCCAAACCCGAGCAGCTTGACCTCGGGCTGAAGGTCGATCTGGTACTTCTCCCGCACAGCATCATGGACGTGTTGCATGACCTCAACTACATCGTGGGCATGCGCACCCCCATCGTTCACGATGAAGTTGGCGTGAACATCGGAGACCACCGCACCGCCAATGCGATACCCCTTAAGACCGCAAGCCTCGATCATGACGGCAGCAGAGCGAGAGCCAGGATTCCTGAAGACCGAGCCGCAGCAGGGCCTTCCCATGGGCTGTGATTGGCTGCGTCGGCGCAACCGCTCCTCGACGTCGCGCGAGATTGCGTCACGGCTGCCCGGCGTGAGGCGGAAGCTTGCCTCGAGGATGATCTCGGTAGTGGGAAGCGAGGTCGTACGGTAGCCCCACTCGACCTCGGAGGAAGCATGACGCACCAGTCCCTTGCCCGGCCGCAGGCTCACTACATCCTCAATCACGCTGCCAACCCACTCGTGTCTGGCGCCGGCATCCATCGAGACGGCACCACCCACGGTGCCGGGGATACCCGCGCAGAACTCGAGGCCGGCAAGCGAGCGCTTCATGGCCTCGGAGACGAGCTTTGGGAGCGGAAGCGCCGCTCCTGCCGTCACGCGACCATCCTCTGCAAAGCTCATGCGCGAGAACTCGCGGCCAAGCGTGATGACGCACCCGTCATAGCCGGTGTCTGCGGCGAGGATGTTTGAGCCCTTCCCCACGACCACCCAGGGCACGCGCTCGGCGCGCAGGACCTCGACGGTCTTGAGCAGGGCCTCGTAGGTATTCGCGCACACGAAGAGCGCGGCAGGGCCACCAATGCGGTAGCTCGTGCGGTGAGAGAGCCGCTCGCCGCGAATGACGTCCGCGTCAATGGCGCCCGAGAGGCCCATGTATGCGTTGAAGACACTCACGCCCGTTACTCGTCTTTCTTCTCGTCACGCTCGCGCATGGCAGCGATGAACGCGGGACCAATCTGGGTGACGTCACCTGCGCCCTGAGTGATGAGCAGGTCGCCGGGACGGCAGGTGTCGCAAAGGTTCTGGATGAGCTCGTGGCGGTTAGGGATATAGCGCACGTCGGGCACCATGCCCGCTGCCTCGACCTGAGCTGAGACGGTCTTGCCCGAGATTCCGGGGATGGGCATCTCGCCCGCCGAGAAGACGTCCATCACGCGTAGGACATCTGCCTTGTCGAATGCGTGCGCAAAGAGCGGCTCGAGTGCCTTGGTGCGGCTATAGCGGTGCGGCTGGAACACGCAGACGATACGGTCGAAGCCAAGCTGTGAAGCGGCGTCGAGCGTGGCGGCAATCTCGGTGGGGTGGTGGCCGTAGTCGTCCACCACGGTGATGTCATCGATGTCTCCCACGTGCGTGAAGCGCCTGCGCGCGCCCTTGAACTCCGAGAGCTTTTCGGCTGCCTGGGTGACGTCTGCGCCCAGGACGTCTGCCACGGCGATGGCTGCCGTGGCGTTTGCCATGTTGTGGCGGCCGGGATTCGACTTGATGGTGACCTCGACAGAGGTGCCGGAGGGAGTCTTCACCGAGAAGCGCATGGCAAGTCGGTGTGGTGCCAGGCCCCGCTCGGGAACACAGACGTAATCGTTGCCCTTGTCAAAGCCATAGGTCACCACGTGACGGCCGGTAGAGCGGGCAAGCTTGACGTAGTGGGGGTTGTCGCCGTTCACCACGACGGTGCCCTTCTCGCCCACCAGGTCCATGAAGGTGCAGAAGGTCTTCTCGATGTTCTCGAGCGTGCCGTAGTGGTCAAGATGGTCTTCCTCGATGTTGGTGACCACCACAACATCGGGGTTGAGGTAGAGGAAGGAACCGTCGGACTCGTCCGCCTCGCAGACAAAGTAGCCGCCCTCGCCGTTCCTGCCGTTGGTGTCGTAGCCCTCGACCACGCCGCCGATGAGGAAGGAGGGGTCCCAACCCAAGCGATCGAGCATGGTAGCAATCATGGACGACGTGGTGGTCTTGCCATGGGTGCCGGCAACGGCAACGGTGATGGCATTGTTCGAGAGATACGACAGCATCTTGGCGCGCGGCCAGATGGGAATGCCCAGCTCGCGGGCACGAACGACCTCGGGGTTTGTCTCGGGGACGGCGCTTGAGGTGACGACCACTTCGGGAGAGACGCGGTCGATGGTTGCGGCGTCGTGCCCAATGGTCACGGCGATGCCTGCGTCCTCGAGCTCGCGCACGTAGTGAGAGCTCTTGAGGTCTGAGCCGGTAACCTTGCAGCCACGCTTGTTGAGCACGAGGGCGATGCCGCTCATGCCCGCCCCGCCGATGCCCACGAAGTGGGCGCTCGAAATGCTCTTGCTCGTCTCGGCCGCGTTGTCGCGGGCCGTCTCCTCGATGTCTTCCATGGCTACCCCTTCCAAAGGTGCGCAGCGAGAAGACCCGCCACGGAAACTAGTTCGCCTAACCCATTCACTCTAGCCGATGGACGGCCCTTAGCGGGCCGCGCCGCGAAGGCACCACGGAGTTCCCAGGCCCTCGCATGCCGCCCGCGACACGCCTACCGCGCGGCGGCGCGCTCGACCACGTCTGCGAGCTTGGCAGCCGCCCGGTCCTGTCCAAGGCCCCTCGCGCACGCGCGCATGCGTTCGCGCCTCTCGGCGTTGCCCACAAGGTCGAGAAGGTCCTTGGCAAACGCATCTCCGTCAATCGCATCGTCGGCAAAGAGATCGGCAGCGCCGGCATCCACCAGGTAGTGTGCGTTGGTAGTCTGGTGGTCACCCGTAGCCAGCGGGTAGGGCACAAGGACGCTTGGCACGGCAAGCGCGGCAATCTCGGCAATGGAGGAGGCGCCAGCGCGAGAGACCACGAGGTCTGCGGCCGCAAGGGCCTCGCCCATGTTTGAGATGTAGGGCACAACCCGCCAGCGCTCGCGCTCGGCCTCGGTGAGGTCAAGGGATGCCGCCACGTCGTTATAGAGCTCCTTGCCCGTAGAGTGCACCACATAGAGCCTGGGATCCTCGAGGAGGCGCTCCTTGAGGCGCACGACGGCCTCGTTCACGTGCTGGGCACCCAGGCTGCCGCCAAAGACCAGGAGCATCGTGGCATCCTCGGGGATGGAGAAGGCCGCGCGTCCCGCCTCACGCGAGGCGGAGAGGACGCTCCTGCGTACAGGGTTGCCCGTGAGCACGAGGGCGTCGTCGCCGTGGACATGTCCCTCGAAGGCGGCGCGGGCCTGCGGCAGCGACACGCACACACAGCGTGCGTGGGCCGCGAGGGTCTTGTTGGCAAGCCCTGGGACCGAGTTCTGCTCGTGGAGCACGTAGGGCACGTGCTGCTTGCGACAGCGGTCCATGAGGGGAAGCTCGATGTAGGCACCAAAGCCCACCGCTACGTTGGGGGTGCCCTTCTCGGCAAAGACCTCCCCCACTCTGTCCGACGCCTTGCGCTCGCGCACGAGCGCCGAGAAGAGCGTCCACGGCCTCGAGCGGTCGAAGCCGGTCACATGGATGGGCTCCAGCTCGAATCCGGCCTGCGGGACGAGCGTCCCCTCGAGCTTTGCGCTCTGTCCAAAGAAGCGCACATGATGGCCGCGAGCCGAAAGCTCCTCGGCCAGCGCCAGCGCCGGGTTGATGTGACCTGCGGTTCCACCAGCAGCGATTGCAACCTCGAGACTAGTTTCTGCCACGCCTGCCATCCCCTCTTCCGGACCCACGCCCACGGAGCCTCTCCGCGGCACTGGGGCCGAGGTCTATACGTCCACCATCGTACCTGCTGGTCCGCCCGCCGTCACGAGACCCACGGGCCCTCGGCTGCCGGCTTGACCGGCTTCCTCCGTCGACCATGCGCAGGCCAGAGCCGACATCCCCACGCGGTCGGGCGGAGCGCGGCGTAGGCGTGCCCACCAGGGAGATGCCCGGGGAGCCCGAGGGCGCAGACCCTCTGGCCTCTTCCCCGTCCGCAAACTGCCAGGACTGGCGACTACGGTCATGGACGGTCTCGGGCAGCGTCGAGTGGTTGGACACCGAGACGATCATGCCCACCAGCATGAGGCAGCTCATGATGGTCGACCCGCCATACGACACAAAGGGGACTGGCTTTCCCGAGAGCGGGGTGATGCCCAGGACGCCGCAGACGTTCACGAGTAGCTGGATCACTATGAGCGAGGTGCAGCCCGCCGCGATGAGCCTGCCACACATGTCGGGCGCGTAACGAGCAATGCGGAAGCCCGCCCAAGCGAGGACTCCAAAGGCTGCAAGCACGCCGAGCGTACCCGCAAGGCCAAGTTCCTCGCCCACCACGGCGAAGATGAAGTCGTTGTATGCCATGGGCAGGTAGGAGTACTTCTGCTTGCTCATGCCCAGACCCACGCCAAAGAGCCCGCCAGATCCAAAGGCGTAGAAGCCCTGGATGAGCTGGTAGCCAGAGCCGGTGGGATCGCTCCAGGGGTCGAGCATGGTCACAATGCGGGCGCGAGAGTAGTCATCCTTGAGCGAGAGGACAAGAACCCCTACCACGCCAACGGCAAGCACCACGAGGATCCAGCGACGGTCCATGCCGGCAAGGTAGGCCATCACGATGAGGGTTGCCGCAATGATGAGCGTGGAGCCCTTGTCGGGCTGCAGCAGGATGAGCACGAGTGGAATACCCACAAAGACCGCGAGGTTCTTGACGAAGTCCTGGAACACCATGGCCTGCTCATCGTAGTAGCGCTCTGCGAGGTCTGCGGCCACAAGGATGACGGTGATCTTTGCAAATTCGGAAGGCTGGAGCGTGAAGGGGCCAATGGCAATCCAACGCGTGGCTCCATAGGCATCGGTACCCGCTATGGGCAGGAAGATCAAGAGCAGGAGGCCGATGGTGAGAAACCAGATAAACCTGACCAGGCGCTTTCCCCAGAGGTGGTAATCCCTGCTCGCAATGAACACGGCGAACGCCGTGCCCAGGGCGGCAAAGATGAGCTGGCGCTTGAGGTAGTAGGCGGGGTCGTTGCCCAGCTTCTCGGAGGTGAGCGACGTGATGGACGAGGCCGAGTACACCATGAGAAACCCAAAGCAGGTGAGGATGACCACCACGGCTATGAGGATGAGCCTGGGCTTCATGAACCTCTCGGGAACGCCGAGGATGGTCTTCTCGACCGACGAGCGCCCCGAGCTCCTTCCCCGCCCAGAGCGCCGGGAGGAGGGGCGAGGCCGCGGGGCGGCAGAGCTTCTGTATGTGGACGCCTGGGCCACTAGCGCAGCCCCCCTGCCGCGACGCGCTCAACAGCAAGGCGCTTGAAGAGCTCGCCACGCTCCTCCATGTTGTGGAACTCGTCGAAGGACGAGCACGCGGGCGAGAGCAGCACCACGTCACCCGCCTGGGCTCGCTCGCATGCGGCGGAGAAGGCCTCGCGCATGTGGGGCTCGCGAACAACCTCCAGCGCGGAGCTCGACGAGGCAACCTCGTCCTCGAGGGCGCGGGCGATCCTCTCGCCAGCGGCGCCGTAGCACACGGCCACGCGGCACCGAGCCGCCACCACATGAGCGAGCGACGTGAGGTCGGTGCCCTTGTCGTGGCCACCCAGGAGCACCACGATGCTTCCCGGCTTGAAGGCCGTGAGGGCCTTCCCGACAGAATCGGTGTTGGTGGCCTTGGAGTCGTTCACAAAGCGCACGCCGGCGACCTCGCCGCAGGGCTCGATGCGGTGCTCGAGCGGAGAGAAGGCGAGAAGCCCACGGCACACGTCCTCCTCGGACACGCCCAGCTCGAGCGCCACGGCAGATGCCACGAGGGCGTTCTCCTCGTTGTGCTCGCCCTTGACGAGAAGGTCGTCCGCCTGGGCGAGGACGTGCTCAACGCCGTCGAGCCGCACCACGAGGCGTCCGTCTCGCACGAAGGCCGCACACGGCGTTGCGGGGTCGCGACGCACGTCCACGCGACACACACGGAGCCCTCGAGCGTCGAGGCGGTCGATGACGGCACGGCACCAGTCGTCGCCGTCAAAGACCACGGCAAGGTCCCCCGCTCCGAGGTTGGCAAAGATCTTCTCCTTTGCCTGGGCATATGCCTCCATGCTGCCGTGCCACTCCACGTGGTCGGGCGTCACGTTCATGAGACAGGCCACACGCGGGTGCAAAAGGCGCGTGGTTGCCAGCTGGAAGCTGGAGAGCTCTGCCACAAACCACGAGCCGGGCTGGCGCTCGGCAAGGCGGCTCGTGATGATGGTGCCAATGTTGCCCACTGCCTCGGCGGAGCGGCCGCCTTCGCGCAAAAGCGCCGTTGTGAGGGTGGTCGTGGTTGTCTTGCCGTTAGTGCCGGTGATGCCTACCCAGTTCTGGGGGCTCTCGCGCCAGGCAAACTCAGGCTCGCCGATGATCTCTTTGGCATGTGCTGCGGCCGCCTGGAAGAAGGCCGAGCTCATGGGGATGCCAGGAGACGCGATGGCCAGGTCGTACGTGCCCTCGACCTCCTCGGTGCCCAGGACGCAGCGAACGCCCAGGCCATCGAGCTCGCGCGTGACCTCGCCCCCATGCGAGGAGGCGCCACCAAAGAGCGTGACCGAGGAGACCCTCTCCCCCTGGCCCACAAGGTAGCGGCAGACCGCCTCGCCCGTGTGTCCAATGCCCAGAACGGCGACGTTACCAAGACGCGCCGAGGAACTACTGTCCTGCATGAAATGCCCCCTAGCCAAGCTGGAAGTACAGCGCAAAACCAAGGACCGCAAACGCGGCCGAGACAATCCAGAAACGGATGACCACCTTTGTCTCGCTCCAGCCCTTCTTCTCGAAGTGGTGGTGAAGCGGGGCCATGAGGAACACGCGCTTGCCTGTAGCCTTGAAGCTCACAACCTGGATGATCACCGAAAGCGCCTCGACGATGAAGAGGCCGCCCATAACGAGAGAGCAGATCTCGGTCTTGGTGAGGACTGCCAGTGCCGCGAAGGCACCGCCAAGGGCAAGCGAGCCGGTGTCACCCATGAAGATCGAGGCGGGATAGCAGTTGTACCAGAGGAAGCCAATGCAGGCGCCCGCGATGGTTGCGGCAAAAACAGAGAGGCCAAGCTGGTCTTCGTTGAAGGCGACCATGGCCATCACAACCATCACCACGAGCACCGTGCCACCCGCAAGGCCGTCGAGGCCGTCGGTGAGGTTGACTGCGTTGGAGAAACCAGCCAAGAGCAGGAAGACAAAGAGCATGTAGAGCCAGGGGACTCGCACGCCACCGATGGCGATGGAGAGAACCCCCAGGTCAAGTGTCGCTCCTCCAGGGAACTCAATGGTGGGCGCGACGCCGCACAGGTTGACGGCCACCAGGCAGAAGACCACGCACACGACAGTGAGGCCAGCCATCTTCTGCGAGGGCGTGAGGCCAAGCGAGCGCTTGTGTGCCACTGACTCAATGTCATCGAGAAGTCCCAGGGCACCCGTCGCGAGCATCGCAAAGAGCGCAAGGAAGAGCATGGGCGACCAGGGTGCCATGAGGAGCGTGGTCACCACCACGCCGAGAAGAATCACGATGCCACCCATGGTGGGCGTACCCTGTTTCACGAGGTGGCGCTTGGGGCCGTCTGCCCTAACCTGCTGACCAAGCCCCTCGTGGCGCATGAGCTTTATGAAGAAGGGCATCACGACGGCGGTGATGACGGCAGCTGCACCTGCCGCCAGAAGCACCTGGTAGCTTGGGTATGCGGGATTTCCCACAATGAACATCAGCGAAGCACTCCCCTCGCAAACGCATCCAGACCGCAGGAACGGGACGCCTTGACCAGCACGAGGTCACCCCGAGAAAAGACGGGGGCGAGCGTCTCCACGGCAGCGTCGACCGTGGGAAAGAGCTGTAGGCGGTCCTCGGAGGCACCCATCGTCCGCGCCGCCTCGGCCATCTCGGAGGCAAGCCCCCCGCCAATGAAGACAAGCATATCAAGACCCTTGGCAGCGGCATAGGCGCCCACGTAGCCATGGAGGCGTCGCTCCTCGCTGCCAAGCTCCCCCATCTCGCCAAGAACGGCAACGCGCATCCCCGTGGCGTCCATCTCGGAGAGAACGTCGAGGGCGGCGGCCATAGAGGCGGGGCTGGCGTTGTAGGAGTCGTCGATCACGCGCACGCCGCGGGGAGACTCGCATACCGCAAGACGCATGCTCGCCGCAGGCATCTCTGCCATGGCGTCTGCCGCAGCATCGCGGTCAAGGCCAAGCGCCTCCACCACGGCCATGGCGAGAAGGAAGTCGGGCACAACCTGGCGGCCGGGGACCGAGGGCGTGACCCTCTTGGACCAGCCGTCCTTGCACGTGACGGTAAACGAGGCAGCACCTGTGCCGGTGAGCTCGACGTCTGTGGCGCGCACGTCGTCGCCCTCACGCTCTCCCACATACGCCACGCCCACACCCACTGGACGCGCGAACCCATCGGCGATGAAGGGCGTGTAGTCGTTGGAGCTCGTGAGCACCAGAAGGGGCTCCACGCCGTCAGACGCCACCATGCCCGAGACCACCTCGGCCTTGGCGCGGGCAATGTTCTCGCGCGAACCAAGAAGTCCAATGTGGCTCGTGCCCACGTTGGTGATGACGGCGAGCGTGGGCGCACAGCATGCGGCCATGCGCGCGATCTCATTGGGATGGTTCATGCCCATCTCGCAGACGAGGACCTCGGCATCGTCGGGCACCGAGAGCACCGTGAGGGGAAGGCCAATGAGGTTGTTGAGGTTTCCCTGGGTGGCGTGGACGCGGCGCGCGGTGGCAATGCCCGTGCGCAGAAGGTCCTTCGTCGTGGTCTTGCCCACCGAGCCGGTAACCCCCACCACCAGCCAGTTGGGGTGACGAGCACGCCACTCGTGGGCAAGGCGAAGCAGGAACTCCTCGGCGTCATCGTCCTGGGGTCGCACCACGGCGCAGCCGCGCTCTCGCGCAAGGGCAAGAAGCGAGGGCTCCGGCTCGCGCGTCACCACGACGCACGATGCTCCCGCCTCAACGGCGGCAGCCGCATAGTCGTTGCCGTCAACCTTCTCGCCGAGAAACGCCACAAAGACGGAGCCAGCGCCGACCTTGCGCGAGTCTATCTCGACCGTGCCAGCGACGTGCGCGGCCGGCGTTCCCTCGAGCAGTTCCGACCCCGTTGCGAGCACGAGGTCTGCTATGTCCATCGAAAGCATAGGCTCCCTCACCTATTTGGTTTTTGACGTGGTAGTCGTGGAGGCATCCGGGGAGATACCAAGATCTGTAACGGCAGCCTCCACTATCTCCTTGAAGGTGGGTGCCGCCGAGGAGAGCGCGAGGTGCGGCGTGCCGTTGAGGCCAACGTAGACCAGCACGCTGGGGTCATCGGCGTTTGCAAAGCCACACAGCGACGACACGTACCTGCCCTGCTGGTAGCCGCCCGACTCGCTTGCCTGCTCGCCGGTGCCCGTCTTGCCAGCGATGGTGTAGCCGTCGACCTGCCCGCGCTTACCCGTGCCGTCGGTCATGACCGACACCATCATGTCGGTAACCTCGTCGGCCGTCGTCTTGGAGATGACCTGGTCGCCCTCGGGCCAGCTGACCTCCTCATCGCCCTTGGATATGAGGAAGTGGGGCGTGGTGGGGATGCCGTCGTTTGCCACGATGCCAAACGCGCGCACGATTTGCACCATGGGCACGGCAAGCGCCTGACCAAAAGCCATGGCTCCAAGCGTTGCGCCCGTGTAGTCCTCGTAGCTGGTTACGATGCCCGTTGCCTCGCCCGGGTAGTCGATGCCCGTAGCGTGCCCTATGCCAAACTTGTCGACGCCCTCCGCGAAGCGCTGGGCGCCGATTACCTCCTGGGCAAGGAGCGACACGCCAACGTTCGAGGAGCGCACGAGCATGGTGCGCACCGTCATGTCCTCGGCACCACTGCGCGCCTCGTCGTCGGTCACCCAGTCGTCGCCGGCAAGGATCCTCAGGGGCACGTTGTAGATGCTATCAGCATTGAAGAGGCCGTTCTCGACGCCAATCGATACGGTCAAGATCTTGAACATGGAGCCGGGCTCGTATGAGGCGGTCACAGGCTTGAGAGTGAGCGCGTCATAGCTGGTATTTGCAAGGTCGGAGAGCTTGGCCAGGGGCGTAGAGCATGCGGCGTATATCTCGCCCGTCTTGGGGTTTGTCACCATGACCGAGCCGGAATCCGCTTCGTAGTCTCCGACTGACTTGGAGATGACCTCCTCGGCCTTCTCCTGGATGTCGATGTCGATGGAGAGGACGAGGTCCTGGCCGTTCTTCGCCTCGGTGACCTGGGAGGTGCCACCTGCGATGGGCGTACCCGTGAGGCCGGTCTCGACGATCATCTGGCCGTCCGTGCCCGAGAGGGCGTCGTTGTAGTAGTACTCGAGGCCGGTGAGGCCCTCATCGTCTGTACCCACGACGCCTAGCACCTGGCTCCCCACGTCTCCATACGGGTAGACGCGCTTGGTGTCATCGAGGTAGTAGACGCCCTTGAGCTTGGCGTCCGAGAGCTGCTGCTTTATCGTGTCCGCAACGTCTGTGTCAACCTGGCGCTCAACGTAGGCAAAGGTGGAATCGGTGGTGAGCGCCGACGTGTAGTCGCCCGCAGTGCCGCCCAGGTTCGCTGCAAGAATCTTTGCCACGCCCGAGGGATCCGTAATCTCCTTGGGGTTGCAATAGATGGTCTTGCAGTCGACGCTCATGGCCAGCACGTTGCCATTGCGATCGTAGATGGTCCCACGCTTGGCGTGGAGAGTGATCACATTGGTACGGTGCTGCTCAGCTGCCTCGGAGAGACTTGCAGAGTCGATGACCTGGAGCCACATGAGACGCCCCGCCACAACGGCGAAGGCAACCATCAGAATGATGAAGATCATCCGTGTGCCGCTGTCGAAGCCACCGGGGCCTGAACCACCTGGCCTCGACGCACGGGCACGGTAACGGGCACGAGAGGCCTCGTCATACGAGGCCTCCGGGATCCCACGCCGCCCTTGGCGGCTCTGTCTCATGCTCTCTCTCACAAGGGAGTAGTCTACGCCTCGGGTGAGGCAGTATTGGCGTCTGTCACGGACTGCGCAGCATCCCCATCCGTCGTAGCTTCTGTGGCGGTGGCGTTGGTCGTAGTCGTGGCGGAAGCAGCGCTGGCGGACGAGAGATCGAGTACCTCTCGGTTTGTCGAGAGGGACATTCCGTAGTTCTGCGTGGCAATGCGGCTTATGCGGCTCGAAGAGGAAAGAACCGACCGCTCAACTTGGAGGTCCTCATTGAGCGCCTGCGCCTCCTTGATCTGGGAGCGCAGCGTCGAGTTGGCCTGGAGCGTCGAGACCGTAGCCGTGGAGAGCGCCACGCGGCAGGCTCCGAGGGCAATGAACACGAGGGCGCATACCACGATGGTGCGGACTCGCTGCAGGAACTGGGGGCTCACGCCTGCCCTTGCGCGGGCATCAAGTCCGCCACCGGTGACGACCGAGAAGGAGGGGCGCTGCTCGACGCGTTCGTCGCGGCGCTCGCGGCTCCTCTCGGCTGCATCCATCATGACGGCCTCTGACCCCTGATACCTCATCATTGTCCCTTGTCTCCCGGCGGTGCCGGATGTCGTGCGTGCTGGTACGTTGGTGGTGCGTTTGTGGTGCGTTTAAGCTGCGTTGGTGGTTCGTAATGCTTCGTTTTTTCGTGCTATGCAGACGACCTTGCGGTCGGGTGCGACGATTCCGTGCCCTCGTTCGTGACGTCGAGCTTGACCGCCACGCGCATGAGCGCACTTCTCGCCCTTGGGTTGGAGGAGACCTCCTCCTCTCCCGCGACGAGCGGCTTTCTCGTCCTGACTTCGACTATCGGCACGTGGCCGCATACGCACACCGGGAGGTCCGGCGGACAGATGCAACCCTGTGAGAGCTCGGAGAAGACGTGCTTCACGATGCGGTCCTCGAGCGAGTGGTAGGAGATGACGCAGATCCTGCCACCTGTGTTCGCCCAGCGGACGGCGGCGCGAAGGCCTTGGTCGAGGGCGTCGAGCTCGTGGTTCACCTCGATGCGCAGGGCCTGGAAGGTCTTGCGAGCGGGGTGGCCTCCGTGGCGGCGGGCAGCCGCGGGTATCGCTCTCTTGATCACGTCGACGAGCTGGAAGGTCCTCTCGATGGGTGCCTTCTCGCGCGTCTCCACGATTGCGCGGGCTATGCGCGCCGCGTACTTCTCGTCCCCGTACACGCGAAGGATTCGGGTGAGGTCGGCTTCGTTGTATGTGTTTATGACCTCTTGTGCGGTTGGGGTGTCTTTCCCCGAATCCATGCGCATGTCTAGGGGGGCGTCCTCGTTGTACGAGAAGCCCCGTTCCGGGATGTCGAGCTGGGGAGAAGAGACCCCCAGGTCGAAGAGGAAGCAGTCCACGCCGGGGACCCTGGCGCCAACGAGCAGCTGGTCAAGGTCTCCAAAGTTGCCCTTGAGCGGAAGGAACTCCGCCTGGGGCGCCTCCCGCGAGAAGCGCTCGGCTGCCGCCTTGAGGGCCATGTCGTCTTGGTCGATGCCAATCGAGAGGCCGTCGGGGGCGATTCTCTGCGCGAGCGTAATGGAGTGTCCGGCCCCGCCGAGGGTGCAGTCGCAGACCACCTCTCCCGGCTTGGGGTCGAGCTCGGCGAGGACCTCGTCGAGCATCACGGGTACGTGCCGATATTCGGATGTCAAGGCGCTCCCCTCCCCTTTGCCTACTCGCCAAAGAGAAGCGACTCGAGACGGTCCACCGCGTCGTCGGAGGCGAACTTCTCGTTCCAGCGATCGGCGTTCCAGATCTCGAAGTGGTCGCCCGCGCCGACGACCATGAGGTCGCCGTCGAGGCCCAGGCGCTGGCGCTGGCCGCGGGTCGTCTCGTCGATCTTGCCGAGGGCAACACGACCGGCGGAGTCGATCTCCACCGTCGTGGCCATGGCATTGAGGCGAAGCAGGGTCTCTGCGTCGTTGCGGCTCCTGGGGTCGAGGTTCAGGCTGTTGACCCATGCCTCGAACGCCTCGGGGGTGTAGCCGTAGAGCGCGTCCTTGCGTGGGATGAGCTGCACGAGTTCGCCGAACTGCTTGCGCAGGATGGCGGGGAGGGTGACACGAGACTTGGAGTCGAGGCTACGCTGGTACTGGCCAGTGAGCATGTCGCCCTCCTCTCGTTGACACTCGCGCCCACGTTTGAACGTGGAACAAACTATAGACCAAAACCGACACCTAGCCACACCTAAAAACACTTTGCGACACGCAAGGGCGAGTTTTGGCCACAGGCGGTGATCTTTGTTCGCAAGCGGGATGTGAGAGGAACGACGATGCCCCCATATGTTGTGGTTGGGCGTCGTGCAAACACAACGAAACGGCAGGGAGTACGAACACCGAGAAACGAATTGTGTTGGTGGGATGAAGGCGGCGGTGGGGCAGAGTGTGGGGGTGAGTGTAGGGTGGTGGCGGGCCGTCGCCGGGAGCTGTTACAGGAGTCAGGGCTCGCTGCAGGAATCAAGGGCGCCAAAACTCAGAATCTGTACAGGAGGAAGAATCGGGATCATGCCGGGCCCAGCGCAACCGGGCCGAGCGCCACGGGGCGCGGCGCCGGCGCACTCCCTACTCGCGCACGTGGGCGCGGGGGTGCGCCGCCAGGTAGACGCCGCGCACGTGCGTGCGGTCAACGTGTGTGTACAGCTGGGTAGTCGAGATGTCGGCGTGGCCGAGAAGCTCCTGGACAACGCGCAGGTCGGCACCACCCTCGAGCAGGTGCGTGGCAAAGCTGTGCCGCAGCGTATGGGGGTGCAGCCCGTGCACTCCCACCACACGCCCGGCCCGCTCCACGATTGCGTGAACGGACTGTCGAGAGATGCGCCCGCCGCGCTGGTTGAGAAAGATTGCCTGCGTGGGCGTGCGCCCCACAAGCCCCGGACGCCACAGCTCGAGGTACTCCCCCATCACTCGCGCGGCCGACCCCATGATGGGCACCACGCGCTCCTTCGACCCCTTGCCAAACACACGCACGACCTCCTCGTCCAGCCGCACGTCGCGCAGGTCGAGGCCGCACAGCTCCGAGACGCGAAGGCCGCAGCCATAGAGCGTCTCCAGGATGGCGCGGTCACGCTGGCCCGCTGCGGTCTTGGGGAACGGCTGGTCGAGAAGGGCCTCGGCCTGCTCAACGCCCAGGACGTCGGGCAGGCGCTCTGGCTTCGCGGGCAGCGGCAGGTCGGCCGTGGGGAAGTTCTCGCAAATCTCGTCCGCCACCATGAAGCGGTGGAAGCCCTTGATGGCAGACACCGCGCGCTCGACGGAGGCGGGGGCAAGTCCCACGTCCACCAGGTCCGCGACGTGCGCCTCTATCGCCTGGCGGGTCACCTCGTCGGGGCTGGTGACGCCGGTCTCCGCAAGCGCCGAGAGATAACGAGAAAGGTCGCGGCCATAGGCCGCGACCGTATTGGGCGATGCGTTCCTCTCAACGGAGAGGTAGTTGAGGTACTCGCGCAGGGCGCGCGAGAGGTCCATCGTGGTCATGGGCCGACCGCAGCGACCCGCTGCTACCTGGGGTTCACGTCGTGACGGTCGACGCCCTCGTGGTGGGCGATGGCCGCGCGGACGAACTCGCGGAAGAGCGGTGCCGGCTTGGTGGGACGGCTTTTGAACTCGGGGTGGGCCTGGGACGCCACGAACCAGGGATGCATGGACTCGGGAAGCTCGATCATCTCGACCAGGCGGTTGTCAGGCGAGAGGCCCGAGATGACCATGCCGGCATCGGTGAGCTGCTTGCGGTAGGCGTTGTTGACCTCGTAGCGGTGACGGTGACGCTCGTAGATGAGCTCCTCGCCGTACGCCTCGGAGGCAAGCGTGCCGGGAACAACCTTGCAGGGATAGGCACCCAGGCGCATGGTACCACCCTTGTCGGTGATGTCCTCCTGGTCGGGCATGAGGTCGATGACGGGATAGATGCACTCGGGCTCGAACTCGCTGGACATGGCACCGGGAAGCACCGCGACGTTGCGGGCAAACTCGCACACCGCCATCTGCAGGCCAAGGCAAACGCCGAGGTACGGCACCTTGTTCATGCGAGCACGGTTTGCCGAGAGGATCTTGCCCTCGGTGCCGCGCAGGCCAAAGCCGCCGGGAACGAGGACGCCATCGTAGCCGGCGAGCTCCTCGTCCACGTTCTCCTCGGTGAGTTCCTCGCCGTCAACGAGCTTGATCTCGACGTGGCGGTCGTAGTAGACGCCGGAGTGGTGAAGGGCCTCGATGACCGAGAGGTAGGCATCGGGCAGCTGGGTGTACTTGCCAACCACGGCGATGCGGGTCTTCTCGGGCAGGGAGTTGGCCACGTGCATGGCGTCGGTGAAGTCGTTCCAGTCGCTCATGTCGCGCTCGCGCGGCTCGAGGCCCAGCTTCTGGCAGACCTTCTCGTCAAAGCCCTGCTTGGCGAGGTGCATGGGCACGTCGTAGATGGACGGGCAGTCGGAGTTCTCGAAGACGCAATCTTCGTCCACGTCGCAGAAGTGGGCGATCTTGGCGCGGATGGAGGCATCGACCTCGTGGTCGGAGCGGCACACGATGAAGTCGGGCTGGATGCCCATGGAGCGCAGCTCCTTGACGGAGTGCTGGGTGGGCTTGGTCTTGACCTCGTGGGCGGCGGCGATGTATGGCACGAGGCTCACGTGGATCACGAGGGTGTTGCCGGTGCCCTTCTCCTTGCGGAACTGGCGCATGGCCTCGACGAAGGGCTGCCCCTCGATGTCGCCAATGGTGCCGCCCAGCTCGGTGATTACCACGTCGGCCTGGGTCTGCTCCTCGATGCGAAGGAAGCGGGACTTGATCTCGTTGGTGACGTGTGGAATCACCTGCACGGTGCCGCCAAGGAAGTCTCCGGCACGCTCGCGCTGGATGAGCGACTGGTAGATGAGGCCCGTGGTGAAGTTGGACTCGCGGGTGAGGTTCTCGTCAATGAAGCGCTCGTAGTGGCCGAGGTCGAGGTCGGTCTCCTTGCCGTCCTCGGTCACGAAGACCTCGCCATGCTGGAAGGGGCTCATGGTACCCGGATCTACGTTGAGGTACGGGTCGGCCTTCTGCATCATGACCTTGTAGCCGCGGGCCTTGAGCAGGCGTCCGAGGGATGCCGCCGTGATGCCCTTGCCGAGGGAGGATACGACGCCGCCGGTCACGAAGATGTGCTTTGTCATGTGGGTTTACCTTCCCGTAGTGGTTCGACCGTTTCTACGGGTCTTTATTCTAGCGCGAGAACGTCGTAGGCGTGAGACCGCTCACCGACTGTACATGGCTGATTGGGAAAATCGCCGAGCCTGCGGGCGAAGCCCTGGTTTATCTGCACCATGACGCTGCATCGCGCGGGGATTCGGAGCCCTCTTTGAGTTTGTCGAGGACCCCGTGCCCAAAATTTGCGGTTGCCGGTCAAAATTCGGGGTTCCGCTTAGTATCACCCCACGGGTACCATTTCCCCACCTGCGGCTCCGCAGAAAGCTAGAGCTTTCGTACTCGGCGATTCGCCTAAAAAGGGCCGGTAACCGCAAATTTTGGGCAGGCAGCCCTCCCCCGACGAGAAAATGCCAAGTTACGACTCGCTAAGACGCTCATCGGCGCCCGAGATGTTCACATCCCGGGCGCCGGCGCGAGTGAATCACCGTTCTGGAAATGAAACCCTAGAGGTACTTGTGCCAGTCGTCCTCGTCCTCGGAGCCCTCCTCCTCGGCGGCGCGCTGCGATGCGCGCTTTGCGGCAAGCTCGGCGCGGCTCTGGTACGGTGCCTCGTTCTTCTCGGGGAAGGTCGCAAAGGCATGCTGGAAGACCTCGAGGTTCTCGTCGAAGCGACCACGCGGCACCGGGAAGGTGATCTTGGAGGCCACATGCGTACCAGAGGCGAGCTCGGCGCGGAAGAGCTCGGCGACCGTCGCTGCGTCCCACCCAAAGGCGCCGCAGCCAAAGGCACCCAGCACCAGCCTGTCATAGCCAAGGTGGTCGGCGATGGCCATCACAAAGGCGATGCGCTCGCGCATAGCCGTGACCAGGGCATCGTCGGAGACGTGATAGTTCGCGCGGGCAAATACGGCATTGGGAGCGGCACACACGATCACGTCGGAGTACGAGTGGTACTTGTCGCGCTCGAAGCGCACGGCGGGAACGACAAGCGCGCGGTTGCGGTAGAGCTCGCAGTTGATGTTGCGGCGGCGGTTCTCGCCATACCAGTCGCGCTTCTGCGAGAGCACGTTGTAGAGGAACGACTCCGAGCAGAGTGCCTCCTCCTGCGCCCATGCCCCGCGCTCGTAGCCGCCACCGGGGTTCACGAACGAGGCGAAGTCGAGCATCGCCATGTCGCAGCGGCTCGGGATGCCACGCCCCAGTCGAAGGACCGTCGAGGTGCTGTCCTCCTCGACAACCTCCACCTGGGGCACCACGCCCTCATGGGCAGGCATGTCTGGCATGCCAGAGACCTCACGCGTTCCAGCGAGAGATGATGCAATCTCTGCCGAGAAGAGCTGGTCCATCTGGGCTATGTGCCGCTCCGCGAGCTGGGCGCGGCTTGGCCCGCGCCTCTGACCCCTCGAGTTCCTGCCGTTTCCGCCGCGCTGGCCTGCCCTATCTTGTGCCATCGGGATCCCCTCCATAGCCGTCGCCTGCATGTTCGAGCATCTCCCGCGCGTGCGCGAGCGACGCATCGCCCGTGTCGCCCGAGAGCATGCGCGCAATCTCCTCGACGCGCTTCTCGCCTGCGACCTCGTCGATCTTGGTCTCGGGCGGCTCGCCCGAAGCCCCCGCCACCTTGTGCACGAGGTAGTGACGGTCTGCCATCACGGCGACCTGTGCGAGGTGCGTGACCACAATAACCTGGTGCGTGCGGGCGAGGTCGCGAAGCACCTGCGCCAGGGCCACTGCCGTGGCGCCTCCAACGCCGGCGTCTACCTCATCGAAGACGAGCGTGTCGCAGCCGTCGGCGTCTCCCAAGGCAACCTTGCAGGCAAGCATCACGCGGCTCACCTCGCCGCCCGAGGCAATGCGCCGCAGCGGACGCGCCGTAAGGCCAGCGGCCGGACGGTAGAGAAACTCCGCGCGGCTGGGACCCATGCTCCCCCACTGGTCGCGCGGAAGACGCGTCTGCGCAACCTCCAGCGAGGCTGTGCCCATCTCGAGTCGAGACATCTGCGCGCTGACCTCTGCCGAGAGGCGCGGGGCGCCCTTCTCGCGCACGGCGTCCAGTGCGTCGGCGGCCTTGGCGAGCGCGGCCTCCGCCGCGTCGAGCGCCTGCTGGGCGCGTCTCTCGGCCTCGTCGCCGCCCTCGCTTGCCGCCACCACGGCAGCGGCCTTCTCGCGCCGAGCAAAGACGTCCTCCATGCGCGGGCCAAAGCTGCGCCTCAGGCCCTCGAGGCGTGAGAGGCGCTGCTGCATGCGCTCGAGCGACTCCGGATCCCACTCGACGCCGTCCGCATAGTCACGCAGGCTCGATGCCACATCCTCGATGTCGATGAGCGATGACTCGAGCGTGTCTGCCCAAGCACCAAGCTTGGAGTCGTAGCTCGAGGCATCTCTCAGCGCGCGCACCGCCGCCGAGAGCGCGTCGGAGGCGCCGTCGTCGCCAGCCACGAGGTTGTGCGCCCCAGACGCCGCGGCCACGAGCGACTCGGCGTGCTCGGCACGCGGCAGGGCCTCCTCAAGCTCCTCGTACTCGCCCTCGCGGGGAGCCACCTCATCGATCTTCCTGAGCGTGAACTCGGCCTCCTCGAGCTTCTCGGCGCCGGAGCGCGAGAGCTCACGCACGCGCTCGAGCTCGTCTGCCGCGTCACGTGCGGAGGAAAGCGCGGCCCGGTAGGCGCCAAGCGCGTCTACGGCCTCCTGCCCAAGCCACGCATCGAGGATCTCGACGTGCGAGCTAACCGAGAGGAGCCGCTGGTGTTCGTGCTGGCCGCAGAGGTCAACGGTCCGCCCCACGCCCGCCGCAAGCTCGCGCACCGAGCCCATGTGTCCGTCTATCTCCACGCGCCCGCGACCGTCCGCCGAGACGCGCCTACGCACCACGCAACCGTCGGAGTCTCCGCCGCGCTCGAAGAAGCGTCCCTCGACCTCGAGGGCATCCGCGCCCTCGCGCACCGAGCCTGCATCGGCGCGCTCCCCCACCAGAAGCTTGATGGCCGAGAGAAGCGCCGTCTTGCCGGCGCCCGTCTCGCCCGTAAGCACCGTGAGGCCCTCGGAGGGCTGGATGGTGACGTCGCGGATGAGAGCGACGTCTCTTGCGTGCAGCTCGTCGAGCATCAGCGACCAGCCCTGCCGTAGAAGACGCGCGACACGGAGTTGTAGAAGCTCTGGGCGCTGTGGTCGAGAAGGATGATATCTCCGGAACCCCTGCGCACCGTAGCATGCACGGGCACGCCGTCATCGTGAAGCCGCACATTCTGGCCGTCGGCAAAGAAGTGGCGCGCAACCGGACGCTCCGGGCTCATCTCGATTTCGACGACGTCGGAGGGGGCGGTAAGGAACGCGCGTGCCATGATGGTGTGTGGCGCAATGGGCACACAGACCATACCCGAGAACTCCGGCGTCACGATGGGCCCACCCGCGGCAAGTGCATAGCCCGTCGAACCCGTTGCCGTCGAAACAATAAAACCATCGCCGCGCAGCGTGTCGATGTGGTTGCCCGAGACCGAGACCTCAAACTGGACCATATCGCCCTGGCCGCCGCGCGAGATGGCAAAGTCATTGAGGGCAAAGCTGTCTACCTGGTAGGAGGTGCCGTCCTTGCACTGGAAGGTGCTCTCGATGGCAAGCGTGGCCCTGTGCGAGACGTGCAGTTTGCCGGCAAGGGCGCTTTGGACGGTCTGGATGAGCTTGTCGGGGCCGGCCGTAGTGAGAAAGCCCAGGTGACCATAGGAGATTCCCAGCATCGGAATCTGGGAGTAGCCCACGATGCGCGCGGCGCGCAGGAGCGTGCCGTCACCGCCAAGGGAGACCACCAGCTGGCAGTCCGCAGGGCTCTCATCGTAGTTGGGAAAGCGCTTCTTGTCATGTGCCCACACCGCCTCGACACCCTGGCCAGAGAGCCAGTGCTCGAGGGCGTGCGCGCCCTCCACGGCATCTGGACGCGCGTAGTTGGGAACGATAAAGACCTTCACGCAAACCTCCCGCCAAACAGGTGTACGGAGCACGACTTAGAGTGTACCCCCACAGGCTAGGCGAGAACCACCGCCCCCTCGCTAACGACGGAGTTGAGGTCGAGTTCGGTGGGTGCGGCACCCCGATGGCCGTACATGAGGTACTCTACGTTGCCCTTGTGGCCTCGCACGGGGCTTTCGCAGCAGCCCACGGGCCCCAAGCCGGCATTCGTAAACGCGGTGGCAATGCGCTCAAGCGAATGCAGGCGCACTGCGGAATCGCGAACCACGCCGCCCTCGCCAACCTCGTTGCGGGCAGCCTCGAACTGAGGCTTCACCAGCGTGAGAAAAGCGCCCTCGGGCGAGAGGAGCGAGATAACCGCAGGCAGGGCCGTCTCTACCGAGGTGAAGGAGACGTCGCATACGGCAAGCCGGATGGTACCATCGCGCTCTGGCGTGGGCACATCGACGATGTTCGTGCGCTCGAGGAGGGTCACGCGGGGGTCGCTTCTCAGCGACCAATCGAACTGTGCATAGCCCACGTCCACAGAGAGTACCGAGGCAGCGCCGTGCTTGAGAAGGCAATCCGTGAAACCGCCCGTGGAGCAGCCCACATCGAGGCAGGCAAGACCGGTTGGGTCTACGTCGAACGCCTGAAGGCCGCGCTCGAGTTTGAGGCCGCCGCGGCTCACAAAGGGGATATGCCCGCGCACGTGCAGGACAATGCCCGGCTCCACCTGCTCACCGGCACGCTCGAGACGGCGATCCTGCGTGGAGACCTCGCCCGCCATCACGGCACGCATCGCATCCTCGCGGTTGGAGAAGAAGCCCTGCTCTACGAGCTCGTCGTCGAGCCTTCGACGACGAGTCACGAGGCGCTGGCGCCCTCGGCGGGCGCGGGGCCCTTGGACTCTGTAGTGGCTCCTGCCTGAGGTGCCGCGCCCTTGTCGGTGCCCT
Organism: Olsenella sp.; assembly: GCA_022648325.1. Lineage (GTDB taxonomy): Bacteria > Actinomycetota > Coriobacteriia > Coriobacteriales > Atopobiaceae > Tractidigestivibacter. Next base: position 79,604 of record JALCMG010000002.1, read on the forward strand.
TCTCGACAGTGGGGCCCTCGTCGGCGAGCATGGCCCTCTCCTCTGGCGAGAAGTCCGTGGCGTCGACCAGCTCGACGGCCTTCGAACCCAAGGCAATGGCCTCGTCAAAGAGGTCGAGCGAGCGCTCGAGCGAGACGTCGCGGTCGCGCACGGCACCAACGATGTCGTCCAGTCGACGCGTGATCTGGTCGAAGCTCTGGTACTGGGAGACGTCCGGCTTGGCCATGGCTACTCCGCGACCTCGCCGGTGTCTTCGCCAGCAGTGGGAGCCTCGTCGAGAGGTGCCTCGTCCGTCTCTTCCAGCGGGGCGTCTGCCTGCGACTTTTCCGACGCGTGGAGCGTCTGGCGAGCCTTCTCGTAGACGTCGACGCCAGCCTCCACGTCCTTTGCGATAGTGCCGAGCACGCCGTTGATGAAGCGCGGGGACTCGTCGGTGCCAAAGGCCTTGGCAAGCTCGACGGCCTCGTCGATGGCAACGGCAACCGTGACGTCGTCCTCCTCGAGCATCTCGTAGAGGGCGAGGCGCAGGATGTTGCGGTCGACGATAGGCATGCGAGAGAGGCTCCAGCTCTCGGAGCTGGAGCGAATCACCGCGTCGATGGCATAGCGGCGTGAGTCGACGCCGAGCGCGAGCTCCTCGCCATACGGGTCGAGCGGCCCGTCGGTGATGGCATAGTCTCCCGAGAGCACCTCCTCGACCGTGCGGTGATTGATATCGGCCTGGAAGAGGAGCTGCAAGGCTTGGGCGCGTGCGAGTGTGCGCCCTCCAAAGCGACCGGACACGTTACTCCTTGGGGAAGACGAGGCTGTCAATGCAGACGTCAACGGCGGTCACGCCAACGCCAACCTGCTCGGTTATGGCGTCGGCGACCTCGCTGCGGACGTCCGCGGCAAGCTTGGTGAACGGATAGCCGTAGAAGACGGCGAGGTGCACGCAAATGCGCAGGCCGCCATCCTCGACGGACGACTCGACCGCAGACTCTGGTACGACCGAGTTGCTAGTGAATACGCTGATGAGACTCGAGGTGATGTCGTTGCCGCCCACGGAGGCAACACCCTCAACGCGCTTGGCAGCGAGCGAGACGACGGTGGAGATGACTCGCTTAGAAATGCCGATGCCAGAAACGTAAAGCTCGCTTTCGGCCATTGGTGGCCCTCCTTGTGCTCGGATCGTTGCCGTCAGGCGGCGGGATGCTTGAAATCCGCCGCAGACCCCAAACACTGCCAGTATAGACGTTACCGGTCCTTAGGAAACAGACGCCCGCGCGGCTGTGGCCACGCGGGTACGTGTGCAAGATAGGATGGCACCGGGAGCGCCTGCACTAGACCCTAGACGCGCGCGACAAACTTGCCGTCGCGGGTGTCAACCTTAATCTTCTCGCCCTGATTGAGGTACATGGGGACCTGGATGGTTGCACCGGTCTCAATGACTGCGGGCTTAGTGCCGCCCTGGACGGTGTCACCCTTGAAGCCCGGGTCGGTCTGCGTGATCTCAACCTCGATGAAGGTGGGTGGCTGCACCGCGTAGAGGACGTCATTGGCGTACTGGAGAAGGCAGACGTCGTTCTCCTTGAGGAACCTGTCGTTGTCACCGATGAGCGCCCTATCGACGGGAATCTGCTCGTAGGTCTCGGTGTCCATGAACCAGAAAGAGGTGCCGTCGTCGTAGAGGTACTGCATCTCACGGGTGCGCATGTCGACGCTCTCGAACTTGGCGGACTGCTGGAAGTTTTCCTCGTTCACGCGGCCGGTGCGGATGTCGCGGTACTTGGTGCGGACGTAGGTGTTGCCCTTGCCAGGCTTGACGTGCTGAGCCTCGAGAATGACGCAGTCCTTGCCCTTGATGTTGACGCCAAGGCCAGCCTTGAGGTCGGTTATGGAAAGTGTAGCCACGAAAAGGTCTCCTTCTCCCTTGCCCGGGCACACCGGGCATTTTCGTACAGCACTCAAGTATAGACACCTTGACACGGTGACGCGACCGGTTGGGGGCGTCTTCCAAAAACGTGCAAAGGGGGTACGGGCAGCCCGGCGTTCATCACTCGCCGGAGACAACATTTCGCAAAGCCAGGCGCGCCCGTCTCTCCCGCGCTAGTGCCCTAGGCGACCAACGGTGTTGTCCCAGAGGCCCTTGGCTCCAGCCCCCACCACCTGGAAGAAGGACGGCGAGCGCAACAGGCGCTCGGCGGGCACGTGCTCGCGGATGGCTCGCAGGCAGGCCTTGTTGTCGCCGGTCGAGAAGGTGAAGTGGCGGCCGTCCTTCACGAAGATCGCAAAGCGCGGGATCTTCTTGCCCGCAATGACCGAGGCAGAGACGTAATCGACCTCGTTCCAGGGAATCTGGATGTAGTCCTCTACGTTCTTCTCGTTGTAGTACTCGAAGGCAACGTCGCCCAGCATCACGTTGCCTCCTGAGGTAAGCCCGTCGAGGTTCGTCGCCCGGTCCGTGTAGTCGACCTTCGTGTTCTGAGACTGCGCCATGGAGTAGCACCCTTCTCGCTTTTGTGGAACCAGCGGCCGCGCGACGGGCTGCGCCGCAAAGGCCCCAAACCAAACGGAGCCGCACCCCACCAGCGTAGCAGGGTGCGGCCCACGGTGTGCGCCTTGTCGTTGGCGCGACGCCCGAAGCTTCGGGGACGAGGGCTTAGAGCAGCCCGATGAGGCGACCGACGATACCAACGCCGAAGAGGGCGAGGATGATGACGATCGGCGAGACGTTCTTCTTCAGCAGCTTGCACACGAACAGCGTGAGGGCCACGGCGGCGAGGCCGGGGATCAGCGAGTCGAGGTTCTGCTGGAGGGTGGTGACCTTCATCTGATCGAGGCCGTTAGCACCGAGCGAAGCATACTGCGTGAGTGCGCTCTTGATGCCTGCGGCGTCCGGCGTGATGGTCGACCAGTCGATGTAGGCACCGGCCTGCTGCTGGATCGTGGAGACAACCGGCTTGAAGCTGATGGTGACCCAGCGCTCGACCAGGGCGCCGATGACGAACATACCAAGGATGGAGGCACCCTCGGTGATCTTGCCGAGCCTGCCGCCCGAAAGGTCCTTCGAGATGTCAGCACCGGCCTTGTAGCCAGCCTCCTGGGTGTACCAGAGGAAGGCGAGGCGGATGACGTTCCAGAGCACAAAGAACAGGATGGGGCCAAGCGGAGAACCGCCCAGTGCCAGGGAGGCACCAAGGGCACCCAGCAGCGGGCGCACCGTGTACCAGAAGACAGGGTCGCCGACGCCGGCGAGAGGACCCATCATACCGACCTTGACGCCCTGGATGGTGACGTCGTCGATGGGCTCGCCGTTGGCGCGGCCCTCCTCGAGGGCGAGGGTGACGCCGATGACGGGGGCGGAGACGTACGGGTGCGTGTTGTAGAACTCGAGGTGACGCTTCAGGGCCGCGATCTGGTCATCCTTGTTGGGATAGAGCTTCTTGATCGCAGGAATCATGGAGTAGCACCAGCCGCCGTTCTGCATACGCTCGTAGTTCCACGAGCCCTGCAGGTACTGGTGACGGTTGCACACCGCAAGACGATCCTGCTTGGTAAGGTGGACGCCCTTGTCCTGAATCTTTTCTGCCATTGCTAATCACACTCCCTTGCAAGCCTAGTAGTTGTCGATGACGTCGCCCAGCGGGTCGCCGGAGCCCACGGCACCGGAGCCGCCATTCTGCTTGGCGTACTCCTTGAGGCCAAGGTAGATGAAGGCCAGGGAGAGACCAATGACGCCAAGGGCGATGAGGGTGAGCTGGGAAAGGGCAGCGAGGACGAAGCCGAGCGCGAAGAAGGGCCAGACCTCCTTGGTAGCCATCATGTTGATGACCATGGCGTAGCCCACGCAGCAGACCATGCCGCCGCCAACGGCCATGCCGCCGGAGAGCCAAGCGGGCATAGCGTTGAGCGCCGCAGTCACGGCGTCGCCGGGGATGAAGCAGAGGGCAGCAGCCGGGATGGCAATACGAGCGCCCTGCATGCAGATGGCAGCGATCTGCCAACGCTCGATGCCGGCCATGTCGTCGTTCTCAGCGCACTTGTCCATGCCGTGGACCATAGCCGTTGCGATGGTACGGCAGACCATGGTGAGGAAGAGGCCTGCGACGGAGAGCGGCACGGCGACGGCGATGGAGGTGGTCATAGCCTCGTTGGGGTCGGAGCCGCCGTTGATGGCGATGACCATGAGGATGGCGGATGCAACGGAGGCGAGGGCGGCGTCAGGCGCGACGGCAGCGCCGATGTTTGCCCACCCAAGGGCGATCATCTGGAGCGAGCCGCCCAGGAAGATTCCCTCCGAAGGGTGACCGGTCACGAGGCCGATGAGCGTGCATGCAACCAGAGGCTGGTGGAACTGCCACTCATCGAGGATGCCCTCCATGCCTGCCAGGAAGGCAACGATAATAACGAGCAGGACTGATATTGGTGACATAACCCCTCCTTATCCCTACTTGTTGGCTGCCTGCGCGGCAAGCTCGTCCTCGGCCTTCTTGATGATGGCGTCGTAGGACTCCGCCTTGTCGGCCGGAACCTTGCGGATATCGAACTCGACGCCCCTGGACTTGATCTTCTCGAGGGTGTCGACGTCGTTCTGGTCCATGGCAAGCGCGTTGGTCACGACGACCTTGCCCACGGAGTGAGCCATGGAGCCAAGGTTGAGCTTCTTGATGGGCACGCCGCCCTCGATGGCGCGAAGGGCATCCTGCGGGGTCTCGAAGAGGAGCATGGCGTGCGTGTTGCCAAAGCGGGGGTCCTTCGCGATCTCGCAGATCTTCTTGATGGGAACCACGTGCACGTGGACTCCCGGAGGGGCCGCCTGGATGATCATTGTCTTGCGGAGCTGGTCCTCCGCGACGCCGTCGGAGCAGACGATGATGCGGTCTGGGTTAGACGCCTTGGTCCACGTGGTTGCCACCTGACCGTGAAGCAGACGGGTGTCGACGCGTGCGAACACGATCTTGATGTGACCGTCGCCGATGACCGTCCCCTCCGGAATGGCACCAGTAGGCGCAGCAGCAGCAGCTGCCGCAGCGGCTGCGGGAGCAGCTGCCGCAGCAGCCGCAGGAGCCGCCTCCTTGGGCTCGAGCTCCTCGGGCTTGATGCGAATGCCGTTCTTTGCCTCGGTAAAGACATCCTTAGCGATGGCAGCAGCCGTGCCCTCACTCATGCGATCCCCATAGGCCTGGATGAGCATGGGCAGGTTAAGGCCCGTCACCATGACCCAATCCTCATGGCCCTCGCTCGCAAGCAGGCCGTTGACCTGGTTGAATGGAGTTGCGCCCCAAAGATCGACAAAGAAGAGCACATGCTCCTGCTCGTCGAACGTTGCGACGGCTTCCTTCAGCTTCGTCTTGAGATCATTGGGGCCCATGTCAGGTGTCAGGGTTACAGCAGCGACATCCTTCTGCGGCCCGAAGATCATCTGGCCGGACTCCATGATTCCCTCGGCGAACTTGCCATGACTGGCTAAAACGATACTGACCATTCTTCCTCCTTACGCATATCCCGTGCCGCCAACAGATAACGCGTGTTAATTATGAAGAGGCTTACATATTTTCTTTCTTCTCCCATCTTTCACGCCTCATTCACACTAGCTACACATTATAAGGCACACAGAGCTTTCGGTTACGCGAAAAAACGACGTAAGAAAAAGCGGCCGAGCAAAGCAGCATTACTTGTTGCGTCAACTACCGGCATGAATACTAAGACCTGAGGGCAAAAGCTGTTCATACAAGTTGGTGAACGGTCGACAGACGGTAGTTTCCAGACGGAAAATAACGCGAATGCCGAGGTAAGAGCGCATGTCTCGCCTAACGCCGTTCACGAAACGTCTGCCGAGAATGGGTGTCACCGGAGAGGCTAATTTGATGCAGAACGCGTCAAAAGCGCCCTTCCGGCGACAACGGGCGCTGCCACCGGAGGGCGAGAAGTACGTTGGATGCTACAGGTGCGCTTGCGTACGAGACTCCGCTAGCAGGGGATGCACACAAGACCGTGCGGCGACTGGGTGAAGACCTCGTAGCCATTCTCGGTCACGATGCCAAAGTCCTCAACGCGCACGCCGAACTGCCCGGGCAGGTACGTGCCCGGCTCGACGGTAATCACAGAGCCCGCAGGGATGGGCTTGTCGTTTCTCATGTTGAACATTGGCTGCTCGTGAATCTCGAGACCAACGCCGTGGCCAAGCCCGTGCACGAAGCAGTACTCCGGGAAGTCCGCCTCGCAGATGACCTTGTGCGCAAGCTCGTGGATCTCGCGCCCAGTGACACCCGCGTGGATGGCCGCCTCGCAGGCCTCGTTTGCCGCACGCGTCGCCTCGTAGACCTTGCGCTGAAGGTCGCTGGGCTCCCCCACGCATACCGTGCGCGTCATGTCCGAGTGGTAGTCGTGATATCCGGCACCATAGTCCATCACGATCATGTCGCCGCGCTGGATCACGCGCTCGCCCGGCTGAGCGTGCGGGTTCGCGCCGTTGGGGCCAGACGCGATGATCGAGTCGAAGGAGAGCGAGTCCGCCCCGTTGGAGAGCATCCATCCCTCCAGCTCGGCACGTACCTGCTGCTCGGTGAGGCCGGGCTTGATGTAGCCGCAGATGTGCTCGAAGGCCGCGTCGGTGATCGACTGCGCGTGGCGCATGAGCTCGACCTCCTCGGCGTCCTTCACAATACGCAGCGCGGCGATGTCGCCGTGCAGGCGCGGAGTGAGGGCGGCAACGGATGCCTTGGCGCACTCCTCCCCCAGGGCATCGAAGAACGCGAGGTCGCAGGTGTCCTCCACGGCCACGACGCGCGAGCGGGTCTCGCGGATGCGCTGGGCCGCCCACCAGGCGGGGCTCACGATGTCCATGTCGAGCTTCCAGGGGGTGTCCGCGCCAAGGCGGTTCTGGAAGGTGCCAAAGTAACGGGAGTCGGTGTGGAGCCACAGACCATCGGCGGTCACAAATGCGGTATGCGCAACCTCGTCGTCGAAGGTGCGCTCGGCGCCGGTGAGCCAGCGAAGGTCGGGGTTGTTGCGGAGAATCGCCGCGTCATAGCCCCTCTCGGCCATGAGCGCCCGGAGCCTCTCAACGCGAGCGGCGCAAGCTTGTGCATCTGCCATGATTCTCTCTTCTCTCTCATACAAAACGGACAGTATCGACGGGTAGCCCACCACAAGGCGGTGGGCATCGTAGGCGAGAAACGCGTTAGCGCGAGGAGCACCAAGCCGTCGTGTGCTCGGCAAGCTGGTCATCCTTAACGGCAGCGAGGCGCACGCGCCCCAGAGCGCGCGGGAGCTCAAGCATGAACTTGTTGGAACGGCGGAAGCGCTCGGCTTTGAGGGCGGCCGCCATCCTAGTGGGGTCGACCGCGCACTCGACGTAGCCCAGCTCAAGACGGTCGAGCAGCTCGTCCTGTGTGAGCATGTCATCGATGGAGAGCCCGCCCTGTGCCACCGAGAGACGCGCCGAGAAGCGCATGGCCTCGGCAAGAAGCGTCGAGGAGGGCACATCCTCCCCCACCAACGGGCGCAGGGCATGCACAAAGGTCGTGCCGTAGTCGATGGACTGGCGCACGGCAACCGAAGTGGACGAGACGATCTTGCCACGGCTCTTCATGCAGTCCACCATCTGGTCGCAGATGACGGCACGGTCGAGTGCAGCGATATCGTTGGCGCGGTCGAAGAGGCGGCCAAAGGTCTTGTCGGAGTCTGCCATGGCACTTGCCGCGAAGAGGGCGCGTGCAAGAAGCGCGGCCTCATCCGTACGCGTAGCGTCAACAACATCGAGGTCGCAGTAGACGTATCGGGCGCTGCCATCCTGCGTAACCATCCGGTCTTTTTTGCCGGGCAGGTCGAGCGCGAGCGGTGTGACCCCCGCCAGAAGCGCGGTCGCGGGGTCAAGCGGAACCTGGGCAAGCGTCAAGCCGCCGCACCATGACTTGCAGGCAAACGACATCGTAGAGAGGGCGCGCACGCCGCCCACGGCGACGGCGATGTCGTCACCAGTCATGCCAATCTCTGCAATCCCCTCGAACACGGACTCGAGGGCCGCGATCGAAGAGGCCTCCGGTCCAGACGGGAGGTCGATCATGTGCACGAAGAAGCCAACGTCGGAGAGGTCACGGCGAATCGCCTCGACCACGTCTGCCGGGGCTTCTGGAACGCTTGCGAGCGCTGCCGCACGGGGCTTGCCCACATAGGCGCGCAGGTCGTTGCCCATGGTGCCAATGAGGTCATCGCCCACTCGCGCATCGAGCGAGTTCCCGCGGAGGTTCACCCACTGGCGCTTCGCACGAATGCGCACGGGAACATCGGCAGCGGCCTCGGGCTTGGGCTCTGCCGTTGTAGCCTCGGCCGCTGCGTCCTTCTCGACCTCAATCTGCTGGTCGTCCTGGCTGTTCTCGCTCACAAAAGCCCCCTCTCCCAGAGCAGCTGGCCGGACTCGCTGGCCACCTGCTCGAAGGTCCTGTTCCGAATGTCGATGGTGATGTCGGCCATCTGCTGGTAGAGCGGGCGACGGTGACGGAAGAGCGCCCGCGCGTGCGAGGCATCGCCCAGGTCCGGGCGCCTCTCGGGGCAGCGCATCTGGCGCAGGGAGTCAGACAGGTCCCCGTCGAGATAGACCACCACGCCCATGCGATGCATGAGCTCGCAGTTCTCGGGCCTCTCGACCACTCCCCCGCCACAGCTCACCAGCAAGGACTTTCGCGATGCGAGCCCCTCCAAGACCTTTGTCTCCTCGTCGCGAAAGCTCGCCTCGCCACGAGAGGCAAACACGTCGCGCACACTCATGCCAAGGGCACGCTCAACCAGCTGGTCGGTGTCAACGTAGGGCCGGCAGAAGAGCTTTCCCAGGTTACGCGCGAGGGTGGACTTGCCTGCGCCAAGAAACCCCACGAAGAAGATGTGGTCGCAACCTTCGTGGATGACGTAACCCTCGCCCAACTTGCTCTTCCCTGCTTCCGCGCACGTATCTGACGCACTTGATTCTATCACCCGTCACTGCGGCCAGACGTACCGGGAGCCTCGCCCTCAAACTCGACACCGCGCAAGACAAGCGACTCTCCCAGGCGGAAGATCTGCGTGTACCAGAGGTCGCGGCGAGACTGTGGCCGCACAAGGATGGTGCGCACGCCAGCAAGGTTACCGGCAAGGATGTCAGTGAAGATCTGGTCGCCCACGATGACCGTCTGCTCTGGCCCCACGCCCATGCGTGCCATGGCAACCCATGCCGAGAAGGGCGCCGGCTTCATTGCGTGGTCGACTACGGGACACCCCAGCTCACACGCGGATGCAGCCACCTCGCCCGAGTGGAAGTTGTTGGAGAGCAGGCATGTGGCGATGTCTGCCTCGCGCAGGCGCTCGAGCCATGCCCTAACGGCAGGCGGTGCCACGTGGGTGTCCCTGGGGACGCAGGTGTTGTCGCGGTCGAGAAGGACCAGCCGTACGCCTGATGAAGCCAACGAATCAACGTCGATGAGGTCTACAGACGCCACGTAGCGCGTGGCACGGAAAAGGACATGCGTCCCTGTCTCCACTGCACTCACGCCCCCGAGTTCTGGGCAATGACCTGCTGGTGCTGCTCGTACGTCTCGGAGAAGGCGTGAACCGAGCTCGTGATGAAGAAGTAGTAGTAATTGGTGTCCTGGGGGTTTGCCGCCGCCGTGAGCGAGGCAAGGCCCGGGTTGCAGATTGGCGTGGGCGTAAGGCCCTTGTTGGTATAGGTGTTATATGGGTCGTCCTGCGTGAGGTCGTCTGCGGTGACCTCACGGCCAAGCGTGTAGGCAAGCGTCGCGTCGCTCTGGAGCGCCATGTCGGCCGCAAGGCGGTTGTAGAAGACCGACGAGATGAGCGGGCGGTCGTCGTCGGTGAGCGCTTCCTTCTCGATGATGGAGGCTATAGTAAGCACGTCGTAGTTCGAGAATGACCTGCTATAGCGCGTCTCCAGCGCCTGACGGGCGCTATCGAGGTCGAGCGTGGCAGCCTCAGTCTGGTACTGGGTAAGCATCGCCCGTATGACCGAGTCTGCGGTCACGGTCTGGCCACCAAAGTCGTAGGTCTTGGGGAAGAGGAAGCCCTCCAGAGAGTCGTTTGCGGCTTCGGAGAGAAACGGATAGTCGCCCACATAGTTCGAGGCCTTTGCCTGGGCCATGAAATCGCTTGAGGAGATGCCAAACTTCTCCTCGACAAGCGAGGCAATCTGGGCCATCGTGTAGCCCTCGGGAACCTGCAGCGTCGAAGCGGTGGAGTTGGGGCCTGCCACGAGCTGGTTAATGACGTTTGTGACAGAAGAGCCCGTGAGCAGAGAGTACGTCCCGCTCTTGAGCTTCTGCTCGACGTTTTGCTTCTGGACCTCCTGGAGGAAGGAGGAGGTGTCGGAGATGACCCCGGCGCCCTGAAGAATCGACGCGATGCTTGAGGTGGTCGAGCCGTCGGGGATTGTGACCTCAACCTCCTGGCCCGCCGCCACCTGCGCGTTATTGGGGTCGGAGCCCTTGGTGAGCCGCGGGAGCACTAGGGTGAAGAAGAGTGCAACAAAGGCAGCCACACCGGCGAAAATGGCCACGACAACAGCGACACCCTTGGAGCCCGTACCACGACCATTTCCTCCGCGCTTTCGCCTGCCGCCCTGGGAGTCAGCGCGCCTGGTGGCGTCAGCCGTACGAGCAGAGACATGGCTCGTCGTGCCCCCTATGGAGCCAGTAGAGCCTGGTGTTGGCACACTTAAACGTCCCGCCGCAACAGGGTGACCGGCGGGCCGAGGCTTTGCCGGCGCTGCTGTGGCCGGCCTGCGTGATGTGGCCTTTGTTCTCTGCTGCGCTTCCTCCGGCGTGCGGAAGTGGGTCGCGCGGCGCTTGGGCATCTCGTTGTTCTGGTTGTTCATGGGCATATCGTTAGCCTCTCAGACCGTGGGTCCCGCCTGCCGTGCGTCAAGCCAGGCCTGCAGGAAGAGCGACGCAGAAATCATATCTACCTTGCCGCGCATGGACTTCTCGGATAGCCCCTGCTCGCGCAGGATGCGCTTGGCCTCGGCAGAGGAGAGCCTCTCGTCCTCAAACTCGAGGGGGAGGCCCGCCTGCGCGGCGATGTCCTCGGCAACCGCGCGAACCCGCTCGGCCTGCGGCCCCTCCTCCCCCGCCATCGTGAGCGGACGACCGCACACAAGAACGTCGGGATCCCAATCCTCGAGCACACGACGGAAGCTTCGCGCCATCGAGGAAACCTCGGGTGCCGGGAGCACGCACACCGGCGTGGCGACGCGGCCCTGCGGGTCGCTCACCGCCACGCCGACGCGGGTCTCCCCAATGTCGAGCGCAAGGGCTCGCACCTATGCCCCCAGGGCTGCCTTGGCGGCGTCGAGCGCAGCGGCAATGCCCGAGGCGTCTGGGCCGCCGGCCTGCGCCATGTTGGGCCTACCGCCGCCACGGCCGCCCACGAAGCCGGCGATCTGCTTGATGATGTCACCAGCGGAGAAGCCTGCGGAGACTGCGGTCTCGGTGCCGGCGGCAAGCAGCGCCACCTTGCCATCGGGCGTGGTGGACGCCACGACGCAGGCGACGGGCTCGCCCTTGGCGCCGTCACGGACGGAGTCCCAGACGGAGCGCAGGTCCTTGCCAGAGACGCCATCGAGCTTGGTGAAGACGCAGCGATAGGTGCCGAGATCCTTAGCGTTGCGCAGGGCCGCCGCCACGACGTCGCCCGAGGCAGAACCCTTGGCCACGCCGATGTTGTGCTTGGCCTCGCGCAGCTCGTCGCGCATCTGGGAGACGCGCTCGGGGAGGTCGGCGGGACGGCACTTGAGCGTGGCCGCAGCCTCGTCCATGAGCGCCAGGCGCTCGTCCACGTACTCGATGGCACCCATCGAGGTCACGGCCTCGATGCGGCGGGCGTTAGAGCCCACGGAGCTCTCGGAGACGATCTTGAACAGGCCAAGGTCTGCGGTGTTGCGGGCGTGGGTGCCGCCGCAGAGCTCACGCGAGAAGGGCTTCTCGGAGTTGCCCGTAGAGACCACGCGCACGCGCTCGCCGTACTTCTCGCCAAAGAGTGCCACGGCACCCGAGGCCTTGGCCTCGTCGATGCCCATGACCTCGGTCACGATGGGCTCGGCGGCAAAGATCTCGGCGTTGACCATGCCCTCGACACGCTCGAGCTCGTCTTTGGCCATGGCCTCGAAGTGGGTGAAGTCAAAGCGCAGGCGGTCGGGGGCCACAAGCGAGCCGGCCTGGCTCACGTGGTCGCCGAGGACCTTCTTGAGAGCGGCGTCCAGCAGGTGCGTCGCCGTGTGGTTGCGGCGGATAAGCTCGCGTCGGCCGTGGTCGACCACAGCGGTCACCTCATCGCCCACCGAGACGGCACCGTCGGTGACCTCGGCCACGTGGCCCACGAGGCCACCCTCGTGGTGCAGCGTGTTGGTGACGCGAGCGGGGCCCACGATGCCGGTGTCGCCCACCTGGCCGCCCATCTCGCCGTAGAACGGCGTACGGTCGAGCACGATCTCAACCTGGTCGCCGGTCTTGGCCTCGCGGACGGACTCGCCGTCGCGCACGATGGCAACGACCTCGCAGCCGGTGAGCTCGTCGTGGTCGTAGCCGTCGAACTCGGTCGCGGGAAGGCCGTCGGAGAGGGCAACCCAGACGTTGTTGGCCTTGCCCCAGGCGTCGCGGTTGGCCGTGGCGCGAGCGCGCTCGCGTTGGGCCTCCATGGCCGCGTCGAAGGCGTCCATGTCAACCGAGTGACCAGCGGCGCCGGCAATCTCGCGGGTGAGGTCGATGGGGAAGCCGTAGGTGTCGTGCAGAGTGAAGGCAACGTCGCCCGAGAGGGGCTCGCCCTCGCCAAGGCGCGAAAGCTCTGCCTTGAGCTGATCCTCGCCGTTGTCGAGGGTCGCGCCAAAGCGCTCCTCTTCGGCGTTGATGATGCCGTCGATCAGGGCCTGCTGCTCGACGAGCTCGGGGTAGGTGTCGCCAAGAAGGCGCGTGACCTCGTGGGCGTAGGTGGTGAGGAACTGCCCCTTGATGCCCATGAGACGGCCGTGGTAGACGGCACGGCGGAGAAGGCGGCGAAGCACGTAGCCGCGGCCCTCGTTGGAGGGCAGGATGCCGTCGCCAATCATGAACGTGACGGCGCGCGAGTGGTCGGCGACAATGCGCAGGCTCTTGTCGGTTGCAGCAGAGACGTGGTAGCGAACGCCCGCAAGGCCCTCGCCCACGCCGATGAGGGTGCGAAGGATGTCGCCCTCGTAGTTGGAGCCCCCGTGCTGCATGATGGCCGCAATGCGCTCGAGGCCCATACCGGTGTCGATGTTGCGGTGGGGCAGCTCGGGCATCGAGCCGTCCTCCTGGCGGTCGTACTGCGTGAAGACGAGGTTCCAGAACTCGAGGTAGCGGTCGCCGTCGTCGCCGGGCTTCTCGCCCTCGAACTCGGGACCCTGGTCAAAGTAGATCTCGGAGCAGGGACCACAGGGGCCGGTGGGGCCGGCGGCCCAGAAGTTGTCCTCCTCGCCCAGGCGCGAGATGTGGTCGTAGGGGACGCCCTGCTTGTGCCAGAGCTCGATGGCCTCCTCGTCGTCCTTGAAGACGGTCATGTAGAGGCAGTCCTTGGGGAGGCCCAGGTGCTCGGGCGAGGTGATGAACTCGTAGGCCCACTCGATGGCGTTGGCCTTGGTGTAGCCGCCAAACGAGAAGTTGCCCAGCATCTCGAAGAACGAGAGGTGACGCGCGTCTCCGATGTTGTCGATGTCGTTGGTGCGCAGGCACTTCTGGCAGGAGCAGGCACCAATCTCCTTCATGGTCTTGGTGCCCTGGTAGTACTCCTTGAACTGGTTCATGCCGGCGTTGGCAAGAAGCAGCGAAGGGTCATCCGGCACGAGAGAGGAGGACGGGTAGAGCTTGCAGCCCTTGCCCTCGAAGAACTTGAGGAAGTCCTCACGGATCTCTGCCGTGGTCATGGTCTTGTAGTCAGACGCGCTCATGTTTCTCCTCGTCAGTGGACGGCGCCGCGGGCTTGGCCACGTGGCCGGGCGCGTCATCGTCCTGCCTATTGGTTGCAACATTCCTATTTTCCCTCATATCGGTCACGCACACAGCGTTTTCATGGTCATTACTTTCATTTTTTGCTGCTTTTCGCGCCCTTATCCACGAAGACGAGGTCACGAGGCGCGTGCTCTCGAAGAACTTCTCGTCATCCAGGGCGTCAAAGACGGCCTCGACATTGCCCGCAGGGTCGCGGTGGGGCCTGCTCTGGAAGAGGGCGCCGTCCTCGGAGACCAGCTGGCGCTGGGTGCGGGTCTCGAAGTAGTAGACAAAGACGCCGCGGGTGGCCGCCGTGAGCGGGATCGCAAGAACCATGCCCACTATGCCGCCCAGGCAGTTGCCTATAACAATGCCCACAATCGAGAGGACGGGATGAATCTTGACCGCCGAACGCATGATGAGCGGCGAGATGACGTTGTCGGTCACGTTTGCCGCAACGACCATCACCAGAAGCGCCCAGAGTGCGAGCCAGGGGCTCTCGAAGAGGGCTAGCAACGTCGCGAGGGCAGCCGAGACAAAGGGACCGATGACGGGGACAAAGTGCATGAAGAACGTGATGATGGCAACGAGGCCGGCGTAGGGGTGGCCGAGAAGCCCAAGCCCCACCCACACGGAGACGCCGTTAATGATCGAGCAGATGAGCTGGCCGCGCATGTAGCCGCCCATGGAGCGGCTCATCACGGCGAGGAGCAGCGTCATGTCATCCTTGCGGGAGGGGCCGGCGATCACAGCGAGCTCGCGCACGATCACGGGATAGTCCTTGGCAAACCAGTACGCAAGGACTAGCGCGAGGAAGAAGTTCACGAGGTTGTCCACGGTGTTGAAGAGCCCCGATACGGCACCGTTCGAGAGCTGCCGCACCGTGTCGGAGGCCATGGAGCTGCCGGCGGACGAAAGGGTCTGGACTACGGAGTTCACCATGCTCTGGAGCTGCTCGTTGTCAGAGCTACCGTAGCTTTCCCAGAAGTTGGAGAGGGCGTCCTGCACGCTCTTCACATAGCTTGGGACCTGTCGGAGCACCTCGACGGACTGCTGGACAAAGGTACCGCCGAGAACCACGACCACGGCGGCTAGGACCACCAAGACCACGAGAAGCGAGACAAGCGCGGCAAGGGCCCTGGGGACGTGCTGGTCCTCGAGCGCGTTGGTTATGGGGCTGCAGATGAAGCCGATGATGATGCCCATTAGCAGGAGCTCCACGGCATCGCCGACCTTAGAGAGACCGAGCACGCAGAGGACGAAGACCGCAATGGCGCCGACGATCGCCCATGCGACCACCAGCCTCCTTCGCCAGGCTGCGTACTTCTCGTCAGCGTTCCTGTTTCCCACCGGCGGCTCCCCTCCTTGCCAGGCAACTCATTGTAGCAAGGTGTGACGAGATGGCCGCTGGCGGCAGAAGAGTCCAGTGACGGCAAGCGGAAGGCCGGCGGTTCATTTGGTGCCAACACAAAAGCGCGGCGCCGGGATTGCGTTCCCGACGCCGCTCGTGGCGCTACTTGCTCATAAGGCCCTCTGGGTCGATCTTGTCCTGCACCCGCCGGAGCGTGCGTCGCAGGAGGCGCGAGACCTGCACCTGCGAGATGCCCAGGCGCTCGGCAATCTCGACCTGCGTCATCCCCTCGAAGAAGCGCATGCGGATGACGTCCTTCTCGCGCGGCGAGAAGTCCCTGATGACGTCCTCGAGGACGATGCGATCGTCCGACGCCGCGAGGTTCTCGTCCTCCGTGGCGTAGTGGTCGATGACCGAAGGGGCGTCGTCATCGTCCGAGGAGCCGCCACCCTCGAGAGGCACGGAGCTGTAGGCGCTCGAGGACTCCATGGCCTCCAGGACGTCGTCCACGCTCGCACCCACGCGCTTGGCGATCTCCTCGACGGAGGGGCTGCGCGAGAGCTCGTTGGTAAGCTCGTCGTTTGCCTGGTTGACCTTGGCGGAGAGCTCCTGGAGCCGGCGCGGCACACGAACCGACCAGCCCTTGTCGCGGAAGTGGCGCTTTATCTCGCCCAGGATGGTGGGCGTGGCGTAGGTGGTGAACTCGAGGCCGCGCGAGGGGTCAAAGCGGTCGATTGCCTTGATGAGGCCGATGGTCCCCACCTGGATGAGGTCGTCGAGGGGTTCTCCTCTGTTCTTGAACTTTGACGCGAGGAAGCGGACGAGGTTGAGGTGGCTCACGATGAGTTGGTCGCGGACCTCCGGGTCTCCCGTTGCCTTGTACTGGCGGAAGAGTTCGCGCGTGCGGTCCTTGTCCCAGGCGGCCTTGCCCTTAGGCGTGCGGTGGAGCGAGCGGTGGCGGGCCCTCTCGGCGCGGGCCTCCGACGCCTCGCGCGCGGCGCGCTCCTCCTCGGTCTCGCAGGCCTGCGTGGTGTCCTGCGTGTCTGCGGCGCTAGCGCTAGGCATGCTGCACGCCCATTCTCTTGGAGAGGTGCAGCGTGTGGCCGTCCTCCGAGATGTTGAAGTCGTCGCATACGGCACCGAGAAGCACCTCGACCAGGTCGATGGGCTGGGGCTCGCCGGTGGGGTCGGTGGCCTCGTCGGGGTCCTCGTCGCCGAGCGAGAAGTCGGCGGTCATGCCGTCTGGCTCGAGGCCAAAGACGATGTCGCAGGTGGCAGGCTTGGTTGCGCAGGCGTAGACGAAGCCCTCCTCGGCCGCCATGCGAACGTCCTCGACGTCGTCGACGCTCATGTCGCAGCAGACGGCGAGGTTGGAGGCGGTCATGCGAACCGCCCGGGCAAAGCGCGCCTCAGCGGGAACGCTGAGCTTAACGATACTGGTGCTAGGCATTGTTCTCCTCGCCATCTGCCGCGGCCTGCTCTGCGGTGACGGGCGCGGCATGCTTGGGCTTGTGGGATTGCTTATCGGGGGCGGTCGCGGGGTCTGCGGCGGGCTCGGGCTTCTCGGCCTCCGTGGGCGTCTCGGCCTCGACCGGCGCGTAGGTCACGTACGCGGTGGCGTGCTGCTGAGCAGGTGCGGGGCTCTCCTCAGCGTTCTCCTTGCCCGCAGCGTCCTCGAGACGAGCCTGCGGGACGTCGCCCTTGCCAACGAGCTTCGAGACTGCGCCGGCAACGGCACCGGCAGCACCCGCGACGCCCTTGCTCACCGTATCGGTCACTGCCGAAGCGGTACCCGTGACCGTGGAGACGTCGCCCAGGATGTTGTTCAGGCTGTCAAGGCTCTGGGTGGCACCGTCGATAGTTGCCTCGGCCTTCACGAGGAGCGGATTGACCTGCTTCATGGCGGGGTCGAGGTCGTCTACCATGCCGTCCACCTTGGCGATAATGGGCTGCACCTGCGCGATAGTCTCGTTTGCCGAGGTAGTAACCTCGTCGACAGAGGCGCGCGCCTTGCGGATGGTAAGCGCGAGCTCGACCACGGCCCAGATTGCCACGGCGACAAGAACGACGAGGGCGATGTCCAGAGGACTCATCTTGTGTCCCTTCTCCTGCGACGCTCCCCCGGGAACTATCCAAGGGCGCGACGCACCACGCGTACGCCGACATTCTACCCGTTTGGGTGAACTTGGTCGCATGCCAGGCACCTGTTGGGCATCCAGGAGCGCAGCAGGCGGAGATAATGTCGGCGAGATTGAGCATCGTTATGGAGTGGGTAGCCGAGAAAAACTGCAAATTCCGATTGGTTAGGGGTGGCTAACCGATCGGAATTCTCAGCTGAGAAACCCCAAGAACGGCGCCCGCGGCAAACCGCAGATGCCCGACAAGAAACGCCCCTACGCGCGAGCGCCTTCAAACTGCATGCGGTAATACCGCGCATAGGTGCCGCCACGAGCGAGAAGTTCCTCGTGCGTCCCGCGCTCGACCACGCGCCCGCCATCGATGGTCGCGATCTCGTCGGCGTCCTTGATGGTCGAGAGGCGGTGAGCAATCACGATGGTCGTACGCCCCTGGGAGAGCTCGGCGAGAGACTCCTGCACCGCGTGCTCGGACTCGTTGTCCAGAGCCGAGGTCGCCTCATCCAGGATGAGGATCTTTGGGTCCTTGAGAAACACGCGAGCAATGGCAATGCGCTGCTTTTGCCCGCCCGAGAGGCGTGCGCCACGCTCCCCCACCTGGGTCTCGTAGCCGTCGGGCAGCGTCTCGATGAACTCGGCGATGTTGGCCTTCTCGGCAGCGTCCTCGATCTGGGCCATGGTCGCGCGCGGGTTGCCGTAGGCGATATTCTCGGCAATGGTCCCGTCAAAGAGGTAGACCTCCTGCTGCACGATGCCGATGGCCTCGCGCAGGCTGCGCTGCGTCACCGAGCGCACGTCCTGCCCGTCGATGGTAATGGAGCCGGAGTCCACGTCGTAGAAGCGCGGGAGAAGCGCGCAGGTGGTGGATTTGCCGCCGCCAGAGGCGCCCACCAGGGCAATGGTCTCGCCAGGGCGCATGTCCAGGTTGAGACCACGGATGGCCTCGGGGTTCTCGCCCGCGTCCCCGCCGTCTTCATAGGAGAAGTGCACGTCGTGGTACGAGATGGCGCCGTCGGTCACCTTGAGCGCCGGAGCGCCGGGAACGTCCTCGATCTCGGGCTGGGAGTCGACCATCTCCTTGAAGCGGCGGAAGCCAGCGATGGCCTTCTGGAAGGTCTCGGTGAAGTTGAGAATGTTCTCGATGGGCGTAGTGAAGAGAGAGATGTAGAGGGCGTAGGTGGCAAGGTCGGTGGCCTCCATCTGCCCCTGGGCGATGAGCCATCCGCCCATCACCACGATGAGCGTGTAGAGGATGCCCATGAGCGCGGCAATGCCGGCCTGGTAGCGACCCATGGCGCGGTACATGCACACCTTCGAGTCGAGGTAGGCCTCGTTGCTCTCGCGGAACTTCTCGCGCTCAACGTCCTCGGCGGCAAAGCTCTTGACCACCCGTGCGCCGGCGAGGCCGTCCTCAAGGCGCGAGTTCACATCGGCAATGCGCACGCGGTTCTCGCGAAAGACCGCCTTCATCTTGAGGTTTGCACGCAGGTTGTAGACAACGAGGACGGCGAGGGCCGCGCCCAGGCAGACGGTGAGCGGCACGTTGATAAACGAGAGGATCACAAACGAGCCTACGACCTCGATGGCACCGATGAGCAGGAACTCCGGCCCGTGATGGGCCGCCTCGGAGATGTCGAAGAGGTCGCTCACCAGGCGGCTCATGAGGTCGCCGGACTTGTTGCGATCAAAGAACGAGAGGCTCATGCGCTCGTAGGCGTCGAAGAGATCCTCGCGCATGCGGCTCTCCATGCGCGCGCCCATGACGTGACCCCAATAGGCCACAAAGTAGCGGCACCCAAAGCGCACGGCGTACATGACGACAAAGCCAACGAGAAGGTAGACCAGGGCGGACGTGATGGCTTCCGGGCCCTGGCGGAAGAGGCCGCCCGTGAGCGTGCGGAGGATCTGCGGAAAGGCGAGGTCGATTCCCGCTACGGTGATGGCGCAGACGATATCTGCGATGAAGAGGTGCAGCTGACCAGCGTAGTAGCCGAGAAAACTGGAGAAGAGCCCGCGGCGACGATGCGCCTTGGACCCGGAGGTGCCGTTGCTCATGCGTTAGATCCCTACCTGCGATGCGAATGTTGTCCGTGCGACATCATAGCGGATGGGGCTGCGGGGGCGCGGAGGGCGGAGGGGATGCGGCGGGGGGGCGGCATCGCCGGAGAGGGCGTTTTGTTGCAAATGCCGCCAAAAACGGCCTTCCGGCGACACACCGCTTCCGCGAAACGCGCCATAACGACGCGCTCTCCTGCAACGCAGAAACGCACGAACCGGGGCCGGCACAGGGCCGACCCCGGTCGCTGGGACGCGCTGGGATTGGAGGAAGAATGACGCGTCCCCATATAGCGCTTCCCCTCAAAGATGAGACAAAGGGACTGTCCCTTTGTCTCATAAGGGGCCTGCCCGACCGCCGGGAGAGTGCGGCCGAGCAGGGGGAGGTGGGACTAAGCCTCGGGTGCGGTGAGAGGATCGACGTAGTACTTCTTCGTGCGATCATCCGAAATCTTGCCCGAGTAGTTGAGACCAAAGGCAAAGTCGTACTCGTTGCCATCGGCATCAACGTAGCAGTCCATGTCGCGAGGAACGTCCTCGAGCTGCTTCTCGACGGCATCCATGTCCCTTGGCATCTGCATGGGGAGCAGGCCGGAGGGCTCGGACTGGCCGGCGACGATCTTGCAGGCAGCCTCGGTAGAACCGGACATAGAGACGAGAATGGCGTCGACCTCGGGCTCGAACTCATGGACGCACATGGGCTGCGTGATGTCGAGGATCACGATGCAGGGCTTGCCGGCCTCCTTGGCGAGCTTGGCAGCATCGAGAATCTGGTCGAGCTGGTTCTCGTTGGTGATCATTGAGGTGCGGCCGTAGTAGCTGCGGTTCTCGATCTCGACGCCCTTCGCAGACTCATGCTCTGCCCACTTGGAGCCATCAGCAGGGTCGCCGGCAATCGAGGTCTGACGCACGTACTCGGAGTCCGCAGTGTAGGGACGATACTGCAGGGAGAGCGGCACGTAGTTGCCATCCTCATCCTGCGAAGACCTGGGGTCGGCGTTGCTGGGAGCCTTGGCACAGACAAGCACGTAGTCGACATCTGCGATGTCAGCGGCGGTAAGACGAGTAAGGTCATCGAGCGTGGGGGTAGCATTACCGGTCTTCTCGTTAACGGGACCGGTGAGAGTATCGGCAAGCGTATCGGTAACAACGTCGAAGTACTTCTTGAGCGTTCCATCAGACAGCGGAAGCTCGCACGCCGACGAGGTCTCCGACCATCCGCCCATGAAGCCGGCAGCGCGGTACGACTTCGAGAAGCGCATGGGGACGTAAACCTTGGGCTTGGCGCTCTCAGAACCTGCCTTGATAACATTGCCGTGGTTCTTGAGCATTACGATGCCCTTGACCTGGTCCGTAAGAGCCTCTTCCTTAGTAGCATCATCGCCCTTGTCGACCTCAGAGCGCGTGGCGTCAACGTCAATGTAGGGATCCTCAAAGATGCCAGTGTTGAAGTAGCTGAGAAGCAGACGCTTGGCAGAGTTTCTGAAGTTAGTCTCTGCCTGCTCTTCGCCAAGCTCTTCCTTCATGTCGTTATAAGCAGAGACAAGCAGTGTGGGATCGTTGCAGCCGCCCATCTGGTCGACGCCAACGGAAACAGACTTCGAGGCGCGCTTTGCGGGCGTCCAGACATTTGTGTCCTCAAGACCCCAGCAGGTTGCAATACCTCCTCCATTGGGATCGCTCAGGACTCCCCAGTCGGTGCACGCAGAGCCAGCAAAGCCAAAGCGATCGCGGAGAAGCTCGGTGACCTTGTACTTGGAGAAGCCGGAGCCAACCAGCTCGCCGTACTCGTTGTCCTCGTCAAAGGCGATGGTGTAGGAGGTCATGATGGAGGAGGCGCAGCCGGTCTTGCCGTCAAGCTTGAAGGCACCGTCAACGAACGAGATCATGCATGCCTCGAAGTTCTTGCCCGGATACACGGCAAACTTTCCGCCATCCTTGTGGCCCTCGCGGCCACCCTCGCCGGGGGCCTCCGCCGGCCAGTGCTTGACCATGGCAGCAACCGAGTCCTTGCCCCAGCCTTCATCGTTTCCACTGTCATCGGTCGTGGACTGCATGCCGTCGATGAAGGCCTTGCAGGTATCGCGGGAAAGTGCGGGATCCTCACCAAAGGTACCGGAGAAGCGCGTCCAGCGGGGGTCAGATGCGACGTCGGTCTGAGGGCCGAGGAACATGGAGATGCCCATCCTACGGAGGTCGTGAGCAATTCCAGCACCGGCACGCTTGGCGACCTCGGGGTCAAACGTGGCGGCAAGGGCGAGGTTGCCAGGCCAATCCACGCAGTTCTTACCGTTACGAGGATCCGAGGAGAAGTTGATGGGAATCTTGTTCTCCGAGGCCTCCACATATGCCTGCATGTTGTTTGCCCAAGCAGCCTGCTTAAACGCAGGGTATGCGGAAGCAGCATTGAGGACGGCACGAACGTTGCCATCGAGGAACTGCTTCTGCTCGTCGGTCACCGAGCTATCGTCCTCAACCTTGCTCTGGTGCCCAGAGAAGCACATAAGGCCAGCAATCTGCTCGATGGAGAGACGCCCGGCAAGATCTTCGGCGCGCTCCTCGGCGGAGAGGCGCCAGTCCTCGTAGGGAACCAGCTCGCCAGTGCCCTCGAAGTCCTTGAACGCGTAGCCGTCCTTCTCGATGAGCTTGAGACCGGAGTCTGGCGAGTAGGACAGTTGCTTGCCATCGCCGTTGTCAACGATGGTGTAACCGTAGTCGGTTGCCGTCTCGGTGTAGCCGTTGCCCTTCTTGTTCGCTGCGTTGTCCGTGCTCGGGGTGCTCCCGGTCGAGCAGCCCGCAAGCCCTGCGAGCGCCGCCGCGGCAGCCGACCCAGCAAGGAAGTTCCTGCGCGTCAGGTTGTTTCCCATTCTTTCTCCTCTTGTCGTGCGGTCCCCCTCCCACAGGGGGCCGCAGCCTTCCCTCCGCACGGCCATGCGGCCGTGGCAATTCCCGCGTGAAGCCGGGGCCTACGGTCAGGGCGCTCCCAACGCCCACCGCGTGGCCCGCCATGAGACAAAGGGAAACTCCCTTTGTCTCACTTAGCCGTAGAAGTCGAAGTTGATGGTGTCGAAGTCGGCGATGCCAAAGTCGGAGGCAGTGCCCTCAAGGGTGTTCTTGTCGACGACCTTGAGCGTGATGTCCTTGGACGAGAGGTGCAGCGTGATCTGGTCCTCGGTGCCCTCCCAGGTGCCGGTGTCGGTCAGGAGGTCGGCGTGGGCCTCGAGGGGCTTGACCTCGCAGGTGCCGTCATCGGAGAGGTTCACGTCGAGCATCTGCTCGCTGCCGCCGGCGGTGCCGTAGACAGTCTGGCCGGTGATCTCGACGGAGCCGCGCCACTGGCCGGCATAGGCCTTGTTGGCGTCGAACTCGGAGCTGGAGCTGTCCTTGGACGAGCTGGAGCTCGAGGTCGTGCTCGTGCTGTTCGTGGTCGCGGAGGACGACGAGCTTGCAGAGGACGACGAGCCGCCGCAGGCCACAAGCGGCATGCAGAGCATTGCGGCAAGCAGACCCGCAACCAGTACCTGCTTCTTCATGCTAGGTTCCTTCCCCTCTGGCCGAGACCATCCCGGCCATCCCGCGCATCGTGATTCGGTGCGCCTTGCTCGAGAGTCATTACAAATCGATGACGTCTCAATTGAGGGGAAAGGTACTAACCTGTCGAAATTCTGGCGTGTCCTGCAACCTGAAACGGCAGACGGAAGGACCAAACGGTGTCGAGAGGTGCGGCGAGTGGTACAGGGTTACGCCCCGCTCGGCGCGCCATTCTCGCCGGCGGCATCCGAGGGGACGCCATTCTCGCCAGCATCGCCAGCGGTCTGCTGCGGCTTGAGCCCCGCCCGGTCTCGCGCGGTGGCCTCGATGCGCCAGGCCTCCCACCCGCAGGGGCTTGGGTGGTAGAACGCTCCGCGCTCGAGGCCCTCGGGCAGGTAGCGCTGCTCCACCCAGCCCGTGGGATAGTTGTGGGGGTAGAGGTAGGGGCCGTACTCATCCGAGCCCGGGCGGTGGCGATCGCGCAGGTAGCTGGGTACCTCTCGGCGCGGCCCCTCGCGAACCTCCTTCAGGGCGGCATCTATCCCCGCCTCGGCGGCGTTCGACTTAGGCGCCAGTGCCATGTACTCCACGGCCTGGGCAAGGTTGATGCGACACTCAGGCAGGCCAATGACCTCGGTTGCCTTGAACGCCGCCTCGGCAACGAGAAGCGCCTGGGGGTCGGCGTTGCCAATATCCTCCGAGGCGAGGATGAAGATGCGCCGCGCGATGAACTTGGGATCCTCCCCCGCGTCGATCATGCGCGCCAGCCAGTAGAGCGCTGCATCCGGGTCGCTCCCGCGCATGGACTTGATGAAGGCCGAGATGATGTCGTAGTGCATGTCGCCGGACTTGTCGTAGGGCAGCCCGTGACGTGGGTTGGCCTCCAGCACGTGGTCGCGCGTGATGCGAACGGGGTTCTCCGGCGTCGCGGTACCCGCCGGGGCGGCCATCTGGCTTGCAAGCTCGAGTGAGGTGAGAGAGGCGCGGCCGTCTCCACCGGCAAGGGTCACTATCTCCTCGAGGGCGTCGTCGTCGAGCTCGAAGGCCCCCTTGAGGCCGTACTCCGAGGTCACGGCGCGGCGAACGATGGTGCGGATGGAATCGTCGTCGAGCGGCCCGAGCTCCACCACGCGCGAGCGCGATAGCAGCGCCGAGTTCACCTCGAAGTAGGGGTTCTCGGTGGTTGCCCCCACCAGAACCACGGTGCGGTCCTCCACGGCGTGCAGCAGCGCGTCCTGCTGTGAGCGATTGAAGCGGTGAATCTCGTCCACGAAAAGAATGGTGCGGCGGCCCATGGAGAGCAGGCGGTTCTCGGCGGCGTCAATCTCGCGGCGAAGGTCCTTGACCGTACCCGTGACAGCCGAGACCTCTACGAACTCCGCGTGGGTCGAGTTGGCGATGATGCGAGCGAGCGTTGTCTTGCCCGTGCCCGCCGGCCCGTAGAGGATCACCGAGGAGAGCGTGTCGTGCTCTATCGCGGTGCGCAGCCAGCTGCCGGGGCCAACGGTCTCCGTCTGGCCCACGTACTCATCGAGGGTCTGCGGGCGCATGCGCGCGGCGAGAGGGGCGTTCATCGTGCGCTTGTAGCGCTCTATGTTCGTGAAGAGGTTATCCATGCAAGCGATTGTAGCCTAGGGCCGTGGCAGAGACGGCCAGCGCGTCGCTGACGCCGAATGTGTGACAACCCGCAACACATTCGTCACCCGAATCTGTGATGTCCTGCGCGGGTCACACAATCAGATGCGAATGTGTAGCGGCGTGGCCGTTTCTCTCTTCTCGGCAGACGGCTTTTCTCGGCGCCAGGTTCTTCTCGCCGCACGTTCGTTTTTTCTGGAATGGCGGTCGTGGGCAGCGAAGCCGCCACCTGTCGGCTAAGGTATTCCACCGGAGCATCGCACAGGGGAGGAAGCATGACAATCGCAGCCGCCACAAGGCCGCTCATCGGAATCACGTCCCGGCCGAGGGAAGACCCGGAGAACCCAAACTGGACCATGACCGACGACCACTACGCCGCGTCAGTGGCCGACGCCGGCGGCATCCCTGTTGCCCTCCCCTATGCCATCCCGTTTGGCTTCGACGCAACGTCCCTTGTCCCGGACATCGTTTGTCGTCTCGACGGCATCCTTTTCACTGGCGGCGGCGACATTGCAGATGACGCCTTTGACGGCCATGCCTACGCGCCGGAAAGCCACTCGCCCATCTCGCTCACCTGCCCCGCACGCGACGACTTTGAGTGGGCGCTCATGCGCGCATGCTGGGACGCCGACGTACCGGTGCTTGGCATCTGCCGCGGCATGCAGGTCATGAACGTGACCCTTGGCGGCACGCTCGTGCGCGACATCAAGGACTACCCCACCAAGACCATCCCCCACAGGCGAGGAGACTCACCGGACTCCCCCGTCCACCACATACGCATATCCGAGACGAGCCGCCTGGCCAGAATCCTCGGGTTCACCTCCGGCGAGGTCAACTCGCTCCACCACGAGGCCATCTGCACACAGGCACCAAAGGGGCACGTCGTGGCATGGGCCGAGGACGGCACTCCAGAGGGCCTCGAGTTTGACGAGAAGACCTTCTTCCTCGGCGTGCAGTGGCATCCCGAGAAGCTCCGCACCCAGCCGCAGCTCTTTAGCGCCTTCGTGGACGCCGCGCGCGAGCACGGCGCGGAAGCGAGAGCGGCACAGAAGTCTTCACTGTAGTGACGTGTTTGACCTCTCAGCGGGCAATATCTTCACTATAGTGAAAACTATAGCTAAATATGCGCTATAATCTCCACTACAGTGAAGAGAGGAGCAGCATGGGCTTCGCACAAGGACTCATTCCGCGCAAAGCGTATCTCGAAGAGCTCGAGAAATGGGAAGAATCCGGTCTCATCCGTGTTCTCCAGGGAGTTCGTCGGTGCGGCAAGTCGTCAATCCTTGCAACCTATGGAAACGCCCTACTCAACAAGGGCGTGCCTCAAGAAAACGTAATCGTCTATGACCAGTCCCAGTGGCTGCGTCCCGAGCATGCTGATGCAGCGTACCTCAAGGAAACGCTCTCTCAAGCGCTCGACCAGTCGAATCCAACATGTCACCGCTACGTACTCTTAGACGAGGTGCAAGAGGTAGAGGGCTGGGAGAGGGTTGTCCGTCAACTGCAGACCGTACCCGGCTGCGAAATTGTCGTGACGGGTTCTAACGCCTTTCTTCTCTCGGGCGAGCTTGGCACACTGCTATCTGGCAGGTATGTCCGCATCCCCATCTGGCCACTTTCGTTTTCCGAATACCGCGTTTTCAAGAGCGAGCTCGATGGCACAGAAAACAGCGTTGATGACGCATACCCCTCCTACCAGCTGTATGGAGGGATGCCAGTCCTTTTTTCCCTGAGAAACAGAAACGAGGATGCCATCCGAACGGTCCTTTCGTCGGTCTATGACACGGTCATCATGAATGACGTGGCATTGCGCACCGGCGTGCGAGACTACCCGCTGCTTGACAGGCTGTGCCGTTATCTCTTCCGCACATCGGGAAACCTCTTCTCCACCAACTCTGTGCGCAACTACCTTGTCTCGAATGGAATGAAAGTTCACGTTACTACCATCGATGCCTACCTTGGCGCGCTTGAGGATGCCCTTATACTCTACAGCGCCACTCAGGATAGCCTGTCCGAGAAGACACTTCTCAACCCAAGGCGCAAGTACTATCCGGTAGACACGGGGCTACGGAATCTTGCGAGCGGCTTCTCCAATCTCGATACGGGATTCCAGCTGGAAAACGTTGTCTATCTTGAGCTGCTGCGACGCAGCTGGGATGTTTCCGTTGGAAAGACCACCGGCGGAGAGATTGACTTTGTTTGCAGGCGGGGCGCCGACAAACTCTATATCCAGGTTTCCGAGGACCTCTCATCGCCTCAGACCCGCAAGCGTGAGCTCGCTCCACTGAACGAGCTGGGCGATTCATTCCCCAAACTCGTGCTCACGCTTGACCGGCTCCACGAAGGTGTCACCGAAACCGGAATTCGCATTGAGGACGCACGAGATTGGTTGCTCGAGGCCGACCATCGCTGAGTATGGCTGGCGCTTGACCTGCCGAGACGACAAAGAGTCCCGCACCAGCCCCCTCCCTACGGCCGCACCCCCTCGAAGTACCCACGTCGCGGGAAGAGCTCGCGAGCCTGGGGAAAGAGCTCTGAGCACGTGGCCATGAAGTAGTCGTCCGTCATGGACGAGATGAAATCGACCACCGCGAGGTCTGGGTCCTTCTCCCAATCGTAGGTACGGCCATACGGCGCAAGGTGCCGGCCGAGCGGCTCGATGTGGTGCCGGAAAATCGCGGAGGACTCGTCGCCCGCTCGCAGCGCCGCGAGCTCGTGCTCATACAGCATCGAGAAGAGCTCCGAGACGCCGCGCGAGAAGTCACCGTTGACCTCGGATGCGCCATAGATCTTCTCGTAGTTCTCGCGCTTTGCCCGGCGCATCTCCGCGAAGCCCTCCTCGCTCATTTCGATGCGCGGTTTGTCCAGGCTGTTCTCGACCAAGTCCGCCACAAATGCCCCAAGCGCCCATGCGTTGTACGCCCCGCCGAGCCCGTCGTCAAAGCTCTTCTCGGTGCATAGGCCCGCACGGATGGCGTCCTGGCGGTCTTTGCCCACGTAGGCGATGATGTCAGAGACGCGAACCACGCAGCCCTCGAGCGTCATGGGGCGCAGGTGCGCGATGGCGGGACCGCCCTTCTCCCAGCACTCCTCGACCCCGAGGTCGAACTCCCCAAAGCTGGCGAGGTCGCTCGTCTCGAAGACCTGCTGCTCGAACTCTCCGTTGTGGCAAATCACGCCATCCAGGGTCTGGAGGGCAAGGTTTCTCCCGTACGTCACGTCGAGCACGCGCACGCTCTGCACGTTGTGGGCAAAGAAGCGGCCGGTGTGCGCGTGGTAGACGTCGTTCAGGAAGCGCTCGCCGGCATGGCCAAACGGGGTGTGGCCAATGTCGTGCCCCAGCGCGATGGCCTCGATGAGGTCGAGGTTGAGCCCCAGCGCGGCGCCGATGTCCCGCGCGACTCGGGCAACGAGCTGAACGTGCAGGCCGCGCCGCGCCAGGTCGTCGTCCGCGCGAAACGAGAAGACTTGGGTCTTCCCTGCTAGGCGGTTGTACGCGGACATGTGCATGATCTTCTCGGAGTCGCGCACAAACGCCGGGCGCAGGGCGCTCTCCTGGTCGCGCTCGGTCTTGTCGCGACGCAACGCCGCAGAGCTTGGCGTGGCAAACGGCGAGAGCTCACCGCTTGCGCGACGGTTGGCGACGGCCTTCTCGGCCCTTGGTGAGAGCTGCCCCGTGAGGTGGGGCGCAAGCTTGTTGGTAACTTCCATGGCTGCCTCCTGGCATCGTGTTGATCGAGGCAGATTCTAGCAAGGAGACGCGACAGTATTTAGGGCCGCCAGGGCGCCCCCGGCGGACCAAGCCGCAACACCCCTCCGGGGACCAAGTCGCCGGAGGGACAAATTTGTTGCAATATGCATCATCTAGCGCCCTCCGGCGACAAATAATCGCCGGAGGGCGCCGTATGTTGCAAATTGCGTCAAAAGGGGCGTTCCGGCGACACGCCACGCGCCTGAAAACGTACCCAAAGGAGCTACCGCCTACTCCACGACGAGGCAGCCCATGTTGAGGCGATGCGTCCACTCGCCAATGACGTTGCCCTTGCCGCAACGGGTGAAGACGCCGCCGAACTTGCCGTTGAAGAGGAAGAGGCCCTCCATGTTGCTCATCTCCGGTGCCGCAAGGGGATCCTCGCCGGGCTTGAGCACACCGCCGCGCAGGGTGGGCGTGCGGTACTGCGGCGCATACGCCTGCACCACGCCACCACTCTTGGCACACGCAGCAAGAGCGCGCTCCCATTCCTCCTGCGTCTCGCAGTCGAGTCCAGCAACCACGCCAACGGCGTTGTAGCCACCCGCAGGCTTCACGATCCAGCGGTCCTTCTTGGCATAGGGCGAGAGGTCCGAATTGGCATCAAGCAACACGGTCTCGGGGACGTGCGCCTCGATGAAGGCTTGCTCCTCGGGCGTGAGAATACCGTCAACCGCCTGCGAGCGCATGACGGCGAAGACCGTCTTCGTGGCGCAGGGCCAGGTCCTGTAGCCGCCGATAACGCAGGCAAGACCACGACGTGCGGCCTCGGCCAGTGCGTCGGCGCCGGCGCAGGGCTTCTCGGCAATCTCGGACGTGACGGCACGACGGTACACGCAGGCAACGGGGCCGCCGGGCACCATGAGGAGGTCGTGTCCGGCAACGTGCTCAATCCGCAGGTCGCGGATGTCGCAGAACTGCGCGTAGAACCCCTTGTCGGAGAGACGCCAGAGGAAGTCCTCAAGCTCGTCGGTCGACGCGCTCTCGGAGTAGTCAACGATGCACAGCGAAGGGTGGTCCGAAGCGCTGCCAAAGCGGTCAGCGTTCGCCCAACTCACGTACGTCTCCCTGATGGCATCGATTGCCTCGCCCACCAGGTCGTACGTCGTAATCGAGGGGTGCTTCTCGGCGAACTTGCGGTAGGTCTGGGTTGCCTGGATGGCACGAGTGACCTCAACGGTTGTGGTCATGCCAGCCGAGCCATCGGTGTTGAGCTCGCAGAACTGGTAGTCGCCAGTCTCCTCGTTGAAGAAGATGTCCACGCGGGCAATGGGAATCATCTGCTCATAGCCGGTGGGAATGAGCGTGAGCTCCTCGAGCTGTGGGGAGAGGTGGAAGAGCTTACGGAAATCGGGGTTGCGCAGGTACTCCGCCGTAATCTTGTCCATGATGCGACCCATGGTCTCGGCAGCGTCGCGCAGGATGTCAACCTGGGCTGCGTCAAAAATCTTGGGGGTCATTGCCCAAGAAACCGGTCCCCCGTGATAGAGGGCATGCGTGGTGAGAAGGTAGCGGTCACCAGCCTCCCTGCTCTCAACGTCACCGGCAAGCTCGCGCGCAGTCGACAGGAACTCATCCTCAAGTTCGCGTCCATGAAGGCTAGTCATATGTGTCACTTCCTGATCGCCGAGGTCGGAGCGCGACATTTCGGCGAGCGATGCGAATATGTCTGTAAAGAGCTATCCAATAGATAGCTGCCCGATTGTAGACGCTCGGATGCAGCATCACTGATTCTGCACACAACATGTCAGGTCTTTGTACACTCGCACGGCAGGAGGTTGATATTGGGCAATACCCGCCCGGAGTAGACGAAAAGCCTACGCTCGGCTCAGGAAGTGCATGCCCTTCTCGGGATACACCGTAAGCCCAAGCTTCTCCTGTAGGGCAATGGACGCCTGGTTGTCGGGCCACACCTCGCCCCACGGAACGAGCCCTCGGTCTAGTTGCTCGTTGATCTTCGCAGACTCAAGCGCGGTGGCCCACCCGCGGCGGCGCTGCTCGGGAAAGACCTCGAGCATGCCAATCGCGCCCTCGGGATGCTCGCCGATAAAGGCGCAGAGACGTCCCGCCTCAAAGCCGCCCAACACAAGGCCGCGGGCGAGAATGTCCTCCAGCTCGCCGGGAGCCAGGTACTCGGGATGCGAGTAGTGCGAGGCCACAAGCTCGGCGTATGCGGGCGTGAGCGTGCGGATATCAAGTGAGGGATCCACCTCGAGGCGAGTCTTCTTCTCGTAGATCACCATGTTGCAGGGCGCGTCTTCGGTGAGGCCAAGGTCGCGGCGAACATCGTACACCGGCGCGGCGCCAAGTGCGCACACAAGGTCACGGGACGCAAAGACGTCCAGTGCCTCACGAACGGCCTTCCTCGAGGTGCCCCACACAAAGGTCCCGTGCCGCGGCACCTCCAAGAGGCACGCGCCCTTCTCGGCGACGAGGACCTCGCCAATCCCACGACGAGCGCACTCCAGGATGGGAAACGCCTCGCGCGGCCCCTTGGAGAGAAGGTCGATGGCACGTGCCCTACGCGTCTCGGCCGGCTCCGCCAGGGTGTTCATGATGTAGGCAAGGCGCTCTGCGATAGTTGCCGAGCCGTCTGCGTTGGGATGCTCGTAGCCGTCGGCCATGAGGACGGGGCTCGCCTGCAAAAGGCGCGACCCCTCCACCAGGTGCATGCCGGGGTTTGCAGCAACGGCGCTGCGGATAAGGTCGGGCACCACGGCAAAGCAGCTGCCACGGTGCGTTGGGTGGGTCTCGTCCAGGTGCCAAAGCGGGGTCAGGGTCCATACGGATGCCTCGGGCCACGCCTCCGCAACCTCGAAGAGGCTCGTGCGGATGTCGCGCGAGATGCGCATCTTCTGGCAGGGCTCGTAGCGGTAGTTCTCGCCCAGCTCTACCACCACGGCCGAAGGCGAGGCCTCATCGACAAGCCCCACGGTTGAGCCGGGGAGAAACACCTGCCCACCAATCCCCTGGTTGAGCACGTCCAAACCAAGCTTAGTAGCGAGAAGGGCCGGCCAGTTGTGCGCGGGGTCCCCCGAAACGAAGCCCTGCGCGATGGAGTCACCTATCACAAGAAGCTGGTCGCGCGACGCCACCGGCTCGATCACGTTGCCGTCGCCAACAACGCACCGCAGGTCGCAGCTGGTCAGGCACGGAAGCCACACGCGCACGTGATGGTGACGCCCCATGCCGGGAAGGCGCTGAAGGCTGCTCTCGGGCGCCTCGCCGGGGTCGTCGAGCGCAAATTCAACGCGCGTGACGCCGTCACGGTTCTCCTCGGGAAGCACGCAGGGCAGGTGCCTGCCGTCGACATCGCACGAGAAGCCGTCGAGGGGGCCGTCCGGGGCGAAAGCGCACTCGGCCACCTCGGTGAGAACCTCGCGCGAGCCGCGCGGGAATTCTTCCACGCGGGCCTCAAGCACGATGGCCGAGGAATCTGTCTCGAACTCCACGGTGATCCCCGACGCGCAAGCGGCCATGGCACGATAGAGGCCAGGGTGCCACGCACGGCAACTCCCTATGGCCTTGAGCTGGCTCTTTGCAAAGCGCCATGGGTGGATCCACCCATGGCCCAAGGGCTCTGCCCACACCGCGCCGTGAAGCAGTCCCTCGACGGGAACGCTCACGAGCAACTCGGCCATATCCTTCTCGTCCATGAGTTCACTGACGCTCATCGCACGTCGCCTCTCTGCGATTCAGCCACGTTGTGTGCGCTGCGATTGATGTTTTGGGCATCTATTGTGGCAGAAACCGAGACCGCGTGGGCGCTGGGAGAGGAAAGCCTCAGGCGCAATACGAAAACGCATCCCCAAGCGTCGGCGGAAGGATATCCGCACACAGACCCCCGCACTACTCCTCGTTTGCCGCACGGCGGAGCGGTTCGTAGGCGGCGATAAGGTCGTCGAGGCGCATCCTTGCGTTTGCCGGGCTGGTCGAGGGGAGCCCCACGCACGGCATGCCACATGTTGGCTCGACAAGCCGCCGGTAGATCCGGGTTGCGGTTCCACCGGTGCAAAAAACGCACGAGATGGGCGCTGCCGAGAGAATCCGTCCCACGTCGTTGGGGACGGGGTCTCGAATGGAGGCGTCGCTCGCGCCAGTGATTGTACAGCTCGCGAGCACGTCCCAGAGCGCAACGTGGTGACGCAGGCACAGGTCTCTGCGGTCGTCGTTTTCCTCGGGAAGCGGCTCATCCCACAGGGCCGCCATAACGCGCCAGAAGCGGTTCTGGGGGTTACCGTAGTAGAAACACACTTCGCGCGACTTGGGACTGGGCATGGTGCCAAGTACCAAGACGCGGCTATTCTCATCAAATATTGGCTCTAGCGGGTGAACGACGAGCTGAGAGGACCGGCCAGTCTCGCCTTGGTGTGCGCTACTCGCCATCGCGAATTGGCTCCGCGAACTCCTCGCCGTCGTCCAGGCGCATAACCGTGACCTGGCCAAAGTCGGCACCCCCGGCGGCACCGGAATCGATGTCCCAGCGATCCGCCACGCCACCGGTAGCATCGCACGCGCCAACGCGCACCATCTGCGCAATACCGTCAGAGTTCCTCACCGGCCGGTCAAAGTCGTCGGTCATGGACGCAAGGTAGGGCGTTGGGGTGTGGCCCGCCACGACAATAGGCCCCTCTCCCCTCTCGTTGAGAAGCCCTGTTGGCACCGACCAGAACTCATCGCGAATCCACAGCAGGTCATCGGGGATCTGCGCGGCAAGAAGCCCATCGATTGCGGCATCGTCCCACGCGCCATCCGCAGGCAGAGGCCCTCCCGGCCTAATGCCTGCGTGAGCCATGATGTACTGACGGCCCGACACCTCAACATGAGCCGAGAGGGGAAGTCCGCGCACCCACTCCACGAGTTCGCTCGCCTCATCATCCGAGAGGCCCCGAAGGCTCGAGAGCGTGGCCATGCCGCCGTTGATCGCCCAATTTGCCTGAGACACAACATCGTCTACATGGTCGAACGCATCGAGCATGAGGTCCTCGTGGTTGCCCTTGAGCACGTGCACGTTGGGGAGCGAGCGCGTAAACCGCATGACGCCGACAGGATCCGGCCCGCGATCGATCATGTCCCCCAGGCAGAACACGACGTCATCTGAGCCCGGAGACACGCGCTCAAACACGCGCTCGAGCGTTGCTCGGTGTCCGTGGACATCAGAAAAGACGTATGTCGACATGGCAACACCCCCTATCGTTGGCCACGGATACCAGCTTAGACCTGCGGCTGATTTAACGCAAAGTATGCCGTGAACGTAGCTTTTGCCGCTCTCGGCGAAGCTTCCAAGGGTGAGGCGAGCCAATCTCGACCACGCGCGCAATGTGGGGACCCTCCCCACTCGCACGGTCAAGCTCGCGGAGAACCTCCTGCATGGTGGGCTCGAGGCGCTCCTTCTTGAGCATGCACTCCCACACCACGAGGACTGTCCAACCGTCTTTTACCAGCAGTGCATTGTCGCGCGCGTCGCGGGCGCGGTTGCGTTCGAACTTCGCCCTCCAAAACTCCACGTTTGATTTGGGAAGCGGCAGGGCGCAGTGGGGGCATCGATGCCAGAAGCAGCCGTTCACAAAGATGGCGACGCGCCTGCCGGGAAAGCATATATCGGGCTTCCCCGGCGCCTTCTTCCAGTGCAGTCGATAGCCGGTGTAGCCGGCCTCGCGCAGGCGCGCACGCACAAGCAACTCGGGCTTTGTGTCCTTGCTCTTGTTCGCCTGCATCACATGGCGCGTGGCCTCGCTCGTCAAGACGCTAGGCCCCCGTCCTACGCCACCGGGGCGTCCGAGGCAGCAGGCGCCCCCTCAAAGTTGAGGTCGCCCGTGAGTGCGCGGGAGGCGTCGTCGCCAAAGTCACGTGAGAGAACTGCAGATACCACCGAAGGTGCACGGTCTAGCGCGCGGTCGTAAAGATCCTCAAATGAATCCCTGCTCACGGCACCCGTCTCGGGATTGGTCCATGCGCGGTGCTCGGCGTTGTCAAACTCCGAGGAAGCAGACGCGCGCACGCGGTGTGAGAGCGCGCTGTAGGTTGAGTACGGGGCGCCGGTGACCGCGCGCTCGAGGGAGGCAATCACGCTGCGATGCTGGTCGCGCGTGGCGTAAAGCAGGCGCAGCATGGTGCGGTAGCAGCTCACCGAAGCGGAGAACGTGGTGGGATCGACGGGCTTGTCATATGTCCATAGGGCTGCGTAGAAATAGATCTTGTCGATGATGGCAAGCACTTGGCGAGAGGCGTGGAGGGTATTCGCAAACGGCCTGTATTCCGCAATGGTCTTGGCAGTCTTTCGATAGAGCACCGCCTCGTCGAGGTCGCGCTCCACCTCCATGTGAACCTTTCCCGCACACTCGGGGCCAAGCCCGGGAACGCCTGCATGCGTGAGAGAGCGCGCCCAAGCATTCACAAAGGGATGGACCGTCGAGTCAAGAAGCCAATGGCACGAGAATCCCGCAAGGTATGCGGCACCAACGTCCTTCTCGCGCTTGGGCAGGCGATCGACGGCCTCACGCATGGCCGCGAGGAGACTGGCAGGTCGCTTGTCGTGCATAAGACTTCCCAACTGCGCCCATTTGGCCATAAGGGGATAGAGCTTGATGTAGAAAAGCGGGTCTGGACCCTGGCTCCCCAGAAGGAAGGCGTCACGCTCGTCCAAGGTCGCCAGGGGAAGCTCGGCCTTCGCGCGATCGGCAACGTCGCGAGCAAAGAAGTCGTGCGTGAGAATGTCTGGCATCTTGGCCCCTTTCTGGTTCCAAAGGGCATGCGAGAAGCGCAGTACCCTCGAATCGCAATTATGCCCCATCTTGGGCGCACCAGACGGACAGCGGCGCAAAGGGCACCCTCCACCCGCAGCCGCCCGCCGCCAGGTTGCGTGCGTCCGCGGCAGCAACACATCCAGACGGCGCCGCGTGCCAACAACTGTGCCTAAGCCATTACATAATCCTGACAAAAGCGATGAATTCTACCGGCAAGCAAACGATAACGTGTTGAGTTGTATGAATGCGGGCGAGTCATTCCTACAGAGAGGATCACGATGTCTTTCAAAATGACGAAGGCCGAGAAGAGCTGGGTCATGTACGACGTGGGCAACTCTGCGCTGGTGCTTCTCGCCACGAGTGTCATTCCCATCTACTTCAAGTCGCTAGCAGATGGGCCGGCCCTTGTCGCCTGGAGCTATGCGGAGACCGTAGCATCGCTGGTCATCGCCCTGCTCATGCCCATACTGGGCTCAGTTGCCGACCAGCAGGGCATGAAGAAGAAGTTCATCATTGGCTCCGTGGGAACGGGAGCCGTGGCCTGCGTGGCGATGGGCTTCCCCACCAGTGCGATGGCGTTTCTCGTCATCTACGTGATCTCTTCCGTAGCGCTCAACACGTCGTTCGTGTTCTATGACGCGCTGCTTGTTGACGCCACAACCGACGACCGTATGGACGACGTCTCGAGCAACGGATACGCATGGGGCTACATCGGCAGCTGCGTGCCGTTTCTCGCTTGTCTCGCCTTTGTGCTGGTGAGACCGTTTGGCATGAGCCTTCAGGCGGCCATGCAGATTTCTTTTCTGATCACGGCGGCATGGTGGGTGGCGTTCACGATCCCCATGCTCAAGAACGTGGAGCAGACCCACTACAAGCCGCGCGAGGAGCACGCCCTTGCCAACGCCGTGCGTGGTATTGGCGCCACCGCCAAGCGCATCTGGCGTGACCCGTCCATCAGAAATTACATCATTGCGTACTTCTTCTACATCGACGGCGTGCACACCATCATCAAGCTTTCCACCTCGTACGGGGCAGACCTTGGTATCGACGGAACGCAGCTGGTGCTGGCGCTTCTCGTCACGCAGTTCGTGGCGTTTCCCTCGGCTATCGCATACGGGCGACTTGGGCACAAGCTTGGTACCCGTACGATGATTCTGGTTGGCATTGCCGGCTATACCTTCATCACGCTGTTCGCCGCGTTCTTCCTGCGCACTGCCGTCGAGTTCTGGATTCTGGCCATCATGGTTGGTCTCTTCCAGGGCGGCCTGCAGGCGCTCTCGAGGTCTGAGTTTGGCAAGCTCTGCCCCAAGGAGCACGCCAACGAGTACTTTGGGTTCTTCGACATCTTTGGCAAGTACGCCGCCATTCTCGGCACCTTCATCGTTGGCACCATGACGGCGGCAACTGGCAACAGCTCACTGGGAGTGCTTTCGATTGTGGTGCTCTTCATCATTGGCTTCGTGGTGATGCTCCGCGTCCCCGAGCGCACGACTGCGACGGAGGAGTAAGCACTCCGACAACAGATTGGCATGTCATCGCCGGAAGGGCTTATTTGGCGAGAAATGCAACAGCAGACACTCTCCGGCGACAAAAAGTCGCCGGAGAAGCTGTTTCGACTCAAATTGCAACAGATGGAAGCTACCGGCGACATCCCACCAAGGGATCGCCTCTCAGCCCCCAGCACCTATCTCAAAAAACACTCGACGCATTCTTGCGAAGAGTCATTTTTTTAACCCGCGCCAAAACCACCAGCTTTTACCTGCGCAAATATGGATACAGTCAAGTGGCGTGACGGCTATCGGCAAGAAGGGTGCTCGCTCTTTGCAAGAAGCGTGCAAGCAGCATGTGGCACTCTCCCCTCATTAGATTCCAATAAGGAGGAGGTGCAACCCGTGAGCCTTTTATTTCTAGGATTCCAAACCGCCGCCGTTTTGGCAGAGAGAAACGCCCGCAGGGGATTCAAGGATTTCCTTCCATCCAACGTGGTGCTGCTCTCACAGGCATCCAGAAGTCGTACCGAGATCATCTCGCACGACCTTTCGGAATACGGTCTCACTGACAGGGGGCTGGACGTTATTGTTCCGCGAGATGCCTCGAGAGATCCGCGCTCACCCCTGCGGTATCACCGTGGCCACCCACTATTCCCTTCTGGCTCATTTCTTCGGGGAAGAGGGGGCATCTTCATCGCCTCCCCCGCCCTCTCTTTGCTACAGCTTTCGTTGGCACTAGACGAATGCTCCTGGCTCAAACTCGCATATCGTTTCACAGGAACTTTTTCGCTTGACGAATCTGCGGAAGACGGCATTGTCGAGCGTCCCCCCCTCGCGAGTACACAAGAATTGGAGGCCTACTTCTCCTCAGCTGCAGAGATAGGCATTCGTGGAGCCAGAAGGTCATGTCGACTTCTGCGGCAAGTACGAAACGGCTCGGCATCTCCAATGGAGTCAGAACTCGAAATCGCCCTCTCCCGGCCACGGCCCATGTCGGGATATGGCTGCGTTCATGCAACGCTCAACGACCAGATCCGCTATGACGAGCTCGCGCGGAATCTAACAGGCCATCTCTTTGCGCGAATTGACCTCCATTACCAGCAAGCACGCTATGGACTCGAGTATAGCGGGCGCTTGCCACACCAATGGCAAGTACCCGAAGACGTTACGAGACAAAACGCGCTTGCCCATATGGGTGAGGAGACTGACTTCGTGACATATCGCCAGCTATCGGATGCACGCGAGCTTGAACTCGTTGCAAGGAAAGTAACGCGCAAGACGAGGAGGACATGGAGAGAGAACCTTCTCCTCCCTCTCGAGCAAAGGCAGGCGTTTCTCGACGAACTGCTTCGCGAGAAGGAGTTCGAGACGGGTGCCGGGGTTTTGAGAGTGTAGGTAACGCCGGTGCATGTCGCCGGAAGCGCGCTATTATTGCGCTTTGCATCAAACGAGCCTCTCCGGCGACTTTTTATCGCCGGAGAGGTCATTTTGACGTCATCTGCAACATAACACGCCTTCCGGCGACGGTGGCGACGGTGGTGGCGGTGCTGCCGAAGGAACCCCGTAACCCTTACGCCAAGAGCGCGGCGAGCTTGTCGACCACCTCGTCCACCTGGCCCTCGGTTATCACCAGCGGCGGCAAGAAGCGCAGGATGAAGTCGCCTATGTGGTTGAGGGCGAGACCCACCTCAAGGCCCTTGTTGACAAGCTCCGTTGCCACCGGCACGTCCAGCTGCGCGCCGAGCATAAGGCCATGCCCGCGCACCTCGGTCACGTGAGGCAGCGCCTCAAGCCGCTGGCGCAGATGGGCGCCGCAGGCAATGACGTGCTCCCCCACCTTCTGCGAGACAAGCGCCTCAACCGTGGCGCGCCCAGCAGCTGCGGCAAGGGCGTTCCCGCCAAAGGTGGAGCCGTGGTCGCCCGGGCCCATGAGGTCCGCGACCTCTGCCGTCGCCGAGACAGCCCCCATGGGGAAGCCGTCCGCGATGCCCTTCGCCATGCTCACCACGTCCGGCTCGATACCAGCAAGCTGATACGAGAACGGCGCGCCGCAGCGGAAGAAACCAGTCTGAACCTCGTCTATCACGAGAAGCACTCCGCGCTTCTTGCACTCAGCAGAAACAAACCGCAGGTAGTCATAGTCGGCAGGCCACACGCCACCCTCGCCCTGCACGCACTCGAGCATCACTGCGCACACGGGCCCGCAACTCGCAGGCGGGTTGTCCAGCGCGGCCACCAGCGCATCCGCATCGTTGAGCGGCACGGCATCAAAGCCGGCAGGCATGGGGAGAAACGCCTTGTGGAACACGTCCTGGCCGGTTGCCGCGAGCGTCGCCAGAGTCCGGCCATGGAAGCTCTTCTGTGCCGTGAGGATGCCAGTCGCACCGCCAAGCTTCTTCTCGCCCCAGCGCCGCGCAACCTTGATGGCTCCCTCGTTTGCCTCAGCGCCGGAGTTCGCAAAGAACGTCTTCCACGCGGAGCCCGTGGAGCCAATAACGTGGCCCTCCTCGTCGCACGCAGACGAGAGGAGCTCGGAAAGATCGCGCGCAAGTTCCCCGCGGTTCTCGACGTAGTAGTAGTTGCCCACCTGCCAGACCTTGTCGACCTGCTCGTGCAGTGCGGCGGCCACCACGGGGTTGCGGTGCCCCAGGCTCACGGCACCAATGCCGCCCAGGCAGTCGATGTAGGTCTTGCCAGTGGAATCGGCAAGCGTGGCGCCCTCGCCCGAGACAAACTCGACAGGGAGGCGACCGTAGGTGCGCATAACGTAGGCATCGTCAAGGGCCTTGGCGCTCTCGTAGCTGGTGTCTGCCATGTTGTTCTCCTTGCTCTGAATGAGACAAAGGGACAGTCCCTTTGTCTCATGCTCTATTCCTGGATGAAGAGGGTACCCACGCCTGCGTCGGTAAAGATCTCGAGTAGCAGCGAGTGGGGGGACTTACCATTGAGAATAACTACCTCGGAGACGCCTCGGTCCATGGCATCGACAATCGAACGCACCTTGGGAACCATACCGCCCGCAAGCTCGCCAGAAGCGAGAATGTTCTTGGTCTCTTCCTTGGTAAGCGAGCGGATAAGACTCTCCTTGTCGTTCACGTCGGCAAAGAGGCCATCGACGTCGGTGAGGTAGATGAGCTTGTCGGCGTGGAGCGCCTCGGCAACGGCGCTTGCGGCCTCGTCGGCGTTCACGTTGAAGAAGCCGTCCGGCCCGCACGCAACGCTCGCAATAACGGGAATGTAGTCGTCATCGAGAATCGTCTCGATAAGCTCGGGACTCACCTCGCGAATGTGGCCCACGCGGCCAAGCTCCGGCGAGACGGGCACTGCCTTGAGCGTCTTTCCGTCCGCGCCCGAGATGCCCACCGCATTGTGACCATACTCGTTCAATGCCCAGACCAGCTGCTGGTTGACTTTGCCGATAAGAACCTCCTGCACGGCCTCCATGGTGTCGTCATCGGTGACGCGCAGTCCGTTCTTAAACTGCACGGGCATGTTGAGGCGGCTGAGCATCGTGCTTATTGCCTTGCCGCCGCCGTGCACGAGAACCACGCGCATGCCCATGAGCTTGAGAAGCTCGATGTCGCCGATCACCTGCACCATGAGCTTGGGGTCCTCCATTGCGGAACCGCCATACTTCACCACCACGGTCTTTCCGCGCATCTTGTTGATCCACGGGAGCGCCTCGGTGAGAACTTCTGCCTTCCTTTGGGCGAGCTCCAGCTCGCCCGCCTCGCGACCTTGCATGCGTACCTCCTGCCTTGGGTTCCTATCGGTCGTGGGGCCGCGGTGTATGCGGCCGGGCGTCGTGGGGGCCTAGGTGCGGTACTCCCCGTTAATCTTGACGTAATCATGCGTGAGGTCGCAGGTCCACACGCGCGAGTGTGCCTCCCCCGCGCCAAGCGAGATAGCAATGTCTATCTCGGGCTGCTCAAAGCGACGCAGCATGTCGTCCTCGTCCATGGGAACGGGAAGTCCTGCACGCAGCACGGGCACGCCCATGAAGTCGATGTCAACGTCTTCCTGCGAGAAGGGAACGCCGCACTTACCGGCTGCAGCCGCAACGCGGCCCCAGTTGGCATCGTGCCCAAAGATGGCGGTCTTTACCAGCGGGGAGTTTGCAATGGCAAAGGCCACCTTGTCGGCGTCAGCCTGCGTGGCTGCCCCAAGGACGTCCACCGTAACGAGCTTTGTCGATCCCTCGCCATCAGCGGCAATCTGGCGGGCAAGGTTGGTGCACGCCCCCTTGATGGCAGCCGCCACCGCCGGGTAGGCAGGAGACGCCTCGTCGATAGCGTCGCCGCCGGCAGCGCCGGTGGCAAAGAGGATGCAGGTGTCGTTTGTGGAAGTGTCGGAGTCCACTGTCACCTTGTTGAAGGTCTGGCGCACAGCGGAGAGAAGCGCTGCGCGCGCGGCCTCGGGCGTGAGTGGGGCGTCGGTCGAGAGCGCGCAGAGCATGGTCGCCATGTTCGGCTGGATCATGCCGGAGCCCTTCGCAAAGCCTCCCACGTGAACCGTGACGGTATTACCGCCCGTCTGGGGAGCGGAACCCGCAAAGGCAACCTCCTTGGGATGGGTGTCGGTAGTCATGACGGCACAGGCGGCGTCGTGCGCGGCCTCGGGCGTTGGCGCGAGTGCATCGACAATCGCAGGCACACCCGTCATGTAGGGCTCGAAGGGGAGCTGCACGCCAATGACGCCCGTCGATGCTACCAGCACGTCCTTCTCGTCACAGCCCAGCTCATGGGCGACAAGGGCGCAGGCCTTCTCGGCGCAGCGCAGGCCAGGCTCGCCCGTGGCGGCATTGGCGTTGCCCGAGTTGAGAACAACGGCACGAGCGTGCCCGGAAGCGGCGCGCGCCCTGCTCACCTGCACCGGCGCAGCGCAGAAGCGGTTCTGCGTGAACGTTGCCGCGCAGACGCAGGTCTTGTCGGCAACCACGAGCGCCATGTCCTTGCGCTCGGGATTCTTGCGAAACCCCGCCGAGATGCCTGCGGCACGCATGCCTGCAGCGGCGCAGACTCCCCCCTCACAGGGGGCAAAGCCAAACGACTGGGGTGCGTCATCCTGTGTGGGAATGACGAGAGACTTGTAGCTTGTCATGAATAGTCCTTCTGGACGAGGACGCGCCGCATGCGCGCCCACGGCGGACGGTGCGGATGGTCCTTGCGCCAGTCGGCGGACTCGGCTATGAGCTTAGGTGAGCGGGGCGGTGGCTCCAATGCCCTGGGTCTCCGGAAGGCCGAGCACCAGGTTTGCGCATTGCATTGCCTGGGCCGCGGCCCCCTTGCCGAGGTTGTCGATCGCGCAGGACGCGATGATGACCCTACGTCGTCGGTCATCAAGGGCAACGCCAACCTGGGCGCGGGCGGTAGCGGCAACGGAAGAGGTCTGCGGCATGTGGCCAGTGGGGAGCGTAGAGACAAGCGCCTCGTTGGCATAGCGTCGCTCGTAGACGTCTTGAATGTCGTTTGCGGTTACGCCGTCGGCTGCCGTCATGTACACGGTGGCGAGAAGCCCGCGGGTGAGCGGAGCCAGATGCGGCGTGAAGACCACGTTCATCTCGCGTCCGGCAACCTGAGTGAGGGTCTGCTCGATCTCAGGCGTGTGGCGGTGGTGGGCCACGCCGTATGCCTCGACGGACTCGTTGGCATGGCAGAAGTGCGTGCGCGCATTTGCCGCACGACCCGCGCCAGAGACACCGGAGATAGCGTCCGAAATCACAAGGTCGCCTGTAGCCAGACCAGCCTCAAGCGCCGGGATGGCAGCAAGCGCCGTTGCCGTGGGGTAGCAGCCGGGCACGGCCACAAGGATTGCCTCGCCCTTTGCATGACGCTCCCCCAGCGCGAGAAGGCCTGCTCGATTGAGCTCGGGAAGACCATAGACCGTCTGGCCGAGAAGCTCGGGGCTTGTGTGCGGGGTGCCATACCATTGCTTGTAGACAGTAGCATCATGCAGGCGATAGTCGGCCGAGAGATCAATAACGGTGACGCCCAGCGTGAGAAGCTGCGGCGTGATCGCAAGCGAAGCCGTGTGCGGTACGGCGAGAAAGGCAACGTCGGCGTTCTGGGCAATAGCCTCTGGCTCGGGGAGCGAGAGGACAATGTCGGTCGCGCCCTCGAAGGCGGGATAGACGTCGGCGAGCCTGGTACCCGCAGCCTTGCGGTCCGTTGCCATCGCAAGCTCCATGGCGGGGTGCCCCAAAACGATGCGGCAGACCTCGACCCCTGCGAACCCGGTTGCCCCCACGACGCAGGCCCTTATGCGCTCCATTCCCTCAATCACCCCAGAACAATGCATAAACAGAATCTCGTATGCAAAATTGCTTTTGTTATTGGGTGCAGAATAGCACAGGGGCCAGAGACTGGACCACATGCGACAATCTGTTCTTCTCCCTGACACAATTGGAAACGAGAAGCGCAGCGGGTAAACAAGAAAAGGACGCGGTTCCCTTTCCGGGAACCGTGCCAGATCCTCTACACGAGCGAGACGTTGCCTGCCCAGCCCCACCTGGGCTGACTGCCTGGCTGTAGAAGTTCAGCCAGTCCCTCATGGTCATCTCTCTAACGTAGCCCTGATCGTCTCGTACCAAATTATTGCCTACGTAGATGCCAATGTGCCCGTATATCCTGCCGAGACGGGTGGGAGATTTATCCACCGCAATGACCATACCAGCCCTCAGATCAGAGAGGTTGGAACCGTGGCACCAGGCCCAATACATGTCGTTGGCATTGCCACCGTACCAACCATAGCCCGCCGCAGCGAACACCTTTGATACCCAGGCGGCGCGCCAGCCAGAAACGCCCCTATAGCTTCTAGTCCTATAAGCAGCGTCAACAACCGCCCTTTGCGCTCGGGTCAGATAGACGACGGTGCCAGAGGTAAAGCTGTAGGTCTTCCCATTGGGTACATGGCATCCATTACAACGTAAAAATCGCCACAGTCCCCGAGAGCCGACGCATTAAACCAGATGCTGCTGGCGCTCGACCAGTCGCTGAGCGCGCCCGATGCGGAGCCGTCGGCGGATGCCCAGCGGAGGCGGTAGAGCGCGCCGGGGACCCCGTGGCCCTCGAAGAGCTCGGTCGAGCCCCAGTCGCCCTCGGCCCAGGAGCCGTCGCGCTGCCAGACGTAGTTGTAGGTGGCGCCCCAAAGGTCGCCGGAGGTCGCGGGCGTCACGGTGACGGAATCGCCCGAGGTGATGCGGGTGGTGGAGAGGCTCACGCCCGAGAACTCCCAGGAGGCCTGCCGTTTGATGCGGGTTCAGCAACGACAGGCACTGGCACGGCTAGAACACATGCCAAAACCAGTGCCAGCGTTACCAGGCGGCTGACTGCTTTCACGGGAATCGACCTCCGAAAGATGTTTGGGCTATTTGTGGTTTTTTCAAGCGAACAGCATAACCCGCATCAAGGCGCGTTTATTGCCAAACGTTGCTAACCACAGCCACATCTAACTCGGAACCAGCACAAGCAAAGCTTCTTAACTGAACCTCTCTCGCTAACTCTCTCGGCGAGAACTTACTCATGCGCGTCCCACTCTGGTTCTCAAGAGCTTTAAGGGAGCCACGATTGCCCTTCCAACTTTATAGGTGTGCGAGTTCTGGAGTCGTCTAAGCTCCATTTCGAGTCTCGATGTCTTTTCCATCTCATCTCGCAGCACATCCGCCATTCGGGCGTTTTGCTGCTTGTTTCGCAATGTAATCGAGCCTATTACCCACGACCGCGAAGGCCGCGGCTGATGGATTTGAGCACTTCTCGGCGGGCACTTCCCACAGGCGCGATGGGGTCGACAATATGGCGGAGCGGGTTCTCTTCGCCAACCGCACGGGGCGGCTTCATGAACTCGTGAACCCTATCGGTGTACTCGTTGTTGATGAAGTCCATCACGCGGGACTCCGCCTGGCCAACGTCGACCTTGTGAAGCCCGGCA
The DNA here is from genome assembly GCA_022648325.1 of Olsenella sp. Lineage (GTDB taxonomy): Bacteria > Actinomycetota > Coriobacteriia > Coriobacteriales > Atopobiaceae > Tractidigestivibacter. Next base: position 124,191 of record JALCMG010000002.1, read on the forward strand.
AGAATAGCCTCGTAGAACGGCGTCTCGCGAGCGTAGCTCCAGAAGTGCTCGGAAAGGTCAATCCACCCATAGGTCCACGGCTTTGCGGCACCGGCGTAATGGACAATCTTGGGATTACGACGGGACGTCAGGTAGGCATCGTAGGCGGCAGCGGGCGCGTTGGGATAGAGCGCAGTCGCCCTGTGGAAGATGTCGTTCGTGACATTCCACGATGCATCGAGGTAGGTAACTCTCCCCTCGCACTCGGAATTGAGGACATCCTGATCGTTGTAGATGAAATCAGGCCGTTGAGAAACTTTAAGCCACTCGGACACCTTGTGCAGCCTGCGCATAGCCCTCGTGTTGAGCACCAGCACACCCGCCTGGAAGTAGTCGTAAGGATTCCTCATCTTAAGGACGTCACGTGTGTACTTCATGCGATTGCCGTCCGCAAGGTTGAGGTTGGCAAGATAGTCGACATCGCGTGTGGCAGCCACGAGGTTGTCACCAAGCTCGGTGTCAAAGAGCTGGGCAACGTCACCCTCGACCACAAGGTCAGAGTCAAGGTAGAGCACCTTGTCGTAGGCAGACAGCACGTCCTGCACAAGGAAGCGGTAGTAGGTCTCCACTGAGATGTGCTCATTGTTGGTGCCCAGGTCGTAGTCAGCGACCATGCGCCACACGTCGAAGAAGGTGATGCGCGCGTTGTCATAGCGTCCAAGATACTCGCACATCGTCGTCTGGTGGTCCCCAGAGATGTTGCACGTGAGCACCACTATGTCATAGAAGCGCCCTGGGTTCGCGTTTCTCAGCATCGACTCGACGGCAACTGCCAGCACAGGCACGTAGGCATCGTCGGAGGCGAAGACCACGGGGACCACGTTGGGTTCCAGCACGGATTTGCGATCAATGAAGGCAGGAGTAAAGCTGGGCTCTGGCTCGGGGTTCTCAAAGTGGACGCACTGGAGCTGCTTGGTCTTCCATGCGGCTCCCGCACCCGTGCGCATGGCATGCAGATACCACACGTTGAAGAGGCGCTCTGCCAGGTGTCCGGGGGTGCGAACCGCCTCGCGGCTGTAGGTGGACATGTCCGTCTCGCGAATGAACTCGTCCAGCACGGGGAACAGGAACTCGCAGTAGGACGAGAAGATCTCGTGACGCATGATGTACATGTTGCAGAAGCAGGAGCGCTCGCCACCAAGGAATGCGTCGAAGTCCTGGGAATAGTCGGGGAAGAGACGGTGCACGATTACCGCGCAACGGTTGAGGTCCTCGATGTGCAGCGCCGGCGCCGCAGCATAGTGCTCTCGAGGAGTCGAGAAGTCACCAGGGAAGTCGGCGAGGCGCTTAAAGCCAGTGGTAATCACGTCGTAGCCCTCGACGCAGGAACGAATGGTCTCATCGTCCAAGCCATAGCGCTTTATCGCCTCTTCGTCGATGAAGTCATCCATGACCTCACCGTAGGGGTTCTCCTCGTAGACGTTTGACGTGAAGTTGAAGTAGCGACGATAGTGGCAGAAGCCAACATAGGGTGAGGTGGTGTTCTTCCATGCCCAATACTGCGTCGTGAGCTCGCAGTACATGGGGTTCTTGTCCGAGATGTTCTCTCCCTCGTCGTCATGGAGCGCCCAGTCAAAGCGATTTGACTTGTTGCCCGGGCCAACCTGAACGGGCTGGAGGATGTTGCCCTTGGGTACCACAACGTCCTTGTGGGTCGTCACGAGAATGCGTATGTCCTGAGACCCAAAGCCTGCCACGTGCTCTGCGTGGGCAATCTGGGTGAGGTGTACGTTCGCCCTGACTTTCATATAGCGCTCGCGTGAATAGTCGATGGGATCAGCCGAAACGGGGTCGATGGCGCCCTCCGTGCTCTTGGCCATAGCGTGCAGCTGGTGGAGCCGATCATCCGACACAGGAAACTCCCCCGTCGCGACAAAGTGATACGCACGATCGCGCACAAAGCGCCAGAATTCCCTCGCTGCCGCAGCGGCCCCAAAGACGTCGGCAAAGTGGGACGCGGCCTGGCTCCACTCGGGGGCAGGCACGCGATCGAGCAGGTCGTTAGCGAGAAGCTCGAGCATCTTGTGACGCATGCCTGCTAGGGGCGATTCGAGCGAAGGACGCCCCACACGCGAGACGTAGTCTGCAGTCGCATCGATGCAAGCGCCAAATTGCTGGCAGAAGTCGCCAAAGCGTGTCGCGGTGATGCCGCTCGCACCAGTGACGCCCACGCCGTAGTGGTAGATATAGCCTCTGCACTGCTCGAGCCCCACGGAACGCTTCGCCATGTCAGAAACAACAAAGACCTCGTAGCCGTCCTCCGCACGCTCAAGGCGCTCGCTGGTCATGGTGTCAAAGGCACGCTTCAGGAGGTCCGTTCTATAGAGGCGCTGCGTGGCGCGCCAATCGACGAGCTGACCATGAGACTCGTCGAATATGTTGAGGAGAACGTCAGCGCCCTCTGCAACGCCGCTGGGGCGGTTGACGAAGGCCGCAAACGAGCGAGCGGCATCGTCTGTGACGCCGTTCTCGCCCAGTACGGTTATGCCAACGTGGAAGACATCTGCGTCGTTTTCCCTGGCTGCTTGGTCGAGCTCCGAGAGGAACTCGGGTGCCAGCTCGTCGTCGCCGTCGAGGAGGAACGACCACTCCCCCGTTGCCGCCTCGACACCCGTCTTGCGTGCCAGGTGAAGGCCGCAGTTCTCGCTGTGATGAACCACGTGGAAGCGGGAATCCACCTGAGCGTAGGAGTCCGCGATGGTCCCGGAGGCGTCCGTTGAGCAATCGTCCACGACGATGGCCTCCCAGTCCTCAAACGTCTGAGCCTTCAGGCTGTCAAGGCAACGCTCGAGGTAGGCGGCCACGTTGTAGGCCGGAATGATCATAGAGATTCTGGGCATTGTCCCTCCAAAGGACCGCATACCAGCAGGAATGTTCTGGGCCAATGATACCAGCCTAGTCCACGCTCTTCAGGCTCTCCACCATGTCAACGGCGTCCAGGCGATGACGCATTGCGAGCATCACAAGCAGCGTGAACGCCATGGTAAGCGCAAACGCAAAGCCATAGCTTGCGGCATGGATGCTGCGGCCAAACATCACGTAGTCAACCTCGGCGGTGGTGACCACGAAGCTCTCAAGCCATGTCCCCAAGAGCAACCCCACCGCATCGCCGATGGCCGCAGTGATGACAATCTCGCGGAAGATGTAGGCATGTACCTCTCGACGAGCAAAGCCAAGCACGCGCAGGCTCGCTATCTCACGCACGCGCTCGGCCACATTGATGTTGGTGAGGTTGTAGAGAACGATGAAGGCAAGTGCCGCGGCAGAGACAACCAGCACGACAACAACCGCATCCACCACCGAGAGCATGGATCGGTAGAGCTCGATCGTCTCGGACGAGAAGGCAACCGTCGAGACGGCGCCCTCATCGTGAAGAGCCTCGGAAAGAGCAGCTCGCCCGTCTGCATCGAGTGTGGTTGCCACCAGAATAGTCGAGAAGGTCGGCTCCTCCGAGTCCACCTCGCGCCAGGCATCCCGGCCCACATAGACGCTGTTCCCCACGTAGTTCTCACAGATGCCGGTCACCGTGAGGGCATGCCCCTCTCCCGTAGCGTCTCCCACCTCGTCAACGTCACGGAGCACAACCTTGTCGCCAACGGAAATGCCCAGACGCGTTGCGAGTTTCTCGGTGATGACAACAGAGTTGTTGTCAAAGGCAAGCCTCTCGTGCGTGGTGCGTCTCCGCAGCGTGACTGCGCCCTCGAAAGTCGAGGCATCCTGGGGGACAACGGCACCCACCCTGAGCGTGCCCGTCGAATCGTCGCCCGAACCGGCACGCATGGTGACCTCCTGAACGCGATCCTCGCGCGTCACTTGGCCCGTAGCAGACAGGATGCCCTCTACCGCCGCCATGTCCTCGTCGGTCGCACCGTCCTTCAGGCCCACCGTCGTATCGTAGTGGACGATTGGCCCATACTGGCAGTCAATGATGTCCCAGATGGCATCATGGAGGCCAAAGCCCACCAGCAGTAGCGCCGTGCAACCCGCCACCCCAGCCACCGTCATGGCAAGACGGCGCTTGTAGCGGAACAGGTTGCGGCAGGTGACCTTCCACGAGAACGAGAGGCGGTCCCAAATGGGGCGGATGCGCTCAAGCAGGATGCGCTTGCCCGGCTTTGGGGCGAGCGGGAGCATGAGCTGGGCAGGCGTCTCGCGCAGGCTCGAGAAAACGGCTCCCCAGGTTGCAATCAGCGTCACGCCCACTCCCGCGCCGCCAGCGACAAGAGCGGTTTGAGGTTCCACGGGAAGCGGCCACGACATGGCCGGAACGGAATAGATCACGCCATACGATGACATGATGATGGCAGGGAGCACCTGGGAGAGGACGGCAGTGCCAAGCACTGCACCACCGATGCTTGCGATGGCAGCATAGGTAAGGTAGCGTGAGGCGATGCGGGCCTTAGAGTAGCCCAGGGCCTTGAGCGTGCCAATGAGGACGCGGTCATCATCCACCATACGGGTCATTGTGGTGAGCGCAACAAGCGCGGCAACAAGGAAGAAGAAGACCGGGAAGACGTTCGCGATACCGTCAATACGGCGTGTATCCTGCATGTATGTCTCTACGCCCTCGTCCTGGATGCGGTCGAGAAGGTAGGCATCGGGCTTCTCGAGCGCATCGACCTGGGCCTGCGCGTCATCAATCTTTGACTGGGCGTCATCGAGCTCTGACTGGGCGTTTGCCTCCTGCTCCTGGTAGCTGGCAAGTCCCTCCTCGTAGCTTGCCTTGGCGCTTGCAAGCTGATTCTCGGCCTCCGAGAGCTGCGAAGCTTTTTCATCGAGGGTGGCTTGCGCGTCTGCCAGTTGCTCCTCGGCACCTGTACGCTGTTGAGAAAGCTGGGTCTGGGCAGCGTCGAGCTTGGCCTGTCCGTCTGCCACCTGTTCCTGCGCGACCTGAAGCTGCTCCACGCTCGCAAGCGCCTGGTTCACCTGCTCGAGCGACGCCTGCGCCATCGCCAGCTGGCCCTGCAACGCTTCGAGCGTCGCGGGGTCAGCAGCGCCACCAAGCGCCTCCAAAGCGGCGATCTGCTGCTCAAGGGTATCGATGCCAGCGCTCGCCTGCTCCTTCTGGGCAGAAAGCGATGACGTCGCCTCATCGAGCGAGGAGGCGCCTGTCTGCTCCAGCACGGTTGTCACGCTCGTCTCGACCTCCCGGCGCTGCTGGTTGAGAGAGGCCTGGCTCTCGTCAATCTGGCTCTGCGCGTCTTGCAGCTGAGCCGTAACCTCAGAGCGCTTCTGGGCGAGCTGGTCCTTGCCTGCGGCGAGTTGCTCCTTGCCAGAGGCAAGCTCCTCCTCGCCCGAAGATATCTGCTGAGCGGCATCGTCTAGCTGCGCCTTCGCGTCTGCCAGCTTGGTCTCGGCGGCCGCGCGCTGCTGGTCGAGCTGTTCCTGCGCATCATCCACCTTTGCCTGTGCGTCCTGGCGCAAGTCGTCAAGTCGCGCCTGGGTCAGCTCATCCAGGCGCGCAGAGAGCGCATCCTTCGCGGGCGAGACCGCCTCCTCGTAGGACGAGCTTCCACTCACGGCCGCGTCCGCACCATCGACGCTCAGGTAGAGCGTAGTCCAGGGATAGTCGTCCGAGAAGGCCGAGCGAGGCACGTAGGCCACCTGCTTCACCGAACCATCCCCCAGCGTAGTGGTTCCAAATGTGCCCGTATACGGGTAGCTCGGAGAGCTCATGAGGCCGACCACGGTGAAGGTGCGCACCGAAAGCGTGCCGTCCAGGTCATCAGACCCATAGAGGACCTCGACCGTATCCCCCACCTCGAGGCCTGGCGTAGCCGCGTCACCGTCGAGAAGACACTCGTCGGCAGCCTGTGGCCAGCGTCCCGCCGTCAGGCGAACGCGATTCAGGTAGGAGCCACTCGAGGAGTCAACCTCATCGTCGGAGACCACGCTCGCGCTCTGGGCTTCGTCCATATCGAGAGACGTCATGCGAACAGCAATCTGTTCCTTGCCAATGCGAGCCATGACATCCACGGAGCTCGACGGCATGACGGCAGTGACGCCCTTGGCGGGCGAGACGCGATCAACGTCCTTCTCAGAAAACCCCTTCGTGGAAACCAATCGCAGGTCGTAAAGGTTGCATCCGTCAAACCAGCGGTCTGCGGCAAGACGCATGTCTCGTCCCGACATCTGGAGGCCGGCCAAAAAGCCGCAGCCCAGGGCCACAATGCCCGTGATGGCAAGGAAGCGCCCTATCGAGCCACGGATGCTCCTCCACACGCTCCTTGTGAACGGCGTTGCGGCCACTCTTACCACTCGACCTCTGCAGCGTCGAGAGGATGCGCGTTTGTCTCGATGCGCTCGGCGCGTCCCTCTCGCACGTGAATCACGCGGTCTGCTATCTGGGTGAAGGCCGTGTTGTGGGTGACAATTGCCACCGTGCGCCCGCGCTCACGGCACGTGCGCTGGAGAAGGCCCAGTATCTGCTTGCCCGTCACGTAATCGAGCGCGCCAGTGGGCTCGTCGCAGAGCAGGAGCTTGGGGTTCTTCGCAAGCGCGCGGGCGATGGCAACGCGCTGCTGCTCGCCGCCCGAGAGCTGCGTCGGGAACATGTCCTTGCGCGAGGCGAGGCCCACCTCGTCAAGCACCTCCAGGGCCGGAAGCGGGTCCGTGCATATCTGGCTTGCAAGCTCGACGTTCTCGAGGGCGGTGAGGTTCTGCACGAGGTTGTAGAACTGGAACACAAAGCCTATGTCATGGCGCCTGTAGAGGGTGAGGTCATGCTCTGAGAGTCCCGAAACCTCGCGGCCAGCAAGCCGTATTGACCCCGAGGTACAGGCATCCATGCCACCGAGCACGTTGAGCACGGTTGTTTTGCCGGCACCCGAGGGCCCCACAATCACGCAGAGCTCGCCCTCCTCGATGTCAAAGGACATGCCAGCCACGGCATGAACCTCGATGCTGCCCATGCGGTAGGTCTTGCAGACGTCCCTGAACTCAACAAATGCCATGTCATGCACCCAATCCCGGCAGCAGTTCGGCCGTCAGCCGTTTAATTCATTATGCCCGGGGCCACGGTGAAGAGTGCGCGGGGCCGGGTGAGGCCACGGCCTTGGCCCGTGGGCGGTACCATCCTCCTGCTGACGCTCGCGCTCGGCGAGCATGGCTCGATACCCCTTGAGCGGGTCAAAGGGCGAGAAGATCTTCGCCCTCTCCGAGAGAGGCATGGGTTGGCGAGTAGGGTTTGCGGCTCGTCCGCCCATAGCATTACTCTCCACTGCGGTGGCCACCAATCTGGAGGTTGCGCTCGCGCGCGGTTGCCTCGGGGAGAAGGTCCACGCCCTTGAGCAGCGAGTTCTTGCCAAACTTGCGCTTCACGGCACTGATTGCCTCCTGCCTGCGTCGCTCGCGTGCATCCGCCTCGGGCGTAGAGAAGAGGCTATCCTGAACGCCAGGGGCATCCTCGGGCTGCACGCCCGTTGCCGAGAGCCCAAGCCGGTGCACAGGACGGGAGCGGTCGACCTCGGCATCAAAGATGCGCGTTGTTGCGGCCAGTATCTGCTCGCGCGAGCTGGTGGGCACGAGAAGCCGCTCGGTACCCCCTGCAGAGGCAACGGCGCGGTACCACGAGCGAGGATCCGTGCGGTCACGAATGCCCGCGCGTTCCTCGGCAGAGAGGTCATATCCCACGTATAGGTTCACGCTGCTAGCAACAAGCCGCTGCTCAACAAGGTCGAGCGCAAGGGAGTCCGCCATTTCACGCACGATGATACGGGCGCCCGCAAAGTCACGATTGCGCCCAAGTACCTGCGCTGTCGAGACAGAGTGCGAGCCGGAGCGATAGGCCTTGATGTCAGCCATGGTCACAGGCTCCACTCCCCATGCGTGGTCGATGAGAATCTCGGCATCTACTCCAAGCTCCCGGTACAAGGGCTCAGCTGGATACGTGGCGACCTGGCCTATGGTGTGGACGCCCATGGCAGCCAGTCGCTCGGCTATTCCCCGTCCTACGCGCCAGAAGTCTGTGATAGGGCAATGGTTCCAGAGCGTGGCACGGTAGGTCTCCTCGTCAAGCTCGCCAAAGAAGTCCTTGCTGTGCTTTGCAGTGATGTCCAGGGCGACCTTTGCAAGGTAGAGGTTGGTGCCAAGCCCGCATGTGGCCGGGACGCCCGTTGTTCTCACCACGTCCTCGCGAATGCGCTCCCCCAGCTCGCGGGCCGTGCAGCCATAGAGGTCGAGGTAGCCCGTGACGTCCATGAAGGCCTCGTCTATCGAGTAGACGTGGATGTCTTCCGGAGCAATCCAGCGCAGGTAAACGGAGTAGACGTCACACGAACGCTCCATGTAGAGCGCCATCCTGGGCGGCACCATGAGGTAGTCGATGGTCTCGGGAATCTCAAAGACACGGCAGCGATTGCGCACCCCAAGCGCCTTCATTGCCGGCGAAACGGCAAGGCAGATGGTCTTCTCGGTACGGGAGGGGTCTGCCACCACGAGTCGCGTGGAGAGCGGGTCGAGCCCGCGCTCCACGCACTCGACGCTGGCATAGAAGCTCTTGAGGTCTATGCAGAGGTACTGGCGCTGTTGTCTGCGCGCGGCAGAAGCCTGGTCCACGCTATCCCTCGAGAACGATGCGGGGCTTTAGGTCTTCGACGGCGGCATCCCCCAGGAGCCAGCGGACTATCTCAAGACCAAACGGGATGGCAGTTGCCATGCCCTTACTGGTGATCACGTTGCCGTCCACCACGGCAGGCTCCCCGGAGAGGATGGCGCCGTTCTCGACAAGAACGTGCTGAAAGCTGGGGTTCGAGGTGGCGGGGCGGTTCGTGAGGATACCCAGCTCGGCCAGGATGGAGGGAGCGGCACAGATGGCTGCCACGCCCTTGCCCGCCTGGTCAAAGGCCTTGACCGCCTCCGTGAGCGGCTCACACGCCTTGAGGTTAAGAGTACCTGGCATTCCGCCGGGAAGCACGAGCATGTCATACTCGTCAAAAGAGAAGCCGTCATCTGCGATGGAGCGGTCGCAGGTAATGGTGACCTGGTGCGATGAGGTCACGGCGCGATCCGGGGTGATGGACACGGTGTCTGCGGGAATGCCCGCGCGGAAGAGAAGATCCACCACCGTGAGACCCTCGATCTCCTCGAGACCGTTCGCAACGAACACCGCAACGCGCTTGTCGGTAGACTGCCTGAACATGTGCGCTCCTCTCGTGAGACAAAGGGACAGTCCCTTTGTCTCATCCGAATCTTATCTCAACTGCCAGACGCAAAAGGGACGGTGCGCCGCGCGCGACCGCCCCTCCAGAATGCATAGAAGCAAAGGGTCGTACCTTTTGGATTAGGCCTCGTCGATGCCCTTGTTGATGGCGTCAGCAATGACCTGGGGGTCATCGGAGCCGCGGACGAGGCTCTTAAAGTCTTCCTTCATGAGGAGAACGGCGGTCTTGGACAGGAGCTTGATGTGCGTGGTACCGGCCTCACCAGCGGGGACGAGAAGAGAGATGGCAATGTCGACGGGCTTCTCGTCGAAGGACGGCCAGTCGAGGGCGTGATCGTTCTTGAAGACGATGACGGCGGCATTCTTAATCGAGGCGTCCTTGGCGTGCGGCACGGCGAAACCGTCGGTCATGCCCGTCTCGCCCATGTCCTCACGGGCGATGAAAGCCTTGTAGACGGCATCGGCGTCATCGGTGACGCCGAGCTCGACTGCCTTCTGGGAGATGAAGCGCAGCACCTCGTCGCGGCTCTCGGCGTGCTGGTTAACAAAAACGTCGTTGGAAGTTACGAAATCGCTCACTGGGTGCTCCTTTGGACGTAGGAAGACATGGGCCCTCGCGTAAACGCGATAACCCCTATACATAATAGTAGCAGGGAAGTCCGACGCACCCAAGAATCGGAGCCGAACCGGGAATTGTCAGAGTCTGGGCAGCCCCTCCCCAATCGCCAAGAGCGAGAAGACCCTCGCGGCGGCAAGGCGGTAATTCCTCTCGGCGTGTGCTAGGGCTTCTGACACGTCACCACAGTCGATTACGGTAGGTACGAGGGCATCAACCCCAAGGTCCATGAGGTCTAAGGCTCCTTGGTCCATACCACCGACAATGGCAACGCAGGGCACACCAGCGCTCTTGCAACGCGCCGCCACGCCCGAAACCACCTTTCCGTGCGCCGACTGCCCATCGGCGTGGCCCTCGCCGGTAATGCACAGGTCGGCGCCGAGAAGGGCGTGGTCCAGCCCCACGACCTCAAGGACCCAGTCGATACCTGGGACAGACTCTGCTCCAAGGAAGAGACGAGTCGCGGCACCAAGACCGCCCGCAGCACCGTCACCGGGCTTGGCAGCAGCTCGCCCCAGCGTGCTCTCGAGCACCTGGGCATAGGAAGCCATGCCTTTCTCGAGCTCCTCTACCTGCTGAGGCGTGGCTCCCTTCTGCGGCGCAAAGACGCGAGTCGCCCCGCGAGGCCCAAGCAGCGGGTTGTCGACGTCACAGAGCAGCCTGAAGCTTGCGCGAGAGACAAGGGGGTCAAGCCCGGTTAGGTCGATACTGGCAACGCGGCCAAGGTCTCCACCCGTACCTTGGAGCTCCCCACCTGAGGCATCGAGGAAGCGCACTCCCAGGGCACGCATCGCCCCCATGCCCCCATCGTTTGTGGCGCTCCCACCAATTGCAAGCGTGACCTCGGTGGCGCCGTTTCTCAGCGCGTGGAGCACGAGCTGACCGGTACCATACGTACTTGTGAGCATGGGGTTTCTCTCGGCATGCGTGAGAAGGGGCAGCCCCGAGGCGGCTGCCATCTCGATGATGGCGCGGTTCCCGGGAAGCATGCCATAGATTGCCTCGACCGGCCTTCCAAGGGGGTCGGCAACGCTTGCCTCGATGCGGGAACCACCGAGGGAGGCAACCACGGCGTCAACGGTCCCCTCTCCCCCGTCGGCCACGGCGAGCCTCGCGCAGGCCACGCCGGGGAACACGCGCGTGGCCTCCTCTTCGAGGATGGCTGCGGCACGCGCCGAGCTCATGGTGCCCTTCAACGAATCGGACGCGAAGACAAACCTCATATGCGCTCCCCTCTTGGTGTCTGGGAGTCCCACCGGATCCGTTGGAGCCCCCACCAGCCACCCGTGTCCCCTCAGCCGGGCCAGCCAGCACCCCCGGTCGGGCTCCTGGGGCCGTTGAGACGTTTTCGGACACATAACATCGTCCAGACGACGATTTCTGTCCGAAAGCGTCTCAACGGCCCTTGACGGAACCACTTGGCCCGACCGGCTTCAGCGGTAGGGACATAGTAGATACTAGACTGCCACGACATCCTCGGAAAGCCAAAGTAGGTGGACGTCATGTCGAAGGCTGCACGGGCAAGGGCTATGGACCAGGTTGATCGGGCGGCCGTAGCGTATGCCTTCTTCTCGCCAGATGACGAGAAGGACAGGCATGTCGCCAAACGGCTCGCCTCGGCGAAAAAAACCGTGTGCGTATGTCGTGGCGTGTATGCCCGTCCGTCTGTCTGGGAAGCCCCGGCCTGACACTCGTCACATCTGGCTGGTACGGGCGCTGCAGGGCAGGCATCCCTCGTGGGTGTTCAGCGGGACCACGGCCGCACCCGTCCATGGGCTCTCGGTCTCTTTCAACGAGCTAAATCCTCCCATGCGGGCAGTTGAACAGCACGGGAGGACAAAACATACGGGGATAGTCCGCCGCGTGGAGACCTCTGTGTCCGATGCCGTGGTTGTCGACGGCATTCGGGTGACGCAGCTGCTCCAGACCGTGTTCGACTGCATGCGCTGGATGTCATTCGGAGAAGGCCTTGCGGTTGCCGATTCGGCTCTATGCCGAGGGCAAACCGAGAAAGGCCAGCTTATCGAATACATCCTCTCAAGGAGCAGTGGCGTTCGGGGAGCCCCGCGCGCCTACGCATGTGCCCTGCACGCCGACGGTCGCGCGGAGAACGGCGGCGAGTTCCTCTCGCGCGCAGTCATGCTCGAGCTGGGGTTTGCCCATCCCGAGCTTCAGGTTGAGGCGAATGCCCCTCTTTACCAAAGACGTCCCTATCGCCTGGACTTTGCTTGGAAACTCGCAGACGGACGCCTCATTGGCGGTGAGTACGACGGTTCTGAGAAGTACACCAGCAGCGAGATGCTTGGCGGAAGAAGCACTGTTGACGCATTTACCGCAGAGCGTCAGCGCGAGTCTCGCATCACGGCGCTCGACATCAGCGTGCTGCGCTTCACGCCACAACAGCGTTGCGACAAGGACTATACGAGAAGGCTGCTCGCGACCTATGGAGTGCCATGGGTTGGGGTCCCGGCTGGACTCTCATCATCTGATACCACCGAGCGAATGCTGGCTAAGGCCCGCCAGCGCCACCGCGAGGAAGAGTGGGAGGAAGAGCACCTCGAAGAGGCGTTCCAGGTACAGTTAGGTTCCTTCCTCACGACCGTTGAGGTCATTAGGGGACCGCATCCCCTGCCGGGCCCTCGACGCAGGCCTAGCAGTCTGCGACGCAGCATATCGGCAGTCCAGGTGTTCCCAAGGGCTGTTGAGACGTTATCGGACACATAACATTGTCCATCTGGCGAGAAATGGCCGTTTTCGTCTCAACAGCCCTTGGGACGGGCAACCCAGCGGCACAGCTCAAGCCGCAGGTACCCACCTACTCGCTCCTGAGCGCCTCCACCGGGTCCTCGCGCGACGCCTTCGATGCTGGAATCAGGCCGGCAAGGAAGGTGAGCAGCACGCTGATGCCAATGAGGATTAGGGCATGCTGCCACGAGAGCTGCATGATGTTCGACACGGCATAGCGATTGAACACGTAGGAATTCACCGGAATGGAAGCCGCCAGGGTTATCGCGATGCCCATCACGCCGGACACCAGACCCTCGATTACGGTCTCCGCGTTAAAGACCGAGCTCACGTTGTGTTTCGAAGCGCCAATCGACCTGAGAATGCCAATCTCCTTCTTGCGCTCCAGCACCGAGATGTAGGTGATAACCGCAATCATGATCGAGGAAACAATGAGCGAAATCGAGACAAACGCAATGAGCAGGTAGGAAATCATGTTCACGATGCGGGTGACCGACTGCATGAGAGTCCCGACCAGGTCCGTATAGGTGATCTTCTTTGCCTCGTCGGTCTGAGAGTCGTTGTACTCGTCCAGAATCCTGATGATCTGCTCCTTGTCGTCGAAGTCGCCTGGGTAGATGTCGATCTCGGAGGGCGCCTCTGGGTCTGCGTAGCCCAGCTTGACGAGGTTGTCGTCATACGAGGCACTGCTGTTGGTGAGCATGCTCATCATGAGCTCGCGCAGCTGCGTCTCGTCTACGTTGAGCGAGAAGGCGCTCCTGATCTTGTCGGTGTCAACAGACATCGCGCTCGCAAAGCTCCCCGCCAGCTTGTCCATGCTCGTCTTAAGTGCAGAGGAGAGTTGGGTCTGAAGAGCAGCGGACACCTGACCCATGACCTGTGTCATTGCGGTCTGGACATAGCTCGTTAGGGCATTCGTGATCTGGGCCTCAAGCTGGGACGCAATCTGCGAGGCAAGCTGCTGGACTATTTGGGACTTCAGGGCTTTGGCGACAGAGTCGCTGACCTTCTCGTCCACAATGGGTTCGAGCTGCTCCTTGAGCTGGCGCTGAATGTCATCAAAGTTGACGATCTTCTCGACGCCCGTCTCTATGGCCTGCCGGCCCTGCTCGGACAAGAAGTAATCCTGAGGGTTCGCGTTGGGGTGCTCCCGCATGTAGGCCTGGTACTCGGTCGTGAGTTGGCTCATGAGGGCGTCGGCGGCGGATTGGTCGTACTTGATGTCAAGGTTCGAGATGATGCTTGCCCAGTCTACGTCCGAGAAGTCCGGCACCAGCTCCTGAAGCTCCTGCGTATCGAGCTTCGAGACATCAATCCCCGAGAAGTCCACGCCAGAGAAGTCGATTCCGGAGAGGTCGAGCGCGGGAACATCCACCTGCGGCGTGGCCATGTCGCTCATGTCCAACGTCGAGAGGTCCAGATTGAGCTTCGAGGTGTCGAAGGAGAATGAAGCCTTCAGGGCATCGGCGTCCACGTTAAAGAGGTTCGAGAGGTCAATGTTCTCCTCACTCGCTCCCGCCGCCTCCTCGAGGAAGGTCTTTCCCATGAAGACGTCGGTTGCGGGGTCTGCGAGCTGCTGCTTCACAATCTCGCTCTTGGCCGCATGGTCCATGACCTGGCGCGTGAGGCCGCTTGTGTAGTAGATTCCGGGGCTGAGCGAGGACGAGCTATCCTTGGCTTGGACAATGCCCGCGACCTTCACGTCCATCCCCTGGGAGACAAGTTCCTGCATGAACGCGTCGTCATCCGATCTGTCGATCCAGACGCCGTACCCTGAATCGTAGGAGTAGACGTCCGAGGGATAGACGAGCTTGAGCTTGCTGGCAAGAATGTCAGACACGGGATACGAGGAACCCTCGGACTCGTCGATCGCAGATTCCTCGTCTGCGGAGGTGGTCGACTGGGTAAGCGTCGAGACCATGTAGTCAAGCTGGCTGTGGTCGCGAAGCCCCAGCTCGAATGCATCAAGGTCCGGAATAGTTCCGTCAGGCCTCAGAACCACGAGAAGCTCGTCTGCATTTGTGGGCCACTTCCCCGCCACAAGGTCGTACTGTCCCTCAATCAGATCCGTGTCATCGAGCAGCTCATGGAAGGCACTCGTCTGGGAAGTCATGTTCGAGGTTATGGAAGAGCTCACGCCAGAGCCCAGCTGCATGAAAGACGACTCAGGGTTTACCTGCACGACCGTCCCGTCATCCTTCTGAAGATAGAGATAGGGAGTGGCGTCATATGAGTACTGGATGGCATGGGCGTATGTGTCGATTCCGCCACCGTTCGCATCAAGGTATGCCTTGAGCGACTTGAGATCGTTCTTCCCCACGCTCTTGAACATGTTGGTGATGGTCGAGGCCTCCTCGATGCTGTCGCTCCCCTCCACTCTCTGAGCCTTGCCGGCTGCAAGGGGATTGCCGGAAGAGGAACTGCCACCCGAGCCGCTTACCGAAGAGAGAACGCTCGTAAGGTTGAGCGATGTCCCCTCTATGGTGAGCGGGTAGACCGTGAGCATCTCCTCCTCTGTGTCCCTGATGTAGTTGTTCGCGCCATTTGACAGGGCGAGAATGGCGGCGATGCCGATGATGCCAATAGAGCCCGCAAACGCCGTGAGGAAGGTGCGGCCCTTCTTGGTCATGAGGTTGTTAAACGAGAGGCCAAGGGCAGTGAGGAACGACATCGATGTCTTGCGCGTTGGCTTCGCGGGACGGCGCTCCTCCTCAAGCTCTGACGTAAAGGGTGCGGAATCGCTCGTGATGTGGCCATCGCGAAGCTCGACAATGCGCGTGGCGTATTGCCTGGCAAGCTCGGGGTTGTGAGTCACCATAACCACCAGGCGGTCGCGCGAGACCTCCTTCAAAAGGTCCATGACCTGCACGGACGTCGCCGAGTCAAGGGCGCCCGTGGGCTCGTCGGCGAGAAGGATCTCTGGGTCGTTGATGAGCGCTCGTGCTATGGCCACGCGCTGCATCTGTCCGCCCGAGAGCTGAGCCGGGCGCTTGTCCACGTGATCGGCCAGGCCCACGTCGGCAAGCGCCTTGAGGGCACGCCTTCGGCGCTCGGAGCGCGAGACGCCCGAGAGCGTGAGCGCCAACTCCACGTTTGCGAGGATGGTCTGGTGCGGAATGAGGTTGTAGCTCTGGAAGACGAACCCAATGCGGTTGTTGCGATAGGCGTCCCAGTCCCTGTCGCGAAAGCGCTTTGTGGAGATGCCGTCCACCAAGAGGTCTCCGGAGTCGAAGTGGTCGAGGCCACCCACCACGTTGAGCATCGTGGTCTTGCCCGAGCCCGAGGGGCCGAGGATGGCCACAAATTCGGAGTCGCGAAATGCCACGCTCACGTGGTCAAGCGCGACCTGCGTGAAGCTTCCCGTCACATACTTCTTGGAGATGTCCCTCAGCTCGAGCATGTAGTTCCTGTCGCTTGTGGTGGTTCTAACTCATCCCAGCTTACCCAAGGGGACCTTCAGAATTCGCCCCACACGCCCCGTCTACGAAAGCGATACCAAGTTTGAAGGCGCACGACGCCTCCGCCAACGGTACGACCCTCTCGCGTCTTGCGCCCTTGGGTAGAATTGAGCGTGCGACAGACGCGCCGCACTACGGCGAGACGAGAGGAACATCATGGCAGAAGCCAACGAGGAGAAGATAAGGCAGGAGATGGACGAGGTGCTCCACGGCCACTCGAAGGCCGCGCAGGGCCCGACCGGCTTTAAGCAGAACGAGTACACCAAAATCCACCACGTGATTGGGGTCATCTCCGGCAAGGGCGGCGTGGGCAAATCGTTTGTCTGCGGCAGCCTTGCCGTCGAGCTGGCGCGCTCCGGAGCACGCGTGGGCATCCTGGACGCGGATATCACCGGCCCCTCCATCCCCAAGATGCTGGGGCTGGCTGGCGAGCGTGCCACTGCGGTGAACGACATCCTAGTTCCGGCCGTCACAAAGGGCGGCATAGAGGTCATGAGCGCAAACCTCGTGCTCGAGAACGAGACCGACCCCATCGTGTGGCGTGGGCCCGTGATTGCCGGCGCCCTCAGGCAGTTCTTCGAGGAGTGCGCCTGGGGCGAGCTTGACTACCTGCTCGTCGACATGCCCCCGGGAACCGGCGACGTGCCCCTCACGGTGTTCCAGTCCCTTCCCATCGAGGGCGTCGTGGTGGTCTCCTCTCCGCAGGACCTCGTCCAGATGGTCGTGGGCAAGGCCTTCAACATGGCGTCCATGATGAGCGTGCCGGCTCTTGGCCTGGTGGAGAACATGGCCTACGTGACCTGCCCCCACTGTGGCGAGAAGGTCTGGCCGTACGGCCCCAGCCACCTTATGCAGACGGCCGACGAGTACGGCATCGACGCCCTGGGCGAGCTGTCCATCGACCCTGCGCTTGCCGCCGCCTGCGACCGCGGCACCCTCGAGGACGAGCTGCCCCAGGGATTCCTCCCCAAGGCGGTCGAGGCCGTGGTCTCCACATGCGGGTTCGACAAGGCCAAGGCATCGGCGGGGGCGGCGGAGTAGGGCATGTCAGCCCGGCCGAGAAGCACATCGCATGCGCGGCGAACACCGTCGCGCCTGGCGCGGGAGCGCGAGCTTGCCGCACGGGCGCGAGCGGTCGAGTTGCCTCGCATAGCAGACGTCGTCGTTCTGGGTGCTGGGGCGTCTGGACTCGCCGCAGCCATCACGGCCGCCGAGTCGGGCGCCAGCGTGGTTGCCGTCGAGCGCTCCCTCGAATGCGGCCGCAGCATCCTCGCCACGGGCGGCGGGCGGTGCAACCTTGCAAACGCGAGCCTCTCGGCCGAGAGGTACCACAACCCAGACTTCGTGTCCGCCGTCTGCGGGGAGAGCTTCCTCGAGGACGTGCTTGGGTTCTTCTCGGATTGTGGCCTTGCCGTGGCCGAAGAGGAGGACGGCAGGCTCTACCCCGTGACACGTGAGGCGTCCTCCGTGCGAGAGGTGCTGGTCTCGCGGGCGCTCAAGGCTAGCGTGACGTTTGCGTGCGGACGCGAGGCCACGGCCGTGACCGAGGATGGCGGGAGCTTTGACCTGGATCTGGCGCCCACGTTCGAGGGTGGCAGGCGAGAGCTTCTCGGGGCACGCGCAATCGTGATTGCCACAGGCGGCGGCTGCGATGCCCCTGCCGAGTGCCTTGGACTTCCCGTTGTTTCTCCACGGCCCGCCCTCTGTCCCCTCGCATGCGAGGGGCTCGACTTCTCCGCGCTGGACGGACGTCGCGCACGCGCCTCTGCAAGGCTGGCGCGTGATGGCGCTACGATTGCGAGGGAGACCGGAGAGCTGCTCTTTAGGCCCTATGGCATCTCTGGCATCGTGAGTTTTGACCTCTCGCGCAACGCACTCCCGGGAGACCGGGTGATGCTCGACCTGCTTCCCGAGGTAGACGTCGAGACGGCACGCGAGCTGGCGGCTCGCGGCGGCACGGCAGGCCTGCTCGATGACGCGCTCGCCGCACAGCTCGGCCGTCATGGCAAGGCCGCCGGGGACGTTGTCGTGCGTGCGAAGGCCATCGAGCTTCTCGTTACCGGAGCAGCGGACGAGAGGAGAGCGCAAGTCACGGTAGGCGGCATCGACGTGGGGGCGCTGGATACCTCCACGCTGGAATGCCGGGGCGTTCCCAGGGCATTCGCGTGCGGCGAGGCCGTGGACGTAGACGGAGCCTGTGGTGGCTTCAACCTCGCCTGGGCATGGAAGAGCGGGATTGTGGCGGGGGCATCTGCCGCCCACAGCGTCAGGAGGAGGTAGCGTGATAGAGGTATCCGGAATACGCGTCCCCCTCTCGAAGCTGGACGGCACGGACGAGAGGGAGCTGGCAGTCCTTCGCCGTGCGCTCGCGCGGAGGCTGCACGTTCGACCCGAGGAGCTCGGCCGCGTCACTAGGCGCAAGCGTTCCATCGACGCGCGCAAGAAGGGCGACGTCCAGCTCATCTTCACGCTGCGCGCCAACCTTCCCGGAGGCGACGCGGCGGAGAAGGCCCTTCTCGCAGGGCTTTCTTCCAGGCACGAGGCGGGTGGCGTGCGCCAGGTCACCGATGCCGACAAGGACTTCCCCGAGCCATTGGAGCGCATGCCGCGCGACAGGGGTCCCATCGTTGTTGTTGGCGCAGGTTGCGCCGGCCTCTTCTGCGCGCTCTCGCTTGCCCGCGCCGGGCTAGAGCCGCTCCTCGTCGAGCGCGGCGATGATGCAGCGAGGAGGTCACGGGTGGTTCGCCACCATGATGAGACCGGCGAGCTCGACCCCGAGAGCAACATCCAGTTTGGCGTTGGCGGTGCCGGGACCTTCTCGGACGGAAAGTTGCAGACGGGCACGAAGAGCCCCTTCCACGGACTGGTGCTCAGGACCTTCGCCGAGGCGGGGGCCCAGCAGAGAATTCTGTGGGATGCCAAGCCGCACATCGGAAGCGACGTCCTGCCAGACGTGGTGACCCACATCGTCGAGATGATCGAGGCCGCCGGTGGTACGGTGCGTTGCCGCTGCCGTCTGGTCGACCTCGACGTGAGCGGAGGCCGCGTGCGGGCGGTGACCCTTCGCTCGGAGGATCCCGAGACAGGGATTGTCACCGAGGAGCGCATCCCCTGCTCGAGGGTGGTGCTTGCCTGTGGCCATTCCGCAAGGGACGTCTTCGAGATGCTCCGCGATCGCGCCGTTCCCATGGAGCGCAAGACCTTTGCTATGGGTGTGCGAATCGAGCACCTCCAGGCTGACGTCGACCGTGCGCTCTACGGTTCGTCTGCCGGTAACCCCGCCTTGGGAGCCGCCCCATACAGCCTTGCCGTGCACCTGCCATCGGGACGCTCGGCCTTCTCGTTCTGCATGTGCCCCGGAGGATACGTGGTCTCGGCGGCAAGCGAGCAGGGCGGCGTCGTGACCAATGGCATGAGCTACTCCGACCGCGCGGGCGAGAACGCCAACTCGGGGCTTCTCGCCAACGTGTTCCCCGAGGACCTTCCGGGAGATGACGTGCTCGCAGGCGTTGGGCTGCAGCACTCGTGCGAGCAGGCTGCATTCCGTGCCGGAGGAGGGGGCTTTGTTGCGCCAGCACAGCTGGTTGGCGACTTCCTGCATGGCAGGCCGTCCTCGGCGGGCGGCGAGATTCAGCCCACCTACCCGCGCGGCGTTAGGTGGGGCGACATCGCGAGCTGCCTTCCCGCATACATCACCGAGACCATCCGTGCCGCAATCCCCGAGATAGGGCGAAAGCTCCGCGGGTTCGATCGTACGGATGCCGTGCTCACGGGCGTTGAGACAAGATCTAGCTCGCCCGTACGCGTAGCGCGTGGAAAGAACCTGCAGAGCGTTGGAGTCAGCGGCCTCTGGCCAGTTGGCGAGGGTGCCGGCTACGCTGGCGGAATCATGAGCGCAGCGGCAGACGGCCTGCGCGTTGCAGAGGCCGTTATCGCAGACGTGGCCGACGAGCTGCGCAAGTAGAGCTAAGGACGCCGCAGAGTTTTGGTTTAGCGCTGGCGAAACGTCACCGACCTGTTGAGGAAGAACTGCATAAGGCCCGCCGACACGAGGGCGACGAGCTTCGAGACAAGGGGCGTGGAGAAGAGCGGTGCCGCATGGGCGGCAAGCGCAGCGATGACGAGCTCCTGCACGCACATGCCGCAAAGCCCCACGCAGACAAAGACCGCATAGCGACGAGCCGGCCTATCCGTCACGTGGAAGGTGTGCTGGCGGTTGAGAAAGAAGCTCAGCGAAAGGCCAACCGTCACGCTCACCACATTGGCAATGAGCGGATCCCACCTGGCCCACGTGGCGAGGGCGAGAAAGACGAGCATGTCAACGGCCGAGCATACGCACCCAAAGAGCGCGTACGACACGAGCTGTCTTAATGCCTGGCGCATGTCATTGCGGGTGCTACTTGTCCCTCACTGCATCGGCGAGACGCTTGAGCTCCTCGTCCTGGTTCATCCCCGTGAGGAAAGCGACCCCATTGAAGACGGGAACGTCGAACTCACGCTCGGGACGAACCACGGCAACATAGGCGTCGGCGTCCTTGAGGGCCTCATCAAGATCAGCAACGGCAACTGCCTGCACGTCTGCCTCGATTCCCTCGGCAGTAAGCAGCTTCTGGACCTTGTAGGCAACGGTCGCAGAGGTTGCGACCCCAGAACCACATGCAACGACGATCTTTGCAGCCATGATGCCTCCCTGTTAGACAGACACTCGTTATGCAACACATCTCTAGCGATACTCATCATACCGCAGGCCAGACCAATACTTCCCGGACGCCTTGGGTGCCGGTTTCGGCAAAAGCTACAACTCAAGAAACTCTCGCGGTGAGACAATCCTTAGAGAAACAAGGCCGGAATCCAACAAATCCTTATCCCTCGTTACCAACACCTCAGAATTTGATGCCAGAGCAGTGCGTAAAACCAACCGGTCGGCTGGATCACACACGTCAGTCTCCTCGGTGAAGGCATGCGTAGGAGTAGCAACTATTTCAGCCACGCAGTCAAAGATACGAGAAACTCGTCAAGCGCGGGGACCTTATCTGGGAATTTTCGCTCAAACACCACCCGAAGCTCCATTATTTTGTGTTAATGAAGATTTTTCACTGCCTTTCCGAGCGCACGGATGAGATAAGACTGGCAACGTCTTCCTCAGCCTCAACGCCTAGCCGATCAGCCACTTCACTCATATCCTGCTGAAGCAGTCTCATCGCATATGAGGCAGAATTCATTACCCGAACCGTTTTGCCTTTAACAACAAACGTCACCTTATCTCCGCTCTGAACACCCAAGACCTTACGGACTTCCTTGGGAATGGTGACCTGACCCTTCGACATGACCTTTGCACTATCCGCAAATGTGGTCTGCATCATTGTCCCCATATTGTTAGTCAGAACGATGAATAGGATAAATAGGGTATTTCCTACTCTATCATGCCCATTAGAGACACACAAGTTCGTTCGTTCGTTCGTGCATGTCATAGCATGCGAACGAGTAATAAACTCATCCTCGGCGGGCGTTAGTGCTTCCCGCGATACTTGCGCCTCGTGGCGTGCGCGCTCCCCTTTCTCGCGCCAGCCTTGAGCCGCTTCATGACTTCCTCCTCGCTGGCGCCCTCGAACTGGCTCTTGAGCTCGACCAACTGGTCGCGGATGCGCGCTGCCTGCTCGTACTCCATGTTTGCCGACGCGCTTGCCATCTCTTCCTCGAGCGAGGCAATGACCCGCATGACCTCCTCACGCGGAAGCTTTGACAGCTCGGCGGCCACTGCCTCTGCGGTAGACACCTCCGCAGGAGCCCCCTGCTCGGAGGCCCCCTCGCCAGACGCGGTATAGAAGACCCCATCCTTGCGCTTGCGCTTCCCCACGTTGGCCTGGGCCTCGGCAAGAAAGCCGGAGATGTCGTTTATCGCCTTGCGCACTGTCTGGGGCTCGATGTGGTGCTCCTCGTTGAACTTCTCCTGGAGGGCACGACGCCGGCGCGTCTCGTCGATTGCCTCCCGCATGGAATCCGTTATCTCGTCAGCGTACATGATGACCTCGCCCGAGACGTTACGAGCGGCACGCCCCATGGTCTGGATGAGCGAGCGGCGGTTCCTGAGGAACCCCTCCTTGTCTGCATCGAGGATGGCAACGAGTGAGACCTCCGGGATATCCAGACCCTCGCGCAGAAGGTTGATGCCCACGAGCACATCAATCTTGCCCTCACGCAGGTCTCGAATGATGTCCACGCGGTCGAGCGTTGCCGTGTCCGAGTGCATGTAGTTAACGCGGAACCCCTCGTCCAAGAGGTGGTCGGTAAGGTCCTCTGCCATCCGCTTGGTGAGCGTGGTCACCAGCACACGCTCATGCCTGCCAACGCGCTCCCGAATCTCTGAGATGAGGTCGTCAATCTGCCCGTGGACGGGACGCACCTCGATCTTTGGGTCGAGAAGGCCGGTGGGACGGATGATCTGCTCAACCTCCTGCTGCGTCACGGACTCCTCGTAGTCCCCGGGCGTAGCGGAGACGTAGATGAACTGGGGGATGCGCGCCTCAAACTCGTCGAAGCGAAGCGGCCGGTTGTCCAGTGCCGATGGCAGGCGGAAGCCATGCTCGACCAAGGTGACCTTGCGCGAGCGGTCCCCCTCGTGCATGCCACGGATTTGCGGGACCGTCACGTGGCTCTCGTCGATGATGCAGAGCATGTCCTTGGGGAAGTAGTCGATGAGCGTGTAGGGCGGCTCGCCTGGAGCGCGGCCGTCGAGGTGGCGCGAGTAGTTCTCGATGCCGTTGCAGTACCCCATGTTCTCGAGCATCTCAAGGTCGTATGCCGTGCGTTGGGAGAGTCTCTCTGCCTCGAGCAGCATATTGTTCGCTTTGAGCTCGGCCACACGCTGCTCGAGCTCCTCGGATATGGTCTTGAGGGCGTGGGTGATCTTCGGTCGCTCCGTCACGTAGTGGGAGGCAGGCCAGATAGGAATGGCGTCGTACTCGCGCACGACTTCACCCGTCACGTTGTCGACCTCTGCGATCTGCTCGACCTCGTCGCCAAAGAACGAGATGCGGAGGGGATTCTCGGCATACGGTGGGAATACGTCCACGGTATCCCCGCGAACGCGGAAGGTACCGCGCTGAAGGTCGTAGTCGTTTCTGTCGTACTGGATGTCGATGAGGTTGCGTATGAGGTCATCGCGCTCGAGCGGTACCTCCTTGTCCACGTTGGGGGCAAGGCCGGCGTAGTCCTGGGGGCTGCCGATGCCGTATATGCACGAGACGGAGGCAACGACAATGACGTCTCGACGAGAGAGAAGGCTGGAGGTTGCCTGGTGCCGCAACTTCTCGACCTCCTCGTTGATGGAGGCGTCCTTCTCTATGTATGTATCGCTCTGGGGAACGTAGGCCTCAGGCTGGTAGTAGTCGTAGTAGCTCACGAAGTAGACTACCGCGTTGTTGGGGAAGAGCTCACGCATCTCGCTTGCCACCTGAGCAGCAAGTGTCTTGTTTGGCTCCATGATGAGGGTGGGACGCTGAACCGCCTCGATGGTCTTGGCCATGGTGAATGTTTTGCCCGACCCAGTGACGCCCATGAGCGTCTGATAGCGAAGGCCCTCCTCCACACCGTGCGCGAGCTTCTCTATTGCCTGTGGCTGGTCTCCCGCAGGCTCGAAGAGCGAGACGACCTTGAAGGGAGTGCCTGCCTGCTCAACTCCAAAGCGCTTGAGCTCACCGCCGAAGCGCTCCCCCGTATTCAAAGGTACCGCCATAGCCCCCCTCCTTTCTCTGAAGCAGAGTATAACAGAACGCATGTTCTATTTCTAGGCTACCGCAAAGTATTTATCGAACACAATTCAAGGTCGATTTTGTGCCTACTGATTGACTAGCAGACCATTTGGATAGCTGTCGCGATATCCCTGGTATGCTTCGTTCACACGACGCAGGTACTCGCGCGTCTCCGAGTATGTGATGTTGTCGGCCAGCTCACCAGGCTCTGAAAGCCACTCCTCAACCTTGCCCATGCCTGCGTTGTATGCGGCAATCACCTGGTCGGTCGATGAGAGGTTCTTCTCGAGAAACGCTAGGCAGGCGGTACCATACTCGATGTTCGTCGACGGGTCGGACAGATTTGATGGGTCGTAAACGCCAGAGTCGACAAGGCCCATGCGCGCCAGCTCGGATGAGGTCTGTGGCATTACCTGCATAAGGCCAACGGCACCAGCCGTGGACTGCGCATTCTCGTCCCAGCCAGACTCGCACTTTATGATTGCCGCAACCAGCAGCGGATCAACTCCGTGACGCTTCGCCGATCTCTCGATCTCTTGAGCGTGCTTTACGGGGTAGAGAGTCCTTCGGGCAAGCGTCGTGGGCGTAAGCGCAAGGACTACGCAGGCGATGGCCACAATGCCAACAAGCATGAGCGGCACCACTCGATACCAGCGCCAGAAGCCATGCCCCCGTGTGTAACGACACCGAGAGTGTGGGCGCCTTCCCCGTGTGCGAGCAGAGCGCGAACTCATCGCAGAGCCCCCGCTTCGCCGCAAGCGCGCGCAGAGCGAGACTCCCACCCCGCACGCTCATGCGCATCCCACCACGCATGAATCTGCGCCTCCAGGTCCTCCTCGCCCCTAGCGTTATAAAACACGACGTCTGCATGCGAGCGCAGGTACTCGTCGGAGGGCTGCAGGACAACGCGTCTGTCGAAGTCCTCGGGGTCCATGCCGCGACCCTTGGCACGCACCCGGCGCACGTCAAGCGGAGCGACAACGCAGAGCACCTCGTCTACCTGCGAGAGCATCGACTCCACTCGGTCGAGCAGCGGAACCTCCACCACACAAACGGGAGCGCGGCCCGCACGCTCCTCCGCAGCCAGCGCCTTCGCCAGTGCGTCTGAGATGAAAGGCAGCTCTATGGCCTCAAGGCGTGCGCCGCTCTCGGGCGTGGAGAAGGCCCTGCGGGCGAGAAGCGCCCGGTTCATCTCGCCCGTAACAGGATTTGCAAGATCCGCTCCAAATTCGCGACAGACGGCATCTGAGCAGGCACTTCTCGGCGAAAGCACGCTGCGGGAGACCTGGTCGAGGTCGATGCGACTTGCTCCCAAGCTCTCCAGAATCCGAGCTACGGTTGACTTGCCGGAGGCTATGCCCCCAGCGAGAAACACCTTGTACACGGGTTGCCTCCTGCTGCGATTGTGCTGCGTTCAAGGGATACCATCATCGCACGCCGAGGGGCGCACGTCATCTATGACTTGACCTCGAACTTCTCGTGGCACTTGGGGCACGTCACACGCAGTTTGCCCTTTCCTCGCGGCACGCGGACTTTTTGCCCGCAGGAGGGACACGTCACGTGCTTGTAGGTGCGAAGCTCCTTTGCAGCTTGGCCGGGATTCTGCAGCCACGACCGCGCGGGACCAAGCGCCTTGAGGAAGGCGTCGTTCTCGTTCATGCGAACGTAGACGTTCTTGGAGCACATTCTCCAGACCGAGTATGCCACCAACGCAATTGAGACCCAACTAAGCCAACCGGTACGGGCGAAAATATCAATGACCACGAGAATGACGGCAACCCAGACGCAGAAGTTTGCAAGGCCGTCAGGCCCACGGCGCCCGTTCATGAATTCTCGCGCCCTGCGGTAAAAGTCACCCTGTGCCATGTCTCCCCTATCGTCTTTCTCGCCTGCTACGGACGCGCGTCCGCTGAACTGACAACGCAGACATGTCTACCCAAACCGCAAAGTGACAAACGGCGCAGCCGCCTCGCGTGGAGGCGCCGTGGAGTAGGCGAGAAGTACGGAGGTCACACAGGCTCTTGGGACGCAGTCCTTTCATCCCAGCTGGGTTCTTGCTGCAGTGGGCCTGCAATTCTCGACCGGTTAGAGCTGCCTAACCGATCGGGTTTTTCGGCTGAGGCGCTATTCTGCAATTTCCGATCGGTTAGCCCTCCCTAACCAATCGGAAATTGCAACCTCGCTGCTGTTCTGCAATTCTCGATTGGTTAGCACCCCTTAACCAATCGGAATCTGCAACTTCCGGGCGGTCCTGCTATTTCCGATCAGTTGGCCTCGAAAGCCCCCCACCGCATGCCGAGAAGCGCCGGCGCCTGTCTAGTGCCCCTTGATCGAGTCCAGGAACTCTCGCGCGCGCTCGGTCGTGGGATGCTCGAAGAACTCGTCGGGCTTGCCCTCCTCGATAATCGCTCCATCAGCCATGAAGACAACACGGTCGCTCACGCGGCGAGCGAACCCCATCTCGTGCGTGACCACAACCATGGTCATGCCGCCGCGGGCAAGCTCGACCATGACGTCCAGGACCTCGTTGATCATCTCGGGGTCAAGCGCGGAGGTGGGCTCGTCGAAGAGCATCGCCTTGGGGTGCATGGCCAGAGACCTCGCGATGGCCACGCGCTGCTGCTGTCCGCCGGAGAGCTGAGAAGGCATCTTGTCGGCCTGCTCGGCCACTCCAACGCGCCGAAGCAGCTCCAGCCCCTCTGCACGCGCCTTGTCGCGCGGCACGCCGAGCACCTCGACCGGTCCCATAGTCACGTTGTCGATGATTGACTTGTGCGCAAAGAGGTTGAAGGACTGGAAGACCATGCCAATCTCGGCACGGGTTGCGGCAAGCTCCTTGCCCTCCTGCGGGAGCGGCTTGCCCTCGATAAGGACCTCGCCGGAGTCGATGGTCTCAAGCCTGTTGATGGTGCGGCAGAGCGTGGACTTGCCCGAACCCGAGGGGCCAATCACAACGACGACCTCGCCCTTGCCCACCTTGAGGTTGATGTCCTTGAGGACGTGGAGGCTGCCAAAGTGCTTGTCCACGTGACGAAGCTCGATGACGGGAGTGCCTTCTGCGGCGAGTGACTCGCCGGTTTGCGTCTGTGCCAACGTAGCCTCCTTTGGCTAGACGGGGTTCTCGTTCGTGCGGGAGATGATGCTGGTACCAGAGCGACGCGCCAGCGAAACCGCGAGGTGGTTGATGGCGTAGTTCACAAGGATGTAGAGAATCGCGACGACAAAGTACACCGAGACGAGCGCGTCGTAGTTGGTTATCAGCACGCGCGCGTTCTGCAGCATGTCAGGGAAGCTCACCACGTAGGCGACGGTGGTGTCCTTCACGACAACCACGAGCTGCGAGATGAGCGAGGGAATAACGTAGCGCACGGCCTGCGGAAACACGATCTTCATCGTGACCTTCATCTTGCGCATGCCAAGCGAGTACGCGGCCTCGGACTGCCCCTTGGGGACGGCGTTCATGCCGCCGCGGAAGACCTCGGCAAGCACGCCGGAGGCGGCAAGCCCCACCGGCAGCGTGATCATCCAGAACGAGCTCATCTTCACGCCATAGGTGGGGACCACCAGGAAGAAGAAGTAGATGAGGAGAAGGCTAGGCACGCCGCGGAAGAAGTTGATGATCACACGGCACACGGCAGAGAGCGCGCGAGACGAGCTCATGCGACCAAGCATGAGAAGGAGGCCCAGCACGATGGCGATGACGCCGGCTGTGAGGGAGACCTCTATGGTCCCCAAAAAGCCCCGGCCGAGGAAGAGCCACGTGGTCGGGCGCGTAAAGAGCTCCCAGTAGCGAGGGGCAAGCTGTCCCGTGATGTAGAAGCGCCGGACAATAAGCCCAACCCCCACGGCCACAAGCACCAGCGAGACGGCCGTCCAGAACCGGATGCGCCTGCGGGTGCGGGGTCCGGGCGCCTCGTACAGCGCGTCGCGCATGGACGTGGTGTTGGTTGCGCTCATCGGACGATCCTCACCTTCTTGTCAATGGCATTGCCAATGACACC
Source organism: Olsenella sp. (assembly GCA_022648325.1). Lineage (GTDB taxonomy): Bacteria > Actinomycetota > Coriobacteriia > Coriobacteriales > Atopobiaceae > Tractidigestivibacter. The sequence continues at coordinate 151,961 of JALCMG010000002.1, forward strand.
AATCACGAACGCGGTGCCGGCATACAGCACGGCGGAGATGACAAAGGGCAGGATCCCGCCGACGGTGCGTGTGTTGATGTAGGAGACAAGGCCCGTGAGCTCGGGCGGGGTAAGCGGGACCTGCGAGCCAAGCGCCGTCGTGAGAAGCACAGCGACTGCAAGGTTGGTCATAGGCAGCACGGCCGAGCGCAGCGCCTGCGGGATCACGACAAGGCGAAGCATCTTGCCAAAGCCCATGCCCAGCGAGCGCGCGGCCTCGATCTGCCCGACCCCAATGGTGTTGATGCCGCTCATGAAGTTCTCGGACCCAAAGGCCGAGGCAACAAGAATCACCGTGACGATCACGCAGAGGCGGTAGTCCATCACGAGCTTGAGGTATGGCAGCGCGTACACCAGGATGATGAGGAGCGAGACACCGGGGATGTTGCGGAATATCTGCACGTAGAGGTCACCCACGACACGCAACGGCTTGATGGGGCACACGCGGAACACCGTGACAATAAGCGCAAGAAGCATGGCGAAGACAAACGACACAAGCGACATCCACCACGTGCCGAGAAGCGCTTGGCCATACATGTCCCCATACTCAGAAAGAAGCTCCGAGATGCTCAAGGCTCCCCCCCTCTCCAATTACGAACCAAGGCCCCCTGCGCCTTGCGACGCAGAGGGCCCAACCAGACGTTACCTGGTGTTAGGCGCCAATCGCGGGCGGCTCGGGAACCTTATCGATGCCCGTGCGGTCACCGATGCAGATCTTCCAGAGCTTGGCCCAGGTGCCCTCGTCCTCGATCTTCTTGAGCCAGGTGTTTACGAAAGTGACCCCGTCGGAGTCGAGCTGCAGGCCAATGCCGTAGGGATCCTCGGGACCAAAGGAATCGCCGGCAAGGCGGTACTTGCTGGGGTTCTTGACGATGGAGCTCATCTGCATGGTGGCGTCGATGACGTAGGCGTCAACGCGACCCTGCTCAAGGGCGGTGCGGGCCTCCTCGTCGGTAGTGAACTCCTGGACCGTGGCGGTGGGCGCGTACTCGGCGAGGATGCTCGGGCCGGTGGAGCCGGACTGGGCAGCCACGGTCTTGCCCGCAAGGTCGTCAACGGAGTTGATGTCCGAGTTGTCAGCAAGCACGAGGATGCCCTGCTGCGTGGAGTAGTACGGACCTGCGAAGGAGATGACCTCCTTGCGCTTGTCGGTGATGGAGTAGGTCGCGAAGACGGCGTCGACCTGGTCGTTCTGGAGGACGGACTCACGCGTGTCCGAAGTCACCTTGGTGAAGTCGTACTTGGACTCGTCGCCCAAGATGTAGCGAACAAGCAGCTGCGCAAGACCGGCGTCAAAGCCGCGGAGCTTATTGTCCGTCTCGTCAAGCGAGGCGAAGAGCGTGGAGGTCTGGACGCCACCCAGACGGAAGGTACCCGCGTCCTTGATCTTCTGGGCCCAGGTGCTCGAGGAGACAGTGGCATCATCTGCCACGTCGCCGGCAGCGAGCAGGCTGTCGAAGGCGTCCTTGTCAATCTGAGTCGAGGCCGCAGAATCGGTGCTCGACGAAGAATCGGACGAGGAGCTGCTGGTGGTAGTGGAATCGGAGCTGGTGTCGGCGCAGCCGGCTAGGGCAACAACGCCTGCGGCGGCAACGCTGCCAAGGCCAAGGCGGATAGCCTGACGACGGCTCACGGAAGTGCTCGAAAGTGACTTCATTGGAGTCTCCCCTCTCTCGGTGGTACGACGATCCCTCCCCACCTCTCCCGTGGGCAGCGCAGACAGGGATGTCTCTCGTTTTCCTAGTGTAGCAATCGGAATTGACACCTCCCCGCAGGGAATTCCGATAACTAACCATTTGGAAACCAGATACCAGGACAATCAGAACTTTCTATCTATACCCCAAAGCAGGGGCCTTACGACTTCCAAACAAAATCGCAGGGCCGAGAAGTTCGGCCCTGCGAAGCGTTGCGTTGTTCTCGCCGGCTACGCGCGCTGCTGGCGAATCATCCAGATGGTCTTGGAGAGGCTTGCAATGTAGTCGTCCATGAGGGCGCTCACCAGGTGGTTGTTCTCCGCGTCTGCAGAAATCTTGATAGCGGTGACCTCATCGAGAAGCGCCGAGAAGTCCGCAAGGACAATCTCGAAGACCTGTGCGCTACGCACGGGCGCATCCTCGCGCTCCTTGATGCTTGCCGTAGAGAGCACCTCGCTCAGGCTTGCGATGGGCTTGCCACCCAGCTGAAGGATGGTCGCCGCTACGTCATCGATGATGGGCAGCAGGCCATCGTAGAACTCCTCGAGCTTTGCGTGGACTTGGAAGAAGTCGCTGCCAGAGATGTACCAGTGCAGGTTCTGGAGCTTGTGGTACTCGACGGTAACGTTAGCGAGAAGGTGGTTAAGCTTGGATTCCATGATTTCCTCCTGTACTTGTTCTTATTAGGAACTGTTCTTAATTGCTGTAGTCAGCATTCCACAGGTGAAGGCCTTCATTATCGAGAATTATTACTATTAGTATTCTACACAACTTGCACACAAAAAGGGGGAGCCACCCAAAGGTGACTCCCCTCTCACGTGCGATTGTTCGGCCCTGAGCCGATACGAGCAGGCGCTACTCGGCAACAGGCTCAGCCTCGGCCTCGGCGGCCTCGTCCTTCTCGGCAGGCTTGTCGCTCTCGGGCAGAGGCTTGACCTCGACCTCGGTGCCCAAGGTCTCGGCGGCGGCCTTCATGGAGAGGGAGATGCGGCGACGGTCGAGGTCGATCTCCATGACCTTCACCTGGACGGTGTCGCCAACCTGGCAGACCTGCGAGGGGGCGTCCACGTGGCTCTTGGCCATCTCGGAGATGTGGACCAGGCCCTCGACGCCCTCGCCGAGGTCAACGAAAGCACCAAAGGTGACAAGCTTAGTGACCTTGCCCTCAACGATGGCACCCACGGGGTACTTCTTGACGAGCGTGCGCCAAGGATCCTCGGTGGTCTGCTTGAGGCCGAGGGAGATGCGCTCGCGGTTGAGGTCGACGTCGAGCACCTGAACCTCGACCTCCTGGCCGACCTTGACGACCTCGGAGGGGTGGTTGACGTGGTTCCAGGAGAGCTCGGAGATGTGAACTAGGCCGTCGATGCCGCCGAGGTCCACGAAGGCGCCGAAGTCCACGATCGAGGAAACGGTGCCCTTGAGGCGCATGCCGGGCTTGAGCTTGGAGAGGATCTCCTGGCGCTCGGCCTTGCGGGCCTCCTCGAGCACGACGCGGCGAGAGAGGACGACGTTGTTGCGGTTGCGGTCCATCTCGATGACGCGGGCCTCTATGCGGGTGCCGAGATAGGCGTTGAGGTCCTTCACGCGGCGAAGGTCAACGAGGGAGGCAGGCAGGAAGCCACGAAGGCCGATGTCGAGGATGAGGCCACCCTTGACGACCTCGATAACCTCGCCCTCCACGGTCTCGCCGGAGTTGAACTTCTCCTCCACGCGGTTCCAGGCGCGCTCGTACTCGGCACGCTTCTTGGAGAGGACGAGACGACCCTCCTTGTCCTCCTTCTGAAGGACGAGGGCCTCGATCTGGTCGCCCAGAGAGACGACGTCGGCCGGGTCGACGTCCTTGCGAATGGAGAGCTCGCGCGCAGGAATGACGCCCTCAGACTTGTAGCCGATGTCAAGCAGGACCTCGTCGCGCTCGATCTTGACGACGGTGCCGGTGACAAGATCGCCCTCGTCGAAATCGGTGACAGTACCGTCGATGAGGTTGTTCATCTCCTCGTCGGAAATATCATCCAGCGCGAAGACGGACGAGTTCTGAATCTCACTCAAAGGTGGACCCCTCTCGAAACGGGGCCCCGGTCGTCATGGTCTGCGCTTCCGCGCTCGCGCACGAACGCTTAGGCGAACTTACATGCTCTCGGGGGCCAACAGATACGCTGCATGGCGGACGCGCATGCGCTTGATAGATTAGCCTGTTCGTAGGCGCAATTTCAAGCGTCAGGTGTCTTTTTTTCTAAATGTGCCAAGACTTTGACCGAAGGCCCATGAGACAAAGGGACTGTCCCTTTGTCTCATGCGAAGGGGCGCGCCGTGCCAGATGGCAGGCGCGCCCCTCAACTGCAAGCTACTATGCGCAGCCGCTAGACCGTAAGGATAGTGGTGAAGTAGCCAACGATGGAAATCGCGAGCATGAGCAGCATGGTCTTGCCGGCAGACCAGTTCTTCTTGACCATGAGCCAGTAGGTCACGAAGGAGAGGATGAGCACCGAGAGCTCGGGGAAGATCGAGTTCAGGATGTCGGCGATGTTGATCGTGAGGTCTCCGCTGGTGTAGACGAGGCCAATGTTGAACTTGGCGTACTGCGCGCAGATGGCACCCACGACGATGAGGCCAACGACCTCGGCGGCACGGGTGACCTTGTCCTTAATGCCGCCCGAGAGGACCATCTCGGCGGCGTTGGCGCCGGCCTTCACGCCGTAGGAGAAGAGGAACCAGGTGAGCGGCAGCATGATGGCCAAGAAGACCACGATGTAGAAGATGGGGCCGGTGACCTCGCCGTTGGGTGACATGCCTAGGGCGATGGAGAGTAGGATCGGGATCAGCGTGCCGGGCAGGAGCGAGTCGCCAATGCCGGCGAAGGGACCCATGAGGGCGGTCTTGATCGAGTTGATGAACTCAGAGGAGATCTCGTCGTTGCCCTCTGCCTTGCTCGCCTCCATGCCGAGGACGATGCCGGGGACAATAGACCCGAGGTACGGCTCGGTGTTGAAGAAGACCTCGTGGCGCTCGAGCATCTCCTGCTGGGACTTGGGGTCACCGGGGTAGAGGTCCTCGCGGATGTCGGCCAGCATCTTGATGATGGCCGGGCCCTGCATCCTCTCGAAGTTCTGAACGGACAGGTTGTAGAACATCCAGTCCCAGTATGCTCGACGAATGGCGCTCTTGCTGAGCTTCTTGGCGCCGCCCATCTCCTGGTCCTCGGTGGTGATGTCGTTTGCCATGTCTACTCACTCCTCTCGGGGGCAGCAGCGGCAGTGCCGCAGTAGTCGAGGTAGGCAATGCCCAGAGCGAAGATCACGATGGTGACCATACCAAGCTGGAGCACGGACATGAGCGCGAAGCCGACGCAGAAGAGGACGAGGTCGACGTCACGCTTGCAGATCATGCGCATGAGGAGCATGAAGCCGACGAGCGGCAGCATGTTGGCGAAGATCTGGAGGATGTCTGTCACCTGGATGGGCAGAGCGTTGACGAGAGCGGTGATAAGGTCCTGACCAAAGAAGTTGATGAGAAGGATCGGGAAGAAGCGAAGCACGAAGTTGGTGATCTGGCCCACGATGGGGATCTTCGCGGCCGCGTCGAGCTTGCCGGACTCGACGTCGGCGTCCTGCTTGTGGACAAAGTAGAGGTTGATGGCACATAGGCCGTAGACCGCGAGGACGCCCAGCGACGAGAGGGGCACGGCGAGCGCAAGCGCGTACTCCTTGCCGGCTCCGGCGACCATGGCAAGAGGAATGCCAATCCAGGAGGCGAAGTTGACATCGGCGGGCATCGTGCCACCAGGGGTCACGAGGCCGATATAGAGCATCTGGATGGCAGCGCCCATGATGATGCCGGTCTGGACGTCACCAAGGATGATGCCAACGATCATGCCCGAGACCAGCGGTCGACCGATCGTGTACCAGCCTGCGAGTCCTCCTATGAGCACCGGCGAGTAGATGGAGCCCATCCACCCAAACAGTGCCAGGAGCAGTGCCTGTAGAAAACTCATGGCAGTACCTTCCTTTCCTCTGACACCAGGACCTTATCCCGCTGCCGACGGGATCTTGCTCAGGCCCAAGGTCCGCGCACGGTCCTTAGAACCTGTCCTTCACGTCGTCCCACTCGACGACGGGTTGGCTGGGAACCTGCTGGAAGAACACATGGGCACCCTGGTCCACGACGTCCTTCACCGCCTGCGCCTCGTCTGGCATGAGGTGCGAGGTGGGGGTCACCTCCGTGGTGCCCTTGCGCTTGGACATTGGCCCAACGTTGAGTTCCTTGGGAAGCTCGGACACCTTCTCCAGCAGACGCTTGTACGTGATGGGGGACTTCATGAGCACAAGCGTGCGAACGTCGTCGCCCATGGCCTTCTCGATGAGCGGGGCTACCTCGTCCACCGTGTAGACGCCGGCCTTCATGTCTGCCGGAACGGCGGCCTTGAAGACCGAGCGCAGGATAGAGTTGCTCGCCGTGAGGTCATCGACGACGATGATGCGCTCGATGTGGTTGCCCTTCACCACGACGGTCATGCACTGGCCGTGGATGAGGCGATCGTCGCACCTTACGAGAACTACCATGCTTACTCCTTCCCCTTGCGCCCTTGGGCGCGCGTCCTGCCGTGGTTTGGCCACGGCGCCAAGACCTGCGCGAACCCGGTCAACCGGTGCACAGGAGCATGCCCCTAACCTGCGCGGTCATGATGCGTGACATCTCCCGCGAGGTCTGGCTTACAACAACGACCCTGGGAAGCTCCCTCGAGACGTTGCCTGCCTTGGCAATGTCTCCCAGGTCAACGGGAACGCCTGCGAGCAGGGCCTCCTCGCCGGAGCCCATCATGAAGATGGCGTCGATGGTAAAGAGCGAGGTAAGAATCGAGAGAATGTCGACCAGCCGGTCGACAAGCGCACCCTCGGGCTCGCCGCTGTTGGCGAGTGGGCGGCTTATCTCGGCATACGAGCCGTTTCTCAGCGGGAGGCGCTTCCCGCCCTGGGCGATGCCCACGAGGACCTCCGAGCCAAGGCTCACGAGGAGGTGGTTGTCGCTCGCCTCCTCCGACTCGTCGTGGAGGATCTTGTACTCGGCGCAGTCCTCGGCACGCTGCTCGAACGTTGGAACCTCGAGGCATCGCGAGAGGGAGTCCGCAAGCCCGTGAACGGCGTCCCAAGAGTCGTCGCAGTGGAGGATACCCACCGCACGCAGCGTCTTATTGAACTCGGCGTCGGAGCGCGAGAGGTGCATCGCAACCTCGTGCGGGAGGTCTGCCGGGGAGAAGTCCCCGCCAAGCGGGATGGGCTCGGCACAGGGTTCGAGCGCCATGTCGTATTGGTAGAGCGTGGCACCCTTATAGGTGAGGCCAACAATGGCGATCCTGCCGTAGCTCGCGTTCACCATGACGGGGATGCGGCTCCTGCCCTCGGTTCGCACACGGGTTGTGTCCTCAGCGAGAACACCCACCGTCATAAGGTAGGCGATGTTGCGCGTTACTGTGGCTGGAGACAGACCGCTTACCTTGGCAATCTCCACCCGCGAGAGAGGGCCGTGATCGACGACGGCTCGCATGATGCGGGCCCGGTTGGCGTCTGCGACGTACTCCGTACTACCCGACATGCTTCCACCTCCAAGCTTGCGTGACCGCACTGGAACATTTCCGAGGGCCCGTGGGCCGCTGTCGTGTACCTGTTATAGCCGTACTTATTTTCTGCATGAAAATATATAGGTTCCCGGGAGATGAACGAACGGTGGAACCGTCAGCGGTCAAATAGAAACGTAGGCGGTCAAAGCATCACAACACTTAGAGTGTTGGGGTATTCGCGTGCAGCCTTGCATCAAATCCCGAGGTTCTGTAGGGTCACAAAGGGGTATTAGGGCAAGTGCAGGCGCTGCGAGAGAACGGAGGTTGATGGCATGATCAAGGCGGTTCTCTTCGACCTCGACGACACCTTGCTTGACATCAACTTCACTGCGTTCATGACGCGCTACGTTGCCGGGCTCTCTGGGCTTCTCGGCGATATCTCACGCACGCCGGCGCCGCTCATGGGCGTCCCCTTCACCAGGGCCTACCTCGCGATGGAAGACCGCGATCGCTCCGATGACCTCACCAACCACCAGCTCTTTGTCAATGAGGTCCACGTACTCACCGGCATCCCCATGGATGATCCCGCAATTGCAGACGCCGTCGACTGCTACGAGCGCGAGCTTGTGCCAGCCATGCGCGGAGGCATTGTTGCGGCGCGCCCCCAACGAGGCGGGCGCGAGGCCGTCGACGCTGTGCACGAACTTGGCCTCACGTGCGCACTTGCCACGAATCCTGCCTTCTCAGAAACCTGCGTCGAGGCACGTATGGGATGGGCCAACGTCATACCCGATGACTTTGTGCTGGTCTCGAACTGGGACAACTCGCACAGGCTCAAGCCAAGCGCTCGCTTCTACCAGGAGTTTGTAAACGCTCTCGGCCTCACCTGCGACGAATGTCTCATGGTGGGCAACGATTCTCGCCGCGACTTCCCCCACCCCGATTGTGGCCTCCGAACCATCTACGTTGGGCACGCGTGGCCGCGCCGCGCCGTGTGGCATGGCCCCATGTCGCGCCTTGCCCGCGAGCTTCCCAACGTCATCCGGAGGTTTGACGGCGAGGAGAACAACAGGCGTGACATGTCCTCCCTCTAGCGCTACCGTTTCTCCATCCCGTGCACGACGACAGCCGGAGGGCCCATGGGCCGAAGCACCTATGACACTTACCTCGACATCCTGAGGCGCGAGCTCGTGTGCGCTCTCGGCTGCACGGAGCCCATCGCCGTGGCATACGTGGCGGCCTTGGCCCGTGACGCGCTGGGCGCGTCTCCGGAGCACCTCGACGTCTCGTGCAGCGGCAACATCATCAAGAACGTCAAGAGCGTCACCGTGCCAAACTCGGGCGACCAGCGCGGAATCGAGGCTGCGGCAACGCTTGGTGCGGTTGGCGGTGACGCCATGCGGACGCTCGAGGTGCTCGAGGGCGTAGACGAGCAGGACCGCCGTCGCACGAGGGACCTCGTCTCTGCTGGGTTCTGCTCGGTCTCTCTCGCCGAGGGCGTCCCCAACCTCTACGTGCGGGCAGTGGCCACGGCACAGGGCCATACCGGCGTGGCGTGCGTTGCCGGCAGGCACACCAACGTGGTCGAGCTCACGCGTGATGGGTCGACGGTCAGCGTGGATGGGGTCACGCCGAGCGAGCAGGACACCTGCGTCAGCGACGGCGAGCAGGAGGAGCCGGGTCTCTCGTCCCTCTCCCTCGAGGGGATCTGGGAGTTTGCGCACGAGGTCGATGTCGAGGATATCCGTGAGATGATCGAGCGACAGGTTGGCCTTAACCGCGTCATCTCAGACGAAGGCCTCTCGGGCGACTGGGGAGCCCGCATTGGAAAGACGCTTCTGCTCACGAGGCCGGATGACATCTCTTGCCGGGCGAGGGCGGCCGCCGCAGCCGGATCTGACGCACGTATGAGCGGCTGTGCCATGCCCGTGGTCATCAACTGCGGAAGCGGCAACCAAGGCATCACGTGCTCGCTCCCTGTGGCGGAGTACGCCAAGTACCTGCGGGTGGCTCACGACGAGATGCTGCGCGCCGTGGCTCTCTCGGACCTCACCGCCATCCATGCCAAGCGCTTCATTGGCGAGCTCTCGGCGTTCTGCGGTGCCGTTACCGCAGCGACCGGCGCGGGTGCCGCAGTGTGCTACCTGCGCGGAGGCTCCTTCGGGCAGTACCAGGCGACCATCGCAAACACGCTCGCCAACGTGGGCGGCATCGTGTGCGACGGGGCAAAGCCCAGCTGCGCGGCAAAGATCGCGGCAGCCGTGGATGCGGCCATTCTCGGCTGCGACATGGCGCTGGCCAACGTGGACTTTAGGCCTGGCGAGGGGCTCATCGGCGACACGGCCGAGGAGACCATTCGCTCCATGGGCTACGTTGGCCGCGTGGGCATGCACCCCACCGACGTCGAGATTCTCAACATCATGATTGGCAAGACCATCTGCTCATGAGACAAAGGGACAGTCCCTTTGTCTCATTTCATGCCCACCAGGCGGTAACCGGCCTCCTCGATGACCTTGCGATACGCGTCCTCGTCAATGGGTGACTTGGAGCGAACGTGAGCTCGTCCGCCCGCAAGCGAAACGGTGGCCCAGGTCCCCTCCACGGAGTCCAGCGCCCGTGTGACGTTCTCCACGCAGTGCTCGCAGCTCATGCCGCCAATCTCGAGGTCTGCCTGGTAGGGATAGTGGCTCTCGTCCGTGTCCTCTATCGTGCGGGTCCGGAACTGCTTGCCGGAGGACTTCCTTGCACCGCTGCAGCAGTCGCGCGTGCCCGTTGCGGTGCCAACAAAGCGACGAATGGCAACGACGAGAATCGCGACGACGCCTGCGATAAGGACGACGTCGATTGGCTTCATTTGCGCTCCCCCGTCTTCGTCGGCCGTCTCTTCATGCGGCCGCAATTAGTTAGCCTACGGTAACTATAGCACCGAGAGGCACCGCGACTCTCCCCCGCCCCTCCTCTTTCTGACTTTATCGCCATTTCTTAAACGGCAGCCACATTTGCGCAGGTCACGGTTATCGATTTTAAGAAAAGGAGATAAAGTCCGGTAGAGGCGCTCGGACGGTAGAGGCGCTCAACGCACCCTTCGGCGTCACGTGGGCCACGCGATCACGTACCTACAGGTCCGCGTCCGAGAAGCCCTCGTCCTCCACGAGTGCATCGCCATCCGCCGCCGTTGTGGCAAGCTCGTCGCAGCGCTCGTTGAGGTCGTGGCCAGCGTGGCCCTTCACCCACACAAAGCTCACGTCGTGCGGTGCCATCGCAGCTAGCAGACGGTTCCATAGGTCAACGTTCTTCACCGGCTGCTTCTGAGACGTCTTCCACCCGCGGCGCATCCAGCCGTCGATCCAGTGGTCGTTGAACGCCTTCACCACATACTGCGAGTCTGAGTGCAGCTCGACACTGCACGGCCTAGTGAGCGCCTCAAGCGCCGCAATGGCACCCATGAGCTCCATGCGATTGTTCGTTGTGCGCCTGTACCCCTGCGAGAGCTCGCGCCTGTGGGTCTGCCCGGCTGGGTCGGTGTAAAGGAGCACCGCCCCAAAGCCGCCCGGGCCGGGGTTTCCCCGGGAGGAGCCGTCGGAGTACGCCACCACGCGCATGCGGCCTTGTCCTTGTGCCACCATGCCTCCTACTTTGCATCTGCCCACGTAGGACCTGAGGAGACCTCGGCGATGAGCGGCACCCTGAGCTTGGCCACGCCTTCCATGGTCTCTTTGACCAGCGCCGACGCCTCGTCAATCTCGTCGTTTGGCACCTCAAGATCCAACTCGTCGTGAATCTGGAGCACAAGCTTTGACTTGAGGCCCTCCTCGGCCAAGCGCCTCTCCACGCGAACCATTGCAATCTTGATAATGTCCGCTGCCGTCCCCTGCATGGGGTGGTTCATGGCCGTGCGCTCTCCAAACGCCACCAGCTGCTTGTTCCTCTGCGAGAACTCCCGAATGTGGCGCTTGCGACCGTACATGGTAATGGCGTAGCCGTGCTCGTGCGCAAAGGCCACGGACTGGTCGAGGTACACGCGCACACCAGGGTACGCCTCGAAGTAGCGGTCAATCATCTGCTGCGCCTCGGCCCGTGGAATCTTGAGAGACGTGGCAAGCCCATATGCCTGCTGGCCGTAGACAATGCCAAAGTTGACGGCCTTGGCGCGACTGCGTAGCTGCGGCGTGACCTCCTCGACTGGAATCCCAAAGACGCGAGCGGCGGTGGCTGCGTGGAAGTCGGTGCCCTCGTTGAAGGCGGCAATCAGGTGCTCGTCGCCAGAGAGGTGAGCGAGAAGCCTAAGCTCAATCTGAGAGTAGTCGCAGGCGAGAAAGACCGAACCCTCCTGCACCGTAAAGGCCGTGCGCACACGGTGCCCCAGCTCTGAGCGGGTGGGGATGTTCTGCAGGTTGGGGTCGGAACTCGAGAGGCGCCCCGTGGCCGCCACAGTCTGGTTAAAGGTGGTGTGGATGCGGTGGTCCCCCCGGATGAGCGCAGGCAGGGCGTCCAGGTATGTCGACTTGATCTTTGCGCGCTCGCGGTACTCCAGGACCTTTGCCACCAGCTCGTCCGTCTGTGCAAGGTCGGCAAGGATTTTGGCGTTGGTGGAGTAGAACCCCCTCTTCGTGCGCTTCATGCCAAACGTCGGCAGCTTGCGCACGTCAAAGAGGATGTGCGAGAGCTGCTGCGGGGAGTCTATGTTGAAGTCCTCCCCTGCCATGGCGTGGATGTCCGAGACCATCTGGTCTATCTCGGCTCCAAGCTCGGCGGACTGGCGGGCGAGAATCGTAGGGTCAACGGAGAGGCCCACGCGCTCCATCTGTGCAAGCACCGGCAGGAGCGGCATCTCTATCCTGTACATAACGTCTGCAGATCCGTCATCGGAAAGACGCTGCGCAAGCGCAGGGACTAACAAGCGTGCGGCAACGGCCTCGACGGCGGCGGCAGGGGCAGCGCCCTCATCGGGGAGCACGGACGAGAGGAACTGCTCGGCCAGACCCCTCACCTCGAAGGACGAGCGGTCGGATTCCAGCAGGTAGGCAGCCACGCCCACGTCAAAGATGCACTCCGGGGACACGCTTCCCGCAGCCATGGTCTCGGGAAGCGAGGAGTCAATCGGCGAGAGTCGATGGAAGAGCGCCTTGACGTCGCCTGACGCAACGTGCCCCTCGTCAAAGGCAAGCTTCAGCGCGGCATCCGCCGAGTCGCCGGCAAAGCGCAGCAGCACATCGTCGGCAGCGGAGACCCACAGCGTGTAGCCTTGCGAGAAGAGCGTCCCGGCAGAGGGGTCCTCCTCGACGGCGCAGCCGAGCCAGCCTCCCCCCTTCACGGCACCCTTGAGCGCAGAGGCAGCGGCGTCGCCCTCGAGCGGCTTGGGCACCGAGACGACCCCGCCATCAGCGGCGGCGGCGCCACCCTTCGAGCCCGCAGCAGCTACACGTCCAGAGCCGCCGCCAAGGCGGGCAAGCCTACCCGTAAGCCCCGTAAACCCGAGCGCAGAGAAGGCCTTGGTGACCTCGGCTGGGTCGAAGGTGGGGAACTTCGCGTCAGAGAGCTGAATGTCGATGGGGGCATCGGTGCGGATGGTCGCTATCTCGCGCGAGAGGAGGGCATCGTCCACGTGGGCGCGGAGGTTCTCGCCCATCTTGCCCTTGACCTCGTCCGCATGCGCGATGACCTCGTCGAGGTTGCCGTACTTCACTATGAGCGCCGCGGCCTTCTTGGGGCCAATGCCCGGCACGCCCGGGATGTTGTCTGAGGTGTCACCCTTGAGGCCGTAGAAGTCTGGCACGAGCTCGGGCGTGATGCCGTGGTAAAGGTCGTCCACGCTCTCGGAGGTCATGATCTGGACCTCCGAGACGCCCTTCTTGGTGGAGACGATCTTCACGTGCTCGGTTGCCAGCTGGTACATGTCGCGGTCGCCGGTGAACAGCAGCATCTCATAGCCTGCCGCCTCGCCGCGGCGCGCAAGGGTCCCCAGGATGTCGTCTCCCTCCCAGCCCTCAAGCTCGCAGACCGGCACGTCGAGCACGCGGAGAAGGTCCTTTACCATGGGGAACTGCTCGTGGAGTGCCTCGTCCATGGGCGGGCGCTGCGCCTTGTACTGGGGTAGCTTCTCCATGCGCACTTTTGGCTTGCCCTTGTCGAAGGCGCAGATGATGCCATTGGGGTAGAAGGTCTCCACCATCTTGATGAACATGTTGAAGAACCCAAAGAGGGCGTTGGTGGAGCGGCCGTCCGGCGCGGTCATGGGCTGCATGATCGCATGGTACGCGCGGTGCATGAGCGAGTTGCCGTCGATAACGGCTATGGTTCGCCTGTCGGCCCCCGTCTCGGGCAACGTCGACGTGGCTTTCTCCTCAGATGCTGACATGTAACTGTCCCCTCTCGTTTCGACCCCATCCATTTTACCGAGGAGCCCGACAGAAATGGCCACGGCGGAGGGATGAGCGAGAGGTGCCCACAAGCGAGGCATTGTCCCCTATGAGAAGGTGCAGGTGCCCCACAGTTCCATGTTGTGGTAGAGAGAGAAGTCATCAAAACCAAGCCGCTCGGCGACGGTCTTCTCGCCAGAACAAACCTGCTCGAGAAGCCCTAGGAGGCGTCCACCCGCCTCGCGAACGCTCTCTCCTCGCGTGATGACTCCAGAAGCGTCAAAGTCGATGTTCTCCCCCATGGATGAGTAGGCCTCATCATTGCCTGTCACCTTAATCACCGGCGCAAGTGCGCAGCCGGTGGGGGTGCCTCTACCGGATGAGAAGATGACGACCTGCGCACCACCGGCGACCATTCCAGAGACAGACTCGATATCATAGCCGGGCGTGTCCATGATGATGAGTCCCTTGCGGCTCGGACGTGCACCATACTCGATAACCTGCTGGATCTTTGACGTCCCACCCTTGCTGATACCGCCAAGCGCCTTTTCCTCAAGAGTGCTAAGGCCGCCACGCATATTGCCGGGGGAAGGATTTGCCCCACGTACGTCAACTCCCGACGCGACCAGATCGTTCTCGAGGGTACCAACAAGACGGAGAATGTCGTCATGCACCTCGGGAGTGGCTGCACGACGAGCAAGAATGTGCTCAGTTCCAATGAGCTCAGTGGTCTCCCCCAAATACACCGTTCCGCCCGCATCGACAACGGAATCGCTCACGAAGCCGATCGTGGGATTGGCCGCAATGCCGCTCGTGGCATCAGAGCCGCCGCAGTTGGTCCCAAGAACCAAGTCTCCCAGGTCCATCTCAGAGGTGGTTGCGTTGGCTGCATTCGCAACAAGGTCCTTTACGAGAGCACGACCCCTCCCAACCGCCGCACTAGACCCACCCTCCTCTTGGATTGTGATGTCATAGACCGGCTTGTCAGATAGGCTGCGCATACGCTCGGCAAGCTCATGGGGACGCATGGTTTCGCATCCCAGGCCAACTACAACCGTCCCATAGACATTGGGGTTCTGCGAGAGGTTGACAAGGCAGCGAGACATCATCTGGGCACTCCGCCCAAGCTGGCCGCATCCCTTCGCATTACGTAGTGGCACGGCACCAGGAATATCTTTCGCGATGAGGTCAACAACGTGGTTGGCGCATCCAACGCTCGAGAGTACAAGAACGTAGTTTCGGACGCCAAACCTACCATCCGGTCTGCGGTATCCCCTCATCTTCCAGCACCAACCTTTGCGCTGACGAGATTATGCACATGTACGTAGTCACCACGGGTGATTGGAGAACTTACGATTCCGATAGTCTCCCCGTACTTCCTGAGCTGCTCCCCCACCCCAAGGTCTCTGAGCGCCACTTTGTGGAAGCGAGGGATATCGGCGTTCGCCAGAACCGTGTCGACGACAAACCCGTTTGAGTCACGAACTTCAATCTCGTCGCCAACGGAAGCTGCGTCGAGAAGGCATGCGACGTCATCGCTATCATTCATGCGAAGCGCCCGTACACTTGCGTGATTGCCGGAGCCACCTATGCTCACTTATCCTCGCCCCCCAGTGACTTTGCCTCCTCCTCGGCAAGGCGCTTGTGCACCTCGCGCTCGCGACGGCGCTGCTGGCGCTCGAGCCGCTCCCGCCCCTTCTTGGAGTGAGTTGCAAGGCTATCCTGGAATCCCGTACACACAACGTCGGGGTTATATCTGGCCGCCAGCAGGGCAATATCGTCAAACACCTGCTCCATGTGCTTGCGGGAGACCCACATACCAGAGAGCTCTAGCAGGTAATAGCCCTTTCCACCATTGGCTTCGGCCATCTGACGCTGCTCCTGGCTAAGTTCGCCCATCTCTTCAATTGTCTTAAAGCCAACCACATCAAGCATGAGAGACTCGTTGTTGGCCGCCTTGAGGTCAATTCTCTCGACATGGTCCCAGGGGACAAAAACAACGTCATCTGGCTTCGAGTAGTCGGTTACGCCCTCAGCGTCCGCCTTGAACAGGATGCACGAATGGGTAATCTCCCGGATGTTGTGGACAATGCCTAGCAGTGCGACCGCCGCGACTGCATAGCAGAGGACAATCACGACAACGTTATCGGCAACCGTTGCCCCGAGTCCAACAAACATTGCGCCCAATACAGCATAGGCCACCGAGATGGACACGAGTTTGCCCGTATCGGTTCGAACGATAACGTCTTGCATGCCTTCCTCCTGCGCTAAGCATTTGCCTTGATAATGATGGGGATAACCTCTTCGAGGTCTTTTGGCCTGAAGTCGGCGAGTCTCCCCGCTTCCCTTGGTTCGGGAAGTTCGACCAACATGGGATACCCCTCACCAAGGGTTCCCAACCTTGAAACATCATCAAAAATAAAAGCACTCTGAAAGCCACCCGCATGTGCAGCCTCAATTCCAGCACGTGCATCTTCGAGGACCAGCGCTTCTTGTGGGTTGACTCCAAGCCGGGAGGCCGCCACCTGGAAGATTTCAGGATCAGGCTTCCCATGGGCAACCATGTCCCCGCTCACAATTACCGGAAATGCATGGACAAGGTACTCCGATGCCAAAAGTTCATGAATCTTCCCGCTTCGAGTGGAGCTTGCAAGAGCGTAGGGAATGTTCATCTCGTTAAGATAACAGAGCAACTCGAGGAGCCCGGGCTTTTTACCGGCCCGTCCGCGCTCATGCAAGATAACGTCCTTCTGATGGTTGATATAGGCACGCCATCCCGCGATGTCCTTGTCATCGCCAAAAACGCGCTTGAGTTCGGCGATGATTTCCGACTCCGTTCGCCCGCCAAGGTCCATGTGCAACCGCTCGTTAACCTGGAATCCAAACTTTTTGCCCGCACGAAGGTATGCGCTGTAGCCGATAGACTCCGTGGTAGACGCTTAGCCACAAAATGGATTTCAGCGGTTATCTCAGCGCCGTGTCAGAGCTAGTCGAGCTTCTCCCACTCGTGATGGAAGGACTCGTCGTGCGGTCGGTCATCTCTATGGAACGTGTGAGCGCCAAACCAGTCGCGCTGGGCTTGGCACATGTTCGCCTCGAGCTTCTCCGAGGTGTAGCCATCGAAATACTGTAGAGAGGTAACCATCGTGGGGATGTAGAGGCCGCACTCGATGGCCTTGGCGACGACGCGGCGGTAGGCAGGGATGGCAGCCCTGATCTCCTCGCGGAACTCGTCCGTAAGGATGAGGTTCACGACCTTCTTCCCCTCGCTGTACGCGGACTTGATGCGGTCGAGGAAGTCGGCACGGATGATGCAGCCCTCGCGCCAAAGCAGCGCGATATCGCCGAGCTTGAGATCCCAGCCGTGCTCGTCCGAGGCGGCGGAGAGCAGCTGGAAGCCCTGTGCATAGGCGATAATCTTGTTCGCGTAGACTGCCTGCTCAAGGTCGGCCAGGAAGGCTTCCCTGTCCTCGATGTGCGCAGACGGCCTCTCGGGGAAGGCCTTCGACGCCTCGACGCGCTGGCCCTTGATGGCAGAGAGGTTGCGGGCGAAGACCGCCTCGGCCATGGTGGGGATGGGCATGTGCATCTCGAGGCCGTCGATGGCCGTCCACATGCCGGTCCCCTTCTGGGCGGCCTCGTCCAGGATGTGGTCGATGAGGTCGACACCAGTCTCGGGGTCCTTCTCCCGCAGGATCTTGTACGTGATGTCGACCAGGAACGAGTTGAGGCGGCCGTTGTTCCAGCCCTCGAAGACGTCGGCCATCTCGGCGTTGCTCATGCCGAGCAGCCGCTTCATGATCCAGTAGGCCTCGTCGATGTTCTGGATGTCGCCGTACTCGATGCCGTTGTGCACCATCTTGACGTAGTGGCCGGATCCCTCGGGGCCGATGTAGTCGCAACAGGGCGAGCCGTCCCCCGTGTGCGCGGAGATGTCGGTGAGGATCTTGGCGAGGTACGTGTCGTAGAGCTTCTTGTCTCCGCTGGGCATGATGGAGGGGCCGACGAGGGCGCCCTTCTCGCCACCGGACACGCCCATGCCGAAGAAGTTGATGCCCATCTCCGCGTAGTGATCCATGCGGCGCTTGGTGTCCTTGTAATAGGTGTTGCCGGCGTCAATGACGATGTCGCCCTTCTCGAGGTACGGGAGCAGCTCGTCGGTAACCGCGTCCACGACAGGGCCGGCCTTGACCATGAGGATGATCTTACGGGGAGTCTCGAGGGAGTCGCAGAACGACTTGAGGTCGTACGCATCGCTCACGAGCCTCTCGCGCCCCTCGTGGCCGCGGACGCGCTCCTCCATGAACTTCTTTGTTGCCTCGCCGTGCCTATTGAAGACTGAAACGGAGTACCCTTTGCTGGCAATGTTCAAGGCGAGACTCTGTCCCATGACACCCATACCAAAGACTCCAACATAGCTACCCATCGTGCTCCTCTCGTCAGCAATACTTGGTTGCGGAACGACAAGTACTATGACGCTTTTCCAACTAATTTTTTTCTATTTTCCATAAACGGCGAAATATTTTTTGTGAACGTTATTCCGGGTTCTCTCTTTTCACGATTGCGAACCCAGTGAATCATCTGTGCGGCAGTTGTGCTGAGATGAGAAGATTGAGACTTCTTATACACTTGGCTCGGAAAGCATTGTTTACCTGCTAAAATGTTTATGTATTTTCACTTTCCCAGACACGAGAGTCAGGACAGTAGATGTTCCGACAGCCGGCACGTTCCCACCCTGCTGCGCTCTATCCGGAAACATAGGAGTGCGTTATGCCCGTCCACAACAGCTCGGTCCTACTTAAGATCAAGGCTGCGATGCCTTCCTTCTCCTCCAAGGAGAAGGAAATCGCTGAATACGTAATTTCTAACCCCGATGATGCCTCACTCATGACCATCTCCGAGATGGCATCCGCCTTGGGTCTTGCGGACTCCACTGTCTTCAAATTCACAAAAAAGCTCGGTTATCAGGGATTTCGCGACTTCAGGAACGACCTTCTCACCGATGCTTACAACCCGGAGATATCCGTCCACGAGAACGTCTCATGCGATGACTCCGCTATCGACATCGCCAGCAAGGTTTTTCGCTCGTCAATCATGTCGCTGGAGGATACCGCGAAGCTTTTCGATGCGGATGACCTCGAGAAGGCCGTTCAGCTCCTGCTCGATGCACGGCGCATCTCGTTCTATGGCAGTGGCGAATCGAACGCTGTTGCCTATGACGCATACCAGAAGTTCCTTCGCTCCCCTATCGAGGTCCAGTTCGCCGCGGACTACCACGTACAGCTCATGCAAGCCTCCCTGCTTGGAGAGGATGACTGCATTTTTGCCATAAGCCACACCGGCCTCTCAGAGGGAATAATCGACATCGCGCGCATTGCGAAGGACGCAGGCGCCAAGGTGATTGCGGTGACGAGCTATCCCTCGAAGTACCTGGAGCGCTTCTCGGATGTCATCCTGCTCTCGGCATCGGAGGAGACGGGGTATCGTTCGGAGTCACTCTCAAGCAGAATCTCTCAACTTGCCCTCATCGATTCGCTCTACACAACCGTTATGTTCCGCAAACCAGGTGTTCCAGAGTCTCTTCACGCCATCAGGTCTGCGATTAGCCTCACCAAGCTCGACAACCCCGAGAACTACATGTCGCAGCTCTAGTTGGGGTGTTACAGGGCTTTTCCCATGCCAAGCATAAAGTGGTTCCAGCTGCCTCCCCCCTGGCAGCCGGGACCGCTTGCTATTCGGCCCGCGATACCTAACCTCGCGAACGCGGAATAGGCGTGGAAAAACTACCTATGCCATCTCGTGAACGGCATTGTGGAGTCGCTTGCGATCTGCGGGATCGGTGCTCGTGAAGTGTCGCGAGTTCGCGATGTACTCCTCGATCTTGTCCATGTTCTCCTCTGTAGGCCCGATGCCAAGGTCGGAGAGCGTGAGCGGCATGTCCATCTTGCGCATGAAGTCGCGCAGCTCTGCCTCCTTCTCCCCCTGTCCGTTGAAGTAGAGCTGGCAGAACAGTCCAACTCCCACGATTTCGCCGTGAATTGCTTCTGCCGCCTCTTTGGTGAAGATTGTGCGCACGCCATCATAGATTACATGCGCGAGTTCCGACTGTTTGAAGCTCTTCGTAGTGTTTGCGATAACACCCGTCACCGGGACATTCATGAACGCAACGTCATAGAGCGTCTTTGTAGCCTTGTGCTGCCTGTTGTCCTCAATCGCATTGAGAGCATTCTGCTCAAGCACTGAATACGTATAGCACGCGATGCTATAGGCGGAGAAGATATCGATGGGGGTATCCTCTTCCTTTAGGGCGGGCTGCCCATTGAGCATCTCGATGCGCTTTGCCATCGCATCTACAATGCCCGCAGCGTTATAGCGGATAGGGCAGTCTGCGATGACATCCATGTCCATGAGGCAGGCGTCTATCTCGTGATCAAACCTCCAGCTGAGCTTCTTGCCGCCTTCCGGAGTATACATAACGCTCATGCAAGTAAATGGTGCACATGTGGAAGCGGAAGTGGGCACGTTTACGGTCCCCAGGTTTGCCACCTCCCCAACTGCCTTGGCGAGGTCCATGATCTTACCGCCACCAACGCCAACTATCTCCTGCGCGCCATATGCATGCGCCTTGTCGGCAAGCGCCTTTGCTTCCTCAAAGGAGCACCAGCCGCCGAAAACCTCCAGCTGAAAGTCAACGCCTGCTGCATTCATGCTTGCTGTGAACTTATCCTTTACGGCATCCCAGGCACGCGGACCGGAAACCACCAGAACCCTGCGACCAAAACGACGGATCTCTTCGCCGATGTGGTCGAGAAGCCCACTCTCCTGACGATACCTTCCCGCACCGAACTTAATAGCGCTATCGAGTTTAGTCGTGCTGCTAGCCATTGACCTTGCTCCTCTCATTTGCCGGTTGAATGACAGTGGCATCACTGCTCCACCGATTGGGGTGTTTACAGACCCCTAATTTCACGAACTACCTGCGCCGCCTCGGCTGACTTGTGCTGCACTTCGCTGAAGTCACCGTTTTGGAAGAGAGCCGGCTTCACCATCCACGTACCTCCGGCAGCGATGATTGCCTTGTCTGTCAGGTAATCACGAAGGTTGTCGGTGTTAACGCCACCGGTAGGCATAAAACGATGACCGACGAACACCGATGCCAGAGCATCAATGGCCTTAAGACCGCCATAGATTCCAGCGGGGAAAAACTTTGTCACCTCAATGCCCCTGTTTACCAGTGCGGTAAGCTCAGTGGGAGTAACGCCTGCGGGAATCACGTCGACTTTGTTCTCAAGGCACCAGTCAACAACCTTGAGGTCAAAGCCGGGACTCACAATGAACTTTGCTCCGGCATCCACTGCCCTCTTTGCCTGATCAAGGTTAAGGACAGTGCCCGCACCAACCAGAACATCAGGGCAGCTTGTGGCAATAGAGTGAATGCAGTCTGCTGCGGCGGAAGTCCTAAATGTTACCTCTGCTACAGGCAACCCACCCTTTTGGAGGGCATTGCCCATGGGGACGGCATCCTCAACTTTCTCGAGGACGACTACCGGCATAACGCCAATTCTCTCGACATTTTCGTAAAACCCATCTTGCCTCATATACTCTGTCATGAGTGTCTCCTTGGGCCGATTCAACCGGTACGTAACTCATTATAGAAAGTTTTTTCGTTTTTTCTTAACTTCAAAGAAAATTTTCTTTATATCTGTCCCTATTGGCCGTTAGGGCTCATGTAGCAACCGCTCAGGCCAGCCAGTCATAAAATGAAGGGGCCTAAAATTGGTGCAAGCCTGTCGATTGGCTGAATCGAATGACTGCATCGAACTGGCTCGCCTTGCACTTTTTCGCCTCTCGACGTGCCGAACTGGCGCTCGTTACACGTGGTTTCAAAGGTTGGTCGGGTAGTGGGTACTACAGATAGATTGAGTTATTGATATAGGCACCAGATGCAGTGGCGCTCGTTCGACGGTACTTGGATGGCGGCGAAACCCCATGTAATGAAGGCCGGTTCGGCGCACTTCCAGAGTTCAACAGCCATCCGTTGGGACTTCGCCGCACACAAATCCCCGCCATTCGAGTCCCTCCCCGTCCCTCAACCTTCCCCTCTTCGAAATTGCGTAGAAACAAGCTCTTCCAGCATTGGGAAACAAAGGCACGGTACAGTGGTGTGCGTACAAGGGCGCCAGCGAGCAGCAACCCCCGCACGGTGCCTCCGGGAAAGTTCAGGGACAGGAGAAGAGGCAGTATGGCAACGGACAAGGTCTCAGAGGAATACGGGAGCCTGCTGTTCACCGACAAGGACATGCAGGAGCGTCTCCCCAAGCCGACCTACAAGAAGCTCATGCAGGTCATCAAGGAGGGCGCGCCTCTCGACATCGACATCGCCAACGAGGTCGCACACGCCATGAAGGAGTGGGCCCTCGAGAAGGGTGCCACGCACTACACCCACTGGTTCCAGCCGCTTACGGGCATCACGTCCGAGAAGCACGACAGCTTCATCTCCCCCAACGGCGATGGCTCCGTGCTCATGACCTTCTCCGGCAAGGAGCTGGTCCAGGGCGAGCCCGACGCCTCGAGCTTCCCCTCCGGCGGCCTTCGCGCCACCTTCGAGGCCCGCGGCTACACGGTCTGGGATCCCACCAGCCCCGCCTTCATCAAGGACGAGGTCCTCTGCATCCCCACGGCCTTCATCAGCTACACCGGCGAGGCGCTCGACAAGAAGACCCCGCTGCTTCGCTCTGAGGTCGCCCTCGAGAAGCAGGCCAAGCGCTTGCTGGCCCTCTTTGGGCAGAAGCCGCATCGCGTCTATACCACCATCGGCCCGGAGCAGGAGTACTTCCTCATCAAGGAGGAGGACTACCAGGCTCGCCCCGACCTCATCCTCACCGGCCGCACGCTCTTTGGCTGCGAGCCCGCAAAGGGTCAGGAGCTCGAGGAGCACTACTTCGGCGCCATCCGCCCAACGGTCAACGAGTTCATGAAGGAGCTCGATGACGAGCTCTGGAAGCTCGGCATCCCCGCCAAGACCAAGCACAACGAGGTCGCACCGAGCCAGCACGAGCTCGCCCCCATCTTCGAGAAAGGCTTGCTTGCTATCGACGACAACCTCCTCACCATGGAAAAGATGAAGCTCATCGCCTCCCACCATGGCCTGGTCTGCCTGCAGCACGAGAAGCCCTTCAACTATGTGAACGGCTCCGGCAAGCACAATAACTGGTCGCTTTGTGCCGACAACAAGAACCTCCTTGAGCCGGGCGACGACCCTCAGGACAACCTCCAGTTCCTGGTCTTCCTCGCCTGCCTTGTGGCCGCCGTCGACGACCACGCGGACCTGCTGCGCATGTCTGTTGCCTCTGCGGGTAACGACCACCGTCTCGGTGCCAACGAGGCGCCACCGGCAATTATCTCTGTCTTCCTGGGCGACGCTCTCACGCCTATCGTCGAGGCGCTCGTAAAGAAGGAGCAGCCTGAGGCCCACGATCGTGAGTCCATCGATCTTGGCGTCCCGCAGCTGCCCGAGGTCCTGCGCGACAACACCGACCGCAACCGCACTTCTCCGTTTGCCTTCACCGGCAACAAGTTCGAGTTCCGTATGTGCGGCAGCCAGCAGAACCTCTCTGACCCCAACGTCATCCTCAACACCGCTGTCGCCGAGCAGTGCGAGCGCTTCGTCGACTACGTCGCCGACCGCGCCGACGAGGATTTCACCACCGTTGCCATGCGCTTCGTGCGTCACACCTTCCGTGATCACCAGCGCATCCTCTTCGACGGCAACGGCTACTCCGAGGAGTGGGAGACCGAGGCGGCCCGTCGCGGCCTGCCCAACTTCAAGACCACGCCCGACGCCCTGCCTGCGCTGGCCAAGCCCGAGAACATCAAGTTCTTCGAGAAGTACGGTGTCCTTAGTGAGCCCGAGGTTCATGCCCGCTACGTGGCGAAGGCCGAGCAGTACGCCAAGCTTCTCAACATCGAGGCCAACACCATGGTCTACATGACGCGCCACATGTACCTGCCTGCCCTCTTCGACTACTCCGGCGATATCGCCACGAGCGTCGCAACCAAGGCCGAGCTGGGCATCGACGCCAAGGCCGAGAAGAAGATGGTGAGCGTCCTCACCGACGGCATCAACGCTATCTC
This sequence comes from Olsenella sp., assembly GCA_022648325.1. Taxonomy (GTDB): domain Bacteria; phylum Actinomycetota; class Coriobacteriia; order Coriobacteriales; family Atopobiaceae; genus Tractidigestivibacter. The sequence goes on from JALCMG010000002.1 coordinate 175,744, forward strand.
CGATGCCGTTGACGACCTCGAGGCCAAGAATGCACAGGCCAAGGGTCTTGAGGATCCGCAGGCTGCCGACGACTGCTACCGTGACGTCGTCATCCCCGCGATGACCACGCTGCGCACCGCTGTCGATGACATGGAGAAGGTCTGCGGTCACGACTACTGGCCCGTCCCGAGCTACAACAAGATGCTCTTCTACGTGTAAGCGCAGAGCAGGTCGAGTAATGGGAGCCCCTCCGCAACTAGAGTTGCGGAGGGCCCTTCCTTCTTTATCGCAGCAGCTGTAAAACGCCCCTCCAAAGACATTGAAGGTGTCACTCTGTTCTAAAATTGCGGTTGCCGGCCCAAATTCGGGGTTTCGCTTAGTATCACCCCACGGGTGCCATTTCCCTACCTGCGGCTCCGCAAAAAGTTAGGGTTTTCGTACTCGGCAATTCTCGTAAAAAGGGCCGGCAACCGAAAATTCTGGGCAGCGAGCTCTCGACACCATGGACTCAGGCCGATGAGAACAAGTGGTTGGGGCCCAAACCACGCGCGACTCAGCGATGGCTGGCCGCCGCCCGCGCGGTCGCCGCCAACAAGTCCCCGCGACACAGGTCTCCGCGACCGCCGAGCTCCCCTACGCCCGATGGTCGCTCGACATGCGGACGCCATCCACGATGCGAACGACGCCCGCATAGATAAGCGCAATCCCGCAGATAACCATCGCCGTGTCGGCGAAGAGCCCGGGCGAGAACAAAACGAGGGCACCAAGAACGATCGCGAGAATCGCCCCCGCCTTTGCAATGCCGGCGCTCGGAAGGCCAAGGGTCTGCATCGCGTTCGCCCCATACAATGAGTTAAGGCCAGAAACCAGAATGAAGATGCCCAGAAGGATGAAGATCCACGTCACAAAGAAGCCGGGCATGTTCACGAGGAGGACGCCAAAGAGCAGCTCGACAATACCTGCGTAGAGGTCGGCGGTCGAGAGGATCACGCTCCATCGCGTGAGGGCGCTCGCCAAGGAGACGACGCCCATGATAACCAGCACCCATCCCAGCATGACCGTTATGGTAATCATCGCCGTCTTGGGATTGGTGAAGAGAATGAATCCCATGATCGCCAGAGCCGCACCGGAAACGATGGTTCCCAGCTTGGTGCTCGTAATCTTGCTGTCCATGGATGCCTCCAGACACGCGAGTCAAACTAACTAGTCAGCTCATACCCATCAGTGGCGCCGACCAACACCAAGAGCGGGCGGCCCCTGCGCCATGGCGTAGGGGCCGCCCGCAGAATGAGACAAAGGGACAGTCCCTTTGTCTCACAGCGCGTGGATGTCGCCCTTCGTAAAGCTCACAAAGGCGTTGTCGCCCACTTCGTAAACCTTGTGGGTCTTGGGGTTGAAGTCCTGGATCTTGACGAGGGTGTTGCCAACCATGACCTGGTAGTTCTGGTAGCTGCCCATGAAGCGCGAGAGGGTGACCTTGCAGTGCAGCACGCCCTCGTCGGCGAGGGTGGCCGCCTCGGGACGCAGCACCAAGGTGATGTCATCGCCCACGTTGTGGGAGGACACGCCGTCAACCTCCACGCTGTGTCCCTCGATGGTAGCAACGCCCGTATCCCCATCCTTCTCGGCAAGCTTGCCGCGCAGGAAGTTGGACTCGCCAATGAAGTCGGCCACAAACTCGTCGACCGGGCGGTAGTAGACAGCGTGGGGGTCGCCCACCTGGTCGATGACACCACGCTTCATGACGATGATCCTGTCCGCGATGGCCATGGCCTCGGACTGGTCGTGGGTCACATAGACGGCAGTGATGCCGGCCTCCTGCTGGATGCGGCGCACCTCGGTGCGCATCTCAACGCGGAGCTTGGCGTCGAGGTTCGAGAGCGGCTCGTCGAAGAGCAGGACCGAGGGCTCGATGACAAGGGCGCGGGCAAGGGCGACGCGCTGCTGCTGGCCTCCCGAGAGCTGGTTGGTCATGCGGTCTTCCATGCCCTCCAGGCCAACCATGCCGAGAATGTGCGTGACCTTCTCGCGTATCTCCTCGGCGGGGAGCTTGCGAATCTTTAGGCCGTAGGCCACGTTGTCGAAGATGTTGTAGTGCGGGAGCAGGGCGTAGCTCTGGAAGACCATGGCGGTGTCGCGCTTGTTGGGCGTGAGGTCGTTGATGGGCTCACCGCCCAGGTAGATCTGCCCCTCGTCCGGGCTCTCGAAGCCGGCGATCATGCGCAGGATGGTCGTCTTGCCGCAGCCGGATGGACCAAGCAGCGTCACGAACTCGCCGGGCGCAATCTCAAGGTTTGCGTCATGGACGGCGTAGAAGTCCTTCTTGGTCTTTGGGTCCTGGTAGATCTTGGAGATGTGCTCGAGGCGCACGCCCTTCTTCTCCTTTGCCATGGGTTACTCCCCCTCGCTCTTGGCGTTGATCTTTGCGCTGGTGCCGAAATGCTTGATGAAGAGGTTCATGAGCAGGACGGCCGCATAGGTGATGATGATGAGGATCGTCGCGAATGCGCAGGCGATGCCGTAGGCGCCCTTCTCGGCGTACTCGTTGATCTGGACGGTGATCATGAGGGTCTGCGGCGTGACGAGCAGGATGACGGCGGAGATAGCCGTGATGGAGCGCACGAACGCAGTCACGAGACCGGAGAGGAACGAGTCCTTGATGAGCGGCAGCGTGACGGTCATGAAGACCTGGAAGCTGTTGGCGCCCATGTCGTACGCGGACTCCTCGATGGACTTGTCGATCTGGCGCAACGCCGAGATGCCGGAACGGGTTCCGGTGGGGAGCGACCTCACGATGAACACGATGACGAGAATGGCAGCGGTTCCGTAGAGACCCTGCATGAAGCCCGTATGGAAGACGCCACTGGAGAAGCCGCGGATGAAGCCGACACCGAGGACGGTACCGGGAACCGCCATGGCGAGCATGGAGACAAACTCAATGAAGCCGCGGCCGGGGAAGCGCCTCTTCACGACGAGGTAGGCAATGACCATTGAGAGGAGAGCCGTGAGCGGCGCCGCGAGGAGCGACAGGCCAAACGAGTCGGCGAAGGCCTCGAAGCCGTGGTGAAGCGTGAAGACCTGGATGAACCACTTGGGCGTGAGCGAGTAGTCATAGCCCCACGTCTTGAACAGGGCGCCAAACGGGACGCAGATGTAGAGCGCCACGACAAAGATGGCGACCGCGCCGCAGAGCACGGAGAGCGGGATGCGCACAGAGTTGTCGGTGATGAGCATGCGACCACGCGCGGCCTTGCCCGTGAGGGTGGCCGTGCTCTTGCGCTCGAGCATGTACTTCTGGACGATGAACATGACGAGCGTGATGCCGAGAAGCACGCACGACATGGCAGATGCGCCCTGCTTGTCGTAGGCACCCGTGATCTGCAGGTAGATGGACGTGGCAAGCGTGTCGTAGGAGCCACCGATGATCATGGGGTTCGCGAAATCGGCGATGGACTCCATGAAGGAGACGAGAAACGCGTTGCCCATGCCCGGCAGGATGAGCGGCAGGGTGACGCTGGTGAAGACCTTCCAGCGGGAGGCACCCATGTCGCGGGCGGCCTCCTCGAGCGAGGGGTCGATGTTTCTCAGGAGTCCCCTGAACATCATGTAGCACACCGGGAAGAACGTGAGCGTCTGGACGAGGGCAATGCCCCAGAACCCGTAGACGTTGTTGTCGTAGATCCCCAGGAGCGAGCGGGTGATGAGCCCGGCCTTGCCAAAGAGCAAGATCACGGAGAGCGAAAGCACGAACGGAGGAGAGACCACCGGGAGCATGGAGACGAGCTTGAAGAGCCCGCTCATGAGGCGCGACTTGAGGTTGACGTAAACCTCAACATAGGCAAAGAGCAGGCCGATGAGTGTCGCCACGATGCCCACGAAAAGCCCCAAGACGAGGGTGTTGCTGATGGCCGTCTCGAAGGACGGCATCGCCAGCACGCGCTGGAACACCGAAAGCGTGGGTCCCGACTCCCCCACCACGGAATCCACGAGCAGGATTGCCAGCGGATACAGGATGAACAGAGTCAAGAACACGATCAGGACGATGATCGTGGTGACAAGTATTGGGTCGGCAAGCAGCTTCTTCTGGTCCAGCCGAGCACTCTGGCCTCGTGCCATGGCATCTCTCCTCTCGCTTGACGCACGTCGCCCCGAGGCACACTGCGTCTCGGGGCGGATGGCACGCTGCTACTCGGTCTGGAAGCGGTCGTCGCCGCCACCGAGGGCGCTCATGATGTCGGAGACGTACTGCTCGGTGTTCTCCTTGGCGTCCTCGAAGTTGTAGTCCATGACGTTGTTGGGATCGAGGCCGTACTCCTCGGCGACAGCAGGCTGCTTGGCGTCGTCGATGACCAAGAACTGATAGGCGCCAACCTCCTGAGCACGCTCGACGCACTGCGGCGAGAGAGCGTACTCAATCCAGAGCTTGGCGGCGTTCTCGTGCTTGCATCCCTTGAAGATGGCCGTTGCGCCGACCTCGTAGGAGGTACCGGAGGACGGAATCACAAGGCCGATGTTGTCATAGCCGTTGTCGACAATCTGGTAGATGGCGTCGTGCAGGAAGCCGATGCCGATGGTGCACTCGCCGGTGCCCACGTTCTTGGACGGGCCGGAGCCACTCTTTGTGTAGACCTGCACGTTCTTGTCGAGGTTGACAAGGTACTTGATGCCGTCGTCGTGTCCGTACTTCTGGATGGCCGTGTTGAGGATGAGCTTTGCCGTACCGGCCGTGTTGTAGTTGGACATCCAGATGAGGTCCTTGTACTTCTCGTCGAGAAGGTCGGGCCAGTCCTGCGGGGCGTCGAGGCCCTTGCGGTCGAGCTCGTCCTTGTTGTAGAAGAAGCCGAGGATGCCCTTGTAGATGCCGTACCAGTTGCCGTCGGCGTCACGGAACTTGTCGGAGATGAGGTGGGAGGCGTTCTTGGCCTCGTAGGGCTCGAGGATGCCCTTGGTCACGGCAACGTTGTAAGGATCGGTGGTGCCACCGAACCAGACGTCCGCAGAGGGGTTGCCGTTCTCCTCCTCGACCTTGGACTCTACCTCGCCCGTGGAGAGACGCTGGTAGGAGGTCTGGATGCCAAAGAGGTTCTGGAAGTGCTGGGCGCAGGCGGCCACGTGCTGCTCCTCGCAGGAGCCGTAGACCACGAGCTCGCCATCCTTCTTGGCGGCCTCGATTACGTCATCGCTCGCGATGCGGGAGAGGTCGTCGGAGCCGGAGCTTGAGCTGGTGTCAGTTCCGCTCGAGCTCGAGCTTGAGGAGCTTCCACCACATGCCGAGAGGCCGAGGCCAGCTGCGGCAATTGCGCTTGTGCCGAGAAACGCCCTACGCGAAACGTTCTTCATGGAACACCCCAATCCAACGGACCCTCCCAAGGCCCGTTACTTCACGCCGCGGACAGGCCGCAGCTCTCCCTTTTCCGGGCAAGATAGCCCAGTTCCTTTATGAATCTTTACACTAACCAGACGCTTGCATTGCAATCAATCGACTAGCGGGTATGTGCAATACCTCTGAGCGGCACTTATATGGAAAGGAACGGCGAGCGTCCTCCGAACGGCTCATCAGTTTTTCTGCACGAGGCTGGCGCGCCGCGGCCCTGCGGTGGCCTCGCGCCGTGGCTTCTCGCCATTGAGGGAAAATCCGATTGTTTAGAAGTGGCTACCGCTCGGAAAATGCAGGACGGCACCGGGGGAGAAGCCCCCAGCGCACTACCCCAGCAGCGCCTTGAGGCCGATGCCGATAAGCACGCAACCGCCAAGGATCTCGGCGCGGTCGCCAAGCAGCGTGCCGAGCTTGCGGCCAAGCACCAGCGCGACTACGCAGCAGATGACGGTGGTCACACCGATGGTGCACGCGGAAAAGGCAAGGCCTACCGCCTGGGCACGGAGGGACACGCCAACGGCAAAGGCGTCGATGGCGGTGCCGCCAATGATCCCCAGGATAACGAGGGTCACGATACCCGCATGGCTCTCGATGAGCTCGGCGGCAATCCCGCCCAGGTAGTAGCCCGCCACGGGCATGAGGGCCTGGAATGCCCCAAAGAAGGTGGGCATGAGCGCAAGCCTTGAAGCGCGCTCATCTCTGTATGCAAACGTGTTGGAGATGGTGACCGAGAGGGCGTCCGCCGAGAGGGCAAGGCCGAGCAGGACAATCTCTAGCAGACTCAATACAGCTCCTTGGCAGCGGGAGGTTTGGTTCACAACGGCAATTAAAGAGCCAATGGTAGCCAAGCAAGCCCATGGTAAGGTGATGCTTGTCTCGCTCCCCAAAACGAACAAGTTAGATTATCCTAAAGACTTGATTTCGTCTGTAGTGGGTCGACAAGCGCTACCCACGCACAACACACCCGAGGAGTGCGCGCATGCCCTCTCTGATAACGCATCACATCTTTGGCGAGGACGCCGCACAGCGCCTTCCCGAAGGTCTTATCAACGGCGAGGAGGAACTTCTCGCCTTTCTTCTGGCAAACGAGGGTCCAGATCCGTTCTTCGTGTGCTTTAGCACCATCCCGGCGCGCGTTGCGGCATGCCGTCACCTTGCGCGAGATATGCACGACGGCCATGTTACCAAGGCCTTTAAGGACATCCGCTCCTCCGTGGGTCGCCTCCCCGTTGAGGACGAGGGCATTGGCAGGGCGTTTGCGCTGGGGCTTCTCGGCCACTATATGCTGGACCGCACAGCGCATCCCCTAATCTATTCGCAGCAGTATGCGCTGCTCGAGCAGCCAGAGCTCTCAGACGCATCGCATGAGATCCATGCCATCATCGAGAGTGACATCGACTCCTGGATTTTGTGGGAGAAGCGCCACGCCACGGTACTCGAGCACCACCCGGCATCGGACCTCATGCGCACCGCGCGCATAGACCGCGTTGGCGGGACGGTTTTCTCGCAGGTGGCCTTTGCCGTATTTGACCTCAACGTTGGCCCCGAGGAGTACGGCGCAGCCGTGAGCGACTACCAGTGGGTCTATCGCAGGATCGAACCCGCAGGTTCGGCCAAGACGCGGCTCATAGGCACCGTCGAGCGCCTGGCGCGACCCCACTCGATGGCCGAGTCCTTCGCACACCGTGTGACCAAGTCCGACGAGTGCGTCTCGGCAAACCTCGAACGGCGCAAGTGGACCAATCCCTTCACGGGCGAGAGGAGCCACGCGAGCTTTGCTGACCTCTTCGAGGAGGCGCTGGGAGCGTACCCGCAGATTGCGGAGGCGTTTGTCCGCGCGGACTGGGAGCGCTTCGACGCAGCGGTTGGTGGCCTCAACTACGACGGCCGGCCGATGTAGGTACCGCTGCTACTGTTCTTCTCGCCCCTCGCCCTCGCCGTCTCTCGCCCCCGTTCTTTAGCGGTATCTGAGAATTTTCTTGGCATTTCCGCAGGTAAATCTCAGCGGTATTCTCAGAAACCGATAAGGAACGGGGGGATCAGAGAGAGCCGGGAGACGGAGGCGGGGACTACAGCCAGACGAGGGTATCGGGGGGGCGTTGGCTCTTCCCCTTCATCGTCTGAACCGGAATTGGCACCAGCGGCGCCTCCCGTTGGCCCCGTCCACTCGGATGACTCTTCGAGCCATGTCCTCGTTGGCTCATCAAGGTCCGGCGTGTCCTTCTCGACGCCGTCCTCCATCCAGAGGAGCTTGTCGGGCTCGCTCTGTGCCTCCTGGTACCAGAGAAAACCATCCCTCCCGAAGGCATCGGCCCGCCGAGCCCCTCCCCTTTTGAGCGAGAGATGCCTCTCTCGCATCTCGGTCATCCTGAGCGGTGCGGACGAGGCGTGTGACATGGCCCTTCCTCCAATCGGGAACGAGACGAGCAGAAGCGGGCGACAAGTACGACAAGAACTGCGGGGTGACGAGGAACGCGCCCCCTAAAGCGCTCGGCCGGTCCCCGGGGGGGCCGACCGAGAGTCAGGCCCTAGAGCCCCAGCTCCGTAGCGACCTCACCTGCGCAGGCAAGGCCGTCGGAGATGGCGGCAACCACGAGGGAGGAGCCAGAGCGCGCATCGCCAGCGGCAAAGACCGGCGTCTTGCCCTCGCCCACGGTGCGGCGCGAACCGGCAGAGGCGAGCTTTGGCCTCACGCCACCTCGCACCTCCTTAGTCTGGACGCCGAGAGCCTCGTAGACAGAGGCCTCGGGGCCCGTGAAGCCCATGGCGAGAAGCACGAGCTGCGCGGGAATCTCGCGCTCGGAGCCCTCGATGGGCTCGGGCTTGCCGTGCGACCAGTCGAGGGGGACCACGCGGAGTCCGCGGATGCCGCCCTTGTCGTCCTGCAGCACCTCGAGGGTGTTGGTCGCCCAGGAGCGGGGGTCGGCACCCTGGACAAGCTCGGCCTCGACCTGGCCGTAATCGGTCTTCTTGGTGTTGGGCCACTCGGGCCACTGGTTGGAGGCGGCGCGCACCTCCGGCGGGGCCGGCAGGAACTCAAGCTGGTGGACGCTCTTTGCGTGCTGGCGCAGCGCGGTGGCCACGCAGTCGGTGCCGGTGTCGCCGCCGCCAATGACCACCACGTCCTTGCCCTCGGCGCTCACGGCCGGCGTGTCCGTATGGCCGTCGAGCAGGGCCTTGGTCTGCGCGGTGAGGTAATCAACGGCAAAGACCACGTTGGGGTTGTCGGTGCCGGGAACGCGCAGGCCGCGCGCCTGGGCGGCGCCGGCCGCAACGACAACGGCGTCGAAGTCCGCGAGCTCGGCCGCAACATCGGGTGAGGTCGCGTCGGTACCGCAGCGAATCTCGATGCCGCTCTTCTCCATGAGGTCGAGCCTGCGCTCGACGACCTCCTTGGGGAGCTTCATGTTGGGGATGCCATACATGAGAAGCCCGCCAGCACGGTCGTGACGCTCGAAGAGGGTCACGCGGGCGCCACGACGGGCGAGCTCCCACGAAGTCGCGAGGCCAGCAGGGCCGGAACCAACCACGGCGACGCGTGGGGCACCCTCCGCGGCAGGCGCGAGCGGCGCCGGACCGCCGGAAGCCCACTCGTGATCGGAGATGGCGCGCTCGTCGTCCTTGATGGTGGTCGGCTCGTCCGCCAGGCCGAGGTTGCACGCGGCCTCGCAGGGGCCGGGCACACGCGGCTCGTGAACTCGGGCAGCGGGTTTGTGAGTGCAAGGCGCTCGGCGGCGTCGGTCCACATGCCGCGCCACATGAGGTCGTTCCACTCGGGAATCAGGTTGTGCAGCGGGCATCCCGAGCTGCGCGCCTTGCCAAACGAGAAGCCCGTCTGGCAGAAGGCGACGCCGCAGTACATGCAGCGGCTCGCCTGGGAGCGCTGGTCCTTCTCGTCCAGCGGAACCGCGAACTCCCCGAAGCCCTTGAGCGTCTCGGCTGCGGGTCTCTCGCCGTGGGCGACCCTTCCGAGGTCGATGTATGCTCCGACCTTGCCCATGGCCTTACCTCCCGTTCCTCATGGTCTCGAAGGCGATCTCGACCGCCTCGTCGTGCGTCTTGCCCGCAGCCTCGGCGGCCTCGGTGAGCTCGAGTGCGACCTCGTACTCGTGCGGGATGACCTTCACGAACCTGTCCTTGATGTCGTCGAACATGTAGAGCATCTTGATGCCGCGCGGGCTCTTCGTCCTGCTCGCGTGCTCCTCGATGAGGGCGCGGATGGTCTGGAAGTCGCGCTCGGTGGGGCGCTTGAGCTCCACCATGTCGGTGTTGCAGCGGCTGGGCAGCGTGCCGTACTCGTCGTAGACGAAGGCCACGCCGCCGCTCATGCCCGCGGCGAAGTTGATGCCGACCTCGCCCAAGATGAGCGCCATGCCGCCCGTCATGTACTCGCAGCCGTGGTTGCCCACGCCCTCGCACACGATGGTTGCGCCGGAGTTGCGCACGCCAAAGCGCTGGCCGGCCAGGCCGTTGATGAAGCCCTTGCCACTTGTGGCGCCGTAGAAGGCAACGTTTCCGATGGAGACGTTCTCGTCGAACTTGTAGGTCGCGGTGGGCGCGGGGGCAACGGTGAGGATGCCGCCGGAGAGGCCCTTGCCAAAGTAGTCGTTGGCGTCGCCAATGACGTTGATGGTGATGCCGGCGGGCAGGAAGGCGCCAAAGCTCTGGCCGCCGGAGCCCGCGCAGTCGATGGTGATGGAGCCCTCGGGGAGCCCCTCCGGGTGCGCGCGGGTGACCTCGGAGCCAAGCATGGTGCCCACGCAGCGGTTGACGTTCGCGATGTCGGCGTGGAAGTGGACCGGGGTGAGCGTGCGGCGCGCGGTCTCGGTATAGGGCACGAAGAGCGTTGCGTCGAGGGTGCTGGGAAGCTCGTCGACCGGCCCCATCTCGGGCAGGTAGTGACGTGCCGCAGCGCCGGGGACGCTCTTGCCAAACTCGTTGGTCACGCTCGCGAGCACGGGCGAGAGGTCGATGGAGTTTGCCTTCCAGTTGCCAGGGACCTCGATCTGACGCAGGCACTCGGGATGGCCCACCATGTCCTGCACCGTGCGGAAGCCCAGTTCGGCCATGATGTGGCGGAGCTCGTCGGCCACAAAGTACATGAAGTTGACCACGTGCTCGGGCTTGCCGCGGAAGCGGTTGCGAAGCTCGCAGTTCTGTGTGGCTATGCCCATGGGACAGGTGTCCGTCTGGCAGTCGCGCTGCATGAGGCAGCCGAGCGAGAGCAGCGCGGCCGTGCCAAAGTCAAAGACCTCGGCGCCGAGAAGCGCCGCCACAGCAACGTCGCGGCCGTCCATGAGCTTGCCGTCGGCCTCGAGTCCCACGCGCGAGCGCAGGCCGTTCTTGAGCAGGGTCTGCTGTGCCTCGGCAAGGCCGAGCTCCAGCGGCAGGCCGGTGTGGTAGATGGAGTCACGCGGTGCGGCGCCGGTGCCGCCGTTGGCGCTCGAGATCAAGATCTTGTTCGCGCCGCCCTTGGCAACGCCCGTGGCGATGGTGCCCACGCCCGCCTCGGAGACGAGCTTCACCGAGACCATGGCCTTGGGATTGGCGTTCTTGAGGTCGAAGATCAGCTCGGCCAGGTCCTCGATGGAGTAGATGTCGTGGTGCGGCGGTGGCGAGACGAGACCCACGCCAGGCGTGGAGTTGCGCACCTTGGCGATCCACGGCCAGACCTTGGTGCCGGGCAGGTGACCGCCCTCGCCGGGCTTGGCGCCCTGGGCCATCTTGATCTGAATCTCCTCGCCGGAGACGAGGTAGCGGCTGGTGACGCCAAAGCGTGCGGAGGCAACCTGCTTGACCTTGGAGTTAGCGGAGTCGCCATTGGCGAGCGTGGTCTCGCGGTCGGGGTTCTCGCCGCCCTCGCCCGTGTTGGACTTGGCGCCAATGCGGTTCATGGCAATGGCAAGCGCGCGGTGCGCCTCGTCGGAGATGGCGCCAAAGCTCATGGCGCTGGTCTCGAAGCGCTTCACGATGGAATCGGCGCTCTCCACCTCGTCCAGGGGCACGGGGCCGGACGGCAGCGGCACGAACTCGAGGAGGTCACGCAGCATGATGGCGCGGCCCTTGGGGTGCAGGGCCTTGGAGTACTCCGCGAAGAGCTCTGCGTTGTTCTCGCGCACGGCACGATGCAGCAGGTAGATGACCTGCGGGGTGATGATGTGCTCCTCGCCGCCAAGCGGGCGCCACTTGGTGATGCCCGAGCTAGCCAGCTGCGTGGGCGCAGGCGTCTTGAGCAGCGCCAGCGCCTCGTCGTAGCGCTCGTTGCACTCGCGCTCGACGCCTTTCTCGTCGAGGCCGCCCACGCGCGAAACGGTGCCGGTGAAGCAGCGGTCAACAAAGCCCTGGTCAAAGCCAACGGTCTCGAAGATCTGCGCCGAGTGGTAGCCCTGCATCGTGGAGATGCCCATCTTGGACATGATGGATGTGATGCCGGCGTTGACCGCCCGGTCGTAGTTGGCGATGCCCTCCTCTGCGCTCACGCCCAGGGAGCCGCGCTCCGCCAGGGCACGGATGCACTCGTGCGCCATGTAGGGGTAGATGCCCGAGGCGGAGTAGCCAACGAGCGTGGCGTAGTCGTGCGGGGTGATGGCGTCACCGCACTCCACCACGAGGTCCGCCTTCATGCGGATGCCAGTACGGATCATGTGGTTGTGGACGGCCGAGACCGAGAGGAGTGACGGGATGGGCACCTGGCCCTCGCCTGCGCGGTCAGAGATGACCAGCACGTTGACACCACCATGCACGGCCTTCTCGACGCCCTTGCACAGGGACTCGAGCGCCGCCTTGAGCGCTCCCTCCCCCGCCTCGCGCGGGTACGTAGCCGAGAAGCACGCAGCATGGAACCCCTGGCGGTCCAGCGTGGCGATTCGCTCGAACTCGTCCTTGTTGAGGATGGGGTCGTCGAGGCGCAGCAGCTGGCAGTTCTTGCGCGAGTCCTCGAGCATGTTGCCGTGGTTGCCCAGGTAGAGTACCGAGGACGTCACGAAGCTCTCGCGGAGGGCGTCGATTGGCGGGTTGGTGACCTGCGCGAACAGCTGGTTGAAGTAGTCAAAGAACGAACGCGGGTGACCGGAGAGCACGGCGAGAGGAATGTCCGCGCCCATCGAGGCAAGGGGCGGCTTGCCCGTGTTGGCCATGGGGCGCACGGCCTCCTCGACGTCGTCGAAGTGGTAGCCGTGACGAGCGAGGCGCTGGGTAAGGCTCACCTCGGCATCGATGCCCTCGAAGGGGCTCTTCCCACCCTTGGCGAGGTCGCCAACCGAGAGCGTCTCCTCGTCGATCCAGTCACGGAAGGGCTTCTGGGCGGCAAAGTGCGACTTGACCTCGTTGTCCCAGAGGATGCGACCCTGCGAGGGATCGACGACGAACATCTGGCCGGGGCCGAGTGAGCCCGTCTGCAGGATCTCGTCGGGCTCGACGGTAAGGGCGCCCACCTCGGAGGCAAGAATCATGCGGTCGTCATGCGTGACGTAGTAGCGAGCAGGACGCAGGCCGTTCCTGTCGAGAGCGGCGCCGGTGATGCGGCCGTCGGAGAAGGCGATGGCAGCAGGGCCGTCCCAGCTCTCGGTGAGCATGGACTGGTAGCAGTCGTAGGCGCGACGCTCGTCGGAAAGCTGCTTGTTCTTGTCCCAGGGCTCGGGAAGCAGCATCGTGACGGCACGCGAGAGGGGCCTGCCGTTCATGGTGAGGAACTCGAGGACGTTGTCGAGGATGGCGGAGTCGGAGCCTTCGCGGTTGATGACCGGCATCACGCGGCCGAGGTCTGCGCCAAGCACGGGCGAGTAGAACTCGGACTCGCGTGCGCGAATCCAGTTCACGTTTCCGCGCAGCGTGTTGATCTCGCCGTTGTGGACGATGTAGCGGTTGGGGTGCGCGCGCTCCCAGCTCGGCGTGGTGTTGGTGGAGTAGCGGGAGTGCACGAGTGCAAGCGCGGACTCCGCAGCCGCGTCGTTGAGGTCCAGGTAGAAGTTGCGCATCTGTGTGGCGACGAGCATGCCCTTGTACACGATGGTGCGCGAGCTCATGGAGCACACGTAGAAGATCTTGCCCTCAAGCGCGTGGTGGGCAGCTGCGGCCTTCTCGATGGTGCGGCAGCACACGTAGAGCTTGCGCTCGAACTCGTCGCCGGCCGGGACATCCGCTGGGCGGCCAAGGAAGGCCTGGTAGATGGTGGGCATGCAGGCACGGGCCGTCTCGCCGAGGTCGTGGGGGTCGATGGGCACCTCGCGCCAGAAGAGCAGGGGCACGCCCTGCTCGGCGCAGCCCTCCTCGAAGACGCGACGCGCAACCTGCGCGCCTTCCGCGTCCTGCGGGAAGAAGACCATCGCCACGCCGTACTCGCCCTCGTCGGGGAGCAGGTGGCCGTACTTCTGAGCCTCCTTGCGGAAGAAGCGGTGCGGAATCTGGAACAGGATGCCCGCGCCGTCGCCGGTGTTTCTCTCCAGGCCCTTGCCGCCGCGGTGCTCGAGGTTAACGAGCAGCGTGAGCGCGTCGTCAAGCAGCTGGTGTGACTTCTGGCCCTTGAGGTGAGCTATCGCGCCGATGCCGCAGGCGTCGTGCTCGAACTCCTCCCTGTACAGGCCCTGACCGGTGCTGGTGTCCTTGGCCACCTGGTTGGATACCATGTATTCCCCTCTCCAAGCGCCCGCGCGTGCGGGCGTGCCATGTGGGTGCCCGCCATCTGGCACGGGAACCCTACGTGCCGATGGAAGTCTAAGCTGGGTGTGTTTCGGCGAGAAAAACGGGACCGAGACGCTGTCCAACATACACACGCCTGAAACGTTCTCGAAAAATGGACGGACGAGAGTGGAGGGGCATACCCTCAAACACAGCCAACCCACTCGATGCAATTTTGTTGCCCGGTAACTCAATCCCATCCAGCCCAATGCGACCACACGCCGAAGAGGCGGCGTCACCGCCATTCGGACGATGGATGCTTGATCCACGGAGGGGTCTCGTGGAGAGGGGTTGCCATGTCCGAGCATCGCATCACCGGAACCGGCAGGCTTCTTGACGAGGAGGGCCGCCTTCGGGAACCCGGATGGGCAACGCGCCCACCTTTCATCTATGACCACGCAGACATCCAGGCACCCCCGTGGCGCATCAAGGATTGGGACTACTATCTGATAAACGACGAGCGCTATGCCGTGGCGCTAACCTTTAGCGACCTGGGTTACCTGGGGCTTGTCTCGGCTTCTATCCTGGACTTCTCGGCGCGGACATTCAAGACCACCTCGGAGACGGTGCCGTTGCCGCTGGGTTCCATGGGGCTCCCGGCGAGCTCCGACGTGGGTGACATCTGTTGGGCCAACGGGCGCTGTCGCGTGGACTGGCGCCATGTTGACAATGCCCGGCGCCTCTCGTTTTCCATGCGCAACTTCGACGGCGAGCACGACCTCGAAGTTGAAGCCCTCCTCGACCAGCAGCCGCGCGACTCGATGGTCATCTGCACCCCATGGGACGAGGACACCCACGCCTTCTACTACAACCGAAAGATTGTGGGTATGCGCGCGTGGGGCGGCTTTCGTCGCGGGACGCTCTTCCATGAGTTCTCACGGGACGACTCGTTTGGACTTCTCGACTGGGGTCGCGGCGTTTGGACGTACGAGAACACCTGGTATTGGGCGGCGGCGCAGGGGCACCAGGGCGGTCACGTAGTGGGTCTCAACCTTGGCTACGGGTTTGGAAACACGCGTGCTGCCAGCGAGAACATGGTCTTCGTAGACGGCATTGCTCGCAAGCTCGGCCGCGTGGACTTTGGCATTCCTGTGGGCGAGAAGGGATATGAGTACCTCTCGCCATGGCATGTGACCGACGACGAGGGAAGGCTCAACCTAGCCTTTGACCCGCAGATCGACCGCACCGATGATATCGACCTGGCCGGCGTAATTGTGAGCCGACAGCATCAGGTGTTTGGGACCTTCACCGGGACCGTAATGCTCGACGACGGGGGCACACTCTGCGTCACGGCGCTGCGCGGTTCGGCGGAGCATATCTACAACAAGTACTAGCGGCGCCGGCATTAGCGGCTCCAGACACACCGTCGCCCGCCCCGCAGACGCCGGGACCTCAGAGGGCGGTCGCGGCGGCAAGGTACACCGTGCGGAAGTCCGTCCCAGCGGCTTGCGCCATCGTGCGCACAGACTCGTACTCAGGATACGCGCGGAGAAGCCCATCTCGCTCGCACATCTTTACTCGCACGGTACCGTAAACCGTCTCGACGTCGCGCCATGAGACGTCCATCACGCTGCGCTCCATACGCTGGCGGCGGATTCCTATCGTCGTGGTCTCCGCAAACACGATGCGCTCGAGCGCCTCCCGATGGTCGTCGTCGCAGATAACAGCAAGCTCATACGCTGGCCTGTTCTTCTTCATGAAGACGGGCAGGAAGTGGGCGTCTCGGGCACCCGCCGCCATGAGGCCCTCGAGCACGGCGCCGAGCATCTCGCCAGTGCTGTCATCAATGTTGCACTCGAGCTTCCAAATCCATTCGCCGGGAATGGGGGCGCCGCCGCCGGGCGCGGGAACGCCGCCGGGCACAGCACCGTCACCGGCCCCATCGGCCTCCTCAATGAGAAGCGCTCGCAGGATGCTGGGCGGGCCGTAGTCGCGCTTGCCGGCACCCATGCCGCAGGCCGTCACCGAGAAGCGCTCCGGCAGCTCGGTCGATGTCATGGCGGCCGCAGCAATAGCCGCACCCGTTGGCGTGACAAGCTCGCCCTGCCGCGCACCCACGCTGAGCGGCAGCCCCGTTGCCGCCGCGATGTTAACCACGGCGGGGACCGGCACGGGAATCACCCCATGCTGGCAGCGCACCATGCCCGTCCCCTCGACAACACGCGGCACAATGACCTTCTCGACGCCCAGGCTGTCCAGGCAGACGGCCGCCACGACAACGTCGACGATGGCGTCAATGGCACCCACCTCGTGAAAGTGCACCTCATCGACGGGCGCGCCGTGCGCCTTGGACTCGGCCTCGGCGAGAAGGCGGAATGTCTTCTCGGCCAGAGAGCGCGCCCGCGGCGTAAGGCTGAGAGTCGCAAGAATCTCCCGCACCTGGGCGTAGCTGCGGTGGTGATGCGCGTGCCCGTGCGCGCCGCCACCGTGCCCGTGCGCGCCGCCACCGCGCGCTCCCTCCTCGCTCCCCTCGCGCGACCGCCAGTCGGGATCGTAGAGGTAAGCCATGTCGTGGTCGTGGCCGTCGTGCTCCGCGTCAAGCACCACGTCAAAGTCGCAGCAGTCGAGCCCGGCCTTCTCCACGCGTCCCACGCGCAGCTCGAAGCCCTCGCCCGCAAGCGGCTCCAACGCAGCCCGCACGGCCTGCTCGCTGGCGCCCAGGTCGAGCAGAGACGCCACTGCCATGTCGCCGCCTATGCCAGTCTGGCAGTCCCAGAAGAGCGTGCTCATCTGGCTCCCCCTCCCACCGCAAGGCGGTTGATCTGCGTGGCCAGGTAGGCCGCGCCAAACCCGTTATCGATGTTGACCGTGGCGACCCCGTTGGCGCAGGAGTTGACCATGCTGAGAAGCGCGGCAACCCCGTTGAACGACGCCCCATACCCCACCGAGGTGGGCACCGAGATCACGGGCACCGAGACAAGCCCGCCCAACACACTCGCGAGCGCGCCCTCCATCCCGGCGACCGCCACCACGCACGTTGCCGTGCGGATGCCGTCCGGCTGGTCCATCTGGCCGAGCAGCCTATGGATGCCGGCCACGCCCACGTCGTAATGGCGGGTCACGCGGGTGCCAAAGAACTCTGCCACGCGCGCCGCCTCCTCGGCAACCGGCGTGTCCGCCGTGCCCGCGCACACCACGGCAACGTGTCCCACCAACGGCGTCGGCGCCTCTGGAGCCACGCTCAGGACGCGCGAGATTGGGTCGTAGGTAGCCTGGGGCAGCACCTCCCGCACAAGGCTCGCCTGGTGCTCGCTCGCACGCGTCCCCAAGGCGCGGCCGTCCGCCGCAACCAGCCGCTGGAAGATGTAAGGCAGGTAGGCATCGGGTTTGCCCTCGCAGAGCACCACCTCGGGAAAGCCGGTACGCTCCTCCCGGCTGGTGTCAAGCTTGGCAAACCCAAGGTCATCGTAGCCACAGTCCTGCTCGCTCATGCGCGCTCCTCACCTAGCGACTGGTTCATGGAGCCCGTGCGGTAGCCGGACAAATCCATGGTCACGTACGAGAAGCCCAGCGAACGAAGGCCATCCGCAACCTGCGCGGCATGTGAGACGAGCAGCCCAAACTCCTCGGGAAGCACCTCGACGCGGGCAATGGGGTCCTTCTCGCCGTGGACGCGCACGCGCACCTGCGTGAGCCCCAGGTCGAGCAGCTCCTGCTCCGCCAGGTCCACCATGCGCAGGCGCTGGCGAGAGATGAGTTCGCCGTACACGAAGCGTGACGAGAGGCACGCGAAGGACTGCTTGTCCCAGGTGGGAAGCCCAAACTCGCGGGAGAGCGCGCGAATCTCGGCCTTGCGCAGTCCCGCCTGACGAAGCGGGCTGAGCACACCCTGCTCGGCAACGGCCCGCAGGCCGGGACGGTAGTCGCCCTCGTCGTCCACGTTTGATCCCTCGGCCACGTGAGCCATGTCCCTCTCGCGCGCAATGCCTTCAATCCTCTGGAAGAGCTCGCGTTTGCACAAGTAGCAGCGGTCTTTGGGGTTGTGGACAAAGCCCGGGATTCCCAGCTCCTCCGAGTCCACGAGAACGTGCGGGATGCCCTCGCGCTCGCAGAAGGCATCGGCCTCGCAACGCTCACGCTGGGGGAAGGACTCCGAGCGCGCCGTAACCGCCAGGCACTTCTCGCCCAGGGCCTCGTGCGCGGCATGCAGGAGCAGCGCGGAGTCCACCCCGCCCGAGAACGCGACGGCAACGCTCCCCTGCTCGCGCAGGTAGTCCACCAGCCGGCGGTACTTCTCGCGCATCTCCTGGGTCACCGGCGGCACGCACCGCGCCACCGGGTTCGTGTTGGCGACCTTATCGTTCAAAAGAGCCGCACCTCCTGTCGTTGCCCCCAGCAAGCCCCATGCCCGCCGACAAAGCACCAACCATGGTAGGAGATGCGAGCCGCTTCGCCCAGATTGCACTTTATTGCGCAACAAGGATTGAAGAACCGGGTGACCAGCACCACGCCGGACGGCCTCTCCACTACGTAGGGCACTTCGCCTGGTGCGCACAAGAAAGGGCCCGTCCGGAAGCTTCCGGACGGGCCCCACAGTCACCAGGCACGCCGGCTGGCGTCCACCACACCTGCGCCGGCGCCCCGGCTACCTAAAGACGGCCATAAGGAGCGTCGACGCCACGATGATCGCCAGGCCCGTGAGCGAGCGCTTGGTGTAGGTCTCCTTAAAGACCACGGCGGAGAAGGCCATCGCAACCGCAATCGACAGCTTGTCGATGGGCACCACCACCGAGACGACGCCCGTTTGGATGGCGTAGTAGTAGCAGAGCCACGAGGCGCCCGTGGCCACGCCGGACAGGCAGATGAAGAGCAGCTCGTGGCGGTCGATGCCACGCACCTCCCCCAGCTTGCCGCGCATGGCGACAACCACCCACGCCATGACCAGCACGAAGCACGTGCGGATGGCGGTGGCGAGGTTGGACTCAACGCCCTCGATGCCCACCTTGGCAAGAATCGACGTGAGCGCGGCAAAGACGGCGGAGCCCACGGCGTACCACATCCACGAGTTGCCCTGGACGTCGTGGTCCTGCTTCCTTCGCTCGATCATGAGGAGCGTGCCCACGAGGATCCCCACGCAGCCGACGAGTTTCACGGCGAGGTTCTCCGTCTCTCCAAAGAGCACGATGGCGAGAAGAGCCGTGAGTACCGTCGAGCACTTGTCGATGGGCACGACCTTGTTGACGTCACCCATCGAGAGAGCCTTGAAGTAGCAGATCCAGCTCGCGCCGGTGGCGAGGCCGGAGAGCGCAAGGAAGAGGAGCGAGTGGGGCGTGATCTGCCCGATGGTGGGGATGGAGCCAACCACGCCGGCCATGAGCCAGGCGAAGGCAAGCACGACGATGGTTCTCACCGCCGTCGCCACGTCGGAGTTGGTGTGCCTAATGCCGCACTTGGCGAGAATCGAGGTGATGCCGGCGAAGAGCGCCGATCCGACCGCAGCTAGGATCCACATGCGCTCCCCCTCCCGTCGCGCTGACCGTCTACCGGCATGTTAGCCGTTCTCGCGCTCGGTCTCGTCGCGCTCGGCGCGGTCGTCGCGCCCGCCCGTCTCGGCAAGCAGCTTGGTGCGCGCGGCAGCCAGGTCGTCGCGCTGCTCGTCGGGAAGCTCGGGGTAGTGCGGGTTGCACTCCTCCAGCACATGGGCCATAGCCTCCGAGACCAGCCAGCGAGCATAGAACTTCTGGTCTGCCGGAACGATGTACCAGGGCGCTTCCTTGGTTGCCGTGCGGTCGATGCACTGCTCGTAGGCATCCATGTACTTTGGCCACAGCTCGCGCTCTGCCACATCCGACGAGGAGAACTTCCAGTTCTTCGCCTCGTCGTCAATGCGATCGAGGAAGCGCCTGCGCTGCTCGTCACGGCTCACGTCGAGGAAGATCTTGAGCACGCGGTAGCCGTTCTCCCAGAGGTAGCGCTCGAAGTCACGAATCTGGCGGTAGCGCTGCTCGAAGAAGTCGTCCTTCGATGTGTCGAGCACCCGCTTGGGCATGCGGTAGGTCTTCTGGAGGTCGTGCACCCGCACCACGAGCACGTCCTCGTAGTAGCTGCGGTTGAAGAGACCTATGCAGCCCCGGCGCGGCAGCTTGGCGGCCGCCCGCCAGAGGAAGTCGTGCGCAAGCTCCTCGGTCGTGGGCTGCTTGAAGCTTGCAACGGTGACGCCCTGCGGGTTGAGACCGCTCATCACGTGCTTGATGGTGGAGTCTTTGCCGGCGGCATCCATGGCCTGCAGGATCACCACGACCCCCTCCCGGCCCTCGGCATAGAGCTTGCCCTGGAGCTCTGACATGCGCCGCGTGTTGGTCTCGGTGAGTGCATCAAAGTTGGGCCTAAGCTCCTTCTTCACGTGCACGTCCGTGGTATAGTCATCGAGTTTGAAGTGACCCGACCCGTCAAACCTGCAGTCCTTGAGCTCCTGGAATTCCATCCGAATGCATCTCCTCGTGGTTCTCGTCTGGCGCTTGCGCGCCACCTCTCTACCTACCCGATGGGAGTGGTGCTAACGCGGCTGGTCGAGAATGACACCGGGGCGACGGCCCTCGCTCTCCTCTCGCATGAACGCGGGCATGGCGCCAGTCTTTGCGGCCTGTGCAATGTCGAGAAGCGCGGTGGCGACGGCGTCCTCGGTCACGGGGCCGATGTGCCAGCGGGCGGCGGCCGCGACCTCCGGCGTGGCGTTGGAGACGGCAACCGAGTTGGGCACCCCCTCGATGATGGCGAGGTCGTTCTCGGAGTCCCCAAAGACGCAGACCTCGTCGAGGCCTATGCCAAGTCGGTCCATGAGAACCGTGAGCCCGCTCATCTTGGAGACGCCCTTGGGGAGAATGTCGAGCGTGGACGAGGTGGGGCTGGGGAAGACGAAGTCGAACTCGGGGAAGGCTGGCAGGAGATCTGCCCTCAGCGCCTCCATGTGGGCGCGAGAGTGGTCGCTGTGGATGTTGGTCTTCACGTACGTGCCGCTAGGAAGGTGCGCGGACGTGCGGTGGAATGCGTGGAAGGCCTTGGGGTGGCGGGCGAGCTCCTCGTCCGTGATTCCCACGCAGACGTCATTGTCCCCGCAGTCGTTGTCGTAGGCGGTGAGTGCGGTCCTCTCGCCGTCGCGCTGGCGTAGGTAGGAGGTAAGGCGTTCGAGGCCATCCCGCGATGGGGCCTGCTGGAAGATCACGTCTCCGCGCAGCCGCACCACCTGGCCGTTCACAAAGACACCGGTCTGGAAGCAGTCCGCCGCGTCCTCCTCGAACATCCACGACATCATGGCGATGGTGCGGCCCGAGATGGGCCCCGCAAGCACGCCCGGCGCTGCGTTGGCGGCGCGCACGGCGGCGATGGCCATATCCGTCGCGCGGCCCTGTCCGTAGGGAATCAGGGTGTTGTCCAGGTCTGAGAGCGCCAAGCGCATCACGGTGGCAATTCCCTTCTCGCGCGATGCCTGCCGAGAAGAGCATACGGCAGCGCAGCGCAAAAGAAGGGCGGGAAAGCGCCTTGGCCGCCACGCGCACGCCGCCTCCGCCACCGCCGCAGCCCGCACGCAAAACGCCCCGCCACTGCAGCCATCCGGCGACAGTAGCGGGGCGAAAAAGTGCACAGGCGAGAAGAGCGGTCAGCGCCTACTTGGCAGCGCCGACAGCCTCCTTCTTCTCCTCCTTGAGCTCGTCCTCAATCTGGGAGTTGAGCTCTGCGTCCTTCTCGGCAAGCATCTTGGCCTTCTTGTCGACGTCCATCATCGAGATGTTGTCCTCATAGACCTTCTTGCCGGTGGGGTGCTCCTCGACCCAGATGCGGTCGCCCTCGGGTGCCCACTTCTCGGCGTACTTGGCCGTGCGGGCGCACAGGTGGTCGACGTCCTCCGGCGAGGTGTACTCGGTGGACTTGGCGTCCGCGTCGTGAACCATCTCGGGCAGGACCTGTGGGTTCTCGAGCATCGGGCAGGGGCGCAGCATGTTGTCGTTCCAGGGCCAGTTGGCGCGATACTCCTGGAAGATGGGCTGCTGCAGGCACTCCAGCCAGCTCTTCTCGTGGATGTTGGCGTTGGAGTAGTGGATGAAGACGCAGGGCTCTACGTCGCCACGCGCGTTAACGTGGCAGAACACGCGGCCGCCGGCGATGCAGCCGCCCACGAACTCGCCGTCGTTCTGGAAGTCCATGGCCATGATGGCCTTGCCGCCCTCGTAGTCGCGGATCTTGCGAATGCGGTCGATCATGTACTCGCGCTGCTCGATGGTGGGCATGAGGTCGGCGTTGGCGCCCTCGCCCACGGGCATGTAGTGGAAGTACCACTGCCACAGCGCACCGTGCTCGATGATGAAGTCGTAGTACTCGTCGGAGGTGACGTCCTCGACGTTGTTGCGCGTGTAGCAGGTGGAGATGCCAAAGGGCACGCCGTTCTCGGTCATGAGGTCCATGGCGCGAACGACCTCGTCGAACGAGCCGTCGCCGCGGCGGCCGTCGTTGGCGGTCTTGAAGCCCTCGAGCGACATCGAGAACACGATGTTACCCAGGCGCTTGCAATCATCACAGAGCTTCTGGTCGATAAGCGAGCCGTTGGTGAAGAGGCCAAAGATGCAGTCGTCGTGCTTCTCGGCAAGGCGGACAACGTCCTTCTTGCGCACCAGGGGCTCGCCGCCGGTCATCATGAAGAAGTGGGTACCCAGCGCCTTTGCCTCGGTGACCAGACGGTCCATGTCATCGAAGGAGAGGTTCAGGCTGTTGCCGTAGTCGGCGGCCCAGCAGCCGATGCAGTGCTTGTTGCAGGCGCTCGTGGGGTCGAAGATGATGATCCAGGGCACGTTGCACTGGTACTTCTCGGCAGACTGGGTGGTCTCGCGCAGGCCGCGGAACGCGGACTCGTAGGCGCCATTCAGAACGGCAGTCTTCAAGATGTTGGGGTCAACGCGGTCCCTCACCAGCTCGATGAGGAAGTTCTCCCACTTGGAACCGGGATAAAATGCCTTGCGGAGGGAATTTGCCATGTCAGGCGCGGTGTCGGCGAGAAGCTTGCCGCCCATGTCCAGAAACTTGTTGATGGCCTCCTCGGGGTGGTCGCTCATGACGCCCTTGATGGCCTGGTCGATTGCGATGCTAAAGGCCTTCCGCTCGGCTGCGTGCGCGATTTTCGACTGCATGGTTGTTCCTTTCGCCCAGTGGCGGTGGTCAAACTGCCTTCCACCGATTTTTCGCACCTTTGTATGGACGGTCAAATATTTTGACCCAGATTTGAAAAAAATCAACCCCGCATCGGGAAAGCCTGTAGAAACGTTAACACGAGGGGGCGCGTCGCTGCTTCGACGCCGCACGTGTCGCCCCCACATCTCGCCGCGCGTGTCGCCGGAGAGCTCTTTTTGGCGGAGAATGTCACCAAAACCCGCCTTCCGGCGACGGCAGACATCGCTATCCCCGTGACAGACCCCAATAGCCGCGGCAATAACGCGAGATTTCACCAAAGGGGCAATCTCCCCCGCCCTCGCCGCCTCGCACCCTACTAGAATGAAAAGGCTGCCGGCCCGCACACGCACCAATGCGCTCGCCAACAGCCGCCACCAGGCACCTCCCACAAACACCGGGTTATTCGGAGGCAACATGACCATCGTCGACATGCTGCGCAAGAACGCCGAGCTCTACCCCAACGAGGTCGCCCTCGTGGAGATAAACCCCCAGCGCCACGAGAACCGCCACATCACGTGGCGCGAGTACGAACTCGTCGAAACAACGGACGACGAGCCCTTCCGCCGCGAGATGACCTGGCAGGTCTTTGACGAGAAAGCCAACCGCTTTGCGAATCTGCTGCTCTCGCGCGGCATCCGCAAGGACGACAAGGTCGCCCTCCTGCTCTACAACTGCATCGAGTGGCTCCCCATCTACTTTGGCGTGCTCAAGGGCGGCGCCACCGTGGTGCCGCTCAACTTCCGCTACTCCGCCGACGAGATCCGCTACTGCATCGAGAAGTCCGACGCCGACATCCTGGTCTTTGGTCCCGAGTTCACCGGCCGCGTCGAGGAAATCGTGCCGCAGATCCAGAAGGGGCGCCTGCTCTTCTACGTGGGCGACGACTGCCCCACCTGGGCGGAGCCCTACCAGGAGCTCGTAGGCCTGTGCTCCTCGGCAGACCCCATGACCCCGCTCTCGGAGGACGAGGACGCGGCCGTCTACTTTAGCTCGGGCACCACGGGCTTCCCCAAGGCCATCCTCCACCACCACCGGAGCCTCACCCAGGCCGCCATCATGGAGCAGAAGCACCACGGCCAGACCCACGACGACGTCTTTCTCTGCATCCCGCCCCTCTACCACACGGGCGCCATCATGCACTGGATGGGCTCGCTCGCCGTGGGCGGACGCGGCGTGCTGCTACGCGGCGTGAGCCCCAAGACCATCCTCGAGACCGTCTCGAACGAGCGCTGCACCATCGTATGGCTGCTCGTCCCCTGGGCGCAGGACATCCTTCTCGCTATCGAGCAGGGCACGGTCACACTATCGGACTACCATCTCGACCAGTGGCGCCTCATGCACATTGGCGCCCAGCCGGTGCCCAAGAGCCTCGTGCACCGCTGGCTCAAGGTCTTCCCCAACCAGCAGTACGACACCAACTACGGCCTCTCGGAGTCCTGCGGCCCCGGCTGCGTCCACCTGGGCGTCGAGAACGTGGACCACGTGGGCGCCATCGGCGTGCCCGGCTACCACTGGGAGTGCAAGATCGTGGACGAGAAGGGCGAGGAGGTCGCACCCGGCGAGGTGGGCGAGCTCTGCGTTAAGGGCCCCGGCCTCATGGAGTGCTACTACAAGGACCCCGCGGCCACGGCCGAGACCCTCATCGACGGCTGGCTCCACACCGGTGACATGGCTCGCCAGGACGAGGACGGCTTCTACTGGCTGGTCGACCGCAAGAAGGACGTCATCGTGATGGGTGGCGAGAACCTCTATCCCGTACAGATCGAGGACTTCCTCGCGTCGAACCCCGCCATCCAGGACGTGGCCGTGATCGGCCTGCCCGACGAGCGCCTGGGCGAGATCCCCGCCGCAATCATCGAGCTCAAGCCCGGCCACGAGAACACCACCGAGGACGACATCAACGAGTTCTGCCTGGCGCTCCCCCGCTACAAGCGGCCGCGCAAGGTGATCTTTGCCGACGTGCCGAGAAACCCCACGGGCAAGATCGAGAAGCCGCTCCTGCGCGAGAGGTACGGCGCGGCGCACCTGGTAGACCAGGAGAACAAGGCCTAGACGGGCCATTAGGAGAGGAACCAAGGCGGCAGTCCGCCTGGAGAGGAGAGCGCATGGGAAAGCAGCTTCTATCGGGAAACGAGGCCATCGCCGAGGGGGCGTGGTCGGCCGGCGCGGGAGTGGGAACGGGTTACCCCGGCACCCCCTCCACGGAGACCCTCGAGAACCTCGTGCAGCATGGCGACGTCTACTGCGAGTGGTCGCCCAACGAGAAGGTCGCCCTTGAGGTGGGCATTGGCTCTGCCATGGGTGGCGTGCGCACGCTCGTGACCATGAAGCACGTGGGCCTGAACGTTGCTGCCGACCCCTTCATGAGCGTCACCAACACGGGCGTGAACGCCGGCCTGGTGCTTCTCGTCGCCGACGACCCCTCCATGTACAGCTCCCAGAACGAGCAGGACACGAGGAACTACGCCGCGTTTGCCCGCGTGCCCTGCCTCGACCCGTCTGACTCCCAGGAGGCCTACGACTTCGCGCGCAAGGCGTTCGACATCTCCGAGCGCTTCGACGCGCCGGTGATTCTCCACGAGACCATGCGCATTGCCCACACGAGGACCATGGTCGAGTGCGCCCACGAGCGCGACCTCGAGGCGGCCGCCCCGCGCGACTACCAGAGCCAGCCCAGCAAGTACGTCATGATGCCCGCCTACGCCGTGGCGCGCACCCGCGCGACCAACGAGCGCGAGGACGCACTGGTTGAGTTTGCCGAGACGAGCGACCTCAACCGCGTCGAGATGCGCGACACTAAGGTTGGCATCATCGTCGCCGGCGCCCTCTACAACCACGTGCGCGAGGCGCTGCCCAACGCGTCCACGCTCAAGCTGGGCCTCACCTGGCCGCTGCCGCCCAAGCTCCTCGCGAGCTTTGCCGCCTCGGTCGAGAAGGTCTACGTGGTGGAGGAGTCCTGCCGCTACTTCCGCGACCACGTGGCAGCGCTGGGCATCAAGCTCTCCGAGCCACCCGCGGCACCCCTCCCCCGCTCCGGCGAGATCTTCCCCGCCGACATCCAGCGAAGCTTTGGCGTGGCCACGCCCGCGCACCTCGAGGCCGCGAAGGACCTTCCTCCTCGCCCGCCCGCGTTCTGCGCCGGCTGCCCGCACCGTCTGGTCTTCAACGAGCTGCGTCGCATGAAGGCCATCGTGACCGGCGACATTGGCTGCTACACGCTGGGCGCCGTCGCGCCCTTCCGCGCCGTCGACTCGGTGATCGACATGGGCGCCTCTCTCAGCATGAGCCACGGCATGGAGCTTGCCGGCATCCCCGAGCGCACCAAGCGGCCGGTGGTGGGCGTCATTGGCGACTCCACCTTTGCGCACTCCGGGATCACGTCGCTTCTCGGCACCGCCTACAACGGGGGCAAGGGCACGCTTCTCATCCTGGACAACCGCACAACGGCCATGACCGGCACGCAGGGCAACCCGGTAAACGGCCTCACCCTCTCCGAGCAGGGTGCGCGCATCAGCCCGCTGGTGGACGCGGACGAGAAGCCCTCGGTTCTTGACCGTCCGGCTGGGCGCCCGCTCGATCTGCCCGCGCTCTGCCGCGCCATCGGCGTCGACGAGGTCATCGAGGCCGACGCGCAGGACCTCAAGGCCGTGCGCGCGGCGCTCAAGGAGGCCGTCTCGCACGAGGACCTTCTCTCGGTGGTCATCTTCCGCTCGCCGTGCCGGCTGGTTGACCGCACGCACAAGGCGGCGCCCGTCATCCGCGACTGCCGTCGCTGCGGCACCTGCATCCAGATTGGCTGCCCGGCGCTGGGCAAGGACGAGACCAACTACGCCATCATCGACCCCACGCAGTGCGTGGGCTGCGGCCAGTGCGAGCAGGTGTGCCCGTTTGGGTGCATCAAGTCCGAGTAGCGCTGCCCAGAGCAAGGGAGGTAGACACACATGCCACACGCAACAGCATCAGCGGCCAGCTCGACCGTCCACATGGGCAAGCGGGTGCAGCTTGACCACACCATGACCGTCCTTCTCGTGGGCGTTGGCGGACAGGGCACGATCCTTGCCGGCAACATCCTTGCCATGACCGCCTCGGAGGCGGGCCTCGACGTGAAGGTCTCCGAGATTCACGGCATGAGCCAGCGAGGCGGTTCCGTCTCGACCATCATCCGCATGGGCGAGCACGTTGACTCCATGGTCTGCGACCCGGGCACGGCCGACGTGCTCGTGGCGTCCGAGGCCATCGAGGCCCTGCGCAACCAGCAGTTCCTCAAGGAGGGCGGGCGTCTCTTTGTGAACGACGAGACCATCGTCCCCGTGCCCGTGAACATTGGCAACGCCCAGATGCCGCAGCGGGTGGGCGCGCGCCTGGACGAGATTGGCGCCGTGCGCATCGACGCCGGGGAGATTGCCCGCGGCGTGGGGAGCCCCCGCTCGACCAACGTGGTGCTGGTGGGCGCGCTCTCGACGGCGCTCCCCTTTGCCGTCGACGAGTGGCGCGACGCCATCAGCCGCCGCGTGCCGCCCAAGACGGTCGAGGCGAACCTCGCCGCGTTTGACGCCGGTCGCAAGGCGGCAGAGCGGTAGCGCATGGGCGACGGTCCGTCGCCAATCGCGGAGCTTTAATACTTACGGGTGCCCGGTCCACTCGATGGTCCGGGCACCTTTCTCGGCGTGGATGGGGCGGCGCCAGCGCGCGGCACCTCCCGGCGGCCGCGATGCCCGGCGACAAAACTGCCCGCAAAAGCACCCGCAGAACGGCAAATGCGTACAATTTGACATTCAGTTTCATGAAAATGCCAGTTGCGTATTTCTCAGCGATGCCAAATTGTACGAATTTGCTCAAAGCCGCACCTCGCAATGGGAACGACAGCTGCCGGGAGTGGGCCTCTGAGACATCCCTGTGTCCAAAAATTGCGGTTGACGGCCCTTTTTCATAGAATCGCTGAGTACGAAGACTGTAACTTTTTGCGGAGCCGCAGGTGGGAAAATGGCACCTGCGTGGTGATACTAAGCGGAACCTCGAAATTGGGCCGTCAACCGCAAATTTTGGGCGCGGCTGCATCTGAGAAGGAGGTCTCTGACGCCCGAGCGAAGATTTCGTACACGCCTGCTGCAGCAAACTCGCGCTCTGGTGGACCGACCTCCCTCTTCTCCGGTCTTTACGTTAGAAAGTTTCGTGCGGCTTATTTTTTGCCCACATAGTAAGGTTGCTTTCAGACTACGATGACAAACTGACACGGCCTCGGGAAGTGAAGTGGGCCGGTGCCGCACCGCTAACCGAACGAGGGGGACGTTCGAATGTCGAAGCACTTCAACCAGGACTGGACACCACGTCAGGACTCCACGGAGAACAGACAGCATGGCAAGCGACGAGGGCACGCCCCTCTCGTCATGGCCATGGGCATCCTGCTTGCAGCGGTCCTGGGCATAGCAATCGCCAACGCGCTCACCGCGTCCGGAGACGCGCCCTCAGCGGACGGCGGGGCCGATAGCACCAACAGCGCAAGCGCCTCCGCCTCGGACGGACAAACCGCCCCCAACGACCCGCGCGCCGCGGAACTTGCCGTAGACCCCGACGCCCAGACCGACTGGAGCTTCAAGAACAACGGCGAGAAGACCGTCTACCTCACCTTCGACGACGGCCCCTCGAAGAACACCCAGCGCGTGCTCGACATCCTGAACCAGTACGGCGCCAAGGCAACGTTCTTCGTGGTTGGCCACGACCCCGACTACTACGACATGATCAAGAAGGCCTATGACGACGGCAACACCATCGGCCTCCACTCCTACACCCACGACTACGCCAAGGTCTACTCCTCCGAGGACGCCTACTTCGACGACCTCGACCAGATCGCCCAGGTGGTCCAAGGCCAGATTGGCTACGTGCCCTACCTCGTGCGCTTCCCGGGCGGCTCGTCGAACACCATCTCGGGGAAGTACTGCTCGGGCATCATGGACAAGCTCGCGGCCGACGTGCAGGCACGTGGCTACCAGTACTACGACTGGAACGCCTCGAGCGGGGACGGCGCGGTGTGCACCGCCGAGCAGGTCGTAGAGAACTCCTGCGCATACGACGACTACCCCAACATCATCCTGCTCTGCCACGACGCCGCCACAAAGGACACCACCGTCGAGGCCCTGCCCAGGATCATCGAGCACTACCAGGCGCTAGGCTACGAGTTCAAGGCGATTGACCGCAGCACGATGGTGCCGCACCACAAGGTGGCCAACTAAGGCGAGACAGGCCCGCGTCGTTCTCGCACGGCGGTTCCGCTCCTCAAACGCTTTCGTTTGCCAATTCCGTCCCCAAAGCGACCGCTCGCCACGTTGCTCGCATCAACTGCCCCCCAGATGTGGAATCTATACCGTAACCACGGCCCTCTCGGCCGAAGGAAGTGTCCATCGCAAGCGTTTGGGGTGATTGGTATGGGGCAGTACGTACTCAATGAGAACGAAGGGAAGTACCTGTTCAACCTGTGCGCCAGCAACGGCCACATCGTCGCTACGTCGATGGTTTTCCCCTCCAAGGACGATTGCCTGGATGGCATCGACCGCATCCGCAGGACCGCAAAGGACGCGGTGGTCGAGGATACGACCTCCCTCGACTGGAAGCCCGTTCCCACGCCAAAGTACCGTATCTTCCAGACCCTCTCGGGCAACTACTTCTTCCGGTTCTACCCGGATGACAGCAACGACATTGCCCAGTCGCACTCCTATCCCCACAAAGACAGCCTGCTGAGAAGAATCGAGCGCATGCGCGACGAGGGCGGTTCCTCGCTGGCGCAGGACGAGGAGTAGGGGCACGGCGCCGAGAGGTGCAGCAACTCTCTGACAGAAATGCCGCTCCGGCGAGAGTTTGCCGCCGGAGCGGCATCTTTGTGCGCGGGTGATACGTGGTTGCGGGGGCGCCCTCCGGCGGCGGCTCAATGTCACCGGAGGGCGCTTTTTGCAAATCGGCTCAGGCGCCGTTTTCTCGCCGGAGAGAGGTTTTTCGTCAGGCCGAGGCGTCATCACTCGCCCACGAGGAGTAGGCGCTGGGTCCCATCCCGCGGCCTCGCGCGAGCGTCGCCCCCCGTCGTCTTCGCGGGGGGCGACTTCTTTTGTCCGCGGCATGGCGGGGAGGCGGCCTGTCTCAGCGCTCCCCACGCCACTCGGCGACGAACTCCTCGTAGAACCCCCTGAGGTAGGCCCCACGCCCAGCCGCGAGAAAGCGTCCGGTCTGCGTGCTCATGCCCTCGGCGAGCAGCAAGAGCTTGTCCTCGAAGTGCGCGACCGTGGTGTCGCGACATTCCCCGCTCTCGTCCCAGAGAGCCCGCCCATTCGCGCCGCCGAAGGCGAAGGCGCGACCCACGCCTATCGCGCCGATGGCGTCCAGGCGGTCGGCATCGCGCACGCAGGCCGCCTCGAGGCTGCTTGGGGGCTCCATCCCGTTGGCAGAGAAGGAGACCTCCCGTATGGCCTGGCAGACGCGGCGCCTCTCGTCCCCCTCGACACCCTGGGCATCCAGGAAAGAGACTGCGTGGGCCAGCGACGCGCTCGTCCCGGGAAAGAGCTTGTGGTCGTCCACGTCGTGCAGCAGCGCCGCGAGCCTGCAGACGCCGACGTCTGCCCCCTCACTGCGAGCGATGGCTGCAGCGGTGCGGCAGACACGCAGGGCGTGGTCCACCCCATGGCCGGACGCCTCCCCCGCAAGGAGATCACGCACGTACGCGGCAGCCGCCGTGATGGTCCCCTCGTCGATCACGCCCCAAGCCTCTCAACCAGCAGCTTGTTGAAAAGCTTGGGGTTGCCCGAGCCCTTCGACGCCTTCATGCACTGCCCCACGAGGTAGCCCACGACCTTCTTGTTGCCGTCGTGGTACTGCTGGGCCTGGTCGGTGCAGCGCGCGAGAACCTCGTCCACAATGGGCTCGAGCGCCGCCGTGTCCGTCACCTGACGCATGCCTCGCTCGTCCACCACGCGCTCCGGGTCCTTGTCGGTACCATTGACGGCCTCGAGCACCTCGCGCGCCTGCGCAAAGGTGATGGCGTCCTCGGCGAGAAGCGCGGAGATGCTCCTCACCTGCGCGGGCGTCAGCGCGTCGAAGCTCGAAGCCAGGTTCACCATCACGTTGGCGATGGTGGCAACGGCCTTCGCCGGCACACCCTCGAGCGCCTCCTCGAAGAAGGACGCGACCGCAGGGTCGCCCGCAAGCTGGGCGGCGTCGGCGCGCTTCAGGCCGTAGTCGCGGATGTAGCGGTCACGCTTAGCGTCCGGCAGCTCGGGGATCTTCTCGCGAGCCTCCTCGATGAAGTCGTCGGTGAGGTCGAAGGGCGCCAGGTCCGGGTCGGGAAACAGGCGGTAGTCGTCCGCCGTCTCCTTCACGCGCATCACAACGGTACGGCGACGGCTGGGCTCCCAGTGGCGCGTCTCCTGGTAGATGATGCCGCCCTCCTCGAGCACCTCGGCCTGGCGGCAGATCTCGTACTCAAGCGCGTCGTGCAGGCTCTTGAACGAGTTGATGTTCTTCATCTCGGCCTTGGTGCCCAGGCGCGTCTCGCCGCGGTGGCGCAGGCTGATGTTACCGTCGCAGCGCATGGAGCCGTTCTCCAGCGAGCAGTCGGAGATGCCGAGCGTCTTGAACGTCTGCTGCAGCTTCTCCATGAAGAGGCGGGCCTCCTCCGGCGTGCGCAGGTCGGGCTCGGTGACCAGCTCGATCAGCGGCGTGCCGCAGCGGTTGTAGTCGATGAGGCTCTCGGTTGCCGCGGTGATGCGGCCCTCCTCGCCGCCCACGTGCACCATCTTGGCGGCGTCCTCCTCCATGTGGATGCGCAGAATGCGGATGGGTGCCACGTAGGAGCCGTCCTTCTCGCGCGAGATGGGCGTCTCGCCGTCGCCGGCAACGTCCTCCCACGCCGGGCGCTCGGCCGCGCCCTCGCCAGCGACCTCCAAGTCCAGGTGCCCGTGCATGCAGAACGCCACCGGCCCCTGCGTGGTCTGGAAGTTCTTGGCCATATCGGGATAGAAGTAGTGCTTGCGATAGAACATCGAGTGGCGCATGATCTGGCAGTTTGTGGCCAGGCCCGCCATCACGATGGACTGGATGGCGGCGCGGTTAGGCACCGGCAGCGCGCCGGGCATGCCCAGGCACACCGGGCACACGTTGGTGTTGGGCGGGTCGTCGTGGGTGTTCTTGCAGTTGCAGAACATCTTTGTCTCGAGCGTGGTGAGCTCGGTGTGGACCTCCAGGCCAATCACGGCCTCCCAGTCCTTCAGGACTTCGGCGAGCTTCTTCATTAGAGCTCACCCCCCTTCCCGGCAAACTGGGGCGCAACGGAACCACGCGCAGAGAAGGACTTCTCGACGGCACGAGCAAAGCGAAGGAGCTTGCGGTCGGAGAAGGCAGGCCCCTGCAGCTGTACCGAGACGGGCAGGTGGGACTCAGCGCCAAGGCCAAGCGGCACCGAGATGCCACCGTTGCCGGCGATGTTGCTGGAGATGGTGAACATGTCCGAGGCGTACATCTGCGTGGGGTCGCCTATCTCGCCAAACTTGAAGGCGGTGCGCGGCGAGGCGGGCATGAGAATGACGTCGCACTGCTCGTAGGCGCGCTGGTAGTCCTGCGTGATGAGGGTGCGCACCTGCTGCGCCGGGTAGTAGTACTTGTCGTAGACGCCGCTTGAGAGCAGGTACGCCCCCAGCATCTGACGGCGCTTGGCCTCCTCGCCAAAGCCGTGCGCGCGGCTCTTGGAGGTCTGCTCGGCAAGCGTGAGGCAGCCCTCCTCCTGGTAGCCGTAGCGCACGCCGTCGAAGCGGGCGAGGTTCGAGAAGGCCTCGCACGGCGCTATCACGTAGTACGCTGCGATTGCAGACTTGATGTTGGGAAGATCGACCTCGACGAGCTGGGTGCCGGCGTCCTCAAGCGCCTTGGCAGCGCCCTTCACGGCCGTGCGAACCTCTGCCGTGAGGCCGGCTGCGTTCATGAGCGCAGGGACCACGCCCACGCGCATGCCCTCGACGGGATCCTCCAGGTGCTCGAGGAAGTCGACGGCGCAGGGCTGGCTCGTGGAGTCGAACGGGTCGCGGCCGGCGGCGGTGAGCGCGTTCATGGCAAGGGCCACGTCCTTGACGCTGCGACCAAAGGGTCCCACCTGGTCGAGCGACGAGCCAAACGCCACAACGCCATAGCGGCTCACGGCACCATACGTGGGCTTCATGCCCACCACGCCGCAGAGGCTTGCCGGCTGGCGGATGGAGCCGCCCGTGTCGGAGCCCAGCGAGATGGTGACCTCGCCGGCGGCAACGGCTGCCGCCGAGCCGCCCGAGGAGCCGCCCGGCACGCGCTCGGTGTCCCAGGGGTTGTTCGTGCGATGGAAGGCCGAGGACTCGGTGGAGGAGCCAAAGGCGAACTCGTCCATGTTGGCCTTGCCCATGGGCGTGGCGCCCGCATCGAGCATGCGCTGGACGCAGGTCGCCGTGAAGGTGGACTCGTAGTTCCCGAGCATCTTGGAGGCGCAGGTCGTGCGCGTGCCCACGAGGTGCATGTTGTCCTTGAAGGCAACGGGCACGCCAGCCAGCGGCCCGAGCTTCTCGCCTGCCGCACGGCGGCGGTCCGTCTCGGCTGCGGCGGCGAGGGCGAGGTCTGAGGAGACCTGCAGGAATGCCTGGACCTCAGGGTCGCGCGAATCGATGGCGTCGAGAGAGGCCTTTGCGACCTCGGTCGCGCTGAACTCCCCCGCGGCCACGCCGGCAGCGATGCGCGCGGCGGAGAGCTGGTCGATGTTGGCCATTAGGCGATGCCTCCCTCGTCCTCGTCGGTGCCCAGGATGGAGGGCACGCGGAAGTAGCAGTCGCGCGTGGAACCGGCATTTGAAAGCGCAACGTCGATGGGCAGCGCACGCACGGAATCGTCGATGACGTCCTCGCCCATCACGTTGGAAAGGTCGCCGATGGGGTGGAAGGTGGGGTTGACCCCCTCAAGGTCGTACTGGCGGATGGGCTCGAGAAGGTCGACCGCCTCGTTCATGTAGGTGGTCATCTCGTCGAGCTCCTCATCCGTGAGGGCAATGCGCGCGTAGTCCGCGATGCCCCGCACGTCTTCTCTGCTGAGTGCCATGGATCCTCCTGTCTGGAGCTGTGTCACCGCTGTCCATTCTACGGGACGAGACGGCGGGCGGCAGCGTCACATTACCAAGGCGCAACAAGGGGGCGAGAAGAACCGGCTGCGGGGCGGTGGGGCGGCGGGCCGTAACACAATCGCACCCGAATGTGTGACGCGCGCAGGTCGCAACACATTCGGCGTCCGAATGTGTTGCGCGTGTGGGCCGGGTCGCAACACATTCGTGCGAGAAAAGCGCATCTGCCGTGAGAGCGCCCAGCCTTGTGCCGAGAAGCCCTTGCTTACAAGACCGTAAGGCAGCCGTAAGCCTGGTCGATGGCACCGAAGCGCCGCTCGCGGGAGTATGGGGTCAACGAAAGGCAACGGCCAAGTGTCGCGTCGGAAGGAGCCACCATGAACGTCCTCGAGCACATCGCCTTCATCGCCATCGTGTGCGTGCTGAGCCTCATCGTCATCGTCGGCGACGGCGGCGGGCGCAACCGTCGCCCCCTCGGCCACCGCCGCCGCTAGCGCGAGAAGCCGCCACAGGCGCACCCCAAAACGCCCACCTTCCTCCCGCGGGGAGAGGGACTCACGTCCCTCTCCCCGCCCCTCGTTTCTGGCAGGGTAACCTTCGCTCCCAAGACACCCGCACTGCATTACTACGAGGAAGCGTAAGTCGGCAGTGAACGGCCGGTTCCAGGAAAGAAAACCCACGCAACTTGCCCGCAAAGGCGAACAAGGCGAAAATAGGCGAATAAGGCGAAAGGCGCCCGCCATGTCACCGACTAGCCAACCTTCCCCCTACGCGGCCTCCTCGAACTGCGACTGGTACAGCTGCGCGTAGAAGCCGCCCGCCGCGAGGAGCTCCTCGTGGGTGCCCTTCTCGACGATGTCGCCGTCGCGCAGCACCAGGATGGTGTCCGCGTTCTTGATGGTCGACAGCCTGTGGGCAATCACGAAGCTCGTGCGCCCGGCCATGAGCTTGTCCATGGCGCGCTGGATGCGCCACTCGGTGCGCGTGTCCACGTTCGAGGTCGCCTCGTCCAGGATGAGAATCGGCCTGTCGGCGAGAACCGCGCGGGCAATGGTGAGCAGCTGGCGCTGGCCCTGGGAGATGTTCGTCGCGCCCTCGTCAAGCTCGAAGTCGTAGCCACCGGGGAGGGTCTTGATGAAGTGCTCGCAGTGCGCGTAGCGCGCGGCCGCCTCCACCTCCTCGTCCGTTGCGTCAAGGCGCCCAAAGCGGATGTTCTCGCAGATGGTGCCCTTGAAGAGCCACGCGTCCTGCAGGACCATCGAGAAGTTCTGGCGCAGGTCCTCTCGCCCAACGTTGCGCACGTCGTGACCGTCCACGGCAAGCGAGCCCGAGTTCACGTCGTAGAAGCGCAGCAGGAGCTTCATGAGCGTGGTCTTGCCGGCGCCGGTGGGGCCGACGATGGCAACCGTGCGGCCAGGCTCAACGTTGGCCGTGAAGTCGTGGATGATCGTCTGGCCGGGCAGGTACCCAAACGAGACGTGATCGAAGTCCACGGCGCCAGTGGCGTGGCCGATGGCCTCGACGGGCTTGCCCGTGGCGGGGTCGAGGGCGGCGGTCTCTTCCTCCTCGGGCGCCTCGAGGAACTCGAAGACGCGCTCGGCGCATGCCGCCATCTGCTGGAGCACGTTGGATACGGTGGCCAGCTGCGTGATGGGCTGCGTGAAGTTCTTGACGTACTGGATGAAGGACTGGATGTCGCCCGGCTGGATGGCGCCCGTCACGGCAAGCCCCGCGCCAACCACCACGACGCCCACGTAGCCCATGTTGCCCACGAGGCTCATGAGCGGCTGCATGAGGCCCGAGAGGAACTGGCTCTTCCACGCGCTCTCGTAGAGCAGGTCGTTCTCGCGCTCGAAGCCCTCCACGGCACGCTCGCCGCGGTTGAAGGCCTGGATCACCACCTGGCCGGAGAAGTCCTCCTCAACGCGGCCGTTCACGGCGCCGAGCTGCTCCTGCTGCAGGCGGAAGTACTTCTGCGACCTCTTGATGAGGACGCTCAGGATGAGTGCGGACACCGGCAGCGTCACAAAGGTCACGCCCGCGAGCGGCACCGAGATGGTGAGCATCATGACGGCCACGCCCACCACCTGCGTGATCGAGGTCACCAGCTGGATGAGGCCCTGGTTGAGCGACTGGCTCAGGGTGTCGACGTCGTTGGTCATGCGCGAGAGCACGTCGCCCTTCGAGAGCGCCTTGCCGTCAAAGTACGAGAGTGGCACCTTCGAGATCTTGTCGGCGATCTCCCCGCGCATCCGGTAGACGACCTTCTGTGTGACGCCCGTCATGATCCAGCTCTGGATGCCAGTTGCCGCGGCGCTTGCCAGGTAGATGACGAGAAGGGTCACCAGGATCTTCTCGATGAGGCCAAAGTCGATGCTGCCCGTGCCGGCCGCCGCAGCCTGGACGCCTCGTATGACCTCGGTGGTTGCGTTGCCCAGGATCTTTGGCCCCACCACCGAGAAGACCACCGACGCCATGGCGAGAATAACCGCCGCCACGAGGCCCACGCGGTATGGCCCCATGTAGTGGAGGAGCTTGCGTATGGTGCCCTTGAAGTCCTTGGCCTTCTCGCCCGGCGCCATGCGGCTGCCCGGCCCGTGCGGACGTGACGTCTGCCTTGGCTGCTGCGTTCTCTCAGCCATTGTTACTCACCCTCCTCAAGGCCAAGCTCCTTGGCGCTGAGCTGGCTCTTTGCAATCTCTAGGTACTCGGGGCAGTTGCGCAGGAGCTCCTCGTGCGTGCCCTGCCCCACCACGTGCCCGTCGTCGAGCACGATGATCTGGTCCGCGCCCATCACGGTGGCGATGCGCTGCGCCACCACCAGGACTGCCGTGTCCGCCTGCTCGCGGGCAAGCGCCTGGCGCAGCCGCGCGTCGGTGGCGTAGTCGAGCGCCGAGAAGGAGTCGTCGAGCACCAGGACCTCGGGGTGCGTGGCAAGCGCGCGGGCTATGGCCAGGCGCTGGCGCTGGCCACCCGAGACGTTGGTTCCACCCTGCGCGATCGTCGTGTCGAGGCCGTCTTCCTTCTGGGCAACGAGCTCCGTGGCCTGGGCCACGTCTATGGCGTGGAGAAGGTTCTTCTCGTCTGCGTCGTCCGTCCCAAAGGAGACGTTCGAGCCGATGGTGCCCGAGAAGAGGAATCCCTGCTGGGGCACGTACCCCACGCGCGAACGAAGGTCGGCGAGCGACATCTGGCGCGTGTCCACGCCATCGAGCGTGATGGTGCCCGACGTGGGGTCGTACAGGCGCGGAACGAGCTGCACGAGCGTGGACTTGCCCGAACCCGTGGAGCCCACGATGGCGGTCACCTTGCCGGGCGTGGTGGAGAAGCTCACGTCGCTCACGACGTCGCCCTCTGCGTCCGGGTAGTGGAAGCTCACGTGGTCAAGGACCAGGCGACCGCGCGGGGCGTCCGCTGCCGGCGCAACGGGGTTCTCGGGCTCGCGCACGGCAGGCTCCACGGAGAGAACCTCCTCGACGCGGCCGACCGAGACCTCTGCGCGCGGAAGGATGACGGCGACCATCGAGACGATGAGGAAGCTCATCACGATCATCATCGCGTAGCTGATGAACGCCATCATGTCGCCCGCCTGCATAGCGCCGGCGGCCACCCCGTGCGAGCCAAACCACACGATAGCGACGGTCGCCACGTTCATCACGAGCATCATGAGCGGCATCATGAGCGTCATGGCGCGGTTCACGAAGAGCTGCGCGTCGCGGAGGTCGCCGGACGCGTCGTCGAAGCGCGAGAGCTCGTGGCCCTGCCGGCCAAAGGCGCGGATGGTCATGATGCCGTCGAGCATCTCTCGCGCAAGGAGGTTCACGCGGTCAACGAGCGACTGCATGACCTTGAAGCGCGGCATGGTGAGCGTGAAGAGCACCACCACAATGCCCAGCACGGCGAGAAGCGCCACGCCAACGATCCAGGTGAGGCCACCGCCCATCGTCATGACCTGGACCACGGCAACCACGCCCATGACCGGCGCAAACATTACCATGCGCAGCATTATCACGATCATGTTCTGGATCTGCTGCACGTCGTTGGTGCAGCGGGTGATGAGCGACGACTGCGAGAAGCGGTTGACCTCCGCAGGCGAGAGGGACATCACCTTGGAAAAGACGTCTTTGCGCAGGTCGCGCGCCACGGCCGCCGCCACGCGCGAGGCGATGAGCCCCGAGAGCACGGCCGCCGCGAGCGACCCCACGCAGAAGCCAAACATCACAAGCGCCATGTGACCAAGGTAGGCGGAATTTCCCGCCTCGGCACCAACCACTCCCACGTTTACGATGTCGGACATGTAGCGTGGCAACGAAAGCTCGCAGAGCGCCTGGACGAGAAGGAACGCGAACACCGCCACGACCTCCCCCACGTGCCCGCGAAGAAGCTTAACGAGCCTCATTCGAACCATCCTCTCCCCGAGCGCACCCGTCCTGTGGGTGCCCGGCTTCGTGCGGGCGTTCCGCTACGATCCTCGCGAGCCGAGCGAAGATGCGCACGACCTCCCGCGCGTCATCCTCCCCCAGCTCGCGCAGCACGCCCGCCACGTAGTTGTTGATCCCTTCGATGCGCTGCGCGACCTCAGCCGAGCCCTTCTCGGTGAGCGTCACGTTCACGCTGCGCCGGTCACGCGCGCTTGCCTTGCGCTCCACCAGACCTCGGCCCTCGAGCTGGTCGATCGTCTTGGTAATGCGCGCGGTCGAGACCCTGCACGCGCGCGCCAGCGCGGTTGGCGTCATCCCCTCCGGATGGTGATGGAGCGCGTGCAATGCGTTTATCTCGCCCCGCATCTCCATGTCCTTGGAGTGCGACCCCCGACCGCCCCGAATGCCATGAAGCGAGGCCATGAGCTGTTTGGCCAACTCGTCCCAATCCGTCTCGCCCTGGTTTGCCATGGCTGCTCCTCTCAGAAATTGTCTAATGCCATTAACTAGTTGACATGCTACCCCTCATAGCGTTGGTAGCTAATGCCATTAACTAAATTGCGAGACTCTCCACGTTGCTTACATTTACTAATGGTGTTAGCAATCCCTGGAGGAGGGGCTTTTTATGGCGGCTTCGTGGGCGGGGTTCTGCTCGCCGTTGCGTGCAAGCAGGAGAAACGCCAGCGCAAGGGCAGCGACTATCGCCGACGCCGCGAAGAGCGTACCCTGCACGCCGAGCACGTTTGCCACCAGCGGTGCCACGAGCAGCGGCAGGGTACCCGCGCTGTTGGTTCCCGCGTTCATGACCGCGGTCACCCGGCCAACGTAGGAGATGTCGCAGCTTCGCTGGAGGATGGTATCCTTCACGGGGCGCATGGCGCCAAAGCCCAGGCCGGTCACGAGCTGTCCCAATATGGCCACGCCGACGTTTGCCGTGCCCACGTAGATCATCGAGCCCACACCGGTCACGAGGAGCAGCGCGGAGAGGGTGCCCAGCGTAAGGCGCTTTGTCGAGACCCGCAGCACGAGGAGCGAACCCGCAGTGGCGCCAACGCCGGCGCAGGCAGATAGCCAGCCCATCCAGTCGCCGCCAACGCACAGCACGTCGCGGTAGAAGAGCGACTCCAGCGAGTCGAAGGCGCCATAGGCGAAGAAGCCCAGGAAGTAGATGAGGAAGAGCGTACGCAGGGTCCCGTGCGAGAAGGTCACGCGAAAGCCCTCGGCAAGCTGGTGCCAGAAGCCCTCGCTGGCGGCGGGTTTCTCGCCCTGCGAGTTGCCCTTGTGCTGCTCGCCAATGGCATCCGGCGCCTCCGGCGTCGCCCAGACCAGGGCCGCGGCGAGAAGCGACGCCACGGGGATCGTGGCAAAGCAGGCCTGGTTGGTCGAGAGCGCCGTGACGGCCCCGCCGATGAGCGGCCCCACGATTACGGCAACCGAGACAGAGGTACCGCAGAGGCTGTTCATGCGCTTGAGCTCGCGCGGGCGGTCGGTGAGGAAGCGCGGGTAGGCGCTCACGGTGGTGCCACAGAAGCCGTCCGCGAGGCCCTCGAGTGTCGAGACCACAGCAAGCATGGGATAGCTCAGAGGCGAGAGCAGGGCAAAGAGGCCGATAAGCGCAAAGCCCGCGAGCGAGGCCGCGAGGGTGAGGCGCGGGCCGATGCGGTCTGTGACCACGCCCGCAAGAGCACCACCCACCACCAGGGCAACATTGAGCACGATAATCAGGGCCGAGACCACAAAGGCGTCGGCACCGAGCTGGTAGGTAGCGCAGCCGATAAGACCCACAAAGTACGTAGCGGTGAAGCACACGACGAGCAGGAAGTTTGCAAGGACAAGACGACGCGTGGGCGTCGAGAGGGGGTGCCGCAGAAGGCTCAAAAAGGAAGGCATGATGTTCTCCGAGAGATATGGCAATGGGAAGGACGTTGCCCCGTCACAGGGGCGGACGATGCGTCGCTTACTTAGCGAGCAGCCCTCCAGCGATCCCAGCCATAAAATGCCTCCTCGGTCGAACAATGCTGCGACGATACTACGCGCACGCGGGGCGCAGCGCAAGGGCGGTTTTGGGGTATTGTCGTCACATAATTGTAGGGATAGATGTTTTCAAATGCAGAATGATAGGTAGCCGTACTCATCTC
Source organism: Olsenella sp. (assembly GCA_022648325.1). GTDB lineage: Bacteria > Actinomycetota > Coriobacteriia > Coriobacteriales > Atopobiaceae > Tractidigestivibacter. The sequence goes on from JALCMG010000002.1 coordinate 216,605, forward strand.
CCCGGTTATTAGCCCTCCGCGTAGATTCCCACGAGCGCCTGAAGCACGTCGACCATGGTCTCGAGCTCGCGTACCGGAACGAACTCGGTCACGCCATGCGCGTTGTGGTAGCAGGCCGAGAGGTTCGGGCACGGCAGACCGCGGAACGAGAGCTGCGCCCCGTCGGTACCCCCGCGCATGGGGACGGTGCGCATGGTCACGCCGCAGGCAGCATACGCCCGGCGCGCCGACTCGATGAGGTGCGCATTCTCTGGGCGCGTGATGACCTCCGCCATGTTGCGATACTGGTCGCAGATGTCGATGGAAAGGACTGGCTGGCCGACTTGCGCGGACGGGCGCAGGGCGTACGCGGCGTTCACCTGGTCCACGGCCGAGCGGAGCAGGGCCTTTCTCGCCTCGAAGCGGGTGCGGTCGTGGTCGCGAATGATGTAGTCCGCGCGGGCGTCCTCGCAGTCTCCCTCGATGCGTTCCAGGTAGAAGAAGCCCTCGCGGCCCTGCGTGAACTCCGGGCGGTCCTGGGGCGGGATGAGCTGGTGCACGCGGAGAAGCGCCTTCGAGGCGTTCACCATCACGTCCTTCGCGGTGCCGGTGTGCACCGAGTGCCGTTGGCCTGGATGATGGCCTCGGCGGCCTTGTCGTCTCCGCCGAGAAGAGACGTGCCGTCGGTGGTCACGAGGTCCTCGCCGACGAGGTCCTTTAGCTCCGGGCTTGAGGCGGGGTCGAGGGAACCGCCGCGGCCGTGCGCGGGTCCGATTGGGAGGGGACCTCGCAGTACCTCACGAACCTCTCAAGCACGTCACTTGTCGCCTTGCTCGCCAAGCGATGGCACCTCTCCCCTATCGTCCTTACAAGCCGACGGCTTGCCCTTTACAGATGACCACCCTAGCGCATTATGCACAGGCGGCGCGTGCGGAGGACGCGACGCCGGCTGGCCCTTCGCGGCGCGTGGTGCCGACGCTCTTCTCGCGGTTCTTCTCCCAGCGGCTTTGCCCCCAGCGGCAGGTCTGCCAGCGGTGGATCTCCCCAGCGGTTCTGCAGATTTCGATCGTTTAAGCCCGGCTAACCGATCGGAAAATGCGGGGAAGCCCCAAACCTGAGAATTCCGATCGTTTAGACACTCCTAACCGATCGGAAAATGCAGGGTTGTAGCAGGCCCGTCGCCAGGGCAGGCCCGTATCCAGGGCAGCCCCGGTGCCACCCCCATTCAAAATGCCCCCTCGTCCGTAGGAATTTGTGAAACCGCCGAGAAACCCCTCCATCACCCTTGCCTTCTATTTCCTACAAACTAGTATGAATTAGGTTGCAAGGGGTACCCTGCGATTAGGTCGCGAGGCACACCCCCAAGACCACAAGCGCCCGCCGGCCGCCGGCCCGCGCAGAGAGAGGAAACCTGCGCCGGCGGCAGTGCCGCAAGCGCATTCGAGCTAGGAGAACAGCATGGCAGACACGCTTCTCGACGTGAGCGGCATCTCCGCAGGCACGGAGGACAAGCCCATCCTCCACGACGTCAACCTCAAGGTTGGCGCAGGCGAGACCCACGTCCTCATGGGCCCCAACGGCGCCGGCAAGTCGACGCTCGGCCACGTGATCATGGGCGACCCCACCTACAAGGTCACCTCCGGCACCATCACCTTCGACGGCCAGGACATCACCGAGCTCTCGCCCGACAAGCGCTCGCTCGCGGGCATCTTCCTGTCCTACCAGGCCCCCGTCGAGGTCCCCGGTGTGCCCCTATACAGCTTCCTCCGTTCCATCTCGCAGATGCGCCCCGAACTCAAGTGCACCGCGCGCGAGTTCCGTCGCCGCGTGGGCGCCATCGCCGACGAGCTCAACCTCGACCAGAGCTTCCTCATGCGTGAGCTCAACGTTGGCTTCTCCGGCGGCGAGAAGAAGAAGATCGAGATGCTCCAGCTCCTTCTCCTCCAGCCCAAGCTTGCCATCCTGGACGAGACGGACTCCGGCCTCGACGTCGACGCCCTGGCCACCGTCTCCCACGGCATCCAGCGCTACCGCGAGACCGTTGGCGGCGCGCTCATCATGATTACGCACAACACGCGCATCCTCGAGCGCCTCGCCGTCGACCGCACGCACGTGATGGTCAAGGGGCACCTCGTCGCCGAGGGCCCCGCAAGCCTCATCGATGACATCGACAAGAACGGCTTCGAGCGCTTCGAGAGCCAGGCCGCGAGCGAGGGTGATGCAAGGTGACGAAGGAGAGGACGCAGGTCGCTGACGTCGACCGCTCCCTCTACGACTTCACCAAGTCCGAGGAGGGATACGAGCGCTACGCCGATGGCCTCACGCCGGACATCGTGCGCGCAATCTCGGCCAAGAAGGATGAGCCCCAGTGGATGCTCGATCTGCGCCTGAAGGCGCTCGACGAGTACCACCGCCGCCCCATGGCCACCAACTGGGGCCCCTCGATCGCAGGCCTTGACCTCGATCACATCTCGACGTACGTCTCGCCCAAGACCAAGCAGGCCTCGAGCTGGGACGACGTTCCGGCAGACATCAAGGACACCTTCGAGCGCCTGGGCATTCCCGAGGCCGAGCGAGAGTCGCTCGCCGGCGTGGGCGCCCAGTACGACTCCGAGATCGTCTACCACAACATGCGCGAGGAGGTCGCAAAGCAGGGCGTCGTCTACACCACGATCGAGGATGCGCTGCACGACCCCAAGTGGGAGCCCGTGGTGCACGAGTACTTTGGCACCCTCATCCCCATGACCGACCACAAGTTTGCGGCGCTCCACTATGCCGTGTGGTCGGGCGGCTCCTTTGTCTACGTGCCCGAGGGCGTGAGCCTCGACTACCCGCTGCAGAGCTACTTCCGCCTCAACGCCCAGGGCGCCGGCCAGTTCGAGCACACCCTCATCATCGTGGAGCCCGGCGCCAACCTGCACTTCATCGAGGGCTGCTCTGCCCCCAAGTACTACGAGGCAAACCTCCACGCGGGCGCCGTGGAGCTCTTCGTGAAGGACGGCGCGCGCCTGCGCTACTCCACGATCGAGAACTGGTCCAAGAACATGTACAACCTCAACACCAAGCGCGCGACCGTGGGCGCGGACGCGAAGATGGAGTGGGTCTCGGGCAGCTTCGGCAGCCACGTCTCGTACCTCTACCCCACCACGGTCCTCGCCGGCGACCGCTCCAGCTGCGAGTTCACGGGCATCACCTTCTCCGGTGCCACGCAGGACCTCGACACCGGCTGCAAGGTCATCTTGAACGGTCGCGACACCACCGCCTCGGTGAGCACCAAGTCCATCTCCAAGGACGGCGGCATCAACACCTTCAGGAGCTCGGTCGTCGTTGGCCGCCACGCCGACAACGCGCGATGCACCGTGAGCTGCCAGTCGCTCATGCTCGACAACATCAGCCGCTCCGACACCATCCCCGCGATGGACGTGCGCAACCCCACGGCTTCCGTGGGCCACGAGGCGACCATCGGCCGCATCTCCGACGACACGATCCTCTACCTCATGAGCCGCGGCTGCTCCGAGCAGGAGGCCCGCACGCTCGTGGTGAACGGCTTTGCCAACCCGGTCTCGAAGGAGCTCCCCATGGAGTACGCCGTCGAGATGAACAACCTCATCAAGCTCGAGATGGAAGGGGCGATCGGCTAATGGCAGACGAGAACGCCACTGTCGTACTCGACCGCGTGAACGAGCCCCCCGCGCAGACCTGGAACCGGCTGCGCGCCAACGACATCACGCTCACGGTACCCAAGATTTCCCGCAGGGGCGACGTGTACTTTGCGCTTCCCCAGCTCTTCTCGCGCGTCGAGTGCGGCATGGGCGAGAAGGTCACCAACTGGGTGACCTCCCAGGCCGCCGACGCCCGCTACGTCGAGATTCCCGCGCATACCGTTCGCGAGGAGCCCGTCGTGGTGGCAATCGACACCGACAGGGGCGAGGTTGCCGACACCGGCGTCATGGTGCGTGCCGGCGCGAAGGTCTCCATCGTCGTGGCCGCAGGCGGCACCAACGCCGGGGCAACCACCTCGGCCTCGCTCCTGCGCGTTGTTGCCGAGGAGGGCGCCGAGGTCACGATCACCGAGGTCGTGGGCGTTGGCTCCTCTCAGCAGCACCTCGAGAGCGTGGGCGTGGACGCAGACGACGACACCCGCATCGAGGTTCGCCAGTACGCGCTTGGCGGCGGCACAGTGGCCTTTGGCACAGCGGTCTCGCTCTCCGGGGATCGTGCCCGCACCAACATCGCCCTGCGCTACTTTGCAGACGGCAAGGACCGCCTGGACGTGAACCACGTGGTGCGCCAGCGCGGCAAGAACACTATCGCCCACGTGCGCGAGAACGGCATCCTGGACGACGCCGCCGAGAAGGCCCTGCGTGCCACCATCGACCTGGTCCACGGCGCCCGCAGGTCCAAGGGCGACGAGGCCGAGAGCGTCCTCGTCTTTGGCGACGACGTGGTCAACAAGACCGTCCCCGTGATCCTCTGCGACGAGGACGACGTCCAGGGCAACCACGGCGCCACCATCGGCACCGTTGGCCCCGATCAGATGGACTACCTCGCCGACCGCGGACTCTCCCGCAAGGACGCCGAGGCCCTCTTCGTGCGCGCCCTCTTCGAGGACGCCATCATCAACGCGCCCGAGGCGCACGCGCACGACGTCGCCGTACGCCAGGCCGAGCGCGTGCTTGGCGCCGAGGTGGCACACGACTTCGACGCGAGCGTCCAGCTCGCCGCAGACGAGGAGGCGTGAGGTCGCCCATGCTGACAAACGACGAGCTCGCATCCATCGAGCAGAACCCCTACAAGGCCGACTACCCACTTCTCTCTGCCAACCCCGGCCTCGCCTTCCTCGACAGCGCCGCAACGGCACAGCGCCCCGCGGTGGTTCTCGACGCGCAGCGCCGCTTCTACGAGACCATGAACGCCAACCCGCTGCGCGGCCTCTATCGCCTCTCGGTCGAGGCCACCGAGGCCATCGCGCAGACGCGCGACAAGGTCGCGGCCTTCCTGGGTGCCGTGGACGAGGGTGGCAAGCCCTGCGGCAACCAGGTCGTGTTCACGAGAAACGCCAGCGAGTCCCTCAACCTCGTGGCCCACACGCTGGGTCGCTCTGTGCTCAAGCCCGGCGACGAGGTGGTCATCTCCATCATGGAGCACCACTCCAACCTCATCCCGTGGCAGCAGATCTGCCGCGAGACCGGCGCGAATCTCGTCTACCTACGCATGGACGAGAACTTCCGCATCACGCCCGAGGAGGTTGCCGCAAAGGTTGGCCCGCACGCCAAGATCGTCTCGGTGACGCAGGTCTCCAACGTCCTGGGCGTTGAGAACGACATCCCCATGATCGCCAAGCGCGCGCACGAGATGGGCGCCTACGTGGTGGTCGACGGTGCGCAGTCCGTGCCGCACGTGCGCGTGAACGTGCGCGAGCTTGGCTGCGACCTTCTCGCCTTCTCGGCGCACAAGATGGGCGGCCCCATGGGGATTGGTGTCCTCTGGGGCAAGCCCGAGGTGCTCGACGCCATGCCGCCCTTCCTCACCGGCGGCGAGATGATCGACTCCGTGACCGAGACCGATGCCGTCTGGGCGCCTGTGCCGCAGAAGTTCGAGGCCGGCACGCAGGACGCCGCTGGTGCGTACGCGTTTGGCGCCTGCCTGGACTACCTCAACGAGAAAGGCTTCGACGCCCTTGAGGCCCGCGAGCGCCTTCTCGCCCGCTACCTCACGGACTCGCTGGCCTCCCTTCCCTACGTGGACGTGATCGGTTCCGCCGAGGGCGAGCGCCACGTGGGATCTGTGGCCTTCAACGTGCGCGGCATCCACCCGCACGACGTGGCGTCGATCCTCGACATGGGCAACGTGTGCATCCGCGCCGGACACCACTGCGCGCAGCCGCTTCTCGCCTACCTGGGCGTGGAGAACGGCGCCACGTGCCGTGCGAGCATCGCCTTCTATAACGACAAGTCCGACGTCGACGCCCTTGTTGACGGCCTGGGGAAGGTCTGGGAGGTCTTCCATGGACGTGACTAGCCTCTACAACGCCGAGTTCATGGACCACGTGGCCCATCCCGACTACAAGTACCAGATGGAGGATCCCACCTGCACGCGCGAGGGCGTGAACCCCTCCTGCGGCGACGAGCTGAAGTTTTCCGTGCGCCTGGCGGACGACGGCACCATCGACGAGGCCGCGTTCACCGGGCACGGCTGTGCCATCTCGCAGGCGTCCGCAGACATCATGAGCGACCTCATGGTGGGCAGGACGCCCGAGGAGGCCATCAAGCTGTGCGACCTCTTCGAGCGCATGGTGCGCGGCGAGGTCACCGACGAGGCCGAGCTCGAACCCCTCGAGGATGCCGAGATACTCAAGGACATCTCACACATGCCGGCGCGCGTGAAGTGCGCCGAGCTCGCGTGGCGCACGCTCAAGGAGATGCTCGAGGCGCGCGAGGGTGCACAGGCAGGGGCCGCATCGGCGGCCGACGCAGCGGACAAGGCCGAGAAGGGAGCCTAGCCATGGCCGGGATGTTCTCAACAAAGGGCATGTACGCCCTGCGCGCGATGGCCGACCTCGCATCCCACGACGGGTGGGTGTCGCTTGGCGACGTCTCGAAGCGTCAGAACATCTCGCGCAAGTACCTTGAGCAGGTCATCTCCCTCATGCACAAGGCGGGCTACGTGGAGAGCCAGCGCGGCAAGGGCGGTGGCTACCGCCTTACGCGCAAGCCGGAGGAGTACACCCTGGGCGAGCTCCTGCGTGCGGCCGAGGGGTCGCTCGCGCCGGTGGCCTGTCTGCAGTGCACCAACGACACGTTCTGCTCGCAGATGGAGACATGCACCACCGTGGGCGTGTGGCGCGACCTTGGCCGCGTGACCTCGGCGTACCTTGACAGCAAGACGCTGGCCGACCTTCTCCGTCCGGGCGGAGCAAACAAGGCTGGCCCTAACCCCGAGGACAAGCCGAGCATGTAGGAGCGCAAGCCATGCTCAGGCCCACCCCAAAGGCCATGCCGGAGAAAGGCCGTCCCCCGTTGGGAGACTTCTGTTATCCTGTGCGCCGTTACGAGCGGCATGAACAAATCTGACTTCTCGGCAACTTCTAGTCAATCGGTGCACGGTAGAAGTTTCCAAAGAAGTTCTCGGTGCGAAAAACGTTGACCACTGCGCTGCCATCGTACAGTCGGATAAGTTGCATTACATCATCAACCTCATAGGATGACACAACAGTGTTGACGAGCCAGTAGCGCTGCTTGCTTCGTCCACCCATGACTTCCATCACCGAAGAGCCATGCCTGTGCACCTTGTTGTAAGCGTCAAGAATCTGCTTTGGGCGTTGCGTGATAATCTGAAGAGTCACTCGATCATAGCGGTGGTAAAACGTCTCGATTGTCTTTGTGGAGATGAACTGGAAGATGATGGAGTAGGCCGCTGGTTCCCAGCCAAACATGGCTCCGAAGATTACGAGTACCGCACAATTCCCCGCGAATATGAGCCCCCAGATTGACCTGCCCGTTTTATTGGACACCATGAGCGAGATGAAGTCCGTGCCCGCCGTGCTCGCGCCACCGCGAAGCGCCACGGCAATGGAGAGACCATAGAGAAACCCCCCAAACACCACTTGGAGCATAAGGTTGTCCAAGATGGGTTGAAAAGTGAACAAACGCAGGAAGAGCGAAGCCAAGCAAACCTGAATCATCGAAAACACCACAAAGCGCCGAGAGATGCTCTTCCAGCTGAGCAGTGCCACAGGAATGTTCAGCACCACCATTCCGGCGAAGGTAGGAAAAGTAAACCCAGAGAGAGCAGTAATTCGGTCGATGAGGATGGCCAAGCCCGTAAAGCCACTCGACAGCAGATTAGCCGGGTTCACAAAAGCCTGTATTGCATATGATTGGATAAATGCTGAAAGTGCCACTGAGACAAGCGTCATGCACCGCCGGACGGACGTATGCCTTCGAAGGTTTCGCAAACGCTCCATCTCCGTTTTGAGGTCAAACTTGACCTCCGGAAAGGCAACTGAGGCTGTCTGGAAACCCTGGCCGGAGGCACAGCTCTCCTCCATGGCCTTAATCTGATCCATCACTGCGGCTTGTTTTGCCAAGCGTTCCTCACGCGCCCGCAGCACGGCATCAGAACGTGAAACCTGGTGGCGTGTTGCAGCTCTTTCACGAAGCTCCTTAGACATGGAAAGCTCCTTGCTGACGTCCTTAGAAGCATGCCTCACGCCTGAGTGACGCGATATCGCTGCCACACGCCAGGCCTTGTGCTACGAGACACATGTTCTTGAGGGCCTGGTTGAGTCCCATGCCTCCCTTCTTTGGCGTCCTCACAATGGTCACTCTGCCACGGTAGCGCTCGATGGTCCCCTCATTTTCCTCGCTCATGGCGGCAAGGGCGTGCACCTTCCCAGCAGCCTCAAGATCTGCTGCCACGCGGGCTGCCATCTCGGCGTACTCGGCGTAGTTGAAGGCAGGGCCGCACATAACAACATCGGGGCCGATTTTGTGGCACATTGCCACAAGCTTTCGGGTTACTTCATCTGGGTCTGCCTCATACGTGCCCCACCCACAGTAGAGCGTCGCCACTACTCGACCGTCCACCTGACGAAGCGGGCCCTCCATCATGACAGCAGGTCCAACTAGCTCCTTGAGGATGCCGAGAGGCAAATCGCGGTCATCCTTAGTTCCCAGACCAGACTGAATTTGATCGTAAAACATAACGACTTTCATGATTGCTCCCCTTCTTTGCTCCTTGTGCAGCAGAGCCCAAGTTCATTTGGAGCTAACTAGCCCTCATATCCCGCCTCCCACATTGGAGGCTGACGCTTCCTCCGCATGCGCAACGAGCCTGACCTCAGTTCCACCAATAAAATCGTGGACACAGCGACGGTCGTGACGGCAAAGGATAAGCGCACAGCTCACCGCTGTAAGGGCGAATCCGCCATACATAAGAGGGTGGACCAAGTTCACTTGCAGGGCGATTGTAGCCATTTGATGCCAGATGGAGCTCGCATTGGCGATAACACCAGACAGCAGAAAAACGCCGACGACCTCGCGCAGCACTAGGTGCCACAAATCCACAGGAGAGCCGTCAACCATTTCGATGCGAATCCGACAGAGACGCTTGCCGGGCGTCTGGCCCCGCCAAACCAGCATTGGAATCGCTAGGTAATAGAAACAGGAGAAGAGCAGGGCTAAGGCGCCTGCGACCATACCCCATGGAGCTGGGAAGTCGACAAGGCGTTGGTTTGCCATGTCACCCATGATCCGCTGCGCAATGATGCTGATGGGCAGCGCAGCACAGAGCGAGCCGAGATACCAGTCAATTAGATATGCAAGAAACCTTCGAGACACCGGGGCAGGACTACCCTCTCGCACGTCCTGCGCCCCCGCAAACTCCGCAATCGTGATGTCAGGCCCAGGCTTGCGCTGGCCCATCGTAGAGCACTTTTCCTTCTTTCCATGCCTCTTCGAGCTCATTGGCTTTCCCATCCCACGTTTCGTCCCGCGACCAGCCCCTATTGAGACAGCAGGTAGAGGCTTAGTGCGTAAATCTTTGCATTCGTGATGATGTCCGCTACGTCCATCCATTCGTTTGGTTGGTGCCCAATCCCTTTTTGGCCAGGAAATGACGGCCCGAAGGGCACAACATTGGGCATGAATTTAGCGTATGTGCCCCCCGTGGTCGTTACAGGGGAGCCATCCAGTCCGGTAACCCGCTCGTAAGCGAGAACGAGCATGCGTACCAAACGGCAGTCCTTCTCAAAGCATACCGGGTCGTAGTTTCCCATCACTTGGAAGTCAAACCCCTGCCTTCTGGCCACGGCACCCAATCGCTCTTCAAGCTGATTGGCGGTAACGCCCGCAGGATAGCTGACAGAGAACTCAACCGCAGGCACGCCTTCCTCAAAGACCAGGCGATAGTTTCTCAACTCAGTGACGCCAAACTCTGGGTCTGAGTAGTCAATGCCAAAGCGCTCGCCATTCGACTTGGCATTCAAAACGTACTCATTCATGAAAGAGAAGAGACGTTGTAGCGGCTCCCCCCCTTCTGTTTCGGCGGCACAGGCCGTCATACGCACGCTCAGCCGTCCACGCTCAGCATAGACAACTGGATACTTGCAATCAGGCGTAAAGCCCATCTCTGGCGCGGGTTCGTGCCTCAGGTAGTACCGAAGGTCATTGAAGCCCGTCTCTTCATTACAGCCAAAGATGATTCGCACTTCTCGACGTGGGGAAAGGCCCAGTCGCTTCAGTGCCCAGAGCGCGTAGAGGCAAGAGTATATGGGCCCCTTGTTGTCAAGCACGCCTCGACCCGTGATTCTCCCAGCCGTGAGATCTGCGCTATATGGCGGCACCTTCCAACCCGAGGTGCCCTCGGGTACCACGTCCAAGTGGCCCACGGCACACACGTAGCCTGGCAACACCGGCTCACCAGTCGCGCCGGAAGTGGGCTTCCAGCTCGCATAGCCCATATAGCCATCCAAATCCGTTGTTGAAAAGCCCAGCGATCGACTGCAATCAAGTGTCTGGTCGAGAGCCGCACGCACGCCGGGTCCAAAGGGCGCACCTGGTACAGCGTCCTCCCGGACGCTCCTTTGGCGCACGATGGCACGGATGGCCTCGACCATCTCATCCGACACCTTGTCGACCTCCGCGAGGATACGCCGCTCCAAGTTGGGGTCGAGTGCATATGGCCCCTGTTGATTTGCCGCAACGTCGTCAACGGATTCCATCGCTCCTCCTAAAACCGGGATGGCAAAGCTAGTCCAAGGGCAACATACGCGAACGCATGTACTCGTCCTGCCAAGCCTGGCTCGCTATCTCATGGGTGCATGTCCCATCCTGGCGCAGATGCACAAGGTACACGCAAGAGGCATCTTCCTCAGTCTGCACCACGAAGGAGAAGCCCTCAATATTGCTCGCCGCGCCCCAACGGCCCCGAGAGTCCATGGCCACGAAGGACATATCACCCGCATGGCCACGACGGGCCTTGAGCTTCTCGGTAAAGATGCCTATGGCCTGCTCGCAAGCGCGCTGGGGATGCAAGCCGTTACCCATGAGTCGGACGATCTCGTAACCAACGCAACCCTTCATTACGTCCTCGCCCAAGCCTGTTGAGGCGGCGGCCCCCACGGCGGAATCCGCATAGAAGCCTGCCCCCGGAATGGGAGAATCGCCCACGCGACCGGGGCGTTTCATGAAAAGCCCGCTCGTTGAGGTGGCAACGGCCATGGAGCCCGTGGCGTCCAAGCACACCACGCCCACAGTGTCGTGGCCGCAGGGGCTAGTGCCCTCTTGGCCGATGCCCACTCGCGACGGGACGGCGTCCGATGTTGCCCCCCATACGACGCCGCGAGCCCTCTCCTCAATGGCTTCGGGCTCCCCCAGACAATGGGCATCCTGGGAGAGGCGCCCCCCTTCCTCGGCAACCCGATGAGCATAGAGCTTCTTGGCGCGATCAGTGAGCATGTTCTTGCGCTCGAAGCCCGCCCGATCGGCAAACTTCTCTGCACCCGCACCCACTAGAAAGTTGTTTGCGTCACACGTGGAAAGCGCACGAGCAACGCGTACGGGGTTGGGGAAGTCTTTGAGCGCACCCACGGAGCCGAACTCAAGAGTGTCTCCATTCATGAACGCCGCGTCGAGCTCGACCTCCATCTCCTCGTTAGGCAGGCCTCCATAACCGACTGATTTGTAGTATGGAAAGTCCTCGACCTTACGGATGGCAAGCTCAACGGCATCGCCTGCGGACCCTCCCTGTCCAAGCACGTCGCATGCCCCTTCGATACCCTCAAGGGCCATGCACCAAGTCGCGATGATTCCCCACATAAGGTATTCCTCCAGCCACTTACAACGCCTATCTCCTGCCCCAACATTGTCTGAGATTCCCAGGAACCCATAGAGAAAAGGCCGCATCCCACGATGGGCCGAAGGATGCGCCCGACACTACGATTGCGCCAACGCACGTCCGCAGAGAGGCCTATCAAGACTTACAGGTCATCGAAGGAGAGGTTATCCAGGTCTATGTCATCGCCAGATGTTGCGTCTGCAAGGACGCTCTGCTCCTCGCGCAGGTACTGATTGTCGATGACCTTGATGAAGGGCAGATAGACAAAAACTCCCATTACCAAGAGTAGTATCTGCAAGGCTCCACCAGCCCAGTTAGTTGCCAGAACGCCGGAAATGCCAAGGGGCATGGTCCAAGGAACCTGCACGCCCGAGCAGATGGGCACAATTCCCCAAGCCATGGCGAAGTACGAGATAATGATGTTGAGCGAAGGCACCAATATAAACGGCACCGCAATAATCGGGTTCATGACGATTGGCAGGCCGAACACAATGGGTTCGTTGATGTTGAAGATGCCAGGAACCAGGGCAAGTCGGGAGAGCTGCTTGATTCGAGAGGACTTGCAAAAGAGAATCATCGCAATCAGAAGGGAAAGAGTCGACCCACAGCCGCCAAAAGTGGCGAAGAGGTCTTGGAACTGCTGGCAAATGATGTGACCTTGGCCCACGCCAGTCTTGAAGAACTCAAGGTTCTCAGCCGAGAGAGTCTGCAGGATGGGATTGTAGACCGCACCTACTACGGAACCGCCGTTAATACCAAAGAACCAGAAAGCGTGCAGGAAAACGTAGGCGAGGAGCATAGCGCCAAGCGTATCGCCCAGACCCAGCAGCGGCGTCTGAAGGAACTTGAACACGAAATCGAACACGTTGGTGTTGCACATGCCGACAATGAGATTAATAAAGAAGAATACGGCCATCGTAATCGTGATGGGAATCAGTGAGGAGAACGACTCCGTCACCGTAGGAGGAACGCCGGCGGGCATCTTGATGACCCAGCCGCGATTCTTGACCCCAGCGTAGAGAGCCGTGGCTCCAAAAGCGCAGAAAATGCCAACGAAGATGCCCTTCGCTCCAACCCAGCCCAGAGGGATACCGGAGAGAACTGCGTCAACCGCCGTCCCGTTCACGTCAACAGTGCCCGATACGGTGAAGGGCATGATGAGAAACCATGCCATAAGCGCTGCGGCAGCGGAGAATACCTTGTCGGTCTTGATTTGCGATGCGTAGCTATAGGCGATTCCGAACGTGGCAAACACAGCCATGAGACCAAAGGTAACGTCGGAGGGCTTCGATAGGTACGCTGCAAGGTTGCCATCGCCTATGGCGATGCTCTCGCACCATTCGCTAAAACCGGGAACGGGCAGGTTTCCGATAATCAGGAAAATAGATCCCGCAATCAGCAATGGAGTGGAGATGAGAAAGCCGTCACGAATGGCGATGAGGTACTTGTTTTTACCGATGGCCTCGGCAAGGGGCATAAGAACTTTTTCGATTTTCTCTAACACAAGGTGCCTCCTTCTCTCGGATACTTTGTCCTACTTCCTGTATGACTTAATAAGCTTGATTGCGTATTTGAGCGATGCCTCACCGTCCATCATGCCGTAGGCAGTCTGATCGAGGAGGCCAACGGGGGTGTCGTAGGTTTCCTCGATGCGCTGTTTGGTCTCCTTATACTGATAGCTCACCTGTGGACCAAGTAGGACGCATGCGGGATGTTCTTCAGCAACGACCTCATCCACCTTGCCGATGGGATACGCACGCACTTCGATGGGCAGATTGTGAGCATCTCCCACCCCCTGCATGTTCTGCGCGAGCATGCTCGTAGACATGCCGGCACTGCAGAAAAGATAAATCTTCTTGCTTGCCATCTCTCTTTCCTCTCTATTTGCGACATCACGGTCACAAGTCCACAGTCGCGGAGACATCATCTTCGCAAGTTCCCAAAAGCACCCCCTGCTCGGCCTTTTGAGCAAACAAATGGCGATATACCTCGATAAACTCTTGTGCCATAAGCTTGAAAGACTCTGCGGCCATCAGCTGGTCCTCGGCATGGGAAATAATCAGGGTCATGTTCACCGGGTCTCCTCCCGCCTCGCGTTGGATGAGCGCAGCATGGACATCATGACCGGCCAAGTACTTCTCATCTCCTTTCTTCATGAGCTCTTCGGCATGATTGAAGTCACCCTCTCTTGCAGCGCGCACCGCCTCTACGTAGGCACTGCGCGCTCCGCCTACGACAGCGATGATCTGGAAACTCGTTTTGAACAGTTCATCCATCGTTACTTTCCTTCCAGCTCGCTCAGGAGAACCTCGTAGCGCCTATCGGCGAGAAGTCTCTGAATGGATTGCTCACTCATGAGCATCTTCGTCATCGAGCGATAGAACGCCTCTGAGCCGGACCCAGCATCGCGCGAGACGCAAACCATGAACACAGCACACACTTTGCGACCGCCCCAGTCGATAGCGTGAGACAGCAGAGCCACGGCGACGAATGTCCTTGGGCTCACCGCTTCAAGAGGATGGGGTAGCGCCACCAGGTTCCCATAGGCCGTCGACGAGGCTCGCTCGCGGGCCCACACCAGCTCCTGGAAGTTATCTGGGAGCTCAACCGCCTGGGTGCAGCGATCGCACAAAAAACTGATGACATCCTCGCGCGTGCCGATCGAGACGTTTGCGAAGAAGAGCTTGGGAGAGAAGCACTCACTCGTAGATGGCTCCGCGACACGGCGAAGCGCATGCTTCACGTCGGCACTGCCGGTCTCGTCAATGAATGGGCTCACGTGGACCACTGGGATAGTGGTGCGACGAGCAAGGGGAGCCGTTGTAAAGATGTAATCAACTCCATCGAGCTTATACTCGTCGAAATCACTTACATCACAGGTATCCACTATTCCAAAGTCATTGCTAAACTCCTGTTGCAGCTGATAGGCAAGGAGACGGGCACCTACCCCGGTGGTGCATACCACAAGCGCGTGTTTTTTGGCCCTTTCCGTCTTGGCTCGCTCGAGCGCCAGTGCAAAGATCAGGGCAACGTATCCCACCTCATCATCAGATATCTTCGCTTGATAGCGCTCTGCAAGCAGGGCAAGCGCGTCGGCCGCCATTGCAAAGGACAGGGGATAGTGCACCCGAATATCCTCCAGCAGAGGGTTTTTCAGCATCATGTGATAGCGAAGGCGAACTATGAGCGGCATGGTATGCCGCGCAAGGTTCATGCGCAGTTCCACATCATTGCGGAAATCAAAACGGAAGGCTCGCCAAACTGTCTCAAGCATCTCGGCAGCCAAATTCCAGGCCTCATCCGTCACCTCAAGCCCAGATTCGGCAGCGTAGCCAGATGCGGACGAGACCCCGTCCATACCAAGCCCGCGCGCGTCCTCAATCAAGCGTTTGCTCGCCAGGTGGATGGCGATATAGGCCACCTCCTCCTCGGGAAGGTCAACGGAGAAAGACTCTTCGATGGCCTGAGCTATCACAGTGGCGACAGCCCATTCCGAACTGCCCTGCACACTCTCCATTTGAAAAGTCTCCATGGGCATGTAGCAGCCCTTGCCAATACGCGCCAGCGCAATGGCGAGGTGTATCACGAGGTTTTGGTGTAACACTGGGTTGACCTTGTAGTTCTCACGCTTAAGCGTGGCGTCTACGCACCTGCCCACCTCATTCAGCATCGAGGGGGATATCGCACCGCCCAAGCCGTCGGCCTCAAGGTGTGCGTTGATAACCGCACTTGCAAGGCAGAGTCGCTTGTCAATCTCACTGCCGCTGACCCGAATGCCGTAGCGGGGACGCCTCTCGATAACAAGGTCGAACTTCTCAAACGTGCGTTCGAGAACCTGAAGGTCGCTCGAAATGGTAGATCGTGAAACGAGAAGTAATCCCGCCAACTCCTCGAGCGTAATCCAATCCGAGCGCGAAAGAAGGTATTGCTGCAGATAAACCACACGCTCGCTTGGTGTAGAGGGGAGGCGGTCATATGCATTATGGGCAAGCCGGCCCGAAACCCAAGTGTCAAAGCCCTGTTGATCAGAAATGTTCACGACGTAGGCACCTCGAGCGCGGTCATATGAGATGAGAGCAGCACCCGCCATAGAAGCGTTCGCCCGATGGATGCAATCGCGCATGGCGCGTTTTCTAACGCCAAGATGGGCAGAAAGCTCATCCGGGGAGACGCCCTGCTGACTCAAAAGATACCGTACGAGCTGTATGTCATTCATTCTGTCCCCCTCCAGTATCCCTCATGCTACTCACGCAGAACCCCCCTCTCAAGGCCGTGTGATGCCGCCTCTCGCGGCAGCAATCCTGCACAAAACAATTGATGGGAGCACTTCCATTGCCATCACGGTTGGCGAGGCGCCTAGGGTCGCTAGCTCACATCACGAAGTATGAGACCGGGCTCACAACAAGTCCGGTCTCATTGTCAGATGGCAGCCAACCGCGAATTGTGCAGGTGTGGCAGACGATAAATGGTCACTCCTTGAGTTGAATAGGCGAATTCTTAGCGAATAAATTCGAACGGGTACTCAGGCTTGATGTAGTCCAGCAGGAATAGCTCCTCCGCTGGAATACGCCCCACACGGTTGCGCGTACCATCGTTGGGCATGTCGCGCAAGGCGATATGCAGCTCACCACGATAATGAGCAAGGTTATCGTTCACCACAAGTACGTCACCACGGTGGAACGCCTCTGCCTTCACATTGCGTACGGGCACGGAGCGGTCGCAGAAGTCCATGCGGGGCAGACTCGACCGCAGCAGGTAAGCCGAGGAGTCAACTCGCTCAGCGTGGTCGTAACCCCACAGCACCTTGCGCTCCTCAGCAGTAGCGTCCGAATCAAACTCGACGCGCAGGGTAATACGCGTGGTGTCTACCGCAGCCATGGCGGCAAGTTCTTTCTCGCTGGCAAACGCGTTGCCGATGAGTATGTCATCGACCAGGCCTGTGGCAATCAGGTGGCGCAGTTGCAGATCAATGGGGCGATGACGGTCATCCTCACAGGTGGGCAGACCCGCGAACACTGGCCAAGGACCGAAGGTTTTCGGCTGTTGGCTTGAGACGAAAGCTGCCGTCTGAAAGCCTTGGGCCTTGTACGAGGCAGAGAGTTCCACAAAACGCTTCTCCGACATGCCCGTAAAGGGCTCGGGAAAGAAGTTGGCGCACGTAGTCATGTTTCTGCCGTCCGCGCCGCGCTGAACCAGCAGACTCAGGGGGAGGTTGCAACTGCCGTTGAACTCAACCTTGATGCCGGACCGATTATGCGTTAGCAAGATGTCTCCCGCATCGCCAAAGTGACCGTCCAAGCGGATGATATCCACGCCCAGCTTCTTGAAGGGGTCAAGGTTGCCCGGCGTGGCACCCAAGCGGTCAAACACCTGTTCGTTGGTATCGACGGAGACTTCAAAGCCCAACTCGTGCGCGTGCCTCGTGAATCCAGAGAACTCTTTGGTGGTTTCCTGGGCATCCTTTTGGACCGAAAGCAGACAGGTGAAGATGCGGCTGAAACCATATCGCGCCGCAAGCTCCATATACGCGGCATCATTCTGTGGATTAGAGTGCTCGGGATAGAGAGAGATTCCAAGGCGATGCATGCGCAGCGCTCCCCCCTCTTTGTTGGCACCCTGTGCCGAGCGATGAAACGCGCCCGGAAAGGCGCTCTTGTGTCATGCTACCAGCCCCGCGAGATCCGCTCAATCGAACGCAATGCCGCATGCAGCGGCAGCCAATATGCACAATACGCGGGCAAAGGACGCCTTGGGAGGGGTACTCTCTATCAAGGACCAATACAAGTGCCAGAGAGATTGAGGAAGAGCGCCATGGCCCTACTCAAGGAGTTCTGCGCCGAAAACATGGAGCACGTCCCCGCCGCCATCGATGCCGGCGCAGGCCGCATCGAGCTCTGCGACAACCTGGCCGTCGGAGGTACAAGCCCCAGCTATGGCGTTATTCGCGCCGCAGTATCCTACGCCGACGAGCATGGGGTGGCCATAATGGCGATGGCTCGGCCACGCGGCGGAAACTTTGTCTACACCGAGATCGAGGCGCAGATGCTACTCGATGACATTGCAGTTGCACGTGGACTTGGCGTGACCGGCGTGGTCTTTGGCTGCGTACGCAGGGCGGAGAATGGCTCTGCAGCCATCGATGCCAACCTCACCTCCCAGCTCGTTGAGGCCGCCAAGGGTCCGCGAGCCAGGACAGGCGGCTGCGCAGGTGCTCCGGTGCAGGTGACCTTCCACATGGCCTTTGATGTCCTTGACGAGGAGCACCAGCTTCAGGCCATTGACATCTTGTCCCGGCTGGGCGTCGAGCGCATCCTTACCCACGGCGGTGCGGCGGGCACGCCCATCGCAGACAACCTCAGCCACCTGCGTCACCTGATCTCCTACGCAAACGGTCGCGTGCGCATTCTCCCCGGCGGCGGCATCACCTGGCAAAACGCCGAGGGAATAGCCAAGGCTCTCTATACGGAGGAGGTCCATGGCACCAAAATCGTCAAGATTTAGCCAGCGTCCAGTCACGTACCGCACCAGCTGAAATACCGGCTGTGTTGCGCATCGCTCCCCCTGACGTCAATGCCATATAACCGTTTGACTCGATTTAGAGAGCCAATCCCATGTCGACGGAGGTGACGACGTCGAGCTACTTGTTGGGGGTGGGTCAGTCACACGGGTGGCAGATTCGACTGTTATGAGAACGATTGTCCGGGAGCAGACAGGAGGCGTTGTCCTCATTCCAATATTCGCCGTTTGTCTCGAGGACAATGGCCTCGCCGGGGTTCCAATCCTTGAGTTTGAAGGGGCCGGTGCCGCAAGGAGCCTTGGAGAAATCTCCCTCGTCCTTGTCTAACGCCGTGGGCGAAACAATTGGAAGGCCCGGGGCCATGGCGAGGTTTTTCGCAAAGGGAGTGCAAGCTGTGCGCGGAGCGCAGCTTACGGCGTAGCCTTGCCAAGAACCTCGGCAGTTCTTACGCCCGCACCAGACTCCTCGGAGCCAACGACCAGCTCGGCATAACCCATGCCCTCCTTGGCCACAGAGCTCATCTGACGCTCGAAGTTCTTTGCCGCAGCGTCGGCGTTAAAGTCGGTGCCGTCGTGGAACTTGGGATCTTGTCGCAGGTGGAAGGTATAGGTAAAACCATCATTGAGCGCGCCGGAGGGCTCGGCAAGGCATGGTTCGGCCTCCTAGAGATCGGGCTTAAGGTGAAAGAGCCCCTCATGGATGCTGGCACAGAGTTCCAGGGAGCCGAGGTCATTGACCAGGGCGAGGCCTTAATACCGCTACCACCCCGAAGCATGGTGGTTGCAGGCTCCCGGATGGCTAGTTTCTCATCCCAATGTCCCAACCCCTCCAAGGACAGCTACCGCACGGGCATGTCGGGACAAACGGCTTCTGGCCCATCGCCCGAGTTGGTCTTATTCCTGCAGAGGACTTCTGCCAGGCAGTTCTTTCCCACATGCTGGCAGCGTTCCACGCTGGTAACCATCAGACATTTTCCCAAGCAGGACGCTGGCCTTCTCAGCAATCACGCGCGGTTTCGCCGTTTAAATGTCGCGGTGGCTCATCCCAGAGCCTCAGGCGCACTCCAAGGTTGTCTTTCTCGGCAAGCCGGCCAGGCGCTCGCCCTCCCCGCCCCCGTCGCCACACGAAAAGGCCCGCCCGGACATGCCGGACGGGCTCTCAAAACGCTATGCAGCGAGCGGAGCTTGCGGTACCGCTCGCAGCGGCAAGCCGCTAGTTCCAGCCCTTGCCGTCGGAGCCAAACTCCTTGATGAGCTCCTCGGTGCGCTCCTTGATGGCCTCGCGACCAGGCTTGAGGAGCTTGCGGGGATCGTAGCCCTTGCCCTGCTTGTCGAGGCCCTCCTCGATGTACTTGCGGGTAGCGGCCGCGAAGACGAGCTGGAGGTCGGTGTTGACGTTGATCTTGGAGATGCCCAGTGAGATGGCCTTCTTCACCTGGTCGACAGGGATGCCGGTGCCGCCGTGGAGGACGAGAGGCAGGTCGCCCGTCTTGGCCTTGATCTCCTGGAGACGATCGAAGGACAGGCCCTCCCAGTTGGCGGGATAGATGCCGTGGATGTTGCCAATGCCGCAGGCGAGGAAGTCAACGCCCAGGTCGGCGATGGCCTTGCACTGCTCAGGGTCGGCCAGCTCGCCCCTGGCGGTAACGCCGTCCTCGGTGCCGCCAATGCCGCCGACCTCGGCCTCGACGGAGATGCCCTTGCTGTGGGCAAGCTTCACGATCTCGGCGGTGTGGGCGAGGTTGGTCTCGAAGTCCTTCTCGTGCGAGCCGTCGTACATGACGGAGGTGAAGCCGGCGTCGATGCACTCAAGGGCGGCCTCGTAGGAGCCGTGATCGAGGTGAAGGGCAACGGGCACGGTGATGTTCTTGGCCTCGACGAGGTCCTTCACCATGTCGGCAACGACCTTGAAGGAAGTCTGCCACTTGGCGGCACCGCTGGTGCACTGGATGATGAGCGGCGACTGGAGCTCCTCACCAGCGTCCAGAATGGAAGAAGCCCACTCGAGGTTGTTGGTGTTGAAGGCACCAATACCATAGTGGCCCTTCTCGGCGCTCTGAAGCATTGCGGTTGCATTGACGAGCATAGTGTGACCTCCATCTGTTGGAAGCTGAACGATGTGGTACTTCGACAATCATACCCGATGTGAGAACCTTCACACCCTAGAAGGGCTGCAAGAACTCAGATTCCCAAAGCCCTTACAAGATCTGCCGGCCAAGGGCGGGCTGGCGAGAAGTGCGGAGCCTTGTTGGTTGGCAAGAGGCTTGTCACTTCTTCGTGAGGACGGGCGCGACGTGTTGGTCGCAGCCTATACTCGGGTATCCCAAAAGGTGTGGCCGCGCGGGAGACGCGACCGAAGGAGGGATGTGTCTTGGCGCAGGAATCCAAGGCGTACGGCAACAATCAAGGCGACGAGAAGGACGAGCGTGTGGGAGGCGTGTTTGGTGACCTCTCGTTTGCCCAGATACTCGCCAGCGCGCTTGCCGCAGGCGTGTCGTTCTCGCTCTCGTCGCAGATAGGCGTGGCGGGCTCGCTCATCGGGGCCATCGTTGGCGCGGCGGCGGCAACCGTGTCGTCCTCGGTCCTCAACAACCTCTTCTCGAAGTCCGCCGAGGCGATCAAGGGTGCCGTTGGCCCAGATGACGCCAGCGCCTCGGACGCCGAGAAGCGCTCGGTGGCCGCCCCCACCGGGCAGACGGCGCTTACGCCCCACCCGGTTGACGCGGACAAAACCGTGGCCGCCGAGGGCTCGGCAACCGCAATGCAGAGCATGGCACCCTCTCCCGCCGAGAACACCGAGGCCAAGTTTGCGCCCTCCGGCACGCGCATCGCACCTGCAAGCCTCCGCCGCGCCGCGCGCGAGCGCCAGCGCCGCGACACCAAGAAGCGCCTCGTGATAGCTTCCATCGTGGCAGGCATCGTAGCCGTGCTTGTCTCGGCGGTTCTTGTCTACGCGCTCACCGAGGGCAGGGGCATTGGCACCACGCCCGGTCGCACGCAGGAGACCACCACGGAAGAGACGCAGACAACTCAGACCAACACCGAGAAGCCCCAGGAAACGGCCAAGTCCGATAAGTCCACCGAGTCCGAGTCTACCGAAAACAAGGACTCCAACTCTGGCACCACGAGCGGCAGCACGGACTCAACCACCAACGACTCTGGAACGCCCTCGAACTCCGGCAGCTCTAGCTCCAACAGCAACTCCGGCTCCAGCACGAACGGCAGCTCAAACACTGACAACAACTCTGGCTCTGGCTCGAGCAGCACCTCGACGGGAGACTCGTCAAACTCCGGAACTGGCAGCTCGAGCTCCAATACCAGCTCCGACAGCTCGCCCAACAGTTCCAACACCAGTAGCTCGAGCACCGACAAAGGCACCTCTACCTCGGGCTCTGGCAACTCCAAGAGCACGACGAGCAGCACGAGCGGCAAGTAGCCGGGCCGCGGCAGCCGGCGAGAACAGAACCAGACACCAGAAGAGGTGCTCCGCTCCCCTACCCAAGGAGCGTGAGCACCTCTCGCTTTGCGACAAGGAACCCCTGGGTGAGGGCGAAGTCACCCTCGCCCGCGGCGCTGTGGTCTACGTGAACCTCGCCTGCGATGTGGCTGGGCACGCCCCCGGAGGGGCGGCCCGCCAGCACATAGACGCGGCCCGCCATAGAGACCGCCTCGTCCACGTCGTGCGTAATCACGAGGGCCGAGAGTCCTAGCTCGCGAGCCATGCCACAGAACCAGCGACGCACCTCCACGCGCGTGATCGCGTCG
Organism: Olsenella sp.; assembly: GCA_022648325.1. Classification (GTDB taxonomy): domain Bacteria; phylum Actinomycetota; class Coriobacteriia; order Coriobacteriales; family Atopobiaceae; genus Tractidigestivibacter. Next base: position 238,703 of record JALCMG010000002.1, read on the forward strand.
AGCGCCGAGAAGGGCTCGTCGAGCAGCGTGACGTCGGCCCCCATGAGGTAGGTGCGCATGAACGCGGCGCGCTGCCGCATGCCGCCGGATAGCTCGGCCGGCCACTTCTCCTCCGTGCCCGCAAGGCCAAAGCGCTCGAAGAGCGGCTCGGCCTTGGCACGGGCCTCCGCGCGGGGTACGCCCACCAGAAGCAGCGGCAGGCACACGTTGTCGATGATGCGACGGCTGGGCAGGAGCAGGTCCTTCTGAAGCATGTAGCTCACGTGGCCGGGCGTGCCCGTGATGTCCTCGCCGTGGAGGAGCACCTGACCGGAGAGCGGCCGCGTGAGGCCCGAAAGCGCGTGCAGGATGGTTGTCTTGCCGCAGCCGGAGCGACCCACCAGACACACGACCTCGCCTGCCGCGACGGTGAGCGAAATACGGTCGACGACGGTCGTCTTTCCGTCCCACGAGAGCGTGAGCGAGCGGGCCTCGAGCGCCGGCTCGTCGCCGGTGCCCGAGGCAGTTCCCTTCTCGGCAGATGTAACGCCTGCGCGCACTTACGCCTCCAGGTACGAGAGGTCGTAGCCCTTGTTCACGTCGAGCTTGTTCTCGACCAGGTTCTGGTCGTTGAGCCACTGGTAGAACTTGGACCAGCGGTTGGCGTCGATGACACCCCAGGACGAGGCGTCGGCCACGTACTGGTCCTTGAGGTAGTCCTGGCTTGCGTGGACGAGGTCGGAGTCAAGCTCGGGCACGGCGTCGCAGAGGATGTCGGCAGCGTCGCTGGGGTTCTCGACGCAGAACCCATAGCCCTTCTTGGCGGCGCGCAGGAAGGACTTGACCTGGTCGGGGTTGGCCTTGGCAAAGTCGTCGTTGGCGGCGATGACCGGCGTGTAGTAGTCAAAGACGTCGTCAATCGAGATGAACGAGAAGTAGTTCACGTCGTAGTTCTGGACCTTGGCGTTCTGTACTGCCCAGCCCTCGTAGACCCACACGGTGTCGAACATGTTGGCCTTGAGGCCCGAGACCTCGTCGTCCACGTTGTAGGGCACCAGGCTGATCTTGGAGTAGTCGCCGCCGTCGGCCTCGACCACGTCCTTGATGGTGGCCTGCTCGACGGGCTGGTCCCAGGTGGCGTAGGCGTGGTTCTCCATGAGCTTGGGGCGCGTGATGCCATCGGCCGCGCGGCTCATGATGCCGGAGGTGTTGTGCTGGATGATGGCGGCCACGGCGGTGTAGGGCATGGGCTGGTCGGACGAGAAGCTGTTGGCCATAACGTCCTGGTACGAGACGCCCATCTGGGCACCGCCCGCGCCGATGAGCGCGTCCGCGCCGTCCTCGGGCGGCTGGACGATCTCGACGTCCAGGCCCTCGTCGGCGAAGTAGCCCTTGGCCTGGGCCACGTAGATGCCGGTGTGGTTGGTGTTGGGGGTGTAGTCAAGCACGAAGGAGATCTTCGCGAGGTCACTCGAGGAGCTCAAGCTGGACGAGCCGCTCGACGAGGAGGCGTCGGACGAGCCAGACTGGGCCGACTGGCCGCAGCCGGCGAGCGCCAGTGCGGCGGAGGCGGCGACGGAGCCACGGAGGAACGAGCGGCGAGAGACGCCGCCAGCAAGCGGAGACATGAAAGCCATTATCGTTTGTTCCCTTCTGCCCTCTTCCAGGGCATGCACACGCGCTGCAGCAGGTCGACGAGCTTCATGAGACCAAGTGACAGCGCAGAGATGACAATGATGACCGCGAACATGCGGTCGTACGAGAAGGACTTGCGCACGCGCGTCATGTAGACGCCCAGCCCGGAGTTGCCGCCGAGCCACTCGGCAATCACCGCGCCAACGATGGCGTAGGTCGCGCTGATGCGCAGGCCGCTGAAGAACTGGTCGGCCGCAGCGGGCAGCTTGGCGTAGCGAAAGATCTGCCAGCGCGAGGCGTTCATGGTGCGCATGAGGTCGATGACGTCGGGGTCAACCGAGCGGAACCCCGAGATCAGCGACACCGTGATGGGGAAGAACGTGGTGATCACGATGAGGATCACCTTGGGCGCCAGGCCGTAGCCAAACCACAGCACCAGAAGGGGTGCGATGGCAATGGTGGGGATGGTCTGCGAGATGGTCACGAGCGGCTGGAGGGCCAGGTAGAAGCCCTCGAAGCGGTCCATGAGCACCGCGATGGCAAAGCCGAGGGCAACTCCGATGAGAAGGCCGATGGCCGTCTCGACGAGGGTGGTTGCCGCGTGGCCCACGATGAGCGAGATGTCGTCCACGAGCGCCTCGACCACCTGGATGGGCGTGGGGAGCAGGAAGTTTGGGATTATCCCCAGGTCAACGACGAGCTCCCACACCACGAGGAGCCCCACCACCGTGAAGAGCGGCGTGAGAACGCGGCGCGTGCGGGACGCCCCGGCGCGCGAGGCGGCCGCCGTCTGCGAGGCGGAGGCACTGCTCGGCCTGTGCTGCTGGCGCGACACCGGCTATGCGACCCCCTCGGCCTTCTGGGAGAACTCGGAGTCCGTGGGGTGATACTTGCCCACCTTGTGCTCGGTGGTCATCACGTCGCCGTCGGGGCGGTAGTCGATCTTCACGTAGGTGGCCATCTTCTTGCAGCCCGCCTTGGTGCCAACGAGCTGGCAGTTCTTAACAATCTCCATGCAGGTGTCGTAGTCGCCCTCGATGGCAGTCTCGAATGGGCCAACAAAGTAGTCGACGCCCGTCGAGTCGATGTAGGCGATCACCGCGTCGACCACGCGGCAGACCTCCTCGTCGGTCTGGGCGTCCATGGGCAGGAACTGAATCGCGACGGAACAGTCCATGCACCCTCCCTTCCGGGTGCCAAAAAGAGGCACCCACGTCTTCCGTAGGTGCCCGAACTGTGCGCTCTGGTTCCTACGCCGGCATTATCCGGACAGGTTCTATGGGTCGCGGCAATGGTGCCGCCTCTCAGCCAGGCCGTTGTCCTAGCTCCCCTTTGCGTGCCCTAGTATAGCGCGCCGCGGGATTTAGTTGCCGGGCAGCGGGATTCACCGGGACCCCCTTCACCGGCAACTTTATTTCATTTGGGCGAGCAAATTGATACACATTCGTACTTCGAATGTGTATCGACCTGGGCGGGTCACAGATTCGTGCACGAATGTGTATCGGGGCAACGCCTCGAGCGAAATCTTCCGCAACTGGAATCCGCCACTTCCCCCAACGGGAATATTGCCCCTCGAATTCCTGACATATGTCGAAATAAGCTTTACTCCACCTGCTGCTAGTACTAGTCTCATTGATGGCATATGTCAGCAATAGTGCGGGCCCGGCGCGCATGCTGCGGCCAAGTCAACGAGAGGGGCCTTCCTTTGGCGGGACGGCGAGAAAAGCCACGGTGCGTGGGGATTGTTCCTGAATATGTCTCGTTTTCCCCCGAGGGAGTCGGCGCTCCCGAGGAGAGAGCCGTACGCCTCGCGCTCGACGAGCTCGAAACGATTCGCCTCATCGACCTCGAAGGCATGGACCAGCAGCAGGCCGCAGAGCACATGGGCATTGCCAGGGCAACGGTCGCGGCGGTGTACGCGCGCGCACGGCACGCTATCGCGGACGCCCTGGTAAACGGGAAGGGCATTTGCATTGAGGGCGGGAGCGCCACGCTGGCCCCGTCGGCGACACATGGAAGTCCATGGCCGCCCAAGCAGAAGGAGGACACGATGAGAATCGCAGTGACGTATGAGAACGGCAACGTTTTCCCTCACTTTGGAAGGACCGAGAGTTTCAAGCTGTACGATGCAGAAGGCGGCAAAGTGATTGCATCCGAAGTCGTAGGGGCAAACGGCATGAGCCACGGGGCGCTCGCCGGGCTTCTCGCGGAGAATGGCGTTAACGTGCTTATCTGCGGCGGACTTGGCGGGGGCGCGCTGGCGGCCCTCCAGCAGGCCGGCATCTCCGTGTATGGTGGAGCACAGGGGTCGGTCGACGACGCAGTAGCCGCATTTCTTGCGGGCTCCCTGCAGCAGACGGCCGAGGCAAGCTGCCACGACCACGACCGCAGTCACGAAGGCGGATGCGGACATCACGGCTGCGGGTGCTAGGCAGGCAGGTTACACTAATAGGGGTTGATGCCGCATGGGTGGAAACGTAATTATCGGCTGTGCTTCCTCGGCGATCATCGGCGGGCTCATTCTTGCGATGGCCCTCTGGCAGATACGCACCGGGAACGTGCGCTGGCTGCACGGCTATCACTACGTCAACGTGCCCCGCGTCAAACGGGCGGCGCTTGCTCGCGAGAGCGGACGTTGGATGGCAGTGGTGGGTGTTTGCGTGGTGCTTCTCGGGCTCTCGCTTCTGCTGCCCAGAGCGGCGGCGGATGTTGCTGGTGTCGCCCTGGGAGTCGCGGTGCTCGGGGCCATCTTCATGGCCTGTCGCGTCATCGTCAAGTACAACGGATCGCTCTTTGGCTGATGCCGCGGCCTCTTGGGACGTGCGTTTTGTTATGGCAGCGGTTGCGAGACCCCCCGGCAGCCTTGAAATGAGAGCTCGACGAGCCTCGTCCAACGCCTCCGCGCAACGCGATTCCTCCAAATTACGTGCAAAAGTCGAGATATGTGGGTTATTTTCTAGCCGCGAGGGGCACCTCGGGTCTCCGTGGCTCGCGCGAGCGAGAGTATAACTGCGTTTTCCCTGTTGGCAATCAGCTCGGCACATCACGCACGCGCCGGAACCCCCACTAATGGGCCTCGGGACGGAAACCGACTACTACAAAAGTCCCATTCCGCACGTAATATAGCGAATGGTGGATGCGCAAATACCGTCAGCACCCTTGAAAGACCTGACGCAAGCATCCCATACCCCAAGTTGGAACCAGCAGGAGGCCCTCACATGGCTGAAGTCACATACCGGTTCGCGCGGGAGGACGACTGCGCCCTCATCCTGCGATTCATTCGGGAGCTCGCGGACTACGAGAAGATGGTCGACCAGGTGATTGCCACCGAAGACCTTCTGCGCGAATGAATCTTCGAGAAAGGCAAGGCAGAGGTGCTCTTTGTGCGCGAGGACGACCTAGAGGTGGGCTTTGCGCTCTTCTTCCACAACTTCTCGACCTTCCTTGGGCGCGCCGGCATCTACCTGAAGGATCTCTACGTCATGCCAAAATACCGTGGGCGCGGCTACGGCAAAGGACTCTTCCAACAGCTAGCGCGCATTGCCGTCGAGCGCGGCTGCGGACGGCTCGAGTGGTGGTGTCTCGATTGGAGCAAGCCCGGCATCGGCTTTTACCTCTCGCTTGGCGCCGAGCCCATGAAGGACTGGACGGTCTATCGCATTGCTGGCGACACGCTCACGAAGCTCGCACAGTAAACAATAGGGGCATGAAGCCGCTTCCCCGTCTAATGATACCTTTTTGACGAGGTAAACCGCATCATCGGAGGCTCGCCATGGGACTCATCTTTGGCAGGAAGAAGCACCGCAATCGCGCCGTTTACGACCCCGACGAGTTTGTGGACACCAGGCCAAGTCCGTTCCTCACGCGCGGGTTCTCCAAGGGCAGCTCGTCTCACGGATACTGCAACGAAGGCTTCCGCCAAGCAACAATCAATCAACCCCTTAGGATGGGGAAACTCTCGGCAATGCGACGGTAGCGCCTATATAGTTGGCCGCTGAGCTCCCTTGTCCCGCAGGGCTCAAACACGCCGAGAAAGCGGTAGTCGCTTGCGCCCGTGATTGGATCTTTCGCCCTGACGAAAACCACGCGAGTAGAGCTGTCGCCATCGCCCTCGTAGTTTTCGCCCTTGCGGCCCTCGCATATTTCAGAGCCATCCGGGGAGACGATGTTGAGCCAGCCCTTTCTCCCCTTTCCTCCAACCGCCATCTTTGCGGGGAACCATGCCACATATGAGGGATACACCTCGCGAAATGGGCCCCGGGGCTTGATGTACGCATGCTGCTGACCCCTGTAACCAGAGCCAAACACCGCATCGCAGGCATCGCAGATAGTCCTAAATGACCGCCCGTCTCCAACAAAGATTGACTCGCGGCCGTCCAGCTTCGCCTCATTCTCGGCGTCCGGAGACCACTCACAGAAGTCCCCGGCGCGCCTACGCCTTTGGCCTCCCTGCAAATCTCTTCTACAGCCCTGTCTATCTGGGCATTTACGCTGTCATAGCCCTTGGCGATATCAATATGCAAAGCTTTGTAGCCATGCTCTGCATCGATCTGGTTGAGAATGTCTATCAAATCGAGTTCGCGGGCCTTGTCGGCGTCCTCTTGATCATGGTGAAATGGCTCATCGCACTCTATGCCAATGTTCACCTGCGGAAAGTAGAGGTCTATGAAATAGCCCTTGCCATTGGGCTTCGCAAGCCACTGCTGCGACACCGGCTTTAGCGTGTCATCCCCCAGACGATTCCATACGGCGTTTATGACGTAGTTCTCATAGTCCTTACGCGTGGTGCGCGAAAGCGTCTTTGCAAGATATGCGAGCTTGTCCATACCTTCCATCCCCCTCCCCTGCGCCTGTCGTTTCGCCCATCGCCGCAACCGTCGCCGCGTCCGTCTCCGCGCTTGGTTGGCTAGAACCATTATTCGCAGCGAGAAGGGCGTTGGGCGTGGGTTGGCATCCGCCCACTGCAGACGACATGACACAAAGGTACGCTCACCACAAACTCGTCTTGAAAAGTGTTCTCTTTTGCAAAAAGTAGGCGTCTTATTGTAAAGATGGCAGAAATCAGGACGAGTTTTGTCGCAGCGGCGCTTCTCAAGCTTCTTCGGCCCTGTCAACTACCTAAACGCCTAATTACTCGCGCTTGTAAACCTCGCGTCGGTGGCCAACTTCCAGGGCGAGAACCACGAGCTCCTCATCGCGAATCTCGCAGAGAATGCGGAAGTCGCCTATCCGATAGCGCCACGCACCAGAAAGGTTGCCGGTGAGTCCCTTGCCATGCTGTCGTGGATCGTCGCAACCGTCGACGTTCTTGAGCAGCCACGCGACGACGATCCGGCGAACACCGGGATCCATCTTTGCAAGCTGCTTATCAGCCTTCTTGGAAAATACGAGCCGCCACATTAGAGGTACTTTCGGGCAATCTCGGCTGCGGGAATGGTCTCGGGGTCATTGTCGAACTCTGACTTTGCGCTTTTCCAGTCCTCAAGGTCAAGCTCGTCCTCAATCATCTCGAGGGCACTTTTGCGCATGAGCTCGGATACAGACATCCCAAAGGTCTTGGCGTAGTCGGTTATGAGCCGTTTCTCGTCCTCGTCCAGGCGGATAGTCATCGTCGCACTTGCCATAGCGTCAGCTCCTCTCGTGCCACTTGCTAGTGTATAAGACATTGTCTTACAATTCTACCTAAAATGAATCTAAAACAATAGGGTCCCGCAGCCTTCGTATGGCTGCGGGACCCACGGAGCAAGCTCTTGGACGTCGCTGATAAGACAGCAGGAAAACCCGCTACTGCTGGTAGTAGCCCAGGAAGTCCTCGAGCTTGTCCATCGCCTCGTGCAGCGTGTGCTTGCGCGGCAGGTAGACGATGCGAAAGTAGCCGGGCTTCTCCCAGTTGAAGCCCTTACCTGCCGTAATGAGCACGTGCTCGTCCTTGAGCAGGTCGAGTGCGAACTGGTCGTCGTCGGTGATGTGGAACTTCTCGGGGTCGAGGCGCGGGAAGATGTAGAACGCGGCCTCGGGCTTGGTCACCGTGACGCCGTCCATGTTGGAGAGGCGCTCGTAGACGTACTCGCGCTGCTCGTAGATGCGCCCTCCGGGGACGAGAAGGCCCTGGCTACGCTGAATGCCGCCCAGGCAGGTCTGCACGATGGACTGCGCCGGCACGTTGGAGCACAGGCGCATGTTGGACAGCATGTTGATGCCGTCGATGAGGTCCCTCGCGATGCGCTTGTTGCCCGAGAGGCTCATCCAGCCAATGCGGTAGCCCGCCACCATGTGGCTCTTGGAGAGGCCGTTGAACGTGATGCAGAACAGGTCGGGCGCGAGGCTCGCGATGGAGACGTGCTGCTTTCCGTCCATCACCAGGCGGTCGTATATCTCGTCCGCAAAGATGACCAGCTGGTTCTCACGCGCCACGTCCACGATCTCCTGCAGCACCTCGCGCGGATACAGCGCGCCGGTGGGGTTGTTGGGGTTGATCACGACGATGCCCTTGGTGCGCGGCGTGACCTTGCGCTTGATGTCCTCGATGTCGGGGTACCAGTTTGCCTGCTCGTCGCAGATGTAGTGCACAGCGGTGCCACCGGCCAGCGTGGCGCAGGCAGTCCAGAGCGGGTAGTCCGGGCTGGGGACGAGAATCTCGTCTCCCTCGTCCATGAATGCGTTCATCGCCAGCTGGATGAGCTCGGAGGCGCCGTTGCCGGTGTAGATGTCCTCGACGTCCACGTTGGGGATGTCCTTGAGCTGGTCGTACTGCATGATGGCCTTGCGCGCCGTGAAGAGGCCGCGGCTGTTGGAGTAGCCCTCGCACTCCGTGAGCTGGTCCTGCATGTCCTTCACGACCTCGTCGGGCGTGCGGAAGCCAAACGGCGCGGGGTTGCCAATGTTCAACTTCAGCACGTGGATGCCCTGGTCCTCCATGCGGTACGCCTCGTCCAGGACAGGCCCGCGGATGTCGTAGAGGACATTATTGAGCTTGGAGGACTTCTTGAACTGACGACGAGGCATGGCGGATTCCTTCTCCTTGCTGGATGAGACAAAGGGACTGTCCCTTTGTCTCATTTCTGGTGGCGCGGGGACGTCGGCCGCACCCCCGCTGAGCCACTCGGCGCTTACGCCGAGGGCGCTGGCGAGAAACGCGAGCGTTGCCTTCCTGGGCTCGGTCTTGCCGCTCAGGTATTGGCTGAGCTGGGACTTCCCCAGCTTGACGCCTTTGTCGGCGGCCATGCGCACGAGGTCTGCCTGCCGCAGGCCGCACTTGTCCATCGCCCGGCCAAGGCGCTCCGAGAAGTCCTTCCGGATCTGGCCTTCCACGGCCCCTCCCCTCCGAACGGCCGCCCCCCATCGAGCAAGAAGTTCAATTTCTCTTCTCAGCAAGGGGACGGACGAGGTCCAAAAGTTCAATTTCAAATAACGAGAAGTTCAATTTATGGGAAGACTAGCACTACGCAATGCGCCACACTTCGAGAAATTGAACTTCTCGGCATGCACACGTGTTTTTGACTGTATTGGTCGGGACTTCTCGCCTTAAGAGGCTCCGGTACGGGCCCCTCCGGCAACGCGGCGCTATCTTGGGTATCATGTGATAACTGCAGTCAGCCACGGAAACGCGAGGTAGCCGCCATGAAAACGCTGATGTCCGTCCTTGCAACCGCCATAGCGTCCTTTGTTGCGGTCGCCCTCGTTCCCTCGGCTCACGTGGTTGGCAACCCGCAGTGGGCAGCGTATCTGGCCTTTGCGCTCATGCTCTGCGTGATCAACGCGATAGTGAAACCGATCATCAAGGTTCTCTCGATTCCCGTGACCGTCGTTACGCTGGGGCTCTTCTCGTTTGTCATCGATGCGCTTATGGTGTCGCTCGCGTCCAACCTCGCCGAGAGCGTCTTTGGCATGGGGGTCGTGGTTTCGGGCTTTTGGGCTACGCTCTTTGTGGCGCTCATCGTGAGCTTTGTGAGCGGGCTGCTCGGCGCCAAGGACTAGCGCAGCCGCACCCCTGCTACGACGGCGTCACTTCCCCTCTGTTCAGGTGCTCGATGTAGGCCTTCCCCCATGCCTCTATGCTCTCAAGCACGGGGACGAAGTCCCTTCCCACCTGCGTGAGCGAGTACTCCACGCGCGGCGGTACCTCCGGGTAAACCGCGCGGCTCACCAGGCCCTCCGCTTCCAGACGCTTGAGCTGCGAGGAGAGCGTGGAGTGTGTGAGCTCGGGCATCCGACGCTCTAGCTCGCCAAAGCGCAAGGTCCCCTCACTCAAGTGATGGAGAATCACAATCGACCACTTCCCCTGGAGAAGCCATTGCGCCGTCACAAAGGGGCAGGCACCAAAGTCCTTTGGTACGTCTCGCATGAGGTTCCATCCCCTTCCCGCTGGTAGCGACCGGTATCTTTCTTGATACTAGGTATCGTGAAAAAACGTTATTTGACAAGTCTCATTTTTGGTTACACTGATTTTAGTACATAGATGCTACCAAGTCGACCTTACAGACCTTAAAGGAGAGCACAATGGCAGAGAAGAACGTCCTCATCGTGGTAGGCACCCTTCGTAAGAACGGGTTCAACGAGCAGCTGGCGCATCATATCGAGGCTCTGCTTGAGGGCCGCGCCAACGTGAGCAGGCTCGACTACTCCGCGCTTCCCCTCATGAACCAGGACCTCGAGGACCCCGAGCGCCCGGAGGTCGCAGCCGTGCGTGACGCCGTGCGCCAGGCCGACGGCGTGTGGTTCGTGAGCCCGCAGTACAACGCGTCGTTCCCCGGCCATGTGAAGAACCTTGTTGACTGGCTGAGCAGACCGCTTCCCGGCAAGGGCCGCGACACTGCAGTCGCAGGCGGCATGCGTGCCACCGTCTCTGGCGCAGGCGGCCGCACCGCCACCGCAGAGATGCGCGCGGCGCTCGACTCACTGCTCACCTTCGTGGGCGCGCAGGTCATGGCCGACAAGGAGGCCGGCATCGCCCTCTCCGGCGAGTCCTGGATGTCCGGCACGCTGACCCTCTCCGCCGAGGACGAGGCAGCGCTCGCCGCGCAGGCCGATGCCTTCCTCGAGTTCATCGCGTAGTCCCAGGCAACGGTCTACGCATTTGGGTCGCCCGGCGCGCCATGCGCCGGGCGTTTTTTCTTTCGCGCCTTGCTTTGATGCCCTCTGGCCCCCAGGCGCCCACTCGCGCAAGATGAATCCCCGAAATTACGTGCGAAAGCCGAGATATGTGGGTTATTTTCCTGCCGCAGGGCGCCCGCAACGACCTTTTCGGTTCTCGCAGGCAAGGGCCGGCCGCGTTTCCCCTGTTGACGTCTTTCGCCGGGGCTCCCAAAAGAGCCCGGACCCCCGGCCCCAGCACTCAGTTCGGTGACCTACTACTACAAAAGTCCCCATCCGCACGTAATATTGCGTCGCAATCAAGCGCAGACGCAGTTTGACGCTCAAATCTGCTCCCTCAGCGCTCAATCAGAACCGAACCGCACGCAAAATCGCCACCCTTCGCGGGCTCAAGCCGCCAGATTCGTCCACAGCTAGACCGCACAACCCAAGCGTCATGCGAAACCAGAACTACAGCGCCGGGAAACGAAGCGAGCATGCGCTGCAGCGCTTCAGTAGAGTGCAGGTCGAGGTGGTTTGTAGGCTCGTCCATCACCAGGAGCTGCGGCTTTGTGAGAACCGCCTCCGCCACCACGAGCTTTCGCAGCTCTCCTGGACTCGGCTCGTTTCCCTCAAGCATCGCCTCAGGTCGCGAGTTGAGCTGTGCCACCACGGAGAGAACCCTCCCCCTATCAGCAGTGCTTAGGCTCGCAAGACACGAAATGGCGCGCTCCGCATAGGCATGGTCCAGTTCCTGGGGCACAAAGAGCATGGGAACGTCCTTGGGAACGGCTTCGACAACGGTCCTCACCAGCGTTGACTTGCCCGACCCATTTGGCCCCACAATTCCCACGTGGTCGGATGCCCCAAGAATCAAGTCGGGAATCAAAACGCCCGGCACCCCCGCTTCGCCCCCGTAGCGCACCAACCCCGCCGTCAACCGCGCAATCACGGCCCTTCTCGACCTCTCGCCAAGCGGCGGCACGTCACCGTCGTAGCGCCGCTCGACATAAGCCAACTCCGCGCGGGCACGCTGTCCGCGAATGCGCTCGTCAAGCGCCGTGACGAGGTGTGTCGCGCGGGCATCCTTCCCCGAGACAATCGCCCTCCCAATCTTCTCGCGCGCATCGTGATCCCGCGGATCGAGGCCGCGTCGGCTTCGAAGCCCATCGGCTCGCGACGCCGCCTCCACGCGCCGCTGGCGTTCGGCGGCAAGGCGCCGCCCCTCTTTCCGTGCGCGGTCTTGGGCGTCTGTCTCAGCCGCAATTTCTCGTTTTCGCTGTTCAAACGTCTGGGAATAGTTGCCCGGCCGCATTCGCACCTTCCCGCCCTCAAAAGAGACGCACCTCTTGGCCAGGGCGTCAAGCAGGTCCCGGTCATGCGAGATGAGAATTCCAATCCCAGTGAAGCTGCCCAAGGCGAGAAGCACCGCCTCGCGTGCTGGCGCATCCAAGTGGTTTGTTGGCTCGTCCATCACCAGAACGTCGGGGCGCGACCAAAGCGTCACCGCAACCTGAAGGCGCTTCTGCTGACCAGAGGAAAGCTCGTCGAAGCGCCAAGCCCAATCGTCCCCGATTCCCAGCGCGTCTCTAAGCCGAACGGCCTCGCGGTCCCAAGCGGATGCAAAGTCAGCGAGTGCCGCAGGGGCGCATGCGCTGTCCTGCTCACAATAGGCGCTCACCAGCCCCACTGGCCCCACGCTTCCACCAGTGGGCCAAAGCATGCCCGTAGCAATTCGCGCAAGAGTGGACTTTCCGCAGCCGTTATCGCCAACGACACCAGTCCATCCGGCTGGAAGGCTTAGGGTAACGCCGGAAAGCACCTCGTGCGGGCTTCCGGCATAGCTGTAGTGGATATTCGTCAGGTTGAGTTGCATGTGGACCTCGCAGACGCATGGCCAGCGCTTGGCGCCGGCAGTGGGCATGTTCTTCTCGCCCCTTTTGGGCCGCGTCTAGATGCGCAAGGTCATCTCCCGTCTCTCGGGTGGCTTGCCAAAGGCCAATCCCACTCATGCAGCAGAAGAAAGTTTAAACGAGCGGCATGTCAAGCGCAAGCCGAAACTACCCCCGGCAAGGAACGGGCGCCCGAGCGAGGACTTTGGGATGACGTCGTTGCCGTAGAAATGCCTCTGCGGCACTCCCCGCGTCTGCGTGCTACTCTCAACTCGCTACGACCAACAGAGAGGACACGCATGCCAGACGAGAAACACCCGACCACCGAGGGGGCGACCGCCGAGGACCTTGAGACCTCGGAGCGTCTCATCGACTTCATCCACCGCTGCCCCAGCATGTTCCACACGGCGGCAACCATTAGCACCCGCCTCGACCGGGCCGGGTTCACGCGCCTGCCCGAGGGTGACGCATGGGAGGTCGAGCCGGGCGGCTCATACTACACCACCCGTAACGGCTCGAGCGTCATCGCGTTTCGCGTTGGCGAGGACGCCCTCGACCGCGACGCTTACCACTTCCAGATGACGGCTGCCCACGCGGACTCCCCCACCTATAAAGTGAAGTCCGTGCCCGTGCTCGAGGGGCCAGAGAAGTACCTTCGCCTCGACGTCGAGGGCTATGGCGGCATGATTGACTATACGTGGCTCGACAAGCCGCTCTCCCTTGCCGGCCGCGTCCTCGTGCGCACCGCCAACGGCATCGAGAGCCGTCTCTTTGCGCCCGACCGCGACCTGCTGCTTATCCCCAGCGTGGCCATCCACCTTAACCGTTCGGTCAATGAGGGCAAGGCATTCAACAAGGCAGTCGACCTCTGCCCGCTCTTCTCCGCCGGAAGCCTGTGCAAGGAGGACTTTGACCCTATGGTCGCCGAGGAGGTTGGCGTAAGTCCCGAGGACATTCTCGCGCGCGATCTCTTCCTGGTGAACCGCGAGCGCCCCTGCGTCTGGGGCATGGCCGATGAGTTTGTCTCGTCACCCAAACTCGACGACCTCCAGTGCGCGTTTGCGTCGCTCGAGGCGTTTGTCGCCGAGAAGAACCGCCACTGCGTGGCCGTCTACGCGTGCTTTGACAACGAGGAGGTTGGCTCCAACACCAAGCAGGGGGCCATGTCCACGCTGCTGCGCGACACGCTGGTGCGCGCCAACGCCGCGCTGGGCATGGACGAGGAGGACTACCTGCGCGCGCTTTCGCGGTCCTTCCTCGTGAGCTGCGACAACGCCCACGCGCTGCACCCTAACCACCCAGAGTTCTACGATGCCGTGAATCGCTGCCGCCTCAACGGTGGGCCGGTGGTAAAGGAGGCGGCCAACCAGAAGTACACGACCGACGCCTTTAGCCGCGCCGTCTTTGTGGAGCTGTGCGACCGCGCCGGTGTGCCCCACCAGACCTTTGCCAACCGCTCCGACATGGCGGGCGGATTGACCTTGGGCAACCTCTCAAACACGCAGGTGAGCGTCCACGCCGTGGACATTGGGCTCCCGCAGCTCGCCATGCACTCCTGCTACGAGACCGCAGGCACCCGCGACACCGCATGGGCCATTCGTGCGTTACGCGAGTTCTTCTCGGCTGACCTGCGAATAACCGGTGCAGAACGGGTGCAGATTTCCTAGCAGGCGCTCGTTTGGATGGCCCCACGCTTGCCCAAGGCAGGCCGGGGCCGTTCCCATGGAACAGGGAGGTCTTGTCATGTGTGCGGCAATCAGGTTCACGGGCGACAAGGGCCAGATGCACCTCGCGCACAACCTCGACTGAAGCTGCGGGTGTGGCGAGCGTGTTGTGGTGACCCCGCGCGGATTCAAGTCAAACTCCCCCTTTGGTGCCGTAAGCGGGATGCGCGAACCGGTGATTGGCGTGGGCATGGTCGAGGAGGGCATGCCGCTCTACTTTGACTGCACCAAAACCTCCGGGTTGGGCGTGGCAGACCTCAACTTCCCTGGCTATGCGCAGTATGCCGGCGCGCCAGTGGAGGGCAAGACCAACGTTGCCGCCTACGAGTTCCCGCTGTGGGTTGTCGCCAACTTCACGACTGTCGACAAGGTCGAGCGCGCCCTTGATGACCACGTAATTGTCGGCAAGCCCATCAACGACAAGCACCCGGTGTCGCCGCTGCACTGGATCATTGGCGATGCCACGCGCAGCATCGTGGTTGAGCAGACCGCGCAGGGCATGGAGGTCTACCACGACGACGTGGATGTTCTTGCCAACCAGCCCGGCTTTGCGTGGCACCGCGAGGGACTGCGCAACTACATGAACGTCACCAACGAGATTCCCCAGAACGTGGTGTGGGACAAAGCCGAGCTTCTCCCCTACGGCTCTGGCGCGGGCATGCGCGGCATTCCCGGCGACCACTACTCCACCTCGCGCTTTGTGCGTATTGCCTACCTCAACTCGCACTATCCGGTGCAGCCAGGCGAGAAGGCCAATGTGAGCCGCGTGTTCCACGAGCTTGGGGGCGTCGCGATGATCGACGGCACCGCGCGCATGACCAAAGGCGACTTCGAGCGCACCGTCTACACGGGTGGCTACTCCGCAGCAACGCGCACGTATTACTTCTCCACGCACGAGGACCCCGCCATCCATAGCGTGGCGATGGACGGCTACGACACCGAGGGCACCGAACTTGTGCAGGTGGGCTGACACCAGGGCGTAGCGCGGGGATGGCGCGGGCTTTCTCCTGGCTGGTACTTGGTGGCGCTTCGGCCTTGGCCGGGGCGTCATTTTGCTGCAGATTCCGATCGGTTAGGCGCTTCTAACCGATCGAGAATTGCAAGTTAGAGATGTTTCTGCAATTGCCGATCGGTTAGCGAGGTCTAACCAATCGAGAATTGCAAGGTAATACGCAGGACTTCGGCAGCATAGTTCAGCTGCAACCAAATCAATTGTGTGCAATTGGTTGCGCTCAACTAATCTTGGTCTCGGAGGCGCTAGCAGCGCCATACTGGAGTCGTCATCAACGACGCCGGGTCACACCCGGAGGAGGGAGCCATCATGGCATCCGAAAACACCACCAACTACCTTGACTTCTCTGTCACCGCACAGGACGGCAGCACCGTTCCCCTGAGCACCTACGCAGGAAAGGTCCTGCTCGTCGTGAACACCGCCACCGGCTGCGGCTTCACGCCCCAGTATGAGGACCTCGAGCGCATCTACGCCGCTCACCACGACCAGGGCCTTGAGATTCTCGACTTCCCCTGCAACCAGTTTGCCGGCCAGGCGCCCGAGTCCGACGACGAGATCAACCAGTTCTGCTCGCTGAAGTTCAACACCGAGTTCCCCCGCTTCAAGAAGCTCGACGTGAACGGCGACACCGCCGATCCGCTCTTTGCCGCGCTTGCCACCGAGCGCCCCTTCCAGGGCTTTGGCGGCGGACTCAAGGCCGCGGCGCTCGACAAGTTTGCAAAGGCCAACAACAAGAAGTTTGGCGAGAAGGCCTACATCATGTGGAACTTCACCAAGTTCCTCATCGATCGCAACGGCCACCTCGTTGCTCGCTTCGAGCCCACGACCGACATGGCCGAGGTCGAGCGCGCGATTGAGGCGCAGCTCTAGTGGCGGCCCAACCCCGCGCTCAGGCAACGCCGCAGGAGGCCCCCTTCCTCGAGGAGGGGGCCTCCCCTGATAAGCTGCTGCGCCTCGACAACCAGCTCTGCTTCCCGCTCTACGCGTGCTCCAAGGAGGTCGTGCGCAGCTACCAGCCGCTCCTTGGACCCCTCGGCCTCACCTACACTCAGTACCTCTGCATGATGGTGCTCTGGGAGGAGGGCGCCGCGACCGTTAGCCACCTCGGCGAGCGGCTCTACCTTGACTCGGGCACGCTCACGCCGGTCCTCAGGAAGCTCGAGGAGCGAGGCTACGTCACGCGCGAGAGGAGCGCCGCCGACGCCCGCGTGCTCGAGGTCCGCCTCACGCCCGAGGGACGCGCGCTCCGCGACCGTGCGGCATCGGTGCCGCGAGCCATGGCCTGCCACGTGCACCTCTCGGCAGACGAGGCGGTGGAGCTCAAGCGGCTGCTGGCAAAGGTGCTCGAAAGCGTGCACGAAAGCGAGACGGCATGCCCCAACGCATGCGCACAGGAAGAAGGAAGCAACTAACAATGAGTCTTGAGAACGACAAAGCCGCTCAAGACGCCCAGGCGACTTCGCCCATTCCCGCCACCGCGCGCGAGAAGACCATCGTTCGCACAAGCGTGCTCGGCATCGCTGCCAACGTGCTTCTCGCCGCATTCAAGGCGGCCGTAGGCGTGCTCTCCAATTCAATCGCCATCACCCTTGACGCGGTGAACAACCTCTCCGACGCGCTCTCGTCGGTCATAACTATTGTGGGCACCAAGCTCGCCGGGCGCGCACCGGACAAGCATCATCCCATGGGTTACGGTCGCATCGAGTACCTCACGGCCATGATCATCTCGGTGATCGTGCTTTACGCCGGCGTCACCTCGGCCGTGGAGTCGGTGCAGAAGATCATCTCGCCCGAAACGCCGGACTACTCGGCAGCCGCGCTGGTGGTTGTGACCGCAGGCGTGGTGGCCAAGGTCCTTCTCGGCCGCCACGTGCAGTCCGTTGGCAGGCGCGTGAACGCCGACTCCCTCGTGGCCTCGGGGCAAGACGCGCTCTCCGACGCCGTGCTCTCTGTTTCGACGCTGGGCGCCGCCATTGTCTACCTGGTGTGGGGCATCTCCCTCGAAGCGTGGGTGGGCGCCGTCATCTCCGCGTTCATCGTGAAGGCAGGCCTCGAGATGCTCGGCCAAACTCTCAGCCAGATTCTGGGCGAGCGCGTGAGCCCAGAGCTTGCCGAGGAGGTCAAGGGCATCGTCGCGCAGGAGCCCGGCGTCCTGGGCGTCTATGACCTCGTGCTCCACAACTACGGGCCCGAGCGCCTGGTTGGCTCCCTTCACGTGGAGGTCGCCGACACGACCTCGGCCGAGGCCATCGACGAGCTCACCCGCCACGCGGAGGAGCGCGTGTTTGCGGCCACGGAGGGGAAGGTCATTCTCGTCGCCGTGGGCATCTATTCGAGAAACACCAGCTCAGAGGTATCGGACATGCGCGAGCGCGTCAAGCGCATCGTGATGGCGCACGACCACGTCCTGCAGTTCCACGGTTTCCACGTGGACGAGAGCCGCCACCTTCTCGAGTTCGACGTGATTATCGCCTTTGAGGCACCCGACCGCCAGGGCGAGTATCGTCAGATCGTGCACGAGGTCGAGGAGGCCTACCCGGGCTACGTGGTGCGCGCCACGCTCGACAGCGACATGACGGACTAGAAAAAAACGGCGCGGAGAGTCCCCCTCCCCGCGCCGATGAGACAAAGGGACAGTCCCTTTGTCTCACCCCGCAAGCTTGGCGCCAAGGGCCTCGCAGGCTGCAAGCGCGTTGTCGTCTGGCTCGAGGCGTGTGATGTAGGTCTCCACCACGTCTACGCCGGCGTCCCTGGCCGCCTGCTCCCACGTACGCATCCACTCGCCGTCGCCCCAGTCGTAGGAGCCAAAGAGCGCCACAGGACGATTGCCCAGCTCCGGCACGCAGGCGTTGAAGAGCTCCTCGAGGTCTGGGTCCAGCTCCTCCGATCCCATGGCCGGGCACCCAAACGCCAGGGCGTCAAAGCCGGCGACCTGGTCGGCCGAGAAGTCCGAGTACTCGACGGCCTCGGTACCAGCACCCTTTGCAATGGCTTGGGCCATGGCCTCGGTGTTGCCTCCCATCGTCCAGTACACAACTGCTACCTTGCTCATAGCAAACTCCTAACCTCAAGCCGCCTTGTGGCGGACGCCAATAGACGCGATGCTGCACGGGGACGGACGCGGCGCAAGGCCGGTCGGTGCGGCACTGTGCTGGCCAGGGCGTCGCAAGGCTGGTCGGTGCGGCGCCAGGCTGACCAGGGCGGCGTCGGGCCGGTCGGCCCCAACGGCCATCCACACCCGCCAGAAGAAAAAGCGCCCGAAGCCCGCCGTCCGCAAGTACGGGCGAGACAAGCTCCGGGCGCATGAGACAAAGGGACTGTCCCTTTGTCTCATCGGGCGATGTTGTAGAACGCGGAACGGCCGGCGTACTCGGCGGCGTCGCCCAGCTCCTCCTCGATGCGGAGCAGCTGGTTGTACTTGGCCACGCGATCCGAGCGGGCGGGTGCTCCGGTCTTGATCTGGCCTGCGTTGGTGGCAACGGCGAGGTCGGCGATCGTGGTGTCCTCGGTCTCGCCCGAGCGGTGCGAGACGATCGTGGCGTAGCGGGCGCGCTGCGCGGTCTGCATGGCCTCGAGGGTCTCGGTGAGGGTGCCAATCTGGTTGACCTTCACGAGCAGCGCGTTTGCCGCGCCAAGCTCGATGCCACGACGCAGGCGCGCGGTGTTGGTGACAAAGAGGTCGTCGCCCACGAGCTGCACGCGCGAGCCGAGGCGTGCGGTGAGCTGACGCCAGCCGTCCCAGTCCTCCTCGGCAAGGCCGTCCTCGATGGAGATGATTGGGTAGGACGAGACGAGCTTGTCCCAGTAGTCGACCATCTGCGCGCTGGTGAGCGTGCGACCCTCGCCCTTGAGGACGTAGGTGCCGGTTGCGGCATCGTAGAGCTCGCTCGTTGCGGGGTCCATGGCAAACACGAAGTCCTCGCCGGGCTTGAAGCCGGCCTTCTCGACGGCCTTCATGAGGTACTCGAAGGGCTCGGCGTTGGACTTGAGGTCGGGGGCAAAGCCGCCCTCGTCGCCCACGCCGGTGGAGAGTCCAGCGTCCTTGAGGACGCCCTTCAGCGTGTGGTAGACCTCGGCCGACCAGCGCAGTGCGGTGTGGAAGTTGGGCGCGCCGACGGGCATGGTCATGAACTCCTGGAAGTCCACGTTGTTGTCAGCATGCACGCCGCCGTTGAGGATGTTCATCATGGGCGTAGGCAGCGTGTGGGCGTTGGGGCCGCCAAGGTAGGCATAGAGCGGAAGTCCCGCCGAGGCCGCTGCGGCGCGGGCGGTTGCCAGGCTCACGCCCAGGATGGCGTTGGCGCCCAGGCGGCCCTTGTTGGGGGTGCCGTCGGCGGCGATGAGGGCCGCGTCAACGGCGCGCTGGTTGCGGGCGTCGAGGCCTAGGACGGCCTCGCGAGCCTCGTCGTTCACGTGGGCGATGGCCTTCTCGACGCCCTTGCCCTGGTAGCGGGCTGCGTCGCCGTCACGAAGCTCGACGGCCTCGAACTCGCCGGTGGAGGCGCCGGAGGGAACGATTGCCCTGCCAAAGCTGCCGTCGGCGAGAGTGACCTCCGCCTCGACCGTGGGGTTCCCACGAGAGTCGAGGACCTCGCGTGCGTGGACCTTTTCGATTGCGCTCATGATGTGCCACCTTTCATGTGGTTGCCTGTGGCAAGCAAGCTGCCACGGGTTTCGCTTGGTATGTGTTAGCCCAGCCTTACTTTCTTGTATATACCCTCGTCTTCCCGCTCCCATACCAGAATTGCCGATGCAGCATAAAATAATGTTGTGAATAGAACATTACATTAAGAAAAAGGCGCCACCGACGCAAGAAAGGGGAACGTCGGCGGCGCTTGTTTGTGCCGATTGGTCCGGGGAGAGGGTCCGGGCGCTTCGGCGGGAGTCAACGGCTCATGCTCCTGCGCTGCAGTCGGTGTCGCAGTTGTTAGCTACCTTTAACTCTGTGACAAGAGTACACCATAGTTAACTCATTGGGGCCGAGAATTTGATGAAAGTTCGACTATTTTCTCCGCCGGCGCGGCCCCAAATGCGCCCCGGGCAAATCTCACAAGATGCCACTAGACGTCTAATGTGTACATTTTCGTCGATGTTGAGAAATTCCAACTGGGATTTTCAGGCAACTGAACGAAAAATGTGCACATTTTCACACGAAGGGCCCCACTTGGGCGTCATCCATGCCCCGCACCGGGCCCGGCGCCACCCCGGCACCTACGCCAGGCCTGGCGCCACCCCAGCACCCGCACCGGGCCCGGTCGTCTCGACCCCCTACCCCCAGACCCGCTCGGCAATCTCGCGCACCAGGCGCACCTTCGCCCACTGCTCGTCCTCGGTGAGCTTGTTGCCAATCTCGCACGAAGCAAAGCCGCACTGCGGCGAGAGGCACAGGCTCTCCAGCGGCACGTACTTCTCGGCCTCGCGGATGCGTGCAATAACGGCAGTGGGATCCTCAAGCGCCGCCGACTTGGTGGTCACAAGCCCCAGCACAACCTTCTTGCCCGCCGGCACCTTGGCCAGCGGCTCGAAGCCGCCCGAGCGCGCGTCGTCAAACTCCAGGAAGAACGCGTCGACATTCTCGCGGGCGAGAAGGAAGTCGGCGACGTCGTCGTAGCCGCCCTCGCAGGCCCACGTGGAGTGGAAGTTGCCGCGGCACACGTGCGTGTTCACCGTGAGGTCGGCCGGCCTGCCCTCCAGCGCACGGTTGTTGACGTCGAGCAGGGCCTCCTTCACGCGCTCGAGACCGGCAGCGTCGGTCCCAAAGAACTGCTCGGCGTGCGGGTCCACGACCAGGCCCCACGAGCAGTCGTCAAACTGCAGGTTGCGGCAGCCCGCGGCGTAGACGTCTGCGATGAACGCCTTGTACGCGGCCACGATGTCGTCTGCCAGCTCCTCATCCGTGGCGTAGTAACGGCGCGTTGCCTCCAGGTTGAAGGGCATGGCAAACTGCTCGAAGAACTGGGCCGGCGCAGGAATGGTGAGCTTTGCCACGCACTTCTCGTCCTCGAGGGCCTGGGCAAAGCGGAAGTGCTCGATGAACGGGTGCCTGCCTCGGTAGGCGATCTTGCCGGTAAGGAAGGTGTCGTCGATCTTTGCGGCCTCGTCGTGGAAGGGAAGACCGGTCTCGGTGGGCTTGTGTGCCACGCCGTCAAACGCCCACATGAAGTCGAGGTGCCAGGTCTCGCGACGGAACTCGCCGTCGGTGATCACACCCAGGCCGGCGGCCTTCTCCTTTGCCACCAGGTCGCGGATGCACTCGTCCTCGACGGACGAGAGCTGCTCGGCCGAGATGCGCCCGGCCTTCCAGTCGACGCGGGCCTGCTTGAGGCGGTCGGGGCGCAGGAAGCTGCCAACCACATCAAAGCGATGCGGCGTCTTCTTGTCGTAGGGGATGCTCAGGATGCTCATGGGGTTGCCCTTCTCTTATCGTTGACAAGAGACATGGTGCCCCTAACAAAGACCCAAAGGAACTATCGATACGCTATCGTCTGCCATAGCCTGAAGCTATGTACTTCTCAACGTAGGAGCTCAGGTGCTCGAGGTAGCGCTCCGCCATTGACGAGAGGGGCCGGCGCGGCTGGTGGATGTAGCCCAGCTCCATCACGCCACCGTCCTCGAGCGGAACTGCCACGATGTTCTCGCCGTTGAGGTCCACGCTCAGGATGCCTGAGGAGATGGTGTAGCCGTCGAGCCCAATGAGCAGGTTGAAGAGGGTGGCGCGGTCGGTGACCACGATGGCCTTATCAACCGGCTCGGTGATGTGGGGCTCCTCCGCAAAGTAGAACGAGTTGCGCGAGCCCTGGTCGTACGAGAGCCGCGGGTACGGCGCGAGGTCGGCGAGCGTCACCGACGAGCACGCGGCAAGCGGGTTGTCCCTGCTCACAAAGACGTGCTCGCGCGCCTCGAAGAGCGGCTCAAAGCGCAGTTCGGCGTCGCGGATGGCACTGGTGATGACCTCTCGGTTGAAGTCGTTGCGATAGAGGACGCCCAGCTCGGAGCGCTGCAGGCGCACGTCCTCGATGGTGCCGAAGGTCGTCCCCTCGCGCAGGCTAAACTCGTAGCGGCTCTCGCCATGCTCGCGAACCAGCTCGGCAAAGGCATTGACCACAAAGGCGTAGTGCTGGCTCGAGACGCCAAAGACGCGGCGCGGCGGCGTGCCGTGCTTGTACTGCGCCTCGAGGAGGTCGGCCTGCTCGACGACCTGCCGCGCGTACGAGAGGAACCGCGTTCCGTCCTCGGTGGGCACGACGCCCTTGCTGGAGCGCTCGAAGATGGCGATGCCCATCTCGGACTCTAGCTCCGAGATGGCCTTCGAGAGGGACGGCTGAGCAATGAAGAGCCGCTGCGACGCGCCGGTGATCGATCCGGCCGTCGCGACCTCAACTACGTAGCGAAGCTGCTGCAGCGTCATTGCGGGCTCCTCTCCCCCTTGCCAAAGCGCACAGGCTCGGCGCACGTCGACCGATGGTACCCGAGAGAGGACACGCCGAGAAGGGTAAGCAGTCCTTGGCGAAAAGTGCACACGTTTCCAGACCGAGAAGCGCGGCAGACAGACCTGAATGCGCTATCCCCGCAGCCCAACGCATTGGATTCTTCATTCTCCAAGCCCATCACGTGACTATTGTGCGACAAGTGGGAGCATAATGGTATCAAGTACTAATAGCAGCATCGGCCGCTTCCTGCGGCACGCTTTAATGCACGTGGAGGGAACCATGGACATCCGCGAGGAGATGACCAAGCGGTTTGGTGCCGAGAAGACCGGCGGCCACGGCGGTCTCGAGATTCTCAAGCACATCGGCCCAGGCCTTCTGGTGACCGTAGGCTTCATCGACCCAGGCAACTGGGCGTCCAACATGGCGGCTGGGTCGCAGTTTGGCTATGCGCTGCTGTGGGTGGTGACGCTTTCGACACTTATGCTCATCCTCTTGCAGCACAATGCCGCCCACCTGGGAATCGCCACTGGCGAGTGCCTTGCCGAGGCAACGCACAAGCACCTCTCGCACTGGCTGGGCACGGCAATTCTCGTCACCGCGTACGCAGCGACTGTCGCCACGGCCATGGCAGAGGTGCTCGGTGGCGCCATCGCCCTTCAGATGCTTTTTGGACTGCCGGTGCGCGTGGGCAGCGTCATTGTGGGGGTCTTCTTGGTGATCATGCTGGCGACCAACTCGTACAAGCGCATCGAGCGCTGGATCATCGCCTTTGTCTCGCTCATTGGCCTGGCCTTCCTGGCCGAGCTCGCGCTGGTGAACGTCGACTGGCCGCAGGCCGCGGTCTCGTGGGTCGGGCCGAGCTTCCCCGCCGGATCTGCCGCCATAGTGATGAGCGTCCTGGGTGCCGTCGTCATGCCGCACAACCTCTTCCTGCACTCCGAGGTCATACAGAGCGTCCACTACGAGCAGCAGGGCGAGAAGGTCATTCGCGAGCGCCTGCGCTACGAGCTCTTTGACACGCTCTTCTCGATGGGCGTGGGCTGGGCAATCAACTCGGCCATGGTGATACTTGCGGCCACCACGTTCTTCGCGCGCGGCGTGGTGGTGGATGACCTCGCGACGGCAGCGGCAACGCTCTCCCCCATCCTGGGTTCGGCCGCGACGGTCATCTTTGCCGTGGCGCTGCTCCTGGCTGGCCTTTCGTCCTCGGTGACCGCGGGCATGGCGGCAGGCACCATCAGCGCCGGCATGTTTGGCGAGGAGTACGACATTCACGACCGGCACTCGTCGATAGGCGTGGCGCTTTGCATGGGTGCGGCGACGCTCGCGTGCCTGCTGGTGCGTGACACGTTCCAGGGGCTGGTCCTCTCCCAGGCGCTGCTCTCGCTGCAGCTGCCCATCACCATCTTCACGCAGATTCGTCTCACCGGCTCCAAGCGCGTGATGGGACGTTACGCAAACTCGCGTCTCACGAACGTGCTGCTGCTGGCAACGGGTATCGTGGTTACCGCAATCAACGTTGTTTCTCTCTTGGGATAGGGGCTTCATGGAAACTGTCGCCATAGCCGCCGTCTGCCTGGCGGCTGCAGGCCAGGGTTGGTTCTGGTACCTCCACACGCACGAGCAGCGCAGCCTCTGGTATGGGCTCTCGTTTATCGTCTCGGTTTCCGCGACGGCCATCGCCCTGGAGATGGTGCTGCTGCAGGTCTTCTCTCTTGAGAGCCATCCCATTGCCGAGCAGATAAACCTCGTTGTTGTGGGCGTCCTTGCGGCCGCGTTGCTGGCGTTTCCCATTGCCTTGGTGATTGCGCTGGTTGCCACGGGCATTCGCCTCATTCGCCGTGAGGGGGCAAATCCGCGCAACATGCTGTCGCTTGGCCTTGGCGTTCTCATGGTTGCGTATGTGGCCATATGGCCGCAAGTTCGTCAGGCCCTCACCGGCATGCCGGTGTTTGGCGGAGTCCTTGACCTCGTCTTTGGTTTCTTGGCGATTCTCTTGGGAATAGCAGGCGTTGCGTTCACGCTCTACACCGTAAGCGGTCTGGTGGCGCAGATTCCCCACAGGCATCGCCACTACCAGCGAATTGTGGTTCTTGGCTCAGGGCTTTTGCCTGACGGATCGGTGACGCCCCTGTTGGCCCATCGCGTGGAGCGCGGCGTTGAGATGTGGCGCAGGAGCCCCGGTTCCAAGCTGCTGATGTCCGGCGGGCAGGGCTCAGACGAGACGCAGCCGGAGGCTCACGCAATGCGGGCGTATGCGGAGTCGCTCGGCGTACCGGCGAAGGCAATCCTCGTGGAGGACAGGTCCAAGAACACCCTCGAGAACCTGCGATTTAGCGCACGGTTGCTCGCTGGACAAGGTGACAAGGCGGAGGAGGATGTCGAGGTCTCCGTTCCAACAGGCCGAATCCTCGTCGTAACCGATGACTACCACGTGTTCCGTGCGCTGCTCATAACCCGCAAGCTAGGCATCTCTGCGGATGGCGTTGGGTCGCACGTACGGCTGTACTTCTCGCTCAACGCCCTGGTGCGCGAGTGGGTCGCGTACGTCTCGCTGCGAAGGGGCTTCTACACCAAGCTCACCATAGCTTTGTTGGCCGCGTACCTTATTGCAAGCGGCCTTCATGCTGCAGTTGTGGCAGCGGCATAGGGAGATACGTCGCCGAAGTGTCCCAATGCTAGGCTGCAACGGCCCAATCGCTAAGTTGCAACGGCCCAATCGGCCAGTTTGGCCGAGGGGACCCCTTCCAAAGGCGATTTGGGGAGCCAAACCTGCACAAAAAGGCTCTATCTAACATGATTTGGCGACCGACTGCACAAAAGTGCCCTATCTAACATGGCTTACAGAGGCCAGACATTCGAATATGTATACTTATGCAATTTTTGTGGCTATGTTCTACGACTTTGGTCGTAAGCAATTTCCTTGAGCGGCATGCAGGTCGGTTATGTAGTCCCTTCTCAGCCCCTCTCGGGTGATATGGATCCGCACCGAGCGGAACATCTTTGCGAGGCGGCCTTCGATCGCGTCGCGCTCCTGGCCCGCGAAGCGGCGCATCCATGCGAACAGGGACATGTACCGGTTCAGGTAGACGGTGGCGACGCCCCTGCAGCGAGCATAGGCCCTCTTGATCTGCGAATGGATCGAGTTGACCGTGTTGAG
>JALCMG010000003.1 GCA_022648325.1 Olsenella sp.
CGCACGTTCCTCTGGGCGCGGTTGTGGGCGCGACGCCAGACGGCAGGCGTGCTGGCGAACAGCTTGCGGATGGCGGCCTTTCTCCCATGGTGGGCAGGGACCAGCATGGTCCAACCGCAAGCCTGCTTTCCGTCTCCAAGCTCGACAACTTCCTCAACTCCAACGGGTCTCTTCTCAACGTCAAGTTCTCCCCTTCGACGCTTGCCGGGGAGGATGGCCTCCAGAAGCTCATGGCTTACCTCCGCAGCTTCTCGAGACTCAGGATCCAGCACATCCAGTTCAATGTGGTTGACAGGAAGACCCTGGTGGATGCGCAGGAGCATCCCGAGAAGCACAAGAACCTCGTAGTGCGCGTCACGGGGTACTCGGCGCTCTTCGTCGAGCTCTCGAAGGCAATCCAGGACGACATCATCAACCGCACCGAGCACGTGTTGTAGGCAGGCGAGCAACGCGTGGCTACCGCGACCATCACCAACGTCCAGCGCTTCTCCCTTCATGACGGGGGCGGGATACGCACTGTTGCCTTCGTGAAGGGCTGCCCCTTCCGCTGTCCCTGGTGCTGCAACCCGGAGAACCTCTCTCCCAAGCCCCAGGAGGTCTGGCGCAAGAGCCTCTGCATCAGGTGCTCCATGCGGCCGGGGGAGTTCGCTCCGGGGGCGTGCCCCAAGAGTGCCTCAGAGTGCCCTACGGGCGCCAAGGAGCTTCTGGGAGCCGAGTGCAGTGCGGAGGAGCTGGCGGAGGAGTGTCTGCGTGACTCAATCTTTTATGAGGAGTCCGGCGGTGGGGTGACGCTCTCGGGCGGGGAGTGCCTCTCGTGCCAGGGGTTTGCCGAGGAGTTTTTCCAGTGCTGTAAGGAGCGTGGCATGCGCACGGCAATCGAGACCACGCTTGCCGTTCCCCTTGCGGATGCAGAGAAGCTTGTTGCTGGCTGCGATCTCTTCCTTGTCGACTTCAAGATTGCCGATAGGGAACGGAGCATGGAGGTCACGGGCATCAATCCCCAGGTGCGCGACAAAAACCTCCGCAGGATTATTGGCCTTGGTGCCAAGGTGGTCGGTCGCATGCCGATAATCCCCGGCTTCACCGACAGCCGCGACAACGTCTCCCAGAACGTGGCATGCCTGGTTGAGCTTGGCATAACGCGCGTTGACGTACTTCCCTTCCACCAGCTGGGAAAGGGCAAGTACGACGCGGCAGGAATGGATTACGCCCTCAGGGACATGCCGCAGCTGTCCGTAGATGATATCGAATGGGTTATCCGTCTCTGCGAGTCTGCAGGGCTTCATGCGATGGCAAACGGGGGGTGAGGCTTTCCGCGCAGGCTTCTCGCATAACAAATACCAGGCACAGGATGGAATCGACAACAGAAAGATGATAAACAATGGAACTTTTTCTCGACACCGCTGACGCACAGGCCGTCAAGGAGCTGAGCGAGACGCTGACCATTGCCGGCGTCACGACCAACCCCACGATCATCACGCGCTCGGGCAAGACCCTCGAGCAGGTCATCGACGAGATGTGCAAGACCCTCGCCCCCAACCAGAAGAGCTTCTTCCAGGTTGTCGCAACGGACTTCGACGGCATCCTCGAAGAGGCCCGCAGGACCTGCGCGCTGCGCGAGAACGCCTATGCCAAGGTTCCCGTCACGCCGGTTGGCCTCAAGGCCATCAAGGCCGCGAAGGCCGAGGGCCTGAACGTTCTGGCAACCGCCATCTACACTGCCGATCAGGCGTTCCTTGCGGCGATGAACGGCGCGGACTACCTTGCGCCCTACGTCAACCGCATGTGCAACTACGGCGACGGCGTGGGCCAGGTGGCCGACCTGGTGAACATGCTCTCCACCAACGACCTGCCGTCCAAGATCTGCGCCGCATCCTTCAAGAATACCGAGCAGGTGCATGACGTGATTTGCGTGGGCGCACAGTCCGTGACGGTTGCTCCTTCCATCGTCTGGGCGATGGTCAAGCACCCCGGCACCGGAATTGCCGTGGATGAGTTCTCCGCTGCGTGGGAGAACTCCTTTGGCCGCAGGACCATGTTTGGGGAGTAGCTGGGTCGAGTTGGTAACGCTATAGGCTCGCTTCTACCTGATTGGATTCCCCGCTCGTATCGTTGGTGATGAACGAGCGGGGAATCCAAGTTTCTGTGAGTGAGGAGTAATCATGCTTATACGTCCTGCGGCACTGACAGACCTCGACGGCGCCCTTGCGGTCTACAAGAGCGCACGCGCATTCATGCGAGAAGCCGGCAACCCCGACCAGTGGGGAGACGGCTTCCCGCCGCGCGAGCTGGTGGAGCAGGACATCGCTGCGGGCGTCCTGCGCGTTTGCATGGGCGAGAACGACGGCGTCCTTGGCTGCTTCGCGTTCCTCCCCGGGCCGGAGCCTGACTACGCGCGCATCTACGAGGGCGCCTGGCCAAACGACGAGCCGTATGACGTGGTTCACCGCTTCGCGGTGCTGCGCCAGGGCCAGGGTGTTGGCGGCGCGATGCTCGACTGGGCGCTCGAGCATGGGCGCAACCTTCGCGTGGACACCTACCGCGACAACAGGCCCATACAGGGCCTTCTCGCCAGCAGGGGCTTCTCGTGTACTGCGGCGTCATCAAACTGGGCCGCAACGGCGACGAGCGCCTGGCCTACGCCCACGCGTGACCGCGATTGCCTGTAGGCCAACGCAGGCTCTGGCTGCTCGTTCTTTAGCGGTTTTTGAGAAGTTGGCCCGACGTTTCCGCAGGTCGCGAGAACTGCCATTCTCAAATTCCGATAAAGAACGAGAGGGGCTAGGACATCGATTGCAAGATTTTTGTCTTGGTTGCTAATCGCCAACGTCCCTCTCGACTATGGCGCGCTATTTTGGCGGTTAGGATCTTTCCGAACGGTTCATATGTCCATCAGCCTGTCAATCGGCAAAGTCCCCCCGGGTCCGGCTAGCTGGGCCGGACCCGGAGCTGACGGGCGCGCCTGGGCGGCGGGAAGGCCGTGCCGCCCCGCGGGGGGCGGCCCACGCCACCAGTCTCGCATCCGCGGATGCGGTCTCCCGCCCGCACCAAGACGCTTCGATCGGGAGGGTCGCCCTGGGCCAGCGCCCACTCTAGGGACCGCGCATGCGCGGTCGCCCGCGCGCGCAAACCGTTCCCCCGGATCTCCTCCCCGCGCCGCCCCCGGGCCGCCCGGGGCGCGCCCGCCGTATGCCCGCGCCGCCTACCCGAGCGACGCCTGGACCGCGAGCCCCACCTGCCAGACCCAGCAGGCCTCCTCGGCGACGACCGCCACGCGCGCCTTGTCCGGCGCCTTGCCGGCCCCCGCCAGCGCCCCGTAGCGGGCGAGCAGGCGCCTGTGCCCCTCCTCGCGACCTCCCGGGCCTCCGGGACGGGCCCCTGCCCCCTCCTCAGCGGCTTCTCGGGCGTCCTGCGCAGCGCGATCGGCGCGGTCCCCTCGACGAGGGCCCTGAGCAGCGCCGCCGGGCCGGCCTCCGTGATCGGCCCGCGCGGGGACGGCTCGCCGCTGGAGCGCCCCGACGGCACCGCGCCGAGCCAGCCCCCCACCCTGCCGCCGCTCCGGAAGCGGGAGAAGTCGTCGAACTCGGCCGCGGCGAGCAGCGCGGTCTCGGGCCCGATCCCCAGCAGGCAGGATACGGAGTCGACGTAGGGCCTCCAGCGCGGCTCGGCCCCGAGCGCGAGCGCCCTGCCCCTGAGCCCGGCGGCGTACGCCGCGCGGGCGCCCACGCGCTCCCTGAGGCCGGCGGGGAGGGCGGCGTCCCCGGGGCACGGCGAGGCCGCGCACTCGGCGAGCCACCCCCCGTAGGCCCTCCCCCAGGTCGCCCGCAGGCTCCCGGACGGGGTCCTCTGGGACCAGGCCTCGCCCCTGCCGAGGGGGAACGACGCGACCGCCTGCCTGGCGGCCGCGGCGTCGGCGACCGACGCCCTCCAGAGCCTGCGGAGGTCGCGGGCGCGCTCGGCCTCCTCGCTCGGCACCCAGCTCCGGGAGACCCGCGCGAAGGGGCTGCAGATGTCGCCCGGCAGCGCCCTGGCGTCGCCCGCGTCGGTCTTCCCGAGCCTCTCGCCGCTAGAGCGGGCGAGGGAGGAGGCCGCGGCGACGCCGCAGTCGAGGCCCATCGCCCTGAGGTCCCGGCAGAGCCTGAACTTGGTGGGGCCGGACTCGCAGGCGCAGAGGGTTCTCCCGGAGGTGTGCCCCCGCGCCCACTCGGCGACGTCGGCCGCGCCCGGGCAGCCGGAGGGGCGGCCGAGGGCGTGCTCCCCGGTCGCGGAGTCGAGGGTGGCGATGGCGATCGGCCTGGCGTGCACGTCCATCGCGCAGAAGCTGTCGTAGTCGCGGGCGCTGAACTTGTCCATCAGGGCTCCTCTCGTCTCGGCCGTCGCCGGCCCGGCTGGTAACCCCAGCGTACCCCGGGGCGAGGGGGGCTCCGGGTCAGCGGCTGATGGACATATCGTCTAGAACGGCTTAAACGGCAAAATCCCGCGCCATGTAGGAATGCCGCGAACCCTAAACGACTAGCCTCGCCCAAAGCGCCTTTTCCGCTCCTCGCCGAGAAGCTCCCTATCCGAGATTGATGCATCCCAAGCGGGCTCGTCCGCTGTTGATTCAATGCTCTGCGTGAGCGCCTCGAGCGCTTTGACACGCTTTCTCTGCTCGTCGGCAGGCGCGCTAAGGTTCTCTTCTTCATGGACCCAAACGGGCGTCAGCGTTTTTGACATGGCTGCTCCTTAGGATGGGGCTACAGGATACAAGATTGTGGCCACTTCCAGAAGCGCACTCCCAAAGAGGCGGACTGGTCTACACCGCGCCTCTCCCCAATCGTTTTCCATGTGATACTAGTGCCATGGCATTTGAGTTGGGAGGCTACCACCATGAGCGTGATCGAGTACCTACCCCTTGAGACAGAGCGGCTCTTGCTGCGCCGCTACACGCTTGCAGATGCGCCCGCCATCTACCGCATCAACTCCAGTGAGGAGGTCACGCGGTACCTGCCCTTTGGGCCAATGATGTCCGAGGAGGACGCAAAAGGCCAGCTGGAGCGCTTCTTCCTTCCCGCATACGAGCGGGCAGATTCGGGACAGAGAGGACCCGGCGGCCTGCCGCTTGACCTCAAGTTTGCCGCATGCCTCAAGGACACCGGAGAGCTTGTGGGAATGGTCTTCGTCGAGACGTCCGACGGCTCGTGCGAGCTGGGGTACACGGTTGACCCCCGCTGGTGGGGGAGGGGCATTGCAACCGAGATGTGCCAGGCCGTGGTCGACCTGGCACGCAGGCTGGGCCTTACTCGCCTTACCGCCACGGTCGATGTGCGCAACACGGCGAGCGAGCGCGTGCTTGCTCACATAGGAATGAAACCTCGCCGCCCTGCCGAAGGTATCTGGCAGGGCGGCGAGAAGAACGGATGCCGCTTGTGGGAGCTTGAGCTTGCGCCTAGTGGTGGAACAGCCTCAGCCCCGTGAAGCACATCGCCATGCCGTAGCGGTCGGCGACCTCGATCACATTGTCGTCACGGATGGAGCCGCCGGGCTCCGCCACATAGGTCACGCCGGAGCGATGGGCGCGCTCGATGTTGTCGCCAAAGGGGAAGAAGGCGTCGGAGCCCAGGGTGACGCCCGTCTGCTGGGCCAGCCACTCGCGCTTCTCGTCCGCGCCCAGTACCTCGGGCTTCTCGGCAAAGACGCGCTGCCAGGCGCCGTCGGCAAGGACGCCGTCGTGCTCGTTCGAGATGTAGAGGTCGATGGCGTTGTCGCGGTCCGGACGGTGGATACCGTCAACAAAGTGCAGGCCAAGCACCTTGGGATGGCGACGCAGCCACCAGGTGTCGGCCTTGCTGCCGGCAAGGCGCGTGCAGTGAATGCGGCTCTGCTGGCCGGCGCCCACGCCAATGGCCTGGCCGTTCTTCACATAGCACACGGAGTTTGACTGCGTGTACTTAAGGGTAATGAGGCTCACGATCATGTCGATCTTGGCTGCCTCGGGGATGTCCTTGTTCTTGGTCACCACGTTGCCGAGAAGGTCGCGGTCAATCTTCGAGAAGTTGTGCCCCTGCTCGAAGGTGATGCCAAAGACGTCCTTGTGCTCGACGGCGGGGCAGACGTAGTTGGGATCGATCTGGACCACGTTGTACTTGCCGTGCTTCTTGGAGCGCAGGATTTCGAGCGCCTCCGGAGTGTAGCTCGGCGCAATGATGCCGTCCGAGACCTCGTGCTTGAGGTAGAGGGCGGTATGCTCGTCGCAGGTATCCGAGAGGGCCGCCCAGTCGCCAAAGGAGCTCATGCGGTCTGCCCCGCGCGCGCGGATGTAGGCGCAGGCAATGGGAGTGAGCTCGCCCTCGTCATCAACGAAGAAGGCCTTCTTGTCCTCCTCGGAGAGGGGCGTCCCCACGGCGGCGCCTGCAGGCGAGACGTGCTTGAACGACGCGGCTGAGGGCATGCCGGTTGCCTCGCGCAGCTCGTGCACGAGCTGCCAGGAGTTGAGGGCGTCGAGAAAGTTGATGTAGCCCGGCGTGCCGGAAAGCACTGTCACGGGCAGCTCGGAGCCATCCGCCATGAAGATGCGTGCAGGCTTCTGGTTGGGATTGCAGCCGTACTTGAGTTCAAGCGAGTTCATACGTTTCCTTTCCTGTGCTGTGCCTTTGCCTCTTTGCCTGTGGACTCAAACAGCGCTTCGCGAACTCGCCGCAGGCAAAGAGGCAAAGGCCAGCGGAGAAGAACGACAAGTCTTGACGTAGTACGGCTGCAAGACCATCAGCCGTGACACGCAAGCAAACCAAAAAAGAGCTGCAACTACGTCAGGGGGTGGAGGCGACAAGGGGTGCGGGAGCGAACGGCACCATGTGCAAGCCGAGTTCCGCAGCAACGCGAAGCGTGGCGAGGACTGTTTGAGGCGGGCACATGGTGCCGCCCGCTCCCACCCGCACCCCTAGTCGCCGAGGTTCTTGTTGAAGATGCGCACCTCGCCCTTCACGTTGGTGTAGAGCGAGACCTTGTTCTGGGGGTTGAGCGCCTCCCAGACCTCTTCGGGGCTCCCCATGCCCACATGGATGGGCTCTCCCGCAAAGCTGGGAAGCGGGTTGCCGTCTCCCTGGTAGGTGCTTATGAAGTAGCCGCAGCCGCCGTCGGCACCCTCGTACGAGAAGAACTCGCGTGCGCAGCGCCCATCTCGTGTGCGCTTGAGGATGGAGAGCTCAAACGAGCCATCGGGGTGCAGCACCGAGCTGATGCGCGGCGTGTAGTTGGGCTCGTCCGACTCGTACTCGCGCGCCATGCAGCCTGCGATAAAGTCGCCCTTCTCGACGATGGTATCGGTCTGATCGCCGTTGGTCACCACAAGGTCGTTGCCCATGGTGCGAACGGGGTGGTAAATGATGAGGCTGGGGTCCTCGAGAAGCGCAGGGTCGTGCGCCTCGGTGCGAATGCCGTCCTCGGTCTTCACAAACACGCGGTTTCGGCTGTTGGAGCTGCGTCCCATGATCCAGTAGTAGACGCAGTGGCTACCAACCACAATGCCGCGTCCGGGATAGGGGTTGTCGCGCAGTAGCTCGAGCAGATCCACCATGGGTCCTCTCTTCTCTCGTGCGCACGCGAGCAGGCCCGGCCCAAAAGACAGCAGCGGGCAAGCACCCACTCAGGTGCGCTTGCCCAGACGGTCGGCGGGTTGCGTTCACGCTGCTTCCCCGTGGTGTCCCACGATTATCCGTCAGTAACAGCGCGTATCCTGTGGCTTCACTGTATCACGCCGAGAGGGACGCAGGGCGTTGACATCAAGAATGCGCTTGGTTGCCATGACGCTGGCGTGTGGCGATTGCCGATTTTCTCATCTCGTAGTGGGGTAAGATATCTCAAAAGATATCTTATAGATTGGAGATTGCGCTATGCCAGCTGTTGAGGAGCGTGAGGCCAAGCTCTGCTCGTGGGGCACATCAAAGGCGGTGCGCATTCCTAAGGCGGTCTGTGACTCGCTGCGACTTGCCGCAGGGTCCAATCTCAGCATCAGTTGCGGAACGGACGAGAAAGGCCCGTTCATCATGCTGCGTCCTGTCGAGGAGAGCCACAGGTGCTATTGCGATGCCCCGTATGTGTCGATTGACTCCCTCTTTAGGGGGCACGAGGATGCTCCCCAGCCCAGCGAGGTGGATTGGGGCGAGGATGTTGGCGGGGAGGTCGTGGAGTGACCAATCTCGAACAGGGCGACATCGTCGAGGTGGACTTTAACCCGGCCTATGGACACGAGCCTGCCAAGCGCCGGCTGGCTGTTGTCGTGAGTGGATACGGCTCCAACAGCCACTCCAGTATGACGGCAGTGGTGCCTGTGACCACGACGAACAACGGCTATCCCCTTCACATCGCAATGGGAAAGAGCCCGGTGAGGGGCTATGCCTGCGTAGAACAGCTGCGCTGCCTCGACCTCTCGGCTCGTGGGTACCGGCTCGTTGGGGTAACCAGCCGTGACGCAATGCTCAACATCATGTCTGCCATCAGGGGGATGTTCGAGCTGAGATAGCCTGGGCTCATCTCACTTGATCCGGTTGTGAATTAGTCGCGATGATAAGTGCGCGGCGCATCGTTTGGCTTGCTTGGGGCAAGCTACATCAGTTACACCCACGCCACTTGTGGCGAAGGAACCTGAGGGGGATTGTTTTGGCTGTTCGACCAACCGACAAGAACGACCGCGCGACTATCCGTCGCACGCTGCACTACTTCTGGGGAGTCACGCGCCAGAAGATGGGTGCCTTCGTGCTCTCCATCGTGAGCTCGGTGGGCTACATCGCGCTTCTCACCTTTGCGAACACCTACGTGATGGGCCTCATTGTGGACCGCGTGCAGGCCTCGCCCGTCTCGGCAGACCAGGTGCTTCCTGTGTTTGGACCCTATGTGCTGGCGCTTCTCGTGGTGAACGCTGTTGGTCAGACGCTCTCGAAGCTCCAGGACTACTCGGTCTACAAGCTGGAGATCAACGGCGACTACCAGCTCTCGCGTCTGTGCTTTGACACGCTCTCCAATCAGTCGATGACGTTCCACAACAGCCGCTTTGGCGGCAGCCTGGTGAGTCAGACCTCGCGGTTTGTCTCGGGCTATTCCGGCCTGGTTGACGTTGTGACGTATTCGCTATGGCCAACGCTTGCCTCCATCGTGCTCACGGTGGGCATCCTCGCGCCTATAGCGCCGCTCTTTGTTGCCATACTCGTGGTGATGCTCGTGCTCTACGTGGTCATCGCCTACGGCATCTACCGGCGCATCCTTCCCCTCTCGGCGGAGGCTTCGCGTGCGCAGAACAAGCTCTCCGGCGTGCTTTCCGACGCCGTGACCAACATCCTTGCCGTCAAGACCTACGGCCGTGAGGACTACGAGCGCGGGCTCTTTACCACGGCGGACCGCGAGGCAATGGCGGCCGAGAACGTCAACATGCGCGCCACCATGCGACGCGGCTTCACCACGTCGGCACTCATCACCGCCATCATGTTCGTGGTCTCGATCTTTGTGGTGGGCGGCAACGCCTGGTTTGGGATAAGCGCCGGCACGCTGGTCATGATGTTCACCTACACCTACAACCTCACGATGCGCTTCAACTACTTCAGCTCCATGATGCAGCGCATCAACCGTGCCCTTGGCGACGCCGCCGAGATGACGCGCGTGCTGGACGAGCCCACGCTCGTGGCAGACGACGCGGACGCAAAGCCGCTCGAGGTGACCGAGGGACGCATCGACTTCGAGAACCTGCGCTTCCGCTATCCGGACGCGCCCAAGGACGACTACGTCTTCGAGGACCTCAACCTCCACATTCCCGCAGGCCAGCGCGTTGGCCTGGTGGGGCGCTCCGGCTCTGGCAAGACAACGCTCACCAAGCTTCTGCTGCGCCTGGATGACGTGCAGGAGGGGCGCGTGCTGGTGGACGGGCAGGACGTGAGTCACTGCACCCAGCAGAGCCTGCGCCGCCAGGTGGCCTACGTCCCGCAGGAGGCGCTGCTCTTCCACCGCTCTATCCGCGAGAACATCGCCTATGGCAAACCTGACGCCACGGAGGAGGAGATCCGCCGCGCTGCGGAGGAGGCAAACGCACTCGAGTTCATCGAGCGGCTGCCGGACGGCTTCGACACCATGGTGGGCGAGAGGGGCGTCAAGCTCTCGGGAGGTCAGCGCCAGCGTGTGGCAATTGCCCGCGCCATCCTGGTCGACGCTCCTAT
Organism: Olsenella sp.; assembly: GCA_022648325.1. Taxonomy (GTDB): domain Bacteria; phylum Actinomycetota; class Coriobacteriia; order Coriobacteriales; family Atopobiaceae; genus Tractidigestivibacter. The sequence goes on from JALCMG010000003.1 coordinate 10,182, forward strand.
CCTGGTGCTGGACGAGGCGACCTCCGCGCTCGACTCTGAGTCCGAGGCGCTCGTGCAGGGTGCGCTCGAGAACCTCATGCGCGGTCGCACCTCCATCGTGGTTGCGCACCGCCTCTCAACGGTGGCGTCGCTCGACCGCATCGTTGTGCTGGCCAATGGCGAGGTCGTGGAGGACGGCACCCATCACGAACTCGTCGAGCGTGGTGGGGAGTACGCGAGCCTGTGGAATCGGCAGACCGGCGGGTTCTTGGAGTAGAGAAGACCTTCTCTGCAACGTACCCCCCGGCTTCGCAATCCGTTCTGCGAAGCCGGGGCGTTTTGCTCCGTCCATGCTCTGCGTGCGATAACTGATGAAAAATGTAGTAAGTCACACTTTTATCTGTAGAAAAATGTAATTAGTTACACTTTTCTCAACTTAAATGCTAATCTTCTATCTAGAAACTAAGATGGGAGGTCGATATGAAGCGCAATGCGATGGCCACTCTTATGGAATGGGAGTCCCGCAGTTCCCGTAAGCCCCTGCTTGTTTATGGTGCGCGCCAGGTTGGCAAGAGCTACCTCATCAAAGAATTTGCCGAGACAGTGTTTGATGACTACGTTTTTCTCGACCTTGAACGGCAAGCTGCTGCGCGCGCGGCTTTTGATGGGGACTTGGATCCCAATCAAGTGATTTCCAATATCGAGCAGATCGCCAACCATCGCATCGACCCGCATCGTACCCTCATCTTTCTCGATGAGATTCAGGCGGCGCCACGCGCTCTTGCCTCGCTTAAGTATTTCTGCGAGGAACTGCCGGACTCCTATGTGGTTGCTGCTGGGAGTCTCTTGGGCGTTGCTGTGAACCGCAGTGGGTTTTCAGCGCCTGTGGGTAAGGTGGAGACGCTCACGCTTCTGCCCATGACCTTTGATGAGTGGCTAGAGGCCACAGGGCACGGGCAGATGATTCCGGACATTTCGGAGGCGTATGCGCAGAAGACCGCATATCCACTTCATGAGCAGGCGCTCGATCTCTATAGGGCATACGTGTTGACCGGCGGGATGCCTGAGGCAGTTGCCTCATATGCTGAGCACGGGGACTTCGCAGATGTGTCACGCATCCAGCGCGACATTCTCGATCTCTATGTTGCGGATATGGCAAAGTATGCCGAACCAGTTGAGACTGCCCGCATCCGTGAGGTGTGGCTGAGTGTTCCTGCGCAGCTTGCAAAGGAGAATCACAAGTTCCAATACAAAGTTGTGCGGTCTGGCGGGAGGGCGAGCCAGTATTCCGTGGCACTAGATTGGCTCGAGACTGCCGGGCTTGTGAACCGTTGTGTTCGCATCTCGTCAGGCCAGGTTCCCCTGAAGATGCAGGAAGATCGGCCATCGTTCAGAATTTATCTTGCTGATACGGGGCTTCTCTCGGCCATGATGGAGGTCCCGCCAGCAGCGATGTTCGACGAATCGGCGCGCAGGCTTCTCGATGCTGGTGCGCTTACCGAGAACTATGTCGCTCAGAATCTCGTTGCTGGTGGATTTGTGCCCCGCTACTGGACAAGCGGGAGAACTGCTGAGGTCGATTTTGTTATCAAGGATGGTGGAGCACGAGCCGTGCCCGTTGAGGTTAAGTCATCCGGTAACGTTCGCTCGCGCAGCCTCTCGGTCTATCGCGAGAAATACGAGCCGGCCCGCTCGCTGCGCTTGTCGACTCGAAATTTCGGGACGAGCGACGGTGTGGAGAGCATCCCGCTCTATGCAGCGTTTTGCCTTAAGAGGGGCACTATCAGCTAAGCACCTGGTTTCCAGGCGTGCTCGCGCTTGCCGCGAGGCACCTGGGATGGAGCGGCTTGAGGAACGGCGTCCTGGTTTTGGCTGAGGCGTCGTTTTCTACGCCCACGCGTGCTGGGCAAACTGGGGGTCGTCCTCCCAGATGGTGATTGCGCCCGTGGAGAGCGTTGCGGGAACGTCGATGAGCCGCTGGTTCGACGAGCCGCGGAAGCGCAGCGTGATGTCGTGCAGCTCCTGCACGAATGGGCCGTCTACCAGTACGTTAAGGCAGGCCAGAATGCGGTCCATGTCAGGCGAGGCGTGATCGCCGTCACCAGTGAGCTGCTCCCACGTGCGTCCGGAGTACATCCAGATGTTCTTCTCGGGGTAGGCTGCACGCACGCGCTCGAGGAAGGATGCCAAGGCTGCGGCGTTCTCCGGCTCCGTGGGTTCGCCGCCTAGGACGGAGAGCCCGTCGACGTAGGGCGCGGCAAGCGACGAGAGAATCTCTTCCTCGGTCTGCTGCGTGAACGGCTTGCCTGCCGAGAAGCTCCAGGCCTCCTCGTTGAAGCAGTTCTTGCAGTGCAGACGGCACCCGGAGACAAAGAGAGAGGTCCTCACTCCGGTTCCGTTGGCGATGTCGCAGTACTTGATGGTTGCGTACTTCATTGGGAGACCCCTTTTAAGAAAGACGTACTAGTGAGTGGAGCGCTGCGGGACGAGGCCGCGTACGCGCACTGTGCCGGTTTCGCGCTCATAGGTGTAAACCAAGTAGAACGGCGCGATGCTGCATCGGCGGACCTCTCCTCCATACCTGCTCTTCAGGAATTCCGAGGTGATAAGTGCTCCGCTTTCTGGAAAGGCCTCAATCATCGAGAGAACCGATTCCAGATGCCTGCGAACGCGAGGGGAGTAGATGGTTTCGGCGTCATCGAGAAACGTGAGGGCGAAAAGCATCTTAGCCATTGGCTGCCAGCCTCTCGTCGAGCGTGCTGAAGAATGCATCGGTTCCCTCGATGTACTCTCCCTGCTCAAAGCTATCGTCTGAGGCTTTGATGCACGCGCGCATGCGCTCCGTGAGCGCCGCCTCCCCGGCAGCCTTGTTGAGTTGCTCTTCGAAGAGGTCTTCGCTCATGAAGACAAAAGCTGCGTTGCCGTTCTCCGTGATGTGGACCACATCCTTGCGGGCGATATCCTTGATCTCGCGCTGACGCGTCTTGAGTGCTGCAGACGAGAAGATGGCGGTCATGGGAGCTCCTTTGTCGATACAATTCGATACCTAATATCGTACCAAATTGAGTATCTGATTAATACCGCAGCGTGACCTGACGGATTGCTGCGACCCAAATTCCTGCACAGAAGCTCACTGTGGCTGGTCTCTCGCAGGAAGTTGCCCAAGACCGCCGCAATTATTGCGCGAAATTCCTGACGAGAATGACATTTGACCAGATGAGCTTAGTAACACCGTGGAATATCGCGCAATAATTCAGTGTCAGCGCGGTCAAGCCAAGACGCGCGGGCAAGACGCGCGGGCGAGACACACAGACCTTATCGTCCCCCGGCGATCGCGCGCCAAGAAGAACCGCAGGTAGAACACCTGCGGTTGACAGGAGAGCTGCAGTTCAGTCGTAGTTTTCGAGCGGAGGAGCCTTTTCTGGTACACCAGCCGACAAGCGTGCGCTGCCCGTAAGGAGACGCCTCGCCCCTTTGTCCCGGCGCAGTTCCGCAGCGCGCGTAGCGCGCGAGGATGTTTGAGCACGGGGCAAAGGAGCGAGGCTTTCAGACCTTACAGGTGCAGCACGCGATCCTTGATCTCTTCCGTACGCCCCTGGTTCCAGAACTGCGTGCCAATGTAGCCGCAGGTGCGACGAGCAACGTTGAGCTTGGACTGGTTGCGGTTGCCGCAGTGCGGGCACTCCCAGACCAGCTTGCCGTCGTCCTCTACGATCTTGATCTCGCCGTCGTAGCCGCACACCTGGCAGTAGTCGGACTTGGTATTGAGCTCGGCGTACATGATGTTGTCGTAGATGAACTGCATGACGCGGATGACGGCCTCGAGGTTGTCCTGCATGTTGGGGACCTCGACGTAGGAGATGGCACCACCAGGGGAGAGACGCTGGAACTCGCTCTCGAACTCGAGCTTGGTGAAGGCGTCAATCTTCTCGCGCACGTTCACGTGGTAGGAGTTCGTGATGTAGCCATGGTCGGTGATGCCCTTGACCACGCCGAAGCGCTTCTGCAGGCACTTGGCGAACTTGTACGTGGTGGACTCGAGCGGCGTGCCGTAGAGCGAGTAGTCGATGTTCTCGGCGGCCTTCCACTCGGCGCACTTGTCATTCATGTGCTGCATGACAGAGAGCGCGAAGGGCTTGGCCTTCTCGTCGGTGTGGCTCTTGCCGGTCATGTACTTCACGCACTCGTAGAGGCCGGCATAGCCCAGCGAGATGGTGGAGTAGCCGCCATAGAGGAGCTTGTCGATCTTCTCACCCTTGTCGAGACGGGCGAGCGCGCCGTACTGCCAGAGGATGGGTGCCGCATCGGAGAGGGTGCCGCAGAGGCGGTCGTGGCGGCAGCGCAGAGCGCGGTGGCAAAGCTCAAGGCGCTCGTCGAAGACCTGCCAGAACTTGTCCATGTCGCCATCGGAGGAGAGGGCAACGTCGGGCAGGTTGATGGTCACGACGCCCTGGTTGAAGCGACCGTAGTACTTGGGCTTGCCCGGCTCGTAGTTCTTGGCCTTGGCGACGTTGTCGTAGCCGTTGCCCGAGCGGTCCGGCGTGAGGAAGGAGCGGCAGCCCATGCAGGTATACACGTCGCCGTGACCCACAGTCTCACCCTTGGAGAGCTTGTACTCGCGCATCTTCTTCTCGGAGATGTAGTCGGGCACCATGCGCTTGGCGGTGCACTTGGCAGCCATCTTGGTGAGGTAGAAGTACGGGTCGCCCTCGTGGATGTTGTCCTCCTCGAGCACGTAGATGAGCTTGGGGAAGGCCGGGGTGATCCAGACGCCCTTCTCGTTCTTGACGCCCTGGTAGCGCTGCCTGAGCATCTCCTCGATGATGAGGGCGAGGTCATGCTTCTCCTGCTGGTTGCGGGCCTCGTTGAGGTACATGAAGACGGTGATGAACGGCGCCTGGCCATTGGTGGTCATGAGGGTGACGACCTGGTACTGGATGGTCTGGACGCCACGTGCGACCTCCTCACGCAGGCGCTTCTCGACCATTGCGTCGATCTGCTCGGGAGAGGCCTTGTAGCCGATGGTCTCCATCTCGGCGTAGACCGAGCGGCGAATCTTCTTGCGGGAGACGTCGACAAAGGGCGCGAGGTGCGTGAGCGAGATGGACTGGCCGCCGTACTGGCAGGAGGCTACCTGGGCGATGATCTGCGTGGCGATGTTGCAGGCGGTGGAGAAGCTGTGCGGACGCTCGATGAGCGTGCCGGAGATGACGGTGCCGTTCTGCAGCATGTCGTCGAGGTTGATAAGGTCGCAGTTGTGCATGTGCTGCGCGTAGTAGTCGGCATCGTGGAAGTGGATGATGCCCTCCTCGTGCGCCTTGACGATATCGGCGGGGAGAAGGTCGCGCATGGTGAGGTCCTTGGAGACCTCGCCGGCCATGTAGTCACGCTGGACAGAGACAACGGTGGGGTTCTTGTTGGAGTTCTCCTGCTTGACCTCCTCGTTGTTGCACTCGATGAGGGCGAGGATCTTGTCGTCAGTCGTGTTCTTCTGGCGCTTCTGGTTCTGGACGTAGCGATAGATGATGTACTTACGTGCCACAGAGAAGTGGTCGAGGGCCATGAGCTGATCCTCGACGAGGTCCTGGACCTCCTCGACGGTGACCGTGTGGCCGGCCTCCATGCACTCGTCGGTCACGTTGAGAGAAGCGAAGCGAATCTCACGCTCGGTGAGGCGCTCGTCCTCAGGCACCTCCATGTTGGCCTTGCGGATGGCGTTCTCAATCTTGGCGACGTCGAAGGTGACCTCCGAGCCGTTGCGCTTAATGATCTTCATGTGCTCACTCTCCCTTTGCACAGTGCCTGGCGAAAGAATAAATGTGCAGGTGCCGGCAATGCGTTTGGTGTGCTCTAGTCAGCGTCGCGGCGCTGCTGTACCGCGCCGCTGACTACTATGACACAACATCTTGTGCCCATACAGTGAGATAAATACCCGATATTGCATTTCGATATTTCACGCTGCGTCGGAATATCGCAAGGTCATCGCAGGTGAGAAAAGAGCAGAAGTTCAAACATTTAAGATAACGCTGCCACTTGTCGACTTGATTTTCGGTGAACGGTGAAGGGACCCCTGTGTGTCTCGAACCAATCTGTGCCCAGTGCCCAACAACGCGGTCTCAAGGGGTTCGCACGCGCATCGACGGTACCGTTATCCCGCCGACGCACGACCGCCTGCCCCGCCCAATGTAACAATCGAGCGCGTCATTGCCTCCGGATGTCTATTGCGACCGGCCGGTGGGCTACAGTCCTTGCGTACATAACTTCAGCATCCGGAAAGAGGTGCGTATGCAGTTCTCCAGGAGGCTCGACCTCTTTGGCGACGAGGTCTTTGCCGCACTCAACGCCAAGAGGCGCGAGCTCGAGGCTCAGGGTCGGGAGGTGTTTGACCTTTCGGTTGGCACGCCGGACTTCGAGCCGCCGCGTCACGTCATAGAAGCGCTGAGGAAGAGCGCCGAAGATCCCGCCAACTGGAAGTACGCCCTGCACGATAAGGACGAGCTACTTCGAGCGGTCTGTGACTACTACCGCTCGCGCTTTGGCGTCGAGGGCATCACGCCCTCGATGGTCATGAGCTGCCGCGGGACGCAGGAGGGCATGGGGCACGTGTGCGCTGCGCTCGCAGACCCAGGCGACGTTGCCCTCATTCCCGACCCGTGCTATCCGGTGTTTGCCACGGGAACGCTTCTTGCAGGAGCAAAGCCCTGGTACTATCCGCTCACGGCAGAGCACAACTTCCTCCCGTGGGTGGAGGGCATTCCTGACGACGTGGCGGACGCAGCCCGGTATATGGTCGTCTCGCTTCCCGCGAACCCCGTTGGCTCCGTTGGCACGCCCGAGGTCTACGAGCAGATCATCGCCTTTGCCAAGGCGCATGACATCGTGATCATCCATGACAACGCCTACTCCGACATCATCTTCGATGGCCCTGCCGGTGGCAGCTTCCTCGACTATCCCGGTGCCCTCGACGTGGGCGTGGAGTTCCTCTCGCTCTCCAAGTCCTTCAATGTGACCGGCGCGCGTTTGTCGTTCCTGGTTGGTCGCGAGGACATCGTGGCCGCCACGCGCAAGCTTCGCAGCCAGGTTGACTTTGGCATGTTCCTGCCCGAGCAGGACGCGGCCATCGCCGCCCTCACCGGCCCCCGTGACTCCGTGGAGCGCCAGCGCCTTCTCTACCAGGAGCGCCGGGATGCTCTCTGCGATGGTCTCGAGACGGTTGGCTGGGGGCGCCCCAACGCTCACGGTTCCATGTTTGTGTGGGCATGCATCCCGCACGGTCGCATGGACTCGAAGGAATTTGCACTCGAGCTTATGGAGAAGGCCGGCGTCATTGTGACACCAGGCGCAAGCTTTGGTCCCTCGGGAGAGGGGTACGTGCGCTTTGCTCTGGTCATGCCTCCGGAGCGGCTGCGCGAAGCGTGCAGGGGGATTGGCGAGGCTGAGGTCTAGCGTCGTTGCGAGCGCTTGGCCGAGCCTCGTCTGCGTTTGCGCCGTCGGGGATCGGCCCCAACGGCAGTCTGTCGGGCATGCCCGGCAAGGGGGTGGGGACATGAACTCGAAGAACTTTCAGGACCTGGTGAAATCCTCGCGTACGTACCGTCGCTTCGCCGAGGAGGAGCCATTGTGCTACGGTGACCTCGCCGCGTTGGTGAACGCAGCGCGCTTTGCTCCCTCGGCAAACAACATGCAGGCCCTGCGCTTCCACATCGTCGTAGACCCCGCGGAGCGCTCGGTGGTCTTCCCACGCCTGCGCTGGGCCGCGCTCTATCGCGACTGGGACGGCCCGGAGGTGGGCGAGAGGCCAACGGGCTACATTGCGGTGTGCGCCCCAAAGGCGCTTGCCACAAACGCCATGCGCCTCATCGACACTGGCATTGCAGCGCAGACCATCGCGCTGGCGGCGGCCTCCAGAGGGCTTGGGTGCTGCATGATGAGGAGCTTTGACCCCGACGTCAACGACGTTATGGGGGTCTCGGCCGAGGATTACACGGCCGAGCTCATCCTGGCGGTGGGCGTGCGCGGCGAGCGCGTGGTTCTCGAAGCGAGCGAAACCGAGCACGGTCTTGCCTACTGGCGTGATGCCGAGGGTACCCATCACGTGCCTAAGCTTGCGCTGGAAGACCTTCTCATCTAGGCTCGTCCCGTGACGCCGGCGAGGGGGCCTTGCCTTACTCCCGCTTCCCCAGCGACTCGAGGCCGATGAGGGCCGCGCCGATGGCGCCGCAGAGCTGCGAGTCCTCGTGCGTGGCCACCGGAGCCTTGAGCACCTCGGAGAGCGCGCGCACGACGCCCTCGTTCTGGGCGACGCCGCCGGTCATGAGGTAGGGTGGCTCCGCGCCAACGCGGCTTGCGAGCGTGGCGGTCTTTCTCGCCACCGAGACGTCGAGCCCATGGATGACGTCGGGCGTGGGCGTGTTTGCGGCCACGAGCGAGACGACCTCGCTCTCGGCGAACACGGTGCACATGCTCGTGATGCGCACCTCGTGGCGCCACTCGAGCCCCCGGCGGCAGAACTCGTCGAGGTCCATCTCGAGCACGCGCGCCATGGCCTCCATGAAGCGGCCGGTACCTGCGGCGCACTTGTCGTTCATCACGAAGCCCGCCACGCTTCCGTTGGCGTTCAGGTGGATGACCTTGGAGTCCTGACCGCCGATGTCGATGACCGAGCGCGCGTCGGGGGCGAGGTAGTGGGCTCCGCGTGCGTGGCAGGTGATCTCGGTGACCGAGGAGTCCATCCCCTCGATGTTGTCGCGGCCGTAGCCGGTCGAGACGCGCAGGGCCACGTCGCTTGGGGCGATTCCCGCCTGGGCGAGCGCCTCGTCCATCGCGCGTACGGCGGCGTCGGCGGCACGGGCGCCGGTGGGGACGATGGCCGTGGCCACAATCTGGCGATCGGCATCCATGATCACGACGTCGGTCGACGTGGAACCGGAGTCAACGCCCATGACGTAGGTCGTTCCAGCTGGCGCGTCTGGTGCGGTAGCCGTAGTGCGCGTCGCCTCGTCCTGGTGCGCCGCCCCACCGCGTGCGCGTAGCGTCTCTCCAAACGCCTCGAGCCTCGTGCGCAGCTGACCCTCGCTCTGCGACGTGCCGTCCGTCTCGATTTTTACCATGGGGACCTCGTCCTTCTCAGCAAGTGCTCCGTATTCGAAGCCGTAGTAGTCGCAGAACTTCATGGTGTGGTAGACGATGCCCCTTTGCCCGCGTTCTCCCACAAGCTCGTCTCGCTCGGCGATGTCATCCATGCGCATGCAGGGAATCTGGCCGAGAAGGGCTGGGGCGTACCAGTCGAGGAACGCGTCAAGGGGATCCTGTGCGGGCGTTGCGCCAGAGGTGCCTCCCTCGCAGCCCGCCTTGCATGCGGGGTCTGAGGACGCCCGCGCAAGCTGCGGTGGAGGAGAGACGCGAAGGCGCCTGCTCGTGCAGGTGGCATTCTCTACCGGCATGCCCACACCCCTCTCGACCTCCGCGACGAGAGAGGCCGAGGCGTGCGCGCCGAGGAGCGTCACGCGGTCGTCCGCGCGTCCGACACCCGTCCCGCATGCGGCGCACGCGGCACCCACATCGAACTGCGCATCGGTATGCGCGGCGTAGGCATCCGCGAGCGCCCGCAGCCGGCGACGGAAGAGCGCGACCTCGGCCGGCCCACGCCGATGAGGCAGGTCGAGCAGGTACACAAAGTCCATGCAGCCGGATGCCTTGAGCACGTCGTAGACGCGGCGGACGACGTCACAGCAGGTCACAAGCACCGCCTCGTGGACGTCGGACGCCATCATGCGCTCGATGAGGCCCTTGCCGTAGCCGCACAGGTTGGGGTGGGCCAGCGCATCGGCATACGCAAAGGAGGCGACGTCCGCCTCGGCGATGCGGGGCGTGGCACCAAAGCCCGCGAGGAGCTCTATGGGCGTGTATTTGCAGGCATAGAAGACTTCCCGACGTTCGCGCTGTTCAGATGGCATGGTTCCCATTCCCAATACGTTTCCTGTTTACGAGGTGCGGTCCAGGCCGCAGCTGGCTTCCAGGCTACCTGCGTTTCTCGTCCTGCTTGCGCTTCTCGACCATCTCGAGGAAGGCCGAGAACCTCGTTGACATCTGGCCCTCCATGCAGTTGGCGCGGTCGCAGGCATCCCCGTCGAGCACCAGAACTGGCCAGCCCGCCCCCTCGAGCTGCCGGCGTACGAGCTGCGCGGCACCCGCAGTCTGCTTGCAGCCCCAGTGGCAGAAGAGCACCACGGCGTCTGCGTTGGTCTCGCGGGCGAGATGCTCGATGCAATCTGCCCGACGCGTAGCCGGCCCATTGAAGCAGCTGCGCACCAGCCGCTCCGCCATGAACTCGTAGGGGCTCGTCGCATCAAACCACGCATCGCCGACGGTGACGTGCTCGAACATCATGTCGGACGCCATGATCTGGGCAGTCTGGCTGGTGTTCACGAGCTCGCCCAGAGACTCCAGGAAGTATGGCGAGACATGCGCCCATACCAGGTTCACGCCCTCGTAGGGCGCGGCGGCGAGGAAGTCACGCCGCATCTCCTCCGCAAGTCTTTCGCACTCGGGGAGGCCGAGCGACAGGTGAAGGTCGAGCATCTCCATCATGTCGATGGTCATGGTGTTGGCGAGGTAGCGTCCGCGGCGCGTGGGGAGCGTTGCCGCAAGCGCGTTCATGGTGCGCTCGGAGCACGCGCAGGCCTCTCGCAGGCGCTCCTCGTCGAGCGTGTGCGAGAACGCCGCCTCGGCGACCCTGCCCATCTCTCGCAGCTCGTCGGCGACGTAGAGGACGGAGTCGCGCGAGACGTCATAGGGGACATCCACATAGACGTGGGGGATGTCCCAGTGGCGGGCCAGGGTCTTGAAGGTGAGGTTGTTGGCATCGCAGGCTACCGAGCAGCTTGCGAGCATGCGGGGCTTGCCCAGCACGCCCGAGGTTGCCATGCCCATGAGGATGCGGTGGTAGGAGCAATAGGTCTCGGGGATGCCCCGCCCCTCTGCCGCGGCGATGAAGCCTCCCTCTGCCTGCGCGCCGCTCGCGAAGGAGGCAACGGCCTCAGCCGTCACGGGACGCGCGCCCAGCGCGTGGAATATCTCGTTGGGAGTGAAGATGCTCGTGACCACGGCGTTGTCGAAGTCCGCGAGCGCCCCCACGACCGAATCCATGAACAGCTGGTAGCCGTGGTTGCCCGAGGGCAGGAGGTCGCCGTAGGGGGCAACGTGGACCTTTCCGCGCATGGCCTGGAAGCCCAGCATGAGCCAGTTGCGCACAAAGCCGGGGCGGGTCGAGAGGTTCTTCTCGGCCACGCCACCGTACCAGCCTATGAGGCGCTCGCCTGCGGACGCGCCGGCCACGCTATGCCTCCTCGCTGCCGACGAGCTCATGCACGTCGAGGTCGAGTCCCGATGCCTCGATGGCCTCGCGGGGCCCAAAGACGCAAATGCCTGCGGGCGACGCGCTGGGCTCGAGCGACGGGGCGAGGGTGCGCACCTTCTCGGCGGTGGTGTCAAGCTCCTGCTGGCGGATGAGGTTTCTCCAGTTGGCCGGCCTGCCATTGAAGCGCTGCATGTCCTGCCTGCGGGCGAGCGTGCGGGGCTTCTCGGGCGCGTCCTGCGCGGCAACGGACGAGACGATGTAGCCGGAGAGCTCGTCGTCTGTGGGCGTCCAGTTGGCTAGCCACACGGCGGCGCCATCGTAGCGATCGAGGGTGTCTGCCACGTTGGGGTCGCGGAACGACCAGAACTGGCGGATCCCCTCGGTGGTGTGCTTGAAGCCCACGCCGTAGGCGCCTCCCTTCACGCGGACCTCGTTCCAGAGGTAGCCGAAGGAGAGGGCGCGGGTTGCAACCTGCCAGGTGCCAAGGGTTCCGTTGTCCGCAGGGGTTGGGGCGGCGCCACGGGCGACGAAGGAGACGTTGGAGGGGATCACGAAGCCCTCGCGCGCCGTCTTTGGTGCGGGAACCTGAAGCCTGTGCTCGCAGACGTTCTCGCCCTGCTCCTCGAGGCCAAGCGTGCCGCCAAGCTCCCAGAAGCGCTCGCGGTCCTCGGCGGGGCCGGTGAAGCTCGCCGTGACCTCGTCGGCGGTAAAGATGCGGTCGGCGAGGTTGGGGAGGATCTCCTGAAGTGCGGGGAGCCTGCGGTCCCAGTTGGCGAGCAGCTTCTTGAGGAAGAGGTAGTACTCGATGCCGCCCATCTGGCTCGAAGCAACAGCCGCGGACGAGAAGTAGCTCGACGTCCTGGCAGAGGAGGCCGCGTGGCCGGAGTTCACGAAGTACTGCTCCATGGCAATCTTGCGCTGCGTGAGGATGTCGCGCATGCGGCTGCCATCGAGGTAGAGGGTCTTGCCCCAGACCTCCTGCGGGACGCTCGCCAGGGCATCGACCTTCTCGGAGAGTGCGCTTGCGCTCACCACGAGCATGGGACGGGCGTACGAGAGGTCATCGTCGCGCCCGTAGGTCTCGTAGCCAAAGCCGAGGTTGCCGAGGTTGGCCTCGACCATCGTGTCGAGGTCGGAGGCCGTGTGGAGCTTGGTGTCGAGCTTGCCGAGGAGGTCTGTGAGCACGCCAACGTAAGGCAGCTCCGCAAAGCCAACGCGACGCAGGCCAAAGTAGTAGTAGACGTAGTCGATGCGGCGGGTGTCAAGCTCGTGCGCAATGCAGGGGAGCGGCGCCTCGACGTCCTTTGCCTCTGGCTCGGGGCGCGCGGGCTCGATGTCTGCCACGGTGAGCGTGGGCAGCGTTGCCAGTGCCTCCGGGGAGTCCGGTGCCTCCTGCTCGGCACGAAGCGCCTGAACCTCGTTGCGAACCGCCTCGACGTCCTCGTCGCTCATCTTTGAACGCAGCTGGGCAAGCTCCTCTGCCTCCTCGGCCGCATCTCCACTCTCGGTGGGAACGAGCTCGGCCACTGCGGAGTGGGGGTTCTCGCACACGATTTCTTCGAGGAGGCGCTCGAAGAGGTCGTTATCAAGGCCCCTCTTGAGGTCGGCAAGGGCGTCCTCGTACTGCAGATAGTCAAAGGGATGGCTGTCATCGTAGAGCCAGCTCGAGAGCGCCTGCATGGAGAGGGCCACGCCGTCGGTTGCCCAGGAGCCAAAGTCGCGCTCCCGCAGGTTGAACTCCGCCTGGGCGAGGGATGCCTCGAGCTTGTCGCGCGGGATGCCGCTCTCGGCGAACTCGCGGCAGGAGTCCTCGATGAGCTTGCGGAAACGTGCCGCAACGCCCTCGTGGGCGCCCTTGAGCTGGAAGACGATCTCGGGCTGGGCAACACCATCGATGAGCAGCGCCTGGAAGTCATCTGCGAGGCCTGCGTCGAGCACACGGCGCTTGAGAGGAGCCTCATTGGAGCCGCAGAGCGCGTCGAGAAGCACGTCAACGGCAAGCACGCGCTCGCGCTGGTTGGACGTGGCCACCACGTAGGCAAGGCCTACCGAGGCGTTGTCGGGCGTGGTTGCCATCTCGACCTTCACGGGAGCGGCGGTGACTGCCGCTTGGAGTGGCAGGAGATTGGGCGCGCCGGCGTGTCGATCCTCGGCATTACGGAAGCGCTCGTCAATAAAGGCCAGCTCGCGGTCGATGTCCATGTCTCCGTAGAGGATGGTGTAGCTGTTGGGGAGCGCATAGTGGCGCGCGTGGGCATCGAGGAAGCCCTCGTAGGTGAGGGTGGGGATGGAGCGTGGTGCGCCGCCGGATTCAAAGCGGTAGGGACTCTCGGGGAAGAGCGCGCGAGAGAGGGCCAGGCTCAAAATCTCGTCCGGATTGGAGAGGGCGCCCTTCATCTCGTTGAAGACCACGCCGTTGTACGAGAGCGAGCCGTCGTCTGCCGCCTCGAGGTGCCAGCCCTCCTGCTCGAAGATGCGACGGCGGTAGTAGATCGCGGGATGGAGAACCGCGTCCAGGTAGACGCCCATGAGGTTCTCGAGGTCGGCGGTGTTGGTGGAGGCGACCGGGTACATGGTCTTGTCCGGGAAGGTGAGGGCGTTGAGGAAGGTCTGCATGGATGTCTTGAGCAGATTGACGAAGGGCTCCTTCACGGGATAGGCGTCCGAGCCGCAGAGCACGGAGTGCTCGATGATATGGAAAACTCCGGTGTCGTCTGCCGGAGGCGTCTTGAAGGCAATCGAGAAGGACTTGTTGGTGTCGGCGCACGCAATCCACATGGCGCGGGCGCCCGACGCCTGGTGGCGCATCACGTAGATGGTGCCGGAGACCTCCGGGACAGGCGTCGCGGAAACCACCTCGAAGCCGGCATGCACGCTGCCGGGGGCAAGTGACGGGTCGGGCGTGAGGAAGTCGCGCTCAGATGGTGCGATGGTGTCTTCAGATGCCATGGTTCCTCCTTGTGGCGCAGGGGTGGTAGGGGCTGTAGACAACCCTGTGGCCAATGCGGTCTGGGCCGCTTACCGTTTTCCGAGAAGAAGCTTAGCACGCAAGGTATGGTGCCCGTTTTCTCGTGCATGCAGACTGGCGCGCCGACGCGGCAGCGTTCCGCTGTAGAATCACATGTCGCTGCGAACAAATGAGACAGAGGGACAGTCCCTCTGTCTCATTCGAGAAGGGCGAGGACTGTTCGATGACAGGGGAAATGCCGCTCAGTGACGAGCAACGCCGCAAGCAAATCCTTCGCGGCGTGGCGTGCACGCTCGTGGGCGGCACCTTCTGGGGCATCAACGGCACGGTCTCCAAGCTGCTGATGGACTCGTATGCCGTCGACCCGCTCTGGCTTGCCTGCTTGCGCGAGCTCACTGCATGCTGGCTCTTCCTCGCTGCGGCGAGGGTCACCAGCAAGGGGCAGGTTACATGTGCGCTGCGCGACCCGCATTCGCTTCTGGGGATCTTTGGCGTGAGCCTTGGTGCCATTCTCTTCTCCCAGGTGGCGTACCTCGAGGCCATCAACTGGACCAACTCAGCCACGGCTACGGTCATGCAGAGCTTGGGAATGCTCGCCGTTCTCGCCTATGTATGCATAAAGATGCGTCGCGGGCCAAAGAGGCGAGAGGTGCTGGGCGTGGTATTTGCGCTTGTTGGCACATATCTTTTGGCAACGGGAGGCAATCCCAGGCAGCTCAGCCTGCCATTGGGTGGTCTTGTGTGGGGGCTTCTCTGCGCGGCTGCCTCGGCGTGCCTCTCGATTCTGCCGGCTCGCCAGCTTGCCAAGTGGGGCAACTTCGTGGTGAACGGTCTGGCGTTTCTCTTCTCGGGAGTCATTCTGTTTGTGATTTACCGTCCATGGGAGCATATGCCACAGCTTGATGCGATTGCCGTGGCGCTCCTCGCCTTCATGGTCGTTGTGGGGACCTTTGGAGCGTACGCGCTGTATCTGCAAGGCGTGAAGGACGCGGGCTCGATGCGCGCGAGTCTTTTGGGAACCATCGAGCCACTTACTGCGACAGTGACCTCGATTCTGTGGCTTGGCACGAGCTTTTCGCCGGCGGACCTTGCTGGCTTCGCGCTGGTGCTTGCGATGGTGTATCTCACGGCGTAGAGATGTGTGAGTGTGCATTCATCTCGGCAACTTGCATTTTCCAATCGTTTGGCGGTCGCTAACCAATCGATAATTGCAGCCAAGCACCGAGCTTGCAGATTCCGATCGTTTAGCCACCTTTAACCAATCGAAATCTGCAAGTCTGGCGAGAAGGCCGCGCCCGGAGTGGGCAACGCGGCGTTCCACCCAGCCGGCCCGGTCTTCGACCCACGTCCGCGCAAGGAGGAGTGCCAGAATTACGTGCAGAGGCCGAGATATGTGGGTTATTTTCTTGCCGCAGGGGGAGGTTCGCGCCCCGTGAGGCGCGGACGGGTGGCGCCAGGCTACATATCGCCTGTTGACGCTCCGCCGTTGGCTCCCTAGACACCCCACCGCGCCCCGCGCCGACCCCAAAGGCAGGGATGCGCTTACACAGAAGTCCGATTTAGGACGTAAATCGGGGCATGCAAGAAGCGCAGACGCCCAGCGGACTCTTCGCCTCGCCAAATTGCGGGCTTCTTTTAGAAGCTCCTTCTAGATCATGGCCATGTTGGCCGCCACGGAGGAGTACCAGGCCGACGCATTGGGTGGACAGTACTTCTGTGCCATGGAGTAGGTGAGGTAGCCGCCGTAGCCGGAAGCCAGACCGGCAGTGTGCGCATAAATGGCCGTCTCCCAGCTGCCCCAGCTTACGCTGCCCCAGCCCCAGGCGTTGTGGGAGTACGCGCAATAGAGTCCCTTGCTGCTCTCGACGGCAGAGATTGCGGGCGAGAGGCGCGGGTCGACGCCGTAGTCCCAAGCTGCAGCGGCGAAGGCGCTGCCGTAGCCCGCGAGCGGCGAGCCAGCAAGGTAGGCATCAATGCGCGTGCTCCACTTCGCCACAAAGCCGTCCTTATCGCTCTGCCAGTTGACGTTTTCGCTAGAGCTGTTGGAGTTGCTGGAATTTCCGGAATCGCTTGAGGAGCTGTTTGAGGATTCGGGCACCTGGACTGTTGCCGTGTTGCCCGACTCGGTCTGGAAGGTCTGGCCCTCGTTCTGCTCTGCTTCCTGAAGTGCCGCCTCGGCTTCGGCCTCCTGCCTGGCCTGCTCGGCAGCCATCTCCTGCTGAAGTGCCGTGCGCGCCGCTACCGCCGAGTCAAGGGCGTCCTGGGCATTCTGGCGCTCGGTCTCGGCCTGCGAGAGCTGCGAGTTGAGATCTGTCCGTGTGTTGGTGAGCTCGGTCGTTAGGTCGACAAGCGATTGAATCTGGTCGGTGTTATACGAGGTCACCGAATCCAGGAACTGGATGGTGGACAGGAAGTCGAAGAAGTTCTCAGACGAGAGAACCAGTTCGACGAGGCCCTGAGAGCCTTGCTGCATCTTGTACTGGGCACGGATGCTCTGCGCGGCAGCAGCGCGAGCGTCCGGTAGCTGCGCCTCGATCTCGGCGATGCGCTGCTGGTTGTCATCGACTTGCTGCTGAATCTGGGTCACTTTGTCGTTGGCTGCGGTGAGCTCGTCGTTTGTCTGCTCGACTTTTGCCTCGAGGTCATCAAGCGTTTCGCCCAAGGCGACGGCGGGCCTTGCCGCGCCCATGCCAACCGCCAGAGTGCAGGCGAGAGCAAGCGCGATGGCTCCGTTTCTGGTTGAAGACGAGAACGACAAAGGTTACCTCCGTGGCCGACGTTTACGGTGTGCCCTGGCAAGAACATGCCAAGAGTGCAGTTAGATAACCTTAGCGTGAAAAGTGAGGTATCACGTTTCCTGCAAAAGTCTCAAGTCGTTGTATAGGGTTGCGGCCCCTCTCGTCGAGAGGGGCCGCAGGAAAAAACACGACTGTTACCAGCTACTTTGTTGAAAACCAAGCCATATTGTCTTAGGAAAAGAACAAGCTATGGGATTTCTGTGGGATGCCGCGAAGGTACCAAAGAAATCCGTGAGCGGCAAGAGGCCAGCCGCGCGCAAATTACTTCACCACGAGCACGTCACAGGTCGTGGAACGCGTGAGGAAGGTGGAGATGGAGCCGAGAATTGCGTACTTGATGGACGAGAGCCCTCGCGCGCCGCAAATGACGAGGTCGGGCTTGATGACGTCGAGCATGTCGTCCTTCAGGGCCTCGCGAATGCGCCCCGCCTTAACGATGACCTTGACGCTCTTGATCTGCGGCTCCGCCTCCGCCTCGGCGACCTGCTCCGCTATGGAGTCGCGGAAGTCCTTCTCCAGCGAGGGGATGAGGTCGACTGGATAGGTGCCTGCGGTCTCGAGTGCGGTCGAGTCGATGACGTGACCGATGTAGAGTTCCGCGTTGTCATTTGCCGCCATCACGATTGCGCGATGGAGCACCTTGGACTGACGCTCCGTCCCGTCGAGCGACACAAAGATCTTGTCGTATCCGAGGTCCTGGTAGGTCTGGGTTGTCTCTGCCATGACGTCCTCCCTTGTGAGCGTGCCAGCGGGCAACGAGCGGACGCTGCCCTACGGGATGGTTCTACCCGCCCCGACGTCGTTGTGGACGAGAAAGGCGCGAGATGTGCGTCCCGCGCCCCCGAACGGCAGATTGCCTAGGCGAGTGTGTCCACAAAGCCCACCCGATAGGTCTTAAAGACAACGGCCCCCTCGTCCTGCGTGGCGTCGAGGTCGACGTCGCCCCAGATGCCAAAGTCGTGGTCGTCATCGGAGTCGCGGAACACCTGGTGCACGTGCCAGACGTGGTCGGTTTTCTCGTCCTTCTCGTCGATGTCGAGGTAGGCGGAGGAGCGCGCGTCGGCGTCAAGCAGTATCTGCTCATGCACGGCGTGGAAAGCGTCGAGGGCCTGCTGCCACACGACTGAGCGGTAGCCCCAGTCTGCGTCGAGGTCGCCGAGCTCCTCGACCTTCCCCAGCACTGCCAGTCGAACACGGGCGAAGAGCGCGTTTCGCACGAGGAGGGTGAGCCCGCGCCTGTCGTGGACGACTTCGTCCGCCGTGGGTGCCGCAATCGCGGCGCCGTCCTCGACGCCTGCGCCCTCCCACTCGTCCACGAGCGAGGAGTCCGTGGTGCGCACGACCAGCCTGAGCCAGGTCACGATGTCGTCCAGGCGCTCGTCACGCTTCTCGGCGGGAATCGTGCGGTCTAGCACGCGGTAGGCGTCGGAGAGGTAGCGCAGGAGCGTGCCCTCCGAGCGGGCTATCTTGTAGCGCCCGATGTAGGTCTTGAAGTCGCTTGCCGTCTCGACCATGTCGCGCAGGACGCTCTTTGGGCGCAGACAATAGTCACTTGCCCACGGGACCTTCTCGCAGTACTCCGCAAAGGCCGCGTCGAGAAGATCCTCGAGCGGCTTGGGGTAGGTGACCTCCTGCGCGCGCTCCATGCGCTCCTCGTACTCGATGCCCTCTGCCTTCATGGCGGCTATCGCCGCGCCACGCGCCTCCCGCTCCTGCGCGCGCAGGATCTGTGGCGGGTCCTCGAGCGTGGCCTCGACCATCGAGATGAGGTCCAACGCGTAGGCCTCGCTCTCGGGGTCCAGAAGCTCGATGGCGGCGAGAAGGAACGGCGAGAGGGGCTGGTCGAGGGCAAAGTCCTCGGGGAGGTCAACGGTGAGCAGGTAGGAGGTGGTGCCGTCCTCCTCCTCGTGGCACTCCACCACACCGGCGTCGATGAGGGTCGCAAAGACCTCGTCGGTGCGTTGTGAGAGGGCGGCCTTCTCCTCGGGGGTCTGTGCCGAGTCCTCGATGAGCTTGTGGGTTCGCGCCCAGGCGTCCCCGCCCTGCTCGATCTCGGCGAGGACCATGGAGTGCGTGATGCGCAGGCGTGGGCGGAGCTTCTCGGGCTCCGCCGCGATGAGCCACTCGAAGGTCTGCTTGTTCCAGCCAACGAAGTCCGATGGCGGGGTCTTCACCTTGATCTTCCTGGCGCGCTTGGGGTCGCCGCCGGCCTTGGCGAGGGCCTTGGCGCGCTCGATGTCGTACTCGGTGGCCTCGGCGATGACGCGCCCCTCCGTGTCGAAGCCCGCACGTCCGGCGCGGCCTGCAATCTGGTGGAACTCGCGCGCGTTGAGACGGCGCATATGCCGCCCGTCGTACTTGGTGAGCTGGGTGAGAAGCACGGTGTGGATGGGGACGTTGATGCCCACGCCAAGCGTGTCGGTGCCGCAGATCACGGGAAGGAGTCCCTGCTGGGCGAGCTTCTCCACCAGGAGACGGTAGCGCGGCAGCATGCCGGCGTGGTGCACACCCACGCCCGTGAGGATGAGGCGCTTCAGGGTCTTGCCAAAGGTGGTGGTGAAGCGCACCCCCTTGACGGCGTCCTTCAAGGCCTCGCGCTGCTCCTTGGAGGAGACGCCATAGCTCGAAAGCGCCTGGGCGCTCTTGAGGGCGGCCTCCTGCGAGAAGTGCACGATGTAGAGAGGTGCGTCGCCGTCGCGCAGCGCCAGCTCCACGGTGCCCTCGAGCGGCGTCTCGACAAACTCATATGAGAGGGGCACCGGCCTTGGCGCGTCGAGCACCCGGTCGACAGCCCGGCCGGTGTGCTCCTCCAGCGCGTTGGCGATGTCCGTTACGTCACCCAGGGTGGCTGACATGAGAAGGAACTGCGTGTGGGGAAGCGCAAGGAGCGGCACCTGCCACGCCCAGCCGCGGTCGCGGTCGCTGTAGAAGTGGAACTCGTCCATGGCCACGCAACCGATGTCGGCGTGCTCGCCAAAGCGCAGCGCGTCCTGGGCAAGGATCTCGGCGGTGCAGCAAATCACGGGCGCCTCGCTGTTGATCACAACGTCACCCGTGATCATACCCACGTTGTCCTTGCCAAGGAGGTCAACCAGGTTGAAGAACTTCTCGCTGACCAGCGCTTTTATGGGCGCAGTGTAATAGGCTCGGCGATTCGTGCAGTTGGCTATGAAGAGCATCCCCACGGCCACCATGCTCTTGCCCGAGCCGGTTGGGGTTCCCAGAATAACGTGGTCGCCGGCTGCTATGTCGAGAAGTGCCTCCTCCTGGTGATCCCAGAGCTGCATGCCGCGCGACTCGACCCATCCAAGGAAGAGTTCGAGTGCGTCCTCGGCGGGAATGTTGGGGTAGGTCTCGTCGTCTGGCCAGGGGATGAGGCATCCCAGCGAGCCCGGTCCGTTGGGGCCGAGGTCGACGGGGATGGGCTCGGAAGCGCCTCCGGCAGCAGCGCCGCTCATCGCTCGTCTCCCGAGCAGGGCTCGGCCCCACCGGCGAGCTCGGCGCGCACGACGTCCTGGAGGTGGCGCTCTGCCGCCGCCGTGGCCTCGGTGTCACCCGAGCGCTTGGCCTGGCGGTATGCTGCCATCGCCTGGGCAAACGGCCCCTCCACGAGACTGCCGGCATCGTCCTGCTCACCCTGCCCCGTGTCCTGGGGTCTATCGAATGCGGTTCTCGCCCCGTTTGCCTCGAGCTGCTCACGCAACTGCTCTGCGAGCTTCCTGTCGCTCTCGTCCATGCATTCCTCCTTGGCCAAAGGCTGGTTGCTATTTTGTAGATGTGGCCCCGTGATTGCGCGCGGCGCCGAGCTTTGTTGTCTCGCGCTTGCCCCACGCCGGCCTGTTCAGTATCGCGCGTCCAATGCCCGCGAGGTCACACGCGCCGCGCTCGAGGAGTTCCTCTGCTGCGGCGCCCGTCTTGATTCCTCCCGCCAGCAGCACGGGCACGTCCACGGCGCTGCGGATGGGGGTCGAGGAGTCCGCGAACCAGCCGGGCGTGTCCTCGAGGCCGGGCCTCCCGTAGTAGCACATGCCCCCCGAGACGGAGATGAGGCCTGCGCCGGCGGCCTCGACCAGGCGCGCGAGAGCCACGGCGTCTGCGATGGTGTTGCCTCCGGACAGGTAGTCGCAGCCGCCCAAGCGCACCGAGACCGGGTAGCCTGACGGCAGCTCGGCCCGGACCGCGGATACGACCTCCACGAGGAGACGGGCCCTGTTCTCAAGCGGACCGCCGTAGGAATCGCGCCGATGGTTCGTGAGGGGCGAGAGGAACTGGTCCAAGAGGTACCCGTGGGCGGCATGGATCTCGACGCCGTCAAAGCCAGCCATGCGAGCCCGTCGCGCCGCGGCCGAGAAGAGGCTGGGCACGCGAGCGATGTCCTCTGCATCCATGGGGCGGGGAAGCGGGTGCCCAACCTTGGCGCCAGGGCAGGTGACGGCAGAGGGGGCCAGGGGGAGGGTGCCCGTGAGGGCCTTGGTGGTGGCCGACCCTGCGTGCGAGAGCTGCACAAAGACGGGGGTGCCCTCGGCGTGCACAGCGGCAGCCTCCAACTTGAGACTCTCGATGTCATCGTCGTGTGCGATAGAGGCTTGGCGTGAGGTTGCGCGTCCCTCGTCGCACACAAAGTGGTGGCCGCACTCGACAAGACCCAGATAGCCCCTGCGTGCACGAGCGGCGTAGTGCTCGCAGAGCCTCTGTGTGACATGGCCCCGCTCGTCCGCCCTCCCCGTGGCGATGGGCACCATGACAAGGCGATTCTTCAGCACGAGGTCTCCAACCGCTAGTGGCTGGCCAAAGATCACGCTCCCTCGCCCCCTGCCGCAGGGGCCACGATGACGGCAATTGCCAGCGCTGCCCCCGCTTCGTTTGTGATCGAGACCCGCGGGGCGCTCATTCCGCGTGCGGCCATGGCGGCACTCAGGCTCCCGTGTACCGTGCACACAGGCGCCCCCGAGGGGGCATCGAGCGTCTCGAGCTCCAGAGGATCTACGGCCAAGCCCTCTGGGAGGAGTCTGGCGAGCGCATCTGCTGCCGCGGCCTTTGCGGCGAGGTGGCCGGCAAGGTACTCGGCGGGGTTTTCGCGTGCGGAAGCTTGCGCGAGCTCAGCGGGAGTGAGCAGGCGGGAGAGCGTATAGCTGTCATTGGCGAGAAGGTCTTGTGCCTTGGATATGAGAACGAGGCGCGAATCCGTAGCGTGGGTCTTCTCGTCCACTTTGCCCTCCCGTACCTAGACCTGTGGTATGACGGATACCAGCATAGGGCAGTGGGGGCGGGCTTCACACATGGCGGAGCGGATCTTAGGGAGAGGGCGTCACTTGGCGTGGGGTGGGTGCCGGCTGTCCCAGACCTCCTGCAGGATTCGCTGTGGAGAGGTGCCCAGAGCCTCGGCGTATGCGTAGACCTCGCCCAGATGGAGCGAGCGCTCGCCGGACTCAAACTTGGAGATCATCGACTGGTTGACGCCGAGCCTGTCCGCGACCTGATCCTGCTTCAGGCCGGACTCGATCCTCAGCTTTCGGAGGACCTTCCCAATGAGTCTGTCGGCAATCTCATACATGGGCCGGAATTTAGACCTCGGCCCAATACATTCAAAAATAGAATATTCTGATGTCTATCAGGAAAACGATGATATCTGGCAGGTGAGCTCTTGGAAAACCCACAGGACACGCTCCGTGGCTGCGCAGACATAGCGCGAGCAATTGCCCAGCAGGCGGCCAACGGTTCCGTATCGCCGGATGCGCTCGAACTTCTCGCCGACAAGATCGAGGAGACTGCCAGACTGCTTGACGGGGATCGCATCGAGCGCTGGGCCGAGGTCATCCGCGATGCCGATGGCACCGAGCGAGAGGTACATGAGGCCAAGGCATAGCGTCGTACGGCGAGCCTTCCTGCTTGCCCTACATCCCGTAGTCGAAGAAGGACGACACGTGAACCGTGACGCAGTCGGTCTCACGATTGATGAGGTCGAGCGTCTTCACGGTGTCCTCGACGATGGCGACGCGCTTCTCGGGAAGCCTCAGCTCTTGCGCAAGCCGGCGCAGGAACTCCACCTTCTCGGCCTTCTGGGCAACAGTCACGACGTGACTGGGGGCAAGCCCGTAGCAGCGCGTGACGAAGGCTCGCTTTCCAGGTGCCTCGACGTCGCTTGCCTGCGAGCAAGCCCACACGCCGTTCCCGCCTTTGTCCCTCACGAAGCGCTGAATCTGGGGAATGGGGCGCGAGCTGGCATAGGGGTCGTGTGTGCGGACGTAGTCCTCCCACTCCTCGTCGGGGCAGGCGCTGTGGCAGAGGTCGCCAAACTCGTAGACCGCAAGTACGCCATCTATGTCAAAGACTACGGCAGTCTGTGGTTCTAACAGGTATTCCATGAGCCTGGTCACGTGGCATCCCTTCCATGTGGTGTGGTTGGACGGTACCGGTGCCGCCCGTAAGACCGAGCATACCCAAGGCCTAAACCCGCGCAAGGCACCGCGTTTATTTCGTTTGTATTGCGTCAATCGGCAGATGGTACCAGTCGTTTCGCTTTCAGCGGCTTACAAACTGCTAACATTTCCCGGCAGCCGTGGAACGAACAACTGTGCAAGTACGGGCAGTGCCGTTTGTTCTCAGGGCGGTACCTCGCATGAAGGGACATGCCTTTGAGTCGCGTGAAGCACAAGGAGGACGTCTTCTACGGACTCCTCGCAGATTTTGGACACAAGATTGCCGAGGTCGGCCAGGACTACGCAACGCTCGTGCGCAACTACCCCCAGTCTCGCGACCTCATCGCCAAGATGAAGGAGTACGAGGTCGACTGCGACCATCACGTCGCCGAGATTCTGACCGAGCTCTACGGGTCTTTCGTGACCCCCTTCGACCGCGAGGACATCGCGATGCTCGCGCGCACGATGGACGGCGTGGTCGACCAGATCGAGGGCGCCGCGCGCCGCTTCGAGCTCTTCCGCGTTGAGGAGATGCACCCCGAGGCCGTCCGCATGGCAGACCTCACCGCGAGTGCCTGCATGCAGCTTGGCGAGCTCTTCGACCACCTGCCCAACTTTCACAAGGACCCAGTGGTCATGGAGCGCGTGAGGTCGGTTGGGATGCTCGAGGACGAGGGGGACGTGGTCTACCGTGGTGCCCTCGGAGACCTCTTTGTGGGGACGGACCCCATGGAGACGCTGAAGTGGGTCATGCTCCTCGAGAGGATGGAGGCCGCGCTCGACTGCTGCAAGTCCGTGGGCAACATCGTACAGGGCGTGGTAGTGAAGAATGCCTAGCGCCCTTCTCGTCACGCTGCTCGTTACCGCATTTGCGTTCGAGCTCATCAATGGCTTCCACGACACGGCAAACTCCATTGCCACCACGGTCTACACGCGCGCCCTCTCGCCCGGGGTCGCAATCGCGATGTCCGCTGTCATGAACTTTATTGGCGCGCTCACCAACGAGAGCGTTGCGCGCACCATCTCGAGCGGACTCGTCGACGTCCAGCTAGAGCTCTACGTCATTCTTGCTGCGCTGCTCGGCGCCATCTTCTGGAACCTCCTCACCTGGTGGCTCACGGTTCCAAGCTCCTCCTCGCATGCGCTTATCGGCAGCCTCATTGGGGCAACCATCGCCTACACCCACGGGTTTTCGGACGTGAGGTGGGAGGGCGTGGTCGAGAAGGTCGTCATTCCCCTGTTCACCTCGCCGCTCATAGGGTTTGCCCTGGGCTTTGCCTTCATGAGGCTTGTCTTCGAGCTCTTTGCAAACTGGACTCCCGCCAACGCGAACGGCCTCTTCCACCGGCTGCAGATTGTCTCTTCTGCCTTCATGGCATACAGCCATGGCTCCAACGACGCCCAGAAGACGATGGGCATCATCACGCTGGCACTCACCACCGAGGGACTGCTCTCCCAGGACGCAGGAGTGCCGCTGTGGGTCAAGCTCTTCTGCGCCGCCACCATGGCGCTTGGCACGGCGATTGGTGGACAGCGCATCATGAAGACGCTGGGGCGGGGGGTCTTTCGCCTGGAGCCCTCCATCGGCTTCGTGGCGAACATGGCTACGGCGATAGCAATCGAGACCATGACCGCCTTGGGTGCCCCCGTCTCCACGACGCAGGTGGTCACTACCTCCATTATGGGTGCCGGCAGCGCCAAGCGTCGCGCCGGCGTTCGGTGGGTTACGGCGCGCAAGATTGTGACCTCGTGGTTTGTCACCTTGCCGGTT
Source organism: Olsenella sp. (assembly GCA_022648325.1). Classification (GTDB taxonomy): domain Bacteria; phylum Actinomycetota; class Coriobacteriia; order Coriobacteriales; family Atopobiaceae; genus Tractidigestivibacter. The sequence continues at coordinate 35,476 of JALCMG010000003.1, forward strand.
ACCATGTGCCTTGGTGCGGCGTCCTGCGCGTTTATCGGTCTGTTCGTGTGACGGTGGCGTGTCGCGGGACTGTCTTTTGACGCACTGGGTAAACTCATCTCTGGCACAGATGCTTACATGCCCACCGGGCAGGAAGGAAGGGTTTGCCATGGCACTCGACCAGAAGGTCGGCGACGCCCTTAACGCGCAGATCAACAAGGAGTTCTACTCCGCCTATCTCTATCTCACGTTTGCAGACTACTACGAGGAGCGCGGCCTCAAGGGCTTCGCTAACTGGTACATGATCCAGGTGCAGGAGGAGGTCGCGCACGCCAAGATTCTCCGCCGTTACCTTCTGGACAACGACTACCAGGTCAAGATGGCAGCCATCGCCGAGCCCGATAAGACCTTCAAGAACGACCTCGAGCCGCTCCAGGCAGGCCTCGAGCACGAGCGCTACATCACGGCCTCGATCAACGAGTGCTACCAGGTCGCCTACAACGTGCATGACTTCCGCACTATGCAGCTGCTCGACTGGTTCGTGAAGGAGCAGGGCGAGGAGGAGACCAACGCCTCCGATATGGTCAAGAACATGGAGCTCTTTGGTGCAGACCCCAAGGGTCTCTATGACCTCGACCGCGAGTACCAGGCTCGCACCTTCATTGCGCCTACGATGCCCATGTAGGTCACCGCAAACCAGGCACTGCCGAGAAGCGCGGGGGCGATTGGCCTCCGCGCTTCATTTATGCGTCGAGGTCGTATGGCTGCGGCGCGTTGACGTTTCACGGGAACTGTTCGTTGCCACACATTCTCTTCACACTCTATGATGGGTCCATGTTGTTGACATGGTGTCAACTATGGAGGTACAGTCCATGCGAGGCGAGATTGCAGAGACGCGCCGCGAGCAGATCCTTGCCGCTGCCCGTTTTCTCTACGAGGAGCGGGGGATTGACCGCACCTCCGTGAAGGACATCGCCGACAGGGCTGGTATCACGCGGAGCCTCTTCTACCATTACTTCTCGAGTCGAGATGAGGTCACCGACGCCATTCTCGACGCATATGTCGAGCGTTTTGTGGCAGCGGTGCGCGAGTGGAACGCACAACGGGTGCGCGGGGACGTGTCTGGTGCGCTGGAGGCCTGCGTCGCCATGCTACGCCGTCACCTCTTTGATGCGGACAGCTTTAGGACAGACCTCCTCAAGAGCCAGAATGCCCTTCTCTACCAGCGCTTTAGCCAGCAGGTGGCACGTACCCTCGCTGAGTACCTCACCAGGACCACGGTTGCCGAGTACGCGAGGTACCACCGCGTCGAGATTCGCCATCCCTACGAGGAGTTCTACCTCCTCATCATTGGACTCATGAGTTACATGAGGACCCATCCAGACGCCTCGGACGAGCTTGTCGCCGACCTCATCGCCGATACCCTCCATCTCGACCTTGGCCCCCAACAGGACTAGCCGCGCCACGGCGCGACGGTAGCGTTTCCCAAGACCACTCGAGAGAGGAAGTGCCATGTTGTTCGACCACAGCGTCAACCTGCCGTTCCAGCTCCTGGGATGGGTGATGGTCTTTGTTGGGCTCATCGTGCTCAACGAGTTCGCCCGCAGATCCAAGGTCGGGGGCATCATCATGTTCGGCGCGCTGCCCGTGGCCATGACCGTATACTGCATTGCCATCGCCGTGGGCGTGGCACAGGGCCAGGAGTGGGCGCTCACCAACCCAACCCACGTCTACCAGAACAGCTGGTTCCACTATGCAAAGGTGTACGCCGCACTTGCCGGCTGCATTGGCTTTATGGTCATCAAGTACTAGTGGGGCAACCTGGGGCGTGCGCATTGGTTCCGCGCCTTCCCGTTTGCCATCGTGGCCATCAACATCCTCATTGCCGTGTGCTCCGACTTCGAGAGCGCCTATCACTTCTTTGCCCTTGGCGAGGGCACGTGGGTGACCTCTGAGGGCGCAACCCAGCTTGCGGGCTGGAACAACGTCTTCAACGGCATCGCCGGCATCATCAACATCTTCTGCATGACAGCCTGGTGGAACGTCTACTCCTCCAAGGACGGGCGAGACATGCTCTGGCCCGACATGACCTGGGTGTTCATCGTTGCCTACGACATTTGGAACTTCTGCTACACCTACAACTGCCTGCCGCACCACGCCTGGTACTGCGGCCTTGCGCTGCTCCTTGCGCCCACGGTTGCAAACGCCCTCTGGAACAAGGGCGCCTGGATTCAGAACCGCGCAAACACGCTGGCCATCTGGTGCATGTTCGCGCAGGTATTCCCCGCGTTCCAGGAGGAGTCGGTCTTTGTGACGCACTCCACGCTCAACCCCGCCGTGGCAACCGCGGTCTCCGTCATTGCGCTCGTGGCTAACGTCGCTGCCATCTGCCACATTGCGTATCGCGCCAGGAAGTTGGGCGTCAACCCCTACAAGCAGGACGTATTTGTGGGTACCCGCGACTTCGAGCAGGCAACCGCCCGCCGCGTCGACCTGGCTGCATAGGCGGGGCAAGCAGGACATTGCCGTACAACGCATGCGGGGCGCCAGCTTGTGCTGACGCCCCGCATTCTCGTGCCGGTTGCCTTCGTGCTACTTCACGCCGTACTTCTCGTAGTACTCGTCGATGGCTGCCTTGAGCTGCGGCGCAATCACGGTGCCGTCGAGTGCCTCCACGACCTCGGCCATGGTCACGATGCTTGCGACGGGGAAGCCGTAGCGCTCCTGGATCTCCTCCTGGGCGCTCACCTTGCCGCCCTTGCCCACCTCCATGCGGTTGAGCGAGACGATGAGGCCCTTGACCTCGACCTTTGCCGCGCCAGTCACGATGGGGTAGGTCTCGTCGATGGACTTGCCAGAGGTGGTAACGTCCTCGATCATCACCACGCGGTCGCCGTCTCTAAGCTCGCTTCCCAGAAGGTTGCCCTTGTCGGCGCCATGGTCCTTGACCTCCTTGCGGTTGGAGCAGTAGCGCACCTCCTTGCCGTAGAGGTCGTGGAAGGCGATGGCGCAGGAGACCGCCAGGGGGATGCCCTTGTATGCCGGCCCAAAGAGGACGTCGAAGTCCAGGCCAAAGTTGTCGTGGATGGCGCGGGCATAGAACTCCCCAAGGCGCTTGAGCTGCGAGCCCGTCACATAAGCCCCCGCGTTCATGAAGAACGGCGACTTCCTGCCGCTCTTGAGGGTGAACTCGCCAAACTTAAGGACCTTGCTCTCGACCATGAAGTCGATGAACCGGCGCTTGTACTCCTCCATTGACGTCTCCTCTCGGTGGTGACGATCCTCTCGCCAGACGATTCTACGCGACTACCGGCATGGGGGAACCACGGCAGGACCAAGAAGGCTCGCTGAACTCTCCAGGGCACGCACGATGAGCGAGAAGCCCTCGAGGTCCGCCTCCGAGAATCGCGCGGGGATGGGGCTGTCGCAGTCGAGGGCTCCCCATACCTTCGCGGTGCCACCTGGGCCGGTGGCATGGATGGGCACCACAAGCTCCGAGCGCGACGCGGCGTCGCAGGCAATGTGGCCGGGAAACGCATGGACGTCGGGTACAAGCTGGGGCTTGTCTGTCTTAGCGGCCGTTCCGCAAACGCCTGCGCCCCAGGGAATGCTCACGCAGGCGGGGCGTCCCCAGAAGGGTCCAAGGACGAGGTCCCTCTCGCCGCCTTGCCCTTGCGTGGCAACGTAGAAGCCCATCCAGTTAATGTTTGGCAGGCTTTCTCCCAGGAGGGCGGCGACGTTTGCGAGCGCGGGCAGCCATCCGGGCGTTCCCTCAGCAAGCGCAGCTGCCTGTTGGGCGAGAAGCCCATAGTCCGTGACGTGTGCGTCATCCATGATTGCGACTCCTTCCATGGGGAGAATGAGGGGCTTCGCGTATACGCGTCGCGATAAGATAGGGCGGTTAATGAGCATGACACAATTCCTAGAGGAAGGATGTCCCTTGAATCGCGCGAGAATAGCCGCCCTCTATGCGGACATGGACCAGCTGGGTGGCACCGAGCTTGCCGTCGCGGGCTGGGTGCGCTCCATCCGTGACATGAAGAACTTTGGCTTTGTCACCCTAAACGATGGCAGCTGCTTCAAGGACCTGCAGGTTGTTGTCAACCGTGAGCGCCTTGGGGACGAGACCTACGAGGGCATCGTCTCGCAGAACGTGGGCGCTGCGCTCATCGTTCACGGTATGCTGGAGCTCACGCCCGACCGCCCACAGCCCTTCGAGCTGCAGGCCGCGTCCGTCACGGTTGAGGGTGCCTCCGCGCCAGACTACCCCATGCAGAAGAAGCGCCAGACGCGCGAGTTCCTGCGCACCCAGCAGCACCTGCGCAGCCGCACCAACCTCTTCCGCGCGGTCTTCCGCATGCGCAGCGTGGCAGCCTTCGCCATCCACCGCTTCTTCCAGGAGCGCGGCTTTGTCTACGTGAACACGCCGATCATCACCGCGTCGGACGCTGAGGGCGCGGGCGAGATGTTCCGCGTGACCACCATCGACCCGGCAAACCCGCCGCTTACCGAGGACGGAAAGGTCGACTACAGCCAGGACTTCTTTGGCAAGCCCACTAACCTTACGGTATCTGGCCAACTCCAGGCCGAGAACTTTGCCATGAGCTTTGGTGACGTCTACACCTTTGGCCCCACCTTCCGCGCCGAGAACTCCAACACGCGTCGTCACGCGGCCGAGTTCTGGATGGTCGAGCCCGAGATGGCCTTCTGCGACCTCGAGGGCGAGATGGACGTCTCGGAGGAGATGCTCAAGTACGTCATCAATTACGTGATGGAGTACTGCCCCGATGAGCTCGACTTCTTTAATAAGTGGGTGGACAAGGGCCTCAAGGACCGCCTGAGCCACGTTGCCACCAGTGACTTTGCACGGGTGAGCTACACCGACGCCGTGAAGATCCTCGAGGACGCCCAGAACTCAGGCACCATGTTCGAGTACCCGGTCTCCTGGGGCGTTGACCTTCAAACCGAGCACGAGCGCTTCCTCACCGAGAAGCACTTCAAGCGCCCCACGTTCGTGACCGACTACCCGCGTGACATCAAGGCCTTCTACATGCGCCTCAACGACGACGGCAAGACCGTCGCCGCTGCGGATTGCTTGGTTCCCGGCATTGGCGAGATTATCGGCGGTTCTCAGCGTGAAGAGCGCCTCGACGTGCTTGAGCAGCGCATCCATGAGCTGGGCATGGACCCCGAGCAGTACAAGTACTACCTTGACCTGCGCCGCTATGGCGGCTGCCATCACGCGGGCTTTGGATTGGGCTTCGAGCGCCTGGTCATGTACCTCACGGGTGTCGACAACATCCGCGACGTGCTGCCCCACCCGCGCACCGTGGGTAACGCGGACTTCTAAGGACGCCAGGAGGGCTGCGGCGCGCGTCTGGCGGCGCGTACCCGGCGGCGCGCATCTTACCGTCGCCGGAAGGCCCCAAATGATGCAAATTGCAACAAAGAGGCCCCTCCGGCTACGTTTTGTCTCCAGAGGGGGCCTCTTTGTCGTATCTTCCGCCCAAACGCGCTTCCGGCGACGGTGCCGTTCCGGCGACGCCGTCGCCCGAAAAACGCTACGCGTGTGGGGGCTCGCCGCCCATCTCCCAGGAGCATGTGCTCTCGCAGTTGGCGTGCAGGGTCACCAGCAGCGTGTCGGCCGTGGGGAACCACCTGGTGGAGAGAACCGCCTCGCCGTGGTTCACGTAGACCTCCACGGTAGAGCCGTCCACCAGTACACGGAGCTCGCGGAGGCTCTCAAGCGGCATCACGCGCTCGGTACGACCAGAGGCCGACTTCTCGTCGGTGAACGTCATTCTCAGGAGGCTGTCATCTGGCGAGAAAGTGAGCTCGAGCATGCCGTCGAGACCCATCTCGAGGCTGCCCTCGATGCCGGTGAGCTCGATGTCGGCGTGGTGGTGGGGGAGAATCGCGCCCGCAGTGGGGCTCACGGGCTGGGCAAAGCCGCGAAGGCCGTCTATCTCGGCAACAGGCCACTGGCGGAGAAGGCCGTTCTCTCCCACCGTGACCTCACGTGGGACGGTGAGGCAATGGCACCAGGAAAGCCCATCCGGTGCCGAGGTGTAGTCTGCATCCGGCATGCCCATCCAGCCTATGAGGATGCAGCGGTCCTTCTCGTCGTCAAAGACCTGTGGCGCGTAGAAGTCGAAGCCCCAGTCAAGCTCGACGAAGCTTGTCTCGTCTACCTGCTCGGTCTTGAGTACGCTCTGGGGCAGCGGGAAGTACCCCGTCTGATAGAGGTTCTGCCAGCGCGTTGGCTCGCTGGGGAGGCCCTGCGGGCATACCACGAGGTAGTCGCGGCCTTCCAGCTGGATGACGTTGGGGCACTCCCACATGTAGCCAAAGGGGCGTGCAGACTCAATACGCCCGAGGTAGCTCCACGCCACGGCGTCCGTGGACTCGTAGAGAATCACGTCGCCCACGTCGTCCGAGCGACGTGCGCCGAGCACCATGTAGTAACTCCCGCCCTGCTCCCAGACCTTGGGGTCGCGCACATGGCGCGTGAGGTCGGAGGGGTAGTCCTCGGGGCGAAGCAGGACCTCCTTCTCCGAGAGCGAGATGCCGTCCTCGCTTGTGACCATGATCTCGTTGGCGTCACGGCCCGTGTGGATGTGGTCGCCCTCGTACTTCACGTTGCCGGTGTAGTAGAGACGCAGGAGGTCGCCGCCGTCTGGGGCACCGCTCGGCACCACGAGCGCCGACCCGGAGTAGACGCCGTCGGCATCCTCCGGGATGGAGGGAACCAGAGGCTCGCCAAGGTCTTCCCAGCTCACAAGGTCACGGCTTGCAAAGTGCCCCCAACCCTTCTTCCCCGGTGCCGGCCAAGTGGGGTCTGCTTGGTAGAAGACATGGTAGGTGTCATGGAACTGGCAGAGGCCGTTTGGATCGTTGAGCCATCCTTGGCGTGGTGCCAGGTGGAAGTGAGGCGTCCAGCGCTCGTGCGTGGGGGACATGTGGCTCCTCTCAACAGAGCATGGGTTGATAGCGAGACGGGCGGTCACCAGAGGCGACCGCCCGTGTGGAGTGTGGGGACTAGGCCTAGCGCGTTGCTACGGCTGCGTCTCCGGCCTTGATCTCGCCGGAAGCGAGCTGGTCGACCGAGGTGTACGCGTCGGTGTTAGTGATGACGAGCATCGTGGTTGCCGCCTTGCCGGCTGCCTTGATGGCGTCGAGGTCGGCCTCCATGAGGACGTCGCCGCGCTTCACGTGGTCGCCCACCTTGGCGAAGGGCGTGAACGGCTCGCCCTTGAGCTCAACGGTGTCGATGCCAATGTGAATGAGGATCTCGGCACCGGAATCGGAGAGCAGGCCAAGGGCATGTCCGGTCTCGGCGACCACGGTTACCGTGCCATCGACGGGCGAGACGATCTTGCCGTCTGTGGGCTCGACGGCGATGCCCCTGCCCATGGCAAGTGAGGCGAAGACGGGGTCGGAGACGTCGGTGAGTGCGATAGCGGTGCCGGTTGCGGGCGCGCCGATCGTCTCGGCCTTGGGGGCGGCAGCGGGTGCCTCGGCCTTCTCCTCGGCCTCGAGGGCGCGGACCTCATCGGCTGCGGCTGCAGTCTCGGCAGCGACCTTCTCGGGTGCCGCTGCAGCGTCCTTGTCGCGGTACACCGCCGAAGAGATTCCGAACGCGACGCCGAAGGCGACGGCGAACATGATGATGTACTGGAGCGGCTGGGCGATGCAGAGCAGGACGCCAAAGATGCCGGTGACGCCGGTGCCGGACGCAGCGAGGTTGAAGATGAAGCAGCAGAGGGCGCCGCAGGCGGAGCCGATCATGCCTGCCACGAAGGGCTTCATGTTGGGCAGGTTCACACCAAAGATTGCGGGCTCGGTGATGCCGAGCAGGCAGGAGATGCCAGCGGGCACGGCGAGGGACTTGGCCTTCTCGGAGTGGGTCTTGAGAGCGACAGCAAGGCAGGCACCGCCCTGAGCGATGTTGGCAGCGCTGGCGATGGGCAGCCAGTAGGTGACGCCGTACTGCGCGAGCATCGAGACGTCGATGGCGGTGTACATCTGGTGCAGTCCGGTGACGACGGAGGGCGAGTAGATGAGGCCGATGATGATGTAGCCAATGCCGAAGGGCACCTGGAGCAGCCACATGAGCAGGCCGAGGATGTTGTTCTCAAGCCAGACGAAGACAGGGCCAACAAAGAGAATCGTGATGTAGGCCGCAAGCGAGACCGAGAGCAGCGGGGTGAGGAAGAGGTCGAACATCTCGGGGACTACCTTGTGGAGACGCTTTTCGAAGAAGCAGAGGATCCACACGCCCACCAGGATGGGGATGACGTGGCCCTGGTAGCCTACCCAGTCGATGCTGTAGACGCCGGGAATTACGTCGAGGGTAATCATGGTGCCTTCGGCGATGGCGGTGCTGGCGCTGTAGGCGTTGATGAAGTCGGAGCTAATGAGCAGTGCGCCGAGCGAGGCACCGAGGTAGGGGTTGCCACCAAAGACCGTTGCTGCGGAGAAGCCCAGGAGAATCTGGAGGTTGCCGAGGGCGCAGGCGTTGATCAGCGATGCGATGCGCCACCAGACACTCGTGGTGTCGAGCGCGATGATGTCCTGGGAGCCCATGTAAGAGAGTGCGCCCATGATGCCCATGAGCATACCGGAAGCCACGATGGCGGGGATGATGGGTACGAAGACATCCGAGAGGACCTTGATGGCACGCTGGAACGCGTTGCCCTGGTTGGCGGCGGCCTCCTTTGCCTCTGCCTTGGACGCAGCAGTGATGCCGGCCTGCTTGATGAACTCGTCGAAGACCTTGTCGACGGTGCCGGTACCAAAGATCACCTGGAGCTGGCCTGCGGCCTGGAAGTTGCCCTTTGCCCCAACCACGTCATCGAGCTTTGCCTTGTCGATCTTGCTGTCGTCTGCAATGACCAAGCGCAGGCGCGTGGCGCAGTGTGCAGCCGAGACGATGTTGCTCGATCCGCCAATCGCCTCCAGAACCTCGCGTGCCGCCTCTGCGTAGTCCAGAGCCATGTGGTCTCCCTTCCCCAGCCAGTGACCTTAAATATGGAACCGTTCTCATAGCAGATTTCATCGATAAAAAAGTCGTTTAAACTAGTTATCTATGAAATCGTTCTCACAGGCTCAATAGTAGCCAAAGGAAGGCCGTGCAAATGTGGATTGCGGGAATAACGGTGAGTGGTATGAAAGCTGGTGTGAACGGTATGATGGCGTGCGGGTAACAGCCGACCAGTAATTAGCGGGAGCTTGTGCGTGTGTAAATCTCGTAACCCATGCGGAGTTCTCGAGGGATGCCGTCCCCGTCGGTCATGGCGTCTACCAGCATCTTTGCCGCCTCGACTCCGCTCGTGAGGTAGTAGAAGTGTACTGTCGTGAGGCTGGGGGTCACGATCTTTGAGAGCTTCGAGTCCCCAACGCCGGTAACCTGGACGTCCTCGGGGATTCGCTTGCCATACTCCCTTAGGCAGGTCATGGCGCCAAAGGCAATGTCGTCGGTAGCGCAGACAAGTGCGTCGACTTCCGGCACGGCATCGAGAATCTTCTCGGTGCAGAGGTATCCGGAATCCACGGAGAAGGTAGCGCTCTGCTGCGCTTGGGACTCTACGGAAGCGCCCATGCTGGTGCAGGCATCGAGGAAGGCACGGTGACGTTCCTGACCAGCCGCCACGTCCTTCTCGTACACACCAACGTAGCCAGGTGTGTGCGAGGTCTTGAGGATGGAGCGCGTGAGGTCATAGACGGCGTTGTAGTCATCTTGGTAGACGCAGGAATAGCCGTCTAGGCGTTGCCCAAGTATGACCACGGGGATGTTAAGCGATCCGAGCGCCTTGTGGTGGGCATGCGTGAACACCGTGGCGATAAGTATGATGCCGTCGACCTTGTTGCGCTCGGCAAAGAGGTTGAGGTAGTCGACTTCGACTTTCTCGTCGTTGTCCGTGTTGGCGAGAAGAACCTGGTAGCCGTTCTGGCCGAGCACCTTGGTAATCCCAGCTACCATGCGGCTCACCGAGTGAGAGTTGATTTTGGGGATGATGACACCCACAAGCTTGGTCTTTCCGGTGCGCAGCGTGCGGGCCTGCTGGGAGGGCACATAGCCCGTCTCGTTGATGACGCGTGAGATGAGCTCGCGCTTCTCCTTCGAGACGTAGCCGTCGTTGAGGTAGCGCGAGACAGTTGCACGCGAGACTCCCGCGAGCTTTGCAATCTCGTTTATGTCCACGCCTTCTCCGCCTTCCCTCGTGCGCATGCGTTCCCCTCACGCACTATGAGAACGATACCAGAGGAATAGTGTTATTGCCTTACAAAATGTGGCGAGGGACATGGGGTAGGCTCTTGGACGGAGTGTCGCGCCACGCGACCGGTATGAAAGGGAGTGCGCCATGCTAATGGGGGACGCGCGCGAGCGCATCGTCGCGTTTGGGAAGAGGATTGCCGCCGAGGGACTTGCCGTTGGGACGAGCGGAAACCTCTCTGAATATGACCCCACGACTGGCCTTATGGCCATCAGCCCATCGGGGTTTGGATACTTCGAGACAACCCCAGAGGATGTCGTAATACTTCGCCTTGATGGCAGCGTCGTCGAGGGCAGCTGCCGTCCGTCCTCCGAGGCACCGCTTCATGCTGAAGTCTACCGCCGACGCCCCGCAGCTCGCGCTGTGGTGCATACGCACTCGCCCTATGCGACCACACTGGCAGCGCTGGGACAGCCCATTCGTGCGGTGCACTTCACGATTGCGGACTCTGGAGCCGAGGAGGTGCCCCTCTCGCCCTACGTTACCTTTGGCACCCCCGAGCTTGCTGCCTCGGTTGGCAAGACCTTCGGTGAGTATCCGACGACAAACGCAGCCCTCATGGAGAACCACGGGCTTGTCGCCTGCGGGACAAGCATGGCGACGGCGTTTGCGTTGGCCGTCAACCTCGAGTTTGTCTCTCGCATCCAATGGCAGGCGGAGTGCGTTGGAGCGCCGCGAGTCCTTACGGGCGAGGAGGTCATGGGCGTCTCGAGGCGTTTCGAGACCTATGGACAGCCGGCTGGCAACGAGGCCTAGGGCACAGCTCGATATGTGGCCGGGCCAGCCATTTCGGCGAGCGGGCAATACTTCCCGCACCTTTGAAGGAGGAGCGTGTGATGGACGACGAGAACCACGAGAGCGGCTGGCCGTTGCGCTTTGACTCGGAGGGATGCTTCCGCGTGTTGCAGCTTTCCGACATCCAGGAAACCTCGCACGTGCGCGATGACACCATTGCCCTTCTCCGCGCTGCCTTGGACGAGGCGAGGCCAGACCTCGTGGTACTGACTGGTGACCAGATCAGGGGCTATGCAATGGAGTTCTCGCTCGGGGAGAGCGAGGAGCGTGCCCGGACGGTCGTGAGGAAGATTTGCTCTCCCATGGTCGAGAGAAACATCCCCTTTGTGGTCACCTATGGCAACCATGACCGCCAGTGCGGCGTGGGGAACGAGGTACAGGAGGGCTGGTACAAGGTCATCCCAGGCTGCGTGAACGGTCTTGTCGCTTCTCACGAGCCTCAGCTCTACTACGATGCTGGGACGCTCGCCGTGCCCGTGCTCTCGCATGACGGCAAGGACATTCGTCTTGCGGTGATTGTTGCCGACTCTGGTGCGGGTTCGGGAAGCGCTGGGTACGAGCCCTTTGACCCCAAGATTACCTCGTGGATTACCGAGAGCGAGAAGGAGCTCGCAGAGCGTGCCGGCCACCGGGTCCCTTGCATTCTCTATCAGCACATTCCCCCGGTCCAGGTCTACGACTGTCTGCGCGATGCCTGCGAGGGCGAGCATGGAGTCCCTGGGTTTCGTCTCCACTATCGCCCCGGTCGCACACTTGTCCCCATCGATGACCTTAGGGTGTCGGGCGGCCTGAAGGAACCCGTATGCAGCCCGGACTCCGATACCGGAGAGGTTGCAGCGCTTACGCGCGAGGGGAGCACCTTTGCCGTCTACTTTGGGCATGACCACAAGAACACGCTCGTCTGCCACTACGGGGACATGGACCTTGGCTATGCCCCCTCTGCCGGCTTTGGTTCCTACGGGCCTGGCACCGCACGCGCGGCGCGACTCTTTGTCTTTGACGAGAAGAACCCTGCACTCTACACGACGAGCTTGCTCACCTACGCAGAGCTCGTGGGGTCAAAGACGGGCCGGCCGCTTACAGACTGGGCCTCAGAGCGTGTGCCCGTCTCGATTGAGGAGGCGCGCGAGCTTGCGCGTCCGGCGATTCCCGTGCTCGGGGCCGCGGCGATAGCGGCGTTTGCTCTTGGGGCGGCAAAGCGACAGAGAAAGGGCAAGTGAATGGCAGAAAAGAACGAGGAGCAGCCTTCGGGCCGCAGCCTCACCAAGCTCAACATGAGGCGCACCATCCTGGTGACGCTGCCGTTCATGGGGGCACTCACATTCTGGCAGGCTTACGACGGCCTGGTGCCGCTCATGTTCAAGAACACCTTTGGCATGGGCGATACGTTGATTGGCTTCTTCATGTCGCTCGACAACGTGCTCGCGCTCTTCATGCTCCCGCTCATGGGTGCCCTTTCCGACCGTACTAACACGCGCTGGGGTCGCCGCACGCCGTTCATCGTGGTAGGTGCGCTCCTTGCGGCAGCGCTCACGCCGCTCATCGCCGTGGCAAATGCGATGCACAACCTGCCGTTCTTTGTGACGGTGCTTGTGGCGACGCTCGTGGTGCTCTCGATCTATCGCTCTCCTTCCGTGGCGCTCATGCCCGACGTCACGCCGCGTCCGGTTCGAAGCAAGGCCGATGCCTTCAACTCGCTCATGGCAGCGGTGGGTGGCGTGATCGTGCTTGTTGCTATCTCGCTTCTCGTCCCTGCGGTGGAGAACCCCGACTACATTCCCGTCTACCTGGTCATCTCCTTCATGCTCTTGGTGACGACCATCATCTTCATGACCTTCTTCCGAGAGCCCAAGGAAGTCGAGGCCATGCACCGCGAGAGTGCCGAGCTTGGCATTCCCGAGGACAAGATCGAGGCCTCTGACGAGGGCGGCAAGGAGCGGGAGAAGGATCCGGTCAAGCGGCGCTCGCTTGTCTGCGTACTTATCTGCGTCTTCTTCTACTTCATGTCGAACAATGCCGTGACCAGCGGCATCTCGCGTTACGCCGACGTGGTGTGGGGAATGGCCGGAGGCTCCTATGCGCAGGTGCAGACCGTGGCCACCCTCGCGGCGATTGTTGCCTACATGCCCATGGCCGAGCTCTCCTGCAGGATCGGACGAAAGGTTACGACCTATATTGGCATTGCCCTCATGGTGGTGTCCCCGCTGCTCATCTCGGGTGCCTCGGGCTTCTCGCCAATCATTTACGTGTGGGTTGCCATCTTTGGCATTGGCATGGCGACGGTCTCGCTCACCGTATACCCGATGATCATGGAGCTGGCGAGCGCCAACTCCACGGGTCGCTACACGGGGTTCTACTACACGGCGAGCATGTCTGCCCAGGTTGTTACGCCCATCCTCTCCGGCGCCGTCATGCAGTTTGTGGGGTATCAGTACCTTTACATCTACGTGGCCATTTGCGCTGCAATCTCGGCAACCCCACTACTCTTCGTGCAGAACGCCGACTCCCTCACCATGGACGAGGTTCGCGAGCGTCAAGCGGCCGCAGAGAAGGGCGAGCGTTAGGCGCACTGCGGGTTCCTTGTCGCCGGAACGCCCCTTTTGGCGACGATTGCAACAAGACAGGCGCTCCGGCGACAGAACGACGCCGGGGCGCCTGTCTTTATCCCGTGAACCGTGCGCAGAGAAGTTACAGCGCGCAGGACCAGCGGACGTTTTCGTCGTCCAGCTTGCTGGGGTCAAAGTCGTCCTCCACGAGGCGCGGCCCGTTGAAGCGGCGGTCGCGTACGACCTTTGCCGGAACTCCGGCAACCGTTACGTCGTGCGGCACGTCGTGGACAACAACGGAACCGGCGGCGACCTTGGCGTTATCGCCTATCGTGATGTCGCCGAGAACGATTGCTCCAGCGCCAACCATGACGTTGCTGCCCAGCGTGGGGTGACGCTTGCCACCGTGCTTGCCGGTCATCCCCAGGGTCACGCCCTGGTAGATGAGACAATCGTCACCGATGATCGATGTGGCGCCAATGACCACCCCAATGCCGTGGTCGATGGAGAAACGCCGGCCAATCTGCACTGAGGGGAAGATGTCTGCCCCCAGCTTGCGACGCGTGCGCTTGGCGAGGAGCAGGGCAAGCCCCTTCATGCCATGGGTGTAGAGCCAGTGGTGGCGCCGATACGCCCAGACGATGTGGGTTCCCGTTGAGTAGAGCACGATGTCCCAGATGGAGTTGGCCGAGGGGTCGCGCTCGAGCGCCGCGCGCGCATCCTCCCGCATGACCTCGTGGAGGGGCATCTCGTCAACGGTCCTCGTGTCCCGACCGATGCCTGTGACGCCGGGAACGTGGGTCGAAACCTGGGCGCTCATTAGAGGTCCATCGAGAGGTAGCGCTCGCCGGTGTCGGGGAGAATTGCAACGATGGCCTTGCCGGCGTTCTCGGGGCGCTTAGCAAGCTCGACGGCGGCAGCGACGGCTGCGCCAGAGGAGATGCCAACGAGAAGGCCGTAGTTTGCCGCAAGCGCCTTTTTGGTGTCGATGGCGTCTTGGGAGGCGATTGCTACGACCTCGTCGACAACGGAAGCGTCATAGGTCTTGGGGACAAAGCCGGCGCCGATGCCCTGAATCTTGTGGGGGCCAGCAGGCTTGCCCTCGAGAACCGCGGACTCTGCGGGCTCGACGGCGATGCCCTTGACGGAGGGCTTCTTCTCCTTGAGGAAGCGTGCGGTGCCAGAGATGGTGCCGCCGGTGCCAACGCCGGCAACGATGAAGTCGACGGTCCCCTCGGTATCTGCCCAGACCTCGGGACCGGTGGTCTCGTAGTGGGCCTGCGGGTTTGCAGGGTTCACGAACTGGCCGGCGACGATGGCGCCCGGGGTCTCCTGGCGAAGCTCCTCGGCCTTGGCGACGGCGCCTTTCATGCCGTCCTTGCCAGGCGTGAGAACGATCTGTGCGCCGTAGGACGCTGCAAGCTTACGGCGCTCGATGGACATGGTCTCGGGCATGACGAGAATCATCTTGTAGTCACGTGCCGCAGCGAGCATTGCCAGGCCAACGCCGGTGTTGCCCGACGTGGGCTCGATCACGGTGCCGCCAGGCTTGAGGCTGCCGTCCTTCTCGGCTGCGTCAAGCATCGCGCGCGCGATGCGGTCCTTGACGGAGCCGCCGGGGTTGGTGGCCTCGTACTTGCCGTAGATGGTCGCTGCGCCATCTGCGAGCCCTGAAAGGTCTACCAGGGGGGTTGAGCCGATAAGGGCCTCGATCTTCCTTGCTGCCTTCATCTTTCTACTCCTTGTGCGTCTGGTGACGAGGCAAGTCGGCTGCCCCCACTGGGGCTCCTCCGCCGGACAACTCGTCAGGAACAAGGGTGACACTTATAAACCCACTGTACAAGTAGGAATTAATGAACGGAAACAAAATCCCATTCTGTTGGTGGGATATTCTCAGCGGACTACCACTGGTTGGTATCCGGCATGCGATACCCACAACATCTCGTTATGTGGCGCTGATAAGGGCCGCATGCGGAGAAAACCATGCCGTCCACGTGAGGTATGACGAATTCGTTACGCGGAGAGGGGTAGGGGATGAGTAATTTGGAACTATAGGCACAGGGCCATGGGTTCTCGGCCGGGAGTGGCAATCTTTGTGAGGGATGCCATGAACTCGGGGTACCCCATTAGAACGGGGGAGTGCCAGAGGCGAGGAAGCGCTGGTGCGTCGCGTGGACGCTCCAACGACCGTGCGAGCGCTCGCGCAACTGCCGCGCGACGCCGTCGAGTCCGTGCAAGCACGCAGACACGGCCTCACCCTCGTGAGGACACGTCCGCATTTGCAGTTCAGCATGCTGCTGCGGCGAGAAACGCGCATGTACACGAGACGCCCATTCCACAACTTTCGTCGTACACGGCACGTCGCTCGCGTGGGAGGTCGCTGGCTGCGCTTCCCGTTGTGGCTGCGGTGCTCCTCATTGTTGCGATTGTGCTCGCGGTGGTCGCATAGCGAGGGGGCAGTGTTAGTAGAGCGGCAGGCCCCCAGTGATGGGGTCGATTTTCTCGGCCGGAAGCGGCTCGAAGGCCAGGCAGGTGAGCGTTGCCTCTCCGTGGAACTCGGTGAGTCCGGCGTCGCGCACGAGCGCCACGGCAAAGCCCTGCTCTCGGCCCTTCTCAGCAATATCTAGCAGCTCTTCCTCCGAGTCCACGTACACGCAGACCTTGGCAACCCCCGAGTCGAACCAGTCCGAGAGCGCTGTTGAGTCTGCCTCGGGGTGGTCGAGATAGACCCAGACTGGCGTGCCATCGGAAGCGTTCCGAACGCGCACCTGCTCGAGTCGTCCCTCGCGGGCGAGCGCCATGAGCGTTGCCCCCATACAGGCATGCCCCGCCTGCGCCGCGATCTTGCCCTTGCGCATCTTGAGGTCGCGCCTCATGACAATCATCTGCTTGGACTTGTAGCCTGCCATGTCATTCCTTACTGCTGCGACGATACGTAGCTATTGTCGATGGTGATCTTGCAGATTGCCTGTGGGTACTTGGACGTGACAATCTTCGATATCGCGGCGCGAAGCTCGTCGTTGGTCATTGCCAGGTCGTGCGGGCGCACGCAGTCAAATATCACGTTGGTATGGGTTGGGCCGGGCACTGTGCGCAGGTCGTGGATCGTGAGGCGCGGGTCTATCTCCTTGATGTGAATCGATATCCAGTGCCTCATGTCCGCCACGCGCGGGTCATTCGTCACGATGGGGTCGTAGTGAAGGGTCATTACCAGGCCTTCCTTGAGGAAGTCCTGCTCGATGTTGTCAAGGAGGTCATGGGAGGCAAAGACGTCACCCTCGCCGGCCATCTCCACGTGGGCGCTCGCAAACTGCCGGCCCGGGCCGTAGTCATGCACCATGAGGTCATGGGTTCCCAGGACGCCGGGGTAGCTCATGATCTTGTCGTGGATGTGCTCGATGAGCGCGGGGTCCGGCGTGCGGCCAAGGAGCGGGTCGATGGCGTCACGCACAAGGGAGAAGCCGCTCCAGCAGATGAAGGCGCCTACCACGGTGCCCGCAATGCCATCGAGGTCAAAGCCCGTGAAGTACGAGATCACGGCGGCGGCGAGGACGGCGCCCGAGGTAATGACGTCGTTTCTCGAGTCAACGGCCGTGGCTTCGAGCGTCTCGGACGAGATGCGCTTGCCCATCGAGCCGTTGAAGAACGCCATCCATGACTTGACGGCCATCGAGAGCACGAGAACGGCAATAACTGCGGGCCCAAACTCTGTTGGCTCCGGGGAGATGATCTTCTGGACCGACGTGATGACCAGGTTGATGCCAACGGCAAGCACAAGCGCGGCAACGGTGAGCGAGGCCAGGTACTCAAAGCGCCCGTGCCCATAGGGGTGCTCGTCGTCTGCTGGCTTGCTTGCCAGTTTGAAGCCGAGAAGCGCGACTATGTTGCTGGAGGCATCGGACAGGTTGTTCACGGCATCTGCAATGATTGAGACGGAGCCCGCAATAAAGCCCACGATTCCCTTTGCTATGCAGAGAACCACATTGCATATGATGCAGACGATGCCGGCAAACTGCCCATAACGCGTCCTGCCTGCTGGTTCTGTCGTGCTCACGCCAGATAGGAACTTACGTACAAGCCAATCGGTCATCGTGCCATCTCCCCTCATTGAGCAATACCCAAGCACTGCCACCCGTTGCTGTGATTTGGGCAATTGGGCATGAGTCTAGCCCTTTTCCGTGAGCGGGGCGAAGAACCCCCCAAGCGTCACGATTCGACCGTATGCGAATCTGTCACATATCTGACGGCCAATGGCCTAACACGTTCTTTCTGCAGGTTGGGGACGTTGTGTAGGGAACCATTGCTTGCGGAAGGGTCTCCTGGGCACCGATGTGAATCTACAACACGTACACGTGTTCGCATATCATCGGGCCACGGCTGACGTTGGAGGAGGTCAATATGGGTGCTGGGCGTTCGGCGGCTGTTCGTCTGCTTGTGACGTGTGTGTTGGGTGCATGCTTTGTGGGCGGGGCAGGGCGTGTCGCAGCCTGGCGCGAGCTTGTGCGGTGGCCAAGATGGACGCGCGACCTCACGTGCCTTTGGGGCGTATTTGCTGGCGCATGTATGTCTGTGGTTGCCACGAGTTGGCTAGAGGCGGCAGAGCTTATCGCATGTGCTGCGGTGCTTCTCGCCTGCAGCGTAACCGATCTTGCCCGACGCATCATACCCAACAGCTTGGTGGCTGTTGCCATTGCGATACGTGGCGCATATCTCTGCCTAGAGGCAGCTTGGCCAGGCGACGGCATCATGGGGAGTAGATGTGCGCTGGAGGAGACGGGAGAATCTCTTCTGGGTGGGGCAGTGGTGCTGCTTGTCCTTATCGCTGCTGGTCTGTTTTGGGCGCGGACAAGGGGCGGCCCACAATGGGGCATCGGTGGAGGGGATGCCAAGCTTCTCTCAGCATGCGGTGCATATCTTGGGCCAATAGGAGGCATGACCTGCGTTGCCCTCTCGTGTTTGCTCGCCATTGCGTGCTGTGCGGGCGCTTGGGCGGTAAGCCGCGGACGTGGTGAGAAAGAGCGGTTTCCACGGGAGTTTCCGCTTGCTCCACAGGCGCTTGCGTCAATGGTCATTCTGACCGCCTACCGAGCATTTTGACCATTCGCACCTTGTACTCATTCTAATTTGTTTCATAAAAAGTTTTTGGTGTTTGGAGAGCTGCGGTAGTCGTACCATAGGTGAGCCACTGGCGGTCCCCCAACACCCGCCGGCGGTTCGACTGGGACCTGCGGCCCCGTGTCGCTCCCCTGTCGGATGGTCTTGCCCTTCGAGTGCGCGGCCTCGCGCCCCGGTCGTCTCCCCCTACGTCGGGGTGCTTGACGGTCGCAATGTCGGTGCGCTTGCATCGCGTTACACTCGTGGGGCAAGGCCTGTATGTAGTTCGGCACGTGCCGATTGGGGGACCGTGTGATAAAACTCATCCTTTCTGACCTTGATAACACCCTTGCATGGGCCGGTGAGCACATCGTCACGCCGCATGCTCGCGCTGCCATCCACGCCGCTCAGGCTGCAGGAGTGCACTTTGCCCCCGCCACGGGAAGGGCCCCCTCGGCGCTCGGTTGGATGTTCGACAACGATGAGGCCTGCCTTGCAACCGTGTTGGCTGACAACGGCCAGCTCATCTACGTTGATGGCAAACTCGTTCGCGAGGTTCCACTCGATCTTGAGGTGCTTCGTCGTTGTGCGAGAACGCTTGACGGAATGGATGACGCATGGCTTGTTGTTGACTACGTCGATACGGGTGAACAGTACGCGGTTGGGGCTCCCCCCGACTATCTCAAGAAGCATAGGGTGCCGTACTTCTTTGCGGTGACGGGCAGCGTCGATGAGGTGCCCGACCGTCCAACCGTCAAGGCGAACGTGCGCGTTGTGGGCGACTTTGAGCGTGGGCATGAGGTGCGTGCTGCCCTTAAGGGTGCCTGTCCCGAGTTCGACTTCGTCTTTCCCATGCAAGAGCGTCCGCACATTGACATCTTGCCCGCCGGTTGGGACAAGGGGGTGGCAGGGGAGTGGCTGGCGCGCAACCTTGGCATCACGAATGACGAGGTCTGCTGCTTTGGCGATGCCGAGAACGACCTTCCCCTTCTCACGCGCTTCAAGAATTCTGTAGCGGTTGCAAATGCCACACCAGTCGCCGCCAAAGCGGCGCGCTGGCACATTGGCCGGGCGGACGAAGACGCCGTGGCAGATGCCATTTTGGATATCGCGCGTTCGACTGCGGCGGGTGAGATGCCTGCATTCATGCGCGACTAGCACATGACAAGCTGGCAATGGAGGGGCGCACCTTTCTCGGTAGCCATCTCGTAAACCTGCCGCAGCTCTTTGCCAGCCAAGGCTACCATGTGTTGTTACAAGTTCGGGGTCATTTCTGTGCGATTGGGGAGCCATGAAGATTACCGACAAGCTTGCGGCTGGGCAGACGCTCTCGTTTGAGATATTTCCGCCCAAGGGAGAAATGCCGCTCGAAGAGGCGTATCGAGTAGCTTCCCAGATCGCAGAAAACAAGCCAGACTGGATTTCGGTTACGTATTCTGCGGGAGGTTCGGGAAACTCCGCCAATACCGTACCCATTGCCGCCAGGATTGAGGGCGACCTTGGGGTCACCGCGTTGGCTCACCTCACCTGCATGGGGGCAACTACTGCCGATGTCGACTCCTACGTGGACAGCCTTAGCGCGGCGGGAATCCAGAACGTGCTCGCGCTTCGAGGTGACCGTAGGCCTGGCGTAGATGTAGTCGACTTCGCCCATGCCTCCGACCTGATAGCACACCTCCACAAGGCGGCCCCCTCGCTGTGCATCGGTGCCGCTTGCTATCCCGAGGGCCACGTGGAGTCTGCCTCGCTTGACGAGTCCATGCGCGCTCTGCGTATAAAGCAGGAGGCGGGAGCGGACTTCCTGGTATCCCAGCTTTTCTTCGACAACGACGACTTCTACCGCTTCCGCGAGCAGTGCCTGCGCTATCGGATCAAGCTTCCCGTTGTTGCCGGGATCATGCCCTTCACGAGTGTCAAACAGATTCAGCGCATGGCGTTTAACTGCGGCGCGTCCATCCCAGCCAAGGTGGTGAAGCGCCTTGTCCGTGCGGCTGATGACCCCGCCGCCCAGGCCCGTGCGGGTGTCGAGTACGCGTGCGAGCAGATCTGCGACCTTGCGGAGAACGGCGTCGACGGTATTCACATCTACAGCATGAACCACCCAGAGATTGCCCGCGCTACCCATGACGCCCTTGTCGGCATGGGTTACTTGGGGTAGTCCTATGGTCGAGTCGTATGTCATAGACTCCATTGACCGCTCCGAGGTCCTGCGCTACATGGGCTATGCGGGGCAGAGCATGTCGCCTGAGCTAGAGAGGCGCATCGACATCGGCATGGAGCGTTGCCTTTCCATCGGTGTGCCGCGTGGTGTCTGGCGCATCTTTGATGTGGATGGGGACGGTACGAAGGAGAACGGCATGCCGTTCGTGCGGCTTGCCGGCACGTCACTAGAGCTTCTCGGCACATCTATGCAAAAGCACATGGACGGTGCCGTTGCGGTTGGCGTTATGGCCGTGACCGTTGGCATGGGTGTCGAACGCGAGCTTCGTCGTCTCTCGCTTATCGACCGCGTGGGGCAGATTGTCTTTGACGCTGCGGCTACAACGCTTGTCGAACGTACTGCCGATGCCTGCGAGGCGTCCATCGTTGCGGCGGGCCACGAGCGCGACCTCTTTGCCAACTTTCGCTTTAGCCCCGGCTACGGCGACATGCCCATGACAACCCAGCCTGTGCTCCTGCAGGCGCTTGGCGCCCAGCGCCAGCTTGGTATCACCCTCACGGATACCATGCTCATGGTGCCAACCAAGAGCGTGACCGCCGTGGTAGGCCTCTTCGAGACCATCCAGCCCTCAACGCACGCAACCTGTGCGGGCTGTCCCTGCTTTGACTTCTGCATTATTCGGCCAACAGGCCACACCTGCCGCGGATAGCGGCGAGAGGAGCTGCTCATGAGCGCCCAAAGTCTCGCACAGGGAGATTCGCGCTGGCCAAAGGACCGCCTTGTTCCCCGCTCGCGTCACGTGCGCGACGAGCACCTCGCGGCCGTGCTGCGTGGCGAGGAGTTCCTGCTCTTTGACGGTGCCATGGGCACGCAGCTCCAGGCGCGCGGCCTTGCCGCGGGTGAGTTGCCAGAGCTTCTCTGCCTCACCAACCCTACCGAGATTCGCGAGGTGCATGCCGCCTATGTTGCCGCCGGTGCCGAGGTCGTGACCACCAATACCTTTGGCGCAAACTCCGCCAAGCTGGGTGGGACAGCGAGCGTCGACGAGGTCTTCTCGGCTGCTGTCTCGTGCGCGCGTGAATCCGGTGCTCGCTATGTGGCGGCAGACCTTGGCCCCACAGGGCAGCTCCTCGAGCCCATGGGACCCCTGCCCTTTGATGACGCATACGACCTCTTTGCCGAGCAGGTTAGGGCGGCAGATGAAGCAGGCGCGGACCTCTTCGTAATCGAGACGATGGCCGACCTCGCTGAGGCCAAGGCCGCCCTTCTCGCCGTGCGCGAGAACTCGGACCTTCCCGCGTTTGTGACCATGACCTTTGGGGAGGATGGGCGCACCTTCTTGGGAACCACGCCGGAGGCAGCGGCCGTCACGCTTTACTCCCTGGGGGCAGACGCTGTGGGCATCAACTGCGGGCTTGGCCCCGCCGCGGTGGCGCCTCTGGTTGAGCGGATGCTACCGTGGGCGTCCTGCCCCGTTATGGCGCAGGCCAATGCCGGGTTGCCGCACGTCGTTGATGGCGTGACCACCTACGACGTGGGTCCCGAGGAGTACGCTGCGGCAGTCGAGCGCATGCTGGACGCGGGCGTCACCGTGATCGGTGGCTGCTGTGGGACTACACCCGCACACATTGCCCGCGAGCGCGAGCTTCTCTCCGGCCGCATCCCTGCTGAGCATAGCGTGCATGATAGCTTTGCCGTGTCGAGCGCCCAGGAGATCTGCTCGCTTGACTACGGGCAGGTGGGCGTCATTGGCGAGCGCATCAACCCTACGGGCAAGCGCCTGATGAAGGAGGCTCTGCGCACGGGCGATTACGACTACGTGATGAACATGGCCATAGAGCAGGGTCGCGCAGGAGCGCAGATCCTCGACGTGAACGCAGGCCTGCCCGAGATAGACGAGCGCGCCGTGATGTGCCAGCTCGTCTCGGAGCTCCAGGGCGTGAGCACGCTTCCCCTGCAGATCGACGCTGCCGACCCGGCTGTGATTGAGGCGGCAGTGCGCAGCTACCCCGGCAAGGCGCTCATCAACTCCACCAACGGCAAGGCGCAGACCATGGCTGAGGTGCTTCCCATCGTGAAGCACTATGGCTGCGCGGTGGTTGGCCTTACCCTCGACGAGGACGGCATTCCTGCAACGGCAGAGGGTCGTCTCGACATCGCAAAGAAGATCGTGCGCGAATGCGAGCGGCTCGGCATCCCGCGCCACGACGTGGTCATCGACTGCCTTACCATGGCGGCCTCGACCGACCAGACCCAGCCCAGGGCGATTCTCGATGCAATACGCCTGGTCAAGCAGGAGCTGCCTGGCGTGCGTACCGTGCTGGGCGTGAGCAACATAAGCTTTGGGCTGCCCTTCAGGCCGCTCGTGAACGGCACCTTCCTGGCGGCCGCCTTCTCTGCCGGCCTTGACCTAGCCATCATCAATCCCTGCCTCACCCGGATGATGGACGTGGTCGACTCCTGGCGCGTGCTCTCGGGCGAGGACGAAAGCGCCCAGTACTTTGTAGCCAACTATGCCGGGAGGAGCGACCGCACCCCTGCGCCGGCGACCCCTGCCGAGAAGACCGTAGCGCCCTCTTCCGGTGTCCCGGCGGAGCCCACCGAGCCTGCAGATCCCGCTGCCCGCGCCCGCGAGCTTGTGCTTGCTGGCCGCAAGGGCCCCATGCCCGAGGTGGTGGCCCAGGTCATCGAAGAGCACGGCCTCATGTTCGCCATCAACGAGGTCCTCATCCCCGCGCTCGACGTGGTGGGGGAGCGCTTCGAGAAGGGGGTATTCTTCCTTCCTCAGCTCATGGCATCTGCTGAGGCCGCCAAGGCAGGATTTGAGACCATCAAGAAGGCTGTGGATGCCAGCGGGCAGGACACAGACGTTCCCAAGAAGGGCTCCATCGTGGTGTGCACCGTCTATGGTGACATCCATGACATTGGCAAGAACATTGTGCGCATGCTGCTCGAGAACTACGGCTACAACGTGATTGACCTCGGTCGAGACGTGCCGCCCCAGGTGGTCGCCGACGCCGTGGTCAAAGACCACGTTCTGCTCTGCGGGCTCTCCGCCCTCATGACCGCAACGGTGCCTGCCATGGCCGAGACCATCGAACTTCTCCGCAAAGAAGCCCCCTGGTGCAAGGTCGTGGTGGGTGGCGCCGTACTCAATCCCGAGTACGCGAAGATGGTAGGGGCCGACTACTACGCGAAGGACGCCACCGAGACCGCTCGCATTGCGGCGGCGGTGCTGGGATAGGGGTTTCGATCCTGGTCAACGGATGGCCGATAAGGGCATGCCTTCGATACGCATTCGTTAGCCGAATGTGTATCGACCTGCGCGCGTCACACAATCGATAACGAATGCGTGACGCGCGCAGACGTTTCGTGCTCGAGAGGAGGCACCGAGAAGGTCCCCTCGTTGGAGGCAGGCAACTGCCTCCCCTCTTACATCACGCGGTGCACGGCGTCATGCCAGCCGGCAACGAGCTTGCCTACGCGCTCGGGATCCATCTGGCACCGGAACACGTCATCGGTCTCGCGCAGGGCCTTGAGCTCGTCGGTCCCGCTCCAGTAGCCGGTTGCAAGTCCCGCGAGAAACGCCGCGCCAAGCGATGTGGTCTCGGTGTTCTGCGGCCTCCTCAGCTCGCAGCCGAGGAGGTCTGCCTGAAACTGCATGAGGAAGCTGTTCGCGCTCGCGCCGCCGTCCACGTTGAGCACGCCGAGAGGGTGCCCGGCGTCCTTTGCCATGGCGTCGGCGAGGTCGTAAATCTGGTAAGCAAGTGCCTCCAGCGCGGCACGGGCAATGTGGTTGCGGGTGGTTCCGCGCGTTATGCCGAGAATTGCTCCACGGGCATCTGGCTTCCACCAGGGAGCCCCTAGTCCCGTGAAGGCCGGAACGATGTACACGCCGCCCGTATCTTCGACGCTCTTGGCCATCCACTCGGTGTCGGCGGCATTCTGGACGATGCCGAGCTGGTCGCGAAGCCACTGGATAAGAGCCCCGGCGACAAAGACGGAACCTTCGAGTGCGTACTCGGTGCCTTCGACCTGAGGCGCCGATGCAGCGATGGTGGTGACTAGGTTGCTGTTACTCAGTCTTGCCTCATGCCCAGTGTGCATGAGCATGAAGCAGCCTGTTCCGTATGTGTTCTTGGCCTGCCCCGCCTCGAAGCAGCACTGTCCAAAGAGGGCTGCCTGTTGGTCGCCGGCCACACCGGTTATGGGGATGCCCGCAGGCACGCCCGGGTAGCTCGTCTCGCCAAATGGTCCGCTCGAGCGGCGTACCTCGGGCATCATGGATGCGGGAATCCCAAAGAGGTTGAGGAGCTCTTTGTCCCAGCAGTTCTCGTGGATGTTGTAGAGCATCGTGCGGCTGGCATTGGTGACGTCGGTCGCGTGCACCAGGCCGCCAGTGAGCACCCATACGAGCCAGGTGTCCACGGTGCCAAAGAGAAGCTCGCCCGCCTCAGCGCGCTCTCGGGCGCTGGGCACATTGTCGAGAATCCAACGGATCTTGCTTGCGGAGAAATACGCATCGGGCAGAAGCCCGGTCTTCTCCTGAATCAGCTGGCGGGCCTCCGACGTTCCGCAGAGCTGCTCGACGAGGTCTGCCGTGCGACGACACTGCCAGACAATGGCGTTGTAGACGGGTTGCCCGGTGGTGGGGTCCCAGACGATAGTGGTTTCGCGCTGGTTGTCGATGCCGATGGAGTCTATGTCCTCGGCCGTGAGGCCGCGCTTTGCCAGGAGTTCCGTGAGCGATCCAAGCTGCGAGTAAAGGATGTCCTGCGGGTTGTGCTCGACCCAGCCGGACTTGGGGAAGATCTGCTGGAAGGGCCGCTGCACGCAGTCGACCATGCGGCCCGCGCGGTTTATGAGCACGGCCCGGCTGGAGGTTGTGCCCTGGTCGAGAGCGATGACGTATTTCTCACTTGCCATGGCTAGACCTCCTTTGTGGTGGAGGTGGCTGGCACAGCGGCTTGAGCAGCGCGCTTCTCGACCCACGCCAGAATGTCAGCAAAGACCTGCTCGTGGCCGGTTTCGTTCAAGACCTCATGCCGCATGTGCGGATAGATCTTCACGGTGACATCTGTGGACCCGGCGCCGCGGGCAAGTGCTGCTGCCTTTTCGACTCCCTCGCCGTTGTCTCCCACTGGGTCTTCCGCGCCGCCAATGTAGAGTAGCGGCAGGTCGTGGGGGACGCTCGCGGCGCAGGCAGGGGAATTGACCTCGGAGGTGAGGACTGCGACTTCGTGGTATGCCCCCACAGAGAACATGAAGCCGCAGGAGGGGTCTGCAATGTAGTCGTCCACGTTCCTTCGGTTGTGCGAGAGCCAGTCGAGGTTTGTCCTTGCGTTGGGGATGGCCTTGCCATAGCCGCCTGCGCCCACGGAGTCGACGAAGGAGGAGCGGTAGTCCTCGCCCCTGAAGAATGACTCAAGCCACGTGATCTTAAGCGCAGCCTTCGATGCCGAGGCAGGAAGGAAGCCGGTTCCGCAGATGATTGCCCCTGCCAAGCCGTTGCCGTGGTGCGCAACGTAGGAACGCACCTCAAAGCTTCCCATGCTGTGGCCAAAGAGGACGTAAGGGGTCCCTTCGGCCACACGTGCCTGCACCATGCCGCGCAGGACATCGATGTCTTCCACCAGAACTTTGGCACCACTGCCAAGTGGCAGCTCTCCCCAGTGTTCGGGAGAGCAGGAGCGGCCGTGACCAATTTGGTCATGGCCAACTACGAGGAATCCGTGAGAAGCAAGGAACCGCGCAAAGGCGTCATAGCGGTCGATATGCTCTGCCATGCCGTGCACGAGCTGGATTACGCCACGAGGAGCCGGTTTGATAGGAGCATCTGGCGATGACATGCCGGCGGGCCACCACGCGGATGCGCTGATGGTCGACGTGCCGTCCGTTGAGGGGAACGTGAAGCGCTCAAGGGTGACCTCTGTGGACATGCTGTCCCTTCCTCTGTGGTGGCTGAGCAAATATTATTGTTTGCCGCCACGAGGGGCGGACTCAGATGTCCGTGGCCGCACGGTATGGGGCTGTGTGTGGGTGGGCGTGGTCGGCGAGCGGCAGGTGCCAACGCTCTGCGGCTCGCCCTTCGCGTGCCGCAGGGCCGCGTTTCCTAGGCCCGAGACTGCCTTTCGAGGGCAAGGTCCTGAGCCTCGAGTTCCTCCGCCTTGCGAACGACCAGACGAGTTGCGAAGAAGATGGCGCAGACGCCTCCAGCAAGCTTGCCCAGAAGGACGGGCACGATGAGCGTGGGTTGGAAGTTGGCCGTGAACGAGAGGTGGTCACCAAAGAGGAAGGCACAGCAGACGCTGAAGGAAATCACGATGACCTTGTCCCTGGCTTTGAGGTCCTTGACCATGGCGAGGGCGGCCAGCACGTTTGCGGAGGCGGCGAGAAGTCCAGCCGTGGCATCGGGGCTCAGGCCAACCGCACGTCCAATCTTCGAGAGGGGCTTCGCGAGGTAGGTCTTGATGAGCCATACCATGGGGAAGGCACCACAGAGCATCATGCCGATGGCACCTGAGACCTCCAGTGCGCGAAATCGGTCCTGCTCATTCGCAATGATGGGGTCAAAGCCAAAGGCACCAAAGATGGTGGAGAAGAGCCCCGTGAAGTACTCGATGACCACCACAACAAAGACTACCTTGAGCACGCTGTCAAGCACGCGTCCAAAGACAATGAACCCGCGAATCATGGTGTCGGGCTTGGTGGCGAGGCCAACCGCCAACGCCACGCAGATAATGATGAGCGGCACAAGGTTGTGTGCAATCTGGGACCAGGTGAGGGCTAGCTGATACGTGGCTGCGGCATTTGTCGAGACCGCCTCGCGTATCACGGGATTTGCCAAGGCGATGATGGCACTGGCCACAAGGACGCCAATGGGAATGGCGAGAAGTCCGCTCATGACACCCAGAGCAAGGTACTTCCGGTCCTTGACCTCGAGCATCTTGAGCGCCACGGGCACGGTGAAAACAATGGTCGCACCAGCCATGTAGCCAGTCATCATTGCCATGATCCAGCTCTCTCGCGTCTGTGCGAGGGCGTCTGCCAGCTGATAGCCGCCCATGTCGACGGCGATGAAGGTTGTGGCCGCCATGGCCGGGTCGGCCCCTATGGCACCAAATAGGGGTCCAAATACCGTCGAGACAAAGGCAGTGAGGTAGGGCGCTGACGCCATGATGCCAGCAACCGGTAGGAAGATGGGTCCGATGGAGTCTATGCCTGCCACAAACTCCTTGCCCAGCTCACTCTCGGGGCGCGCGATTGATGCGATGCATCCCGCAGCTGCGCAACCCATGATGATAAAGACGACGATTCTGCCAAATACTTCCATGCTTCCCCTTACGTCGTGAGAGTGCACGCTAGCCCCGCCGCCCCTTCGGGGCGCTGAGCGGGCCGTCTGCAGTCCTGCTTCTGTTTTCTCCTAGATTTCGTGAACAAGCTGTGCCGCGCGTCTGCCGTATTCGGAGGCGCAGCGGTGCCAGAGGTCCTGCCAGTCTCCCACCGGGTCTCCGCACTGGTCTTTGTAAAGCGCCCAGACAAACCAGTACCACGCGGCAAACGCAACGTAGGAAATGCAGTGGAAGAGCTCCTCGCCAGTGGGCTCCCGCTGGAGGTACTGCCGGAGCACGCCGAGTGACCCCTCGTAGCTGTAGTCGCTGCAGCAGATGAAGGTCCCCAGGTCACTTGCGTAGTCGGACATCCCCGCATACTCCCAGTCGATGAGCGAAATGTCCGTGCCTTTCACAAGGAAGTTGGGATCGTAGAAGTCGTTGTGGCAGAGCACCGGTGCTCCCGAGGTTGCGCGTACGCGCCCCTCAAGCCTATCGATGCGAGCGCGGATGCGTTCGAAGTCGTCGTAACGTGCCCTCTCCTCGTCGTTGAGTAGCTCGAGGATGCCCCGGGTGTTCTCAAAGACGTCAAAGCTCCACTTGGAAGTGACACCGCAGGAGTGGAGCTTTCGGGCCATCTCCATGGCGTAGGCAACATGGGCGGGGTTGTGGTAGTCAAAGGGCACGCATCCCTCGACAAAATGCGAGATCTTCCAGCCTCGCTGGGGGTCCTCATAGATGAAGGTCCTATCAAGGCCAAGCTCTGCGGCTATGCCTTGAGCAAACGCCTCGCCCTCGCGGCTGATAATCTTCTCGGTTCCGGCCCCCGGCCTGCGATAGACGTAGGGCTTACCCTTGGCAACAAAGCGGAACGAGTCGTTGGTGAGGCCCTCGTCGATAGGCGAGAACTCCGTGACATCCTGCGGAGCGCATCCAAGCGTAGAGCAGATGTTGCCAAGCGTTTCCGAGTCGATGGGATGGACGAAAGTCGAAGTGGTTGTCTGGGGCATCTCCGTCTCCTCGTTCGCCTCTGAAGCGATTGTTTGGGCGATGTTCAGTACGTATAAAGATAGCGTAATAGCCGAACAACATTACGAGAAGACAGGGCACCACGCGTTTGACAGACATCCAAGAGCGATGCTCTAGTGTCTCTTTCCGAATAACGCAGAGAGGAACTTCTCGCTTATCGACGCCCGGGGCGTCTCCCCCGTTCTTATCTGCGCTGCAGGTCCGCCGTGACACCATACGGCAACCGCAACGAGAACAACGCCGGCGAGTGCGTGGGGCGTGTCCCCTGAGGCAAGAACGATTATGAGCCACGCAATGGGGATGGCCAGGGCCCCAAGGCAGAGGTAGCCCCCAAAGAGCACAATGAGAAGGCCCGCCACCGCCGCTATGCCCCCGGCGACTGGTGTCATGAGGATGATGCCTGCACAGGTCGTGGCAACGCCCTTGCCCCCGTGGAAGTGGTGCCAGGCTGGAAACACGTGTCCCAGCGTTGCCCCTATCGCCGCAGCTGTGCCCGAAACCTCTGCGGCACCAGGAAAGATGGCTTGTGCCAGCACAAACGCGAGAATCGTTTTGGCAATGTCACCTGCGAGCGTTATGGCTGCCCACGTAGTACCATAGGTTGCCCCAATGTTTGCCATGCCGGGGTTGCCCTGCCCAACGTCGAAGGCGCTCTTGCCACTCACGTGCTTGCTCACCAGCTCAGCCGTGAGGAAGGATCCGCAGACATAGCCAACGGCTAGAGAGCAAGCCACCACAGTCCCCATGTTCGGCATCAGGGTCAACCCTCCTCAGTTGCGTCACAAAGGTATCGATGAAGTGAAGAGACTCTTAAGGCTTCCGTCTTTAGGGTACCCTACTACGAGGCGTGTGCCTGGGAAAGCGATGGAAGGGGTGCGCCACATGTTCGACGGCGTCATCTTTGATATGGATGGCCTGATGGTTGACACCGAGCCAGTGTGGATGGAGTGCTGGGAGCCGGCGCTGGCTCATTTTGGCTATGATGTCCCGCCCGAGCTCGCTGATGCGGTGCGCGGCTCGGCAGGTGACACCGCTTCCCGCATCCTCCACAAGATGGTGAGCCCCCAACTCGACACCAAAGCGTTCTGGGATTACTTCTCCTCCCTTGCCGAGGAGATATTCTCTAAGGGCGTAAAGAAAAAGCCGGGTATAGACGAGCTTCTTGCGTACCTGGGGGACAAGAGCGTGCCCTGCGCTGTAGCATCGTCTTCCTCTAAGAAGGGCATAGAGCGCAACCTGCGTTTCATTGGCGCGCTTGACCGTTTTGACGCAATCGTCCCATCAAGCGAGGTTGCCCATGCCAAGCCGGCGCCCGACATCTTCCTCGAGGCTGCACGACGTCTTGGCACCAGCCCTTCCCGCACGATGGTGCTTGAGGACTCCTTCAACGGGGTGCGTGCGGGGGCTGCAGGTGGTTTCTTCACGGTATTGGTTCCCGATCTCGTATGTCCAGACGATGGGATTCGTTCTCTGGCCTCGCGCGTGTGTACGAGCCTGTTTGATGTGCGCGACCTTCTCTACCATGGAGAAGTTGGCTAGCCCTAGGGGCTGGCTGCCCCGCCCTTCCATCGCCAATACCTGTCGTCTTTTCTTCTAGAGGGAGAGTTCTCTCATGGCTGGCTTTCACTGCTCCGAGTGCATTTATGGCTCCTTTGCCATAAATGAGGAGACTGGGATGTACCAAGGATCTTGCAGCCGCGGCTTTACGCTTGCGGTCCCGCACGTGTATAAGGAACCCGAAATGTTCTTTGCGGCCAGCCCCGATGAGCTGGTGCCCGTCATTGATCCTTACGGGAACGAGTATCTCCGTCAAACCAACGTGTGCAACCACTTCCTTCGTCCGCAGGACGTACGACCCTAAGGCAGAGGAGTAAGTCAGGGAAAGTTTCTTGAATTTCTATCAAATACTTCACTTATTACGCTTATCGAATAACGTAATGTGTTCATAATGAGCTGCAGGTACGAGCTAGTGCAGCAGGGGTATACGCAGTGTCTAGCCACATGCTCAAGAGGGAGAAAAGGCGGTAGCCAGATGTCGAGAAAGGCTCAGACCGACAGCGGCGAGACAAAGAGGGGTCTCGTTGTGTCTGCCACGGAGGAGTTTGCTGAGTACGGGTACGAGGGAGCCTCCCTACGTCAGATTTGCTCAAAGGCTGGCGTGACAACCGGTGCTCTCTACTTCTTTTTTGATAGCAAGGAAGATCTGTTCAAGAGCGTTATCTCGCCTTTGATGAGTGAGTTTCCAACCATTCTTGCCACCTGGATTGAGCGTGACCTCTCCGTAATATGCGACGGAAAGGGCGAGCCC
Source organism: Olsenella sp. (assembly GCA_022648325.1). GTDB lineage: Bacteria > Actinomycetota > Coriobacteriia > Coriobacteriales > Atopobiaceae > Tractidigestivibacter. The sequence continues at coordinate 66,996 of JALCMG010000003.1, forward strand.
ACGAACGTTGAGCAGCTGCCTGATGGCCTGGCTCAGCTTCTTGAACAGTATCCTCTGGTCCCTAAAATTGTCATGAGCAATCGCGATAACCCTGTGGTGAAGGGGTATCTGGATGCAAAGGTAGACGAGATTGCTGCCAGTATTGCAAGTCGTGCTGAGCGCAAGGGCGGTCATGCCTCAGACGGCTTCTCTCCGCGTCTTCTTGCTACTATGTGTGCGGATGCATTCATCGAGGTTCTCGCAAACGATGATGACCTAGACGTTATCGCACGTCACCTTTCCGAGGTGTCAACGTTTGTTCGTGGTGGCATGGAGGCCACGCTCAAGAAGTAAGTCGAGAAGCACAACAAGGCGGGAGGAGGCTGCGCGGTGGTAAGTCAGCTGCTCTCGCTCTCGGTAACCATGTTCGTAGCGGCGCTTGCCCCCTTTGTGGCAAGCCTCGTTCCGGGCAGGGTCATCCCTGAGGTCGTCTTTCTCGTGTTTGCCGGAGCGCTTCTTGGGCCTTATGGAGCGGATGCCATTCGTACGACCGGAGGGGCGCTGTCGCTTGTCTCGGAGCTTGGGATGGCCTTCCTCTTCCTGATGGCTGGCTACGAGATAAAGCCGTCCGAGCTCGTTGGCCAGATGGGCAAGCATGCCTCGATTTGCTGGGGGCTCTCTCTTGTTGCCGCAATTGCGCTTGTGAGCCTCACGAGGTTCAGCCGTTTTACCGGCATGGCTGGGCTTGCCTTTGCGATTATGCTCACCACCACGGCGTACGGCACCCTTGCGCCCATCATGCGTGCTCGTGACCTTACGAACACGCCGGTGGGACGCGCCGTTACTGCCTATGGCGCAACGGGAGAGGTGCTGCCGGTCATCGCGGTTGCGCTTCTTCTCTCGACGAGGTCGCTGCTTGTCACGGCGCTTGTTCTCGTAGTCTTTCTCCTGGTGTGTGTGCGCATTGCGCATCTTTCCGCGTCCACCGCGCGACTCGGAGCGCGCTTCCGTGACTTCGTGCGTTCGAGCAGTGGGTCGAGCACCCAGACACCGCTCCGCCTTGTTGTGCTTCTCCTGGTATTCCTTCTCTTTCTTGCCAAGGTATTTGGTTTCGACTCGGTTCTCGGTGCCTTTGCCGCCGGTTTTGTGTTGCGCGTTTTCTTTCCGGATGGTAGCGAAGACCTGGAGATGCGTCTCGAGGCCATCGGCAACGGTTTTCTCATTCCCGCGTTCTTTGTGATCTCTGGGGCGGGCATCGACCTTTCTGCCGCCTTTGCCGATCCCGGGCTGCTCTTCCTCTTTATTGGCTTGCTAGTTGCCGTGCGCGGGGTATCGGTTGCAATATCGCTTCGCGTGAACCCCGAGACGCGTACGATGGAGCCGCAGGAGCGCTTTGTGACTACGGCATACTGCGTGATGGCCTTGCCGCTCGTTGTCGCAATTACCCAGATCGTGGTGGATGCTGGGGCTATGACCAGCCAAGACGCGTCGGTTCTTGTGACGGCCGGCGCTGTGACGGTACTCGTTGTGCCCGTCCTTACCTCACTTGTGCGTGTGGCTGTGCCAGCACATCCCGTGCATGCCCTGAGTAGCATCGTCTCTGGTGAGGAGAGCGCGAACGAGGCCTTAGAACGGCAACGTCGTGCTGTGCAGAACTCGCGTAGACGCTTCGAGGCAGCTCGTGCCCGCCGTAGGCGCGAACTTGGGCGGACCCTCTCGTCAGCCGAGTTCATTGCGCAGCGCGGGGGAGACGAACCTTCTGATGAATCCTCCAGACGCGATGCACACTGATTGTCTCAGCTAGCTTTTGTAATTAAATATGTCAGATTTTTGCAGTGCCTGCCGCTGGGGCCCGACAGGCGCGCCAATCGTATGATGGAAGCACGGACGTGACCTTGGGAAGGGTGGCCCATATGACAGACGCAGCAAAGACCTCGGCACAGGACCTCATCTTCCTCGCTCCTATCTTTCACGGGAAGATTTGGGGTGGACGTGAGCTGGAAAAGCGCTTTGGCTACAACATTCCGGGTGGCCCCATCGGTGAGTGCTGGGGCATCTCGGCACATCCCAATGGCGACTGCGTTGTCGATGGGGGAGAGTTCGACGGACAGCATCTCTCCGAGCTCTGGGCTAACCACCACGAGCTCTTTGCCGGTGCCGATGGCGATAGGTTCCCGCTGCTCATCAAGATCCTCGACGCTCGTGAGAACCTCTCTGTGCAGGTACACCCCGATGACGCCTACGCCGCCGAGCACGAGAATGGCTCGCTCGGGAAGCGCGAGTGCTGGTACGTTATCGATTGCGATTCCGGAACCCGCATCATCGTGGGACAGCGAGCCAAGAGCCGCGAGGAGCTGGCGGCGATGATTTCCGAGGGCCGTTGGGATGACATGCTCAACTACGTGCCCATTCACCCCGGTGACTTCTTCCGCATCGAGCCGGGCACCATGCACGCCATCATGGGCGGCACGCTCATTCTGGAGACTCAGCAGTCCTCCGACGTCACCTATCGCGTGTACGACTACGACCGCGTCCAGCCCGATGGCACGAAGCGTCCGCTCCATGTGCAGCAGTCGCTCGACGTCGTCGACTACGACCAGGTTCCGCCCACGTCTGGCAAGGTAACCGCTCCCGAAAAGGATGGCGTGACCGAGCTCATGGCATGCCCCAACTTTGACGTCGAGCGCGTGCGCGTCTCTGGCGAGAAGGTCCTCTCTCAGCCCTGGCCGTTCCTGTGCCTCTCGGTTATTGATGGCTCTGGCACGGTTTGCGATGGTGCCGGTGTAGAGCACACCGTGACCGCTGGCAACCACTTCCTGGCTCCCTCCGGTTCTGGCGATGTTCGCCTGACGGGCGAGATGACGCTCATCACCTCTCACCTGCCCGAGCGCGCGTAGTTCCAAGGCTCTGTTGTGGGGCCGGTCCACGGATGCCGTGAGCCGGCTCTTCTGGCTCTTCTTTCTTTGCTGCGATGTCAACTCCACTCCATCGCAGGCAGCCCCCTCCCCGTTTGGGGTGCAGCTCCGGGGCTGTTGAGACATTTTCGGACGAAATTCTTTCTTTGGGACACTGTTATGTGTCCCAAAACGTCTCAACAGCCACGGCCGAGAAAGCCAAAGTGTCCATGCGGCCCAAAAAACGGCGCCCAAAGGCCTCAGCCCTCGGGCACCGCATGCTGCCTCGTGGATGCGTTTGTCGCTAAGCTGCGGGCTTTGCCCCGCCGGGGATTTCGCCACCGCAGTGCGGGCAGCGAGTGGCACCAGCCTTGACCTCCTCAAGGCAGTGCGGGCAGATAGGGGCTGCAGCCTCTTCTGCCTCTTCCTGCTCGCCGGCAAGCTTCTTTGCCTCCTCGGCGAGCTTGTTCATGCTCTTAACCAGGCAGAAGATGATAAGCGCAATGATGATGAAGTTAATAATTGCCGAAATAAACGCACCAAAGTTAAGCTGTGCGGCCCCAACGTTTACCACGAGACCAATCTCCTCGCCGCCGCCGGTGAGGCCGGAAATGAGCGGCTGGATGATGTCGCCAACCAGTGAGTTGACGATGGCCGTAAACGCGCCGCCGATAATGACACCAACTGCCATGTCCATTACGTTGCCATGTGAGATGAACTCGCGGAACTCGCCAAAGAAGCCCTTCATATTGCTCCTCTCTCCAAAGCTTGGGGCTAAGGCCGTCGTGTGACGTTTGTCTGACTAGCTAGCGGTGTCGACAGCCTTTGAAGACTCTACCACGCTGCTTCACATTGGCGGAGCACAGCTGGTAATTGGTTATGCATGACTAGCATTACAGTCCAAGTTCCTCCGAGTCGAGCATCACGGTGAAGGGACCATCATTCACAAGGCTCACCCGCATGTGGACCCCAAACACCCCGCGACCCACACGGCCTGCGCCCAGGTCCTTCTCGGCTAGATTGCAGAAGAACTCGTAGAGATGGCTCGCAAGCTCTGCAGGCGCCGCTCCCGTGAAGGAGGGCCTGTTGCCGTGGCGTGCATCTGCATAGAGCGTGAACTGGCTCACCACGAGAAGAGACCCGTCAACGTCCACAAGCGAGAGGTTGGTACGGCCATCCTCGTCTGCGCAAATGCGGAGCTTGCAAACCTTCTCCCACATGCGCCTGGTTGTGTCCTCGGTATCTGTTGGCCCAACGCCGAGAAGCACGAGGTAGCCTGCCCCGCAGGAACCCACCTCGTGCCCTTCCACCTCGACCGAAGCCCGCTCGACTCGCTGAATGAGCGCTCGCACGTTACCTCGCCAGCCCGTAGATGTCCGAGAACTTCTCGACGAGGTAGTCCGTGTAGTAGCGCGGCTCGAAGTCCTCGCCGCAGGCCATGCGGATGAGCTGCGCGGAGTCCTTGGCGCGGCCCCAGTGCCAGATGTTGGAGCGCAGCCACTCTCGGATGGGAGCAAGATCACCTGCTGTGCAGCAGCCGTCAAAGTCCACGCCTTGGCGCACCATGGCGGCCTTGAACTGTGCACCAAAGGCGCTACCAAGCGCGTAGGTGGGGAAGTAGGCGAAGTCGCCGTCGGACCAGTGCGTGTCCTGAAGGGCTCCCTCGGTATCCGTGGGTACCTCCACGCCCAGGTACTCGCGGTAGCGATCGGCCCAGAGACCGGGGACGTCAGCGGCCTTTGCCTCGCCCGAGAAGAGCAGCTGCTCGATCTCGTAGCGCACCAGGATGTGGAGGGGGTAGGTAAGCTCGTCGGCATCGCAGCGGATGAGGCCTAGTTCCGCGCAGTTCTCGGCCATGAAGAGCTGGTGCGCTGTCATGCGTCCAAGCTGTCCGGGGAAGTGCTTGGCGAGAAGTCGCGTGAGGGGCTCGGAGAAGGCCTCGCTTCTGCCCACGTAGTTCTCGAAGAAGCGCGACTGCGCCTCGTGCATGCCCGAGCTGGTGCCGCCCTTGAGCGAGGTGAAGCGGTATGTCGGGTCAACGCTTTGCTCGTACATGGCATGCCCGCCCTCGTGGAGCATGCTGAAGACGTTCGAAAGGATGTTCTCCGGATAGACGTGGGTCGCGATGGCCACAAAGCCAATCGAGGGGCCGCCCGTGTAGGGATGCTCGGTGGAGCCAAGCCAGAGGGCGTCGGTGTCCACGCCCTCCAGGCGCATGAGGTCACGGGCGAGGTCCCACTGGCGACGCTCGTCAAAGCTGCCGTCCACCACGCGGTGGTTGGGCTTTCTCGGCGCGGCCATGCACTCCGCCAGAAGCGGCACCACGCACTTCTTGACCTGCTCGAAGAAGGGGTCATAGAAGGCGCGGCTCGTGCCGTGCTCGTACTGGTCGAGCCAGACGTCATAGGGGTCTGCGTTGGGGTTCATGGCGTTTGCCATGCGTACGCGGGCAGCCACAAGACGGTCGAGGTAGGGCTCGAAGCTGGCCCAGTCGTTTGCGGCCTTCGCTCGGCGCCAGACGTCGTTGGCCTCGACGGCAAGGCGGCAGAAGGCAGCGCGCTCGTCTGCGGGCACGCCCACCAAGGAGTCGCGATCGCGCTTAAGTATTTTGACCTGAGCGGCGCGTGTCTCGCCGATGATGCCGGAGTTGGACTCAAGGCGGTCGAGGAGGGATCCCACCTCCGGTGCGCAGAGCAGGCGCGTGGCCTCCTCGTCGAGAACGGCGGACGCCTCTGCGCGCTCCTCGGTAGCCTTGGGAGGGTCAATGGAAGGGCCGAGCGTGGCTATCTCGTCAAGGGCATAGCGCAGGGCAAAGCGCCGGTGCTCCAGCCGGTCGAGGTCTGCCATGTCCTGCTTGGGATTGGGGAGCGCCGCGTTGATCGCGGAGGGCGCGTTGTCGGTCATGATGTCTCCAGACTGCCCCAAGGGGCGCAAAGAGTCGACTGCACGAACAACGAGTGTAGCCCATGGCTGTGGGCACCCCGTGCGTTTGCCGGTAGCCGTCACGCGTACGCCGCCGATTGCGACACGCCTCGCCATTTCTGCGCCATGAGTCGTGCATGGGGCCCATCGTCGTGGGATGATAGTGCCCAACTGCTCCCTGCCACCTGTGGCTAGGGGGATCACTTGTCAGAGAGCCAACCGAGAGGGGAAGACATGCAAGCCGTCCTTGGCATTGACATTGGTGGAACCAGCATCAAGGCAGGGCTTTTCTCGCCCGAGGGCGAGCTGCTCGAGGAGCGCAAGATTCCCACGCCCGCACTGGTGAACGCGGAGGCCTTCGCTATCGTGACCGACGGCCTGACGCATCTTCTTGCAGCGCACGAGAACAACCCCGAGGACGTTATCGCCTGTGGCCTGGACATCCCCGGCCCCGTTGCCGATGACGGCAAGGTTGGCTTTCTTCCGAATATCCAGCTCGACCCCGATGGCCTTGTCGCCGCGATGAGCGCTACCTTCCCCAATGCCTCCATTGCCTTCGTGAACGATGCAAACGCAGCCGCGCTGGGCGAGCTTTGGGCCGGCGTGGCCCATGGAGTCTCGAGCTTTGTGCTTATCGCGCTGGGCACGGGCGTGGGTGCCGGCGTGGTGGTGAACGGTCGCCTGGTGGCGGGCGCGTTTGGCGCCGGCGGCGAGATTGGCCACATCACCGTTAACCCCAGCGAGACCGAGACCTGCGGGTGTGGCCGTCACGGCTGCCTTGAGCAGTACGCCTCGGCTAAGGGCATCGTGAGGCTCTACCTCGAGGAGTGCGACCATCGCGGAGTGACGCCGGTGCACGTTGAGCACGCAACCGACACTCTCTCGGTGTTCCGTGCGCTTGCCAAGGGCGACGAGTGCGCAAAGATTGCCGTCGACCAGATGTGCGAGTACCTTGCCCAGGCCATGTCGCAGGTCTCCTGCGTCGTCGACCCTGCCATGTATCTCATTGGCGGCGGCGTTGCCGGCTCGTTTGCAACCTTTGCACCTGAGCTGCGTCGCCGCTTTCAGGCATATGCCCTTCCCACCTGCAAGGACGTTGCCATCGAAGCCGCGTCCCTCGGCAACCAGGCTGCCATGTATGGCTGCGCATACGAGGCACTCGAGCTTCGCAAGCGCTCCCAGGATGGCGAGTAAGCGCGACGTTTTCATACGGTGCGAGAAGTGCGCGCCCGCACGGTGGATGCTCTGCCGCGCGGGCGCGTCCCCATGTACTGGCATACTGGCGGCGCTCGGCATGCCATTGCCCGGATAATGCGCTACCGCTCGGCGGCCCAGCAAGCTCTTCTTTCGTTTTTCTTCGTTTTACCTCAGCTACTTACGATTGTGTGATAAACTTGTGTCCTGTTTTGGGAGGGGATATGAAGGCATGACGTCTCCTCACTGGATATGGTCCTAAGGGACCGTCAGATTGGTGCAAAGTGCGCCGTAAGAGAGGGGAGTGAAGGTATGGCCGAAGACACGACGTACGACCTAATTGCCGCTACCGGTTGTCCAACGGGCATTGCCCACACCTACATGGCTAAGGAGGCGCTCGAGAAGGCCGCCGCAGCCAAGGGCCTCACCATCAAGGTCGAGACCCACGGGCAGGTGGGCATCGAGAACGAGGTGACCCCCGCGCAGATCAAGGCTGCGAAGGCCGTTATCGTTGCCGCAGACAAGGACGTCCAAGCCGAGCGCTTCGCTGGCAAGCCCATGGTGAGCGTCGGCGTGACTGCCGCCATCAAGGACCCGGAGGGCCTCATTGACAAGGCCCTTGCTGCAAAGCCGCAGGGCGAGCTCACCGAAGAGGTTTCCCAGGCTTCGGGTGATGCCTCCTCTGAGGAAAAGGAGTCGGTAGGCCACATCATCTACAAGCACCTGATGAACGGCGTCAGCCACATGCTCGTCTTCGTGGTTGCCGGCGGCGTCCTCACTGCCGTCTCGTTCCTCTGGGGCATTACGTCCTTCGATTCCACCGCGACGGACTACAACTCCTTTGCCGCCATGCTCAAGATCATCGGCGGCATTGCCATGAACCTCATGGTGCCTGTCCTCGCCGCATACATTGCCGAGTCAATCGGCAAGCGTCCGGCCCTTGTGCCTGGCTTCGTTGCAGGCATGATCGCCATTACAGGTCTGCCAGTCTCGCCTACGACCGGCCTCATTGACGCAGGCGGCACGGGCGTGGGCTTTGGCTTCCTGGGCGGCATCGTCGGCGGCTTTGTTGCCGGCTACATGGTTGTTGGCCTGGAGAAGCTCCTCTCCGGCATGCCCAAGAACCTTGATGGTCTTAAGGCCATCTTCCTGTACCCGCTGCTCTCCACCCTCGTCACGGGCCTCATCATGCTCGGCATTTCTGGTCCCATGGCTGCAATCAACACCGGCATGATGAGCTTCCTCGAGGGCCTCGAGGCCTCCGGCCCCATCGTCCTCGGCCTTGCCATCGGCTGCATGTGCGCGTTCGACATGGGTGGCCCAGTCAACAAGGCCGCTTACGTCACTGGCACTGCGCTTCTCACCGAGGCACTTCAGGCTGGCATTGGTACCGAGACCTACAGCTTTGGCACCAACTTCATGGCCGCAGTTTCCGCCGCTTGCATCGTCCCGCCGCTGATCACCTCCTTCGCGGTCATTGTTGGCAAGAAGTACTTCTCCAAGGAAGACCACGACGCCGGTATCGTCAACATCGTCCTGGGCTGCACCCACATCACCGAGGGCGCCATTCCGTTCATGACCAAGAACATCTGGCCCGTGATGCCCATCATGATGTGTGGTTCCTCCATCGCGGCAATTCTCACCATCTTCTTTGGTGTCCACGATCCCGCGCCTCACGGCGGCTTCCTTGTCCTGCCTGTCGTCGACGGCTGGTACCTCTGGCTCCTCGCAATCTTTGCTGGCGTTCTTGTTGGCGGTATTCTTTACGTCATCTTCAAGCGCAACGAATACCATAAGAACGGCGATAAGGTCGTGGAGTAAGGAGAGCGCATGAGCGAGTTCGTTCCGGCATCCCATGTCTACGTAGACAACCCTGCAACTACGGTGGACGAGGTCCTGAGGTTTCTCTCTCAGACTGCAGTCTCCTATGGTGTGGCCAATGTCGCTGACAAGGTTTTTGAGGCCTTTAAAGCACGCGAGGCAGAGGGAACAACGGGGATGATGGGCGGATTCGCCATTCCGCACGCCAAGACTGCCGAGGTGAGCACCCCAACCGTCATTGTGGTGAAGTTTGCGGGTGCGGTTGAGTGGGCAACCATGGATTCCAAGCCAGTCAGCTGTGCCATCGCCCTCCTCATCCCTGATGACGGAACCCAGACGGAGCAGCTGCGTCTGCTCTCCAAGGTGGCCGTCCTCCTCATGGATGCAGACTTCCGCGAGAAAGTGCTAGCCTCCTCAGATCCACAGGAAATCGCAGGCCTCATCAACAGCGGCCTCGAGAGCTAACCGGACGGACAACCGGTCTAGGGCTCGTGCTGGGGACCCGTCGCCTGCGCGCCGGGTCCTCTTTTGTGCTTTTGCGTTGCCTGGCACGAGTGATATTCATCAAGAAGGAGCAAAGGGAAGTTCAATGATTTACACGCTTACCACCAATCCCGCCATCGACATGAACATCACCTCGGACACCATCTCGACCGAGCATGTGAACAGGACGCGCGACGCGGTCTACACCCCCAACGGCAAGGGGCTAAACGTCTCGTTTACGCTCAAGCACTATGGCGTTGACTCCACGATTCTGGGCTTCTTTGGGGGCTTCTCGGGCGACTACATCGTTCGCGAGGCTGACAAGATCTGCCCGGTGAAGCCCATCCAGATTGATGGCATCACGCGCGTGAACGTCTTCCTCACCACTCCGGAGGGGGAATACAAGTTCCCCAACGCTGGTGCGGAGGTGAACCGTCCCAAGCAGGAGGAGATGCTCAAGCTGATCAGAGGACTGGATGACCTGGAGTGCCTGGTCATCTCCGGGAGCCTTCCAACAGGCATCGTCCCCTCGTACTACGACGAGCTCATTGAGGTTGTGCGCGAGAAGGGCGCGGAGTTTGTGCTGGACATCTCCCACAAGCATCTCCGTGAGCTGGTGGAGAAGGAGCCGCTCCTCATCAAGCCCAACGACGAGGAGGTTGCCGCGATTTTTGGCGTGGACGTGAAGAGCGAGGAGGACATCATTTCGGCCCTTCACACCATCCATGGCGCCGGGGCTAAGAACATCCTCCTCACGCTGGGCGGCGAAGGCGCGTACTTCTTCAACGGCGAGCACGTCTGGCACGCAAATGCCGCCAAGGTTGACATGCTCTCTACTGCATGTGCCGGCGATGCCACTCTCGCTAGTTTCCTTTCGGTGTGGCTGGCCAACCGCAAGTTGGTAGAGCCGGCGCTCACGCGTGCCATGGCAACGGGTGCCAACGTGGCCATGAGCGCTGGCCTTGGGGACTTTGCCCTTGTCGACCAACTTGCTCAATCAATCCGCGTGGAAGTGGTGGAGTAGAGGGAGCCATGCAATCGTCTAATAATCCCAGAATGCTTGCCGCCGAGCGTCAGAAGTACATTCTTGATGTGATTCAAGAGGCCGGCGCCATCTCGGTCACTCAGATTTGCGAGCGTTGCGGAGTCTCTTCGGTGACTGCCAGAACCGACCTCGATGCTATGGAGCGGGAAGGACAGCTCAAACGCACCCACGGTGGAGCTGTGCCCGTCTCGCACCTCATCATTCCAGCAGTCCCACAACGCGTTCATAAGAACGCATTCGCGAAGGAGGCCATAGGACGGCGTGCCGCAGAGCTTGTCGAGGATGGTGAGACCATTCTCGTGGGTTCCGGCAGCACGACCCTGGCCTTCCTCCACTGTCTGGGCGAAAAGCGCGGCATCACAATCATCACCAACGACGTCAACGGCCTTATCTATATCGAACAGTTCCTCCCGCAGGCAACCCCCGCTTGTACGGGCGGCATTTTGGGCCGCGAGTACCGCCACTTTTCCGGACCCATGGTGGCCTCGTCCCTCTCCGATATTTACCTTGACAAGTGCTTCCTTGGTGCCGACGGATTTGAGCCAGACTTTGGCTTCCTCACCGAGTTCGAGCGCACGGCAACCACAAAGGTCGAATTTATGCGCCACGCGAGAAAGACCATCATCATCATGGACGCCTCAAAGGTTGGAGCCGCCCGCTCATTTGTGCGATTTGCCGCCCCCACCGACGTGGACATGGTCATCATGGACAAGGATCCGGGTGGCATTGTGGCAAAGGCTACGGCAGGGGAGGACGGCGAGAGCCGCGTAGTGATTGCGTAGCTGCAGGATCGCCGCCCGCGAGACTCCTGTGCTTCCAAGAAAAGGGTAGGTAACAGGGATGGCCCATCCGGGGAAAGAAGCAACACGGGATCGCGGGAGGAGGTCGGCCTCGCCGGGTGCGCACATGACGCGCAAGAAGGTCTTCTTTGCGCTTGCCATGGCGTTTATGGTCGCCGTAATTGTCGTGGGTTTCATTCTCGAGAACAGCGTGAGCCCCGTAGTCACAAGGCTCTTCGGAACGCTCGTCGACGCACCTTCCGAGGCTGCCGTCACGGCAACCAATGACTCTGCTAGGGAGTTGGCCAGTGAGGTCGAGTCCCAGGGGGCGATCCTTCTCGCCAATGATGGGACGCTGCCTCTCTCGGCAGACGTAACCAAGGTAAACGTCTTTGGGTGGGCATCAGTCGACTGGTTGGGCGGCGGCTCTGGCTCTGGATGCGTGACTTCGGTAGAAACCGACCTGATTTCGGCGTTGAATGACGCTGGAATCGAGACAAACACTGAGCTCACAGGCATGTACCGGGACTTTCGTGCTGCAGGAAAGCGCCCCAAGACCCTCTCGAGCAAACCCGAGGAGTCGAGCGTGCTCTACGAGCCCTCAATTACGGACCGAGAGTGTTACGCGGAGGAGCTGCTGCAAGACGCACTGGACTTCTCAGACACTGCCATCGTGGTTCTGCAGCGCTATTCGGGCGAGAGCAACGATATGCCGCTTGAGCAGTACAAGGTGTCCGAGAAGGGCGGCCCCGTCGTCACGGATGCCACCAGGACCGCGCTTGACCTCTCGACCGAGGAGGAGTCTCTTCTCGCCTACGTGGGCTCCACGTTCAAGAACGCCATCGTGATTGTGAACTCGGCAAACGCCATGGCGCTTGGGGCTCTAGAGTCCACGCCTGGCATCGATGCCGTGCTGCTCGCGGGCTATACGGGCCAGTATGGTGCCGAGGCGCTGCCTAAGATTCTCCGGGGCGAGATAAGCCCCTCTGGCCGAACCGTGGACACGTACGCATACGACTTCTCCTCTGCGCCCAGCTATTCCAGCGCCAGCGAGCACGTTGGCGCCTACTCGTCGGCAGATGGGCTCTATCCTGCAGACGGCACCCAGAATGGGAACTTCTCGCTGCCCGAGGGTTACGACCGGGTCTCGTACGTGGACTACTCCGAGGGAATCTACGTGGGCTACAAGTGGTACGAGACGGCCGATGCAGAGGGCTTCTGGGACGGCGTTTCCAACGAGCATGGCACGGGCTACGAGGGAGTGGTTCAGTATCCGTTTGGCTACGGCCTCTCGTACACGACGTTTGACTGGAAGGTAATTGACTCGCCGGCGCAGGGCTCTAGGCTTGACGATGGTGCTTCGATCACCGTTCGCGTCACCAATACGGGCACCGTAGCCGGGCTTGATGTGGTGGAGCTCTACTACAGCTCGCCATATGAGGCCGGTGGCATCGAGAAGAGCTCCGTGGTGCTGGGAGACTACGCCAAGACCGGGCTTCTTGCTCCGGGGGAGTCCGAAGACGTCACGCTTTCCGTGATCGCCCGTGCCATGGCAAGTTATGACTGCTACGACTCAAATGGCAATGGATTTGCGGGGTGGGAGCTTGACCCCGGTACCTACACACTCACGCTGCGCCACGATGCCCATACCGTGGACGACGCAGATGGTGCAACGCTCGAGCTCTTGCTTCCCGAGGGCAGGCAGTTCCCCACAGACGAGAGGACCGGCGCCGAGGTCTCCAACCGTTTCACCGACGCGAACGCTGCGGATGGCGTGAGTGTTGACGGCCTTGGCCCGGGGCAGGACATCACGTACCTCTCTCGCGCCGACTTCGCGGGGACCTATCCCGCCGTCGCCTCCACGCGCGCTATGCCCGCGAGTGTCGCGGCGCTCAATCTCTACACGGCCGACGAACGTGAGGTCGACGATGCCCGTGAGGCAACGATGCCAACGACTGGCGCACGCAATGGCCTAGCCATCGAAAGGGGCGGGGTCATCACGGGGCTGGGATGTCAACTGGGGGCTAACTACAATGACCCGCAGTGGGATGCCCTTCTCGACCAGCTGTCGGTTGCCGAGATGGAGCAGCTGGTCACCAACGCCTATTCCGGCGCCTCTCCGCTTGCCTCGACGGGACGGACGTCTGAGACCCGCGAGCTTGATGGTCCGGCGCAGGTCGAGAGCTTCGTGCCAACTAACCCAGGAACGGGTTTTCCCTGCGCCGTTGTGCTTGCGCAGACGTGGAATCAAGATCTTGCTCGTCAGGTGGGGCTCGTCTCCGGGGAGCAGGCGGCACAGCGTGGGCTCTCGGGTTGGTATGCGCCGTGTGCGAACCTCCATCGCACGCCCTTTGGAGGTCGGAACTATGAGTACTACTCCGAGGATTCGCTCCTTGTGGGAAGGACCTCGGGCAACGTGGTTGCGGGAGCGCGCGACGCCGGAGTGTATTGCTACGTGAAGCACTTCGCACTCAACGATGGGGAGGCCTACGTCTATCGCGACGGCGTCTACACGTGGCTCTCAGAACAGGCGCTTCGCGAGGTTTACCTCGAGCCATTCCGGTCAATCGTGGAGGACTACGGCGGGACGGCGCTCATGAGCTCCTACAACCGTGTTGGTGCGGTGTGGGCCGGCGGGAGCGAGGCACTGCTCACGGATGTGCTGCGCGGGGAATGGGGCTTTCGCGGTGTGGTGGTGACCGACTTCTCGGACCATACGGCCTACATGAACGGCGACCAGATGCTTCGCCACGGCGGGGACCTCTGGATGCAGATGTCGGGCGGGTCTCTCAGCTCGAATCCGAGCTCTGCCAGCTATGTGAGCGAACTGCGCCGCGCGGCAAAGGACTTCCTCTATGCATACCTTGATGCGCGCGTGGCCAACGGGCGCTACGTAGACGCCTCTGGCGACCTCTCTGCCGCCCGCCCGAGAAACTCGACCATTACGACGCCTGGCTCGACAATGCTTAACGTGCTGCGTGTGGTCTCGGTGGTGCTCGTGGGCATTGCTGCCTGGTGTCTTGTAGTAGGGATTAGGAAGAAACGTGCCGAGAAGGCCTAGATGGCAGGTTCGCCAGACCTCCGGAATGATGGCCGAGCGAAAGCAGCGCTCCAACGAGTGGCGATTGTGCTGCAAAGAGGCTCTGTGTGTCTCGGCACCTATGCATCGGGCAGAATTATTGCGCGATTTTCCAGAGCGTACTGAAGCACAACTGGTCAAATACAGAATCTGCCAGGAATAACGTTCAATAATCGAGAGGGACTGGCGCCCTGTAATAGCAATACGAAAGTACGAGCGGCTCAAGATGGGATTATTGCGCGTTATTTCACGGCAGAATGAACCCTAACTGGGCAAATACAGTGCTAACTAGAAATATCGTGCAATAACTGAGTGGAACGGGCACCTTGCGGTACAAAAAGCGGCCCGGACGCAGTATCGTCGTCCGGGCCGCTCGTTGCTCTGTGCGTGCGCTTACGCCTTGTTGGTGGAGCCGAGGTTGTCCATGTGAGAGGCGACGACCTTGTAGATCTCCGCCATGCCGGGCTTCGAGGGCTTCTTGGGGTCGAAGTTGCCCGGGTTCTCGGCCATGTAGCCCATGAAGCCACGGGTGAAGGCCTGGCGGAGCTCGGTGGCGTAGTTCACCTTGCAGATGCCGTTCTGGATGGCCTCAGCGACCTGGTCGTCAGGCACGCCGGAGGTGCCGTGAAGAACCAGCGGCACGTCGACGCGGTTGCGGATCTCCTTGAGGACGCCCTGCTCGATGTGCGGGGTGCCCTTGTACACGCCGTGCGCGGTGCCCACGCCAACGGCGAGCGAGCTGCACTTGGTGCGGTTGACAAACTCCTCGGCCTCGTCGGGATCGGTGTAGGGGTTCTCGCCCTTGACCGCCGGGCCGTCGTCCTCCTTGCCGCCGACCTTGCCAAGCTCGGCCTCGACGGGCACGCCCATGGCGATGGCGACCTTGGTCACGCTCTCGGTGAGGGCCATGTTGTCCTCGAACGGCACGTGGGAGCCGTCGATCATGACCGAGGTGTAGCCGGCACGCAGGGCCTGCATGCAGCGGTCGAAGCCGTCGCCGTGGTCGAGGTGGAGCGCCACGGGAACACTCGCGCTCTTGGCAGCAACGCGAACCATGGCGGCAAAGTAGTCGAGGTTGGCGTACTTGATGGTGCCCGGGGTGGTCTGCATGATGACGGGGGAGTGCTTGTCCTCGGCAGCCTTGATGATGGCCATCACGAACTCGAGGTTCTCCACGTTGAACGCACCCACGGCATAGTGGCCGGCTTGGGCGTCGAGCAACATTTCCTTGGTTGTGACGAGCATCGCGCTCTCCCTTCGCGTTCTCGCTGCTAGTGCGGCGGGGCTTCCTTATCGGCAACGCGATTGTATCGTGCTGGAACGCGTGCTGGGCTTCTCGTGGATGGCGCCGATGGTTGGGCACGACAAGAGTCCGTAAGCCGTCGGTGCTCCATGGCGTCCGAATGGGCATCTTTAAGTATTGCAAAACGCAGAAAAGCAAGAAATACACTTGTGATATCTTTCTTTTGAGCAAAGAGAAGGAAACACAATTCGCACACATGCAGGATGGAATCAAGATACCGGGCAACTTAATCCCGCAGGTGAGGAGGGATTGCATGACCGAGTTTGCCGAGGAGAGACGTGCGGCAATCCTCTCCATGCTAGAGAGAAACTCGTCGGTGCAGGTGGCTGAGGTGGCGGACGCGCTTGGCGTCTCCCGCGTCACTGCGCGGGCAGACCTCGATGCCCTTGCCCGCGACGGCAAGCTTCGCCGCACTCACGGTGGCGCGGTCTCCCTTTCTCGCACGCTTACGGTGTCAATCCAAGACCTCCGCGTGAACGTGAACGTCGAGGCAAAGCGAGCCATCGCACGCGTTGCCGCCACGCTCGTAGAACCTGGGCAAGCGGTGCTTGTGGACACGGGGACCACGGGGCTCGAGCTAGTTCGTGCCCTCGGCGAGCGAGGCGAGGTCACCATCGTGACGGCGGACCTCACCATCGCCGACTGCGTTGACCGCTCGATGCCCTCGGCGGAGGTTGTGCTCCTGGGCGGGGCGCTTCGAAAGGGGCATCGCTACACCTCTGGTGCGGTGGCGGTCCAGGCACTCTCGATGCTGCGGCCCGACGTTGCCTTCGTGTGTCCCACAGCCTTTGCCCCGGGTCGCGGCTTTATGACCGGCTACGAGGGAATGGCCGAACTCAAGAGGGCCTTCCTAGCGTGCGCGGGCAAAACCTGCGTCCTTATGGACGCAAGCAAGGTGGGTGCCAGGGGGCTCTTCTTCTTTGGAGACGTAGGTGACGTTGACGTCATCGTGATGGAGAAGGACCCCGAAGGCGCAGTGGCCGGTTGTCTCGAGAACGTCCCCACGCAGCTGCTCCTTGCAGGGGAGTAGGGCGAGAAGGACGCAGCGCTGCTGGCTGCCTACGCCACGCGCTCCACGCGGGTTCCGTCCATGAGCCCACGAGCAACCTCCATGTCGAAGTGGCCGGTCGAGGCGGACATGCAGTTGGCGCTTGCGCATGCCATGGCGTAGCGCAGCTGCTCTGCGGGCTCCATGCCGCGTGCCATGGCCACGGCGAAGGCGCCAACCATGGTGTCACCGGCACCGACGGGGTTCACGACCTCGATCTTTGGCGCAATTCCACGGAAGGTCCCCTTCGAGCACGCCATTACGGCACCGTCGCCGCCGAGAGAGACCACTACCTGCTCGATGCCGCGCTCGTGAAGCTCGCGCGCGGCATCTATGACCTCGTCGACCGAGGAGACCTTGCGGCCCAGGATCTGGCCAATCTCGTCAGTGTTGGGCTTCACCATGGATGGGAGCGCTTCGATGCTTCTCTTGAGCGTCTCGCCCGAGGTGTCAAGGATGCAGGGCTTGCCGAGCGATCGCACAAGCTTGGTGAGGCGCACGTAGGTGTCTTCAGGGAGTCCCTTGGGGAAGCTCCCGCTCATAGTCACAACGTCCGCACGGGAGACGAGTGAGGAGAGGCGCTTCTCGAGAGTAACAAGCTCCTCCGCAGTCACCTCGCGGCCAGGCTCGAGGAACTCTGTTGAGAGGCCGTCGGGCTCAAGGACGTTCACGCAACAGCGTGTCTCGGTTGCTACCTCAACAAAGTTGTGGGAGATGCCGTCGCGGTCGAGAAGCTCGCAGAGCAGCCTTCCGTTGTTACCGCCGACGAAGCCCGTGGCGAGTACGTCCTCGCCACACGTGGCAACCGAGCGTGAGGCGTTGAGTCCCTTTCCGCCAGCGTTATCAATGCACTCTGCCACGCGCATGACGGTGCCACGCTCGAGAGTGGAGGAGATGCGGTAGGCCTTGTCGATGGAGGTGTTGAGCGTGACTGTGAGAATCATGGCGTTCCTCTCTGTCTTCTGGGGTGCAAAGTTAATACCACTTGCTGAAAGAATTAGACTGGACCTGAGAGTTTGTCTGTTGGTAACAACCACTGGATATACCAGAAATACAGCATAAGTATGCGTGAAAAAAACCAACAGAACAGGCTGGTACTGAGATAAAGGTACCACTACCTGCAAAAATGTGCCGTGACCGATATGGATTCTTCCGCAAACGGCATGCAGGGAGAAAAAGCCAATTTTTCTCTGGACTAATTGCGGAGGTCTTGTAAAGTGGCCTTAGTTGAAACGTGGTAATAACCAGTAACTGAGAAGTTTGGCGGGCGTAACAAAGAGGTTCCCTTCTGGAACCAAAAGGCTTCTAGCCTGAGGTGCGTGATAAGGATCCCGTCAGAGGAGGACGCGAATGGTCGGATTTGTGCTCACTGGTCACGGAGACTTCTCCGTGGGTCTTGCTAGCTCCGTCAAGATGATCGCCGGACCCCAGGAGGAGTTCGACGTTGTTCCGTTCCACGAGGACGAGGCTGGCGAGTACCCCCAGCAGCTTGCGGATGCCATTGTGGCATCGGCCGAGCGCAACGACGGCGTTGTTGTCTTCTGTGACCTTATGGGTGGCACCCCGTTCAACCAGGCAATGATGAACACCCAGGTCGTTCCTGGCGTAGAGGTCATCGCCGGCACCAGCCTGCCCATGCTTCTCGAGGTCCTCACGAGCCGCATGCCCGAGTCCACTACGGAGGAGCTCGTCGACTGCGCGGTCGAGGCCGGCAAGCAGGGCGTTGTCCACATGGTTCTCACCGTTGACGACGCAGACTCCGAGGACGAGGGCCTGTAATGGACTTCTGGCAGAGCGCCCTTTCCGCCTGCACGGCGCTGCTCATCCTCATCGCGATCATGGGCGTTGTCTATGCGATTTACAGCGCGGTGAAGGCGAACAAGCAGAAGGCCTCTTTCGCCGAGCTCCACGCCAACCTCAAGAAGGGCCAGCGCGTTGCCTTCGCTGGTGGGCTTTACGGCAGGCTGGTGCGCGTTGGCGAGAAGACCTGCGGCGTCGAGGTTAAGTCTGGCGCGGTCGTTGAGGTCTCGAGGTACGCGATACAGGAGATCTCCAAGTAGCACTTCACCGCTCTTCGTAGCTGGTTCGTTCTAGTTGAGAAGGAAAACCCTCGTCTGCGGGAAGCGGGCGAGCATGAGAAAGGGGAAGCAAGCATGGCTGAGCCCAACATTCTTCTTACCAGGATTGACAACCGTCTGATTCACGGCCAGGTCGCAACGCAGTGGACGAGCACCATTGGTGCGAACCTGATCCTCGTTGCGAACGATGACGTGGCCGCCAACAAGATGCGTCAGAAGCTCATGGACATGGCCGCGCCGCAGGGCGTTGCCACCAGGTACTTCTCCGTCCAGAAGACCATCGACGTCATCCACAAGGCTGCCGCCCGCCAGCACATCTTCCTGATTGTCGAGAACCCCGAGGATGCGCTTCGCCTCGTCAATGGCGGCGTGCCCATCAAGAAGCTCAACATCGGCAATATGCACATGTCCGAGGGCAAGCGCCAGGTAGCGACCTCCGTCGCCGTGAACGACGAGGACGTTGCCGCTTTCCGTGCGCTCCAGGATGCGGGCGTCGAGCTCTCGATTCAGCGTGTTCCGAGCACACCGGTCGAGCCGACCTCAAAGCTCTTCGAGTAGCCAAGCCCTTGCAACAATCCATGTTTGGTCGTTCGCACCCGTAGGGACGGGTGCTGGCGATAGCCCTATCTCTATCCGTGGCACGTGGTACTAGGAACCATAGGAAAGGAGGAACAAGGATGGAATACTCAGCTCTCCAGGTGATCTTGGTCTTCATCGTCACATTCATCGCGGCTATCGACCAGTTCAGCTTTCTCGAGTCTCTGTATCAGCCGATCGTCACCGGCATGGTGATCGGCCTCATCCTTGGCGACGTGCAGACCGGCCTCATCGTCGGTGGCACGTACCAGCTCATGACGATTGGTAACATGCCAATCGGAGGTGCCCAGCCGCCTAACGCGGTCGTCGGTGGCATCATGGCAGCCATTCTGGCAATCACCCTCAAGCTTGACCCGAACGCTGCCGTCGCTACTGCAATTCCATTCTCCCTGCTTGGCCAGTATGGCGTGACCCTGATCTTCACGATCATGTCGCCCCTCATGTCCAAGTGCGACCAGTACGCTGCCGAGGCCAACCCCAAGGGCATAGAGCACATCAACTACCTCTCGATGTGCCTGCTCGGCCTCATCTTTGGCGTCGTCGTTACCCTGTTCTTCATTGGTGGCCAGGCTGTCGGCTCCGCCGTCGTCGCCGCCATCCCCCAGTGGCTCAGCAAGGGTCTCTCCGCAGCCGGTGGCATGATGCGCTTCGTCGGCTTTGCCATCCTGCTCAAGTTCATGATGAACCGCGATATGTGGGGCTTCTACTTCATGGGCTTCGGCCTCGCAATCATAGTTTCTGGTATCTCCAGCCTGGCGACCCCGGCTCTGCTTATTCTCGCTCTTATCGGCTTTGGCTTCGCTTACTGGGACTACCAGCAGAACACCGAGCTCAAGGGTTCCGTTGCCGTTGCTGCTGACACCGATGGAGGTGAGGAAGATGGCATCTAATGAGACCGCTCAGGCCGTCAATCGTTTCGAGGGCGTGACCGAATACCAGAACCTCACACCCGCCGCCGACCTTGACCAGAAGACGCTCAATAAGATGGCGTGGCGCTCCTGCTTCCTGCAGGCGTCCTTCAACTACGAGCGCATGCAGTCCGCAGGCTGGCTCTACTCCATCCTCCCCGGTCTCGAGAAGATTCACGCGGATAACAAGGAAGACCTCGCGCTCTCGATGACCCACAACATGGAGTTCTTCAACATCCACCCGTTCCTCGTTACCTTCGCCATGGGCATCATCCTGTCCATGGAGCAGAAGAAGGTCGACATCCCCACGATCCGCGCCGTCCGCGTCTCCCTCATGGGCCCGCTTGGCGGCATCGGCGACGCCATCTTCTGGATGACGCTCGTGCCAATCCTGGCCGGCATCACCTCGAACATGGCTATCGCGGGCAACATCTTTGGCCCCGTCCTGTTCCTCATCGTCTTCAACGTGATTCAGTTCGCGCTGCGCTTCGGCCTCATGAACTGGTCCTACAAGATGGGTATGACCGCGCTTGACAGCCTCATGGAGCACATGAAGGCATTCACCCGCGCCGCCTCCATCCTCGGCGTCTTCGTCGTTGGCTGCCTCACCGTCACCATGGGCGGCACGCAGATCAGCCTCACGATCCCCAACGGCTCCACCCAGGCCTACGTCGCGCACACCGCGACCGTCCCAAACGAGGACGTGAGCAAGTTCGAGGTCATCTCCAAGGGCTCCGACGGCACCACGCTCTCCGGCATGGTTGACGCCTCGGGCAACCCCCTGGCCACCACCGATGCCGACGGCAACGCTGTGACCGCTGGTGCGACCGACCTTGGCAATGGCATGAGCGAGGTCACCTACATGGAGACTGTTACCAAGCCCGTCACCGTTGACATCGCCAAGATTCTCGACAGCATCTGCCCCAAGCTTGTCCCGCTTGCGCTGGTCATGCTTCTGTACTACCTGTTCTCCAAGAAGAACTTCACGCCCATCAAGGGCATCGTTCTCGTGCTCATCATCGGTATCGTTGGTGCCGGCTTCGGAGTCTGGCCGAGCATCTGGGGCTAAGCCCTATAATTGCTGCGTGCCCGGGGCGGCCCGCCGCCCCGGGTGCCCGGGCCCCGGCACACGTGCGCAGCAGACTCTATGGCAATAGGCGGCGCGGGTATGCTTACGCGTGCTCGCGCCTTTTCCAGGACGGTGAGGACATGACCCCCATCTCGCGAAAACAGCCGCTCTACGACCAGCTCGTCGACCTTCTCCACGAGAAGATTGAGAACGAGATGGGTCCCAGAGACATGCTCCCGTCCGAGCGCGAGCTATGCGAGACGTACGGCCTCTCGCGCACGACAGTGCGGCTGGCCCTCGCCGAGCTCGAGCGTCAGGGCCTTGTCACCAGGCAGCACGGCCGCGGCACCTTCGTCTCGGACTCTGTGCGCGAGGCGACGAACCTCATGGGCACGTACAGCTTCACCGAGCAGATGAAGAGCATGGGAAGGGTCCCGACCACGGTGGTGCTCGAGTTCGACACTAGGGAGGCACCAAAGCACGTTGCCGCCTGCCTGGGGCTGCGCATAGGCGACCCCGTCATACGCATGAAGCGCCTGCGCGCAGCCGATGGCATCCCCATGATGGTCGAGCGCACCTACCTGCCGGCGTCCGAGTTTCTCGGCCTCTCCCGGAGGGACGTGGAGGCTCAGCCGCTCTACGACATCATGGAGAAGGTCTACCACGAGACCATCCGCGTGGCGGAGGAGGAGTTCTGCGCAAGTGTCGCTCGCAAGGATGACGCGGAGCTTCTCGGAATCGGCGAGGCGGCTCCCGTGCTCAAGCTCTACCGCACCACCTTCAACGTGAAGAACACGGCCATCGAGTACACCAGGAGCGTTGCTCGAGCCGACCAGTTCAGATACAAGGTCTCACACTATCGGGGCTAGGAAAGGCCCCCGAGAGGAGAAGAACATGTTCGAGAAGGACGAGGCGTCGCTCACGTCGATGGGTGCCCAGATCACCACCAAGGAGATCGTGCAGCAGCCGGATCTGTGGGAGGACACGCTCAAGATTTACGAGGACAACCTCGGAGCCATCGAGGACTTTCTCGCCAAGGCGCACGCGCTGGGCGGCGCCCGCCGTACTCGCGTGATCTTCTGCGGTGCCGGTACCTCGGCGTACGTGAGCGACACCCTCGTGCCGTACCTGCGTCGCGTTGGCGACAACGAGGCCCTTGAGTTTGCGCCCGTGGCCACGACCGACGTGGTCTGCGCCCCCCTCGACTATGTGCGTCCCGAGGACCCCACGGTCATGGTGTCCTTTGCGCGTAGCGGCAACAGCCCCGAGAGCATGGCTGCCTACGAGCGCGTGGGACAGGTTGCCAATGATCTTCTCTATCTCAACGTGACCTGCGCTCCCGAGGGCAGGCTCACCCAGGAGTCCAAGGACGACAAGCGTGCGCTCACGCTTCTCATCCCCCGCGCGAACGACAAGGGCTTTGCCATGACGGGCAGCTACTCCTGCATGCTGCTCCTCTCGGCGCTCATCTTTGACCAGGCTTCCATTGAGGACAAGCGCGCCTGGGTCGCTCGCGCCGCCAAGATGGGTCGCGAGGTCATTGCCCGCGAGTCCCAGATCAAGGCGTGGGTCGACCGCGACTTTGACCGCGTGACCTACCTGGGCTCTGCGTCGCTCTCCGGTCTTGCCCGCGAGGGGCAGCTCAAGATCCTGGAGCTCTGCGCCGGCCGCATTGCCACTTCGTTCGACTCCTCGATGGGTTATCGCCACGGGCCCAAGTCCTTTGTCAACGATAAGACCCTCGTGTTCGACTTCGTGAGCAACGACCCCTACACGCGCCAGTACGACCTCGACATCCTGAACGAGATCAAGGGCGACGAGATCGCGCTTGCCACCGTGGGCATCCAGCAGAGCACTGGCAGCGACTTTGTGGGCGAGAACTTCTCGTTTGACGGTGAGGTGCTCCTCCCCGAGGTCTACCTTGCGCTTCCGTACGTGATGTTCGCGCAGACCGTCGCAATCAACGCCTCCGTCAAGGTTGGCAACACCCCCGACACCCCGTCGCCCACCGGCACCGTGAACCGCGTGGTCAAGGGCGTGACCATTCACCCGTTTAGCCTGTAGTCCTGTTGTGGTGCGGGGAGCCTTGGGTATACCTCGGTTAACTTATCCCCGCACCGAGGGCTTTGCCCTGGAAGGAGAGATCATGGCAACGTATGCGGTTCATGCCGCTCACTTCGTTCTCCCCGGTAGGCTCACCGGAGAGGGTTACCTCACCATCGCAGACGGCCGCTTTGGTTCTTTCACGACCGAGAGGCCGGACTGTGAGATCGTAGACTACGCAGGTGCCTACGTTGGAGCCGGTCTTGTTGACACCCACATCCACGGCTTCCACAACCACGCGACCACCGACATCGATCCCGCAGGCATCAACGATGCCTCCGTTGCACTCGCGCAGCGTGGCACCACTGCGTGGCTGCCCACCACCTTCACTGACTCGGTCGAGAACATCGGCAACCAGTGCGAGGCCATTGCAGACGCGGTGAACGCGCGCGAGGATGGCTTCTTGGGCGCCCGCATTCCGGGCATCTACCTGGAAGGTCCCTTCTTTACCGAGAAGCACAAGGGTGCCCAGAACCCCAAGTATCTCGTGCCGCCCTCATACGACGATTTCGCAGAGTGGCAACGCAGGGCCCGCGGCCTCATCTGCAAGAGCGCTCTTGCTCCCGAGTACCCTGAGGCTCCCGAGTACATCTCGCGCCTTGCCGCCGAGGGCGTTGTGACCGCGCTTGGGCATACCGATGCCACCTATGAGCAGAGCATTGCCGCCGTTGATGCTGGCGCCACCGTGTTTGTGCACACCTATAACGGCATGCGTGGCCTGCACCAGCGCGAGCCTGGCGTTCTCGGCTGCGCCATGACCACGGACGAGACCTACGCGGAGCTCATCTGCGATGGCCATCACGTGCAGCCTGCTTCCTGCGCGGCTCTTGTTCGAGCTAAGGGCTGGAAGCATGTTGTTCTCATAACCGACTGCCTTGCCTGTGGTGGTATGCCCGAGGGCGACTACATGAGCGGTGGTCTGCCCGTCGTCATGAAGGACGACCTCTGCTATCTTGCCGACATGAGCAGCATCGCCGGGTCGGTTCTCACGCTTGCAAAGGGCGTGAAGAACATGGTCGATTGGGGTATTGTGACGCCTGAGCAGGCCATTCGCATGGGCAGCGAGGTTGCTGCACGCTCCGCGGGCGTGGACGACGTCTGCGGCAGCATGCTGCCCGTGCGCAATGCCGACTTCAACGTCTACGCAGCGGATATGACGCTCACGGCGACGTATGTTGGCGGTGAGCTGGTGCCCGTGGAGTAGGGGGCGGCGCGTTCCTTCTCGCCCCGCGGCGCCGGAAGGTTCGTTTTTGTCAGGATTTCCGCTATAGCTGCGGCCCCGGCGTCAATTTGGCGCCGAGGCCGCTTTTTTATACGTGGTGACGGTCGCGGGCCGGCTCTTGGGATCTCGAACGGGGTCTCGAATGTGCGCCCGAACGGGTTCGCCCAGGAAACCTGCGGGTAAATAGCAACCCCTTAAGGCGTGACAAGGCCCCTACCTGCGGCTTTTCTCAGAGATGCACTTAGCTAACTGCTATAAAGTCGCAGGTTTGGAGACGAGAGGTGCTCGCGCTGCGATTTTGGCGCTGCAATCAGGTCTCGCGCCGCTCTCTTTACGGAGAATAGCTCCTTTTCTTAAAACCGATATCGCTGACCTAGGAAAATGCAGTTTCCTTTTAAGAAAAGGAGCTATTCACCGCAGAAAAGGTGCTCGCGCCATCGGGATGGTTGCCTTCGCAGGACGAGACCCTCTGGCACCGGAAGCGTCAGGGGGTCTCGTGACGTGATGTCTTCGCTACTGCTGTACTTGCACGCCCGTTTCGAGAAGGCGCTTGCTCACGCGGGCCTGCACCTCGATGTAGTAGGCATCGTCCGTTTTGCTGAGTGTGCTCTCGTCAACGGCGGACATGTGCTGGGCCCAGTCGGCCTCCTGCTGCATGAGGTCGGTGTAATCCGCGAGCATGCTTGCCTGGTCGGAGGCGCTTGCGCCAGTATACTTGACCATGAAGTCGCAGTATTTGTTCATGAACTCCTCGTAGGAGTCCATCGTCTCCTTGAATTCCGGGGTCACGACTGACGAATCGGTTGTCGTGGAAGAGTTCGATGAGGAAGAGCTAGAGGTTGTATCGCCCCCGGTTGAGCTTGCTTCAGACGCGTCGATTCTGATGGACACAACGTTGGCGCCCTTGTAGTCCACGCGCAGCTTTGCGCCGTCTGCGTTATTCGCCTGGTAGTACGTGTCGCCACTGCTGTAGTCCACGTCAAAGCCCGCTTCCTTGCACTGCGTGGCGTATGCCGAGAAGGCATCCTTGTCCATGTCCCCGACGTTTACGTGGTAAACCTTGGAGGAATCCTGGACAATCGAGCCCTGCGTGGACGGGGGAGCGGGAATCAGCAATCCTGGACCGCTTGTGGGCCAGGTGATGGTGCTCATCTCGTCAGGCGCCTTGAGATGGACGGTGAGCTCCTCCTTGCGCTCGTAATAGGTGAGTGAGAGCTTGTATCCTTTCTCGTTAAAGGCGGCGTAGCCAATGCCTATCTGGTCAGCGTCGACCGTGAAGCCCTTCTCCTTGCAGGCGTCCACGTAGCTTGAGTAGTCGCTGCTCGAGTACTTGGCAAGCGTTGCGGAGAATGCGGTGCCAGAGTTGATCTCGACCTTGCCCTTATCCGTGCCAGGCTCGGGAAGCATCGTCGCAAGCCCGCTCGAGGGCCAGTCAAGCTTGGAGTTCTTGGCATCGTTCGAACTGCCCTTGCAGCGGGATATCATAAATATTGCAATCAAAGCGACAATAACGAGAAGAACGACTTTGCCCTTGCCGCCTTTCTTCCCCTTGGGCACCCCTCCGCCGGACGACGTTCCAGACCCACCTGCACCATTGGCCTTCTCCCACTCCATGGATGCCCCTTTCTCGTGGCTGAACTTGGGTTTATTGGATTGCGTAACTGCTGAACCAATTCTGAGAAGGGGCGTTGTCCATTACATCAGTTGCCAACTGAATTCCGCGACCGGTTTTCAGTTGGCAACTGATGTAATTCTTGGCGCGCTTCCTAAGATTGGTCTTGTCAGTGCCTCGGCTGTGCCGAGGCAAGCGAGTCCGACCTCTGGGGTGATCATGAAGTCCTATAACCTTGGGCAGGGGGAGTTCGTCGTCCTGCAACGCAGCGACGTCATCCTTGTGAGCGATGAGGGAAGAGACCCCCTGGACGAGGTCGTTCTCACAAACAAGAATCTGATTCTCGTGGTAACCGTTCACGAGGGGGCCTTTAGGAGCTCCCGCTATCTCAAGCGGCTTCCGCTTGAGCAGGCGGTCGATGACATGGGGGTGCCGCGTACCGCGGTGACCAAGGTTGACAACAGCTACGTTCTCAACGTCGCCTTTGCAGACGAGACTGTCTCGCTGTGCTTTGCTGGCGGCTCTGCGGGTGCTGCCAGGCGATGGGAGCGGGCGGTCTCGAGCGCCGCAGTGGGTGACCTGGACGGCATTGGTGCTGACAGCGAGGCGGGCGACACCCTGGGTGACCTGCTGGAAGAGACCAGAGGTGCCTTTGGGGCACTATTTGGGGGCGCCGGAAAGACGCGCAAGAAAGCAGAGCCGCCCCAGCGGCCCATGACCGTTACCAAGCGCTGCGTTGGGTGCCATGCGCCAATCGTCGGGCGCAAGGGATCGGTGGTCACCTGCAGCTACTGCGACACCAAGCAGACCCTCTAGACCAGCGAGG
Organism: Olsenella sp.; assembly: GCA_022648325.1. Lineage (GTDB taxonomy): Bacteria > Actinomycetota > Coriobacteriia > Coriobacteriales > Atopobiaceae > Tractidigestivibacter. The sequence goes on from JALCMG010000003.1 coordinate 93,958, forward strand.
AGAGAATCATGGGCATCATCGACGCGGCGTTTGACTCCATTGGTGGCGTCTTCTCCGACCAGTGGAAAGACGTCATCACTGCAGGGCGCTTTGACGAGAACACGCTCGTGACCCCGGGCGTTCGACGAAACTCGCAAAACGGGCGCGGCAACAACTACGGTGCCGAGGACATCCTCTCAAACGGGTCGATAATCTATGTGCCTGAGAATACGGCGGCGTTTGTCTTCAGCCAGGCGGGCATCGAGCAGGTAATCACGACACCAGGGGGCTACGAGTACCGCAATGGCCAGGCAACCGTCTTTGACGAGAAGGACCGCGCCGAAGGCGGGCTTGGCAAGATCTTTGTCCAGCAGGCCGCCGAGAGAATCGGCTTTGGCGGTATGTCGCCCGACAGCAAACACGTTGCCTTCGTCAACCTTCGCGAGCTGCGCGGCATTCGTTTTGGAACGCATGGCCCGCTTGCGTACAACGACCTCTACTACGGTGCCGACCTTGAGATTTACGCCTACGGCATGATGAGTGTAAAGGTCTGCGACCCAACGCTCGCCATCCGTAACTTTGTGCCCGCCAACTGCTCGTCGTACTCGCTCGACGATTCGCGTGCGCGCCATCAGCTCACGGGCGAGTTCCTTACGTCGTTCGTGGCTGCGGTCAATGCGCTCTCGTCGACGTATCGCGTATCGCAGCTGCCGTCGCAAACGGTGGATCTTGGTGAGAAGATCCGCGAGGGGAGCGACAACGCCGGAACATGGCCTGCGCGCTATGGCCTTGAGCTGGCGTCGGTTGCCATCGAGAACATCGAGTTCTCAGAGCAGTCCCGCGAGCTTGTGCGGCAGTTCTCCGAGAAGCGCATGGGCATGCGCGCCTACGAGGACGTCTCTCAGCGTGCCGCAGACATCTCTGCCCAGCAGCTTATTGCGCAGGGGGTGAGGGACAACGGCCTGGGCGACGGCGGTGCGATGGTCTTTGGGATGAACCTTGCCGGGTCGCTTGACCCCAGGAATGCCTCGGTGACAGCTGCAGCCGGTGTGGCAGGCGCTGCCAGTGCGGCAGAGAGTGCCCAGTCAAAAGGCGAGCAGGACAAGTCCTCCATCGACTCCCAGGTGGAAACTCTCAAGAAGCTCAAGGAGCTGCTTGATGCGGGCATTCTCACTCAGGAGGAATTCGACGCGAAGAAGCGCCAGGTCCTGGGGCTGTAGGAGTGGTGAAGCCGCGTTGCACGTCCGGTCTACCAGGCAAGTGCGTGGACCTCGCAGGTCGCATAGTCAACCTGCTCGAATATGGGCACCTCGAACGGAATGCTCGAGCCCTCTGCTGGGTGAGAGCTGAGGAAGTTGACGCCTCCGCCCACAATGTTTCCGGAGGCGTCGCGCAGGATGGCGGTGAGGCAGACCCCGTAATCGCTACTCAACAGCCTTGTCGTTCCGTCCTTCTCCAGCGTGACGGTGCCCGATACGGTGATTCCGCCGTAGCCGTTTGACCTGGCCGATATGTTCGAGGTCGAGAACGAGGGAGCCGTGCCATCGGACAGGAGGTCCGCAGAGGGCTTGACCGGAGTGAACTCCACGCGTGTGGGTGTCGTTGAGCCGTCGAGGACGGTGCTTTGGTACGCCGTCTCACCGGGGGCGAGGACGGAAAGGACCTGCTCGTCCGAGAAGAGGACGCTGCCATCGTCCGCGTAGCCGGTGATGGTTACACTGGGATACGCAACCGTGCGGTCGGAGTTGTTCGTGAGCGAGTACTCGGCATACACGCTGCCGTTACTTGTCGACCAGTGTGACTCGCCAACGGAGAGGGCGTCCACGGCTGCTCGGGTGTCCGTCTCGTCCGGCTGTGCAGTGACGACGGTTGTGTTGCCGCTTGATATGGCGCTGCTGCCGCTTGCAGCCTGGGAACCGGCGGTCTTGTCGGCCACAAAGAAACGCATGGCGAGAAGCACTGCCACCACGGCAATGGCGGCAATAACGCACACAAGGGCGATTGCGCGGGTTCGCCCCGTCGCGGATGAGACATGCGCGTCTACGGCCTCGCGTGGGGTGGACGTGGCGGCAACGGCTGCCCCGGTCTTCTCCCCAGACTCGTTGCGCAGCGCGCGTCCAAGTTCGTCCACGCTCTGGAAACGCGCGCTGGGCTCGAACTCCGTTGCCTTGAGGACAACCGAGCGCAGGTCATCGGGCACGTCTGAGGAGGCAAGCGCCTTCTCGTAGCCCTCCTTGTCTTCGGGGTGAACGCCTGTGAGGAGGTAGCCCAGAAGCCGGCCCATAGAGTACACGTCTGAGCGGGCATCGGTCTTTGCGAATCCGTACTGCTCAGGAGCAGCAAAGCCCCAGGTGCCAAGCTTGTCGTCGTCTCCCTTGGCGTCCTCGGAGCCAAGCCTTGCTATGCCAAAGTCGATAAGGTGAGCGCCATCGGCGGCAACCACCACGTTTGAGGGGGTGATGTCGCGGTGCACGATGTCGTGGGAATGAAGCTTCGAGACGGCCTGGCAGATCTCGCCGGCCAGCTGCCGAGCCCTTGCGGCGTCCAGCTTTCCGCGACTCTCGACGAGCTGCTCCAAGGTCTCGCCAGGAACGTAGTCGTAGACGACGATGAACTCGTCGGGCATCTCGTATGTTGCCTCGATGTGGGGGAGACGTGCGCAGTCTATCTCGGGAAGCGCCGCCCAAACGCCTCGACGGGTACGCGCGGCGGGGATGCGCTTGCGCACAAAGGGACCCGTACCGCCCAGGGTGACGAGCTCGGTTATGCCACCCTGCCCACGCGCGAGAACGCGCTCCACGTGGTAGGAGTCATCAACGCTCATTGCATGCATTACCTGGTCGTCGTTCAAGCCCTTGGTTCCGTTCCGCACGTTGGCATAAATGCCGGCTTGCACGTGAGAACCGGCCTTTATCCATGATATGCAACCCGGGATGGGCGCTCCTCAGTTGGCAACTGAAAAATCACTGGGCGGGCGAGGGAGACTGCCCGACCGGATGGCCACCAGCCTGCCCCGCACGCAGGGGACCGGTGTGAAAGAGGGTCTGCTCGCCCAGGCTCCACAGCTCGTCGTCCGTGGCGGAGCGGTCAAAGCCGTGGTCGATGCACCAGATGATGATGGCGTCCCGACGCACCTTGGGCCAGAGCTCCGAGACGCCCGACAGGCGCAGGAGCCGCTGTGTCTCTCGAAGCGTGCAACGCATGCCCAGGGCGAGCATGATGGCGTGGTCTCTGCCGGGGCGGCTCTTGCCGGCAAAGATGTCGTAGACAACGGTGCCGTTAAGCCCGGATGCGCGAACGACCTCGGCGCGCTTCATGCCCTTTGCGTCCAGAAGTTCTCGCAGGTATTGAGGGAGGTCGCGATTGACAGTGGAGTCTGGCTCGCCAAGGTAGGACTCCACGTTGGGTGCTGCCAGGAGACGGGCGAGAAGATCCTCTGTTAGGCGTTCCTTGCTGGCCATGCGTTCCTCCCGTCTTTGAGCGGCTGGGTAGCCTGCGGCTGAGGCAATCATACGCCTCTTGAGCCGCCATCAATCGAAACCTGCGGCTTAATTGCAGTTGGTCACGTTTGATGTCGAGAAAAACCGCAGGTAAATAGCTTGTGACGAGATTGAGAGGTGCAATTAAGCCGCAGGTTTGCCCCCCTCGGCCCCGTTTATGCCAGACTGACCTGGAACAGCGACCAGCCGTCGTCTACCGCGCCACCTCGACCACCCGCGAACGGCCGCCGCCAACGCGCGCAGCCTCCGCCACTACGCCACCGGGATCTGTGTCCATGATCACAAGGTCAACGTCACCTGGCTGGGCAAACGGGACAAAGAGCCTGCTCGCGCCCACTTTCGTAGCGTCCATAAGGACAATCACCTTGCTGGCGTGCTTCATGAACTCCTTCTTGGCATCGGCGGTCACCTGACGCTCGGCAAGAAAACCCAGCCTTCTGTCAAATCCGTCGGCACCGAGAAAGACCTTGTCTACGTGCGTTCCCACCAGGGAGGCGGTGAGGTAGGGGCCATAGAGGTGGAAGCCTCGGCCGAGGATGCCGCCCGTGCTTATGGGTGTTGCGTTGGGAAGGTGCTGCTGGATGTAGGTTTGCACTGCGGGTTCGTCGGAGATGACGGAGATGTCTCTCTTCCTGTCAAGGCTGCGGATAAGCGCGAGCGTCGTGCTTCCAGACCCAACCAAGATGGTCTCGCCATCGCGAACCAGCTCGGCTGCCGCCTGGCCAATGGCATCCTTCGCTCTCACGTTTCTCCTAATTCGCGTGGGAAGGCTCGGAACCACAAGCTCACGGGCGGGTACGGCGCCGCCATGTATGCGCTTGAGCTTGCCCTCATGCTCAAGCTCAGTGAGATCGGTCCTAATAGTGACAGCTGAGACTCCAAATATCGAACTGAGGTCCGAGACAACGACCTCGCCCTTTCTTGACAGCATGTCGAGAATTCGGTTTTGTCGCTCCTCTGCGGTAATCTTTTGCGTGGAATCTGTCATCGGTAGGCCTCCAATCCCGGTGCGGTGACGGATGCAGTACGCACGGTGAGGTAGCGTTACGAGCGCGAAACAATGTGAGTATGTAGTACCACAGTTCTCCTCGAGTGCGTGCCTATGTTTCTACCAGCGGAATCAATGCGATTCGTCGGGGAAACCATTCCGTGCTTTCCATTACTTTCGTTTCGCAACCATTTGCCGAAGCGAAAATACCACTCAACATACGTTGCAAGTTTTTGAGCAACCTTCAATTTCGACGTGGATACTATCTGAATAAACAGAGAAGCACGGAGGGGGATTGAACATCAAATGGTAAATATTTTACTCGTCACGCATGGTGAGTTTACTCAGGGTATTACCTCAGCTCTCACACTTATCATGGGCGAGGCAAAGGGGTATGCAACCGTATCGCTGAATATCGGGCAGGCGCCCGATGCGTTTCTCGACGAGCTCTCCAAGAAGGTTCACTCGCTCTACGAGGACTCCGAAGACAGTGGTGTGCTCGTTCTCGCCGATCTCTTTGGTGGCACCCCATGCAATTGCATTGCACGCATTATGAACGAGATGGGCATCGAGAAGGTCCGCTGTGTGACCGGCCTCAACCTGTCCATGCTGATCGAGGTCGTGAGCGACCGAGACGAGCAGGGCCTGCCACAGCTCGAGGAGACGGCGCTTGCTGCCGGTGGTAAAGGAATGGTCAGTCTAGCTGAGAAGATCTTCGGCTAAGCCATATGTACAACCAAGCTTGAGAGGGGGACCCAAGGCAATCGAGGGCTGGCCGAAGGCTGTGCTTTTGTTCTGAATCTGCTGGTGCGTGTAAGTAGAAGGTGAGAGTAGTGATAGTACAAGCCATTCTTGTTGCACTCATCACGACCTGCTGCACTTGGTGGTTTAGCCACGTCATCACGAGGACTTGGCTGTACCCGCTGTGGTCAGGCTTTCTCGTTGGCCTGGTTCTTGGGAAGCCCGTCGAGGGCATGATGATTGCTGCGGCGATCAACCTGCCCTACGTCGGTTTCATCACCGCCGGCGGCTCAATGCCGGGCAACCCGCAGTTCGCAGGTCCCGTTGGCACGGCGCTCGCGCTTGTCTCCGGGCTTGACGTGAACTCCGCTACGACGGTTGGCGTCATTCTCGGCAGCGTGACAATCATGGTGTGGACCGCCTACATGTCCATCAACACGCTGTGGGTCCACATGGCCGAGGACTTCCTCAACAAGGGCAACATCCGTGCCATGAGGATGTGCAACTACATCCCGTCGTTCTTCGTCTCGTTCATACTCAACGGCATACCTGCCATGCTCGTGGTGCTCTATGGCGCCCCGTTTGGCGAGTGGTTCCAGACCTTCCCGCAGTGGATCGTCGATGGCTTTGGCATTGTCGGCGGCCTCATGCCTGCCCTTGGTATTGCAATGCTGCTCCAGTACCTCAACAAGCCCAAGCTGATGCCGTTCTTTTTCCTCGGCTTCGCGCTTGCCGAGTTCATGGGCCTCACCACGATGATGGTCACGTTCATCGCAGCACTTGTCGCAATCCTGCTCTACAACTTCCAGTCCGATAGCACCAAGAAACTGTCTGGGGGCGAGGCATAATGGCGCTCTCGAAGAAGACGCTGGTCAAGAACTGGCTGCTCACCTATTCGTCCGAGACTTGCTACAACTACGAGCGACTCCAGGGCCTGGGCAACACGAATGCGTTCGTGCCGGTCATCCGCGAGCTGTATCCCGAGGGCAAGCAAGCCGAGGAGCTCAAGAAGTACCTGGTGTTCTATAACACCGAGCCCTCTTGGATGGGCACGATCATCAACGGCATCACCTGCGCCATGGAGGAGAAGAGGGCCGAGGGCGCGGACATCGCTGCAGACGACATCATGCTGATGCGCTCCTCCCTCATGGGCCCCATGGCAGGCATTGGCGATACCGTGTCGCAGTCGATTGCCTACCCCATCCTCGCCGGTATCTGCATTCAGCTCGCCCTTGCGGGCAACTTTGCCGGTCCCATCATCTTTGATGTTGGCTACAAGATCCTCCAGCTCACCTGCGGCTACAACATGTACATGCTGGGGTACAAGAAGGGCCGCGACGCCATCGTCGACCTGCTGCAGAGCGGCATCATCAACAGGGTCCTCGACGCAGTCTCAATCGTCGGCCTCATGGTCGTTGGCTGCATGACAGTTGGCAACGTCAAGGTCGACCTCTCCTGGCTCGAGTTTGACTGGACCAACGAGCTTGGTACCGTCTCGCTCAACCTGCAGACGGGCGTCTTTGACGCGCTGCTCCCGGGCCTTCTCCCGCTCATGGTGGTTCTTGGAACCTGGGCGCTCCTGTCCAAGAAGCAGGTCAAGCCTCTCACGATGGTGCTCATCATCTTCGCGGTTGGCTTTGCCCTCGTGGGCATCAAGGCCCTCATAGGCCTGTACTAGACCGGTTCCCGGGTGCCATGCGAGACGCGCAACGGCACGCCTCTAGAGCAGGGAACCCAGTAGTTGTACGTGCGGGTGCCCTCCTGTCCAAACAGCCATGTCCAACTGGGACAGGAGGGCACGCTACCCAGGCCCCCGCAGCGCTTGCACCGCGGCGGGGGCTCGGTACAAGTATGAGCCTTTTGCCGCTCGCGGCGGGCTCTCCAGGGGGTTGACATGGGAAGCAAGAAGGATGCGGACATCTACCCCTCGGTCATGTGCTGCAAGCCGTGGGACCTTGAGGCCTACGTGCACGCCTTCGAGGAGACGGGCGTTGCCGGGATTCACTTCGACGTGATGGATGGGCACTACGTGCCAAACATCATGCTCGGCTCGGAAGACTTCAAGGCTATCCGGCAGCTCACGGACCTCTCGATCGATGTTCACATCATGGCCACCGAGCCAGAGCGCTTTGTTCCGTACTTCGACCTCCGCAAGGGAGACTCGCTGAGCTTCCATCCCGAGGTTTCCCTCCAGCCGTATCGCCTACTCGAGGGCCTTCGTGCCATGGGCGTGTCCGCAGGCCTTGCCCTAAGTCCAGGCGTACCGGTGGGTTATTTGGAAGAATGCCTCGACGTTCTCGATTTTGTCATGGTCATGGCTGTGAGTCCGGGATTTGCCGGACAAAAGATGGTTCCGGACCATCTTGCCAAGCTGCGCAGGATTGCCGAGATAACCTCTCGAGCAAATCACCCCATCGGAATTGTGGTTGATGGCAACACGACGCCTTCAAACGCAAGGCGCATGCACGAGGCGGGCGCTGCCGGATTTGTCGTGGGCACCTCCTCGCTTCTTAAGGACGGCCCTAGCGCATTTTCAGAGAAGTACAGGGAATACCAAGCCGAGATTGTACGAGCGTAGTAGCTACGCATTTGTCGCACGACAAATTGGGTCCGACAACCAAAGGAGAGCAGAGCCATGAGCGTGAAGAATCTTGTGTTTACCCGTATCGATGACCGTCTTATTCACGGCCAGGTTATGACGGCATGGATTCACCAGTTTCCGGAGTGCGCCCACATCATGGTCGTTGATGACCAGGTGAGCAAAGACCCGTTCATGACCAAGATGTTCCAGTTGCTGCTCCCCGAGGGAACGACCATTGAGACGCTCTCGGTGGACGATGCGGCCCCCAAGCTCAAGGAGGGCCTCGACCAGCAGACCATTCTGCTGGTTAAGTTCCCGCTCACCATTAAGCGCCTGGTTGATGCGGGCGTCGACATTGACTTCGTGAACATTGGCGGCATGGGCATGTCGGCTGGCAGGAAGAAGTTCTACAAGAACATTGCCGCCTCGCCCGAGGAGCGAGAGATCTTCAAGGAGCTCGTTGCCAAGGGCGTCAAAGTTGAAATCAGGATCGTACCCGCTAACAACGCCGTGAGCGTCGAGGGGCTGCTCAAGAAGTAGGCCTCCCCATTTCGTGCGCGAAGGCGACTGTGAGCGAGCAACGACGACTTCGAAAGATGGGAATGACGCACATATGGACTTCTCACGATACCTCTCGCCATCTGCGTACCACGAAGGAACGATGAAGGCGTGCAGGCTCCATCGCATTGGCGAGTTCACCACCGATACCGTTTCGATTCCCAGGCCCGTTGGTGAGCAGCTGCTGCTCAAGGTGGAGGGCTGTGGGGTTTGCGGCTCGGATATCCCGAGGATCTTCAAGCTTGGAACCGGCAAGCAGCGCTACCCCCTCACCATTGGGCATGAGTTCGGCGGCACCATCGTCGAGGTGGGGAAGGACGCAGACAAGTCTCTCGTGGGAAAGCGCGGCGCGATTTTTCCCTGCATACCATGCAGGAAGTGCGACGCGTGCCTCTCGGCCAACTACGCCATGTGCGAGGACTACGACTACCTTGGGTCGAGAAGCGATGGCGGATTTGCCGAGTATTGCCTGGTGCCGTCCGCCTGGCACTTCGTCCCATCAACAAACCCGGACACGCCCGGCGAGGCCCTTGCCATGACGGAGCCCTGCACGGTTGCGCAGCATGCCGTGAGGAAGGGCGGGGTCACCGCTGGTATGAACGTCCTCATCATGGGGGCAGGACCCATCGGCATCATGGTCGCTCGCTGGGCAAAGCTCTTTGGGGCGTCGGTGGTTCTCTCCGAAATCGTCGAAGAGAAGTGCGAATTTGCCCGCGCACACGGCTGCGAAGTCATCGACTCCAAGGAGGTTGACCTTGTCGAGCGCGTACACGAGCTTACGCACGGCAGGGGCGTTGACGTCGCCATCGAGGGCACTGGCAGCGGGTCTGGGCTGGGACAGGCGATTGAGTGCACCCGTACCTTTGGTACCGTGGTGATGATGGGCAATCCGGCCAGCGACACCACTATCAAGCTGACGCAGCATAGCCAGATCCTGCGCAAGGAGCTGAGCCTCAAAGGCATCTGGAACTCCCACTACGCGGACACGCCTATCAACGAGTGGCACTACACCGTGCGGATGCTCGATGAGGGCAAGATGCAGGTCACCGACCTCATCACGCACAAGAGTTCGCTGGACGGTCTTCCCGCGCTCTGCTCGGGAATCAATGATCACTCGATTCTCATCTGCAAGGCCATGTATGTGCCGGAGGCAGAGTGATGGCTGGGAGGGACTCGACGGCCCTTGTTCTCAAGGAGCTTGGAGAGACCCTCCCTTCTATTGATGACGCGCAGCTAGATTGCCTCGTCGACGAGCTTATGGTGTCTGGGCGGCGCGTCCTTGTGATGGGCGTGGGGAGGATGCTCATCTCGCTTAAGGCGTGGGCCAAGCGATTGAAGCACCTGGGGATAGACATCAACTATGTGGGCGACGAGACCGAGATGCCCGCGCGCGAACACGACCTTGTGCTTATCGGGTCAAGCTCTGGGAAGAGCAAGCTGCCTGCCGAGATAGGTCGTATTGCGTGCGAGAAGGGCGCCGACGTTTTCTACATTGGATACACGCCTGGGAGCACGATTGATTCGCTTGCCTCGAACAGCCTTCTTCTTCGCGGTCGCACCAAGTTTGCCGGCCCTGGGGAGTATGCGTCCAAGCAACCCATGTCCATCCTTGTTGAGCAGGAGCTCTTTCTCCTTGGAGACATAGTTGCGTTTGAGGTAATGGGGCGTATGGGGTGGACTGAGAAAGATGTCAAGGATCGCCACGCTAACTTGGAGTAATGGAGCAGACCATGGACTTCTCCGGCATGATGGGCAGGCTCAAGGAGATGGTTCCCAAGCCGCGTCCCGAGGTCAACCTGAGTTTCGACGAGTATGTCAACGTGCTTTACGGCATTGTCGAGCAGTGCGCCAAGGACGTTTGCCAGAGTGACGAGATGCGTGGCCTGAGTGGCAATGGTGTTGACGCGGCCAGCGCGCACAAGAGGGAGATTGGTGTGGCAGGTCGTGCTTCTCTCTGCCATGAAGCTTTGGAGCTCGAACGGGCGCTTCAAGGACAAGGTCAGGGAGGCGCTCGAAGACGAGATGATTGTGCGGGTTATCTCTGGGCTGGGTCTCTCTGGTGATGATGCCGAAGCTTTTCGGGATTCTTGCTTTGATACGGCCACAAGACTTGCCAAGGGTGACGATCAGGGAAAGATGACTGACGAGCAGTGCTATGCCGTGCAGGTTATTGCGCTTATGCGTGGCACGCTCTCTGCCGGCCACGACGGTGCGGAGGATGTTCTCAACGCCGCAACAGAGAAGTCCTCGATGCGCGTGCTGGACATGGAGCGCATGGTGGTCCACTTGGCGCAATCGTCGGTGGTGGACGGCAACACGGCGCTCATGAAGCACCCGCGCTTCTACGTGGCACAGTAAGCGGGTGCAGTCCTCGGGTCTTTTGCGTTCTCCATTCCCCCCTGGAGCGGCGCCGGAGGGCTTTTCTCTGCGCGATGACCCCGCAGTCCGTTGCCGGCCCGTGCGCACGTTGCTCTCGCCTGCAGAGAATAGCTCCATTTCTTAAAATCGATATCGCTGACCTGCGGAAATGCGACCGACGTTTAAGAAAAGGAGCTATTCTCTACAAAGCGAGGGTGGCTTCGCCGAGGGTGAGGGGGTTTCGCGCCGGGCGAGAGGGCCCTCGCACACCGTCCACCGGCGTTATCCCAGCGTCTACGGCATCGAAAGCCCCTCTCGTCATGTACTACGTCTGTCGTAGTATGCTCCCAGTAGCGAAGATACTACGACAGACGTAGCATCATGCGAGGGGGAGGTGCCTCGTGCCAGACGAGATAAGCAGCGATTACATCCGGGGCTACATCGACCCCATGATCCTCTGTGTGCTCCTTCAGGGGCCGTCCTATGGCTACGAGGTATCGAAGCGCATCCGCCAGATTTCGGGTGGCCTCTACGCGGTCAAGGAGACCACGCTCTACTCGGCGTTTGCGCGCCTGGAGAAGGGCGGTCTCGTCGAGTCGTTCCCACAGGTTGCGGAGAATGGCAAACGACGCACTTACTATCGCATTACCCCAGCGGGAATTGAGCACTATCAGGCACGATGCCGGGAGTGGCAGCTTACCAAGGACGTTGTCGGCCGGTTTATGGAAGGGTGCGGTGCGTGATGGATGACATCAGGGATTACCTCGGGTCTGTGTTCTCCAAGCTCCCTCAGACGCCCGAGGCGCACCGCGCGAAGGACGAGCTTGGCCAGATGATGGAAGACAAGTATGCCGAGCTTCTCGCCCAGGGTATGTCCGAGAAAGACGCGGCCGAAGCGACCATCGCCGAGTTTGGCAATCCCGACGAGGTACTTGAGTCGCTTGGGGTAAAGCCGCAGCAAGGGCGCAAGCGGCATCCGGGATGCGTTATCGCTGCGGTGCTTGGTGTTATTGCGCTGTGCTGCGTGTGCTGGGTGGTCTTTTGGGGTCGGGCGGAGGCGGACCCTCATGCCGGAAGCGTGGACGCCACCATCGCAGAGGACTTCTCGTCCGTGGATGTACATGCGGCCTGCGCAGATGTGGTGCTCAAGAGCGGTGATGTGACGCAAGTGAGCTATAGCGGCGCCGCGAACACTTCCTTTGAGTACGAGGTGCAAGACGGCGTGCTCCGCGTGACGCAACAGCAGACGAGCAACGTTGGCGTGCAGGCGTCGGATGGCATCGTTATCACCGTTGTGGTCCCCACGACGGTCGAGCTTGCGTCCGTTGGCGCTACGTCGGACCTTGGCAGCGTCGACCTGCAGGGCGTCGAGGCAGCGCGCACCGATGTCTCTTCCCAGATGGGCGATGTCAGCGTGAGCGGCGTCGACCTCTCCAGCGCGACGCTCGAGCTCTTCGTGGACATGGGACAGATCACGCTTGACGGAAGCGCGGTCTCCCCGGGTACAGTGGTAAGGGGTACTGGCGAGAAGGTCCTTGCGGCCAGCGCCCAGATGGGAGACGTTAACGTGACCGCCTTGTAGCGCAGGCGGCGCGGAGAATGCGGGGGAGAAATGCCGAGAAGCACAAAGCTCATCCTTTGCGACATTGACGGGACGATTCTTCCCAAAGGGCATGCGCAGGTCTCCGCGCGCACGATACGGGCATTCCACGCGGCGCTCGATGCGGGCATGCTGATTGGGCCCGCAAGCGGCCGCGGTATCGAATGGATTCCACCCTTCTTTGGCGGGGACGCCGCCTGCTGCGCCACCTGCCTAGCCACCAACGGACTGCAGGTCTATCTTGGTGGCAAGCTGGTCCACGAGGAGCGCCAGCCTCATGCCGCGCTTGTCCGCCTGGCCACGATGCTCGCAGACGTGCCGCGCTCTGGGATGCTCTGCTTTGACGGCGGCACGCCGCTGCTGGTGGCCGGCAGCCGAGAAGACCTTCGGTGCCCCTTTCCCGCATACGCTGAGACGTGCGTGCCGGTGGATGCCGTGCCGGACGTGGTGGTCAAGGCCAACGTGTTTGTCGACACGGACGAGGCGGGTACGAGGGAACTTCTCGCGCGGGCGGCACGCGAGGTCCCCGAGCTGGACCTGGACTACGCTCATGCAGGCTTCTCCAACGTGATGCCCCACGGCTACAACAAGGGGTCCGGCGCGCGCATGCTGTGCGAGCTTCTCGACATTGACGAGAGCGAGGTCGTGGTGTTTGGCGACGCCGGCAACGACCTGCCGCTCTTTTCGGTGGTTCCCAACTCCGTTGCGGTTGCCAACGCCCAGCCCGAGGCGGCTCGCGCGGCTCGCTGGCACATTGGCCGCTGTGAGGACGACGCCGTTGCCGCGGCGATTGAGTCCCTCGCCGCCGGCGAGTGGCCCTTCTCGGCGTAGCGCCGCCCCCGCGCGCGTCCCCACGCTCACACCCACCCTGCTTGCCCCAGTCGCTTCCCTGCTGGCGGGACTTCGCTATTGGTAAGGATGGGTAGATGCGCCCCATAGTCGTTTGCCCACCAGTGCTCAGCCTTGTCTTGCTCGCCATTGGTAGGCCAAAACGCTTAGCCAGTCGGTTGCCTCTTGGGCATGGGCCTTGTCTTGCTCGCCATTATTGCGCGTTATTCTTGGACAGAAGAACGTATTGCCAGTTGACCGATTTTTTCCAGGAAATAACGCGCAATAAATGTTGCCGAGAGGAGCTGACATCTCGATGCCCGGCAGGGAGTGCAACAGGGGGCGGCAGGGGCACGGCAGGAATCCCCTGCTCTGGCAATCGTTCTCTAGCGGTTTTTGAGAAGTTGGACCAATGTTTCCGCAGGTCGCGGAAAATGAAATTCTCAGATACCGATAAAGAATGGAGGAGAGGGGGGAGGGGGCGAGAAGGAAGAGCTACCATGGCCCCAATGTGACTGGAGGCACCATGGTAGTTGTCTTTTTTTTATTTTGGTAGTCATTCTCGCGCTGGTTGTTGTCTGCGTTGCCCGCGCGGCGGCGCTGAGGCCCACTCTTCCGGCCGGCTCGCCCATCGATGCGGGCGGCTATCATGCCGGCGACGAGGAGGTAGAGCGCTTTCGCACGCTGCTTCGCATCCCCACCGTCTCGCGAGACAATCCGGCCAAACTTGACTGCGAGCTCTTCGACCGCTGGGTTCCCACGCTCCAGCGGCTCTATCCACGCACGTTCCGGACGTTCGAGATCACGCGCATCGACGAGTACGGCATCCTCATGCGCTGGCCTGGGCGCAATCCATCGCTGGCGCCCATTGTGATGATGGCCCACCACGATGTGGTGCCCACAGAGGGCCAGGAGTGGGACTATCCGCCCTTTGCGGCCGAGATACACGACGGGCAGATCTGGGCACGTGGCACGCTCGACAACAAGCTCTGCTTCTGCGGGTGCATGGAGGCTTTCGAGCACCTTCTAGGCGAGGGTTACGTTCCGCCGCGCGACATCTGGTTCTTCTCGTCCTGCTGCGAGGAGACCTCCGGTCCCACCGCCGACAATGCCGTGGCGTGGCTGCGCGAGCACGGTGTGCGACCTTGTATGGTCCTCGACGAGGGCGGCGCCGTGGCCACGGGAGTGCCTCTTGGCGTGACCTCGCCCATGGCCATGGTGGGCGTCTCTGAGAAGGGTCACGTGGACGTCACCGTGACGGCGCACGGGACGGGAGGCCATGCGTTTGCCCCCTCGAAGAACGATGCCACGCGCCTTCTCGCTCGCGCAACAGAGCGCATTTGCGCCAATCCCGGAAAGCCCCAGGTGGCAGATGCCGTTACGGCCATGCTCCAGGAGCTTGCTGCCCGCGGCAGCTTTGCCTATCGCATCATCTTTGCAAACATGTGGCTCTTCCGGCCGCTGGTGGGGCGCATCCTTGCCGCCGGCACCGAGACCGGCCCTATGGTTCGCTCGACCTACGCGCTCACACAGCTCGCGGGGTCGCCCGCAAGGAACGTCCTGGCGCCCGAGGCTACGGCCAACCTCAACGTGCGCGTGGCCCCGTTCGAGGACGTAAACGCGGCGCTTGCCCGTGCTTGTGCGCAGGCTGCCGAGGAGTGCCGCGAATCCGGCGTCGCCGCGGACGCCGTGAGCGTGGAGATTGCCGAGAACAGCCTGGTCAACGAACCCTCGCCCTTCTCGCCGCACGACGATGAGCAGTTTGACTACATCCGTCGCTGCGTCGCCGGTGTCTACCCCGAGGCAGGCGTGTGCCCCTACGTGCAGACCAGCTGCTCGGATTCGCGCTCGTTCACAAAAATCTGCAATCACGTGTACCGCTTTGCCGCCTTCAACTACTCGCCGGTTGCGCGCGGCCTCATCCACGAGGCAAACGAGCGTATTCCGGTAGACGACTACAAGCGCGGCGTGGAGTTCTACGTGGCATTCGTTCGCGGTCTCGATCAGCTGGATGCATAAAAGACGCAAGGGGTGCCGTGAATGTCAACCACCTCAACACGCTGCCAAGACGAGAGGAGCAAGGATGGCCGAGAAGAAGGACGCCACGCCCAAGCAGAAGATTCCCTTCGACTGGAAGCGCTGTGCGATAGCCCCCTGCCCTTCATGGGCATGATCTCATTCTGGCAGGTCTTCGACGGCCTGGTCCCCAAGATGCTCACCCAGACCTTCGGCCTCTCCAACTGGCTCACCGGCGTGGTGATGGCGCTCGACAACATCTTCGGCCTGATTCTTCTCCCGTGGTTTGGCATCCTCTCCGACCGCTGCCGGTCTCGCCTGGGGAGAAGAACTGACCCGCGCTACACCGCGGCCAAGACGATCGAGCCGACCGCTGCCGGTCGCGCCTGGGGAGAAGGACCCCTTCATCCTGGCCGGCTCTGCAGTGGCGGCCGTCTCTGTGCCGCTCATCGCCGTGGCGAACAACCTGGGCAGCCTGCCGCTCCTCATTGCGATGATTCTGGTGACTCTGGTCGCCATCTGCTCGTATCGCACCGCGACCCTGGCGATCGTTGCGGACATCACGCCGCGCCCGCTGCGTACTAAGGGCGACTCGGTCGACAAGATCGTGGGATATGCGGGCACGGGCGTCATGCTGGTGGCCATCTCGGTTCTTGTCCCCTCGGTGGCGAACCCGGACTACGTGCCGGTCTTCCTGCTTCAGGGTATCGTGATCGCCGTGACTGCCGTGGCGTACCGCGTGCTTCTCAACGAGCCCAAGGCAGTGGCTAAGATGCACGAGGAGAGCCTTGCCATGGGCATCAAGGAAGACGCGATCGACGCGGACGATGACGCCGAGCAGGGCAAGGAGCGCGTGACCGACCCAGAGCTTGTGCGTTCGATTGCCCTGCTCCTTGGCGCGGTTTTCTTCTACTACATGTCCTACAACGCCATGACCACCAACATCTCGCGCTACGCGTCCGATTTCTTCTCGATGCTTGGCGGCTCCTACGCCATCATCAACATTGTTACCATTGCGGGCGGGCTTCTCTCGTACGTGCCCATTGCCAACCTCTCGCTTAAGGTGGGCAGGAAGCGTGTTGCCCTCGTGGCCGGCCTGGTGATGGCCATCTGCCCGGCCATCATGTGGCTCTTTCCCTCGTTCACGCCTCTCTACTACGTGCTCTTCCTGCTTATGGGCGCGTCGCTCGGTGCGGTGGACCTGTGCGTGTATCCCATGATCCTTGAGGGCTGCAGCTCTCGGAGCGTTGGCCGCTACTCTGGCTACTACTACACGGTGAGCATGGCGGCGCAGGTCGTGATGTCCATCCTCTCCGGGCTGGTTATGGACGTGGCCGAGTCCCAGCTCTTCCTCTACATCACCGTGATGGGGGCGGCCATGTGCGTCTTCATCGCCCTGGCAAAGCACGGCGACTCGATCCTTGCGGACGAGATCCTGCGTCGTGAGGCCAGTTCTGCGGAGTAGGGACTGGCCAAACGGGCCATGGCGTTTGCCACTCTTCTGTGGCACCATACACGGTGTCTTGTGCGTCCCGTTTGCATGGCGTGGGACGGACAGTGGAACTCGGCTTGTCGACGGAGGGCGGAATAACAGGTGGACCTGATAGAGCGCATGAAGTCCCAAGAGGGAAACTTTACCGAGTCTGAGCTTGCCGTTGCCCGCTACATTGCCGGCCACCCCATGGATGTGGTGGGCAACACCGTCTCGAAGGTCTCGGAGCTCTCGGGTCTCTCGGCTGCCGCCATTGTGCGCATGTGCCAGCGCATGGGATATAGCGGCTTTTCGGAGTTCCGCTTTGAGATGGACCGCCAGCTCCTCTCAAACGGCACGCAGGCGGAGGACAGTGCCCGTGAGGGTGGCCTGCTTTCGCGTTTTGTGAACATCAACGCCGTCCAACTGCGCAAGGTCGCCGAGGCAATCGATAAGCCGCTGCTCAATCACGTTGCCGCCTCGCTCTGCGCCGCGCTGCGCGTTGCCGTGTGGGGCGTGGACCGCATGTACGAGAGGGCGCTGCAGCTCTCTGCAGGCCTCATGCACGCGGGCATCTTCAACAGCGTGACAAACGACACGACGGTGATGGATGATGTGGCAAGCATCCTAGGCAAGGGGGACGTCTGCGTGGTGATCTCGCAGAAGGGCCGCGACTATGATGCCTATGCCCTGCTCATGGATGCCATACGCGAGAACGGCGGAGAGGTCTTCTTTGTCACGGTGAACGCGAGAAGCCAGTTCATCTCGCACGCTTCGAACGCAATCGTGCTGCCAAGCATCATGAACGGCGGGAGGTCGGACTTCGCAGATGCCCAGCTCACCATCTACATGTATCTGGAGATTCTTCTCGATGAGGTTGCCTACCTTCAGAGCAGGGCAGAGAGCCAAAGCGATAAGGCAAGCACCCCGGACGGGAAAGAGGCTTCCCGCCCGGAGGATCAAGAGCGCTAGCCGAGAAGCTCGGAGACAACCGAGGCAACAAGCGTGCGCGGCAGAAGCACATCGAGGCCGGATGCCTCGCGCGCGGCGTCGCGCATCTGCGTGGTAAATCCCATGCAGTCAAGGCAGAGAAAGGCGTCGTTCGATCCGCGAAGTTTGGCTGCCGTCTTGCGCACGCCGTCGATGCCCGCGTACGGGCTTGCCGAGACCACGTCGACCTCCACGCCGTGATCGCCCCACCACGCCTTTGCCTGCTCTACCTGGGACGGCTCGGGCACCATCACGGCCACACGCCGGCCGCCCGCAAGGGTACGGGCGACGGCGTGAAAGAGCGGCTGGGGATAGACGAGAGGAACCTCGTGGCGCATCCCGGGGAAAGACCCCGTGCACAGCACGATGATCGCCCGGGCACCCTCGTGTTCGGCCTGGTCGATTCTGGCCTGCACCAGGGGGAGCACCTTGGTGCCAGAGAAGGTGACCTGCGAGCCGTCACGCATGCGCGAGACCAAGACCTCGTCACCGGGCTCGGGCGCAAGGTCTCGCTCGACCTCGCCTGCCGTGAGGTCATCGAGTGCACCGTACTGTAAAAGCTCGAGCGTTGGCGCGAGGCGCGATTCGAGGTCGGCCGTCATGTCTGTGCGGGGCGCCTGTCCCACGGTGATGCCGGCAATCCTGGTGCGTGCCATCCTTAGCGTGCCTGACCCGGCGTCTGGAAGCGCTCCATGGTGCCGTAGAGCTCGACCAGGTGGTTAAACTGCTCCGCATCATAGAAGGAGCAGGCACCCTGCCCGTAGACCTTTGCCACCTCCACGGCAAAGCGCGCCGCCTCCTCGACGTCGGTGCCATGTGTGGCGCCGGTGGCGCAGCCTGCAACCATCTGCTCGGTGGCAATGGCCACGCCCACAGCGGGGGCACTCGTTGCCGTGGCAGGCTGCAGGATGCTGTTGAGGTGGTAGAGGTCGTTGCCATACGGGGTGATGTCCTGCTGCGAGAGGGCAAAGACCTGCGGCATCTTGCCGGTCACGCGCGTCATAACGTCCATGAGATCGTTGGAGACCGAGAGGATGTAGCCCTGCATTACGGTGGGGGAGATGGCAATGCCGTTTACGTTGATGATGCGGTTGCCCTTGGTGGTGTCGATGGAGACCACAGCGTCCATGCGGGGGTCGACCTCCATGCGGTTCATGGTCTCCATGTCGATGGGGGAGTCCATGAAGGGCACGGGCTCGTGAGGGAGCGTGGGCGCATCGGGGCACACGTGGGTGGCGACGATGACGTCGCCGGTAAGGACGTCACCGCGTTTGTGCATCTCAACGAGCTTGAGTGCGGCGGTGAGTGCCGCAAGGGCGCCATCGCCGTCGGACACGGCGCCGATGAGCTCGGGACGGGCGCCCAGTCCGCCAAGACGGCCAACAATGCCGAGGGTGGGTGCGTCTCCACCAGAGGACTTGCCGTTGGAGCCGGGGATAAGAACCTTCATGCAGTCGGTGCCGCCGCGCTCGCCGGAGACGCGCTCGACGGTTACGTCGCTTGCGCCGCGGCTGCGGAGGAAGTCCGCAACTTCGTTGCCCGAAGCGGAGGGCTTATCGATGAGGTCATAGATGTCGAGCATCTGGCGAAGCAGCATTGGAATTCCTTTCAACGAAATACATTTCAATCCACGCGGTGGGCAATTCTCAAACAGTGCAAGAACCAGGCCTGTTTAGCGTCTACCATAGCCCGAGAAGCGCCTTTAATTGTTACAGCACGATGTAACTTGTTTCATTCGAGTGAAATACACCCTGTCTGATACAGCCCCACGGCCACCAGCATGGCATGCTGCATCCAACGACCCGCAGGAGGTGGGTCAACGCGCATGCCGCGTTGGTTGCCGGGACGCTTGCGCCCGGCGTGAGGGAGGAGCTGGCGATGAGCGCTCAGAACAAGACCAGGTTGAACGTGCAGGAGTCCATGGCGTGCCTCTCGAGGCGCGGCTTCCTGCGTACGGCGGGAATGCTCGGCCTAGGCGCTGCGGCGATGGGCCTTGCAGGATGCGGCGGCAGCTCCGACACCTCGTCGGCCTCTGCGGGAGCCGACGGAACCACCACCGGTGGCACACTTGTGATCTCTCTGCCTTCCTCGCCCAAGTACCTTGACCCCATCCTCTATACGGGCACCTACGAGTCCCAGATCATCAACTGCGTGTGCGACACGCTCGTCGACTACAACATGGACCTCTCCGAGATTGTCCCGGTGCTTGCGACCGACTGGACGATTAGCGACGACGGCCTTACCTACACCTTCAACCTGCGCAGCGATGCCAAGTTCCAGAAGGGTCAGTATCAGGACGGTCGTGCCGTCACCGCAGATGACATCAAGTACTCCCTTGAGCGCTCCGCCAAGGAGTCCTCGATGAACCGTCTCTCCATGCTCGACCACGTTGACGTTGTGAGTGACATGACCGTCAACTGCGTGCTCAACGCGCCTGCGGCCTCGTTCCTCACCGCGCTTACCGATGCGGGCAACGTCATCGTTCCCAAGGAGGAGGTCGAGGGCTGGGGTGACTCCTTCGGCGATCACCTCGTTGGCTCTGGCCCCTTCAAGCTTGACCAGTTCCTCAAGGACCAGGAGTCCGACCTCTCGAAGAACGATACCTACTGGGGACCCACGCCCAACCTCGACGGCGTGACCGTCAAGGTTGTCACCGACATGACCCAGGCTGCAAACGGCCTCACCACTGGCGAGCTTGACATGGCCACCTCGCTCACCGGTGAGTCCATCCAGACCATCAAGAACAACTCCGACCTGGTCATGCAGCAGACCCCGGCCCTACACGTCGCCTACGTCTACTTCAACCAGGTGAACGGTCCCACCGCCGACCAGCGCGTGCGCAAGGCCATCCTCATGGCCGTCAACCGCGATGACCTCGTTAAGGGCGTCTACCCCTACGGCGAGGCCGAGACCGCGTCGCTGCCGCTCCCCAAGGGCAGCTGGGGCTACGATGCCTCCGTCGAGGGCGACGTCCCCACGTATGATCCGGATGCCGCAAAGGCCCTCATGGAGGAGGCGGGCTATGGCGACGGCCTCTCGCTCAACCTCTACATCTCCAACACCGAGGCCCGCGTCAAGATGGGCACCATCCTGCAGCAGACGCTGAAGGAGAACCTGAACATCGACCTCACAATCAACCCGTCCGACTGGGGCACGTTCAGCGCCACTGCGGCGTCTGGCACTGCAGACATGTACGGCATGAGCTGGACCTGGTATCCCGATCCATACTTCTTCCTCAACAAGCTCTTCAGCAGCTCTGAGGCTGGCGCCCTGGGCAATGGCGCCGGCTTTAGCCACCAGGACGTGGACGACCTTCTCGACAAGGCCCTCGCGGTAACCGACCAGGACCAGCGTGCCGACTACTACAAGCAGGCGCTCAAGGCGATTGTCTCCTACGACCCGATGCTGGTCTATGCCTCCGAGTACGTGAACACCGGCCTCACCACCAAGGTCCAGGGCTACGAGCAGCGCGCCGATGGCAAGATCGTCATCGTGAACGACGAGGTCAACGTCTCGAAGACCGCGTAGCAGCAACATCGTTTCTAGCCAGTCGAGGGGGCACGGGCGTGGCCTGCGCCCCCTCGGCACCGAATGGGGCCATCTTGCGGCACATTCGGATGAGAACACCCAGGGGGTGGTAGCAGGATGGCCAAGACAATCATCAGGCGGGCGCTTCAGACCATCCCCGTCCTGCTCGTGGTCGTTACGTTCACGTTTGTCCTCACGCGCATGATTCCAGGTGACCCCGCAGTTATCATGCTCGGTCCCCAGGCATCGCCTGACGCCATCGAGACCATGCGAGAGAAGATGGGCCTCAACGAGCCCATGCTCCAGCAGTACGTGAACTACGTCCTCGGCGTCCTGCAGGGGGACTTTGGTTACTCGTACTCCTACAACGGGGCCGTGATGCCCATCATCCTGAGCCGGCTCCCGTCCACGCTCATGATCACCATCACAGGCCTTGTCCTGGCCATTCTCGTTGGCATTCCCATTGGGGTCGAGTCTGCGGTAAAGCAGAACACCGCCTTTGACTACATCTTCATGGTGCTTGCGCTTGTCGGCGTCTCGATGCCCATCTTCTGGCTTGGCCTGATGCTCGTCCTCACCTTCAGCGTCAACCTTGGGTGGCTTCCCGTTATGGGCATGGGCAACATCGCCAAGGGTGCTTGGGACGTGATAAGCCACATGATTCTGCCGTGCCTCTGCCTAGCAACAATCCCGGCTGCAACCTTTGCTCGCATCACGCGCTCCAGCATGCTTGAGTCCATAAACGCGGACTACGTGAAGGCGCTTCGCTCCCGAGGCATCAAGGAGTCCGTGGTCATCTGGAAGCACGCATTCAAGAACGCGCTTCCCCCCATCGTCACGGTGCTTGGCATCCAGCTTGCCGGTGCCTTTGCGGGCGCCATCCTCACCGAGACGATCTTCTCTTGGCCGGGCTTGGGCACCCTCATCGTGAATGCGGTCAACGGCCGAGACTATGCCCTTATCCAGGGAGTCGTTCTCTTCTCAGCCGTGGTCTTCGTCTTTGTGAACCTGATTGTCGACATCGTGTACATGCTCATTAACCCCAAGGTGAGCTATGAGGGAGGTGCCCGCTAATGGCAGAGCAGACAACGGCGACCACGCCAGAGGCCTTGAGCGACGCCGCCAACCTCGAGATGCTCAAGCGCGAGCGGCGTGCCAACAACGCTTGGCACAAGCTCACGCGCAACAAGATGGCAGTCGTGGGACTTATCATCGTGGCCTTCATGGTGTTTCTCGCAATTTTTGCGCCGCTCATCTCGCCTTACGATCCCAACTCCACGGACATGTCCAACATGTTTGCGGCACCTGGGCAGGCGGGGCACCTCTTTGGCACCGACTCCTATGGGCGCGACCTCCTGTCGCGCATCATCTATGGTGCGAGAATCTCGATCTTCATCGCCATTGGCGGCACCATTGTTGGCGCCATCGTAGGCGTGCTTCTCGGCTTGGTTGCCGGATTCTTTGGCGGTGCGATTGATTCCATCATCATGCGCATCATGGATGGCATGATGGCATTCCCCTTCATCCTTCTTGCCCTCATCCTCATGACCATCCTGGGACAGGGGACGCAGAACGTGATCATCGCCATTGGCGTGGCAAACGTCCCCAACTTCGCGCGTGTGGTGCGCGGACAGGTTCACGTGGTGAAGAACGAGGAGTACTGCAATGCCGAGAGGGTCATTGGTGCCTCCCCTGCGCGCATCCTCTTCAAGCACATCTTTGCCAACGCAATGTCACCGGTCATCGTGTACTTCACGCTCAACATCGCGAGCGCAATCATCTCGGAGGCCGCCCTTTCGTTCCTTGGGCTGGGCGTGCAGCCTCCCACCGCGTCCTGGGGCGCGATTCTTTCCGAGGGGAAGAGCACGCTGCAGACCGCGCCGCACATCGCCACCATCTCGGGCATCTTCATCCTGCTTACGGTGCTTGGCTTCAACCTGCTTGGCGATGGCATCCGCGACGTCTTCGACCCCAAGCAGAAGCGGTAGGTGATGACCATGACCGAGCAGAATACTGGGCTTCTCGACGACGCCGGAACGACTGGCGAGAGGATCCTCGAGGTTCGTGACCTCAAGACGTACTTTCATACGGCCGCCGGCGTTGCAAAGGCCGTCGATGGCGTGAGCTTCTCGCTTGATCGCGGGAAGACCCTTGCCATTGTGGGCGAGTCCGGCTCTGGCAAGAGCGTGACCGCGTCCTCCGCTATTCGCTTGCTTGCCAAGACCGGCAAGATCGAGGGCGGCTCCATTGAGTTTGACGGCATCGACATGGTGCACGTGCCAGAGCGTGAGCTGCTCAAGATTCGTGGCAGCGACATCTCAATGATCTTCCAGGACCCCATGAGCGGCCTTGACCCTGTGTTCAAGGTGGGCACCCAGATGGTTGAGCTCATTCGGGCCCATAGCGACCTGGAAAAGAAGGAGGCGTATGACCGCGCCGTCGAGATGCTGCGCCTGGTTGGCATCCCAGACCCTGCAGCCCGTATGGACGCCTATCCCTACGAGCTCTCGGGCGGCATGTGCCAGCGCGTGATTATCGCCATGGCTGTGAGCTGCCATCCCAAGTTCATCATTGCAGATGAGCCCACCACAGCACTCGACGTAACCGTGCAGTCTCAGGTCCTCTCGCTTCTGCGCGGCCTTCAGGACGAGCTGGGAACGGCAATCCTGCTCATTACCCACAACCTGGGCATTGTGTGGGAGATGGCCAATGACGTGATGGTGATGTATGCCGGGCGCACCTGCGAGTACACCTCCATGGAGGAACTCTACTCCAACCCGCTTCACCCCTACACCTGGGGTCTTCTCGACTCCATGCCACGGCTCTCCGATACCGCGAAGACCGACCTCAAGACCATCCCGGGCGTGCCTCCCGACCTTAGGCTTACCAGTACGTGCTGCAACTTCTGCAACCGTTGCCCCTATGCGACGGAGGAGTGCCACAAGCGCGTCCCAGAGCTCAAGGAGGTCGAGCCCGGGCACTTTGTGGCGTGCCTGCGACAGGACGGCGAGCACAGGCTCGTCAGAGGCGAGGTGAACGATCATGAGTGAAACGCAGACAGCTGCCGCTGCCGAGAGGCCCCAGGTTTCTGGCGGGGAGCCCATCCTCTCCATAAAGCACCTCTCGAAGGACTTCCGCCTGCGCGGTGGGAAGCTCTTCTCAAAGCCGCAGGTGCTCCATGCCCTCTCTGACGTGAGCCTGGACGTCTATCCCGGCGAGACGCTGGGAATCATTGGCGAGTCCGGCTGCGGCAAGTCGACGCTTGGCCGCTGCGTGGTACAGCTTCACCAGGCCACGTCGGGCCAGATAGTCTACGGCGGGCAGGACATCAACAAGTTCGCTGGACCGCAGCTCAAGGCCGTCCGCAAGGACATCCAGATGATCTTCCAGGACTCCTACTCGTCGCTTGACCCGCGCTACACCGCGGCCAAGACGATCGAGGAGCCCATGCTCATCTACCACACCGGGCCGGACGCCTCCAAGCGCGAGCAGCGCGTGCTGGAGGTAATGCGCGAGGTGGGCCTGGACGTCCAGCACCTCCAGCGCTATCCACACGAGTTCTCCGGCGGGCAGCGCCAGCGCATCAACGTGGCCCGCGCCCTGGTGCTCGACCCCAAGGTCATCGTCTGCGACGAGCCCGTCTCGGCGCTTGACGTCTCCATCCAGGCGCAGGTGCTCAACCTCTTCCGTCACCTGCAGCAGGAGCGCGGCCTCACGTACCTCTTCATCAGCCACGACCTCTCGGTCATCAAGCACATCTCCGACCGCGTTGCCATCATGTACCTGGGCCGCGTTATGGAACTGTGCCCCGCCGACAAGATTTATGCGCACCCGCTGCACCCCTACACCAAGGCGCTCCTCTCGGCCATTCCGCCAGAGAGTCCCTTTGACAAGAAGGAAGAGATCAAGCTTCAGGGCGAGATCCCAAGCCCTGTGGGCGAGCAGGTGGGCTGCCCTCTTGCCGGGAGGTGCCCGTTCTGCATGGAGCGCTGCCGTCACGAGCGTCCCTCGCTCGAGGAGGTCGAGCCCGGCCACCGCGTGGCGTGCTTCAAGTACCACGACGTCGTTGCGGAGTAGCCGCGCGAAAATACAGTGTCCATCTGAAAGTTCGGGGAGTGTTTGCCACATATGCCACAGGTCACGAAGGAAGAGCTCCACAAGAAGGTCCTCGACCACAAGGAGGAGCTTGTCTCTCTCTGTCAGGATCTTATCCGCATCAAGAACCAGAGCCCGCTGGACCCGCAGGAGCCTGCCGTTGACTTTGTGAGGGGATACCTCGCTAGCCACGGCATCGATTCGCAGCGCCTGGTTGCCTATGCGGGCGAGGATTACCCGGTGATCTATGCGCGCATTGGCTCTGACGATGGCTTCCACGTTGTTCTCAACGGTCACGTGGACGTGGTTCCCGTTGGCAACCTCTCTGGCTGGGACTTTGATCCCTTTGGGGCCGAGGTCTTTGACGGCAAGATTCATGGTCGCGGTGCCTCTGACATGAAGTGCGGCCTTGCGGTGCTGCTCTTCTCGATGGCGCTTCTCAATGAGTCCGGTGCCAACCTCAAGGGCGACATTCGTCTGCACGTGGCCACGGACGAGGAGATTGCGGGGACCGGCACCAAGTGGTTCTGCGACCATGGCTATGCGGATGGTGCGGATGCCGTGATGGTGGGGGAGCCCACCGGGCACGACACCATCGAGATTGGCCAGAAGGGCATCCTGCACCTTATGCTTACGGCGCACGGCACGCCCGGCCACGGCTCGACCGGCAACTACAAAGGCGACAACGCTATCACCAAGCTGGCGCGCGTTATTCTCCATATAGACGAGCTCACTTCTGTGCCTGGCCACTACCTTCCCAGCCAAGCCCAAGCTGTTGCCAACTCCCGCACCATTGCCGAGCGCACCATCGATAACCCCCTGGTGGGCAACGTTATTGACCACTGCTCGGCCAACGTGGGCATCATCGAGGGCGGCGGCAAGATCAACCAGGTGCCCGACCTTGCCAGCTGCAAGGTGGACGTGCGCCTGCCCTACGGCTGCAAGCACGAGGACGTGGTGGCGGCTGTCGACCGCATCATCGAGGAGAGCGGCGTCACGGGCGTCGAGGCAGGCTACGAGTGGATTGCCGAGGGCAACTACACCGATGACACCTGCCTTCTGGTGACGAGTCTCAAGGGCAACATCGAGAGCGTGTGGGGCGAGGAGTGCCTGCCTGCCTACCAGTGGGCTTCGAGCGACGCCGCACACTATCGTGCGCTTGGCTGCCCCACCATTCAGTTTGGACCAGCTAACAACGCGGGCATCCATGGCTACAACGAGGACGTGGACGTGGAGGACGTGGTGCATGCCGCCGAGATCTACATGCTCACCCTCTGCGACATGCTTGGTATCGAGTAGGGAGGTCTTCCGTGGGAGAGTGCGAGTGCGGGTGCGGGTGTGAGTGCGAGTCTTCGGCCAACGAGGTTCCTGAGGCAAAGAGCGCGCAGCTCACGTGGCATGTTGGTGACGAGTCAATCGACTACGTGGCCACGGCCGGCCACCTGGACATTATCGACCGCGAGAAGGTCCTTGAGGGGCGGATGTTCAACGTCTCCTATGTGGCTACGGCAATCGACGGCAGCGAGGTAGACCCCCATACGCGCCCGGTGACCTTCTGCTATAACGGCGGCCCTGGTTCTGCTTCGGTGCCCATTAACTTTGGCGGCCTTGGTCCGCGCCGCGTGGTGACCCACGGGATGGACTTCGTGGGAGCGGGGTATGAGGTTGTGGACAACCCCGGCACGCTGCTTCGCGAGTCCGACCTCGTCTTCCCGGATGCCCTGGGCACTGGCTGGTCCTTCGTGGCCGAGGGCTACGACACAAAGCGCGTCTACGGCCTGGAGGAGGACGCACGTACCTTCTGTCGCGCCATCTGCCAGTGGCTTGACGAGAACGACCGCTGGGGTTCTCCGCTCTACATCTTTGGCGAGTCCTACGGAACCATGCGCAGCGCCGTCCTCATGCGCTACCTGGGCGAGGCGCACGTGCCCCTGGCGGGCGTCGTGATGCTCTCTGCCTACTACGACTGGACGCAAAACCTGCCCGGCAACGACCTCTACTACGTGGGCATGGTTCCCACCTTTGCCTCTACGGCACAGTACTTTGGCCTTGTTGGCCAGGGCGTCGACGAGGACGAGTGGTTCGACAAGGCCTCTGCGTTTGCGGGAGGGGAGTACGACCGTGGTATTTTCCAGGGCGACGAGATTGACCCTGCCGAGAAGGACGCCCTGGCAGAGCACCTGTCCGCGTTCATCGGGCTTCCCAAGGACTACCTGCTCGCTCGCAACAACCGAGTTGAGCTCGAGGACTTTAGGAAAGACCTTCTCGCCAGTCACGGCCTTGTGTGCGGCCGTCTTGACCAGCGCTTTACCGAAACCTCGCTGCTTCCTGGCCAGCGTGCCTCGTTCTACTTTGCCTGCGAGGACCCGGCCAACCATGCACTTGAGAGCTGCTGGTACGCCGCGTTCCGCGACTTCCTGCGGAGCGACCTGGGCTACGAGGGACCCGCCGAGTACCGTCTCTCTGTGTGGGGCGAGATTGGCATTGGCTGGAACTGGGTACACGACGAGCCGGGCTTCGACGAGACCACAGTTGCGGCGCCAAACCTTGCCTACGACATTGCCGTGGCGCTGAGGCGCAGCCCCACGACCAAGCTCTGCATCCTAGGTGGCCGCTATGACACGGCAACTCCTTGGTGGAACGTGCGTCACACGATGTCGCAGCTCTACCTGCCGGATGCGCTCAAGCGCCAGATCACGTGGCATCGCTATGGCTGCGGCCACATGGCCTACACCGATGAGCCCACGCTCCACGCCATGGCCGCCGACCTGCACGAGTTCTATAGGGGATGGCTCCTCACAACGAATAATCCGCCGACGGAGCATTGACTAGCACCGCTTGGCGAAACTCTCCTACCCAGTATCTACCCAACAGGGTAGTATCTGGGTAGGAGAGGAGTCGCCATGAGGGAAGACGAGTATACCGAATTTAAGCGTGAGCCTACAAAGCAAGTAGCCCGAGAGGTAATCGCCTTCGCGAATACCCATGGAGGGACTCTATACTTGGGAGTAGATGACGATGGCGTGCCGGTTGGTATTACTGACGTAGATGCGGCAATGCTTGTCGTAGTCAATTCTGTCAGGGATTCTGTTGCCCCGGATGTCATGCCCCTAATACAAGTATCTGTCCTATCCGGTGAAGAATGCGAGGATCTATTTGGCAGCGTACCCAAATCGGGCGCAGTAGTCCGTCTTGCAGTTGGTGAGGGTCGGAGGAAGCCCTATTGTCTTGCGCGAAAGGGGCCTGTGCCCGAGGGCGTATTTGTTCGAGAAGGGCCTTCGACTGCCTCTGCAGACTCAGGCCGAATTCTCGAGATGATTATGGAGCCGAGTCAGACTTCGTTCGAGGACCTTCCCGCTGGAGAAGATGGCCTCACATTTGATTCTCTGCGCAAGTCATTCTCGTCAGCAAAGCTCGAGTTGGGACTGCGCCAGATGAGGACACTTGGCCTGAGGAATAGTGATGGTGCGTACACCAATCTTGGTCTCATGCTGTCAGACCAATGCCCCTTCTCCTTCCAACTCGCCTCTTTTCAGGGCACTGACGTGCGCATCATCAAGGATCGAAAGATTCTCGAAGGCAGCGTTCTCTTGCAGCTAGAGCAGATATTCGACTACCTCGAGTTCAGGAACGAGACCAGCGGCATCATTACCGTGCCCTATAGGATTGAGACGCGGAGCTACCCGGACGATGCCCTGCGTGAGGCAGTCCTCAATATGGTCATGCACCGCGACTATGGCTCTCCCGCCATCAATAAGGCAAGCGTTTTTGATGACCGCATCGAGTTCATGACTGCCGGTGGTCTTGCTCGAGGAGTGCGAATGGACGAAGTGACAAACGGTACGTCCGTCTGCCGCAATCCAAGGCTTGCCAACGTGATGTTTCGTCTTGGGATGGTCGAGGCGTATGGGATGGGACTACCTCGCATCTTTGCGGCGTACTCCGGAAAGAAGGTCAAACCCATTGTTGAGGTTTCTGCCCACGTCTTTAAGCTGACGCTCCCAAATCTCAATTACGTCCGCGAACACGGAGTGCCTCCCTGGGCGGAGGAAGGCTCTCTCGTCCCCATGGGTGGAGTTCCCAGAACCATGGAACAGGTCCCTGGGCCGCGCGCGCTACGTCCAGGGGATTCCGTACACATGGTTATGAACATCGTGGAGTCCAATGGAAGCATCACACGTGTGGAGGTCGAGAAAGTCCTGGGAATCTCGAGGTCCAGTGCCGGAAGGCTGCTTGAGGGGCTCGTACAGGAGGGCAAGCTCAAGAAGGTGGGGTCTGGACGCTCCAGCGCGTATGCTGTCGTAGCGTAGATCAACGATGCCCAATTTACCCGCTCAGCGAGGAGATGAGGCCGCCTGTCCTTGCGATAGGCATTAGGTTTGCTCTCTGCTCCAAGATTGTCTGTCCCGCATGATTGATGCTGCTCAAGCTTTGGGGGTTACGTGGCCGGAGTTGAAACCAAGGGTGAAATCCTCTCGTATCTAGACAAGGTAACGCGAGAGATTGACCCACCAAAGACAGAGTCCTTCACTACCACTGCCGTTGCCAGCGCTTGCCATGTGAGCCGGAACTTGGCGAGTCAATATCTAAACGAGCTAGTGAGAGAGGGACTTGCAATTAAGGCTGGATCTCGGCCAGTGCTTTTTCTGCATCGCAGGGACACGGAACGATACCTGCAAACAAAGCTTGAGAAAAATGAGTATTCCTCAATGTCTGAGTTGCTCATGTTGGCCGGGAGAAGGGCCTCACGAGATTTTGAGCAGGCAATTGGCAGCGATTTGTCACTTGGACAATGTGTGGAGCAGCTAAAAAGTGCCATGCAGTACCCTCCCCACGGGATTCCGGTGCTCCTCGTTGGGGATCATGGGACAGGGAAGGAATACCTATCCAGGCTTACCTTCGAGTACGGAAGGAATGCAGGAATCCTCAACAAAAATGCCTCGTATATCTCGGTTGATGCGTCTCGGCATAGTAATGCTGGAACGTCACTCGAACGGCTAATCTTCGGAGATGGCAAGATACCGGGTTCTGTTGGTAACTCCCATGGGGGAGTCGTTTACATTCGACGCTTCGACCACCTGGATTCTGTCTCTCGAGATGCCATACTCCAGAGGATTCGAGAATGCGAGACCGGTGCTCAGGAACAGGGGCGCACTGCGCGCTTCATACTTGGAACGAGTCGAGATATTGATAGCGATGCCGTAAAAGCAATCGCTCGGTCTATCCCCATCGTAATTAGGCTTCCGCGACTTTCGGAGAGAACGATGGAGGAGCGCACGCTCCTCGTCATGGATTTTCTCAAGAGAGAAGGCCAGCGAGCTGCGTCTGACGTGGCAATTAGCCGTGGAGCGCTTAGGGCATTGGTCGCGAGTGAGTTTGAGGACAATGTAGACGGTCTCCGCGCATGCATAACCAATTGCTGCGCCAATTCGTACCTCAACAGGAAGGATGACCGTCTCGTCATTCAGACCTACAATCTTCCTCCCGATATCATCTCATCTCTGCAGACGAGAGTCGACGACGACCAGCTTATTCCCGGTGGTACGGAGGATGCCTTTGACTCCCATCGGCGCGTTACCGGATTGTTTCAACAAATAGTTGACTCGTTCTGTTCGTTTGAGGACGAGAAGCTCTCGTTTGACGAGTTCTTCTCTTCGGCAGTCGTGACTCTGAAGGCCTATGAAGACTACCTTGACTTCGACGACCAAAACGCAGATGAGCGTTCTGCATCCTACGAGCAGGTTATCGGGCCAATTGTCGATGAGGTTAACGAGTCATACGGCCTAGACCTGACGAGGAAGACAGCTCGGTTACTTTCGCACTTGGTTGCGTCTCAGCTATGGGCGGGAACCCCTTTGACATCATGGCGCCGGCACAATCGAGTCGCCTTCAAATCTCTTTGTGCCGAGCTCTCTCGCCGGTATCTCGTGGCTTCCTCTGCAGTGTCTCAGATTGACTCTAAGGTGAGACTCGCGCTGGGCGCGGAGATGGACGACCTTGTACGGGCAATGCTTCTTCTCGAAATCTGTCACGTTCTCTCTTCGGGGGCCAAAAGGAGAGAGGCTCTAGGGGTTGTGATGTGCCACGGGTACTCGACTGCAACGAGTATTGCGGAGGCGGCCAACAGAATGCTCCACGTGCGAGTGTTCGAGGCAATAGACATGACCTACGAGCAGCAGTTCTCGGATGTGGCAACTCCGCTTGCGCATCTACTAGAGCGCTTCTCGTTTTGCGAATCCATGGTCATCCTCGTCGACATGGGCTCATTGGAGCAGGTCCTAGATGTGATTCCACGTTCTATTAGCAGCGACGTGTACGTAATCACTGACGTGTCGACTGGCCTCGCCTTGGAGGTGGGGAGCATCCTTGCGAGCAAAGAATGTCTGAGCGACAAGCTTCCAAAGGTACTCGAAGCTGCATCCCCGAGCTATCGAGTGGCACGGTTGTCAAAAATGGGGGAGAAGATCCTTTTCTGCTCAGAGGCAGGAGTAGGCGCTGCCGAGAAGATCAGAAGGCTCATTCAAGATAGCCTTCCAGAAAGCCTTCCCGTATCTTTTGCGACCTGTGACTACAACGAGCTCGTGAGGGATGGAAACCAGTCTCTGGCCATTGAGGGACAAAACGTACGAGCAATCGTTGGTACCATGAACCCCAACGTAACCTCCGTCCCATTTGTTGCCTTGGAAGATCTCCTGAGCCAGGGTTACTCGGATAAGCTTGATGCTGCGCTTGCAAAGTACTTGGACCGTTCAAGCATCTCCGCATTCCACTCTGCACTCTTGAAGAACCTTACGCTTAGAAATGTTGTTGAGTCCATTACCATCCTCAACCCAGAGATGCTCTACGTTGAGGCTGACAATGCGATTCAACGGCTCGCGCAGCTCAGCGGAAAGAAGATTGACTCGAGGAGAAGACTTGGTCTCTACGTGCATCTCTGCGGATTGATCGAAAGGCTTGTGACAAACAACTTTGTTGACTCATTCTTGGGGGAGGATGAGTTTGCGCGCTCGAACTCCGAGTTCATCGCCTGGTTCCGCGCCGCGTTTTCCGAGATGTGCCGACGCTACCGTGTTGAAATTCCCGTCTCGGAGATAGCCTATGTGCACAAGATGCTAGAGACCGATGACGCTAGCGGGGAAGTTGCTCGCAGTAATCAAGCCTCATTTGAAGACGAGTGATGCCAATAGAAGTGTCGAAGAGAAGTGTCGAAGAGTGCGATATGCGCACGCGATGAGATTGCCGATTGTCGAAATGCCTCTGTAAATGACATTTCTCCTTTTGCGTGCTGCTTTCCGCATTTTCCCACCCCTATTTTCTATGTCACAAGCAAGCAGGCGAGCTTGCTCTCACGGACGTTTACGGGGGAAGGGAGAATGAGTTGAGCATTATCGCAGCAAGAATCGACAATCGCTTGCTCCACGGTATCGTGGCTACCCAATGGGTGCCAAGGGTGAAACCGCAGAGAGTGATGGTTATCGATGATGAGTATGCTGGTAATCCAACAAAGAAGGCCGGCATGCGTATGGCCAAACCCGCAGGCGTAGCGCTCTCCATCATTAGTGAGCAGACCGCGCGCGATCACTTTCGTGAGGGCAAGTACGATGACCACACGGTCTTCGTTATTGTTCGTGACCCTCGCATTATCCTTCGGCTCGAAGAGGACGGGCAGAAGGTGCCAAGGCTCACGATTGGCGGGACCGTCTCCCCCCAGGAGGGGCAGGCGGCAATTCAGGTGAGCCGCCGCGCTTATCTGCTTGATGCCGACGTTCCCGTCTACTCATCAATTGCTGCGAACGGGACCAGCATAAACGTTCAGTACGTGCCTGCAGACAAGGATGAACTACTGGATAAATTTATTAATCTCTGAAAGGAGTTGGACGGTTATGCAGATTGCGGTGTGGCAGATAGTCCTCATCACAGTAATCGCGTTCTTCTATCGTGTTGACCGACTCGGTACGCAGGTTTGCAACTACAACGCGGTTTTGTACTCGTGGATCGTCGGACTGATCTTAGGCGACGGAATGACCGGGCTCATCATTGGCGCATCTGTTCAGCTGATGTCTCTGGGAGTAGCCGCCCTAGCGGGTTCAAGCGTTCCCGACTACCCCCTGGCCGGCATGGTTGGCACGGCTGTCTGCGTGATGACAGGGCAGGACGAGGGTGTTGGCCTTGCCGTTGGCATCGCCGTGGGAACCCTTGCTGTCCAGCTTGACGTTATTGCCAAAACCCTCAATGTATTTATGGCGCATAAGCAGCTCGCATATGGGCAGGCGGGCGAGTATGAGAAGATGAAGCGTATCACCTTCATTGGTCCGCTGCTCTTCGGTCTCACCGATGCCCTCCCGATGCTCGTTGTCCTTGCCTTTGGCGGCGATGTCGTCAACGCTATCCTCTCGGTTGTTCCCGCTTGGTTTACGAAGGGGCTCTCCCTTGCCGGTGGGCTGCTCCCCGTTATTGGTATGGGCGCTCTTCTCACGTACATGCCGGCGAAGCAGTACTTCAGCTTCCTTGCCATTGGATTTGTCCTCTCTGCATACCTTGGACTTTCTATTCTTCCGGTTGCCATCCTTGGTGGCGCGGCGGCATACGAGGTTTACAAGAGCCTGACTGCTAAGTCTGCTAATGAGTCTGCTCTGGCGAATGAGGGGGGCCTTGAGGATGAGTGACGAGATGACCAAGATTCAGCCCGAACGGGAGAGCGCTGGAGACCACCGCATCCTGACCGACCAGGACATCAGGAAGTGTGCTTGGCGTTGGTGCATGTCAGTCAACGGATTCAACTACGAGACGCAGCTGGCACCATCTGTCGTGTTTGCCGAAGCCGATGCGCTGAGGAAGATTTACTCAGATGACGATGAGGCATACCGGAAGTCAATAGAGAACTCTGCACGCTACTTCAATGTTACTCCCCCGGTCGCTGGCATTCTCCTGGGGGCTGGCCTGGCAATGGAGGAGAAGAACGGAACTAGCTCGCTGGAGGCCGTGCAGGACCTTAAAGTAGGACTGATGGGATCTCTGTCTGGTATTGGCGACGCAATCATCTGGGTTCTCATCCCCACAATCTGCGGGTCGATATCTGCGTACATGGCCCAGAACGGAAACCCGGTCGGCGCCCTGCTCTACGTCGCGGTTATGCTCGTCTGCAGCCTTGGCTTGAAGATTAAGAGCTGGGACTGGGGATACCAATTTGGAACCCAGCTGATTACAAGCCTTGCCGATAAAGTCGCCGCTCTTACTGAGGCAATGAGCGTGTTGGGGCTTACGGTGGTGGGCGCTCTGATTCCCTCCGTTGTTAAGCTGTCAACAAGCGTAAGCATTACGATTGGTGACGTCTCACTTGGTCTTCAGGAAGGCCTATTCGATAAGATTCTTGTTGGTCTTCTGCCTGTCTGCGCAACAGTGATCGTTTACCAGCTCCTAAAAAAGGGTGTCTCTACCAACAAGATCATCCTTGGCATCATCGTCTTTTGCTGGCTTGGCGCCGCTTTTGGCTTTATAGGTTAACGGGCTTGGCGGGATGGGTTTCTATTCCGTCAACGCTGGGGGTATGTAATGAGGGTCTCTTCGACAAAGGTGAGCATTGCGCCGAGTGGGGTTTTCTATCTTGATGGTTATCTCAACGACGTTCGCCAGCTTCCGGGCGCAGGTATTCATGATGACCCTTATGCCATCATCCTGCTGCTGGAAGAAGCCGGAGAGCGCGCTCTCTTCGTTGACGTCGATGTGTGTCAGATTAGTCTTTCAAGAACTAAAAAGATGAGGGCTCTTCTCTCGTCATTGCTGGACGTTCGCGACGAGCTGATCGTCATTTCTGCAGTTCATAGCCATTCATGCCCCAACGGCCTTCGTGATGACAGTTCAATTTCTCATGACACTCCTGGTTACGAGGAGCTCGTGACTGGCCTTGTAGTCCAGGCGGCCTCTCGGCTTCCGGGGAGGCTTACCGAGGCCAAGTCTGAAATTCTTTCAACGAGAATCAACGGATGGTACTCAAATCGGAATGACAAGAACAAGCCATTTGACGACCAGGCATTTATCGTTAGATTTGTAGCAGATGATGGTTCCGTTGTTGGTGCGATGCAGAACTTCAACTGCCACTCGACAGTCGTTGGGCCCTTTAATCGGCTCATTACGTCTGATCTTCAAGGGGCGGTCCGAGCCTTACTTGCGCCCTGGGTAGGAATCACGCCCTATGCGTTTACGGGCGCGTCTGGAGATTTGGGTAACAGGCAGTTCCGTAGGGGCGCTGGATTCGACGAACTTCAGCGGACCGCGGTTGGTATCTCGGCGGAGTTTATGAAGGGCTCGTTCGAGCCGGTTGAGCTTGGCGTGCCAACGGTCCGAGAGTTCATTCACGATGTGGACTATGACAACAGGCAGTACTTTGCGAGATACAAGGAGCTCTTGGAGAAAGCTCAGCAGACCCTTGCCAATGATTCTTCAACGGCAACGAAGAAGAAGCTGGCTCGGACAGAAGCGCGCAGGCTAAGCGAGAAGCTTGAGATTGACCACGTTCGGTTTCCCATAGTAATGAGGGTCATCGACTTCGGAGGAATAGTCTTTGTTACCTTCCCTGGAGAGCTCTGCAGTGTCCTTGGGATGCGCATCAAATCTATGTTTCTCCCCCGGTTATGCATTGTCATTGGGTACGCAAACGACGCTCAGGGATACTTTGTTCCTGGCGAGGATTTTGGGCTTGGATACGAGTCATTTGTGACCAAGCTTCCTCGCGGTGGTATCGAATCTGTTCTTGACGAGTTTGAGGAGTGGCTGTGAGACACATAATACTTGCTTCGCACCATAAGTTCGCTGCCGGTCTCGCAGACACGATAGAGTTCATTGGTGGAATAAGCGAATTCGACGTTATCTGTGCGTATGTTGACGAAACCCCGCTGGACGTTCAGGTTAAGGTTTTGTTCGATGGATATGGCGTCAACGATGAGGTTCTCATTCTCACTGACATCATGCAGGGAAGCGTCAACCAGGCATTTGCGCCCTATATGAATGGGCACGTGTTTCTTGTTTCGGGAGTCAATGTGGCATGCGCGCTCGAGCTCGTCCTTACCCCAGAGCCGCTAACATACGATGCGATTGAAGAGGTTCTGGTCGAGGCCCGAAACTCCATGCAGCTTATGAACAGGGTTGCTATTGAAGCAGCAGAGGGTGACGAGTGAACCCGTTAAGGCCCCATGCGCAATTTGAGCTAGGGCTTGTGGTGGTATGCGCGGGTGGCATGATGGACGGCTATGCCTTCACGGCTCATGACCAGGTATTCGCAACGGGGCAGACGGGGAATGTCGTGCGTCTGGCACTTGCGACCTCTCTGCTGGATTCCTATTCCTTTCTCAGGTACTTCATCCCCATAGTCTCTTTTGTCATGGGCATCATTCTTTCGCGGTTGGTGTCGAGCAGATGCTTTCATGGAAGACAAGACCAAATGCAGAGCTGGGTTATCGATTTTGAAGCGATAACGTTTGCGGTGATAGGTGTCTTCTCGGATTACATTCCAGATTTCCTGTCTGACTGCTTGATTGCTTCCTGCGCGGCAATGTCTTTCGAGAACTTTCGGGAGCTTGGGCAGGGTTCGCGGTATTCAAGCACGTATTGCACAGGGAATCTCCGCTCTTTCTCAGAAGCACTATATGAGGGAACATTTGGACATAATCCGAGTGAGCTGCGGCGTGCGCTCCATTATCTGGCTCTGATTGGTTCTTTTTTCATTGGCGTGGTTATTTGTAGCAGCTTTGTCGAGAGAATCGGGAGCTCTGCGGCGCTTCTCATTTCCGTCACGTTCCTGCTCGCGAGGCTGTTTGTGGACGGATGGCTGTCGGGCGGTTTAGCGTCAGAGTAGGCGAATTCATAGTTCAATGGAGGTTGTCATGCGCATTGATGAGGTCATTGTTGCCGTGAAGGGGTACTGCCTGGGGATTTCCCCGTGGACGGGTGAGCTGATTGACGAGGCGACCACTCGAGACAAGATTACCTATGGCACGACGGAGAAGGAGTGTACGGGAATCGTGACCTGCATCTGGCCGACTGCCGAGATAATTCGTGCTGCAATGGGCTGCGGAGCAAACCTGATTATCTCGCATGAGGCGCTGTTCTGGAACCATGGTGACCGCCGGGACGTGATTGGTGGGACCAAAGCTTACGCCGAGAAGAAAGCACTGCTTGACGCATGGGGTGGCACGGTCTGGCGTTGCCATGACTACATTCATTCGGGTGTTCCTATCGATGATGGCACCATGGTTGACGGTATTTTCTACGGCTTTGTAAAGAAGCTCGGTTGGCAAGGATATCGTGTGGGGGATACCTCCCGCTGTCGTGACTATGAGATTCCGGAGACTACAGGGATTGAGCTTGCTCGGACGCTTGTAAAAAAGCTTGGGCTCAACGGTACTCGTATTACAGGCGATGCAACTGCGCTCGTACGGAGGGTTCACATTCCGAAACATGTGATTGGAAATTCGGCCTCCGATACCCATGAGATTAACAACATGGATAAGGAGAACATCGATGCTCTCGTGACGATGGAGTTTATCGACTTCACAACCTGCGAATACGTTAGAGACGCAGGGATGCTCGGCGAAGGAAAGTGTGCTATCACGGTTGGACATTTCAATCTGGAAGAGCCGGGGATGGAACTCATCGCGGAATGGCTTCCAGAGGCACTTGGAACCTCTGAGGTGCCCGTCTGCTTCGTCCCAATGGGGGACACGTACCAGTATGTGTTTTAGCGTCATCAACAACAAGGCCTCCTCCCGTTGAAAGCCGGGAGGGGTCCTTTGGGAAGAGGGAGGGCTGTATTAAAGCGCCGGGTGGTCTGGCTCTACTTCGTACGCTTCATGAAGCAGGAGACAAGCTCGATGACCAGGGCGATAAGACCCAGGATCAGCGTGATTGCAATGTATTCGATGCCGCCGGACGACCCAAACATGGTGATGCCGGAGAGCACGTCGGCCAGGGTCGCGATGCTCGAGACAATGAACTCGAGGATGGCAACAACGATAAACACCACGGCAACAAGGTTGAGGATGTCCACCCAATCGCTTGGCACCAGCGAGTAGGCAAGTGCGCAGACGGCGCCAAGCAGGAAGCATGCAAGGACAGTTGCAGTGAAGTTGTTTGCCGCTCCGGCAGCGACGGCGTAGTAGATTCCGGTGACAAGCGACAGCGCACCACAGACAAGGCTGAGCCAAGCGCCTGCCGTCTGAATCTTGATTCCCTTGACCTGAGCCATTAGGCCTCAGCTCCCTTCTTGTCCTCGCCGTCTTGTGCCTTGTGGGCCTTTACCGTGTCGTAGATATACACGCCGAGAAGGCCTGCGGTTAGCACGCCGCTCGCAATCTGGGTACCCGTGATGGCGTTCTCCCACCATGCGTTTGTGTGGACGATCTGCGAGCTGTCATCCAGGCCGTTTATGTTGCTGGTGCGCACCTGGGCGTAGACCGTGTGCTTGGTTGCATCGCGAAGCGCCTTGAGGAGGTAGCCGTCACCGTTCTCGATGTCTTCGGCAATCACTGTGTTGCTGAGCTTGGCAGTGGAGGAGTCAGAGCCAGGCCCAAAGCCCGCCATGTCCCAGCACCAGTAGTCGAGGCCGTTTGCCAGGTTTGTTGCATAGTGTGTCTTGTAGTCGGAGCCAACGCATGCATCGGAGCAGATGACGCCCTTGAACCCCCACTCGCCGCGCATCACGTCCTGCATGGTTGCCGAGCAGCTGCCGGCGTAGGTGACGCCGATGCGGTTGAATGCGGTCATGCATCCCATGCATCCGCCCTTTGCGTAGGCACCCTCAAACGCACGCAGATGCTCCTCGCGGATGGCCTGCTCATTTGCAAAGGTTGCCGCGCTCTCGCGGTTTGCCTCCTGGTCGTTGAGGACCATGTGCTTGTAGCCCAGAATGACGCCGTACTTCTGGCACTCGCGCGAGACAACCTCGCCAATCAGGTAGTCAAGGTTGCCGTCCTCGGAGTAGTACGCGGACGCACGGCCGTTGAACGGCGTCC
This sequence comes from Olsenella sp., assembly GCA_022648325.1. Lineage (GTDB taxonomy): Bacteria > Actinomycetota > Coriobacteriia > Coriobacteriales > Atopobiaceae > Tractidigestivibacter. The sequence goes on from JALCMG010000003.1 coordinate 133,197, forward strand.
TGTGAATGTTTGGGCCACCAGACCAAATCTCAGTGAGACCCATGAAGATGCTCTCGTTGCCAGTGAGGTTGGAGCGCTTGGTAATGTGGTCGATGTCCCACGTCGATGCCTCGACAATGGCGCAAGGCCAGTTGAAGCCAGACTCACCGTTAAGCTTGAAGACCACCTGCTGAAGCTGGTCCATGTCGTCTCCACGGTAGGAGGCGGGCATCGTGATGGAGTCGATGGCAACCGAGCCGTTCTGGTCGGGGAGGATGGAGGCCATCTCCTCTACGGTCAGCTGGTTGAGGAAGGCGTTCCAGGTCTCCTCGTCGTTGTAGTCAACATCGCGCATTGCCACGAAGGTAATTCCGGAGTCCTCACCCTGGGTAAAGTCAGACACGCTGGGAGCGTCGTCAGGCATCTCGTAGAAGTTGCCGTCGAGCACCTCCATCATGTCCGGCGTGGCGCGAACGGCAACGGGCTCGGTGGGGAAGGTGGCGTCCCAGTCGCTGCGCGAGAGGTATGTGATGGTGTCCGTTCCAAGGTTGTTGAGGTCGGCGTCATCAAAGCAGTTGGTGACCTGCTGGCTGTCAACGTAGCGCGACATGGCATAACGGCTGGTGTCAACATCGGAGGTGCTCCAAGAGTAGACCTTCGATGCATCCCCACTTGTGCTTGAGCCGTCTACCGCAACCATGCCCCTTGCACCCTTGGCAGCGAGGATGTTGTTGAGCGCATCATGTGCATCATCGCCAATAGCCAGGTAATAGGTGCCCGCAGAGCGGATGTAGCCCTTTGCCTTTGTGTAGTCATAGCTCGCCAGCAGGTACTGCTCAACCTCGACGCTCACCGTCTCGGAGGCACCAGGCTCAAGCTCGCTGGTCTTTGCAAAGCCAACCAGCACCACAGCGGACTTCTCGACCTTGTTTTGCTTCTCGTAGTCTCCGTAGGGAGTCTGTGCATAGACCTCGACTACCGACCTACCGGCAACGTTTCCGGTGTTTGTAACAGTCACCGAAAGGGTGTACGTGTCGGATGTCGAGTCAAAAGAGCAGCTGTCCAGAGTCTGCTGGAAGGTTGTGTACGAGAGGCCATAGCCAAATGCATGTGTATGATAAAGAAGTAGACATCAAAATGACAGACAGAAAGCCTCGCTATTCCGCAATATAGAGGCCGGGAGGATAGAATTATTCACATTTCTATGCTATACGATCAGCGCCAACAGGCAAATTCAGCTTTTTGGAGGTAATCAATGATGCGGCGAATTATCTACTCGGTACAGTTCCGCAACTGACAACAATCTGTATCGAGTAATAAAATGTTCTGTGCAGAAGGTTGTCAGGAACTGTACCGATCAAAAGAAAAATAGAAACCATCATACATCTTTTGAAAGGAGCAGTAAAATGAACACAGAACAGCTAAAAGAAGTCTGGAAACAGGAAGAAGCCATTGCCCATATCCACGGATGGGATTTTTCTCATATCCACGGCAGATACGAGGAAGAAGATGTTTTGCCGTGGGACTTTCGAGCAATCATTCAGAACTATCGAAAAGATTGCATGAAGCTGATGGATATGGAAACCGGCGGCGGAGAGTTCCTGCTTTCCCTTAATCACCCCAACAAAAACACAGCGGCGATTGAGGGCTACCCGCCCAATGTGAAGCTGTGTAAAGAAGTTCTGCTGCCGCTTGAAATTGATTTCAAGGAGGCGGACGGAGCCGATAGACTTCCTTTCCCTAACAGCGGTTTTGATCTTGTCACAAACCGGCACGGCGATTATGACGTCGCAGAACTGCGGCGCGTATTGAAGCCGAATGGGTTGTTCCTTACCCAACAGGTAGGCGCAGAAAATGACCGGGAGTTGGTTCAGCTTCTTCTTCCCCATATCGCGGAAGTACCCTATCCTAAACAATACCTTGATGTGAGAATAGCGGAACTTCTCGAACACGGCTTTGAAGTGCTGGAGAGCGGAGAAGCCCGCCAGCCGATCCGTTTCTTTGACGTTGGCGCGCTTGTTTGGTTTGCAAGGATTATTGAGTGGGAGTTTCCCAGCTTTTCCGTGGAAAGCTGCCTTGACCAGTTATACGAAGCACAAGCTATCCTTGAAAAGACGGGTGTGATTGAAGGCGGCATCCACAGATTTTATATCGTGGCAAGAAAAAAACAATAGACAAATCGGTATATCGGAGGGCCCATGACAGCGAAAGAAGTATTAGAGGATTTTTTTAAAGCTGAAAACGAGCGAAATTGGAAGGTGTACCAGCAATTCTTGCATAAAGAAATTGTTTGGCAGTTGTTTGATAAAGAAACAAGGAGCATTTGCGGCATACAGGATTATATGCTGACAATGCAAAAAGCCTATGAGAACTCGGATATTCGATTTCTTTGTCAAGATATGCAGGTGTCTAATGATGGGAACAGGATCATTGCCTATCTCATAAATGATATGGGCGCTCGATCACTGGACATTTTCGATTTCAAGGACAATCTCATTTATCGAGAATATGAATTTATCTTAGATTGATAGATTGGGATTTTCCTAAAAACCGGCAAGGAGGGAGACAGTAAAGAATGCTGCCGCCCTCTCTATGAGAACTGAATACTCGCCGTCCATCACAACGGCACATAAAGCAGTAAGTCTGAAAAGATTTGCTGCTTTTTTTGTGTTCATTTTTGGCGTTTCAGAAATTCGGCTGTATTAAGGAGTGAAAGGAAAATGAAAAAAGTTTGACCGGAAGCGAGCACGCAGCGACCTCGCCGGTGTTGTATTAGCAGAAGGGAAAAATTTTGCAAAACCGCCTTTTTCCTACCCTGCCAAACGTACTGATAGCAAAGAAACCGAAAGAAGGAGAAACGCGAAGTCACAGAGCCAGAGACGATGAACTGCAAGGCGAATCGAACTCCATTATGAATCAAAGGCGTATCCTCGAAACGTACTGCCGCGATCACAACATCCTGAACTACCGCTTTTTCGTGGACGACGGATGGAGCGGCGCGAACTTCGACAGGCCGAATTTTCAGGCAATGCTCGCCGGGATCGACAGTGGAGAGATCAAGACGGTCATCACCAAAGACCTTTCCCGCCTGGGAAGGAACTACCTGCAGGTCGGTATGTACACGGAAATGCTTTTCCCGCAGAAGGGCGTCCGCTACATTGCCATCAATGATGGTGTGGACAGTATGCAGGGTGACAACGACCTGACACCCTTAAAGAACCTGTTCAATGAATGGATGGTGAGAGACACGAGCAAAAAGATCAAGGCGGTGTTCCGCAGCAAAGGCATGAGCGGCAAGCCCATCACGAGCCAGCCTGTCTATGGGTATCTCAAAGGCGAGGACGGCAGCTTCGTGATCGACGAGGAAGCCGCGCCGGTGGTACGGCAGATTTACAGCATATGCCTTGCCGGGTACGGCCCGACGCAGATCGCCCGGAAGCTGACGGAACAGAACATCCCGACGCCGGGGACTCTGGAATACCGCAGGACAGGCAGCACACGCCGGTACTACCCGGACTACCCCTGCAAGTGGGCGACGAATACCGTCTGCCACATCTTGGAGCGCAAGGAGTATCTGGGGCACACGGTGAACTTCAAAACAGAAAGCCCGTCGTACAAGGTCAAGAAAACCGTCTATACTCCAGAGGAAAAGCAAATGGTTTTTGAGAACACCCATGAGCCGATCCTTGACCGTGATACATGGGAACGGGTACAGGAGCTGCGTAAGCAGAGAAAACGCCCCAACCGCTACGGGGAAGTCGGCCTGTTCTCCGGCCTGTTGTTCTGCGCTGACTGCGGCAGCGTGCTTTACCAGCAGAGATACCAGACGGACAAGCGGAAGCAGGACTGCTATATCTGCGGCAGCTACAAGAAGCGGACAACGGACTGCACAGCGCATTTCATCCGTACCGACCTTCTGGCCGCCGGTGTGACCGAGAACATCCGCAGGATCACCAGCTATGCCGCCAAGCATGAAGCCCGGTTCCGCAAGCTCCTGATTGACCAGAACGAGGACGGCGGCAAAAAGAAGAACGCTGCCAGACGCCGGGAGCTGGACGCCGCCGAGAAGCGGATCACGGAGCTGTCCGCCATCTTCAAGCGGCTGTATGAGGACAGCGTGGCCGGACGGATCACGGATGAACGGTTTGCGGAGCTGTCCGCCGACTATGAGGCGGAGCAAAAGCAGCTCAAAGACCGCGCCGCCGAGCTGGAAGCGGAGCTTTCCAAAGCACAGGAGGCCACGGCCAACGCAGACCGTTTCTTAAAGGTCGTTCAAAAGTATTCAGGCTTTGAGGAACTTACCCACACACTTCTAAGAGAATTTGTCGAAAAAATCGTTGTCCATGAGTGCTATCACGATGAAAACGGCACCCGCAAACAGGACGTCGAAATCTACTACAACTTCGTCGGCAAGATAGATTTGCCGGAGTAATGCCTGAACTATCCGGCGCAATGCGCAAGCGCCGGATGGGGACGGCAAAAAATTTTACACTTCTATTACTTCTTTACCTTACACAAACTAAGGGGTAGGCTATCTCGTCCGTGTAATTCCAGGCAGACCCCGTTGATGACCCCACAGTGCTTGTGGCGTTGCCCTGGCCAAGGATTGCGTCCTCGTAGCGGGTTTCGTAGTACTTGTATCCCACGTAGATGCCCTCGGCGTAGATGAGGTAGCTCTGAACAAACCTGTCCGTATTGTTGCAGGTGTCGAGGACCTCGTCGAGGTTCGACCACTTCTGCGTGTTCTTGGCCTGCGCATAGGTGATTGCGGGGGCCGAGAGCGAGTTCTTAGCGTAGGTGTCAACGAGCTTGCCGGAGGGGTTTGCCTCGCCGTCGAGCACGTTGGCAACACCGGTGAAGCCGACAACGCCAGGGGTTCCCACCCAGAGGATGGCGTCGACGTCGTAGTTGGCAAGATCACCCAGCTCAACGGCCCAGCTGGAGTTCACCAGGACAATGATGCGCTTGATGGTGCCTGCCGCCTTCTCCGCCTGAAGGAGCGCGAGAAGGTCCTTCTCGTTCTGATGCAGAGCAAGCTGGCTGATGCCCTCGGAGTCCTCGAGTACCAGGTCGCAGTCCTCGGAGCCCTGGCGGGTGATCATGTAGATCACAGCGTCGTTGTACTGTGAGGCCCAGCTTGCGCGAAGGTCATCGGTGAGAAGTGACACCGGTGCTTCGCCCACCTCGGGATTCTCGGCGTCCTTCACCCTGCCGTATCCGCTTGTCTGGTAGGCCTCGGTGACCGTGGGGTTGACGTCGAATGCCTCCTGCATGGCCGAGAGGTACGTGACCCACTTCACCGTACTGGTGTCGCTGGGCGTGTGGTAGCTGTAGAAGGGGCCATACGTTGGGCCCGTGTACCCAAAGCCCATGCTCGCGGTGTCGACATCGGGATTCTCGAACGAGTTCTGGCCAAAGAGGGTGACGCTTGCTCCCCTCTGGAGCGGCAGAGCTCCGTTCTCGTTCTTGAGCAGGACGACCCCGCCCTCAACCTCCTCGATAGCGGCAGCGGCGCAGTCATCCTCGAGTTTCTGAAGTGCTGCGGCATCGTAGATGTCGGTGCCGTAGTCGCTCTTGTAGTAGGTGGTGTCACCGCCCGACCCGCTTGACGTCACGCTTGTGGTGTCGATGCCCAGAGCGGTGTTGATCCTTCCGCGATAGGACTCCGCGACTGGTGCGCCTACGCACGTTGTCGCAAACACGGTCGACGTAATGCCGGCAGCGCCCTTCACGAATTGCCTGCGTGAGATGGTACCCATGTCCTTCCCTTCTCGCCTTCCATTTCCCCTTGCCCACTGGGGGCTTGTCGCGCGCATCGTAAGGCCCGGGTAATGTGGCCAGAAAGGGGGCATGGCGGATTCGGTTCCCCAGATGGCAGTTTCGGGTGAAGCTCGCCGTTCGCCTGCCGCAGTCGCATGGGATAATCGTTTGGGGAGGTTGGGGGACATGATCAGGGCAGCGAGCGTAGAGAACGATGAGGATGAGGAGCGTCTGCTTGAAGAGCAGCTCGCTCGCTATGGCCTCGATCGCAACGTCGAGACGTCATGCGTGCACTACGGGACCGCCGAGGCGTTTCTCGACGCCCCCTATGACGTTGGCGTGGTGTTCATGGATATCGACCTACCGGGGATGAACGGCATGGACGCGGCCGCCCAGATGCGCCGTTGCGATACCACCACGCAGATTGTCTTTGTGACGAGTCTCGCGCAGTATGCCGTCAAAGGCTACGAGGTCGATGCCGCTGGTTTTATCGTCAAACCCGTGCGCTTCTACGACATGGCAATGTGCCTCGATAAGGTAAGGCGAGTCATTTCGCGCAATGTTGGAGAGTCAATCACCATTCGGACGCAGTCGGGGATGTACCTCTTTCCTGTCTCGGACATCGAGTATGTCGAGACCAGTGGTCATGACCTTGTGTACCACTTTTCTTCGGGCGCCAGCCCAATTCGCGTTCGGGATAGCCTTGGGCGCCTGGCAGAGAGCCTTGCTGATAAGCCCTTCATCCGCGTTTCACAAGGTCAGCTCGTCAACATGATGCACGTGGTGCGTGTTGCCGGCAGCAGCCTGACGCTGTCGGGAGGAGACACGCTCTTCTTTAGTCGCCGGTGCAAACGCGACCGTCTCAACCGTATAGCCCAGTACATGGGAAGGACCATCTGATGGATGTGGAGACCATCGTCAATTCCCTGCTTACGGCAGTTGAGCTTGTGGCAGCAACGCTGTTGTTTGCTAGCGGCCTGCCTCGTCGGGGTGCCTATGCTGTGCGAGTTGCGATTGCTGCCATTGCTCTTGCGCTTGTTATCGGGACGTTCATGGGCGGGATTGCATCGCCTGGCGCCTACCATCTCTTTGGACTCATTGTGCTGTATGCGGTGGCCCTTGTGCTCTGCAGTGCGATTGTCGGGCTTTGTCATGAGGCAACTACTTGGACTGCCCTCTTCTGCGCAACTGCGGGATACGCTACGCAGAACCTTGCCTCGGGTGTAATGGGGTTTATTAACCGAGTTGGCGGATGGATGCCGCCGGAGTATGTCTTCTACGTCATTACGAACCTTGTCGAGTACGCGCTTGTTTACATGGCCATCTACCTTGTGATGGTTCGCCGAATGAATAGGAACGGGCTTGTTGTTGAGGAAGACCACGGCATGCTCTTCATGGTGCTGGTGGTGATTTTTGCCGTCATTGGCTTGGACGTTTGCATTAAGTCGAGCTATGTGGCGGGCATTGACTTTCCGACGTATATCACGCTGAGAATTGTGCATGCTCTTGTCTGTGCCTTTGTCCTCTTTGCCGAGTATCAGATGCTCTACAAGACACGCCTCAAGACGGAGATGGCAGAAAGCCAGCAGCTCTTGCACGACGAGCGTCGCCAGTACCGTCTCTCGAAGGAGACAGTCGAGTCGATCAACGTGAAGTGCCATGACATTAGGCATCAGATTCGCCACATGGCTGACGGCCTTGGCACGGTTGTGGTGGATCCTCTCATCTTTGATGATATTGCTAAGGAGGTGTGCGTTTACGACTCTACAGTGAGCACGGGAAACGACGCCCTGGATGTGATCTTGAGCGAGAAGTCCCTTGTGTGCGAGAGGCGAGGCATTACGCTTTCCTGCATGGCCGACGGCTCTGTCATCTCGTTCATGCAGCCCACCGATATCTACTCCCTCTTTGGTAACGCTCTAGAGAACGCCATAGAGGCGGTGGGGGAGGTTCCCAATCCCGAGAAGCGCAGGATTGCGTTGGTGCTGAGAAGCGATATGGGCATGGCTTCGCTTCACGTCGAGAACTACTTTGTGGGGTTGCTTGAGTTTGTTGACGGACTGCCAAAGTCGACCAAGGGCGACGATGCCAATCATGGTTTTGGCATGCGCTCGATGGAGCGCACGGCGCAGCGCTATGGCGGTACCCTTGTTGCGAGTATGCGAGATGACCTCTTCCTTCTTGATGTAGCGGTGCCCCAACCGGAACTCCTGACAGCGTAATGGCGTCTGCCCGTCCCCCCAGGGGCTATGATTGCACGAGGCTAACCCTGTAATTCCAACGGTACCGGGGGGTATCTCGACATGTCCATGCCAGCCACGCTTGCATTGCAGATAGTTGTCATGTTTATGCTGGTAGGCGTTGGGTTTGCGATGTTTCGCGCCGGCAAGATCACCATGGAGGGCAACCGTACCATCGGGAACGTCCTTGTGTACCTCTCGCTGCCCTGCGTCATCGTGAAGGGACTCATGGTCGAGCGCACGGCGGAAAACGTCCTTGCGCTGGGGCTCTCCGCGCTCATGGGGTTTGCTGCGCTTCTCGTCTCCGCGCTTGTTGCGCGCGCTGTCCTGCGCGATGACGCCATTGGCAACTTTGCGGCGACATTCTCGAACCCCAGTTTCTTTGGGATTCCGCTGGTCGTTTCGATCCTGGGCCAGGGGCCCGTGTTCTACATGACCGCCTACATCGCGTTTATGAACCTGGGGCAGTGGACCTATGGCGTCTCGCTGCTCACAGGCGAGCGGGGGAGGGTGTCTCTGCGCTCCCTGATGTGCTCGCCGTTCATGGTGGCGACGCTCATTGGCCTTGTGCTCTTTGCGACCCAGCTGCAGCTTCCCAGCGTGGTGACGAGCTGCCTGGATTATGTCTCGGCGCTTAACACGCCGCTGGCGATGTTTGCCATTGGGGTCTACCTGGCGCAATCTCACCCGGCGGACATGATTCACCGCGTGGGGCTCTACAAGGTTGCCCTGGCGCGCCTGCTGCTGACGCCACTTGCCACGCTGGCGCTGCTGAGCCTGCTGCCCGCCTCGATGCTCGACATGAAGCTTGCGATTTTGATTGCACAGGCGTGTCCGGTTGGCCTTAACGTGGCGGTGTATGCACAGCTCCACGATTCCGACTACGTCTATGCGGTAGAGACAGTTGTGGTCTCGGTGCTGCTCTCGCTGGTCTCGATTCCTTTGGCGGTGGGCTTGGCACAGCTGGTGTGGTAGGACCTTGGCTTCCGCGCGCCTTTCGCAGGTAGACTTCTCCCTGCTGTCCCGCGTTCTTTATCGGTATCTAATAATCTCTCGCCACGTTTGCGCAGGTCGCAAGCGTGGCGAGTCTCAAATACCGCTAAAGAACGGGAGCGAGAGGTGGCGTTGCGATTGCTATTTCGAAACTATAAAATTATTTGAGTTTCGAAATCGACCGAGGTGGTGCGTGTCATGCCTATGATTTATCGCTCTACATATATTGAGCGCCTTCACTCCGTTGAAGGGACGAGTGACATTAAGGTCATTACTGGCGTGCGACGCTCTGGTAAGTCCGAGCTTATGAAGGCCTTCGCATCAGAGACCGCCTCGAATGATTCTCTGTCGAACAATGTCTATCTCGATCTTCTCGACCTTGATAACGAGGATCTCCTTGAGTATCACGCTCTGCATAAACGAGTGGTTGGGATGTACCGAGAGAACGCGCACAACAGACTCTTCGTCGATGAAGTGCAGCTTTGCGATGGTTTTGAAAAGGCAATCAACAGTATTCACGCTCGTGGTGGCTGGGATATTTACCTTACCGGCTCCAATGCATTCCTCTTGAGTTCTGATCTTGCGTCTCTTTTCACTGGTCGCCAAAGAGAGATCCACATTTTTCCGTTTAGCTTTTCCGAGGATCGCACGTACTTTGGAAACGGAAGTGAGGTTGACTCCGATTTCGATGCCTATGTGAGGCGAGGTGGCTTGGCCGGGTCGTACGCATACGACAGCCTAACGGAGTCCTACGGCTACATTCGTGATGTTTATCGGACGATTCTTACCCGCGATTTAGTGCAGAAGTACTCTCTCTCCGACGTTACGGTATTGGAGCATCTTGCAGAATACCTGATGGATAACGCTGGAAACCTCAATTCCCCCAACAACATTGCTAACACCCTTGAGGCGAACAGAGTGTCCACTAACCATGTGACCGTTGGCCGGTACATGTCATATCTGCGCGATGCCTTTGTATTTTATGAAGCAAAGCGCTTCGACATCAAAGGAAAAAAGTATTTGAGCACTCAAGCAAAGCATTACGTTTGTGATACGGGGATGCGATATGCAGTCCTCGGCACTCGCAATATGGAGTGGGGGCGCATGTACGAGAACGTAGTGTTTCTCGAGCTCCTACGCCGTGGCTACGAAGTTCATGTTGGCAAGCTTTACCAAAAGGAAGTGGACTTCGTAGCCAAAAAGGAATCTGAGCTTGTATACGTACAGGTAAGTGATGATATTAGTTCACAGTCCACACTTGATCGTGAGCTATTGCCCCTTCTCTCCATCAGAGACGCCTATCCCAAAGTTCTTATCGCAAGGACGAGGCACGAGGAATATTCAATTGAGGGAGTCCGTATTATCGATATCGCCAGATGGCTTCTGGGTGAGGTGACATTTGGTTGACGTGTCCGACCCGTGTTTCCGCGCTGCACTCCATCGAGCCGCCCTGCGTTCTTTATCGGTATCTGTGAATCTCTCGCTACGTTTGCGCAGGTCACAGATGCGGCGAGTCTCAAATACCGCTAAAGAACGGGGGGATTGGCTGACGGCATTGATGCTGCTCTGGATGGCAGAGTATTTCGGTTGGGCTACGGTTTTTCCGGGACCCCTCAAGTAGTAACTGGTTTGAAGTTTGTTAAACCGCAGGTCAGCAAATTACCACTGTTGAAATAACACATAAGGAATTGTACAAAAACTGCTGCCAACCGGAACTCTATTCTTGAGGCTGGAGTTGCCGTGACCTTCTCGTCTCGTACTCCTGCGCGCATTTGCCGGAGTTTAGCTCCATTTCTTAAAACCAATGGGCGGCAACTGGGCAAACGTGGTGGTCGTTTAAGAAATGGAGCTATTCTCTGCGGGGGCAAGAAAATGGTGCCGACGCATGCGTGGTAGCGAGCGGCGCGGTAGGCCCATCTGTAGCTGCGGGAAAAGGCGTTCCGGCGCCATTGGCGCCATCGCCGCCTCCAGGCACCCGACCCCCCCAGAATCGTGCAGAGCTTACGCCCGTTTTCGTCCCGCCCTCTTCGCCAGCGCCCCTTCGTGCTACCATGCCCCCTAGGCAATGACGGAGAGGTTTGGTCGTCGCGTCGCCAGCGGACAAGAGATGGGGCTCACCGGCTGAGAGGTCCCTCCAAGGCTGACGTCCAGAGTTCACTCCACCAGCCGCAACCTCAAAGCGGGCCACGTGGCCCTGCGAGTAGGGAAGCCGTAGGCCCCACGGCACGGGGCGTAACGAGTGGGCGCGCGCGAGAGAAAACGGGCGCGTCAATCAAGGTGGTACCGCGGAGACGTCCGTCCTTGGGCAGCATGGCCCGGGACGGTTTTTTATTGGCTTTGGAAAGGAACGCACTATGGCGATGTCCGATGACCTCAAGTCCATTGAGGCGCAGGCAGAGGAGGGGCTCAAGCGCGCTGAGACCATGGAGGCCCTGGAGGCGCTGCGCGTCTCCATGCTCGGCCGCAAGGGCAGGCTCACGGCCCTCATGCACACGATGGGCCAGGTCCCGCCCGAGGAGCGCCGCGCCATGGGGCAGATGGCCAACACCGTGCGCGCCAAGGTAGAGGCCGGTATCACCGCCCGCCGCGAAGAGCTGGCAAACGAGCTGCTGGAGTGCCGCATGGCCGCCGACGCGGTGGACGTCACGCTTCCCGGTCGCACACTCTCGCCTGGCACGCAGCACCTCATCAACCAGATTCGCGAGGAGATCGAGGACATCTTCTGCGGCCTGGGCTACACCGTCGAGGACGGCCCCTACGTCGAGACCACCTACTACAACTTCACTGCGCTCAACGCCCCTGAGGACCACCCCAGCCGCTCCGCGCGCGACACCTTCTACGTGGTGGACAACGCCCCCGAGGGCAAGGAGGCCCACGTCCAGGGTGAGTCTGACATCCTGCTGCGCACCCAGACCTCGGGCGTGCAGGTGCACACCATGGAGACCCACGAGCCTCCCATCTACATGATCTGCCCCGGCACCGTCTTTCGCCCGGACACCGCAGACGCCAACCACCTTCCGCAGTTCACGCAGGTGGAGGGCCTCGTCGTGGACGAGGGCATCACCTTTGGCGACCTCAAGGGCACGCTCGACTACTTCACCCGCGAGATCTTTGGCAAGGACCGCGCCACGCGCTACCGCCCGCACTTCTTCCCGTTCACGGAGCCCAGCTGCGAGGTCGACGTCTCCTGCGGCGTGTGCCACGGCAAGGGCTGCCGCTTCTGCAAGAACACCGGCTGGCTGGAGATCCTGGGCTGCGGCATGGTAGACCCCAACGTCTTCCGCTACTGCGGCATCGACCCCGAGAAGTACACCGGCTTTGCCTTTGGCATTGGCGTCGAGCGCGTGGCCGCGCTCCGCTACGACCTGCCTGACCTGCGCATGCTCATGACCGGCGACATGCGCTTCCTGAACCAGTTCTAGGCAGGGCCAAAGGAGAGACACCCCCCCGGCGCAGTCGCGTCCGGGAGGCGAGAGACAAGAAGCAGGGCGGTGGCCTTCTCCGCCCAGAAGGGAATGCAGATACCATGCGTGTTTCGTATGAGTGGCTCAAGGACATGGTGGACGTGCCCGAGGACCCCAAGGACCTGGTCAGCGAGTACAGCCGTACCGGCACCGAGGTGGAGGGTGTCGAGCGCGTTGGCGCCGACCTCGACCGCGTCTACACGGCCCAGGTGGTGAGCAAGAAGCCGCACCCGGACTCCGACCACATGTGGCTCTGCCAGGTCTCCGTTGGCGACAAGAACGTCGACGAGAACGGCAACCCCGTGCCGCTGCAGATTGTCTGCGGCGCCCAGAACTTCAACGAGGGCGACCACATCGTGACCGCCATGATCGGGGCCGTGCTCCCCGGCGGCGTGAAGATCAAGAAGTCCAAGCTTCGCGGCGTCGAGTCCTGCGGCATGAACTGCTCCGAGCGCGAGCTCGGCCTGGGCAACGACCACGACGGCATCATCATCCTGCCGCCCGATGCGCCCGTTGGCATGCTCTACACGGACTACCTGGGCAGCTCGGACACGGTGATCGACTGCGAGATCACCCCCAACCGCCCAGACTGCCTCTCGATGGTGGGCATGGCGGTCGAGACCTCTGCCGTTCTCGACGAGGACACCCACATCACGCTTCCCGCCATCAAGGACGAGAAGGGGTCCGATGCCCACGACCTGGTGGACGTGCGCATCGATGACGCCGAGCTCTGCCCGCGCTACACCGCCCGCGTGGTGCGCAACGTGAAGATCGGCCCCAGCCCCGAGTGGCTCGCGCGCCGCGTGATCGCCGCCGGCTCCAGGCCCATCAACAACGTGGTGGACGTCACCAACTACGTGATGTACCTCACCGGCCAGCCGCTGCATGCCTTTGACCTGGGGAAGCTCCAGAAGCGCGAGGGCGGCAAGCGTCACGTGGTGGTTCGCGCCGCGCGCGACGGCGAGCTTCTCACCACCCTCGACGGCAAGGAGCGCGCGCTCACGCCCGACATGTGCGTCATCACCGACAACGGCGAGACGCCCATCGCCCTCGCCGGCGTTATGGGCGGCCTTGACTCCGAGATCGACGAGAGCACGACCGACGTCCTTCTCGAGAGCGCTACCTTCTCCTCCGGCCACGTCTCCCGCACGAGCCGCAACCTGGATCTCATGAGCGAGGCCTCCATCCGCTACGAGCGCCAGGTCGACGGCGCCGGCTGCGCGGACGTCTCCAACGTCGCGGCGGCCCTCTTTGGGGAGTGCTGCTCGGCGGAGGTCTGCCCGGGCATCGTGGACGTCTATCCCGCGCCCGTTCCCGCGCCTGTGATCACCATGCGTCCCGCCCGCGTGCGCGCGCTTGCCGGCGCGGATATCCCCGACGACTTCATGGTCGCCCGCCTCAAGCGCCTTGGTTGCCAGGTCGAGCCCGCCGACGGCGGCGCCTACACGGTGACCGCCCCCACCAACCGCCCCGACCTTACCCGCGAGGTCGACCTCATCGAGGAGGTCGTGCGCCTCTGGGGCGAGGGCGACATCACGCCCACGCTTCCCGCGGCACGCAACCATGCCGGTGGCCTGACCGTCGACCAGCAGCGCATCCGCAAGATTGGCCGTACGCTGCGCGCCTGCGGCCTCTCCGAGACAACCACGTACTGCTTTGCCGACGCGAACGACCTCTCCAAGCTTGGCATGAGCGAGGAGGGGCGCGGCATCCCCGTCAAGATCATCAACCCACTCGTTGCCGACCAGGCCGAGATGCGTCGCTCGATTCTCCCCGGGCTTCTCCGCTCGGTTGCCTACAACCTCGATCACGGCGTGGACGCCGTGGCGCTCTACGAGATTGGTCGCGTCTTCTTTGGCCACGAGAACAGGAGCCAGCCTGACGAGCCCAGCTTTGTGTGCGGCGTGCTCTCCGGCCACCGCGACGACGAGTGGTGCCAGAAGTTCCAGGACTACGACTTCTTCGACGCCAAGGGCGTGGTCGAGCAGCTCCTCTCGGCGCTTCGCGTGACCAAGGTGCGCTTCAAGGTGGCAGACCCGCAGACCTACGGCTGGCTGCAGCCCGGCCGCGCTGCCGAGGTCTACGGCAACAAGGGCGAGCTCATGGGTTGGGTGGGTAACGTCCATCCCAAGGCGCTCAAGGCCTTTGGCGTCGACGCCCCCGTGGTTGCCTTCGAGCTCTCGGTCGAGTCGCTCCTACGCCTTGCGCACCGTGAGCTGCCCTACGTCGACGTGCCCACGCTGCCTGGCGTGGACGTTGACCTGGCTATCGTCGTTGACGAGTCGGTGACCTGCGAGCAGCTCGAGCAGCGCATCAAGAGCGCCGGAGGCAAGCTTCTGGCGGATGTGCGCCTCTTCGACGTGTACCGCGACCCCGTGCGCGTTGGCGTGGGCAAGAAGTCCATGGCCTTCTCGCTCACCTATCGCTCTGCCGATCACACGCTGACCTCCGAGGAGGTGGACCGCGCCCACAAGAAGCTCGTGGACAAGGTCTGCCGCGCCACTGGCGGAGAGGTCCGCAGCTAGCGGCCTTCCCGCGCTGCAGGAACGCGCGCTCGTGCCGAGCTGGAACATACATACCGCCCACGTCGAGCGGCTCCTTCGCGAGGAGGGGGCCGCTCGGCTGGGTGTGCGCGACGTTAACGTCTTTCTCTTTGGCAACCTTCTGCCCGACATCTACGTGGGGTACATGGTGCCGGTACCCGTAGCCCGGCTGCGCGACTATCGCGAGACGCACTTTGCCGACGGCGGTGCTATTCCCTCGCCAAACTACGAGGCGTTTTGGGAGCGCTACGTCGTGGGTGGCGGTACAAGTGCCACTGGTCCCGTGCATGACCTGGTGCTTGGCGCCTGGGCGCACCTCGTGTGCGACTCCGTGTACAACACGCATACGCGGGCGTATATTGCCTCCATCGGCGTGAAGGCGGGCGACGTCACTCGCAAGCGCAAGCAGCGAGACTTCGCGCTCTTTGGGAGATCCTTTGATATCTCTCTGCGTCCGCGCGTGACGCCGGAACTCATGGCGGCCTGTGCCGCGTATCCCCAGTATTCCATTGGCGAGGAAGACGTGCGCGAGGCCGTTGCCGTTGCGGGGCATATTGTGGACGAGAATCACGCAGGCCTCATCTGTGGGGTTCCCGAATACGACCTGCTTACGCCCGAGTTCTTCGCCAAGGCATCTGCCGAGGCAAATGCGACGATTGTCGCCGGACTTTGTAGGCTGACCTCATAGCCACGCCTTCCACCTGCGGCGTTACGTCTCACGTTGCCAATCTTGCCCCCGATGTTACGCGTGGTTCACCGTCCCGCAAAGGTTGGTGGCCACCATGGGAGGGGAACGGTCGGGTTCCCCCGAACACCCGGCCGTCTCTCCCGTCCCTCGGTCTTTCGAGGGATCCCTTCCCGGTGGCCACGGTCCTAGACTGCGGCCATTCGCTTCGAGCCATGAGACAAAGGGACAGTCCCTTTGTCTCATCCAAATCCGTACATGTTTGTGAAACGTTTATCGCGTATGGTGTATGGTTGAGTTGCCGGCGAGGCGCTTTCGGGCGTCGTCTGCACTGTCGTCTCGCCCATGACGTGAGGAGCAACGATGAGCTGGTACGAAACATCTTTTGTCTATCAGGTATATCCGCTGGGGCTGTGCGGTGCTCCGCACGAGAACGACGGCGTGGTGGTTCCGCGCCTGCGCAAGCTCGTCGATGACGGTTGGGTTGACCACATGAAGCGCCTTGGGGCAACTTGCCTCATGCTCAACCCCGTCTTTCAGAGCCTCACGCACGGCTATGACACCACGGACTACACTACCGTCGACTGCCGCCTGGGCACCAATGACGACCTGCGCTTTGTTGTGGATGCATGCCATAAGGCGGGTATTCGCGTGCTGCTCGACGGCGTTTTTAACCACGTGGGTCGTGAGTTCTTCGCATTTCGAGACGTCCGCGAGAAGGGCCAGCAGAGCCGCTACGCCGGCTGGTTCAACATCGACTGGAACGGCAACAGCGAGTTCAACGACGGCTTTGGCTACGAGACGTGGGCGGGTGTCTCAACGCTCGTGAAGCTCAACCATAGCAGCTTCGAGCTCAACGACTACCTCGCCGACGTTATCCGTGGCTGGGTTCGTGACTTTGACATCGACGGCCTGCGTCTGGACGTGGCGTACTGCCTCGACAGGGGATACCTCGGCTACCTGCGACAGATTGCAGATGGCATCACGCAAGAGCGTGGCGAGAAGTTCGTTCTGGTGGGCGAGACGATGTTCGGTGACTACAACCAGTGGATGGGCGACGGCCTCTGCGACTCGGTGACCAACTACGAGGCCTACAAGGGGCTCTGGTCGAGCTTCAACAGCGAGAACATGCACGAGGTGGCCTATGCACTGGAGCGCCAGAGCGGCAGCCAGCCCTGGGACCTCTATGCAGGCAAGCACCTTCTCGACTTTGTCGACAACCACGACGTGCCGCGCATTGCGACCAAGCTGGATGACAAGCGCCAGCTCAAGCCGCTCTACGGGCTTCTCTTTGCCATGTGTGGCGTGCCCTGCGTCTACTATGGTAGCGAGTGGGGCATCGAGGGCGAGCAGCACTATGGCGACTACGAGCTGAGGCCCGCGCTGGACGCACCGGAGTGGAATGACCTCACGGATTGGGTTGCCGCCCTGGCACGCGCGCGCGAGAAGAGCGGCGCTCTTGTGTGGGGAGACTACCACGAGCTGCAGTGCCAGCCTCAGCAGCTGGTCTTCCAACGCTGCCATGGGGACGAGCGGGTCATAGTGGCGATAAACGCTTCGGCCGAGCCTGCCGTGGCGCACTTCGACGCCGGTTGCGGGCGAGCGACCGACCTTATCACAGGCGAGCCGCATGACTTTGGCGGGGGTTCGGAGCTTGCGCCCTTCTCGGCGTATTGGTGGCTCTGCGAGCGATAGAACGCTGACGGTGTGTTCGTCGCCGGAAGGGCGTTATTGTTGCAAATCGTGCCAAAAGTGGCCTTCCGGGGACGTTCAGGCGCCGTTATCGCCCCAATAAAAAACCGCCCCGGGCGAGAAGCCCGAGGCGGTTCGCGAGAAACCTGGAACAGACCCTACTGGACCTGCGCCACCATGGCCATGTTGGTGCTGGTGGTGTAGTCACCCTGGCGAGGGGAAGTGTGGGGATCGCCGGCGGTGATGACAACGATGTCACCGGCATCCACAGCCTTGTTCTCCTTAGCAACTTTGAGGGCGTTGTAGAGCGTGTTGGAAAGCGAGCCCTGCTCCGTGGTCTTGAACGCGTAGACGCCCCAGTAGAAGCAGGTGCGGAGGATTGCCTCGTCGCTCGGGCTCATGGCGTATAGGGGGATGCGGGGACGGAAGTTGGACACGATGCGCGCGGTGCGGCCGGAGTGCGTGGGGCACAGGATGCACTTGGCATTGACGCGATCGGCCATCTCGACGGCGGCAAAGCCCGTCGCGCCGTTCACGTTGCGCACACCGCCACGGTCGTGGTAGACCTTGCGCTCCTCGAGGTAGTGCTCGGTCTCCTTGGCGACCTCGGCCATGGTGTGCACGGCGGCCACCGGGTACTTGCCGGCAGCGGTCTCGCCGGAGAGCATGACGCAGTCGGTGCCGTCGTAGATGGCGTTGGCGACGTCAGCGACCTCGGCGCGTGTGGGACGCGGGTTGCGAATCATCGAGTCGAGCATCTGCGTTGCGGTGATGACCGGCTTGTACGCGTTGTTGCACTTGCGGATGATGGTCTTCTGGATGTGGGGCACCTGGGCGGCAGGCACCTCGACGCCCAGGTCGCCGCGGGCGACCATGATGCCATCGGAGGCCTCGAGAATCTCGTCGAAGTTCTTGACGCCGAGCGCGCTCTCGATCTTGGGGAAGATCTGGACGTGCGGCGCGCCCATTTCGACGCAGATGTCGCGAATCTGCTTGACCGCAGCGCCGTCGCGGATGAACGAGGCGGCGATAGCGTCGATGCCCAGCTCGCAACCAAACATGATGTCAGCGCGGTCCTGGTCGGTGACGGAGGGCAGGCCGATGTTCACGTTAGGAACGTTGACGCCCTTCTTCTCGCCAATCTCGCCGCCGTTGGTGACGACGCAGTGGATGTCGGAGCCGTCCACGTGGTCGACCTCAAGGCCAACGAGGCCGTCGTCGATGAGGATGATGGAGCCCTTCTCGACCTCGTTGGGGAGGTTGAGGTAGTCGAGCGAGATGTGGCCCGCGTTGCCATGGAAGTCCTCGGTGGTGGGCTGGGCGGTCACCACAATCGGGTCGCCGGTGTTGACGGTAACCTTCTTGCCATCCTCGAGAAGGCCGGTGCGAACCTCGGGGCCCTTGGTGTCAAGCATGATAGCCACGGGGATGCTGAGCTCCGCGGAGATGCAGCGAACGCGCTCAATCATCTGACGGTGATAGTCGTGGCTGCCGTGGGAGAAGTTGAAACGGGCGACGTTCATGCCGTTCTCGATGAGAGCGCGAAGGACATCATCGCTCTCAGTTGCGGGTCCCATGGTGCACACGATCTTGGTCTTCTTGCTAAATGCCATTTTTCTCCTTTACCTACAGTCCTCTTTGGTACGTTGTCTATATGGTTAGCAGACGACGCTCCTGGGCACGAAGTCCGTGCCACGGGCGAATGCCTGCGCGTTGTCGAGCGTCACACGGGCAATCTCGCCAAGGGCCTCCTTGGTGAAGAACGCCTGGTGAGAAGTCATGACGACGTTGGGGAAGGAGCAGAAGCGCGCGGTAATGGAGCTGCCAAGGATCTCGTCCTCGCGGTCCTGGTAGACGTTGGCGTTCTCCTCCTCGTAGACGTCGAGGCCGGCTGCGCCGATCTTGCCGGCGCGGATGCCGCGGATAAGCGCGTTGGAGTCGACCAGTGCGCCGCGGGCGGTGTTCACGAAGATGACGCCATCCTTCATCTTGGAGATGGAGTCATCGTTGATCATGTGGTAGCTCTCCTCGTTGAGGAATGCGTGCAGCGAGATGAAGTCGGCGCGGTTGTAGAGCGAGTCGTAGTCGACCTTGCCGTCCTTAACCTCAACGTACTCGTCGACAACGTGCTCCTCGTCGATGAGCTTCTGGTTGGGATAGAGGTCGGCACCGATGACGTACATGCCAAAGCCCTTGCAGATGCGGCAGAGAGCAGCGCCAATGCGGCCCGTGCCAATGATGCCTGCGGTCTTGCCGTGTAGGGTCACGCCGACGAGGCCAGTAAGGTCGAAGTTATTCTCGCGAACGCGGATATAGCCCTTGTGGATGCGACGGTTTGCGCAGAGGGCAAGACCCATGGCGTGCTCGGCGATGGCCTCTGGCGAGTAGGCGGGAACGCGAGTGACCTTCATGCCAAGATCCTTGGCGACCTCGACGTTAACAGCGTCGAAGCCGGCGCAGCGCATGAGGATCAGCTTCACGCCAAAGCCGGAGAGGATCTCGAGAGTCATTGCGCCACAGTCAGCGTTCACGAAGGCGCAAACGGCGTCATACCCACGGGCGAGGGGAGCCGTCATGGGTGTGAGGTTGGTCTCAGTGAAGTCGATCTTGATGTCCGGATAGTCCTTGAGCTCCTTGGTGAAAGAATCCTTGTCATAGCTGACGGTTCCATAGAACAGAATCTTCATCGTTGCCCTTTCCTCGAGACCCTGTGGAATCAATCTCGCACGCCTTCACGTGCTGTCTTAGCGTAAGTTTACCGCATGGACAAGACGTCGTGGGGCATCCGGGCCCAAGTCCTTACGAATGAGATATGAGAGGGTTGCCTCCACGAAATCCCCAACGCGTCCGTTGGGGTTTGTTGCCCGTCGCATCGGGTAGAATGTGTCGGTATTGACCATGCGTCCGGCATGGCAGCCTTGGTGAGCCCTTGCCCCTCCTGGGGAATTATGATCGGGCATCAATCTGCTGGGCGCCAATGACCCCAGGAGGAAGTAGTGAAGGAGTATCTGCAGGAGTCTGCGCAAGTCATCAAGGATGTTGCGTCAGACGACACCTATGGTCTCACCGTGGATGAGGCGGCTGCACGCCTCGAGAAGGATGGTCTCAACAAGCTAAAAGAGGCCGAGAAGGACCCGCTCTGGAAGCGCTTCTTTGCCCAGATGGCAGACCCGATGATCATCATGCTCATCGTGGCTGCGGCCATCTCGGCGCTCACCGGCCTGGCGCAGGGCGAGGCGGACTTCGCCGACGTGGTCATCATCTGCTTCGTGGTTGTGATGAACGCGGTCCTCGGCGTGGTCCAGGAGTCCAAGGCCGAGGAGGCCCTGGCTGCGCTCCAGGAGATGTCCGCCGCCCAGAGCAAGGTCGTGCGCGGCGGCAAGGTCATCACCACCCCGTCCTCCGAGCTTGTCGTCGGTGACCTCGTGATTCTCGAGGCCGGCGACTCCGTGCCGGCGGACTGCCGCATCATCGAGAGCGCGTCCATGAAGATCGAGGAGGCCGCCCTTACGGGAGAGTCCGTGCCGGTCAACAAGATTGCCACGGCCCTCGACGTGCTCGAGGAGGGCAAGGACGTCCCTCTCGGCGACCGCAAGAACATGTGCTACATGGGCTCCACCGTGGTCTATGGCCGCGGTCGCGCCGTGGTTGTCGCCACGGGCATGGACACCGAGATGGGCAAGATCGCCGACGCCCTCACGCGAGCCGAGGACGAGGAGACGCCGCTCCAGAAGAAGCTGGACGAGCTCTCCAAGATCCTCTCCATCATCTGCATCGTGATCTGCGCCCTGGTCTTTGTGGTCACCTGGCTCAAGTACGGCATGGGCTTCTTTGACAACATGCCGCTCGTTCTCAACACCTTCATGGTCGCCGTGTCGCTTGCCGTCGCCGCCATCCCCGAGGGTCTGGCCGCCGTCGTGACCATCGTGCTCTCCATCGGCGTCACCAAGATGAGCCAGCACAACGCCATCATCCGCAAGCTCTCCGCCGTCGAGACCCTTGGCTGCACGCAGGTGATCTGCTCGGACAAGACGGGCACCCTCACACAGAACAAGATGACTGTCGTGCGCCACTTCACCGAGGACCAGGATCGCCTGGTGCGCTGCATGGCGCTGTGCTCTGACGCCAAGTGGGACTCCGCGCACGAGACTGCCGTGGGCGAGCCCACCGAGGCCGCCCTTGTGGCAGACGCCGCCAAGCTCGGCTTCACCTCGGGCGACCTTGACGCCGCCAATCCCCGCGTGGGCGAGGCGCCCTTCGACTCCGGCCGCAAGATGATGTCCGTTGTCAACAAGGCGCCCGATGGCAACTACATCCAGCACACCAAGGGCGGCCCCGATGTCGTTCTCGCCTGCTGTACCAAGGTTCACACCGCCAATGGTGACGTACCCATGACTGACGAGTGGCACCAGCGCATCATGGAGGCCAACAAGGCCATGGCCGACGATGCGCTGCGCGTGATGGCTGCGGCACGCGTGAACTACGGCAAGACCGCGCCCACGGACTTCTCTCCCGAGGCGCTTGAGCACGGCATGACCTTCCTTGGACTCTGCGGCATGATCGACCCGGTTCGTCCCGAGGTCAAGCAGGCCGTGGCCGAGGCACACTCCGCTGGCATGCGCGTGGTCATGATCACTGGCGACCACATTGACACTGCCGTGGCCATCGCCAAGGAGCTGGGCATCATCGTCGACCGCTCGCAGGCCATCACCGGTGCCGGGCTCGACCGCATGTCCGACGAGGAGTTCGCCAAGGACATCTCCAAGTACGGCGTGTACGCCCGCGTCCAGCCTGAGCACAAGACCCGCATTGTCAACACATGGAAGAAGCTTGGCAAGGTTGTTGCCATGACCGGTGACGGCGTGAACGATGCCCCGTCCATCAAGCGCGCCGACATCGGTGTGGGCATGGGCATCACCGGTACTGACGTGACCAAGAACGTGGCCGACATGGTTCTCGCCGATGACAACTTCGCGACCATCATCAATGCTTGCGAAGAGGGACGCCGCATCTACGACAACATCAGGAAGTCAATCGCCTTCCTGCTCTCCTCCAACCTCGCAGAGGTCATCTCGGTCTTCGTGGCGTCGCTCATCGGCTTCACGATTCTCGAGCCAACGCACCTGCTGTGGCTCAACCTCATCACGGACTGCTTCCCCGCGCTTGCCATGGCCATGGAGGAGGCCGAGCCGGGCATCATGAAGCGCGAGCCTCGCAGCGCCGACGATGGCATCTTTGCCAACGGCATGGGTCTCGACTGCCTCGTCCAGGGCATCTTCATCGGCGCGCTTACGCTCATCTCATACTTCATTGGCCTGAGCATCGAGGGTGTGCCGCTGTCTGCCGTGCTCTCTGGTGCCGATAAGGGCCTCGACGGTATGACCATGGCGTTCCTCACGCTCTCGATGGTCGAGATGTTCCACTCGTTCAACATGCGCAGCCGTCGCCGGTCCATCTTCAAGCTGCCCACCCAGAACAAGTGGATCTGGGGCGCCTTCGCGCTCTCGCTGGTGCTCACCTTTGTGGTCATCGAGACCCCGCTTGCTCAGGCCTTTGACTTTGACGAGATCAGCGCCTCGGAGTACGGAATCGCAATGCTGCTCGCAGCCGCCATCATCCCGCTCGTCGAGGTCTACAAGGCCATCATGCGTGCGGTCGAGAAGGGCAGGAACTAGCATCCATGGGAAGGCGTGCGCCAAAGAGGGGCTCCCAGAGGGGTTCTCACAAGCGTAGTGTCACGAGTGCCGGCAGGTCCCAGCAGGGCCTGCCGGCCCTTTCTTCTCTCGCAGACCTTCCCGCATTTTCCGAGCTTGCCCCCTCGGAGCGACAGAGGAGCGCCTTTGGCCAGGCGGCTGCCCAGGCGGCACGCGCGCTGGGGTGCGACGTGGACGAGATGGCTCTGGGCTGCGTGGTGCGCCTGGACCGAGGCTTTCCGGCTGTGGTGACCAAAGACGCGCTCTTCCGAGCGGAGTTCTCGGCGCACCTCACCAAGGGGGGTGACTCACGCGTGGCCGTGGGCGACTGGGTTCTCGCGCGCGTTCCTGCCGGTCACGATATGGGCCTTATCCTTGAGATTTTTCCGCGCGAGAGCGACATAGCCCGGTGGAGGGGCGGCTCGCGCGGGGAGCGGCAGACGCTCGCTGCAAACGTTAGCATGGTCCTTATCGTCCAGCAGCTTGGTGCGAATGTCATCTCGTGCGAGAGAGTCGCGCGCTCCGCAGTCATTGCGCGCGATTGCGGGGCCGAGGTTGCCGTTGTTCTCACGAAGGCAGACCGTGCTCCCAGCGCAGTGCTGGCAGAGGACGTTGCCGCCGTACGGGACGTCTTGGGTGAGGGATGTAAGCTGGTGATGACCTCCTCTGCCGGGGATGCAGAGGCAGAGAGGGCCGAGAAGGACGCCGGCCCCCTGAGTGTTGCTTGGGGGCTCGTTGCCGTGCGGTCGCTCGTTCCCGTGGGGACCGTGGCCATCGTGCTTGGGGAGTCCGGTGCGGGGAAGTCTACGCTGCTCAACGCCTTGCTTGGACATGATGTGCTCGAGACCGGTGCCGTGCGCGGATCCGATGATGCGGGACGCCACACAACGGTTGCGCGTCGCATGGTTTCGGTCCCCGGGGGCGGCGTGATTGTGGACGAGCCAGGGCTAAGAAGCCTTCCCATCGTTGGCCACGAGCGTGGTCTTGCAGCAGTGTTCCCCGAGGTGGCAGATGCTGCTCGGGGCTGCCGTTTTTGCGACTGCACGCATACGCACGAGCCGGGGTGTCAGGTGCGAGAGCTTCTCGCGGAGGGACAGATTTCCCAGCGTCGCTACGACGCGTATGTGGCACTGGCTGCCGAGATGCGCGAAAGTGCGCGGACGCTCGATCCGGACATTGTGCTCTAGGCTGCCGGGCGCGGTGTGGCTCCGTGACAACGAAGGACTGATGAAAACGGCACATTTTTGATGTGGGTCGCGCCGCTGCGGGCACACAGTTCCTTCATAAGTTTACCTGGGGTCCTGAGCTGCGCAGACGCATCACAAAGTCCTCTGATGCGGTTGTACTCGTATGCCCAGCCAATAACATGAAAATGTATTTTCGCATCTCTATATTGCTGCGATAATAATCAAATGTGACAGCTACCTGCAAGAAAGGTGCCCGCAACCAGTCGCTCTTTCTTGGAAAGGCAGCTGTAGCGGGCCTTCCCCACCGGACAATTTTAATAAGTCGCACCGCCTTACGGGGGAGGGGAAGCCCATGCCACGCCGCTTCAAGATCGTCCTTTCTGCAGCGTTTGCCGTGCTTGCGATTGTGCTGTGCCTCGCGTATGGCGAGAGCGTTAGGGCAGAGGAGAAATCTCGACGCCAGGAGACGCTCGCGCGCTACGGCGGCGAGGTGGTGGAACTTGTGGTTGCCACGACCGAGCTTGAGGAGGGACAGGTCGTGTCCGCAGGTGATGTAGCGAGAAGAGACTGGGTCTCCGACCTTGTGCCAGAGGGGGCCATCACGAACCTGGACGATGCCGTGGGCAAGAAGGTCATGGTTGCCATTGCTTCGGGCAGTCCGCTCACGCAGCTCAACTTCAGAGAGACAGGCACGGCTGTCGACGTGCCTTCAGGAACGATTGCCGTTTCTTTGCCCATGGGGGAGAAGCTCGGCGTCGGAGAAGGCGTTTCTGCCGGTAGCAGACTCGTTGCCTACCGAGTTGCGGATGGTGTCGCAACGGTGCTCGCCAAGGCCGTCACGGTGCTTTCGATTCCCGAAGGAGCAAAGGCGCTCTCTTCGGGGAGCCAGGCCATGACCGTCGCGCTTGATCCGGGGGATGTCTCTGCCGTTCTGGCAGCGTCAACCGAGGGGAGCCTTCGATTTGGCCTGCCGGCGGATGACGTCAAGGGCGTGGATGCCGGCGTTCCTGCGGCGCCAACCAAAGTTGACCAGGAGGGGAGCGAGTGATGAGACGAGCGTGGGTTGTCTTGTGCCCCGAAGAGGAGCGACCTGTGATGGTTGCCGCATTAGAGGCGATTGGTTCCAAGGCGGAGTACGAGTTTGCCCAAGACGCCGAGGATCTGCGACGGCGCATGGCAACATCTGTCCCCGGCGAGAGGTCGGCCCTCATCGGCCTAACCAAGAGCGGGGTCTCCGACATAAACCTTGCGGCCGCCATTGCCTCCGATGGCCATGCCGAGGAGGTCGTGCTCGCGCTGAGGTCACCTTCGGGGTCTTTGAGGTCTCGTGCCGCGCGAGCTGGCATTGACCGTGTTGTTGACCTGGATGGCGTGTGCAGCGCGTCATCTGAGGAGAAGGGTGCCACGCCGGCTTCGGGGTTCCTGCCGGAATGTGACGGGGGTCGTGTCTCGGTGACTTCGGGGCCGGCGCTGGCACTGTCTGGAGTGCGCGCGCCTATAGTCACGTTTTGCTCTGGAAGAGGGGGCGTTGGCAAGACCTCGGTCGTGGCATGCGCTGCGGTGGCGGCTGCCTCTTGGGGCATGCGGGTCGAGGCGGTGGACCTGGACCTCTCGTGTGGAAACCTCTTTGCCATGTTTGGGCTGCCCCGTGGCACTGATCTCTCGGCTCTATCGATTGATGACCTAGGGGACAAGGAGCAGCGGCTGGGACGACTTGGCGCTTCCTGTGGCGAGCGCGTGCGCGTGTGGGGCCCCTGCGAGCGCCCAGAGACAGCCGAGCTTGCTAATGCAGCTGTCCCCGGCTTGTTAGATGCGCTTGCGAGCGCCTCTGACCTCGTCCTTGTGGACACCTCGCCAACATTCACCGAGGCGGTGGCACTTGCAGTGTGTAAGAGCGACCGTGTGGTGCTCGTGCATGACAGGCGTCCAGGCTCGCTGGCATCACTTTCTCGTGCGAGTGGGCTTGCGGTGCGCCTGGGCGTGGCGAGGACGCGCATCGCACGCCTGGAGAACTACGTGGACGTTCGAGACAGGACGGACCCCGCGTTTGGCAGGGCCGAGGTTGGACTCGAGGCTGCCCGAGCGTTCACGGCGCTTAATGGCGGGGGCGAGGTTGCGGACTACCTGGGGTATGGGGACGTCGCGGGACTCCTGGAGGTTGGCTCTCCGTTTGCGGAATCTGTTGCGGCCTGCCTGGCGCAGCTTCTGCAGGAGCTTGGCGCACTTCCAGAGGTAGAGGCGGCGAAGCGTGCCGCGGGGGGCATCGCCCCACGGCGTAGGGGGCTCTTTGGGCGCAGGAGGGAGGCGGTCTAGGTGTCTGTTCTAGATATGGTCCGCGAGGAAGAGGCGCGGAGAGGGACTTCTGCCTCGGATACGAGAGACTTGCGCCGCCAACGGCAAAGCCTCAAGTCTGAGTTGGTCGAGAGACTGGGACTTGCAACAATTGCCTCGATGCTTTCTGCGGGCGATGCCATGCAGGCGCGCTCTGCACTTGCCGTGACCTGCAATGCCATTATCAACACAGGTGGGTACGAGGGCCTGTCACAAGAGGACATAACCCATCTTGTGCGTCAGGTGACGGACGAGATCTGCGGACTCGGACCCATACAGCCTCTCCTCGAGGATGAGAGCGTGTCCGAGATCATGATTAACGGCTGCGATGCGCTCTTCTTCGAGCGTGGGGGCGAGGTCTTCTCGGCGCCTGCGGTGTTCGACTCGCCCGAGCAAATCATGATTGTGGTCGACCGCATTTTGGCTCCCCTCGGCCGCCGGCTTGATCGCAGCTGCCCCATCGTAAACGCGAGGCTTGCCAACGGCGACCGCGTGAATGCCGTTGCCGACCCCATTGCCATTGGCGGCCCGGTGGTCACCATTAGGCGCTTCTCCAACCACATCGCGTCCTTGGACACGCTCGTCGGGCTTGGTTCGCTGCCCGCATGGTATGCGCAGCTCCTGCGCTGGGCCGTGAGGACGCGTCGTGGAATTGCAGTGGCGGGTGGCACTGGGTCGGGCAAGACCACGCTCCTCAATGCGCTCTCCTGCGAGATAGACCCCAGTGAGAGGATCGTGACCATAGAGGACTCTGCCGAGTTGCGTTTTGACGCACATCCGGACGTGGTGAGCCTCGAGGCGAGGGGTGCCTCAATAGAGGGCTCTGGCGAGATCACCATTCGCGACCTCGTCAAAAACTCCCTGCGCATGCGTCCCGATCGCATCGTGGTAGGCGAGGTCCGCGGCGAGGAATGTGTGGATATGTTGGCCTCAATGACGACGGGACACGATGGGTCCATGACCACGCTGCATGCCGGAACTGCCGAGGAGGCAGTGCTTCGTCTGGTGCTTATGGCTCGCTTTGGGATGGACCTGCCTGCGGACATCATCGAGGAGCAGATTGCCTCGGCGCTCGACCTCATCGTGATGTCGAGGAGGGCGCCCGATGGCGCGCGTTACATCACGACAACTCACGAGGTTGGGTGGTCCCGCGAGGCGAAGGCGGTGGACCTGGGCGAGTGCGTCTCGTTTGATGTTGCGGAGAGGACCTGGGAGCTCACGCGCGAGCCGGCCTTTATTGAGCAGGGGATACATGACGGGATTCTCGACGAAGGCGAGGTGGAGCGATGGAGATCTTCCTTCCGCTAGCGGCGGCCGCCTGCTCGTTCACTGCCGTTCGCGTGCTTGTTGCCAGTGGGGAGCGGGGAGCTAAGACCCTGGCGTCGCGGATGCTCCGCTCCTCTGGACGCTGGGCTGTTCGGCACCTGGAGTCTCTTGGGCGAAGCGAGGTGGTGACCGCGCTTCTCGAGGGAGAGGATTGGAGACAGGCGTCCGATGTGCTCGTCGCGCTCTCCCATGAGGGCCGTCCTGCATTGCGCAGGGAGTCTGCCTGTGCCGCGTTGCTTGTCTTGGGTATAGGGGTGGCTTGTCTGGGAGGACTTCTCTTCTTGTCGCCCATCTCGGCACTTGCTCTCGCCGTCTTGGAGAGGGCTGCGCTTGCTGCGTGGCGGTCTTCTCGCGACCGCCGCCGCTCACGAGAGATATCCAAGGAGATGCCCGGCGTGCTCCGGACGCTTTCTGTAGCGCTCGGCGCAGGCCAGACTCTCTCTCAGGCCATCGAGCACGTTGGGTCTCACGGGCGCGGGCCGGTCTCTTCCGGCTTTGCCTCCGCTTCCCTCGAGTTGCGCTGTGGCGTTTCTACCGAGAATGCACTCGAGTCCCTCTCCCGCAGACTGAATGCTCCGGGGATGGGGCTTCTCACCACGGCTCTTGTGATTTCGCATCGTACGGGGAGCCCGCTGCGAGACCTGCTCTCGCGCTCGGCCACGCTTGTCGAACAGCAAGGGGAGTTTGAGAGAGAGCTGGAGGTCAAGACCGCGCAGGTTCGACTGTCTGCCCGCATCGTGTGCAGCCTGCCATGCTTTATGGTGACGCTCCTTGCGGTTATTTTCCCAGATTTCCAGCGGGGCCTCTTCTCGCCGGTCGGCTTGGGCTCCGTTGCCTTGGCGGCTGCGCTTGACTCATTCGCGGTCATCGTGATTCGGCGGCTCATGAGGTCGGTGCTCTGATGGATGGATTTGCGCTCGTCGCGACAAGCGCGTTGTGTGCCGTTCTCGCTGGGCTCCTGGTAACAAGCGGTTCTGGCGTCGCGGTTCGTCACACAGAAGCGGGGGGCGGCCTCAATCGAGTTGTTTCTAATGCACGCACTGCACTGAGCTCCCTCCCCGCAGTTTGTCGCGCGAGAGAGCGAGACCGAATCGCGCGTCGACAATCTGCCTGCCTGCGAGAGATGCCCACTCTTATTGACGTGATAACGCTTGGACTCTCTGCCGGTCTTTCCTTTGATGCTTCGCTCTCTCTGTACTGCGACCGCTATCAAACGGAGCTCTCCCAGGCGTTTGCAGAGGCAATGCTCAGCTGGCAGGCGGGCGTGAGTAGTAGGGAGGAGGCTCTTGAGGATATGGCCAGCGAACTTGGGGTCGATGCGCTCGCACGCTTTGCGGCAGTTGTCGGGGAGTCGCTCACCTTTGGCTCGCCGCTTGCGCTGGCGCTCGAGGTGCAGGCAGGGGCGATTCGTGATGAGCAGCGTGCTCAGGTAGAGGAGGAAATCGAGAAGGCTCCGGTAAAGATGCTCGTGCCCTTGGGGGTCTTGGTTGTGCCGGCGATGCTTCTCGCAATCCTGGGGCCGCTTCTCGCGTCGGCGGTCTCGTTTGGAAGGTAGTGGATCTAGTTGGGATTTGGTGGAAGGGAGCGTCATATGACATGGGTGGGCGTTGTTCAAAAGGTCCAGAGAACGGCAACGGACGTGCTTCGCGGCGAGCGCGGACAGGGCACTACGGAGTACGCGATTCTCGTGGGGGTGCTCGTCGTCATAGCAATCGTGGCGATTATTGCGTTTCGAGAGCGGGTTTCCCAGCTCTGGGAGGCCATAGCAAGCGGCATCAACTCTCTGTGAGAAGAGCCTGCGTTGCCTTTGCCCTGACGGCCGTTGTGTTTGCTGCCATTGCTGCGGGCGTGTTGGCGAACCGTGGGAAACCTCCTGCACTTGTCGGCGACGATCCGTCGTCTGCTGGCGTGCTTGCTACCAGCAGCCCTGCCAATGATGCGGGTGCCGGCGAGGAGGGCAAAGGGCAAGGCTGGCCTTCGGAGTGGAAATCCTGGACTTTTGAGGAAGATGCGGGTCAACCCTCCGGTACCGCTGCGGTGCCGGAGGCAGCTGCCAGCCTGGTGCGCGAGTACGAGGGGCGTGGCGACTGCGTGCTCGTGAGGTCTGGCTATCTCGACCTCTCGGGCAAGGTTTGGAGCATGGTCGTGGAGGGATCGGGATGGGTCGATGTGTGCATAGTGCAAAGCACCAACGATGGGAAAAGCGAGTCCAAAGTCATGCACATGGATGCTGCGGAGTGGGCAGCATCTCTGGGCGAGCTTGGACATGGTGGCTAGGCGAGGCGGGCGGCCAGTCGACGCTCGAGTACGCGCTGGTTCTCATGGCGTTTCTCTCAATGCTTACAGCTCTAGGGCTTGTGTGGCATGCCGCTCGTGATGGGGCCCTTGTGCGTGCAGCGACAGATGCCTCAGCACACCAAGCGTTGGGCGGAACGGCGTCCTGGCTCCAGGACCTTATGGGGTTCTGAGATGGGGCTTAGGGAAAGGTATACGGCTTTTTCTAGCGAGGACGGCCAGGCAACTGTCGAAGCGGCTGTTCTTCTCCCGGCGGTCATGGTAGTGCTTGCGCTTCTCCTCCAGCCGGCGATGCTCCTGTATACGCGAGCAATCATGAGCGGAGCAGCTGCCGAGGGGGCGCGGCTTGCCACAACCGCGACGCATGACGAAGTGACCTCTCTCGTAGACGGCTATGTGAGGAGAAGACTCAGAGCAGTGCCGGATGTCTCCTGCTTTCACGCCGGTGGCGGCGATGCCTGGGAGGTTGCCGTTATGCAGGACGGAGGCCGCGTGCGGGTCTCTGTCGTGGGCCATGCCCAGCCTCTTCCCCTGGTTGGCGTGATGGCTGGATTGGTTGGCCAGACAGATGGAGAAGGAGTGCTTCTCTCGGCCGAGGTCGAACGGGACATGCGCTCCGAGTGGGTTGGGGGTGACTACGGTGATTGGATTGCTGCATGGGGCTGACGGCGCTACGCCCGCAGTAGGTGGGGAGGCAGGTGGACCGCGTCTGGGCCTCTCTCTTTTCCTGGACGAGGAGGGTGGCTACACCACTGTTGCCGTTGCGGTTGCCCTGCTCGTGAGCATCTCGCTTGTCTTTGCGGCCGCTTCGGCTGAGTGGGTGATGGCCCGGTCGTACGAGGTTCAGCCCGTGGCAGATGCCGCGGCGATGGCAGGGTCAAACTCCGTTGCGGCATATGTCACCATTGCTCGGGTGCTCGACGCCTGCGTGCTTAGCCTAGGGCTTCTCGGGGTGACGGTCTTTGGTGCGGGGCTTGTCCTCTCCTGCATCCCCATGGCCGAGGCATTTGGAGGAACCGTATGCGATGCCGGGAAAAAGGTTCTTGATGCCCGGCGGGACTTTGCGAAAAGTGCGGCTGAGGGGCTTGAGCGCATGGAGAAGGTCTTGCCTGCGATCGTGGTTGCCAACTCAGCCGCCTGTGTCGCAGAGAACGCCCGCGTGCAGGGGCTTCCCTACATTGGCTGCGCGGTGCCGTTTCCCACGGAGTCGCAATCTAACTTCTCGTCCCTTGCCTCTGAGCTGTCCTCGGATGAGATGGAGAGGGACGCCGAGGAGTTGCGAGACCTTGCGCAGCAGGTAGACGAGGCAAAGGCCAAGGCAGACGATGCACGTCTGCGTGGGTGGATGGCAGACTGCGGAAACTCGCCCTACTGTCTGGAGGAGCGCGCAGCCACGCTTGCCGGCCTTTCTTACGAGAAGAACCCGCACTACCCAAGTGCGGAGGGATGGGGCTTTGGAGTTCCCCTTTTGCGGGCGCGTGCCTACTATGCGGTTCGCTTGGCGAAGGAAAGCCCGATGAACGCATCGGTAGACGAGCTTACGAACTCTGCCGTTCGCGCCATCTTCTATGATTATGCGCTTGCGCAGGTGCGAGGCGGGACCTACGTAGAGCACGATGACGGTTCGGTTGATATTGACCTGCCAAGTCTTCCACACAATACAGAAGAGACCAAGGCTTGCAGCCTCTACACCGATGACAACTGGCCGTGCAGCCTGGAGGATGCGGGGACGGTTCTTCACGCCTCGCTCGAATGTCCTGCGGTCACTGGTGCCTCTGCAGGCAAGGCTTCCCTCCAAGACCTGGATTCGGGCGTGGTGGCGAAGTGCGAGACCTGCCGTATGGATCTTTCTGCCATGGGATCGGTTGCTGCGGCCTCGACTTCCACGTCAAACGGGTTTGAGCACTACTGGCGCGATATCGTCGAGGCATCCAAAGACTACGAGGACGCTCGAAATCGGCAGGCTGAGGCCGAGAGGGACCTCAAAGAGAAGGCGGATGACGCGCATGGTTCGTTTAAGCGCGCTCTGGACCAGCTTTCCGTCGTACGGCCGCGAATCTGCCCGCCTGGGGCATGGGGCTGCGTGTCCGTTGTCGCAAGGACCGAATCAACGACCATCCCCACAGAGCTCACGGCGTCGTTCCTCTCCTCGGGTGAGCTTCCGGCAGGGGCGGCAGTCTCGGCTTCCGCGCTTGCGCCGGACGAGTCGACTGCCGAGAACAACGTGCTGGCGAGCTTCTTTGATGGCGTTACCTCGCAGGGGACGGGTTCGGTCTTGGGTGGTGCCATCGATGGGATCTGTGAGCTTTGGGGACGTCTGCTCGTGGGCTATGGGTCGAGGTACGAGTCGGTCTCATCTTCGGTGACTTCTTTTCTCGACAACGTCGATGGAATCTTTGGGGGAACCGTGGGGGCATGGCTCCGCGGGAAACTCAAGGAGACGATCGCGGACTGTGGGTTTGAACCGGTGGACATGAGGCTCATGAAGCCCGTTCTCGTGGGTTGGTCCCGCGTGCTAGACCAGTCGGGATATGACGCCGCTGCCAAGGTGCGTCAGATGGTAGAGGCGCTTCCCGCCGATGCGAGTTCGTATGACCTTGCCACAACGCTTGGCATCTGGGCGGCGGACTCACTCGGCTACGGAGAAATCACCATCGCGGAGCTCACTATTCCGGGGACGAAGATCTCGATTCCCCTCACCATCCGGCTTGATGACCTCTTGGAGACATCGTGAACGGCATTGGGGGTGGTGTAGCTGGCCGGCTGACGAAGGACGGCTACTCAGACAGACAATCGGGGCAGATGACCGTGGAGCTTGCCGTGCTTGTTCCTGTGGTCATCGTGGTTGCCCTCATCGTGGTGAACCTCATGGAGTTCGTGGAAGCCTGCGCGGCGTTCGATCGCCTGAGCTTGGACGAGGTTATCGCCGAGGGGGTGTCTCCTCCAGGCGAGCAGAGCGTGGCGGCATCTGTTGTTGCCGTTGAGGCTGCGCTCCGCGCGGCGCTTGGACGCGAGGGCTCCTGTGATGTGGAGGTGAGGGCAGAGAGCGTGTCTGCGGGGGAGGGAGAGCGCCTGCTCTCTGTGGCGCCCCTGCTCACTCGCTACACCTGCACGTTGGTGTATAGGCCGTGGCCCAGGGAGCTTCGCCTCCCCGGGATTACGTATTCCGCGCCGTTCGCGCTACGACACGAGCGGACGCTTGTCATCGATAGATACCGACCGGGGGTGGTGGTCTGATGAGGTGGATGTGCGTCGAGATAGAGAACCCGGATATTGAGCAGAGCTCGCCTACGTTGGGGTTCAGGGTTCTCTCGTCGTGGTTCGAGAAGCTCGTGGGCCTTCTTGGCACGGATCCCTCTGCGCCACCCGTGGTACTCATGAGGTGTGGGTCCATCCATACGTATGGCATGGCGTACCCCATAGACGTTGCCCTCGTGGGAAGCCGTGGCGAGGTGCTTGTCTCCCAACGTGCCCTGCCCCCAAGACGCGTTCTCTCCCACGCCGAGTCGTTCTGTGCCTTTGAGCGACCTGCCAGCCCTTGTCCCTGGCCGGTAGTTGGAGAGACGTTACGCGTGACCTCGCTTTCGTTTGCGTACGAACACGCGACGCAGCGCTGCGTTGCTCTTCCGTGCCCCGTGGGGGAGGTGACTGGGCCATGAGTGGATATGCAACGAAGGTCTGCCCCCGTTGCGGGGAGGAGCTCTTTGCCGACATGCGCGTCTGCTACGGCTGTCTCTACGAGTTCCCACCTGCGGAAGATGCCGCCTCGTCCATTGATGCGGAAGCCGCTAACGCGGGAGAGGCGAATCCAACTGCCGGGGAGGACTCGCTCCCAGAGCTCAAGGAGGACGAGCCGTTTCTCTGGGATGCGGGGCTGCCTCCCTCCGAGTCGAGCTGGGAGGACGATACCCTCGACCTTTCCAGCCCTGTCGGAGAGAATCCCACCAGCGCACCTCCTAACCGAGACCCTCAGCCGCTTTCGAGCACGGTTCTTTGCTGGGTACGCACGCCTGCGGTGGACGTGAGGCTTCCCATACCAAGGGAGGGGCTCGTAGTGGGTCGAGATCCGTCAAGCGACGTCGTTCTCCACTCGAGGGCCGTCTCTCACTCGCATGTGCGTATCCTTCCCGCCGAGGAGGGCATGCGCGTCGTTGACCTGGGGGCCACTAACCCTGCGCTCTTCTCGGGAAGGGAGGTGAGGGGAGAGGCCCTTGTCCCCCTTGGCTGGACGGTCTCCATATGTGGGACATTCGTTACGCCGTTGCGTCCCTAGTCCTGACCTTCGCTCTGGTATGCTGGGACCGCGATGCCACAAGGTCTTCCACAACCATGCATTGGGGGATTTCTATGAGAGACTGGCACCCTGCTTGTGTCCAAGGGCGGCGCCGAACTGCGCTTCTTCTGCTACCTTTGCTGGCCGTGCTCTTTGCTTTGGTGCTCGGTGCCACTCCGGCACGCGCGGACGACTACAGCATGACGCGGACGAGCATAGACGCTACTCTCGACACGTCGGGTGGACTTACCGTGACCGAGGTACGCACCTTCGACTTCGATGGGGATTTCCATGGCGTGTACTGGAAGATCCCCAAGGGGGAGAACAGTTCTAACGGTCGCACGGTGAGCGTCCAGGTGCTTGACGCTGGCATTGTGGAGGCCGGCCAGGCCAGGTCCTTCACGGAGTCTTCGGCGGGTGCAAACGAGACCTACTCCATCACCGACTATGGCTCCTACCTGCAGATTAAGCTCTACTCTGCGCAGAGCTACACCACAGCCAACTTCTATGTCTCCTACATTGCCGACGGCATAGCCACCCATTGGTCAGATACCGGCGAGCTGTACTGGAAGTTTGTCTCGGATGGCTGGGATGTCGAGTCGGAAAACGTAACCTGCACCATCCATCTGCCGGTACCGAGCGGAGAGTCCGTCGTGGGCGGGGACAACGTGCGCGCCTGGGGACACGGCCCCCTGGATGCAAGCCTTGCGTTTAGCGGAAACGACATCGTCTACACCGTCCCGGGTGTTGGCTCGAGCGAGTTTGCCGAGGCGCGTATCACCTTCCCGGCAAGCTGGATCTCCTCCTGCCCCGAAACCTCGGGCGAGAGGCTCAGCTCCATTCTCGCTGAGGAGCAGAAGAACGCCGATGACGCAAACGCACGCCGCGCCATGGCTCGCGCGGCCGTGTATGGGGTCACGGGACTCTGCCTTGCTGTCGCCGTGGCGGCAATCGTTGCCACGGTAATTGCGAGGCGTCGCTACAAGGCCACGCACACGGCGCAGTTTGACGACAAGTACTTCCGCGACGTGCCCACGGGCGACCACCCGGTGGTTCTCGCCATGCTCGCCACGGGGGAGGACCCAGGGCCAGAGGGCCTTACCGCCTCGCTCATGCGCCTTACCGACGAGCATGTCGTTCAGCTCGACAAGGTCAAGCTGGGCACGAAGAAGATCCTTGGATCAAAGCAGTTTGATGACTACCGCGCATCCCTTGTGGGGCCTATACCCGAGAGCACTCTCGGCACGCCTGCGGAGCGCGCATCTGCCAGGCACGCGGACGTTGCGGCGGTCAACTTCCTCTTCCGTCACCTTGCCCGTAAGATTTCGAAGCCCAACGATCCCTCGTACACCGGCGATGAGCCTGCTCTCTACTTCTCTGCCATTAAGAAGTACGCGAAGTCCAACCCCGAGTCGTACTCCGATGCCTACAAGTCTTGGCAGTCATCGGTCAATGCGGAATACCTGCGGCGTTTTTCCGGGAACGGATCTCTCAAGGGCTCTGGGCGTGGCATTGCCCTCCTGCTTGGCTCGCTGTCCATTCTCGCTGCGTTCCTGGAGGTGTTTGTCGTTGGCGCCATGTTCGAAGGTGACGTCTCCCTCGTGCTTGGTGTCGCGGCCATCTGTGGCGCATGCGGCGCTCTGTCCCTCTTCCTGGTGAGCGGCAAGTTCTTCAAGGACATCAGCACGGCGGCCATCGAGACCAAGGCCAAGGTTCTCGCCCTCAAGCGCTGGCTGCAGGAGTTCACCCGCCTTGAGGAGGCGGTACCGAGCGACGTCATCCTCTGGAACCGCCTTCTGGTGATGGCGGTGGCCCTTGGGGTTGCGGACAAGGTCATCGAGCAGCTCAAGGTTGTCATGCCGGAGCTTCTCGACGATCCGGACTTCATGCCGGTGTACTCCTGGTACTACATGGGTCATTCCGGAATGGGCTCTCCTGCGGACGTCTTTGGCGGCGCCATTCACGATGCCTCGGTGGCGGCGATCGCCAATTCGATCGACGCCAGTGGCGGCGGTGGGGGAGGCGGCTTCTCCTCCGGTGGCGGTGGAGGCTTTGGTGGCGGTGGAGGTGGCGGCGCTTTCTAGCGCCTGGGCCCAACTGCGCCGCCTCCCTCGTCCCAACGAACCGTCCCGCCCTCGTGCGACTTTGCGGTTCTCTCGGCTCCATGGCCGCGAAGCCCTGCAGAATCGAATATCATCAAAGCGGTATATGTAAGCGCTTGCCAAACGCCCCGGCGCATCGCACGGGGCGTTTGGTGTGGACGTGACCAATGGGCGGACGAGCCTTTGCACGTGCCGCTCGGAGGCGGGTGAAGGGAGAGCTATGTACAATGTGCGCATGATTTGCGAGGACACCTGGTGGCTGGGTGCCTCTGACCGCAGGATTCAGCTGTTCGAGAACACCTATCCCGTGCCCAACGGCATGTCTTACAACAACTACCTCATCCTCGACGAGGAGACCTGCCTTCTCGATGGCGTGGACGAGGCGGTCTCGCGCCAGTTCAAGGAGAACCTCGCTCACGTCCTTGACGGCCGTCCTCTGGACTACCTTGTGATCGACCACATGGAGCCCGACCACTGCGCCGTGATTCCCGACCTTGTCCGCAGGTGGCCCGACCTCAAGCTCGTGGGCACCCCCAAGGCCTTCGACCTCGTCCGCCAGTTCCACGGCTTTGACCCCGAGCCCCACGCCATCAAGGTCAAGGAGGGCGACACCCTCTCCCTCGGCCGCCACACGCTGCAGTTTGTCCTGGCGCCCATGGTGCACTGGCCGGAGGTCATGGTGAGCTTTGACCAGCTCACGGGCACGCTCTTTTCGGCAGATGCCTTCGGCGCGTTTGGCGCGACCGGTGGTGCCATCTTCGCTGATGAGGTCGACTGGGAGCGCGACTGGGCAGACGAGGCGCGCCGCTACTACACCAACATCGTGGGCAAGTACGGCCTGCAGGTGACGTCGCTGCTCAAGAAGGCCTCCAAGCTGGACATCAAGGAGATTGCGCCACTGCATGCCCACATCTGGCGCCGCGACTTCGACCAGATTCTCTCCCGCTACCAGAAGTGGGCCGCCTACGAGCCCGAGGACAAGTCCGTTACCATCTTCTACGGCTCCATCTACGGCGGGACCGCCAACGCCGCGGACATCCTCTCGGCCAAGCTTGCCGAGGCGGGCGTGCACGACGTCCGCGTCTACGACGTTTCCAAGGCCCCGGTCTCCGAGATGGTCTCGCAGGCGTTCCGCTCGCCGGTGCTCGTCTTTGCGTCTGCCACGTACAACATGGGCATCTTCGACGGCATGCGCGAGCTTCTCGAGGACCTCAACGCCCACGCGATGAAGAACCGCACAGTCGGCGTTATCTACAACGGCTCGTGGGCACCGCAGGCGGGCTCGCTCATGCTCGACGCCATCCAGCGCATGAAGGGCATGGAGGTGCTCGACCCCGAGGTGCACGTGACCTCTGCAGTTGACGAGGGGGCGCTCGAGCAGATCGATGCCCTTGCAGCTGCCATTGTGGCAAAGCTAGGGGAGTAGGGAAGGCGGCTGGCACCAGGCCGGCAGCCAAACGGCAAGAATTTCGGCCCGCGACGCACGAGCGTCGCGGGCCGTTTTTCTGGCGAGGGGGAATTAATTATTGAGACATTGCGCCTGCGTCCTTCTCACTGGTAGGACGTGGAGAAGCTTACGCGTATCTTGCTTGACCCTTCAAACCGGCGATCCAAGCATGACGAAGCCGGCGGGGGAGGCCAGGCGGGCTGGCGGATGCGTGCCCAAACGCTTCTCTGCGGCGACTAGCGTCTCTGTGCCTAGGACCGCCGATGCAAATGACCCTGGTCTTTCCGTGGCGCTTGGTCTGTCGGGGGGCTTGCCGTTCTCGGCGTGGTTACGCGTCGTCGCCGTCGCGTCGAGGAGTAGCCAGCGACAGGGCGGGTTTGGTGAGTTTGGGGCAGACCGGATCTAACAATCCGATCTGTCTTCCAATGAGCTGTTTAATCATTAAATCCCAAGAATTCGAATGCGCTCACGAATAGCTTCCTCGGCTTCGCCACACAACTGTTCGTAGGTAGTAGCTGGAGTCGTTACGGTCTCGCGGCCACGTCCGGGGTGAAGGATATCCCAACGAGAAACCTTGCCAGCAATCTGCCCCCTTCCAGGCGCATGGTTGCCAAATCCCGGAACAATAGAGTTCCAAATGGGGACGTAACGAGCAATAAGAGCAGACTCAGTTAAAGGAACCCAGACAGCATTGAGCACAAGCATCCGACACTGGAACTCTGAGACCTCAATATTCGTTGCAGCCTCAATGGACTTGCGATGATCATTTGCGACGCGATCAAAAAGTCTCGTACCAGCTTGTGGCGTGTCTACTACGCTTGGATTGAGTTCGTTGCCAGTGAGGGTCTTGGGTCCTGCCTTACCAATGTATATCGGGAGTGTGCCTGGGTTGGCAAAGTTAATATCAGACATCTCGGAATAGGCAGGAAAATCTCCGCAGTAGAAAAGGGCATAAACCCCGTCACCATAGAATTTTTCGACATCCGCGAGTGGCATAAGCTCGGAAGCCATAAGCTCGCGAGCCAACGTCTCGGAAAGCGAGGCATAGTCCAACGGGTTATATGTGCGCGGCTTCATATGCCTCTCTCTCCTGTCTACAACGCTTGCAAAGTCTGAAGTCATCCTTTTTCTGGCCGTGTCCTCGCGTAGTGCGCACGCAACGGAGGACGCAACGATACGACCGAGCTCTACCGGTACAGCATTGCCTATCTGTCGCATTCCCTCACTCCATGCACCAGTGAACTCATAGCCATCCGGGAAGGTCTGGACGCGAGCGGCTTCGCGGACAGTAAGGTAACGTAGCGAACCATCCGCATAGCGAATTGTATTCTCGCCACCGGGAACTCCGTGAACACCCGCTTTAATGGTTTTGCTTGGTTTGTCGAGGACTGAACCAGTATGGCCCGGGTATGAGCGCGCCTGCCCTCCCCTCTGCTCGTTATTAAGATTCGGAACGTTATCAATAGCCTCGCCGAGGGTAACCCATGGAAGCAGCCCGTTCCCATAGGTTGGCTGGGGAAAGGCCCACGAAGCTTCGACATCGGAGCGAAAACCTACGATGATTACTCGGTTGCGGTGCTGAGGCACACCATAGCTTGCAGCATCTACTACGGTTGGAATGACTTCGTAGCGCACAGCTTCATGGTCCGCGCTCGTGTGGGTACGAGAAAGCCGGATTGCATGCTGCTCCCAGGTCTCTCCCTCGCGCTTTATCAGCGAAGGGTGCTGCAGGCGAAGAAGAATGTACTCGTAGTATTGATGGAACGATTCCCGGGTGAGCCCTTTTACGTTCTCGCAAATAAACGCACGCGGTCTGAGGAGAGCGAGGACGGAGGTGAATGCCGGAAACATATCGCGACGGTCAGTTACTCCCTTTGAAAGCCCTCCAAGGGAAAATGGCTGACAAGGAGGTCCTCCTGCAAGTAAATCGATGTCACGAGGGAGAAAAGACCAATCAACGGAGCGCACGTCTCCCTCAATGATGCGCATGTCCGGGTCAATGAGTGGATAACCATTCTTCTGGTTTAGCCTCAACGTGTTGCAGCAGTTGTGCTCCCACTCAGCAGCAGCAAGGTGTCGGAAACCTGCAAGCGAAGTCCCAAGGAGGAGGCCACCGGCACCAGCAAAGAGTTCTACCGCTGTAAGATTTCCCTCTGCGTCCACGACCTACCACCTCTCATACTTCCCTAGGCATCTGAGTCTTACTATTTTGCTTCAAAGACTCCTGCTGCTGAGGATGAATTATTGCTTTGCAGAGTTTCTGGTTACCCCTGCAAGCCCGTCCATAGAATGCGCAGTTCTCGACTAACCTTGGTTGTCACATACAAGCTCGACTTTGCCAGTGTGCCGTGCAGGTGTGGGGCAAACCGCTGCTCAACTCTTTAGATTGCAAACGGATTGCACAGTGGATTGCATAACAAAGCAGGCCAGAGCAACTGGTGCCCTGACCTGCACGTTGACTGGTGGCGGGGAAGGGAGTCGAACCCCTGACACGGGGATTTTCAGAACCATTTGCTGTACGTGTTCGGGTGAACTCCAACGTCCTGCCATGCTGCAAACGATACTGTCTACCTGCGCTTTAAAGTTCTCTATTGCGTTCCGCTGTTTTTGATGGATATACTCTAGGCGCAGAGAGTGAAGCACATTTGAAGCACACGGTGAAGCACACGGAGGAATGGGGGAGCACATGGCAGCGACGTTTACCCATGGAACCGTTGGCAAGTATCGCGGGCACTGGCGCGGGCGCATCACCCAGATTGAGGAGGGCGGGGCGCGTCACAACCTCACGAAGATGCTCAAGGACGCTGACGGCAGCCCCATCCCCTGCGAGGACAAGGGCAACAAGGGCAAGAACGCGGCAATCGCAGCCCTTACGCGCTGGCGTGACGAGCTTCTTGCTGCAGAGGGCGAGGCGGAGGCCGCAGAGGCCCGCAGCGCCTCGCTGTCAGGCGTCACGGTATCCGAATACCTCACGACATACTTGGGCCGTCTCGTAAGCTCTCAGCACGTGGAGCGGTCAACCATGACGGGCTACGAGGCCAGCGCACGCAAGATTGCGGAGTCGCTGGGCGGGGTGGGGGTCACCGAGCTTACCACCGCCCAGATTCAGGCGTGGGAGTCCCAGCTGCTCAACGCTGACGGGCTTTCCCCCCGTTCCGTCATCAAGCACCACCGGCTGCTGTCCCAGGCCCTCAAGGCGGCCGTGGAGGCCGGGCAGCTGGCGGCGAACCCGTGCGAGGGCGTGAAGCTGCCCAAGAACCGCAGGGAGCAGCCACACGCCATGACCAAGGACGCTGCCAGCAAGCTGCTGGGAACCCTCGCGGCGATGCCCCAGGGCCGAACCGTCGCGGCTGCGCGCATCGCCCTCACGAGCGGCCTCAGGGTGGGCGAGGTGTGCGGCCTCACGTGGGCCGACGTTGACACCGCCTCGGGCGTGCTGCACGTGAACAAGGCCGTTGGCGTGGGTGGCGGCGGGGCGTACGTCAAGGCCCCCAAGAACCCCTACTCCGTGCGCGACGTGCCGCTGACCCCGCAGCTCAGGGCGGTGCTGGACGCGAGGCGGGCCGAGGTCATGGCCGAGGCCGAGAGGCTGGACGTGCTGCCCACGCCAGAGCAACTGGCCTCCTGCTACGTCATAGGCGGGCTTGACGGCCAGCACGTGACCCCGAACGTCATCAGCCGGGAGTGGGGCCAGCTCCGCGACGTGCTGGGCGTCACGGACGCGAACGGGCACCCGCTGAAGTTCCACGACCTGCGCCACACGTGGGCGACAATCGCGGTCCAGAGCGGGGCCGACATCAAGAGCGTGTCGGCAATCATGGGCCACGCCGACGCCTCAATGACCCTGAACACCTACGCGAGCAGCGACGCCGACGCGAGGCGGGTCGCGGCGGAGAAGATATCCCGGTTCATGGGCGAGGCCCCGAGGCACGGCGAGGTGGAGGCATTCAGGCTCACGGGCACCGACTAGGGCGCGTGGGTTCTGGCTATCGGCAGGGCAGGCGGGGGCCGGAAGGCCCCGAGGCGGCAGAGAGGAAGGCGGCAGCCATGGAGGGCAGCGGAACGGCGCTCGTTGGGGGAGGCCCGGCAGCGGACGTGAGGACGGCAGACGAGATAGACGAGATAACGCGGGGGCTGCGCGGCGTGGCCATGGCCCTGCTGTACGCGGGCGAGGCCCTGGGCGGCGAAAGCGAAAGCAGCCCTGCGGCGTTCTACGGGTTCATGGTGGAGACGCTAGACGGCTACGCGGACAGGCTGGACGCTCTCACGCGACGATAGCTGAGCGGAGGAAACGGAGTAGCGCCGTCCCCGAGTCGTGGCAGGCGGGGGCGGCGCGGGATGTGTCCATTGTACTGCTACGGGGAAGCGACGGCAGGGAATGGCGAGAGCCACGCGGGAGCAGGACCCGAGGGGGATAACCCCGAGGCACGACAACATGCGCAGGGCAATCAAGGCCAGGGGGTTCACGCAGGACCAGTTCTCGGAGCTCATGGGGCGGTCTGGCGGAACCACCCACAGCACGGTGGGCAGGTGGCTGCGCGGCGAACCAAAGCCGGGACAGAACATTAGCAACGCTGACCTAGCGAGGGCCGCCCGCATGCTTGACGTGTCGGTGTGGTACCTGCTGGACCTCACGGACAGCGAGGGCGGCAGCGGCGCGAGGCCGTTCGAGCAGCACGCCACCATGTTGAAGTGGTGGAGGGTCGCCCAAGACTCCGCCCGGTGCGCGTGGTGGGTGGAACGCGAGGAACCCTCCGATGGGCAAGGACAGACCGAGATCGTCCATGGACTGTGGGCGTACGGGGTCACGCGCGAGGGCGACCGGATGGCCGTCACGGAGTCCATGCTGCATGACGAGTGCGAGGAGGAGGAAGCGTTCGAGGCCGCCAGGGCGAGCGCCGAGGCGAAGGCAGGGGGCGAGCGTTCCAAAGAGGAGGGCGCGGCGCTCTCGGGGTGGCGAACCTACCTTGAGTGGTGCAGGGACGAGGCCGGAGAGGAGTTCAGGAGGCAGCTCATGGACGTGCGCGGCGACTACCGCGACCCGTGCGGGGTGGTGGCCGCCCTGCTGGGCCTCGCGGAGATGGAGGGCTACGCGGATTCCCTGGACGCGGGGCTGGTTGAGCTAGGGAGGCCGGTTAGCGTGGCGGGCAACAAGGACATACGGACTTCTCGCTAGGCTCCGAATTTTATTTCTGGCCCCATGAACCGGCATCCCATGGAACCAATTCCCCGACACTGACAGCGGAATAGCGAGAAAACGGCGCGGGCTTTGGCTGACCGGCAGTCCCACATGGCATGCGTTCGTGGTACCAAGCCCGCAGTATATGCCGTTTGACCTGCGGAAACGCCCGAGAGACACTAACGACAGAGGGACGCGAGAGAGCGCCCCAGGCCGTGCGCACGGCTCCAACCGTCTAGCCCGCATTGTGCGGGGGAAGGAGCCAAGCAGATGAATACGCTCAACCCAACCATGATGCCAGACGAGGTGGGCAAGCTGCCCGCGCTGTGCAGCGTCAAGCAGGCATCGGAACTCACCGGTTACGGCACGCACTTCCTGAGCGACTGCCTGGCCCGAGGCGAGATCAAGGGCGTGAAGTTCGGCGGGCGCTGGCGCGTCGACACGGCGGCCCTGCTGCGCAAGTTCGGTCTGGCGGAGTAAGGGTGGCCGTAGTCGTGGCAGATACCTACCGCAAGGCAGACGCCGCAACAGGCGCTGCGCCGGGGGTATGGTGCGATGCGTGACCCGGAACGACCGAACCCCGCGAGGGAGGAGGCGATCGCCCAGGCGCGCAAGGCCCTGAACATCCACCGAGCATACGACCACACAGGTGGAAGCGTTCCTCCCGAGGACGATGCGCTGATTGAGGGGCTCATGTACGTTGGCCGAAAGGCGATAATCACCGGCCCCCCAAAGTCGCACAAGTCCATGGAGGCAATCCACCTTGCGCTGGCGCTGGCGACTGGCGGCGAGTGGTGGGGCCACAGGTGCAGGCGCTCCAAAGTATTGTACGTAAACGTCGAAATCCCCGAGGGCGAGTTCTACCGAAGGCTTGATGCCGTTCGTCACGAGATGGCGATTACCCCCGCAGCCTACATGGATACGCTGGAGGTATCCAGCATCGTTGGCAG
The DNA here is from genome assembly GCA_022648325.1 of Olsenella sp. Taxonomy (GTDB): domain Bacteria; phylum Actinomycetota; class Coriobacteriia; order Coriobacteriales; family Atopobiaceae; genus Tractidigestivibacter. Next base: position 177,336 of record JALCMG010000003.1, read on the forward strand.
GGGGTCGCCAACAGGTGGGCCGTTCGATTGCGGTTCTCTGTGCGATGGGCTTGAGCTGGCATACAACCCAGGCGATTACGACGTTCTCATTGTCGACCCCATCTACAAGCTCAACCCCGGTGACGAGGACCACGCAAGCGTAAGCGCGCTTCTCAACAGGCTAGACCGGCACAGGGCGACTATGCATTGCTCCATAGTCTACGTACACCACACCGCGAAGGGCGGTGGAGCAGGGAAGAGCGTGTACGAGCAGGGCCGAGGCTCAGGCGACTGGGGCGGAGACGCGGACCTGATGGTAGCGGTAACCGAACTGGCGCCGCTTGAGGAGGACGGCGACGCGTGGGGGCACGCTACCGCGCTGGGCATCAAGGATCCAACGAACAGTGCGTACCAGATACGTTTTGCCACGAGGTCATTTAACGACCCGCCGCACGTCCGAGTGTTCAAGGCATGGCCGCTGCTCAAGGAGGCCACCGACGTTCTGGACAGGCTGCACGAGCGCGGCGACGCCAGGGCTAAGGGTGGCGCGGCAACGAGTGCGAAATGGAAGGACAGGCGCAGGAGGCGCGACGAGGCCGTTACTGCTGCGGTGAAGATGTGCGGCGTCGACGGGGTGAGGCCGACCACGCAAAACGTCTACGAGCGCCTGAGCATCGACGGCGAGGGCAGACCGACATGCGACACGTTCAAGGGGTGGAACAGCGGCGCGGACGGCCTCACCCACTGGCGCAATCGACAGGACGATCACGGCGAGTGGGTGCTCACGGAGTGCTTCATGGCGAGCGACGGCAGGGCGATGTACAGGGACGGCAGCCCATGTTTTCTCCCCGACGAGGGGGAAGCCCCCTCCGACGGCTAGCCATTGGGGGGGGCTCCGATGGCTTATATAAGAGCTATTGGAGCCCCCCCGGGGCTGGGGCCGCGAAGGGGCAGGGCAGGCAACGCCAGCCTGCCCGCCCCACCCCCCGCGCGGCCATTGGGCGAGTGATACAGGGAACGCAAGAAGAGAAGGAGACGGAAGTTGAGCGAATATGATGACGACGAAGAGATGACCGAGGCCGAGAAGCGGGCGGAGGACCTGGACGCCACATCCGACTTCAAGAGCAACATTGACTTTTGCCGTGGGCCGCTGAGCGACGTGGCGGACGCGCGGCACATGGCCGAAATCATCTACGAGAAGAGCGACCCCGAGCTTGCGCGGAGGATACGCGAGGACTTCATGGGACTCACCCTCAGGGAGGTGTCGCACATCCTGGACGGCATATTCGTTCCGCTGGGGCTTGTGAAGGCGGCAGCGGTCCTGAGGTTCTACGCGAACGAGCGGGGCCACGGCGGCGAGGGCGCGTAAGCCCGCATACGCCACACCCGCGCCTTTGCGTTGCGGCCGTTGACCCGCGCATGCGGAGCCGCTATCGTCTGTGCGTTCGTGGCTTTAGCCGGGGTGCCGCGCCCACGCGGGCGTAGAGCACCCTTTTTGCACGCTTTCTGGTAGAGCGCCCACCCCCACGCGCCCACGTTCTCGCCCACCCTGTCCCCCCCCGCCACCTGCGAAGAATGCATAGAAAGTGCATTTAATAGCACTTATAAATGAATAAAAACACCTAGTTCACGCTTAATTTATGCATAAACCATGTGTAGCAGTCCGTGTGGCATGGCGTGTGGGGGTCGTGTGTGCCGTGGGAGGGGCATGGGTTCGTGTAGGAATTGTGAAGTAACAGACTGGTACGCAAGAGTGGCCGTGTGGGGCCGTGACAGCGAATGTGATGGCGCTTGCGCTTGTCCAACGTGTGGTTGCCCACTGACGCGCTGACGCGCCCCTGACTGGCTTAGAACGCCCATGCGTGGCACGGGGCGACGAGAGGAGATTCGAGATGGAAGACATGCGGTCAGAGGACTGGGAGGAGCGGGGCGTCGAGAAGGCGGAGTTCGGCGTCCTGCGCGTCTACGCGAACAGGCGCACGGGAGAGGTGCGGTTCGACCTTGAGGACGTGGCGAGGTGCCTCGGCCTGAGCGAGGGCGAGGCAATCGACATGCTTGGCGAGGGCGAGCTTTACACGATGCCGGGGCGAGCGCTCACGGAGGGCGACTCCGAGCGCTTCTGCAGGGAGCTGGAAGGCTAGGCGATGGCGTGCCCCGCCGTGGGCTAAGCGGCGGTTAGGGCATGGGCACTCAGATTTTGAGTACCCCAGGGCTGGGGTGTCTTGCAAACACCTCGCGTCCCAGGCCGGGGGTCTCCGACTGGCGGAGGACCTTGGGCTTGGCGGTGGGGTCGCGAATCGCTACCCCCATTGCAGTGCCGAGGGGGGTACGCAGCTGGCGTGCCCCCAGGGCGGGGGTGGGCAAATCGTGCCCACCCCTTGGCGCGACCCGGACCAAACCCCAATGCCGCCGTGGTTCCGCAGGGCCTCTCGCGGCTTTCCGCCAACTGGGCTTTTGCAAAGCTCCGCTAATCCTTGAAGCACATTTGAAGCACATGGTGAAGCACATACGAAAGCAGGTCAGGGCAACTAGTGCCCTGACCTGCGCTTTTACTGGTGGCGGGGAAGGGAGTCGAACCCCTGACACGGGGATTTTCAGTCCCCTGCTCTACCAACTGAGCTACCCAGCCAAAAGCTTGCTCTTGCAAGCTCGTTCACTATACCAAACCGTACGGAAACGTCAACGACAATCTTTGGGCTGTCGAGAAAATTACGGTTATGCCCTCCAGCCCTTCTCGGCCGTCGCTTTCCGTTCTTTATCGGTTTTGCGAATCTCGATTGGCGCGACCTGCGGAAACGCAGCGGTCGATTCTCAAAAACCGATAAAGAACGGAGATATCTGGCCCGGAGGACTCGGGGGTTGTGGGGCCCAGCAAGCCGCTATGCCAGGCGGAACGACTTGCCGTCCTCGTCAAACGCCACGGGCTTCGCACGCCCGGCAAAGTACGAGCTCACGACCTCCCGTGCCGCTGCGAGCACGGCAGCATCGTCCTTCTCGGCCACCGCCTCGTGGCTCACCTCCACCCAGAGCGACTGTCCGCCGCACGCGTCGCGCAGGCGTACCCTCGCCGGTATCCCAGCGTTGAGCAGGGTTTCGTTCACGTCGGCAATCTCAAGGATGTTGACGACCTTCATTTCCCACGTCCTTTCTCGCGCATCCACGCGAAGACATACTGCTGCTGGATTCCGCCCCACCTTGCGTCCCATGTCACGTGGTGCTCTCGCTCCGCCCGCTTAATCCAGGTGTCGTGCGGCACGGCCTCGAGGTACCCCAGACCAAAGAGGCATATGCAGCTTGCCACCTTTGGTCCAATGCCGGGGCTCTCCTCGAGCTCGGCCATGGATTCCGCGAGCGTGACGTCTCTCCGGTCAAGCCGCGCGGGATGCCATCCCACAGCCCGACCGGCGAGTGCCTCCAGGTAGGGCCTCCGGTACCCAAGCTTAAGGCTTGTCGCGAATGCGTCGTTGGCGAGAAGGCCCCCAAGCTCGTGTGGCCCGGGCGCGCATCCACCGCCGGCGTCGAGCAGGGCGTCCATCGTCCGCTGGATGCGCACTATGTTCGAGTTCTGAGACACCACGAAGCTCACCGCCGTGTCCCACCAGTCCTGCGCGAGCACCCGTATGCCGGCGCCCACGTCCATGACCTCCTCCGGCATGGCAAGCTCGCCCAGGATCTTCACGTAGTCGGTGTCCAGCGCCAGGTAGTGGTGCCAGTAGGTAAGCTCATTGGCGTCAACCTCGTCCCCGTTGGCGCGCCGCACGCAAACGGTGCCCTTCTCGGCATCGCCCTCCTGCGAGAGAAGGCAACGCCGCTTCCCGCTGGCCACGAGCCACCCGTCCTCGGTCCGTTGCCACGTAAAGACCTGCCCCGATGCGGCGATGGCGTCTAGCGAGAAGAACGTCGTTTCGATTGCTGCCATGCGGTTCCCTAGAAGCGCACGGAGAACTCGGCCTCGTCCGGCACGGGCGGGATGTCCTCCTTGGAGTCGATGGTGTAGCGAATGGGGAAGCGTCGGTAGCTCTCGAGTAGGCGCGTGAAGAACGTAGACACGGCCTCGCCTGGCCCCTGGAGCTCCATGCTCACCGAGCCGTCCGGCTCGTTTTTCACCCAACCGGTGAGCCCGAGGTCAAAGGCCACACGCTGACTGGTCCACCTAAAGCCCACGCCTTGCACCTGTCCCACGAAGCGCACGCGAATGCGTCGCGTGCGCTTGCCGGTCACGGCGCTGTCTCCGGACGTGACGTCTCTGCCGGCTGTCGCGCCTCTGTCCCGTTCGTCCCGGTTTCTTCTTGCGAACATGATGCCTCCCTCAACGCACACTCACGCCCGTGCTGCCCGCCCTCGGCTCCCCATTTATCGTGGTTGTTGCCTGTGCAGCGGCCCACGCGTACGGGTACGCTTACAATACTACCCGGACAACAAGGGCGACCGAGGAGACCACATGGCGACCAAGTGCAACATCATGACGGACTCGTGCTGCGACTTTTCTCCCAAGGAGGTCGAGCAGGCAGGCATCACGTGCCTCTCGTTCACCTATACCGAGGCGAGCAAAGCCGATGGCGGTCTCTCCGGCGTCGATGACCTCTTCCAGTCCTGCTCGGCCCACGAGTTCTACACCGCTATCGAGAACGGCGCCTGCCCCATGACCTCGCAGCCATCTCAGATGGTCTACGAGGAGGCCTTCGGGAAGGCGATAGCCTCCGGTGTTCCCACTGTCCACTTTGCCCTCTCCAGTGGTATCTCCGGTGCCTACAACGGTGCCGTTGCGGCGCTTGACCGCGTGCGCGAGAAGCACCGCGGCACGCTCCCCACGCCCATCTACGTGGTTGATTGCCTCATCGGCTCCACCACGCAGAACCTCTTCATCCATGCGGCAATCGAGAAGCGCGACGAGGGTCTCACCGCCGAGGAGCTGGTTGCCTGGGCTGAGGAAGCCCGCTTCCACGCACACACCATTTTCATGGTGGACAACCTCGACGCACTCCACCGTGGAGGTCGCATCCCCAAGTCCGTCGCCGTGGTGGGCGGCCTGCTCGACGTGAAGCCGCTCCTCACCTTTAACCTCGACGGCTCGCTGGCAATCATGGGCATGGCGCGTGGCCGCAGGAAGGCGCTGCGCAAGATGGCCGAGTTCTACGAGGACTTCCACGACTCGTCCTACTTTGGTCACGTTGCGGCCATCGGCGACGCGGACTGTGTTGCCGACGGCGACTCGCTTGCCCGAATGCTCAAGCCCTCGGAGCGCGAGCTTAAGGTGTACCGGTCCTCCATTGGCCCAACCATTGGCTGCCACGTTGGTCCCGGCATGTGCTCGTGCTGCTTCTGGGGGCCGGATCGTCGTGAGGACAAGTACAACGACGCCAAGAACAAGGGCAAGGCAGCAAAGTAGGTCCCGCGCTTCTCTCGTACGCTTTCCGGGCCGCAACGCGGCCCGTCACTCTCAGGGGGTTTGTGATGAGCTGGACAAGAAGGGAATTTCTCGAGCTTGCATCGGCAGGTGCCGCAAGCATGGGTCTTGCTGCCTGTGGCGCTCCTGCGCGACAGCAGCAAGATACCAGCTCCGACCAGCCGTCCTCCGACACGACGTCGCAGACCTCCGACAACGTTGACTTGGGCGAGTTCAAGAGCCTGGCGCTCGATACCAAGGCTTGGAAGTACGACAAGGACAACGATGTCTACTACCAGCTTGGCCTTACGTATTGCCTAAAGCCCGCCACAACTGCCTACGAGTCCCTAGCCATCTTCGTGCCGGGCAAGTTCTTCACGGCAGAGAAGAAGGGCGATACCTACTCCTGCACCGTGAATGAGAAGGCAGTGGTGGGCGGCTTCACGCCGTCTACGGCGCCTATCCTTTTGCCCATCAACAGCGGCACCCTCTCCCCGCAGGCAAGCCCCACCAAGTATGGCTACGACGGCCTCGGCACCTTCCTCGATGCCGGCTGCATCTACGTCTACGCGGGCTTCCGCGGCAGGAGTGCCGGCTACGACTCCTCGACCGGCTCCAACGAGCTTTACCCTGGCGGCGCCCCCTGGCCGGTAGTCGACCTCAAGGCTGCCATCCGCTACCTGCGTTACAACAAGGATGCTCTGCCCTGCGACACGTCAAGGGTCTTCTCGTTTGGCTTCTCTGCGGGCGGCGGCGTGAGCGCGCTTCTCGGCTCGACCGGTGACGCGGAGGCGTACAAGCCCTACCTGGACTCCATTGGCGCCATCACGCACGACGCCGAGGGCAATGCCGTTTCCGACGCCGTCTTTGGCAGCGCGTCTTGGTGCCCCGTCACCTCGTTCGACACGGCCGATGCCTCCTACGAGTGGTCCATGGGCCAGTTCTCGACCGCCGGCAACCGTGCGGACGGTACGTGGACGGTCTCGCTCTCTCAGGGCCTTGCCACAGACTATGCGACCTACATCAACGCCATGGACCTGCGCGACTCCGACGACTCCCAGCTCACGCTCGACGAGTCCGAGGGCAGCGTCTACACGCTGGGGTCATACGCGAACCAGCTCCTCTCCATCCTGGACGAGTCAGCTACCAACTTTGTTGCGGACACCACGTTCCCGTACACGTACACGCCGCAGCGCATCGATGATCCCACCTTCCCCGGAGACCCCAACCTCGCGACCGCACGCGCTACCGAGGCTGCCGTCGCGGCAGCAAAGCAGGAGGCCCAGTCCTCCTCGGCTGAGGCGCAGACGGAGGGCACTACGGACGCTACGGAGTCGGCAGACGGTACTACCACCACAACCACGGCAATGCCCATGGGCACCACGCAGGTGCAGTCCACCATCTACGACACCGTGCAGAACTACTTCGCGGCGCTCAACTCCGACTACTGGTGGATCAACTACAACGTGAGCCGCCAGACGGTCTCCATCTCGAGCCTGCGCGACTTCTCGACGCACCTCTGCCCGGCCGAGCTCGCAGTTCCCGCGTTCGATGCCGTTGACCGCTCCACGAAGATCAACCAGCTCTTTGGCATTGGCGAGGAGAGCACCCTGCACTTTGACGAGATCGTTGGCAACCGTGTGGCGGCAGATGCCGATACCTACGCCTCGCTCGAGGGCTGGGACGATTCCTACGCCACCGCCTGGCAGGACGACCTCGAGAAGACCGACTCCCTCGAGACCGACATGGCCACGCGTGTCTCGTTGTTCAACCCGCTCTACTTCCTGAGCGGCACCTACGAGGGGTACGGAACGGGCTCGGTCGCGCCACACTGGCGCGTCAACGAGGGCGTCTTCGACACGTCGACCTCGCTTGCGACCGCTGCCAACCTGGTGCTGGCGCTGCGTCACTTCAGCGGCGTCGAGGATGTGGCCTACGTGCCGGTGTGGGGCCAGGGCCACGTGATGGCCGAGCGCTCGGGCACCGCGAACGACAACCTTCTCGCCTGGGTCGCCTCCTGCTGCGAATGAGACAAAGGGAGTTTCCCTTTGTCTCATGAATGCGCCCCCGGTAGGTGGGATACCGGGGGCGCAGCTGTGCGGCAGCAAGGCTGGGGAAGGGAGGGGGACAGCCTACCTGCCTGTGAAGAAGTCTACGATTGCGTTCCAGATGTCGAGAAAGACGTTGCCTGTGCTGGAGGACGTGGCGCCGCTTGCGCTCGCGGCCGCGTCTGCCGAGGAGTCCGTGGCCGTGCTGGTAGCCGTGCTATCGCCCATCACAAACGTGGTGTTCGTGCCGTACTCCGCGTCGAAGGCGCTGCGGTCGATGAGGTCGGTGCTTGCGGTCGAGGCACCGCTTCCGTCGTACGTCGTGGTGTAGGAATCCGTCACGGTGACGGTGACGTCTGAGGTCCCCTGGACCACGGCCTGGCCGTTGGCAACGATCGTCACGGTCTTGCCGCTCTCGTCCACCACACTTCCGCTCGAGGCCACGTTGAGTGCCGAGACGGTCGAGTCTGCCGTGACGACCCAGGTCGACCCGTCGTCCACGTTCACGGTGACGGGGGAGTCGCTGGTGGATCCGTTGGCGTTCCCGGTGATGGAGGCGGCGCCGGTCCAGGTGCTGCTGTTCGTGAGGTAGAGCGCCAGGGATGAGATGGTGTCTACGCTCACGTTGCCCTTGACATTCTCGTCTGCCAAGGCAAGCATTGCCGTGCCTCCGTTGGAGCCAGCCGTGCCCCAGCTGTTGGAGTCGTTGCCCTCGACCTGGATGAGGTTGGCCGCTGAGGAGTCGTAGTCCAGCGTCGTGCCCTGAAGCAGGATGTTCGCCGTGGTGTTGGTCACGTAGAAGAACGCACCGGACTGGATGGCGCTCGAGAGCGTGGAGCCAACCGCCTGGAAGGTCGCGGCCTCACCGGTGGTGGACTCGGCGTCGCCCGAGGTGGACTGGTAGATGATGACCGCGTTTGTAACCGGATCCGATGCGGTCTTGTCGGTGATGGTGCTCGAGAGGGACGAGTTGTTGATGAGGATGGTGTTCAAGCCCTCCATGCCGGCAATCTGGCTTCCGGTAGTCGTGCCCGTCACGTCCGAGACCTCGATGTCGCCGGTCGAGTAGAGCAAGGGCGAGCCGGAGCCCGCAGTCGAGAGCGTGGAGTTGGTCACCGAGATGTTCCCGCCGCCGCGGTCGGTGGCGATGCTCGCGCAGTGGTCTCCCTGGGTCGAGATACCCATCTCGTTCGCGATGACGGTGCCGCCGTAAGTGGCGTCAAGGCCGCGCGAGTTGCCGGCCGAGGTGGTGATGGTGTCGCCATTTGCGTAGACGGTCGCACCGTCTGTGGCAAAGATGGCGTTGGAGCCCTCGCTTGTTGCGTTGAGCTTGGAGTTTGAGACCTTCGCGGTGGTGCTGTCGCCAGTGGCGAGAAGGATCGAGTTTACGCCGTAGAAGTTGTAGTTGTCACCGTTGGTGTCGTCACCGGATTTCTCGAGCGTCACGCCGGAGAGCGCAAGTGCGCCACCGTTCTCTGCCAGCGCAGCGTTCACGTCGGCTTCCGTTGCGGTGATGGTCTGGTCCGAGGCCTCCTGGCTATCGCCGTCTGCCGTGAGCGTGCCGGAGAGCACGCCCGTGTAGTCGTACGTCATCGTGTTGGCGCCGCCTCCGCCGCCACCACCGGGCATGCTGCCGCCGGCGTCACCCGGGGCCTCTCCGCCGCCCGAGGGCGGCTCTCCCGCGGGCTGGCTCGTCGCCGTGCCGGAGCCAGGGCTGCTGCTGGCACCCTCTGCCAGTGCGGGCAGGGGAGACATCGAGAAGAGCAGCGCTCCCGTGACAACCGCGACGCCCGCCTTGCGCATGATCGAGTCCCTGCGTACAAACGTCTCACTTCTCATGATGCCCCTCCTCGTCTGGCGTAGCCGTTGGTCACAGTATGTCCAGCCGAGAGGGGTCCGCTGGCGTCGCGTGCGCAATGACAACAGGCTGGCATAACGTTGAACTGATGCTCAAAGCAACCTGTCGCGAAACTGAAATGAGACAAAGGGACTGTCCCTTTGTCTCACAATCTCGGTTGCCCTCAACGCAGACGTTGCGTCCATCACCGTATCCAACTTCGCCGGCCTGGTCGAGCAAGGCTTCTACAACGGGCTCACCTTCCACCGCGTGGTGAGGGACTTCATGATCCAGGGCGGCGACCCCAACGGTGACGGCACCGGAGGCTCTGGACCACCATCAAGGGCGAGTTCTCGGCCAACGGGGTTGAAGAACGACATCGCCCATGTGCGCGGCACCATCTCGATGGCGCGCTCGTCGGACTACAACTCGGCCAGCTTGCAGTTCTTCATCGTCCAGAAGACGGCAGCCTCGCTCAACGGCCAGTACGCAGCCTTTGGCAACGTGACGGACGGCATGGACGTGGTCGACTCCATTGTGAATGCGACGGCTGACAAGGGCGATTCCAACGGGATTCTCCCCAAGGCGGACCAGCCCGTCATTGCCTCCATCACGATGGTCGACTAGGGACGGGCTCTAAGGCAGAACCATCGGCTCATGACGGTCAAGCACGTCCTTGCTGCAGCTAGCTTGCAGCAAGGACGTGCATTGCTTTCTCGATTGCGGCGTCTCGGATGAACGTGGACTTGTTGACTCCGCTTGCTTCTGCGGCACGGGCTATGAGTTCTGCTCCAGACTTTGGGCACTTGAAGGACATGTTTGCGTTTGCCTCATCTGAGAGACGCGGACGGCCTGCGCGTATGGTAACGAGGTGCCCATCAAAGTTGCCGTCCTCCCAGGCTTTTGCGCGTTGTTCGATTTCTTCGTCGGTGAGGACGTGACCATTGGGAAGCTTGTACTCTGCCATGGCTACTCCCTTCTCTCGTTTCTTTTGGCCTCTGCTTTAACCCTTTTTGATACTGGCGTATTTGCGTGATATATGAGCCATCCTTGAGTGGTCATTGTTCCTACCATCTCAACCATCTCAACCTAGCGCTCGTGTTTATCCCTTCCTATCCAGAGATACTCTGGAAAGTTGGGGCTTTCCGGTCGTAAGGCCTCGTAATAGGAGTGTTCCCAAGCGTACCTAACGTCTTCCTCGGACAGTTGCGGATGCTCTCTTGTGATGCGGGGATGCACTAATAGTCCATCCATAGGCCGTCCCTCCTCTGGGTACCCAATTATCTACTACATTATTATACTACGTTATTGCGAACTGGGCGAACGCAAGGTCGCGAGGGGGAATTTGAAATGGACGTAGACTCCAAAGAGCCCGCACAGCAGCTTCACCACAACGAAATAAACCAACCGAGATAGTGTGCTTTGCCTTAGTAGGCAAGGGCATATATCCAAACGGTATAGAAAACGCCGTTATTGTGCTATAGTCATATACATACGAAAGGAGCTTCCGCATGTATGAGATTGGTGAGTACGTTGTCCATCCGGGCCAGGGCGTGTGTCGTATCGAGGATGTGACGGAGGATCCCACCCCCTGCTACCAGCTCATGCCCGTGGGCGAGCGCCATCCCATGCGCATCAGCTACCCCGTCTCCAGCGAGTCCCGCCTTCGCCCGGTCCTCTCGGCGGAGGAGGCCCGCACAATCATCGACGAGTACCCCACCATGGAGGTGGAGTCCTACTCAGAGCACAGCGGCACCCTCGAGGAGCAGCACTTCAAGGACGAGATTCGCCGCGGCAGCTGCCAGGACTCCGTGCGCATCGTGAAGACCTTCCGCGAGCGCATCGACGAGGTCAAGTCCCGCAACAAGAAGCCGCCCGTGGCCTTTGACCGCATCCTCAAGCTGGCAACGGCTCGCTCGCTCCAGGAGCTCTCCGTCGCGCTCGACACCACGCCCGAGGACGTCCAGGCGCTCTTCCAGGGCGCACTTGACGCGGCAGCCGAGGAGAACTAGCCCGCTCGCCGAAAGCCTCCATACCATCTCTCCTCCAGCTTGGATTCTCCATTTATGCTGCAATTCAGAAACCTTTCAAGGGCTGGGGGGATGAGGTGTCTTACTCTAAGCTGCTCCTGAAGGTCGTCGTCCGTGAGCCAATTGCCTGGGTTACGTTTGGTACGCTTGCCGTACTTCTCTCCTTGTGCGTTTTTCTTCCGTATCCCCTGTATGGTCCCGAGCTATTAAAGCTGACCCTGAGGATGGACTATGAGTCACTCTCGGAAAGTTTCTCCAATGGGTCATTTGATGGTGCGCCGGATGATCTTGTCGAGAGCATGCATGCGAGGGTTGACTACATGAGCTTGGCCCTAAATGCTGAGACGAACCAGGATTTTTACCGCGCGCTGTCGAAAATATACGCCATTGATGAGGCTCAGTCTTCCTCTGGATCGCTTGTGGGGACAAGCCCTCTAGAGGAGGTGGCGAAAAAAGAATACGCAGATGCCATGGCAATGGTGGATGGTTCCGTTGGCTATGACTACTCCAACCAACTACCTGGCATCCCATTGCTCACTGTGGCTCCCAGCACGTTACCCCAGTTTGCCCTCTCGATACCGGCTATCGCTATTGCGTTCTGCATCTCTTCTGCAACCGACAGGCGAAAACTACTGGGGTCTGCAGCCATTCCAGCAGGGACGTCACTGCTCTCTAGGTGCTTGGTGGGCGTGGTGCTAAGTGCGATTGGCCTTTGCGCCGCCATTATTCCCCCTTTCCTCATCGCGACCGGCGTTCGAGGTTTTGGAGATGCCAGCTATCCGATCGTATTCCTACGAGGAGGGCAAATTGTCGAGATGGGCGTGGGCGAATCGGCCTTATGGACGCTTGGCCTGATGACCTTCACCTGGCTCTTTCTGGTTGTTGTGGGCGTTTGCATTTCCGCACTTGCAAAGAACGCCTTGGCTGGGCCTGGCGTAGCGCTTGCACTTTCACTTATCCCGAGCGCACCAAACTACTACTCGGTGAATTCAATCTGGGGCCCAACCCTCGAATCTCTTCCATTCTCGTATTTTTGTCCATGGGTGGTTGCCGGGAGTTGCGGCGCATTTCCAAATGTTGACCTAACGCCTTCGTATTCTCTGCAACCAACCAATGGACTCATGGTGCTCGCTGGGTGGACCATTCTCATCCTATTCATTTCGGCCGGGGGTCTGTATCTCAGACAGCGTGTGATGAGGAGGCGAGGGGGCGTACCGGCGGGGAACGGATTGTCTCTATCGGATTCCACGATTGCGTATGGCAGAAATGTATTGCTGTCGAATGTATCCCTTAGCCTTCCTCGTAAATCGATCACCGGAATAATTGCCCCAAATGGTTCTGGAAAGACGACGCTCCTGGAGGTATTGGCAGGTGACACGAGGCGAATGCGCGAGGGGGAGCTTAGTATTGGAGGGACGAGGGTTACAGACGAAGTCGCATATGCTCTTCGCGTCCACTATTCCCCGAGCGATATGCGCAACATGTATCCTCACATGAGCACTAGATTTCATCTCGAAGCGGTCAAGTCCCTGTGGAATTCAACGAAGAATGTTGCCGACGTGGTCGAAATGCTTGGCATGGAGTCATTTTTGGATAAGCCGTGCCGAGTGCTCTCTCAGGGAATGGCTCGGCAAGCGTCACTGGCGATGGCATGCATCTCTGGTGCTTCCTTTGTCCTTCTCGATGAACCCCTAAATGCGCTTGACCCGATAAAGGCGGAGTGTGCCGAGAAGTGCATTCGTTGGATGGCAGCCCAAGGCTCTGGAGTCGCCATCTCCTCCCACCAACCGGAGGAGATGGATCGGCTGTGTGACTCCTTTGCGTTTCTCGTTAGAGGAAAAATCGAACGTGTTGCCACGGGCAAGGGAAAATCCTGCCGTGAATGGTTTGAAAGCTTATTTACGACAGGTGCGTAGGGTGTCTGGCGTGCGGTGCCTTGGCGGATTAGCTAGGGTACCGCCTCCCATTCTTTCCGCTGCGTTGCCATTCTCGGCCGTGCGTCGGCTTCTCGCTCGCCTCGGGTAAAATGAGATGCACAGCTCTAATTGGCTTCGACCAAGGAGGATTCGTGCCCACCGCAGACGAGACAGACCAGAACCGCGCGATCATCACCGTCCTGGGGCATGACCGCCCGGGCATCGTTGCAGCAGTGTCTACGGAGCTCTCCGAGCGTTCCGCCAACATCCTCGACATATCGCAGACCATTCTCCAGGGCACGTTCACCATGACCATGCTCGTGGACCTGGCCGAGGTCAAGACGGACTTCTCCGAGCTCAAGGGTGCCCTCGACGCGCTCTCGGAGCGCCTGGGCGTCCAGATTCGCATCCAGCGCGAGGAAGTCTTCCACTACATGTACCGCCTGTAGCTCTTCTCAGCGTTAGCCAACGGTCTTCGACGCGTCCGCCTCGCGTTGCGAGACGGCGAGAAAGGTGTTAGGCCATGCCCCTCTTCAAGTCAAACCGCAGCAGGAACGAGGTCTTTGGGCCAATCCTCTCGACGCTCGACACCTCCGCCATGACGCACGTGGCGGACGCCTACCCCATGCCCTCCAAGGCGCTGGGGCGCCCCCCCGTCTCCGACGGCCTCTATGATGGCTACAAGGACGCCGACGTCCTGGACGGCGACCTCTACAGTCGCTATGACGTGAAACGCGGCCTGCGCAACACCGACGGCTCCGGTGTGCTCGTGGGTCTCACCACCATCTCGAACGTCCACGGCTACACCAAGGAGAACGGTGTGGCCGTGCCCGACAAGGGCGACCTCATCCTTCGCGGCTACCACATCGAGGATCTGGTTGCCGGCCCGCAGCGCGAGGACCGCTTTGGCTACGAGGAGGTGGCGTACCTCGTTATCACGGGGCACCTGCCCACGTCGGCCGAGCTTGACGACTTCCGCGCGCGCATCGACTCGCGCCGGCAGCTGCCCGAGGGCTACTTCTCCATCTTCCCCCGCACCACCTACAGCCACTCGATCATGAACGTGCTCCAGCGCGCGACGCTCCTGCTCTACGCCTTCGACCCCACGCCGGACGACACCTCGCCCGAGCACGAGATCGACGTTGCCCTCTCGCTTCTCGGCCGCTGGCCGCGCACGGCGGCCGTGGCACACGCCGCAAGCGTGGCAGCGATGAACGAGGACCGCCTCGTGGTGCCGCCCGCGCGCGAGGGCTTCTCGATGGCTGAGACGGTGCTCGACGTGCTTCGCGGCGACGAGGGCTTCACGCACGATGAGGCAATGATGCTCGACGTTATGCTCATGCTCCATGTCGAGCACGGCGGCGGCAACAACTCCACGTTCACAACACGCGTGCTCTCGTCCTCGGGGACCGACGCCTACTCTGCCTACGCGGCGGCGCTGGGCTCGCTCAAGGGTCCCAAGCACGGCGGTGCCAACTTCAAGGTCGGCCAGATGATTGACGACATTGGCTCCCACGTGGCCGACTGGACCAACGATGACGAGGTGGCGGGCTATCTCGAGAAAATCGTTCGCGGCGAGGCCTTCGACCAGACCGGCCTCATCTATGGACTGGGCCACGCGGTCTACATGATCTCCGACCCTCGTGCGCAACTGGTCAAGCACTATGCTCGAAAGCTGGCGCACCAGAAGGGTGCGGAGGACAAGCTCGACCTCATCGAGAGCATCGAGCGCCTGGGACCCGAGGTCATGCGCACCGTCAAGGGCACTAAGAAGCCCATCTGCGCCAACATCGACATGTACACGGGCTTCGTGTATTCCATGCTGGGCGTGCCCAAGGACCTCTATACGCCGATCTTTGCCATGGCGCGTGTTGCCGGCTGGGCGGCGCATCGCATGGAGGAGCTCTACGGCGCGGGTCGCATCATCAGGCCGGCGTACCGCTCGGTGTTTGATATGCGCGAGTACGTACCTCTGGGGGAGCGCGACGCTGCCTCTGCCGAGAAGGACACTGGCGCGACTGATGAGCAGTAGCCCCTGTGCCGCGGCGAAGGGAGGCCGCGTGCGCCCGCGCATCGTCTTCGCCGACATGGACGACACCTTCCTCGCGCCAGACAAGACGCTGCTGCCGCGCAACATGGCCATGCTCGACCGACTTGCCGAGGAGGGCATAGAGTTTGTCCCCTGCACGGGCCGTGCCTGGCATACGATTCCTGTCGAGGTGCGCCACCATCCGGCCACACACTATGGCGTGCCGTCAGACGGCGCCGTGGCGATTGACGCGACGTCAGAGGAGGTTCTTCTCGACCAGAGTCTGGGTGCCGAGCGCGCGCTGGCGCTGCTCTCGCGCGTGCGCGGACTTCTCGGCAGCATGGCCTTTGAGGTGTTCGCAGATGGCCGTGTGCTCACGGACAGGCACGGGTGGGAGCTCATCGACAGGCTGGGCTTGCCTCCGGCGCAGACCGCGTACATGCACGTCTCGCGCACGCTGTGCGACCAGCCGCTTGAGCAGACGATTCGCGAAGCTCGGACGGCAGAGCGTGTGGGCATGTGCTGGGGCGTTGGTGCTGGCGTGCATGAGGTTGCTGACGCGGCGCGTGCGGCTGTCGAGAAGGACCCCACGCTGAGGCATACTGGCTCCTACGGAAGCGCCATCGAGGTGATTGACGCCCGGGCGTCGAAGGGCTCGGCGCTCACGTGGCTGTGCGAGCGGCTGGGGATTGCTCGCGAGCAGAGCGTGGCGTTCGGTGACTCGCCCAACGACCTCGAGATGATTCGCGCTGCCGGCGATGGCGTTGCCGTGGGCAATGCGTGCGAGGTGCTGCTCGCCGAGGCCGACCATGTGACGGCGACCAATGCCGAGAGCGGCTTCGCCACGTACCTGGAGGGGCTTCTCGGCTAGTGACGCCGAGGTCGCATGGGGGTAGCGCGCTCTTCTCGCGTGAGCTCTGTAAATGTGTACAAAAAGAAGTGCCGAGAAACCCGCCAACTGTGGTTTCTCGGCACCTGCGTCACCAAATTGTACGCATTTGGCACCTGGAAGGGACATTCGGCACCCGGGAGGGACTTCCACCCGCTTACTTGTCGTCCTTCTCGCCTTGCTCGCTTGCCTTGGCCTCGGCGACCTTCACGGCGTACTCGAGCTCTTCCTCCTCTTCGGAGTCCTCCTCGTCGCTGTCATCGATGCGCAGCGGCTTGAAGCTCGCGGTATCGCCGCCTACCAGGGTCTTCTCGGCGTCGTTGGCGTTCTCCTCGCGCTCGATGTGCATGGAGGCCGAGAAGATGTCCTCGTCGTCGGAGTCGCCGTTGTTCTCGGAGGGCTTTGTCACAACCTTCTTGGGCGCCGCCGCCAGCACCGCGTTGGCGTCAATCGGGATGCGCGTGAGTTTGTGCTGGCGCTTAGCCTTGGCGAAGAGCGGCACGTACTCAAAGATCACCGAGGAGTTCTCGAGGCCGTACCAGCGCATGGGGCTACCGCACAGGCGACGGATGAAGTACTTCATCTCGATGGTGCGCGCGTCCGCCCCGGAGATGTCCGTCTCGGGCGAGAGGACCTTGCGGATCAGGCAGAAGCGGAAGTCGCCCACGATGCTGTGCTTGCGGTAGATCGAGTACTTGTGGTTCTGCGGGGCAAGCTGGTTGTGCTCCACCAGGTCCTCTACGATCTGGTAGAGGTATGTGTTCACGCGCTGGTTCACGCGGAAGCCCAGACGCAGCTGCACCTTGAACACAAAGTCGGTGTCAAAGGTGTTGACCATGTACTCGTGGGTGTAGGGCTCGTCGGTCACCTGGACGTTGAGGAAGTAGTACGCCCTCGCGCGCTTGGGGCGCTTGTCCAGGATCGAGTAGAGGATGTCGCGGTCGAGCTTGTCGAGCGACGAGTCGTTGGTGAGGAAGACCAGGTTGTCGGCAAGCAGCGGGTAGGACTCGTCGTGCGAGAGGTCGAAGAGCTGGTCGAGGTACTCGCGAACCGGCAGGTAGACGGACTGCGTGCGCTCGATCGCCGTGCCGCGCCGCCAGATGTACATGACGAGGAAGAGCACGGTGGCGAGAAGCACGGTGACGTAGCCGCCGTGGAAGAACTTGGTGAGGCTCGAGAAGAAGAACATCAGCTCGATGGCGCCAAAGAAGACGAGGAAGACCACGGCCGCGGCGGGCTTGCGACGGATGCGCGAGATGTAGGTGAACAGCAGGATCGTGGTCATGAGCATGGTGCAGGTGATGGCCAGGCCGTAGGCGGCCTCCATGTGCTCGGAGCTCTGGAAGAGCAGCACTACGCCCATGCAGCCGATCCACATGATGTTGTTGACCAGCGGGATGTAGATCTGACCGCGCGTCTCGGATGGGTAGTTGATTTTCATGTGGGGCATGAGGTCGAGACGAATGGCCTCGGAGACGATGGAGTAGGACCCCGTGATAAGGGCCTGAGACGCGATGATTGCCGCAAAGGTGGAGAGGATCACGGCAAAGACGCGGAACTCCTCGGGGAGCATCTGGAAGAAGGGGTTGAGGTCGGTGACGGCCGCAAGCTCGCCGCTGCCGTGGTTGAAGACGATCCACGCACCCTGTCCAAGGTAGTTGAGGATGAGGCAGAGCTTCACGAACGGCCAGGAGACGTAGATGTTGGCCTTGCCCACGTGGCCCATGTCAGAGTAGAGGGCCTCGGCGCCGGTGGTGCAGAGGAAGACGTTGCCCAGCACCATGAGGCCGGCGGCGTTGAGGTCGTGGTCAAAGAGGAACATGATGCCGCGCAGCGGGTTGAGCGCGCGGAAGACGTTGAGGTCAAGCCCCACGTTGAGAAGTCCGGTGATGCCCAGGAACAGGAACCACACGGTCATGACCGGGCCAAACGCCTTGCCGATGGTGGAGGTTCCCGCCTTCTGCAGGGCAAAGAGGATGCAGAGGATGATGAGGGTAATCGCAACTACGATGGCCTGGTTGTCCCCGATGATGGCGTAGAAGAAGTCGATGGTGCGAAGACCCTCGATGGCGGTGGTCACGGTGACGGCGGGCGTAAGGATGCCGTCGGCGAGAAGGGCTGCGCCGCCGATCATGGCGGGGATGATGAGCCACTTGCCGCAACGCTTCACGAGGCTGTACAGCGCAAAGATGCCGCCCTCGTCATGGTTGTCGGCCTTCATTGCCACCAGCACGTACTTCACCGTGGTGATGAGCGTGATGGTCCAGATGAGCAGCGACAGCGCGCCGAGAACCACATCCTCGCTCATGGTGGCCAGTCCGCCGTTGCCGGTCATGATGGCCTTGAGGGTGTACATGGGGCTGGTGCCGATGTCGCCATAGACAACGCCCAAAGTTACGAGAACCATGCCCGCCGAGAGGGGAATCCCGCCCTTCTTGATTGGCTTCTTGGGCCGTTTGGCGGCGGCCGGTGCATTGGATGTAGCCATGACGCTCCAATTTCCGTGGGTTCTACCTGCGAATCCGTGGTTATTCCAAATACAAATCGTTGAATATAGCACTCTTCTTAAGGAAAGGTGAGAGCTACACTTCTCCGACAAGTATATGCAGTTGGGACGCGGTTTGCCTTGCAGCAGAGCCGCCATTCGCCGGGAGCTAACTTTTGCACAGGATTGCGGATTGCTGTGAATTTACGGCAGCGGGATTGTGAACGTTTGGGGTAGCTCCGGCGCGGGCGGTTGAGGCGCACTCGCTAGAATGGGACGCGTTGGCGATTTTCTCGGCCAGGACTCCACACGGCCCGGCCGAGGTTCCGCAGGGGAAGGGGTTCACATGGCAGATGAGAACACGCAGACGGCACCCCAGGCGTCCGCGGCAGATGCGCCGCGCCGTCCGTACGAGGGAGTGCCCGCTAACGTGATGAGGAGCGTGCCCGATCCGGCAAGCGCTCGCCTCACCTGGATCGATGGCGGGAGGAGCATCGACTACGTGTCTACGGCCGCCCACCTTGACGTGCGCGACGACTCCGGCCGTCTGGAGGGCAAGATGTTCTCGCTCTCGTACGTCGCGGTGGACGAGGAGGGCCAGGTAGACGCCGCCCGTCCGGTGACCTTTGCCTACAACGGCGGCCCTGGCTCGGCGTCGGTGCCCATCAACTTTGGCGGCATCGGCCCGCGTCGCGTGAAGACGAACGGCACCAGCCACCTTGCGGCTTCTGCGCAGGTTGCGGACAACCCCAACACGCTTCTCAAGGACTCCGACATCGTCTTTCTCGACGCACTGGGTACCGGTTGGTCCGTGGTTGCCGACGACTGCGACCCCGCGACGGTCTTCTCGGTGGACGGCGATGCGGACGCCTTTGCGCGCGCGATCATGGACTGGCTCGAGAAGAACCACCGCTGGTCGAGCCCCATCTACCTCTTTGGCGAGTCATACGGCACCTTTAGGAACGCCGTTCTCATGAGGCTCCTGGGCGAGAGGTCCATCAAGCTCACCGGCGTGGTGATGCTCTCGGCTATCTGGGACTGGGTGCAGACGCTCCCCGGCGAGGACCTCTGCTACCTGGGCATGATGCCCACCTACGCCGCCGCGGCTCAGTTCTTTGGCCGCGCGGGCGCGGGCGTGGACCCCGACGAGTGGTTTGACCGCGCAATGGACTTTGCCGACGACACGCTGGCACCGGCGCTTCTCCGCGGCGACCGCCTGGGCGAGCAGCGCGAGCGCGAGGTTGCCGAGCAGCTCTCGCAGTTCGTTGGGCTGCCTGTGGAGTTTCTGGTGAAGCGCCACCTGCGCGTGGAGCTCACGGAGTTCCGTCGCGAGCTTCTGCGCGACGAGGGTCGCGTGTGCGGCCGCCTCGACATGCGCTTCTGCTCCGACGAGCCGTCGCCCATGCAGACGAGCTTCGACTGGCTGGGCGGCGAGGACGCGGCCGGCGACGCCGTGGAGGCAAACTGGGCCAACGCCTTCCGTGCGTTCTGTGCCGACGAGCTTGGCTACAAGGGGCCCGCGGTCTACCTGGGCCAGAACTGGGAGCGCGTGGGCCACAAGTGGACCTGGCAGCACGAGGTGCCTGGCACGGGCGAGAAGGTCGGCGCGCCCAACGTGACTGGTGACGTCGCGCTCGCCCTGCGCCGCAACCCCACGATGAAGCTCGCGATCATCGGCGGCCGCTACGACGCCGCCACCACGTTCTGGAACGTGCGCCACGACCTGAGCTGCCAGTTCCTCTCGCCCGCGCTCAAGGAGCGCGTGTCATGGATGCGCTACGGCTGCGGGCACATGGCCTACGTGGACGAGCCCACGCTCGCCGCGATGGACCGCGACCTCCACGAGTTTTACGAGAAGGCATGAGACAAAGGGACTGTCCCTTTGTCTCATTACTCCCGACACGTCACCAGGTACGCGTGGTGGATCTTGGGGTTGCGCGAGAAGTCCTCGGGGATGGTCTTGGCGGTGATGTCCACAAGCTCCACGCCGGCCTTCTCGAGGGTCTCGACGTCCGGCTTGAAGCTCCGCAGGTTGCACGAGAAGATCGCGCAGCCGCCGCGCGAGAGCAGCCTGGAGACGGAGATGATGAGGTCCGCGTGGTCGCGCTGCACGTCCCACGAGCTGGCGTGCATGCGGTTGGAGTTGGAGAACGTGGGCACGTCGCAGAAGACGAGGTCCCAGGTGTAGCGGTGCTCGTGACGACGGTCGGCCACCCACTGCAGCACGTCTGCCTGGATGAACTCGTGGTTGCGGCCAACAAAGCCGTTTCTCTCCATGTTGCGGCGCGCCCAGTCGAGCGACGGTCGCGAGAGGTCAACGGTGGTGGTGAGTCCGGCGCCGCCG
The DNA here is from genome assembly GCA_022648325.1 of Olsenella sp. GTDB lineage: Bacteria > Actinomycetota > Coriobacteriia > Coriobacteriales > Atopobiaceae > Tractidigestivibacter. The sequence goes on from JALCMG010000003.1 coordinate 198,279, forward strand.
TCCGCCGCGTAGCAGCTTGCCGTGCCGGTGTAGGCAAAGAGGTTGAGGAAGCTCCCGCCGGGCGTACGCTTCATGAGCTCGCGCACCAGCGAGCGGGTCTCCCTGTGGTCCAGGAAAAGGCCGCAGTCCAGGCGCTCGGAGAAGTTGACCTCGAAGGTGAGTCCGCCTTCGTCCACGAGGTGCGCGCCGCGGGGGAGCTCCACGCGGCCGTCCCGCCTGCGTGCGGGACGCTCGTCGCGCGACGCCGGGCCGCGTCCCTCTCGCCCGCCGTCTGCGTACTGCGAGCCGCCGCGCGCTCGCGTGCGCACGCGCACGTGCACGTTGGCTGGGTCCACGTCCAAAACTCGCGGCGCGATGGCCAGCACGTCGAGAAGGCGCCTGCGCGCAAGCCCCGCGTCCACGTCGCGCGGGGCGGCGTACTCGGAGACGTAGAGCCAGCGGCCCGGCGTGGCCGAGCCTCGGAAGAGGTCGATCGAGACGGCGTAGTCCGGCAGGTCGGCGTCGTAGACGCGGTAGCAGCTCACGTCCTCGCGCGCGGCCCACTTGGCGCGGAGCTTGGCCACCTTGGCAAGGCGCGCGGCAAACTGGTCCGACGCCCCCACCAGCACGGGCACGCTGCCGGCGGTGCCGCGCAGCTCAACCAGCGGGTGCTCTGCCGAGAGGGACAGGGGGTCGTAGCAGCGGATGGTTGCGTCATCGCGGCCCAAGATCACGGGGATCGTCTCCGCGGGCTCGCCGCCTGCGGCTGCGTCCGCCGCGTCGTCGGGGGAGAGCGCCACCACGCCCGCGGCGTCGTGGCCCGCCACGGCCCCGGCGCCGGCCGAGAAGAGCGAGAGCGCCTCGGCCTCGCTGGCAAGGTCATCCGGCTGCGGCCACGCGAGATCTGCCACCACCAGCGGCGAGCCATCGCCTACGGCGGCCGCAAGCTCGCCTGCGGTGAGAAAGCGCGGCTCCACGTCCATGCCCGCGGCGCGAAGCGCCCTTCTCGCCGCGGCCTCTGCGCCCGGCCGCGTGTCGCAGAGCAGAAGCTCCACGCCGTTCTCGGCCCCCGCCGTCGCGCGGTCCGCGGCCTCGGCGGCAAGCGCGTCCCAGGCTTCGGCGTCGTGGCCGGCCCAGTGCGAGAAGCCCCAGCGCGTGCGCAGCAGCCCCGGCGCACGGTCGAGCGCCTGGCTCGCCGCCTCCACGGCCACGCTGCCGGTGCCGGAGAAGAGGTCCACAAGCACGGGCGAGCCGTGCCGCACGTCGCGGAACCAGCAGCCTGCCTCGAGCAGCGCCGCCGCGTAGTCTGCCCGGCGCGGGGCAAGGCGCCCGCGACCGGTGCCCGCCGCCTCCCAGCCGCGGTTGAAGAGCGGCTCTCCCGTGAGGTCTATGCCCACAAGCGCCCGCTCGCGCGAGAGGCGCACCACAATGCCCACGTCTGGTGCGTCCGTGTTCACCAGCGGCCGCGCGCCCCTGTGCGCAAGGAGCCTGTCTGCCACGGCGTCCTTCGAGCGCAGGGCCACGAACTGCGTGTTTCTCAGCTGTTCGTTGGTGCCGCGCGCCTCTATTGCCATGGTGGCACCGGATGACACGTGGTTCTCCCAGGGGATCCGTGCAAGGCCCTCGTAGAGCTGGTCAGCGTTCGCCGCGCCAACGCGGGCGAGCACGAGCGTCACGTTTGAGGCGAGCCGCGACCACAGGCAGCAGCGGTAGGCGTCCGCAAGGCCGCCGGTGAAGGAGACCTGGCCCACGAGCGGGCGCACCCCCTCGGCGCCATGCGCGTGCAGCTCTCCTGCCAGCAGAGACTCGAAGCCCTTGGGGCACGTTGCGACAAACTCCATCGGGACACCTTTCGCCCGTGACCTGCGCGCCAGCCGACGCGCCCGGCGGCGCCCACGCGCCGCGAAAACCGTTGCGACCATGATACGTGTGCTTGTCTCGCACGGCGGGCGGCGCTCGACCATCCGCTCACAGCTCCACAAAGTCGTTCGTCCGCATGAGCGCCCCGCGCGGCGCCGTCACGGATAGAATCTAAGGTGCATTGTTCGTGCTTGTTCGAAGGCAGCCGCAGCGCACCATGCGTGCCGCGCGGCGGGAAGCAAGGGGGAACCATGGACGCAGGCGTGAAGGATACCATCAAGCTTTGGCAGGACAACGTCACCGAGCCGGACCTCAAGGCCGAGCTCGACGCACTTGTCAGCGCTGGCGACGAGGACGCGCTCAACGACGCCTTCTATCGCACGCTCGAGTTTGGCACCGCGGGCCTGCGCGGCACGCTCGGCGTGGGCACCAACCGCATGAACGTCTACGTGGTGGCCCAGGCCACCCAGGGCGTGGCCAACTACCTGAACGCCCACTATGACCACCCCACCATCGCCATCGCGCGCGACTCTCGCCTCAAGGGCGAGGACTTCCAGCGCGTGGCTGCCGGCGTCCTTGCCGCCAACGGCGTGCACGTCTACGTCTACCCGCGCATCGAGCCCGTCCCCACGCTCTCCTTTGCCGTGCGCTACCTGCACACCTCCGCGGGCATCGTGCTCACGGCGTCGCACAACCCGGCGCAGTACAATGGCTACAAGGTCTACAACGACAACGGCGGCCAGATCGCCAACGAGGCCGCCGATGAGATCAGCGCTTCCATCGCGCAGACGCCCGTCTTTGGCGGCGTCAAGATGATGGACTTCGACGAGGGCATCAAGCAGGGCCTCATCGAGTGGACGCCGGAGGAGGTTCTCGACGCCTTCATCGAGGCCGTCAAGAAGGTCTCCATCCCCGGCTTCAAGGCGCCCGAGGGCTACAAGGTTGTCTACACGCCGCTCAACGGTACGGGCATGGAGTGCGTCACGCGCATCCTCAAGGAGATTGGCGTGAACGACGTCACCGTCGTGCCCGAGCAGGCCAACCCCGACGGCAACTTCCCCACGTGCAAGTACCCCAACCCCGAGTTCCGCGAGGCGCTGCAGCTGGCGCTTGACCTTGCCGAGAAGGTCAAGCCCAATCTGGTCGTTGCCACCGACCCGGATGCCGACCGCATGGGCACCGCCATTCCGCACAACGGCGAGTACAAGCTTCTCACCGGTAACGAGATGGGCGTCCTCATGATGGACTGGCTCATCAAGATGGCAATAGATCGCGGCGAGGACCCCAAGCGCAAGGTCGCCGTCTCCACGATCGTCTCGTCCGTGATGCCCGACGCCCTGGCCAAGCACTACGGCTTTGAGATGCGTCGCGTTCTCACCGGCTTCAAGTACATCGGCGACCAGATCGACCAGCTCAAGGACGAGGGCGAGGAGGACCGCTTCCTCATGGGCTTCGAGGAGTCCTACGGCTACCTCGTGGGCACGCACGCGCGCGACAAGGACGCCATCGTCGCCGTGGAGATGTGCGTCGAGATGGCGGCGTACTACGCCGAGCGCGGCATGGACCTCTACGAGGCCATGGAGGAGCTCTACAAGCAGTACGGCTACTATCTGAACGGCACAGTTAACGCCCAGTTCCCGGGCGAGGCCGGCGCCAAGCGCATGGCCCAGATCATGACCGACCTGCGCGAGAAGCCCCTCACCGAGATAGGCGGCTACAAGGTCGTTGGCGTGACCGACTTTGGCAAGGGCGCCGAGATGCCGCGCGTCTCTGGCCTGCAGAAGGAGCCTGCGCAGGAGCTGCCGGCGGCCAACGTAATCGAGTACCGTCTCGAGGACGACAACAAGGTGATCTTCCGTCCCTCCGGCACCGAGCCCAAGGTCAAGGCGTACCTGTTCGCCAAGGGTGCCACCCGTGCCGACGCCGAGGCCGTGCGCGCCAAGCTCCAGGAGGCCGCCGAGAAGGCGCTCTCGTGAGACAAAGGAGACAAAGGGGAGACAAAGGGACAGTCCCTTTGTCTCATTAGAAGTTTGATGAAGCCCCGGCACCGATGCGCCGGGGCTTTTTCGTTGCTCGCACTACTCGGTAAGGTGCCCGCGCACGCGCGCGAGCTGCGCCTTGCTGATGCCACAGGCAAGGAGGTACGCCTCTGCCGAGCCGTAGCTCTCAAGCAGGCCGTCGTATACGCGCCCCATGAGCTGTGCGAGTACGTCTACGGTGGTGAAAGTGGGGGATATGCCCTGGTAGATGTAGGCGTCAACCTCATCGCGCGAAGCAAAGGAGTAGGTGTAGTCGGCTACGATGCTTGTGCGGTCCACGCCGCACAGTCCAAGGAGCAACATCGATGTGATGCCCGTGCGGTCCATGCCGGCGGCACAGTGGTAGAGTATGCACTCCTCGGGGGTCGCCTCGGCGAAGGCCGCGAAGATCTGGCGCACGGCCTCGTGGTTGTCGAGCATCCTGAGGTAGCCGGAAGCCAGGTAGTCGCGGGAGTCTCCGGGGAGGCGCAGCTTGGGGTCGTGCAGGTTGGTGCCAAAGAGCGGTACGTTGATGTAGGTGGCCCCTGGATATGAGGCAAAGACGTCTGGCGAACTTGCGCACTCCTGTGCGCTGCGGAGGTCGACCACGCGGGCGACCCCATATTTGCGCAGGTAGTGAGCCTCTTTGCGCGAGAGCATGGAGGTAGATCCGGAGCGCAGGAAGCGATGGGGGAGCGTTGTTGCTCCTGGCGCGCGGCCGTCGGCTGCTGGTAGCGGATATCCGCCCAGCTCACGGCAGTTGTCGCTCACGGGGAGGAGCTTCCCGCCCTCGGTGGGCGTAGCTGCCTCCGGGTTCTGGTTGCTTTGCTTGTGTCGCCAGCCCAGCATGCGCATGCCTTTCCTACTCGTTCCGACCTCGGTTGTAGAACTCGGTGATCTTGGCGTTGTAGTACTCGCTCTTCTTGCGCTCCACCCAGGCGTCTTGCTGCTCGGCGATGGCCACCGCCTCGTCTGCGGCTTCCTCCATGGACTGGGGACGCGCTTGGGCGAGGTATGCGGCCATGCGCTCCATTGCTCCAACGGAGCCCAGGTAGATGGCGAGCGCCTCACCAAACTCAGCTGGCCAGCCACAACGCTGCGCCGCCCGTGCGAGCGCTTGGCGCGCCCGGTCTGTCTCGTCTGCCTCGTTCATGGGGTTCCCTCCCTCGTTTGCTGCAGCAATCCTAGCAGTGCGCGGCGTGTGGGACTGGGGGAGAAGGCGCTCGGGTTGCTGCCGAGCGGTGAGATTGTGCCATCAACTGCGTCGCCAATCCGTCCGTGCAAGAAGGAACCCAGATTACGTGCAAAAGCCGAGATTTTGTTGGTTATTTTTCTTGCTAGCGGCGGTGATGGGTGGTCTGGGGCCGGTGTTTCAGAGTTTTCGGGGGCCGAACAGCCCAGTTCCCCAGTTAGAGAGGGGACAATCCCGTGTTTTAAGTGCCGAATATGGCGCATTGGCCCAAAGCGCGCAGCATGACTTACACAATAGTCGGCTTTTGCACGTAATCTAGGGACTTTCTCTTGCGCGGACGGGTGTGAAGCGGCCTCGAAGGCGTTGCACCGACCTCCCAACGCGGTCCATACTCGTCTCTCATGGGTGCGTTGGCACGAATCGAGGAAACGAGGGTCGATGGTGGAAAGCCGGGGCGGGGCAGGAAGTGCGACCAGCGGTACGGGCATTCTCTTCGTCTGCCACGGCAACATCTGTCGGTCGACCATGGCGCAGTTCGTGATGGAGGAGCTGGTTCGCAGGGCTGGGTGCCAGAATTCCTTCGAGATTGATTCTGCCGCAACCAGCCGCGAAGAGCTGGGCAACGACGTTCATCCCGGTACGCGCGAGCGCCTTCGTCGCGCGGGCATCCCCTGCGGCCACCATGCCGCCCGCCAGATGGGCCCCGGGGACTATGACCGCTTCGACTACATCGTAGGCATGGACCGCGACAACTACGACGGCATGTACCGGCTGCTTCTGGGCGAGAGGGGCATGGGCTTCTCGTGGCCGCCCGTCTCGGATCAGCTGGTGCACGAGGCGGACCCACTGCACAAGGTATCGCTGCTCATGGATTGGACCGGCCGCCCGCGTGACGTTGCGGATCCCTGGTACACCGGCAACTTCGACACCACCTACAATGACGTGATGGCCGGCTGCACGGCCATGCTCGACAAGCTTCTGGCCAAGGAGCGCTAGCGATGGGCGAGCCGATTCCCATGGAGCTCCTTGCGCCAGCTGGCGGCCCGGAGCAGCTGAGAGAGGCCATCCACTTTGGCGCGAACGCAGTCTACCTGGCCAGACGTCGGTGGGGCATGCGTGTCGGGAGCCGCAACTTCTCGGACGAGGAGCTGGTCCAGGCGATTGCCTACGCACACGAGCGGAGAGTCGCGGTTCACGTTACCGTGAACACGGTCATGACCGATATGGGCGCCGATGCGCTGCCGGCGTTCCTCTCGCTTCTTGCTGGCGCCGGCGCAGATGCGGTGATCGTGGTAGACCTCGGAGCCATTGCGCTGGCGCGCAGGTACGCGCCGCAGGTGGCGATGTACGTCTCAACGCAGGCATCGGTCATGAGCGCGATGGCGGTCGAGGAGTACGCGCGCCTTGGAGCAAGGCGCGTGGTCCTTGCGCGCGAGATGACGCTCTCGCAGATCGCTGAGCTGCGTCGGCGTGTGACGGGCGAGCTTGAGCTCGAGGCCTTCGCGCACGGCTCGATGTGCATGGTGTATTCGGGGCGCTGCCTGCTCTCGGCGGGCCTCATGGGTCCGGAGCGCTCGGCGAGCCGCGGGGCCTGCGCTCAGCCCTGCCGCTGGGCGTGGTCGCTCACGGAGGAGAAGTCCGGGGCCTCGCTGCCCGTGGAGCAGGACGGTCGTGCGAGCTACCTGCTCTCGTCGAACGACCTTTGCATGATCGAACACCTGGGCGAGCTGCGTGCTGCCGGCATTGACGCCATCAAGCTGGAAGGCCGCTCGAAAGGTGCCTATTACACGGCGGCGGTGACCAATGCCTACCGCCACGTGCTGGACGGCGAGGATGCAACCCCGTGGCGCCGGGAGCTTGACCTCGTGAGCCACCGCCCGTACTCCACGGGCTTCTATCTGGGTAAGCCCGAGTTTTGCAGCGTAACTGAGCATGTTTCTCCTTGTCTGCCCTGCTCGAAGGGCTTTTCTTTTGTCAAGTATCTATGACTTCTCATGTGGATTGTCGTGGATGTATGATATAGTCGCGTTGGTTGTTTCCGCAGTTCAAAGGCGTTTCCCATGCATCTCAGGAAGGCGAAGGTAAAGGGGCGGGTCTACCTGTCCATCGTGCAGAGCTACCGCACGCCGGACGGCAAGACCAGGTCCAAGACCATCGAGACGATCGGCTACGCCGACGCCCTCGAGGATGTCTACGACGACCCGATCGCCCATTTCGAGGCCGAGGTCGAGCGCAGGAACGCCGGGGCCAGGGCAGCCGGGGCTCCGGTGATCGTCAAGTTCTCGCCCGTGAAAAAGATCGACAAGCGCGCCGAGGGGCGCGTCGAGCTCGGGGCTGCCGTGCCCAGCGCATACTTCCACCGCGACCTCGGGATCTGGGGCTTCTTCGAGAGGAGGCGCACCGCGCGCGGGTTCGCCTACGACCCCTGCCGCATCCTCGAGCTGCTCGTGTGGAACCGCATCGCAGAGCCCGCCTCGAAGAGGGGCGCCTTCGAGGCGCGCGGGCGCTTCCCGCGCAAGTGCGACTTCAGCCTCGACGACGTCTACCGCTCGCTGACGTACCTCAACGCGCGCGCCGACGAGCTGGTCAAGCACATGAACGAGCACCTGGAGAGCGTGCGCGGGCCCCGCAACAAGGCGCGCCTGTACTACGACGTGACCAACTACTACTTCGAGGTCGAGAACGAGGACGCGGGCGGCCTGCGCAAGCGCGGCGTGTCCAAGGAGCACCGGCCCTCGCCGATCGTGCAGATGGGCCTGTTCCTGGACGGCGACGGGCTGCCCCTCGACTACGAGGCCTTCGCCGGCAGCACGAACGACATGGCAACGATGCCCCCCCGCGATGAGGAAGGCGGGGCTGCGCCGTCCGGGCGGCCCGGAGTCCGGGCGCGTCATCGTCGTCGCCGACAAGGGCCTCAACACCTCCAACAACATCGCCGCCGTCACGCTCGACGGCAACGGCTTCATCCTGTCGCAGTCGGTGCGCAAGGCGACCAAGGAGCTCAAGGGCTGGGCGCTCCGCGACGAGGGCTACGAGCGGAACGCCCCGGGCACCTTCGAGGTCAAGAGCCGCATCGCGGACAAGGCCGTCTACGTCGTTGGCGAAGACGGCAGGAGACGCAAGGTCACGGTGCCCGTGAAGGAGGTCGCCCTCTGGTCGCGCGACTACTTCGAGCGCAGCCGCCACGAGCGCGAGAAGGTCGTCGAGAAGTCGCGGAGGGCGATCGAATCCGGGGGGATGTCGTCGGCTGCCGCCAAGACCTCCGTGCGCTATGCCAGGGACATGCCCGTGGTGAGGGAGACCGGCGAGGCGGCCAGCCACAACTGGGTGCTCGACGAGGCCAAGATCGCAGCCGACGAGGCATGCGACGGCTACTGCTGCATCATCACGAGCGAGCAGGAGATGGACGACCGCGAGGTCATCGAGGCGTACCGCGGGCTGTGGAGGATCGAGGACTCGTTCCGCGTGCTCAAAAGCGACTTTGACGCCCGCCCGGTCTACGTGTCGCGCGAGGACCACATACGCGCGCACTTCCTCGTCTGCTACATCGCCTTGCTCATCATGCGCCTGATGCAGCTCGACACGGGGCGCAGCTACACGGCCGCCCAGGTTGCCGAGGTGCTCAGGGGCGTCGCCGGCCACAGGCTCGACGCTAACGCCTACCTGTTCGACTACCGCACCGACCTGACGGACGAGCTGGCCGCGGCCGTCGGCATAGACCTCTCCAGGCAGGTGCTCACCAGGGGCCAGATAAGGCAGATCATGGCTGACGTGAGGAAGCCGCTGGCCGACTGAGGGGCCTTTACACTACATAAATCGTCACGGGAAAAGGGGGCCGTTCGCGCAGTTCAGGTGCTTCAAACGACCCCATTAAGCTGCAGAAGACGGGGAGCCCACATTAGATGCGAGAACCGCTCAGGAACCGATGCGATTTCTGCTAAAAAGCCATCGACAGAACACAACATCGAGTAGTACCGTGACGCCAGGCTGAAGAAGTCGACAGGATGGAAGACGATCAGACGGCACAGACAGGAACTGGGCTATGCGGCATAGACGGTTGGTCCGGCAAAATGTCCGAGGTCCCATATACTTGAAAAGCTTGATCGTCCGATTTACTTCCAGTACCATTACACAATGAGTTTTCCTAGAGAAAGGAGAGGCAAAACTATAAAGTTAGTATATATTCCCCTAAGGAGAACAAGATGACTGATAAAGGATTTACAGATCAAGTAAAAGGCAGGGTAAAAGAGGCTGTTGGAAATTCGACAGGTGATGGTTCCCTGAAGGCAGAGGGAATCATGGATAAGGCAGTCGGAAAAACTAAAGAGATCGCATCGGATATAAAAGACACAGCGAGTGAGTTGGGTGAAAAGGCAAAAGATGCACTCGACTCCAAGAGCGAGAATAGCAATTAATGGCTGAGTACTTGCAGCATAGTTAGGTCTCCTGAACTGTAAGTAGCTTAGGCAACTTTAGCTGCACCGTGGCGATCGCGGCGATTCCGGAGAGTGGCACCTGCATGAGGCACATCCCATGCAGGTGCTCTGTGTATGCATCTGCAGAATCTTTGTAGCTGTACCTCCAGCTGAAGGAGTCCGCATGGGACTTCGGCAGCCCGTGGAACGTGCCGTGGACATATTCTGACCTTTGCACTTTAAGAGGCCATTTTCCCTGTGATGACCTGGGAGGATGGTCTCTTTTCGCTTGTGTGTCTTCTGTAGTGCTCCAGGGCCTTCCAGCTGATCTCACGGCCCTTGCATCACCTGTGGGTCAATGCGCAAAACACGCTTAGGTATGGCAAGGATGAGGAAAGGCGGAAGCAAGCCCAGGCAACGCTGGACTGGATTCGCAACCTCATGAGGAAATACCATCCCGAGTGGGACTGGGGCAGTGACCAGATTGATAATAGGATTGAAGACTTTCTTTGGAAGCTCAATGATGAAGGCTGCAACTATGCGGCCGACATCAATGCCCTGATGCAGCAGTACTCGATTACGGATCTACGCAAGAGGTTCGGCATTCCGGACGACGTGCCCGATAGCCAGGTGAGGGACTGGCTTCTGCTCGACTACTACGCGAGCCGGGACAACCACAACCCCAGCCGTTGGCCGTGGTCGTGGGGGGAGGACACGTACGACGAGCACGAGGATCCCAAAGAGACGAGGACGGTCGTGCGAGCTACCTGCTCTCGTCGAACGACCTTTGCATGATCGAACACCTGGGCGAGCTGCGTGCTGCCGGCATTGACGCCATCAAGCTGGAAGGCCGCTCGAAAGGTGCCTATTACACGGCGGCGGTGACCAATGCCTACCGCCACGTGCTGGACGGCGAGGATGCAACCCCGTGGCGCCGGGAGCTTGACCTCGTGAGCCACCGCCCGTACTCCACGGGCTTCTATCTGGGTAAGCCCCAGCAGAATCCGGGTAGGGTGGACTACCAGCGCGAGAGGCGCCTCGTGGGCGTGGTCGAGCATGCCTCGGCTGGCGCGGGCGGCGCCTGGAACGTTGCCGTGCGCTGTCGCAACCGCGCGGAGGCCGGCGCCGTACTCGAGGTGCCCTCGCCCGGGTGCTCGGTTCGCAGCTTCGCGCTGACAGCGCCTCTCGTCACCAATGGCGAGCTCTACCAGCTGGAACTCCCCTTTGCGGTGGGGCAGCTCGACCTTCTCTGCGCGAGGAGGTAAGTGAGAGACAGTCGTTGCTTTTGGTAGATTCGATTGGAGCTTTGAGGTAACATTACTTCTGAAAATCAGAAATAATGATGGGACATGCAGTTTGCCCAGCAGGCATCAAACTCTTCTGAGAAGACCCCGCGGCATATCCATCCCGACGGGTTCCCCCAGAAGTGAGGAAGGCTTTATATCGGAAGCTGCAGATGATTGATGCGGCAGCCGATATTAGTGACCTTCGCGTGCCTCCCGGAAACAGGCTCGAGCGATTGCAGGGAAACATGAAGGGGCGCTATAGCATCCGCGTCAACGGCCAATGGCGCGTCTGCTTTACCTGGCGGAACGGAGAAGCGATAGGAGTTGAGTTCTGTGACTACCATTCATAGCCATATCTCCACCCCAGGCGAGATTCTCCTCGAGGAGTTTCTTGAGCCTATGGGCATTAGCCAGTACCGGCTTGCCAAGGCGATTGGCAAGCCGCAATCTGCGGTATCCGACATCGTTAACGGTAGGCGTGGCATTACCGCTGAGATGGCGTGGCTTCTCGGGCAAGCGCTGGGAACCACTCCCCAGTTCTGGCTTAACCTCCAATCAACGTATGACCTCAAGACGCTCAACACCTCTAAACTCCCTCATGTTGAAGCTTTGGTTGGCTAGGCCGCTTGGCAGCTACTGCCCCTCGTGCTGTGCGCATCTGCCACTTGCCGAATAGCATTATGGCAATGCGGTCAGAGAGATGCCAATGCCAGGTGCTTAGCTGACGATGTCCTCGCTGATGATCTTGTTCTCTGAATTGAACGTCAGCTTCACGGCGTAATCCTTGAATCGCTTTGACCAGCCTGGGATAGCATTTTGAGTGCCGGCCTCTTGGTATGAAACCGTGTATGCATCGCCCTCAACCGACGTGACCTGAGGGTTCCTGACGATGGTTACCGCCATTATCCCGAATGTGTCGTATGAGTCATAAACGCTCGTTCCGGGCTCGAGATACGAAAGGACGTTTTCTCTCCAGACGGTTCCGTCAACGGTCGTGATGTCCAAATCATCGTCTGGGAATGGCTCCTGCGCAGACTGGGTTGCCTTGACGAACTCGATGGCAAGCTGGGACCGCTCCTTTACCGTCTCATGCGTATCGGAGGCCACCTTGGCTAATTCTGTTGCCTTACCGTTATCGCTGGGGTCGGAAGCGGCTGCGTCTCGCGAGGCCTTAATTTGCTCGTCTGTCACCATCAGTGGGTTGGTTATTGGCTCGAGCGTTATCGAGATGGACGCAGCATTTGAATCGGAGCTGGTTTCTGCAGCACCTCCGGAAGCACTTGTATCGCTCTCGTTATCGCTGGGGTCGGGCACCGAAAGCTCGATGGGATCATCGGGAGCCTGATAGATGGAGCCGTCTTCGAGGATAGGAGATGCCAGGACTCCGATTTGGTATGTGCCGGGGTTGAGCTGGATGTTGGCATCATCAATGCCAACATATTCTGTAGCGTCGACCTTGGCTCCCTCGAGATCAGTGCCCGTGATGTGCAGAGGGATTCGCGTGGCACTCGCAGAATACCCTGGCGCATTGATGGTGACGGTAACCGGCTGAGGGGTCAGGGAGGTCTTCTCGTCACTTTGTGAGGTATCGCTGTTCCCGCCAACGCTGGCCGCTGAGCGCATGTAGAAGAGAGACCCCGCAACGGCCAAAGAGGCGAGGAGAACGCATGCCACGGCTACCCTGATTCGAGTCGCGCGATGGCGTGCCCGCCCATGTTCTGCTGGCGCTGTCCCCACGGCGGACACATTCGAAGGGGCAATGGCATTTGGGAGGTTCTCGGTAGTGCCGCCTCGCCCTTTGCTCTTTTGCGGAACCGACCAACCACAATTGGGGCAAAAGTTCGCGTCGTCTCTCAACTCTGTTCCGCAATTGGTGCAATACATGATGGGACCTCCTAAGCGCTGGGGGAAAGTGATGACGCTATTGCTCGAGCGAGAAGAACTGCTGCCCTGTCATATTGTCTTCATTTGCCAAGGCGAGCTGGTAGGTCGTCAGCTCCGTGGTCTTTGTCCCGTTTAGATCGCAGAGAACGAGTGCAGGCATACCATCGGAATATGGGCCGAGTTCATACTCTTGGAAGATTGCCACTATCCCATCGGCGGTCAAAGCGTAAACGGGCGGCTCTGCCTCTACATCAGGACGGCTTGTTGAGGAGCTAGTGCCCTTCGCTGCTAGGTATTCTCCTGCCGCAATATCCGCCATACCTTCAAGGTCGCTGTCGGAAAGTCCTACGAACTTGGCTGGGGTTACGGTCTCACCGGTTCTGAGGTCCCAGATAGTGGCCGCGTCTATCAGATGATTACCGTGGGCGCTCCCAAAGTAGACATACTCTGACTCCACGACGCACAGATAGCCATCGTTGAAATATGTGATCGACTGGCGATAGCTCGCAGTTGAACCCGGAATATCGACCTCGTCCATGATGGTCTGATTCCGGCTGCTCTTTGCGGCCTCCTCCCGGCTCTTTAGATTCTGGTCGATCTTCTCGATGGCGTCATTGGGTTCCGTGCTAGTTAGTTGGATGTAGGAGAGTTCCCTGTTATCGCCATTGCTTTCGGTTTGCGTAGCAAAGCTGCAAGTTACTTCTTGGGTAGCAGAGGAGTCCTCCTGCTGTGGTGACCCGTTCTGCTCGGCGATCTCCTGGCTGGGGGCTTGTGTCTCTGTGGATGCGACATTTGGTGACGAAGCCACATGCACAAGTATGGCGGCTGCGGTGACCGCTGCGATGGCGGCCGGAAGCGCGAACGCAGGAACGGAAAGACCCGCAAACTCCACCGTGGTTGCGAGAAATGCGCCAAGTGTTTTCTTGGCAGCCCCCCGTGTCCTCGTCCTGCTCGGCACTGGTGGTTTCTGCTGTACGGGAAGCATTTGGTGTGGTCAGGGTCTCCGGGTTTGTCTTGCTCTCTCGCAGAGATGCCGAGGCGGAAGGCGATGACATCTGGTAGTCACTCAGCCTAATCCCGCATTGAGTGCAAAAATGAGATCCATCCTTCAGGCGTGCGCCGCACTGGGGGCAGTACATTGAAGACCTTTCTCTGGGGTATTCGCCGTTTCGGCAAATACAGACGATAACACTGGGGCGTTTACAGTAGTTTTGCTGTTGAACCTGTGAGACAAAGAACCTCGATGGTGGGAGCCGTAGAAATGGACTTCTCACAAACTATTACAAGCAAGGGCTGCGTCCCCATCTCGGGGATTACGTTTGAGTCATGGGATGACAAGCTGGACTGCATGAGACCCGCAGGAAGAGGTGCTGTCCCACAGACAGTAAAGACTATGGTTTCGTATGAGGCCATTCCTCCGCAGTCTCTCGCGGCGCGGCGGAGTGCAAACAACGACCCCCAAACCACGTTGGTTGATCTTGCAGCGTGCGTAATTCAGCGGACAGAGATTCAAATGCCTGCTGAGAGGCTCTTTCAACTGGCGTCCCAAACAGGACCGCTTTTTGCCCGCGAGCAGGAGAGCCTTGAGGACTGGGCTTATGCGGCTAACTCCGCCCACCTTGCGGTTGCGCTCCAGGAAACCGTGATGGGCATTAATCCCATCGCTCAGCTCAACGACAAGAGCAACAGGAAGGTTAGCAAGTATTGTTGCCAAGACATTTGGCAAGGAGGCTCTTTTGCCATCTTTCACACCAGGCTCTCGATGACAGGGACGTATTTCTCGCTTTTTGGAAAGAGCCCTTTTGTGCGGCGGATGAATGCCAAAGACGGGCTCTTCTACTATGTTTTTGCGGTTCCCGTTGCTGCTCCGCTTTCCCAGGAGGGGCGTTGCCCCTTTTGCGCGCGGCCCGGCTTGGTGGACGTTTTTGCCGTTCGACTGGGACACGAGATCTCCTTCGGCGAGTACGAGATGCTTAAGGAGGTGTTTTCCGGGCTGCTCGACGTGGGTACGGATAAGCTTGGCACCCTCGACGCCCCTGTCGAAAAGTGCGGGATTGTTAACCGCGATGGGGAGAGCGCGTCATCTTTCGCTGCGAGTAGTAAAGAGCTCATCTTTACCCCCGCTGCCCTTGGGCCCGATGATTCTGATGCTATCCATGCCTTGGTCCAGATGATCGTGACCGTGCACCTGTCCGGAGTCTCGATTGACGTCTTTCGAGGAGAACGGGATACGGGCTATCTCTCGTTTGCAAACTATCTGTCGTACCTCTGGCTGGACTTCGGGCGAACGTCATCGAAAGCTCTTCTGGGCTATTGTGCCTATTGCGGAAAGGCGTTCTCCCTCGTAGGCCATCGGGGAGTGAAGCGCCAGTATTGCAGCGATGAGTGCAGGACTAAGGCAAAGAACGAAGCCAGCCGTCTTAAGACGTGTGAGGTGCGGGAGCTCTTTCTCTCTGGTCAGAGCGTGTCATCCATAGCATCGAGGGAATACAGCGGGGATCCTAAAGGGGAGGCCCGAGTAAGGGAACGGCTTGAGGGTTGTGTCGAGCTAAAGCATATGCTTGATGACTCAATTGAACGGGATGGATGGCGCGGCTCCCAGCTCTTGCGTCGTTGCATCGACGAGGGCGTATCGATGGACAAACTTTTAAGCAAGAGGCGGATGGAAGAGCTCCGGAAACTCCACGGTACTCAGTAGAGTCGCTGGTCGGGCATTGCCATGTCCTGCACCCTCTTCTGTTTTTTGGCGAGGTTCGCGCAGGCATCTTGATATTGGAGGGACAGCTGCTTGACGTTCTTCCATTGCTTGATGAAGTACGGGATTCCGATGAGAATGCCAATGGCAGCTACTATTGCGAACAAGATGAGAAAGACTACCGTGTTCCCAAAGAAGAGCAGGTCTTTCTCCTTTCCGAGTGTCCAAAGCCCCCAAACTCCCCAAACGCCCGCAAGGGTAATAAGGGACGTGAAGAGGAGCGCCAACGCCTGGATGTCACCGTTTGGGGAGAGCATTGTCGCGATGGTCGGGGCAATCATGAGGGTGAGAAGCGGTCCAACGACAGACATCCGCTTGGCCCTATTCTCTGCTTCCGAATACGCCATAGAGAGGTACGCGACGTCATTCTCCGCCTCGTGGAGTTCGTCGACTGCGAGTCGCGAACGAACATAGCTTGATTCAAGAGCCTGGCGAACAGCATCTTGGGTCGCTCCAGCGTTTGAAGAGACAGCGTAGTCATTCACTTCGATATCAGTCTCGTCGAGGCGTCCCTTCTCGGAGGGATCGGACGTCGATTCGCAACGCGTGAGTAGACTTCCGCAGTTACCGCAAAACCTCGCGTTGGAACTCATGGTTGCACCGCAAACTGAGCACTTCATCTGAGCATCCCTTCTCTGGTGGTCTTGGTGATGCGAATGATAGAGAGGTGTATTACTCAATTAAATGGATTTTGACCGAGTAAATTAATTGTCTCCTCGAGGCCTTTGCGCCCTTCCACCGATAAATGAGAGATTGCTGCTTGATGTATATCATATATATGATATTAAATAAGTAACATTAGTTCCGTAAGCGTTGCCTCGCCTCATGCCTTGAGACCTAAATGGCAACGCGGCACGCTGCGGGAGGGAAGGGGAGCACATGAGCAGGATCGTTATCGTCGGCGCAAACCACGCGGGGACCGCGGCTGCCAACGCCATCCTCGACAACCACCCCGGCAACGAGGTCGTGATCATCGACCAGAACAGCAACATCAGCTTTCTGGGGTGCGGCATGGCGCTGTGGATCGGCCGGCAGATTTCGGGTCCAAGTGGCCTCTTCTACCAGACCAAGGAGGGCTTCGAGGCCAAGGGCGCGACGGTCCACATGGAGACGCGCGTCGAGTCCGTGGGCTACGACGCCCAGGTGGTCCATGCCGTTGGGCCGGACGGTATCCGCCTCGACGTGCCCTACGAAAAGCTCGTCCTTGCCACGGGCTCGCTGCCCATCATCCCGCGCATCGAGGGTATCGACCTCCAGAACGTCCAGCGCGTGAAGCTCTTCCAGGACGCGCAGGCAGTGGTCGACAAGCTCCAGGACCCCGCAATCCGCCGCGTGACCGTGGTTGGCGCGGGCTACATTGGCGTCGAGCTAGCCGAGGCCTTCCAGCGCAACGGCCGCGAGGTCACGCTCGTCGACATGGCCCCCACCTGCGTCTCGAGCAACTTCGACGAGGAGTTCTGCGGCCTCATGGCCGAGAACCTCCGCAGCCATGGCATCAAGCTGGCCTTTGGCGAGAAGGTCCTGCGCCTTGAGGGGGTGGGCGGCAAGGTTGCCCGCGTGGTCACCGACAAGGGCGCCCACCAGGCCGACCTCGTGTGCATGTGCATCGGCTTCAAGCCCAACACCGAGCTCTTTGCCAACGCGGGCTTTGACACCCTGAGAAACGGCGCCCTTCTCGTTGACCACCATCAGGAGACCAGCCGCCGTGGCGTCTATGCGGTGGGCGACTGCTCGAGCTGCTTCTACAACGCCAAGGACGGCGAGCCGGCATACATCGCGCTGGCGACAAACGCCGTGCGCTCGGGCATCGTGGCCGGCCACAATGCGTGCGGGGCGGCGATCGAGGGCGTGGGCGTGCAGGGCTCTTCGGGCATCTGCATCTACGACCTCAAGATGGTGGCAACGGGGCTTACCGAGGCAGCTGCCCGCAAGGCGGGATACGACGCATGCGTGAGCGACTTCTCGCAGGTGCAGAAGGCGACCTTCGTGGAGGGCGAGAACCCCGAGGTCAAGGTGCGCGTGGTGTACGACGGCACCACGAGGAGGGTCCTTGGCGCGCAGATGGCGTCGGCCTACGACATGAGCGCGGGAATCCACATGTTCTCGCTTGCGATTCAGGAGGGGCTGACCATCGATCGCCTGGCGCTGCTCGACGTCTTCTTCCTCCCGCACTTCAACCAGCCGTACAACTACTACACCATGGCGGCGTACTCCGCGGTTTTGGGAGAGTAGCCCCCACGGGGTTTGTTGCCCGGTAACAAAATCCCATCGATACACATTCGTCGCTCGAATGTGTATCGACCTGCGCGCGTCACAGATTCGTTCACGAATGTGTAGCGGGTGAGAAAGGGATCGGGACTTCGCGCCGGGGGAGTGGTGGTCGCAGCGTATCCGGCCGCCATGCGGAACTCTGCTGGAGGTTCCGAATACTGTCGTCTCCGGGCGTTAGACTCTTGTGAGTCAATTCGATACCACAGGAGACATGCATGTCCTCTGACCAGCAGTTCTCGTTTTTCTCCACAGCACCTGCGGCAACGTCCGCGTCTGCGGCGGCCAACCGTCCCTCCGCCATCGACATCGACGGCCTCAACCCCGCGCAGCGTGACGCCGTGCTCTGTACGCATGGCCCGCTCCTGGTGCTCGCCGGCGCCGGCTCGGGCAAGACGCGCGTGCTCACGTACCGCATCGCGCACATGGTGGCCGACGAGGGCGTGCGTCCGTGGCAGGTCCTCGCCATCACGTTCACCAACAAGGCGGCGGCCGAGATGCGTGAGCGCCTCAACGCGCTGCTCCCCGGCGGCACCCGCGGCATGTGGGTGTGCACCTTCCACGCCATGTGCGTGCGCATGCTGCGAGACGACCCAGAGCTCGTGGGCTACCAGCCAAACTTCACCATCTACGACGACGATGACTCCAAGCGCCTGGTCAAGACCATCATGTCCGAGCTCGACGTCGACCCCAAGCAGTTCCCCATCCAGGCGATCCGCTCGCAGATCTCGGCCGCAAAGAACGGCCTGGTCATGCCCGACGAGATGCTGGCCCAGGCGCAGACCCCGCTCGAGCGCAAGGCGGCGCAGGTCTACCGCGTGCTGCAGGGCCGCCTCGAGCGCGCCAACGCCATGGACTTCGACGACCTCCTGGTGAAGGCCTTCGAGCTTCTCGCCAAGAACCCGCAAGTTCTCGACGCATACCAGGAGCGCTTCCGCCAGATCAGCGTGGACGAGTACCAGGACACCAACGGCGTCCAGTACGCGATCACCAACCTCCTGGCCCGCAAGTACAGGAACCTCATGGTCGTGGGTGACGACGACCAGTCCATCTACTCCTGGCGTGGTGCCGACATCAAGAACATCCTTTCGTTCGAGAAGGACTACCCGGACGCCCGCGCGGTCAAGCTCGAGCAGAACTACCGCTCCACCGGCCACATCCTCAACGCGGCCAACGCCGTTGTGGCCTACAACTCCCACCGCAAGGCCAAGCGCCTCTTCACCGACGCGGGCGATGGCGAGAAGATCCGCGTGTACCAGGCCGCCGACGAGCGCGACGAGGGCCGCTGGATTGGCTCGGAGATCGAGAAGCTGCACGACAAGGGCACCAGCTACGACGACGTGGCCGTGTTCTACCGCACCAACGCGCAGTCGCGCATCCTCGAAGACATGTTCCTGCGCGCAGGCGTGCCGTACAAGATCGTGGGCGGCACGCGCTTCTTCGACCGCCAGGAGGTCCGCGACGTGATGGCCTACCTCAAGGTCGTCGTGAACCCGGATGACGATGTGGCCGCGCTGCGCGTTGTCAACACGCCGCGTCGCGGCATTGGCTCCACGTCCATCAACAAGATTCGCACCTATGCGGCCGAGAACCGCCTCTCGTTCTTCTCGGCGTGCGAGGCGTGCATCGCCGAGCAGGGCCTGCTCTCGCCCAAGGTGCGGGGCGCCCTCTCCGAGTTCACGGGCACCATCGAGGCCGGCCGCCACATGACGGGCGAGCTCTCGGACGTGGTGGAGGCCATCATCGACCGCTCCGGCCTCATCCGGGCCCTCGAGGCCGAGCACTCCGTCGAGGCCGACAGCCGCATCGAGAACATAAAGGAGTTCTACGGCGTCGCGGCCGAGTTCGACGAGACCCACGACGACGCCGTCGAGACGCTCGAGAGCCTGGAGCAGCTCCGGGCCGCAGGCCTGGGGGACGGCCCGACTTCCTCCCCCAGCGGCGATTTCGCGAGCGGAGCGAGCGAGCGAGCGCCGCAAGGCGCGAGCGCTGAGCCGCAGGGGGAAGCCGGGCTGCCCCCGGTCGCGGCAGAGAAGCTTCCGGCGCTCATGGAGTGGCTCGCGCTGCGCTCGGACCTGGACGCGCTCGCGGGCTCGACGAGCGCCGTCACCATGATGACGGTGCACTCGGCGAAGGGCCTGGAGTTCCCGGTTGTCTTCGTCGCTGGCATGGAAGAGGGGATATTCCCGCACTCGGCGCACGAGGGCGACCCGGCGTCGATCGAAGAGGAGCGCCGCCTGGCATACGTCGCCATCACGCGCGCCCGCAAGCGCCTCTACCTCACCTATGCGCTCACGCGCCGCACCTTTGGCTCGGTTCAGGCAAACCCGCGCAGCCGCTTTGTGAACGAGATTCCCGCGGCAGACGTTGAGGCCGTGGGCGTGGGCTCCTCGGGCTTCTCGGGCGTGGGCTGGGAGAAGCGCGGAGACAGGCACGGCACCTTTGGCAGCGGACGCGGCTCTGAGGTCTATGGCGGCCACGTCTTTGGCTCGCGCACGCGCTCGACGGGCGGCTCCGCGGCCCCGAGCACGGTGGCGTCCTCGCCCCTGCCGCGCCCCCAGGCCCCGCGCAGGGATGCTGCCAAGGCGGCGGAGTCCTTCTCGGCAGGGGATCGCGTCTCGCACAAGACCTTTGGGCCGGGCGTGGTCATCTCCGCGCAGGGCGACACCATCGAGGTGCGCTTCTCTCGCACGGGCAAGACCAAGAAGCTCATGAAGGGCTTTGCGCCCATCGTGAAGATCGAGGGATGAGACAAAGGGACAGTCCCTTTGTCTCACGCTCGCGGATGAAAAGCGCCGCATACCGTCTGGTGGAACGCCACGCGCTACGGATGTCATAAGCTCTTCTCGCCGGTGATGCGCCTGCATCAGCCACGTCAGGTGCAAGACGTTATATGACGGTGAGGGGAAGCAGCTATGGTCGAGTCGATACGCGTGGTTGATCGAGCCTTTGACGTCCTCGAGGCGCTTTCCGACAGCCGCGAGCCGCTGTCGCTCGCCGACATCTCAAAGACCACGGGCCTAAGCAAGAGCACCGCGCACCGCATCCTCTCCTCGATGGCGTCGCGCCAGTACGTGGAGCGCGACGAGGAGGGCGGATACCGCCTGGGCTACAAGTTCATCGAGATCGCAAGCTCGCGCATCAACAGCCTGGAGCTTCTCACCGAGGCAAAGCCGTGCCTCTCGCGCATGCTCTGGGACCTCAGCCTCACCACGCACATGGGCGTGCTCGAGGGTACCGACGTGGTCTACATGGAGAAGATGGACGTCTACCCCCACACGCGCCTCTACACGCAGGTGGGGTACCGCTCGCCCGCGTTCTGCTCGTCGATGGGGAAGTGCCTGCTCTCGTGCCTCTCGGGCGACGAGCTCTCCCGCATCCTCGACTGCTGTGACTTCAAGCGCTACACGCCGTATACCATCTGCTCGCGAGAAGACCTTGTCGAGCACCTGCGGAAGGTGCGCGCCCAGGGATGGGCGATGGACAACGAGGAGTACCAGCTGGGGCACCGCTGCGTTGGCGCGCCGGTGTTCGACTACCGCGGCGAGGCGGTGGCCGCCATCAGCGCGAGCGGCACGGTCTCGGAGCTCACGGATGACCGCATCGACATGGTTGCCGCCGAGGTCATGAGCGCCGCGCGGCACCTCTCGCGTCGCATGGGCTACCAGGCCGCGTAGACGAGACGGGCCCGCACCAAGCGATGCGGGCCCGTTTCCCAGCCTTTCTCGGCAGCCATTACACGATGCCCTTGAGAACGACGGTCTTGGTGTGCGTGACCTCGTCGAAGGTGGACATGACGCCCTCGGTGCCAATGCCGGAGTACTTGTAGCCGCCAAACGGCATCTCGAAGCTCCTGAAGAAGCTCGCGCCGTTGATCACGGCGCCGCCGCACTCCAGGCGCTCGGCGACGCTCGTGGCGAGCTTCATGTCGCGCGTGAAGACGCACCCGCAAAGGCCAAACTTGGAGCCGTTGGCAATCTCCACGGCCTCGTCGACGGTATCGAACGTGATGATGGGCACCACGGGCGCGAAGATCTCCATGTCCTTGGCGACGTCTGCGGTGGCAGGAACGTCCGCGATGACCGTCGGCTCGAGGAAGGCGCCGTTGCGATGGCCGCCGAGGATGACCTTGCCGCCCTGCTCCACGGTGAGCTTGACCTGCTCCTCCGCCTTGATTGCGGCCTTCTCGGAGATGAGGCAGCCAATCTGCGTGGACTCGTCGGCGGGGTTGCCCTGCTTGAGCGCCGAGATGCGCGCCACGGCCTTGCTCGTGAACTCGTCCACGAGGCTCCTGTGGATGAGGAAGCGCTTGGAGGCGCAGCAGACCTGGCCGGTGTTGTACATGCGGCCCCACATGAGCTCGTCAACGGCAAGGTCCACGTCGCCGTCGGGCAGGAGGATGAAGGCGTCGTTTCCGCCCAGCTCAAGGGCAGTGTGGGCAAGGTGGTCCGCCGCGTGGTGAGCGGTCTCGATGCCAACTTCGGTCGAACCGGTGAGGGTGATGGCGTCGACGTCGGGGTTGGTGCAGAGCCAGTTGCCAACCTTGGAGCCACGACCGGTCACGATCTGGATGGCGCCGGGCGTGACGCCGGCCTCGCCGAGAAGCGCCGTGAGCATGCAGAGCGCAAGCGGGTTGTCGGTCGACGGCTTCACGATCACCGCGTTGCCGGCGAGAAGCGCTGGCGCAACCTTCTGGTCGAAGAGGTCGCAGGGGAAGTTGAAGGGGATGACGGCGGCGATGACGCCCAGGGGCTCGCGGCGGGTGATGAGGATGTGGTGCTCCTGGCCAGCCTCCATGCCAGCGGGAATCGTCTCGCCGTAAAGGTGCTTCGCGCGCTCCGCGAAGGCGCGGAAGGCGACGGGGATGTTCGAGATCTCTGCGCGGGCCTCGACGATGGGCTTGCCCGTCTCGGCGCAGAGGGTCTGGGCCAGCGACTCGTGGTCGCGCGCCACGAGGTCGAGGAACTTCATGAGGATGTCGGTCTTCTCGTGCACCGGCACCTTTGCCCAGGTGGGCTGCGCAGCCTTGGCGTGCTGGACGGCTGCCTTGATGTCCTCCTCGGTCGCCGAGGGGATGGTCTCGATGAGCTTGCCGGTTGCGGGGTTGGTGACCTCGATGGTTGCGCCGTCCGAGGCGTCGGCAGGCTTGCCGTTAAGGAACATTTGCATGGCAGGTCCTTTCCTCTCGTATGGGATGCTTGTGGGTATTGACGCTTGCGGTTACTTGGAGAACCCGGTGAACGAGAGCATGAGGCCGCCGCAGGTGTTGCAGCCGTCATCGACCTCGCCGTACTCGCCAAAGGTGAACTCGGTGAGGAACGGCACGCCGCCTGCCTGCTTGGCGAGAAGGTCTGCCACCTCGCCGATGCGGTCGCCGATGCCCGCGCGACGCCCGCCACAGTGAACCAGCAGGTAGGCGGCTGGATCTGCGACCTCGCCCTTGAGCTCGCCGAGCGTCTCGCCGGTCGAGGCGATGAGCTCGTCCACGCTGGCTTCCATGCGGATGACGGCGGTGTTCTTGGCAATGTTGTTGCCCAGGCTGATGGAGCCGTCATCGTTGCCGGCCATCGGGTGGCGGATTGCGACCAGGTCGCCGAGGCGGTCCTTCACGCCGAGCGGCGAGACCACGGACTTGGCGAGAAGCGCGCCGCCCTTGAGGCCGTCGATGTCCATGCCGCGCCAGGAGGCGTACTTCTCGAGTGCGGGGACGCCGTCGATCTCGGCCAGGATGCGGTTGCCGATGGTCTTGGTGACGATGCCCACGTCCTCGGTCTCGTGATAGGCACCGGTGTAGACGTTCGCCATGGCGGGAGCGCCGTAGAAGAACGCCACCGCGACGCCGTCGGGGAAGGCACCGTCGGAGGTGTAGAGCTGCCAGTCGCCGGCGATGGCGTTGTCGGCCGCGCTGCCGCCAAAGAAGGGGACGCGCCCGATGGCGTGCGTGATGCCCTTGACGTAGTACTCCTCCTCGGCCGGAGAGGCGGCCATGAAGTAGTAGAGCGGGGCTTCGTCCTTGCCTGCGGCCTCCATGGCCTTGCGGGCGACCTTCTCGCCAAGCTCAGCCGCGTCCTGTGCGGGATCGGTCTTGGGGCAGGCGGCAACGCCGACCGACATCCCTGGGTCGTCGAAAGCCATGGCGCCGAGGAAGCCGTCCCCGCCCGTGAAGCCTGCCGGGGTGATGACGCCGGTGAACGAGGTGTTGCCGATTACCGGTATGCCAGGAAGCTCCTTCGCGAACTCGTCGAGCATTGCGGGAAGCTCATAGGCACAGCTCGCATAGGCGAAGACCACCTTTGCGCTTCCAACGCCCTCGTCCTGGGTGCGGAGCTTGCCCACAGTTTCCTTGACGGCCTCACGTGGATTCAGATTGCTGCTTTCCCCGACACTTGCCTTGAGCATGACATCCTCCCAACGGTTGATACAGGACCAAAGTCAAACCCGAACCTCATCCCAGATGGTACGAAGCAGCGTCTGGCTTGGTGCCGAGGCTGTGCCACGGTGCGGAAGGGGTAGTTCCACATGGTGGGAACGAGCAGGTAAAAGTCATGAAAAGTAGCCACGCTGATAGCCGCTTGGGGGTGCTAGGCATACCGCTTGCGGCGCGGGGGAGTGATGGATGAGACAAAGGGACAGTCCCTTTGTCTCATCGGGAGGGTATCATGGCTTCTCACGAACCGTTTGGCTTCCAGGTCTGGGGGAGCGATGGAGGACATCCTCGCAAACATATACACGTCTGCGCTCATTGGCAAGATTGTCTACCTTGCCGTGGTCGTTGGGATTGCGCTGCTCGTGCAGCGCGTCATCGTGCGCGGCCTCAAGCGCGCACTGGACGCGGCCGGCGTTCCCAAGGCGTCAATCTTCGTCAACATCGTGCGTGCCGTCATCTGGGCGTTCGCGCTTCTCGCGGTGCTCCAGCCAGTCTTTGGCGTACAGCCCACCGCCTTTGTCGCTGCCCTGGGCGTGACCTCCGTGGTCATCTCCTTTGGCCTGCAGGACACGGTGTCCAACATCGTCGCTGGGCTGGGACTCATGATGGGTCGCGTTGTCCGCCCCGGCGACCAGGTCACCGTTGGCGGCTTCACTGGCGAGGTGGTGGACGTCACCTGGCGCTCCACCATGGTGCGCGACAAGGGCGGCAAGGTGGAGGTCATCCCCAACTCCGTCCTCAACAAGACAGCGCTCACGCGCGAGACGGCGTGGTCGGTCACCGACTGCCCCGTGGAGTTCTACGTCGAGCAGGGCAGCGACCTCGACGCGGTGACCCTCGAGGTCCAGCGCCTCGCCGGCGAGTCATGCGGACCGGCGCTTGTGCCGGACTTCTCGACCGAGGTCCTCTTTGATGGCCTTGGCCCCCTGGGCATACACGGCACGGCGCACCTCCATCTTGTGGCAGGCTCCAACTACTCCGCGCAGGCAGACGCACTCGTGCGCGCCCTCTCGCGCGCGCCATGGATCGCACGGCCTGCCTCCGGCGTCGCCGAGGCGGCGGCCAACGCGCATGCAACCAACTGAAAGGCAGTGACGCCATGAAGACAATCGCAAGCTTCACCGTGAACCACCTCGTGCTCGAGCCGGGCGTCTACGTGAGCCGCGTGGACGAGGACCCCGACACCGGCGCCGTGGTCACCACCTTTGACCTGCGCCTCACGGCACCCAACCGCGAGCCCGTCATGGACACGGCCGCAGCCCATGCCATCGAGCACCTAGGGGCAACCTTCCTGAGAAACGACCCCGGGTGGGCCACCCGGGTGGTCTACTTTGGCCCCATGGGTTGCCGCACGGGCTTCTACCTGGTGGTGTTTGGCCAGTGCAGCTCGCGCGAGGTGCTGCCTCTCGTGCGTCGCTGCTTCGAGTTTGTGCGCGACTTCGAGGGAGAGATCCCTGGCGCCCGCCCCGAGGCCTGCGGCAACTGGCATGATGCCGACCTCAACCTGGCGCACTGGTGGGCACAGCGCTACCTCGCCAACACGCTCGAGGTTATCGACGACGCGCACCTTACCTACCCGGCACTGCTCGACAGCGATAACAGCGAGGAGAGCCACAATGCGTAGCGACATCAAGGTTGGCATCATCGGCGCCATGGAGGTCGAGGTTGCGCACCTCGTGGCAAGCCTTGAGGGCGAGTCGGTCTCGACTGTCGCGGGCATGGACTTCCACGCTGGCACCCTCGGAGGCGTGCCGGTGGTGGTCGTGCGCTCGGGCGTGGGCAAGGTCAACGCGGGCGTGTGCGTGCAGGTGCTTGTCGACCGCTACGGCGTGACGCACGTGGTCAACACCGGCGTGGCCGGGTCTCTTGACGCTCGCATCGACGTCGGCGACATCGTGGTCTCGACCGACTGCCGCTACCACGACGTGGACGCGACGGTCTTTGGCTACGAGCCGGGAGAGATTCCGCAGCTGGGGTGTGTGGGCTTCCCAGCAGATGAAGGCCTGCGCGCCCAGGCGGTGGCCGCTGCGCACGACGTGGCCGGCGACGTGTGCGCCTTCGAGGGTCGCGTTGTCTCGGGCGACGTCTTTGTGGCAGACGCTGGCGAGAAGGAGCGCCTGGCGCGCGACTTTGGCGGCATGTGCTGCGAGATGGAAGGTGCCGCCGTTGCCCAGACGGCCTGGCTCAACCGCGTGCCGTTCGTGGTGGTGCGCGCGATCTCGGACAAGCCGGGGTCTACGACGCCGGTGGAGTACTCCGCCTTCGAGGCGGCAGCGGCAGAGCACTGCGCCGCCATCGTTGCTCGCATGGTGTCGCGCTTGGGTGAGTAGGGCGCACGGCGCCGGTGCCTGACGCCGCTGGGCGTCGCCTAGTGGCGGGCGTCGCCGGAAGCGTGTATTTGTTGCAAAACGCATCAAAAACTGCCTTCCGGCGACTCGGCCGCACCGCGGTCCCAGCCGCGCCGCGATCCCGGCCGTGGCACCGGCGCCCCTACACCCCCTGGATGCAGATCCCCACGATCTCCGGGCCGGTGTGAACCAAGAGGTCGGCCGAGATGCCCGAGCGTATGACCTCAACGGCGTTGTCCACCTGGGCAAGCACGCGTTCCTCAAGCTCGTCGAACATGTCGCACGCGCTCGAGCAGCAGATGGCCACGCGCACCTTGTCGTACTTTCTCGCCTGCTCCTCCACAAGGGAGATCTGCGTGTCGATGGAGCGCTCCCAGCCGCGCGCCTTGCGCGCGACCACGTAGGTGCCCTCCTCGTTGCAGGTAATTACGGGCTTGATGTTGAGCGCGGACCCAAGGCGGTACACGGCAGCGCTAATGCGACCGCCCTTCCGCAGGTACTCAAGGCTCTTTACCGAGAAGAACACAGAGTTCTTGCGCGTCACCAGCTCGAGCATCGCGCCGATGTGCTGCAGCGTGATACCCTCCTCGACCATGCGCACGGCCTCCATCACCACAAGCCCCGCGCCAACGCCGATGCTCTTGGAATCCACCACAACAACGGGGAAGTCGTCCAGCTGGTCGGCGACCATGCGCACCGTGTCGCAGGTGGCCGAGAGGCCAGATGAGATGCTCACAAAGATTGCGGCCACGTAGCCGTCATCGTGAGCGCGGTCGAACTCGCGCCGGATCGTTGCGGGCGAGGGGAGCGAGGTCGAGGGGACCTCGGTGGCCATGCGCTCGATGAGCTGCTCAGGCGTGATGGTGACGCCGCTCTCGAACGTCGAGCCGTCCGAGAAGTTTATGCGCAGCGGGACGATGCGTACGTCATGCTCGCGCGCAAACGCGGCAGGCGTGTCCGTTCCCGTGTCGGTGATGACTGCAATCTTCTGGCTGTTCAACGTTCCCTCCAATGAACATCGGAGAAGGAGAGCGCGTCCGTTTTTTTCGTTGGCACAACTATAGCCATTGCATCTGGTTTTTAATACTAGATAATCTAATCACAAAGAATTCAATGCATTGCGAGAGGGGAGCGGCCATGGCAGACGAGCAGGACCGCGCGCATGTTTCTGGTGTCTGCGACGCGTACCGCAGCCTCGCCGAGCGCATGACGAGCATCCATATCTCCCGCTTCTCGGAGCTCCCGCGCATCGAGCTCTACCTGGATCAGCTCCTGTCCCTGGTCGATGACGAGCTTTCGTTTATGCGCCTGCCGGACGAGGGTCCCCTGGTTACCGGCTCCATGGTCAACAACTACGTCAAGCGCCACGTTGTCCCCGCGCCGGTCAAGCATCGCTACACCAGGCGCCACATCTGCTACGTGACCTGCGTGTGTCTCTTCAAGCGGGTGCTCTCAATCGAGCAGGTCACCCGCCTTATCCGGCACGTCGAGGAGGAGAATCTCAACCTCGCGCACACCTACGACGAGCTCTGCTCCGCGCTCGAGTGCGCGCTTGCCGAGCAGTTTGCGGTGGGGCCGGACTTTGTGGCCCCGGCGGTGGAGCCCGTGATTGACCTCCGCGATGCCAACGGTACCCGGATTGACTCCCCCCTCGACAGGACCATCGAGGCCGCGGTCGTGAGCCTTGCTGCAAAAATTTATGTCGAGCAGGTCTTGGCCCTCGGTGACGTCGCGGTGACACAGGAGCCTGTCGCGCCCGCCACGAGCGACGCCCCGGCTTTGGCCACCCCCGACGCTACCCGGTCATCTTCTGCAACAACGGTAAAATAACTTTGCAGGATTGATTGGGTAGGATAAGAGGGTAACGAAGGGCCCGAGCGGCCTCTCCTCAAGGAAACGGACAACACAACCAATGGCAAGCATCTACGGTGAGCCCGCAGTGATCAGGCGCATCGAGCAGCACAGCGCGGTCCACAAGGTGACATCAAACGGCACGATAGCTGCTGCGGTCATGGTCTTTGCTGCCATCGCGGCGGTCATCACGGCCAACTCTCCCGCCTACGAGGCGGTAGAGGAGGTGCTCCACGCGCCGCTCTCGCTGGGCATTGGCCCCGCGACCGTCTCGATTACCATCGAGGGGTTTGTCAACGACTTCCTCATGTCCATCTTCTTCCTTCTCGTTGGCATCGAGCTCAAGTACGAGATGACCGTGGGACAGCTGAGAAAACCCCGCCAGGCTGCGCTCCCCATGCTCGCTGCCGCAGGCGGCGTGGCGGCACCTGCGGCCATCTACCTTGCCATCAACGCCGGTGGCGCCATGCACGGATGGGCCACGCCCATCGCGACCGACATCGCCTTTGCCCTAGGCGTCATGTCGCTTCTCGGCGACCGCATTGCCCCTGCGACCAAGGTCTTCTTCCAGACCCTCGCCATCGCCGACGATATCCTGGCCATCGTGGTCATTGCCCTCTTCTACGGGCAGACGCCCAACGTTGCCTGGGTGGCTGCGTCTCTCGGCGTGATTATCGTGCTGTGGATTATCTCGCGTATAAAGGTCTACTCCGCCAAGCCCTACATGCTGGTGGGGCTGGTGCTGTGGGTCTGCATGTACAGCTCCGGTATCCACGCAACCCTGGCCGGCGTCATCCTGGCATTCTTCCTGCCCGCCCGCTCCGACGTGCGCCTTTCCAAGCTGGGCAACTGGCTTGATGCCCGTGCCCGCGAGCTGGACGACAAGTACGACGACGAGAGCCACGTCCTTGGCCAGCACGACTTCACCACTGCAGCCATGCGCGTGGAGCGCGTGATGCACCACGTGACTCCGCCGCTGGAGCGTATGGAGCGCTATATCTCGGTGCCGGTGAACTTTGTGATCCTGCCCATCTTCGCGTTCGTGAACGCGCAGGTGAGAATCGTGGACATGGACCTTGCGACCATCGTGGCAGACCCGGTGACCAAGGGCGTCTACTTTGGCGCCATGCTGGGCAAGCCGCTGGGGATCATCCTGGTGACGTGGCTTCTCGTGCGCATTGGCTTTGCCAAGCTGCCCAAGCACGTCGACTGGCCGCAGATCATCGCCGTGGGCATCATGGGTGGCCTTGGCTTCACGATGTCGATCCTCATCTCTGGGCTGGCGTTCCCCGACCCCAACGAGGTCATGGCGGCCAAGTGCGCCATTCTCGCCGGCTCCGTTACCTCGGCCGTCCTGGGCCTTCTCTTCGTACACGTGGCAAGCGCGGTGAAGGGACGGCGAGACTCGCGGGCCGACGCCCTCGAGATGGGCGACGACGAGTCATAGCCGCCAGCTCCCTCTCCTCCCTCACCGCTCCCCCCCTCCGTTCTTTATCGGTTTTTGATAATCGAAGGTCGTGTTTGCCCAGTTGGCGGCCAACACAATTCCCAGAAACCGATAAAGAACGGAGGGGGAGAGACCCTGGGCCGCCGCGACTAGTAGCGCTCGAGGTGCTTGCGGATGGTGAAGTACTCGGAGAGCAGCAGCACCAGCAGGATGCTCATCACCACCACGGCGCCAACCACGGCGCCGGAGAGCCCGGAGAACCCAACGAGCAGCCACAGCACCGGCACCGAGAAGGCAAAGGCGATGAGGTAGAGCCTGCTCGCGGCCTGCTGCTCGCGCAGCACCGTGATGATCTGGTACAGGAAGTCAATCGCCGCGCAGATGCCGCCGTTGGCCACCATCACGTAGACCAGCGGCCTAAACTGCTCGAAGTCCAGGCTGTACAGGAAGCTCATGATGGGGATGCCAAGCCACCCCATGAAGAGCCCCATGATCACCGTGATGCCGGCGATGACGCCCATCATGGCCAGGATGATGAGGTCAAAGTGCTTGTGCTGCTCCGGATCGTCCCAAATGCTCGCCAGGCGCAGGAGCTGCGGCTTGTAGATCATGGCCGCAGCCATGAGGATGGCGTGCGCGGGGAAGTACATGGCGTTGTAATAGAGCTGGTTGTCGTACGAGAGCACGCCCTCGATGGCAAACTTGGGCATCGAGTCGATGAGGTTGTAGAGGAACGCCGCCAGGAACAGCGGGAAGCAGTTGACAAAGATCTCCTTCACGCCGCGCCACGTGAGCGGCAGCGAGCGCTCGGTCTCCATGAGGGCCAGCGGCAGGGTGAGCAAAACGAAGGACGCCGCGGCTCCAACGGCCATGCCAATGCTCGAGACCACCATGTTGCGCGTGATGAACAGCAGGATCGTGAAGACCACAAAGGAGAGGGCGCAGCGCACCGCCTGGGAGATGCCAGCCAGGTAGAGCTTGTCCTTCTGCTGGAGCCTGCCCTCGTAGACGTCGCCCAGCGCGTCGAAGAAACGGAACCCCATCACGCCGCAGACGATGGTCGTCATGTCTGCGTCGTAGCCTCTTATCCGGCAGTACAGAAGGCCGATAAGCACCATGGCCACGCAGGTGGCAATGCGGTTGACCTGGTAGTCATTGAACGAGTCCATCTCGTCTATGTCCGAGACCTGGTACGTGCGCACGCCGTAGTTGCCCACAAAGAAGAGAAGCGTGCCCACGACCATTGCCATAGAGAAGAGGCCGGCGTTCTCGGCGCCCACGAACTGCGTGGCTACGATGGTGAGGAGCGGGAAGAGGCCACCCCAGGCGGCCTGCCCAATGGAGTTGCACACGTAGTCGCGCGTGGTCTGGTGCGAGAGGTACTGCTCGGACTGCTCCGAGACCTTGCCGGAGAAGACGGAGGAGATCAGGCGGTTCCACCAGTGGTTGGTGACGCGGCGGAGAAAGCCCTCCTTCTTGGGCCTAGAGGCCGGGGGGCGGCTCTCGTGCCTTCCGGCGCGCGACCCCACGAGCGAGCTCAGACCTCCCTGCCGGGTTCTTTCGCGCCGCCTGCTTGTTCGTGCCATGCGCCAACCATCCTCTCAAGGCCCCGGGGGCCAAGGTCTTCTCGTCTGTCTTGATCGTCTCTTTTTCTATAGGGGCCATTGTATCGCGCCATGCGCGCGAGGGCCTTCACCCGGCCCCATCGTGTACGTTGCGTTTCGCCTTTGCGTTTGCTCGGTAGGGTTTACGCCGGCTTTGCGTGGGCTTGCTATGGTATGTCCTGCATGCAGCGACATGCAGCACACGTGCAAGCCCGTCGGCGGGACCGGCGGGAGCCGAGGGAGGACACATGACAACAACCGAGGCATCGAGCCTAGGGGAGGGAAGCGCCCCCGTAGGGCAGAGCGAGGCCGAGCAGGCGCGCTCGGCCCTCGCGCTGGTGGACGTCCCCGAGGAGCTCCGCGACAACCTGGCGCTCTTCCTGCGCCTGGTCCGCAAGGTGCTCGTCGAGAACGACCCAGACCTTCTCTCCACCTTCGACCTTCTGCTGGGCGACGCCATCCGCGTGACCTACGCAGACGGCGTGGCGCATACCGACGACAAGGCCGACCTTGCCGAGAAGGCGTTCCAGGAGTTCGTCTCGACCATCGATGGCCTCTCAATGGACAGGGCGACGCTGCTCATGCGCGCCTTCGTCACCTACTTCCACCTGGCGAACATCTGCGAGGAGAACTACCGCGTCTCCTCGCTGCGCAGGCGCGAGAGCGAGGTCGCCACGACGGAGACCGCAGACCCCATCAACGACCTCACGGTGGCATATGGCCAGCTGGTTGACGAGTGTGGTCGCGCCAAGGCGACGGCGCTCCTCAACCGCCTGGAGTTCCACCCCGTCTTCACCGCGCACCCCACCGAGGCGCGTCGCAAGGCCGTCGAGGGCAAGATCCGCCGCACCTCCGAGCTTCTCGCCAAGCGCTCCACGCTCTCCGGCCTGGAGCTGGTGGAGAACGAGCGCCTCATGCTGCAGGAGATCGACGCCCTGGTGCGCACCTCGCCCATCGCGTACAAGAAGCCGACCCCCGTCGAGGAGGCCGACACCGTCATCGACATCTTCGACGCCACGCTCTTCGACATGGTGCCCGAGGTCTATCGTCGCTTTGACGACTGGGAGCTGGGCGAGCGCGCGGGCACCGTGCCGCCCGTGTGCCCGGCTTTCTTCCACCCCGGCAGCTGGATTGGCTCCGACCGCGACGGCAACCCCAACGTCACCGCAAAGGTGAGCCGCAAGGTGGCCGAGAAGTTCCGCGTGCACGTGCTTGAGGCCCTGGCCGACAGGACCTACTACGTGGGCCGCAACCTCACGCTGGACGCGCGCTTCACCAAGCCCTCCGACGCCCTCGTGAACCTGTGGAACCACCAGGTCGAGATGAGCGAGGTCCTCTCGCAGCGCGCGCTCGAGGTCTCCACCTCCGAGTTGCACCGCGCCGTCATGATCGTGATCTCCGACCGCCTGCGTGCAACCATCCAGCGCACGGCCGACATCATGTACGCCTCGGCCGACGACTACATTGCCGACCTGCGCGTTGTCCAGCGCTCGCTGGCCGCGGCCGGCGCCGTTCGCACCGCCTACGGCCCGCTGCAGAAGCTCATCTGGCAGGCGGAGACCTTTGGGTTCCACCTGGTCGAGATGGAGTTTCGTCAGCACTCGCTCGTCCACGCCCGCGCGCTCGAGGACATTCGCGAGCACGGGCGCTGGGGCGAGAGGGGAGAGCTGCAGCCCATGACGCGCGAGGTTCTCGACACCTTCCGCGCCATCGGCAGCATCCAGCGCATCAACGGCGTGAAGGCCGCGCGGCGCTACATCATCTCGTTCACGCAGTCGGCGCAGAACGTGGCCGACGTCTACGAGCTTGCCCGCCTCGCCTTCGCGCACGAGGCCGACGTGCCGGTGCTCGACGTGATCCCGCTCTTCGAGCAGGTCAAGGACCTGGAGAACGCCGTGGACACGCTCGACCAGATCATCAAGCTCGAGCCCGTCCAGAAGCGTCTTGCCCAGACGGGTAGGCGCATGGAGGTCATGCTCGGCTACTCGGACTCCTCCAAGGACGCCGGCCCCACCTCCGCCACGCTTGTGCTCCACGCGGCGCAGGCGGCCATCGCGCAGTGGGCCGAGAGGAACGACATCGACCTGGTGCTCATGCACGGCCGTGGCGGCGCTGTTGGACGCGGCGGCGGCCCGGCAAACCGCGCAGTTCTCTCGCAGCCCAAGGGTTCGGTCAACTGCCGCTTCAAGCTCACCGAGCAGGGCGAGGTCATCTTCGCCCGCTACGGGGACCCCACGCTGGCCAGGCGCCACGTCGAGTCCGTCGCCGGCGCCACACTGCTTCAGTCCTCGCCGT
>JALCMG010000004.1 GCA_022648325.1 Olsenella sp.
GCCGGTCGAGAGCACCGTGGAGCCCCACTCGCCCTTCGCCCAGGAGCCCTCGTAGGACCAGACGTAGTTGTACCTGAGGCCGGAGGTCTGACCGACGACGTTAGCGGAGAAGGTAACGGAGTCGCCCAAGACAGGTGAAGGCGTCTTGGCTTCAACGCCACTGTAGACGTGGCCTTCCTTCACCTCGACGGTGGTGGACCTGGTCTCCCGCGTGCCGTCCGGGGACACCACGTCCACGTAGAGCGTGTAGGTCCCGGCCTTGGTGGGCGTGAACGATCCGGCTGTCTCGGCGGTGTCGGAGCCGGTCGAGAGCACCGTGGAGCCCCACTCGCCCTTCGCCCAGGAGCCCTCGTAGGACCAGACGTAGTTGTACCTGAGGCCGGAGGTCTGACCGACGACGTTAGCGGAGAAGGTAACGGAGTCGCCCGCCACAGGCGTATCCGTGGTGACCTTAACGCCCCTATAGCCATAACCGCTCTTCACAGTTACTGCCACCATACGCGTGGTCTTTGACGTCCCGTTGGAACACACATCGACAAACAGCCAATACGTACCCGGCTCCGTTGGTGTGAAGGTGCCGGAAGCGGAAGTGATCATAGAGCCCGTGCTCTTCACGGTAGAGCCCCACGAAGACCAATCTGGCTTTGCCCACACGTAGTTATAGGTGAGATTCTCGCCAACTCCCATGATTTTCGGCGAGTAGGTTACAGCCTCGCCCACATAGGCTTCGGTAGTCGAGACATTGATGCCCGAGACGCTCCACCAGGTATCAGAGCTGTAGAACTGGTTGTAGATTGCAGCACCGTCTGCCTTACCAAAGCTCGCGAGGTAGTAGTCGTTTGAGAGCTTTGCCGCATCAGACGTGCCATCAATGAAGCCATGCTCGATGATGACGCCAAGGATGCCGGCCTTTCTCGCATAGCGGGTTATGCCATAGTAGTCTGCCACGGAACCGTCCGCGTAGAGTGAGGAGTTCTGGCCAGACGGATAGTCCCTCGTAATGATGCCAGCGCCATGGACGGTAAGCCCGCTGGACTGGAGCCCCGAGAGCACAAGGGCCGAGAGGGACTGCCCAGCGTAGTACAGGTCCTGGTTGAAGCTCGAGGAGTTGGTGGACTCTACCTCGGCTCCCCTTCCCCCGCCGGCATTGATGTGAATGGAGATGATAGCGCAGCAGTTGTTCTCAACCGCACGATCCACGCGGCCGGCAACCGAAACGTACTCGTACTGACCGCGCGTAAGGTAGGCCGTGACGCCGCGGGACTCGAGGTAGTCCTTGCATGCCTGGGCGATCTTCCAGGTGAGGTCAGCCTCCTTCATGCCGTTTGCATTGGCACCGGAGTCCCATCCCCCGTGACCAGGATCGATGGCAATGGGTCTCCCCGTTTGATTGGCCACCGAAAGCGCCTGAGAGATGTTCGAGTGCGTAGAGAGAGAACCATCTGAGCTTGCGGTGGTGTACGTGGTGGTTGCCGCCTTCGCAGTGGACGGAGCCAAGGCGAGGGCGAGCACCACACCCAGGACAAGTGCCAAGCCGCTTAGAAGTCCGGCAAATCGCTGCTTCGTTTTAGCCATGATTCTCCAAAGACGAACAATATGAGGTTCCCAGTGTGACATAGAATCGACATTGATACAGTATTACCTCCTATTTAGTCAACGAAAGAAGTACATGAGACAAACGCACAGCGAGAACCCCCTGTGGCCGCCGAGTTTCGCGGCGGCCATCTTCGATTTTGACGACACGCTTGCCCTGACCTACGAGTTCTGGCGGCAGGTAGACATTGCTTTCCTCAGGTCACGTGGCATCTCATACACACCTGAGGTGGGACGAACGCTTACTACGCTCGGCTTTGCAGGAGGAGCGCGCTGGTGCATCGAGCGGTACGGGCTCAAAGACTCCGTGGAGGAAATCTGCGACGAGTGGAATTCCATGGGCCGCGCGCTCTACGCCTCGCAGGTTCGCCTACGGCCAGGTGCAGAGGACTACCTTACCGCGCTCAGGAGTGCAAATGTGCCCATAGCGTTGGCGACTACCAACGACCCCGATGTTCTCGCAGCCATGAAGGCACATGTGGACGTGTACGCCCTCTTCGACGCAGTGGCCTGCGCAAAGGAGGTAGGCTGCGGCAAGGACCAACCAGACATCTACCTCGAGGCTGCTAGCCGTATCTCTGCAAAACCTGAAGATTGTATGGTCTTCGAGGACCTTCTCCAAGGTATTTGCTCTGCTAAGCGAGCCGGAATGCGAGCCTGTGCCGTACTGAGCAACAACCCCCTGCAAAACGAGCAGGAGGTTGTAAGCGCAGCGGACTGTGCAATAGCGAGCTGGCGAGAAGCCCTTGAGGTAGAGAGACACTAGCCACTTCTTTGTGAGCGGTGTGCATGAGGCCGGAAGCGGCCATTGATTACCACTTGGGAATTTATGAGCTATCCGCAGAATCGTTGGGGTAATATAGCATCCGTGGCTGTTGGGGCCACAAGGTATCGCGCGAGAGCGCAGCTTTTTGTCCTGCGGGGCAAAGAAAGAAAGGCACGACATGGCAAAGGGTACTGTTAAGTGGTTCAACCCCGACAAGGGCTATGGCTTCATCTCTCGTGAGGATGGTGACGATCTGTTCGTCCACTACTCCGAGATTCAGATGGACGGCTTCAAGACCCTGGAGGAGGGCCAGGCTGTCGAGTTTGACATCACCACCGGCCAGAATGGTAAGCTCCAGGCTTCCAACGTCCGCAAGATCTAGCTCATAGCCCAACGCATACCCCTCCTGGGGATTTGTGGGACTTGGCTCCCCCGCTGCTTGCGGGGGAGTTTTTTTGAGCAGCCCCGTGGTCTGACCATGACAACGACCGGCTGCTATACCATGATATGAAATGCGTAATACGAACGTACGAGAGGAAAGGCGGCCCGTGAGAGTTCTCGCCATCGTCCCCGCTTTCAACGAGGAGGAGTGCCTTGCAAACACCGTGCAGGAGCTAACTGCCACCTGCCCGGACGTGGACTACCTCATCGTCAACGACGGCTCAAGCGACGCGACACCCCGCATCTGTGACGAGCTGGCCCTAAGTCACATAGACCTTCCGGTGAACTGCGGGCTTACCGCCGCAGTCAAAGCTGGCATGAAGTATGCCCTACGCAATGGCTACGACGCCGCAGTGCAGATAGACTCAGACGGGCAGCACATGCCCGAGTACATCCCCGCTATGGCAAAGGCCATGCAGGATGAGGGCGCCGACATCGTGATAGCTTCGCGCAACCTTGCAGGCGGCGGCGCTGAGGGAGCACGCGGCGTTGGCGCCAAACTCATCACCGCGTTCATACGCCAGACGACCGGCGCTACCATAACCGACCCAACGTCCGGGATGCGCATGTACGACCGCGCCATGATCGAGAAGCTCGCCCACGGTTTCGACCTCGCCCCGGAGCCAGATACCATTGCCCTTCTCATCCGTAGAGGTGCTAAGGTCATCGAGATTCCCGCCAAGATGCGCGAGCGCCAAGGTGGGACAAGCTACCTTCACTTCATGTCCTCGATTGCCTACATGGCGCGCACATGCCTCTCCATCCTGCTCTTCCAATGGTTTAGATAGGACCTGTCATGTCCCCAATTCTCCGCGTTGTCCTCATTATTGGTGCCCTCCTCGCCCTTTCGGTTGTCGTTCGCAAGGTGAGGAAGTCCAAGATTCGCATCGCCGACTCGGTCTATTGGGTCTGCGCCGCGACGCTGCTGCTGGTTTTGGCAATCTTTCCGGGAATTGCGTTCTTCTTCTCGGGCCTCCTCGGCTTTCTCTCACCGAGCAACTTTGTGTTCGTTGTGGTGATAGCCCTCATGCTGCTCAAGCTCTTCAACCTTGCCTGTGACGTCTCGCGCCTCACCGATAAGGTCGAGCAGCTCTCGCAGGAGATCGCGCTCAGCGAGAAGGAGCTTAGCGACAAGGATTAGGGCACCGCGGGAGGCCCTGCGCCTACTCCCCCATCACGTTCACGCCATCCCCAAAGTCGAGCACTCGGGGAAGATGGGTGTAGCGCGCGTCCGTAGGCGGGAGTTCATGGTAATTGCCGTAGAGGGTACGCAGGTAGGTATCACAATCGTGGGGCGCTCTTAGGGTCATCCCATCGAAGGCGATGTCTCTTGTGGGGAAGAGCGTGACCGTATCGAAGACTCCAGCGATGGGATATGTTGCATTGAACCATCTCTCTGAGGGAACCGTGGGCTGGGCAGCCTCGAGGAGCTGACGAGAGAGCTCTTGCGGCTGCCATGCATGCGCAAGCGTGTGATGGACGACGGAGCACGCCGTGGCCTTGAGGCCCCGAAGCGACGTGTTTGAGGGAATCTTGGGGTGGGCAATGCCATGCAGGTAGCTCATGCGCTGAAGCCTCAGGCACGTTGCCTTCTGCGTGCGAGCTCGAGAGGGGTCTTGCTCCTCGCGAAAGTACGGGAAGACATCGAGGAAGATTGCCTGGTTGCACCCGGCCTCCCTGGAGGCCTCGTCTATGAAACGCGTGCCGTCGAGAAACACCTTGGTCCAGAGCGAGGTGAGGCCTGGTGTGGTCTCGCACGTCGCGAGCGAGTAACCCTTAGGCAGCGCCTTGGGGGCAAGCTCGAGAAAGCGCCGGTAATCCTCAAAGGGCATGCCAATGTCCGTATCGTCATCCCAGGGAATGAAGCCACCATGACGCACCGCACCAAGGCAGGTCCCCGAGTCAACAAAGTAGTCGATGCCGTTCTCGCGGCAGAGCGCGTCGACCACGGCAAGAATCTTGCGCTCCGCCTCTTGCAGGCGCTCAAGGGCACCTTCAGGATATGGCCGAAACTCGTCCATCTTCTTCCCTTCCTTAATGAGACAAAGGGACTGTCCCTTTGTCTCATTCCACTTTGTCTCATTCCGAGTCGAGCTTCTTGCAGTCATGCACGAAGAAGACCGCCAGTGAGAGGACTGCCGTGAGGTAGGACCCAACGCCTACCCAGCTTACGCCGTTCATGCTGAAGAGATCCACCATGGGAACGGTGATTACAAGCGAGACAACGGTAGCAATCACGTTCCCGAGGAAGCTCGCCTTATAGTCCCTGAGCGAGAGGAGCAGGTCATTCATGAACCAGGCGAAGGCAGTCACAAAGGTGCAGAGCACGGCTGGCCCAAGAAGGTAGCTGTACTCAACAATCTCCTGGCCGTAGAGCAGGCCGAGCACCCACTGCCCAAAGATGAGTAAGAGAGCCGAGAAGACCACGGTAATGCCAATAATTCCCTCAATGGTGCGCCTGAAGAGTTTGAGCGCAGAAGACTTGTCGTTCTTGAAGCGTTGGGCGAACTCACCCAGGAGGGGGCTGTAGATGTAGGTGGCGCCCATCTGGACAATAGTCGCAGGGGATGCTACGGAGGAGTAGATGCCCAGGGCCGCCGTGCTCACGCTGGCCGCAAGGTACTGCTTGGGCACGGTGAGGATGGCGCTCGAGCACACCTGGGCTATAACGAGAGGCAGGAGCGTTGCCAGCGTGCGGGCGGCAGAGCGCAGGTCGATGACTGGCTTGGTGGGCTCAAAGCCAGATGCCCGCGGCATGTCATAGGCAAAGCAGATTGCCAGAGTCGAGACAGCCATGGAGACACAGGCGAGCACCAGTGAGTCCGAGAACCACAGCACTATCGAGAAGAGGGCGAGGTTGGAGATGCCCTGCATCATATACGAGCGACCGATGTAGTCCATACGAAGATGGCGCTGGTCTATTGCATGAAGGCCCTCGATGAAGTTGGCGGCGAGCGATGACACGAGATAGGCAATGATCGCCGGCACAGCGTCAAATGAGCACGTGAGGATTGCATAGATGGTGCCCGCCACGAAGGCGAGAACGCTCGTAAGGAGACGAAGTCCCACATACTCGCCAGAGCTGTGCTCGCCGCGAACGTCAGTCACTTGAACCGTGCGCAGGCGAAAGTCTGCGAACGGGGCGACGAGGTTCGAGACAGACATGGCAAGCGAGAGAGCACCGGCTGCGTCAAAGCCATGGGAAAGTCGAACCACGGCAATCGTGACGAGGTAGTTGCAGCCCAAGCGCACGATGGAACCGGCAGAGTTCCATGCGATGTTCTTCTTGAGTGAGAGACCCTCAGCCATTGACCTTCTTCCCTCCGAATACTGTGTGATAGACGAGAGACGCAGGAAACTCGCACAGTACGCCGATGACCTTGCTGGGGGCCTTCGAGAGGCCGTTCTTCTCGCCCGACATGCGACAACCTACAAGGTAGAGCGTGGTCTCCCGGAACTTCCCGACGAGCGTCTGCGAACGCTGCGCACAGTAGAGCTTGTGCTTGCGGTAGCCAATGGGGTTCTCGCGAGCGTTTTTCGCAAAGTTCTTGGTAAGTCCGTCTGGGAGGTAATGGCAGATGGTGAGGATGGTGCTATCGGTCCTCATGAGATAGTGCTCGTCGAGACGGTAGTAGACGGAGGTCTCGGCAATGAACTTCTCCCCCGGGGCAACGTCGTAGGGGTACTTCCGCAACACATCGGTCTTGTGGATGAGCGACGTGTCTCCGGCAAAGTGATACTTCTCGAACAGGTCCCAGTACTTGACCTCGGTAAGGCCATCCGGAATCCAGGTGACCATGGGGGTGTGATCGTCGGTGCCTCTCAGCGCCACGATGCCGGCGATGCGGTCGTCATCGCGAATTGGCGCATAATCCTCGACGATGCGCGCAACTGCGCCTGGGACCAGGTGGTCGTCTGAGTCTACGCAGAAAAACAACGGGCACTCGCAAAGCTCAACGCCGGTGTTGATGGCGCGCGGCTTTCCCCCGTTCTCCTTTTTGACATAGGTGATGTCCACCTTGCCCTCCTGCTTCCAGGAATCCACCAGCGAGCACGTGTCATCGGTGGAGCCGTCATCCACGATGAGCCACATGAAGTCCTGGGAGGTCTGCGAGACGAGGCTCTCATAGAGCGCCGGAAGAATGTAGGCGCGGTTGTATGTTGGCGTGAACACGCAGACTGTTTTCATGCGGATGCTCCGGTCGGGTGACGAAATGCAACGGGTAGTCAGCATGGGCGTCTGCTCATTTTTGCACTGACGGCTCCACGCCAAGGGCATGACCGCCCCCAAGCGGAAAATAACCAGAGAGTACCCCGACGCGCCCAGTCAAACATAACCGAGAGCTTACAATCTATCAGACGCTCGCAAGTCATCCGAACGGGGACGAGATGGGACAGAAGCGCATAGACATCGACGGGATGAAAGCCATTGAGCTCGACATCATGCGAGAGCTCTATCGGGTGTGCCACGAGGACGGCCTGACCTGCATAATGGCTTACGGCACGCTCCTGGGCGCAATACGCCACCATGGCTTCATCCCATGGGACGACGACATCGATCTTCTCATGCCGCGAGATGACTACGAGCGCCTGCCCGGGGCGTTTGAGCGGTTTTCGTCTAAGCCATATTACAAGATCATCTGGTACCGCGACCGCTCCTCCATCTACCCCTTCATCAAAGTGGTTGACACGCGCACGGAAGTCATAGAGCACTACGTCGACGAGCGATGGTGCCGTACGGGCGTATGGGTTGACGTGTTTCCTGTCGACGGAATTGGATCAAGCGACAAGCCCTTCGACGAGATAGCAAAGCTCAGGCACAAGTACGACTACCTCACAGCCAACGTCCATGAGGGTTCCTCGGCCATAAGCCTCCTCGGGAAGCGCGTGCTCAAGGCGGTGATGCCCAAGGAGGACATCTATCAGATTGCCCAACAGGTCGATGGCATCGCCTGTGCCACACCCCTTGAGGAAAGCGCTGAGGTCGCGCAGCTTGCGTGGCCCCTTGGGCCGAGCGAGCGCCTGCCTCGCTCCATAATTACGGATACCTGCCCCTACGACTTCGAGGGCGAGAAGT
This sequence comes from Olsenella sp., assembly GCA_022648325.1. Classification (GTDB taxonomy): domain Bacteria; phylum Actinomycetota; class Coriobacteriia; order Coriobacteriales; family Atopobiaceae; genus Tractidigestivibacter. The sequence continues at coordinate 7,878 of JALCMG010000004.1, forward strand.
TTGATGGGCCACGTGACTTCGGTTTCTGCCTTACCCGCTGGTATGGCGACTACATGACGCCACCACCCGAGGACCAGAGAACGCCTCACTATGTAGACGCACGCTGGCTCTAGGCAGCGGATGGTTTAGCGCCCAAAACACTTGCCGAGAAGGGGCTAGCTCTTCTCGGCAAGCTCGAACGCTCGCTCGAGCGCCTGCGCAGTCCCCATCCACGAGAGGTTCTTCTCGACATGGGCGCGGAGCTCCTGGGAGCGGGCGGGAACCCATGATTCAGCGACCTGTCGAATCGCGGTGGCAATCGTCGCGGGTTCGCGGTCTGGCGTGATGCGGCCATAGGCTTCCCCGCCCCCGCAAAGCACCTCTCGTGCGCCGCCTACATCCGGCACAACGCAAGGCACGCCCCAGGCACCTGCCTCCAGAAGCGAGGTGCAGAATCCCTCCGAGCGGGTGGGAAGACAGAAGACGTTTGCCTGCGAGAGCAGAGCGGAAAGATCCGGGTGGCTCAGGTTGCCAGCCAGGTGGACGTTAGCGGGAAGGTCTCGCTCAAGCTGGGGGCGAAGCGCTCCCTCGCCCGCCAGTACAGCCACATAATGCTCGCCAAGCTTGCGCGTTGCCTCGACGAGCCGCTCGGGGCCCTTCTCTGGGGTGAGTCTGCCCACGAAGGCCACGAGGTTCTTCTCATCGGGGATGCCAAGCTCGACGCGAAAGTTCCTTCCCGAAGCCTCGGCGCGAAACGATGCAGCATCAATGGCGTTGGGGATGACAAGTGACGCGTTGATGTCAAAGGTCGAGAGCCATGCGGCGCTCTTCTCGCTAATGCCAGCAAAGGTCGCTCCCAGGCTCACGTCGCGAGCAGTCATGTGGCGCTCCCACGCATGGGCGGCAGCATCAAGTGCGCCACTGCGGCCAAAGGTGAGCCAGGCGGAACCGTGGTCGAGAAGGACTGCGGGCAAGCCGTGCTCACTGGCAAATCGGAGGCCGGTGACAGAGGTGCCGTAAAAGCGGGTGTTCACGAGGACGCGGCCCACGCCCAAGCTGGAGACGGCTGAGAGGAGCGAGCGCTCGTGTGCACCATGGCGTGAGAGGGGAAGCCTCCCGCCCATAAGTTGAACACTGGGGAGCCGCACGACACGCACGCCATCCGCCTGGGTCTCGACCTCTGGCACTCCCCCGCGCGAAGACGTCACCACGCAGACCCGGTCCCCACCGGAGACGAGCTGGTGGGCAAGGTTTGCGGTAAACACCTCCACGCCTCCCACGTGTGGGAGGTATTGCGCAGAGAAGATGGCATACGTTAGCGACATGGGACTAGCCTAGCAGTCGTAGGAGGGATCAATCGACTTAAGTTCGCGGAACGAGTCTATCTCCGTCACATCCGAGAGAGAACACTCGCGAACATGGACCTTGTACCTGTCGGCAAAATATGTGAGCGGTGCCTCGTCCCAGAAGCGCTCCTTGCCGCCTGGCATAGCGAAGGTAGCCGGGATGTCATCGGCGAGCTTTGCGCCATCTTCCGGCGTCCAGTACGAGATGCCCGCCATCTGCCAGACACCGCCCTCGCCGCCAATTCCCATATGCTTGATGACGCCATTCTTGACCTGGAAGCACCAGTCGTCAGAGCGCTCCATGGGAATACCGAGGTAGTTCGAACGATCCTGGTAGCGAGTGACGAGGTTAGGGTTTCTCAAGAGAAGGTCCGACTCAAATACGTAGGCGTTCTGGAGAAGGTCCTTGGCGACAACCATGCTCGAGATGTTGTTTGCCTCATTGTAGAGGGGGTTATCAATGAACTTGATGGTGGGGTACTTGTAGAGGAGCTGGTCGAACTGCTCGCCGAGATACCCGCGAACAACGTAGGCCTCGGTGATGCCAGCTGCGTAGACGGCATCGAGAATGGTATCGATGATGCGCTTCCCGCCCACACGCACCAGTGGCTTTGGCGTATTGAGCGTAATGGGCACCATGCGAGATCCAAAGCCAGCGGCGATGAGCACCGCCCGCTTCGCACGATAGGGTTCCAGGGCTTCCAGCCCCTCGTCGGTGACACGCCTGTTGGCAATAAAGCCAAGGTCAGAGAGGTTGGAAACAGCCTCGTTCACGCTCCCCACCGACATTCTGGTCTGCGCCGCCAGGGCCCGCTGGGTAAGTGGCGAGGGCGCCGTGGCAATGGTGGAAAGGACGAGGAACTCTCTGTGTGTCATAGCTTACTAACCTCCGGTCGCTATTGGAGAACTGGCGTCGAAGCATGGCGGTGGCGCCTTAGGGCAGCAACAGCCACCTTCTCCACGACGTTGGTGACGAGGATGAGGACGGACACAAAAGCTGAGCACTCAACAAGACGCTGCGCATCGAGGTCGGTCACCAGGAGAGCAAGCGGCATATCGAGCGTTGTAGAGAGGAAGGATACCGCAGAGATAGTCACCATGCAGTTGACAAAGAAGAACGAAAACATCTCGGCGATGGTGTCTGCCGTCGCTGGGACAAGGACATCCAGCACAATGCGGGCGCGTCCCACACCCATGGTCTGGCCAACTGCCTCGAGGTTTCTATTCACCTTTGAGAGAGAGTTGTATGCCATGAGATAGGGCGAGGCAATGAAGTGCACGAGGTTCACCAAGATGAGAATGAAAAACGTCCCATAGATGGGAGATCCCTTAAACGCAAGGGCAAACGATAGACCCAGAACTATGCCTGGCACGGCAAGGGTTGTGACGGAAGCCAGGTGAAGAAGACGAGCGGAGACGCCCCCGGCGCGCGCCGTAATGTAGGCCACGAGATAGGCGAGGATGGTCCCCAAGATAGACACCACGATGGCTATGAACAGCGAGTTCGCCCAGTACGACCCCGTGCCCATGGTGAAGGCACGCCCCACGTTAGCGAGGGTTGGCGTGAGGTCAAGCGGATACTTCGTCACAAACGCAACCGTGCAGAAGGTGGCAATGGGAAGGAGCAGCGCAACCGTCACCAGCACCGCCGCAACGTAGCCCAAGGCATCTCTCGCCGTGCTTGGCTTAAGGTCGAATCCACGCGACACGTATCGAGCATTGGCTCGGTCTCGGGCAAGCACGTCGACAAGGAAGTCGATGACAGCGGGGATGAGAAGGACAAAGCCAATGGCAGCGCCGGTATCGAAGTCGAGAAGCCCAACTGCATTCTGATACATGAGGACAGGCAGCGTCGTGACCTTGCCGCCAACCATGAGAGGCACGCCGTAATCGGTAATGACCAGGGCAAAGGTCGCAAAGACGGCAGAGATGAGAGGCCTTCTCAAAAAGGGCAGCGTGATACGGGCAAACTGACTGGACTTGGGGATACCCAGGACGTCCGCCGCCTGGTAGGGCGTTGCGTCCTCATAGCGCATTACGTCATAGAGCATGAGAAACGCCGGTGGGAACGAGTAGAGAAAGGATCCCATCACAATTCCCGGAAACCCGTAAATTGACCACGAGCCATGCAGAAGGTTCGTTAGTATGCCATTCGACCCCAGGAGATACACTAGGCTCATGCCATGGGCAAGCGACGGGACGAGCATGGGCACCGTGAGGAGGACGGCAAACACGCCCTTCCCCCGGATGGCAGTCCTGCAGAGCACCCACGACATGAGAAGGGCAGCAAGCACCGAGATAACCGTGGTCACGGCCGCCACCGCAAGCGAGTTGGTGCAGGCCGTCGCAAACGCCTCTGTTCCAAAGACCTCCCTGACCTCTGGGTCGGCAAGTCGAGAGAACATGCCCACAAGGGGAAGCACCACCGCAAACAAGAAGAAGAGCAGAAGCACTGCCTCAAGCGGCCTTGTTCCGCGTGAGGCATTGTTGCGAGACATGGCGCCTCCTACTTCAACGGCGAGGCGAACCTCGCGAGGGAGTCATACTTGGTCTTGAGGTTTGCCACCACGAAGTCGCGGACATAGTCATCGGCGGGATTCTCGACGATCCTCAGAGGCTCGTCCATCTGGTGGATGGATCCATCTCCCATCACCATGACTCGGTCGGCAAGGGCGAATGCCTCCTCCTGGTCGTGCGTGATGAAAATCATCGTGGTCCCGTGGTCGCTTTGGATGTCCTTGAGCTGCGAGCGAAGCGCCAGCCGCGCATCGGCGTCGAGTCCGCTCGTGGGCTCGTCGAGAAGGATCACCTCGGGGCTCAGGGCAAGCGTGCGGGCAATGGAGACGCGCTGCATCTGACCGCCAGAGAGACCGGTAACGGGCTTGTTGGCATAGTCCCCCATGCCAAGGCTCGCAAGCGCGTCAAGCGCAATCTGCGCACGACGCTCGCGCCGGGCCGGGTCGAAGCGCAATGCGTACTCGACGTTCTCCAAGGCGGTCATATTCTCGAAGAGCGCATAGTCCTGGAAGACGATCCCCATGTGTCGCTTGCTGGGAGCTGCATCCGTGATGTCCTTGCCATCGAGAACCACATGACCAGCATCTGGCTGCTCAAGGCCTATGAGGATGCGGAGAATGGTCGACTTTCCGCATCCCGAGGGACCGAGTATCGAGAGGAACTCTCCGCCGCGCACGTCGAAGCTCACCCCATGAAGCACCTCGCGACCGTCGAAGGACTTCGTGATGCCATGGGCCGAGAGTTTGGCTTCCGTTTGCGAATCTGCATGCTGTTGTGTCATGGCAATCAGTGGCTCCATCTCTCAAGCAGGCGCATCTTCTCGTCCACATCGGTGATGCCGGTCATGTCGGCATACGTAATGCCCTTGGGATAGTTGGGGATCTCGGGCGCCACGCCTACCAGAACCTGGTCGGGAACGTATGTCTCGTTGTCGAGACGCACCCCTTCGGTGCAGAGCCACCCAAAGACGTCGTGGACGGCCTTTCGGCTTGCCCTCCCCTGGATGATTCCGGAGCCGTACACGTCCCAGGGAGAGCCTTCCTGGAAGAAGTGGACAGAAAGCGGGGCACCCTCGTTGATTTCGGAGACGGCGTGGTAGGTCATTCCAAAGCCAACCCCCGCCTCGCCTTGCACCAGAGCGTTTACGGGACCGGAGCCCGACGAGGTGAACTGGTAGACGTTGTTCGCGAGCGCATCGAAGTAGTCGAATGCGGCATCCTCGCCCCAGGCGTTCACAAGGCTCTTGAGGAAGTTGTAGCCAGTGCCCGAGGTCTTGGGGTTGGGCATGCAGACCACGCCAGCGTACGCGGGATCTAGAAGATCCTGGTACGAGGTGGGAGTAGGTATGCCATGCTCCGAGAGAACATCATCGTTCGTCGCAATGCAGGCGCTTTCGCGCGAGAAGGGAAAGTAGCGATCCTCGGGGTCGCGTAGGTCCTCGCAGAAGATGGACTCGTCGAAGTCCGAGAGAACCTCTAGGCTGTCAGAGATCTGGTTGATGTAGCCGCCCTCGAGGTCCATCACGATGTCAGCCTCGGAAGAGGTGCCCTCCATACGGAGACGCGCCGCGCAGTTGCCCGTCGTGATGTAGTGCATGCGAATGTCGTAGCTGGGAAACACTTGGCGCAGGGCAGTCATCTGCGTTTCGTTGCGAATTCCCTCGCCGCATGAGTAGATAACGACGGAGTTCTCTAAGGTTCCTCCTGCCCCCGCAAAGGCACCCAGCCCCAAGCAGGCGGCCGCGCCGCCGGCAAGCGTGAGGAACCCCCTCCTGGATATCCCAGGTGGTGCTGCATTGGTCTTCCTGTGTCGCGCCATTCCACCACCGCCGAGCTTTTATGTAATGAGCAAGTCATCTGCGTGTAAGCAATGTGCGGCGTTCATAATACATCATTATGCGTATATCATTGAACGAATAATGCAAGAATAGATGAGGAGGACAGCGGCTGCCTAGGAAAAGTGGCTATGAGGCCTCGCGTTTACCTCTCCGCCCGTCCCCCTCATACCAAGAGAGCACGCGGTCCACGTTGTCCTGGGCATAGCGGTAGTAGACGAGCAGCCACTCCCCCACGTTGTCACCCTCGGCTTCCTTCTCGAGTGACCAAATGTACCAGCACCATCCTGCAAATATCACGTAGCTCCAGAAATGGCGACGCTCGAGCGAAGTTGGCGTGCGACCAAAGTAGTATTGCAGGGCTTCTTCCGCCTCCTCGTTGGAGAGCTCACAGCACACCGTGAACGTTCCAAAGTCGCTCGCCTCATCTGACATGCCGGCATACTCCCAGTCGATGAGGCTGTATTGGTCTTGCTCGTCGATAAGGAAGTTGAGGTAGAAGAAATCGTTATGCGAGACGCAACGAGCGAACCCATCATTTTCGGCATAGCCCTTAAGGCGGAGAACCTTTTCCTTGAGTTCGTTGTACCCCGGTATCCCAATGGGGCCTTTTTCTGCGAGGAGCTTCTCGTAACCAAGGCCTTCCTCGACGAAGTCAAAGCTTCTGTTGAGTGTGGCATTGCTCTGGTGTAGCCTGCGACACATCTGCATGGCGCGCTTGAGCTGCTCGGGGTCATGCGGATCGAGAGGGCGAGCGTTGGGGACGAAGCGCGAGATCTTCCATCCCTGCTGCTGATCCTCGTAGATAAAGGTATTGTCGAGGCCCAAGTCGCGCGCAAGACGAAGACCTGCCTCCTCGGCGGCTCGGTCAACCAACTTCTCGGTGCCCAAGCCGGGATGCCGATACACATACTCCTGCTCGTCAGGGCCCTCGCCCACCGAAAAGTGGCACGAGAGGTTGGTTAGTCCCTGCTTGAGCGGATAGAAGCCGTGAATCTGCGACTTGTCGCAGCCAAGCACGGAAACGATGTTGTCGAAGATGTTCGAGTCGACGTTCTCGATAAATGCGGAATCGAAGCCGCTTACCTGATCGAGAGTGTCAAACTCATGGATCCCCGCTCCCGAGTACTTGCGGGCGACCATGCGCAGCTCTCCGATGTGTGACCGGAAGACATCCTCCCAGAGATAGTCCGCCATTTCTGGCTTGCGCACGGCGTCGTCGAGCAGAGGGACGAATGCGGTGGAGAAAGCCCTGTCAAAGTAAGCATGGCCGAGCATTGCCCAAGCATCGGAGCCACCCACGCTCACCTCGGTGATGCGGCCACCCGAGCCAGTCGAGACGCACCACTCGTCAGTATGGCCACCTACATACTGCGTGGCATAGTAGGCCTCGTAGACGTAATGCTCAAAGGGATTCTCCTCGAAGTAGTCATCAGACGAGCAGACATAGGTGTTGTCTAGGCGATCGCGCACGAGCCACAGCGTGTAGTTGTTGTTCCTCGTGGCGTACTGTGGGTTGACCTTGATGTGTACGCCAAACTTGCTGGCAAGGTAGAAGAAGTATTCCTTCTTGTGTCCCACCACCACGGTGATGTCTGTGATGCCAGCCTCTTGAAGTTGGCGAATCTGGCGCTCAATGAGGACCTCGCCGCGAACGCGAAGAAGTCCCTTGGGCTTCTCATAGGAGATGGGGGCAAGACGCGAGGAGAGCCCGGCTGCCATGATGATGGCGTTCCCAACCTCATAAGGCCTCAGGGACTTAAGGCCATCGAGCGTAAGACGCCCCTCTTCGACGAGGCCCGCATCCTCTGCGTCGTGCAGAACGGCGTTTACGGTTCCAAGGGATAGGTCAGACACAACACTAAGCTGCCGTTGCGTCATTCGAACTTCAGACTGTGCAAGCGCGACGAGCACCTTGAACATGCTTCTTGAGAGTGCCATGGCACCTCCGACATACCAGAGCCCTTGTATTAGGCTTCAGTATGCCAAATGTAAGCTGAATGTTCAACTTAAAGCAGATGTTTACGATAATATGAACACGGTTGGAACTTAGGTCTGCCGTAGCCTATTCGCCTTTGTCCGAAGAGCCAAATAGCTCGGCGTCAAGTGAAGCGAGCTCCTCCGGTGGCGTGGCGGTATCGCAGCCAAAGCTTTCCGCGACCGCCTGCGCCTGAAGGTGCCGAAGGCCTCCGAGCTCCTCTTCTCCATGTGCCTCGTACACGCGCGAGACGCGGTCTAGGGCGTAGCAGACGTAGGAAGCAACTGAGTCTCCCATGCCAGAAAGCACGAGCATCGTAACGAGCGAGTCTGGCGAGAGGGCCATGGCGGTCTGGACATCAAGATCGGCGAGGTCTGCCACCTGCTGCTCCACAGCTTGACAAGAGACCGGGTCTCCCTTTTCGACGGCAAGTCTCAGCGCTCTTGTGACGGCTTCGACAAATTGCGAGATTAGCTCGGTGATGTAGTCCCTCTCAAGCATGGCGTCATCCCCTCTGCGTGTGCTTGCCGCAACGAAGATTCTAGCGCTGCGGTGGAAGCGGTACCCCCAGGTGTTCGAATGCGGCAGGGGTTGCCTGACGTCCCTGCGGCGTACGCACGATAAGACCACGCTGCAATAGGTAGGGCTCGTATACGTCCTCAAGGGTAGACGGATCCTCACCAACAGCCGAGGCAATGGTGGTAAGCCCCACGGGACGGCCCCTGAAGGTACCCGTGAGCGCGGTGAGAATCTTCTTGTCCATCCAGTCGAGGCCCATCTCGTCGATCTCGAAGAACGAGAGTGCCTCGGCAGCGACCTCCCACGTGATGGCGCCTCCGGCCCTCACTTGGGCGTAGTCACGCACACGCTTGAGCAGGCGGTTGGCAAGACGAGGCGTGCCACGTGAGCGCGAGGCAATCTCGGCAGCGCCCTGGTCGTCAATCTCTACCCCAAGGATTTTTGCGGAGCGCTGGACGATACGTTTAAGCTCGTCAACGGTGTAGTAGTCCAAGCGATACGAGATGCCAAATCGATCACGCAAGGGGCCGGTGAGAAGACCTGTACGGGTTGTAGCACCAATGAGCGTGAAGTGGGGGACATCAAGCCTGATGGAGCGCGCTGCCGGTCCCTTTCCTATGACGATATCGAGGAAGAAGTCCTCCATAGCAGGATAGAGGACCTCCTCGACCTGGTGGTTGAGACGGTGTATCTCGTCAACAAAGAGGACGTCACCCTCCTCGAGGTTAGTGAGAATGGCGGCGAGGTCTCCCGTGCGCGCAATGACTGGCCCCGAGGTTGTGCGAAGACGGGCGCCCATCTCATTGGCAATGACGTTTGCAAGCGTGGTCTTTCCTAAACCCGGGGGGCCGGAGAAGAGTACGTGGTCGAGGGTCTCGTGGCGATCCTTCGCAGCGGCAATGAGCACGCGGAGGTTGTCGCGCACTCGCTCCTGGCCACAGTATTCGTCAAGCGTAGTGGGACGAAGGCTGCGGTCAACCTCAAGGTCATCCGCCGTGAGTTCTCCCGTCACAGGACGAGGCGCACCATGAGTGCGCCCAGACCCCGGAACGCCATCGAAGAGGTCCTCCTCTTGTGCCTCCCACGTCACAGGTTTCCTCCAAGTCTTCTCAGCGCAAACTGGATAGCCTTCTCGACGGTGACGGCACCAGCGTCCTCGTACCCGTCAAGGGCAAGCTGAGCCTCCTGCGGCGAGAACCCCATGGACAGGAGCGCGGCGGTTGCCTCCTCGGTGACAGACTGGGCGGCATCGGGAACTTTGGCCTGGCGCGCTGCGGGTTCGCTCATACCCACAAGGCCGCGCAGCGTGGCGTCCTTGGCAAAGACATCCTGCAGCTCGACGAGGAGCCGTTGTGCCTTCCTCCTGCCAACACCCGGCACTTGCGCCATGCGCTCCTCGTCCTGGAGGGTAACGATGCTCGCAAGGGTTGCCGGAGAAAAGGTGGAGAGTACCGCCAGCGCAAGCTTGGGGCCTACGCCTGAGACAGCAACGAGCTTATCGAACACCGCTCGTTCCTCTCGCGTGGCAAAGCCGTAGAGTTCCACGGCGTTTTCTTTCACGAGCATGCGCGTGAGCACGGTGACGCCGGCCTCCCCAACTGCGGGAAGCGATGCCGCGGTGGTTGCGGAGACCCCAAGCTCGTAGCCAACGCCCCCGACGTCGATGACCACGTGGGTGGGAAGTACCTCCAAAAGGGTACCTGTGAGCTGCACGATCATTGGGTATTCCTCCTGCTCTGCCGTACGTGGCCAAGCGGCGAGGCCTCGCGGCGTACGCTCGCAAGCCGCGCTGCGGTGGCCGCTGCGGTAACGCTACGCGCCGTTGCGGCATCAAGCTCCTCCTGCGCGCGCGCCTGCTCGAATACCTGAACCGCCGCACCCTCACGCGTGAGCCGTTGAGTTCTCGAGAGGTTGGCATGGCAGATGGCCGCAGCCAGCGCGTCTGCGCAGTGATCTGGGCGTGGGTCGTGGTCGAGGGCAAGGATGTTTCTCACCATAAAGATGACCTGGCGCTTGTCTGCAGATCCGGTGCCCACGACAGCCTGCTTGATTTGCATGGGGGTGTACTCCCCCAGCTCGAGGCCTGCCTCCGCCGCAGCCACAAGAGCCGCGCCCCTCGCATGCGCCGTTGCAAGCGCCGACCGTGAGTTCTCACCAAAGAAGATCTTCTCTATGGCAAGTTGACTTGGAGCATAGGTTTGGATGGCTTTGGAGATGCCTTCGTAGATTTTGCCCAGGCGGCGATCGATGGACTCGGACGACGAGGTGGAGACGCAGCCGTATGCGCGAGCCCTGCAGACAGACCCGCGCGTCTCGACCACGCCCCAGCCTGTGTTTGCAAGGCCGGGATCAACGCCCAGAATGATCATGAGAAGCACCCCCTCTCCGCAGGACAATGGTTAGAACGTTCGTTCTATTCTAGCATACCGTGCACCAGCATAAAAGGGAAGGGCTAGTTCTCAGAGAAGGTCCTCCATATGGAACTGTCGCCGGGTGTCCCGCCCCGACCAGGTCGGCCGCCTTGGCCATGTCTGCCTGCGCGGCCCTCGGGCTGGTCGGCAGCAAGGCCTCCCGTAAGCGAGAAGTCTCGCAGGAGATTAAGCACGTCACGCATATCTCGCTCGCGGTCTTGAGGCCCCACTGGTGCGCTGGACTCTTCCCCATCCTGCTGTGCAGTGCCTACAGTGGGAGCCTCTGGCACGCCTCCCAAATCATGGACAGCAGAGGCGATGGCCTCGTCGAGGTCATCCCCAAGCGAGATGGTTCCTCCAATCCCCTCGCCTGCGCGCTCCGCCTTTGACCGTGCTCGATCGCGCCACGCCATGCCAAGCGGCCACGCAACGTCCTCGAGCGTGCGAGATGAGGCGACTATGACCGGGCCACAGGACATGCGCGCCGGCTCACACGAGGCGAGGCGGTCAAGTATGGCCGAGACCACCTGGGCGTGCCCGCCATCGTCCACGATGTCCGAGAGGGGGCGACCCCATTCGATGTGGCTCGCAAGCACGTAGTCGACGAAGTCTATGCGCGACTCTGGGGTGGGACCGCACTCCTCGATGCCCGGAATGGCGGGGACCTCGAAGGCATGGCGAGAGGCGCGCGAGATGACGGGCGATATGGTGTTTCTCATGTGCACTAGCTCGATAACTGCATGCCGGTACACGTCACCCAGGGGTGCGACACCCGGGCGCGGCATCGAGCCAGGTGAGACCTCAAGGGCCAGCGCAGTCTTGTCGAGGTTCGAGAGCGGCATGGCACCTTCCTCGCGCGCCAATGCCACAAGGTGAGCCTGTGCAAGGTCTGCTGCCAGGGCATGGTCAGGTGAAAGCGCGGCCATGGGGAGCTCTCGGACCGGCAACCTGAGGTTCTCGACGAGCCTGCGTGCAGAGACATCAAGATTGTCGTTGGCACCCATCACGAGCAGCGCATGGACGTTGGTGGGACCAAGGGCGTCGGTAGCCAAAGCGGCGACGGCACTGGAATCCAGCGTGCCATCCACCAGCACGGCAGCCTGGGAAAAGCCCATCTGAGGGAGGGACTCGGCAAGACCCTGCACCAGCACATTCCAGGCAACGAGCGGGCGGTCGTAGACCTCGGGGTCCAAGGGATGGTCGAGAGGGCCGCTAAGGTCTGGATCGATGTCTGCAATAAGGAGGTCCTCCTCGAACGAAGGAGACTGGGCGGCAAGCTCGCCCCACGGCGTGAGAACAAAGCTCGAGCCAGTGAACACCTGCGTTCCGTATGTACCGAGCGAGCCCACGCCGACGATCCAGGAACCCGTTGCCTCGGCATCGTCCATGAAGCGACCGTCGGAAACCGAGACGCCCATGGCAGATGATGGATCGTCCATGGCAAACCCATAGCCATCGAGGTAGAGCACTGCGTCGACATCGAAATCATAGTCATCGAAGTCGTTGAGATCGTCGAAGGAGAAGGCGAGACCGAAGTGGACGCCGCCCAGCTCGAAAACGGGCAGGCCTGGCGCTGGGCCATCCTCCTCAATGCTCCCCTTCGGATGCTTGTTCGCCTGTCCCGTGGCAGACGAACGCAGGAGTGCCGAGAGCTTGAGCGGGGTGAGCTCCCCGTCGTGAACGAGAATGGCCTCTGGCGCGGGGGCCCCGTCCGCGTCAGAGAGAACGGGCACGATGCAGGGGCATGGCACCTCTTCGGAAATCTTGACTAGCGCCTCAGCGAGGTCGAGAAGTAGCCCCTCTTGGCTGGGGGGGTCGACCGGCCAGACGCCCAGCAGGGCGGCCGCCGGAAACACGACGAGCTGAGCTCCCTCGCCCGCTGCCTTCTTCGCGAGCTCCACCATGCGATCAGCCGTGCGCTCGAGCTCGCCTGCCGTGGTCCTCATCTGAGCAACCGCGATCTTCATGCTTGGACCTTCCCCCTGCTAGATAACACCTGCTAATGATTGTATCCCCGCCCCACTCGCGCACGCCACCCACAGAGAAGTGTGCCGCCCCGGCACTGCCGGGGCGGCACGACGAGCCCTGCTTCTGGGAGTCTAGTGCTAGACCTCGGCCTTCCAGAGACCATGGAGGTTGCAGTAGGCGTAGACCGTTGCCTTGCCGCCCTCGCCAAGGTGGAAGCGAGCCTCGGGAGCGTCACCGGGCTTGAGGTAGCGGATGACGGTCTTGTCGCCGTCGGCAAAGAGCAGCCACTCGATGTAGTGCTCGGGAGTCATGGGGTGAGCAACGGAGCCGACGCGGGCAACGAGGCGATCGCCCTCGACGGTAAGGGCAGGAACGTGCTTCTCGACGGCGGCGTCGGTGGTGTTGGCAACGAGCTCCTCCATGGGCTCGCCGCAGCACACGGGCGTGGGTCCGCCATCAACGATCTTCACGACAATGTTGCCGCAGTGCTTGCAGCGATAGATCTTGACGTCTGCCATGGGGCATCCTCTCCTATTCTGGCATCTCCCCGCAGGGCGATGCCACTGTCTGCGACCACACCCGCAGTCGCTGTCATGCGTATTCTCCCCCACCAAGTGATACTTCATGCACCCGGTAATTGCTATTTTTAAACCTACATATAAGCCACACCGGCACATGCGGGAATCGCCGGGTGTCTCCGCAAGGAGAATGCCTAGGCAACCTTCACGTGACCCGATCGGCCGATGAGGTCGATGACCTCGGCCATGAGGACCATGTTGTGGGCATCGATGCGCGTGGGGAGCTCCATGCGCATGACGTCACCTGACGCGCTCTCCACGCGTAGCTCGACGCGGTCAAGGCCGGGATAGCGGCCAAGGATCTCGCCGAGGTTGTCCATCCGGCCACGCGTGAGGAGGTTGGCGGGCATGTTTATCTCGAGCACCTTGGGACGGTTGGTCTTGTCATTGAGCTCGAGGGGTTCGATGGAGGTGCAGATGAGCTGGTCCCCACGGTCCCCGCGCTCAAGACGACCCACTGCCTTGATGAAGATGTCACCCGTGCTCTCACCGGTCTCGGGGTCAACCTCTCCCGCAAGGGTGGCTGCGCACTCCTTATATGCCTTGGGGAAGACCACAAGGGTGGTCTCGGCCTCCATGTCCTCGAGCGTTACGATGGCCATGGCGTCGCCCTTCTTGGTGGTCTTCTTCTGGACCGCAGTTGCCATACCGGCGAGGCGAATGGGCTTGTCCTCAGGGACCTTGAAGCGCTCCATGGTCGCGCCGGTTGCGGGGTCGGTGTACTCCTCAGAGACAGAGAGGTCGGCAATGGTGTAGTCGCGCGCCTTTGCGAGGGCGTAGGCGTATGGGCGCAGCGGGTGGTCGGAGACATAGATGCCCAGGACGTCGTGCTCCTGCGCGAGCTTGATGTGGCGGTCCCACTCAACGCCGTCCGGTGCGGGAACCTCGTCCTGGAAGCCCGAACCGGCCACGGCACCAAACATGTCGAACATCGAGAACTGGCCCACCGCGCGCTCCTTCTGGCGGCGTGCCGCGGCGTCGATGATGTTCTCGGGGTTGTTCTTGTCGACAAAGTGCATGAGCTGCATTCGGGTATAGCCCGTGGAATCGAAGGCCCCTGCCTTGATGAGGGACTCGGCAACGCGTCGGTTGGCCTGTGAGCCGTCCACGCGCTCGCAGAAGTCGTGGAGGTTCTTGAAGGGGCCACGGGCGTCGCGCTCGGCCATGATGCACTCGCCCACTCCCTCGCCCACGCCACGGATTCCCGCGAAGCCAAAGCGCACACCCTCCGCGGTTGCCGTGAAGTCCTTACCAGACTCGTTGATGTCAGGCGGGAGCACCTGGATGCCCTCGCGACGGCAGCTCGTGACGTAGTGCACGATCTTGTCGGTCTTGCCCATGTAGGACGTGAGGACCGACGCCATGTACTCGCGCGGGAAGTACGCCTTGAGCCAGGCGGTCTGCATGACGAGGATCGCGTAGCCGGCGGAGTGCGACTTGTTGAACGCGTAGGAGGCGAACTCCAGGACGTTCTCCCAGATCTCCTGCGCGACCTCGCGTTTGTAGCCGTTTGAGACGGCGCCGTTCATCCAGTGGTCGTAGATCGTCTCGTCCGCGCCGTTGCCTTCCCAGTGGAAGACCTGGTCGGTGAGCATCTTGATCTTCTTCTTGGCCACCGGCTTGCGCATGCGCGAGTCTGACTCGCCGGCAGTGAACCCCGACATCTTCATCGAGATCTGCATGACCTGCTCCTGGTAGACCATGGTGCCGTAGGTCTCCTCCAGGATTGGCTTCAGGCGGTCGTCGTAGTACGAGATCCTCTCCTGGCCGTGCATGCGCTTGATGTAGCTGTCGACCATGCCGGCACCCAGGGGGCCCGGGCGATACAGGGCGATAAGAGCGACGATCTGCTTGTAGGCGTTGGGTTGCATGTTCTTGATGGTGGCGGTCATGCCAGCGGACTCGACCTGGAAGACGCCTGCCGTGTGGCCCTTGCCCAGGAGCTCGTAGATCTTGGGGTCTGAGAAGTCTATCTTGTCCACGTCGATGTCCACGCAGGTGGCGCCAGGCTTGATGCAGGCCTTGACGGCATCGGGCATGCGGTCGATGTCGGACGCGTTGGGATAGGAGTGCCGGATGTTGGCGAGCGCCTTGTTGATGACCGTGAGCGTGCGCAGGCCCAGGAAGTCCATCTTGAGCAGGCCCATGTCCGCGACCGAGTGGCCCTCGTACTGGGTGATGGTGACGTTGCCCTTGGTGTCGAGCTTGGTGGGGACGTGGTCGGTCACGGGCGTGGGGGCGATGAGCGTGGCGCAGGCGTGGACGCCCTCGCCGCGCATGAAGCCTTCGATGGAGAGCGCGGCGTCGATGATGCGGCGGGCGTCCGGGTCTTTGTTGTAGGCGTCCTCGAAGTCGGGCGAGTACTGGTCGGGTTTCTTCTCGTTCTTGTGGAGGGCGTTGGCAAGCTGGAGCTTGGGGTCGTTCGAGAGCATCTTCGAGAGCTGCTGGCCCTTGTAGACGGGAAAGCCCAGGACGCGGTTGGCGTCGTTGATGGCCTGCTTGGCCTTGATGGTCGAGTACGTGATGACCTTGCACACGTGGTCCTCGCCGTAGACGTCACGCACGTGCTGCAACACGTCCTGGAGGTGCTCGTCGTCGAAATCCATGTCGATATCGGGCATCTCGGAGCGCTGTGGAGAGAGGAACCTCTCGAACATGAGGCCGTTCTCGAGAGGGTCGAAGTTCGTGATGTTCATCGCGTACGCAACGATGGCGCCTGCGGCGGAGCCACGGCCCGGGCCCACGCCGATGCCGTTGTCCTTGGCCCACTGGACGTAGTCCTGGACGATGAGGAAGTAGTTCGCGAAGCCCTTCTCGGTGATGATCTTGTACTCGTGCTCGAAGCGGTCCTTGACGTTCCAGCCGCCGATCGTGAGGTCGCGCCAGTTCTTGCCGTAGCGCTTGGCCAGGCCCTTCTCGCACTCCTCGCGGAAGCGCTCGTCCGCCGTCTCGCCCGGGCGGAGCCCAGGGTACTCGGGCAGGTACATGTGGGTCCAGTCGAGCTCGTAGTTGCACTTGTCGGCTATCTCGAGCGTGGTGTCGCATGCCTCGGGGCACCAGGAGAAGAGCTGGCGCATCTCGTCCTCGGACTTCATGTAGAACTCCGAGCCCTCCATGCGCATGCGGTTGGGGTCGTCGAGCGTGGTTGCCTTGCCAATGCAGGAGAGGATGTCCTGGGTGGAGGCATCGTCGCGCGTGAGGTAGTGGAAGTCGTTGGTCGCCACGACCTTCACGCCCATCTCGTGCGCCATCTTGACCAGGTACTCGTCGAGCTTGCGGTCGTTCCACCCATTGCGGAAGGTAAGGCCGTGGTCCTGGATCTCGATGTAGAAGTCGTCGCCAAAGACGTCTTTGAAGGTCTCCGCCCACCTGCGGGCGACACCGAAGTCGCCATCGAGGATGCACTGGGGAATGATGCCCTGGACGCAGGCGCTCTGGCAGATGATGCCTTCGTGATACTCCTTGAGCATGTCGAGCGTGGTGCGCGGGCGGTAGTACATCATCTCGTGGCCGGCGGCCTTGGACATGCACTTTACGAGGTTGTGGTAGCCCGTCTCGTTCTTGGCGAGAAGGATGAGGTGGTAGCGGCGCTGCTTGGTGCCACGCTCGACGCAGTCATCGGTGATGAAGTAGGCCTCGCAGCCAAAGATGGGCTTTACCTTGAGGCGCGGCCGGTTTGCCTGGACCGCCGCAAGGTCGTGGCCGGAGGACTCCCACACCGTGACGTCGCTCGCCCACTGGTCGTGGACGCGATCGAAGTAGTTTGCGTCGTCCGCGTCTGGCGAGGGCTCCTCGAGGTCCCAGCTCTTCTTGAAGCACTCGACGTCGTGGCACCACTGCTTCATGTTTGCCTGGCCGTCGTTGTACTTGCGGCACTCCAGGTCAAGGTTGGGGATGCCAAACATGTAGCCGTGGTCTGTGAGGGCGACGGCAGGCATGCCCTCGTCAACGGCGCGCTTGACCATGCTTGGGATGGGCGTGGCTCCGTCGAGAATCGAGAAGTCGGAGTGGTTATGTAGGTGAACGAATGCCATGTGTTCTCCATGCCGGATGAAGCGGTGTTGGGGCAAAGCATAGCAGAAGGCTCGGTGGGCGCGTTTTGGCCTACACCCCACCCTACCTGCGGATACAGCATTGTCGCAGATAGAAATCGAGCAGAGGCTCCACACGTTGTTCTCATCGACCACGCCGGTGCGCGGGCGCTACCCCATGCGCGGCTGACGTGCAGCGTCAAACTCGTACGGCACGACAACGGGCTGGCCAGGGACATCCGCACGATTCAGCTCCACACACACAAAGCGGCAGCTCACCGAAGAGAAGCCCAGACCCATGAGGACGTATGCGTAGAAGTTGGCCTGCATCTCATGGCGCGCGCGGAGGGCATGGGCGTCCAAGCCGCGGTCGCCCGTCTTGTAGTCCACGAGAAACGCATGGTCGGAGTCTGGATCTGTGGCAAGGAGGTCGATGGCGCCCTCCACGTAGCCACCGTAGGCGGATTCCACGCGTTGGAAGAACGGAACCTCCGAGCGAACGAGCGCGTGCGAGAGGGCCTCCTGGCGCACGTCCGAATCCCACCAGCGTGCCAAGGCCTCGTCGAGCCTCGCTCCCGCGCGCTCGGAGAGATGCCAGAAGCGCTTGGTAGCTGCGATGCGTTTGGGCTCGGGAAAGCGCTGGCCGCTCTCGACCATGGCCTGGGCAAGCTCGTGGAAGGCCGAGCCCAGTCCCGTCGCCTTGTCGGCGTCGCCCACCACGGGGGCACCCTCCTGCATGGCATCGCGCTCGGCGCGCGTAGGAAGGGCTGCCACGCCGGAAGCCGGACCGGCATCATCCAGCGCCGTCGAATCTGCCGCCGAGAAATCCCCGAGCATCTGTGCATGGGCGCTCGAGTAGCTGAAGACCCCCGCCCGTGGGCGCCATATGGTGACAGCGGGAGCCGCCGGGTCCGGGTCTGGCACGACGAGGGCAAAACCCGCCGGCTTGAGCGCCTCGACTGTGGCGCCTATGCCTGTGACCTCGTCGGGGCTGTCAACGGTACCGTCATAGAAGCTACCCGCGGAGTCTATCGTGGCACCCTTCCCAGCGGCCGTCATGCGAGGCTCGAGCGACACGCAGCGCAGGCGTCCCGGCTCGCTGCCGCCGTAGTCGAAGGAGCTTGTACCCGATGCAGGGCTATATGTTCCAAGAAGGGCTTCGAGAACATTAGCGGCGAGTGCCGGGGAGGCGCCGGTCGAGGAAAGCGTCATCCCCACCCCAAGGACCAACGCCTCGCGCGCTCGAGTGAGCGCCACGTAGAGGAGGCGGGTCTTCTCGGCGGCTTCTTCCTCGGCGCCATCCTCGGCAAGCGAGAGGAGCCACTCGGCGCAACTGCGAGGGCTCTCGTCAGCGCTCAGCTCCTTGGGAACCTTGAGTCCCTTGGGCTTCACAATGATGCCGCGGCGACGGGCGTCAACGCGACCGGTAACCACCGCACCGTTGTGGCGCGGAGCCGCCCAGCACTCAGCAATTGCCACGATGGGGAACTCAAGGCCCTTCGAGGCATGTACGGTCATGATCTGCACCTGATTGGAGGAGCCGCCTGCAAGGGACGCGGGGGGTACCTTGGCAGACTCGAGCCAGAGGTCAAACTCAGTGGCGGCACGTGCCGGGCCAAGGCCCAGATCCTGAGTGAGTTCGCGGATATAGCGGACCGCGGCGAGGATGTTGGCCTCCTGCGCAAGGCCATCGGTGCCTGCGGCCTCAAGGCGGCTCAGCCATCCAGACTCGCGTACAACCTGGAGGCATACGTCTGCCACAGGGTGCTTTCGCAACGCGAGGCGTGCTCTGGAGAGGACCTCATGCGCTGCCTGGAGTCTGGGCGAGGGCTGGGCTCCGCCATAGAACGACATGGTCTGGATGCCTCGGTCGATGGCACGCTTGGTTGGGGCATCAACAAGGTCCTGCCGGCGCGTGCCAAGCTGTACGAAATCGTTGGCATCCAGCTCGAACATGGGCGAGGCGAGGAGCGGAAAGAGCCCCGATTGTGTGTCGTGGGGATTGGCCAGGCTATGGAGGAGAGCAGCCATGACCTTGGCCTCGGGCGTCCGCGTGAACGTAGAGCCACCCGTAACCACACACTCGAGCCCGTGAGAGCGCAGGGCGTCAATGTAGAAACCCGCCTTTCCAGTGGCACCAAGGAGCAGCGCCATGTCGGAGGGGCTCTGGCCAGCGGCAGCATACGCGGCAAGACGATCCGCTATCTGAGTCGCACACGTGGCAGAGGTCACGGCCGCCATGCTCCGCTTGGCGAGTGTCACCTCGACGTCCACTCGAGGCAGAGAGCGCGCCTTGTAACCGTCCTTGCGTTTGGGGTTTGGGTCGAGGTGCATAAAGCCGTCGACCACGCCTTGAGGGCCACCACACACGGCGTCGACAAAAGAGAGCACGTCGGCATGGCTGCGATAGTTGACGTCCAGGCGCACGTGGTCTTCTTGCGGGACTTCCGTGCCTCGTGCGCGGAACACGCCCACATCCGCGCCACGGAAGCGATAGATGCTCTGCTGGGCATCGCCAACGGTGGTGAGATGGCTCGCACCGTCGCCGGAAAGAAGCCGGATGAGTTCGAGCTGCCTGGCGTCGGTGTCCTGCGACTCGTCGACCATCACAAGCTTGAAGCGGCCACGGTAGTCTGCGGCAACCACGGGATTGTCGCGCACTGCGTGCAGGGCAAGGGAGACGAGGTCGTCGTTGTCGAGGACCGATTTTTCGCGCTTGAGCTCAAAGTTTCTCGCGTCGACCTTGCGTGCCAGGTCGATGAGGCCATCAGTCAGCGGCGCGTTCGAGGAAAGGGCCGCCTCGAGCTTGGCTTCTCCCAAGGCCCTCTTTGCCTCGGGAACAAGCTCCTTTATCGCCTTCGCGCGGGCATTGGGGAGCTTTACCCCTTCGAGTGCAACGGCAGCCGCCTCTGGCGTACGTGCTCCAGGTGGGGCCGAGAGGAACGCGTCAAGGGAGTCAAGGCTCCCCATGACCGCCTGGCGTGCCGCCGGAGTGATGCCAGCCTGGGCGCCAAGCGCGCCGATTGCCCCCCTAAGCCGTGCGACCGCCCCATCGACGTCCGGCTCCCCCGCGGCGACCAGCGAATCGAAGCCATCTGGCGAGGAGTGCGCGGCATTTACAACGTCAAAGACCATGGACACCATGCCGAAGGGCGTCGGCCCGCCGAGCGTGCCGTATCCATACTCATCAAAGGCGGAAGAGAGCACCGGGGCCGTGCGATTGTGGCTCGCGGCACCCACAACCTCCTCCGTCGCCTGCTCCATGAGAGCACGGGCCTCATTGGTGCCCGCAACCTTGAAGGAGGGGTCGATTCCCAGGTCGAGCGCATGGCGTCTAAGGATGCGAGAACACATGCCGTGTATGGTGCTTATCCAGGCAGAATCCACCTTGAGGGCCTGGTCGCGCATACCCGCCTCACGAAGCGTGGAGCGCACGCGCTCCTTGATCTCGCGAGCCGCAGCATTGGTGAAGGTGATGACCAGGACCTGACTCAGGTCTTCCACGAAAGGCTCGCCATTCTCGCCAGAGCCAGGAGAGAGGGCCCACGCGATCCTGCGTGTGAGGGTGAAGGTCTTGCCCGAACCCGCACCAGCCTCGACAAAGACTGGCCTATCGAGCGTCGAGACAATCTGACGCTGGCTATTGTTCAGGGTGGAGAGGTCGATGCCTGCCATTAGGAGAGCCTCCTCTCGCAGTTCATGACCGGGCAGAAGGAACAGGCAGCAGCATCGAGCGGGTGAGCCTCGACGTTGCCCGCAAGAAGTTGGGCAACCTTATCGGCAATCGCCGCCTCGGTGGCGTCGAGGTAGGCATCCATGCCGCTCTCGCCATCGATGCCGTAGGAATCATCGTCGCTCACGGTGTAGGCGGAAAGGGAGCCCTCTCTCAGGGGAGTGTGCTTACCAAGCACGCGGTCGATGGAGTCTTCCGCAATGGCGCCACCGACGGCATGGCTCCCCCGTGTCCCAAGGTAGACCGCTGCACGAACCTTGAGCTCCGGGTGCATGCGACGAACCACCTGCCCATAGATGAGCGACTGGACGCGACGGGGCAGACCATAGGGAAGAGCTTGCTGCTCGTCCGCCTCATTAGCGACGGCGTCTCCCACCTCATGGACCGGAGTCACACCGTATTCCTTGGCAAAGCCATTGGGCCCCTTGTGCTTGTAGTCGATGACCACGGCCTGCTGGTGGGCATCAACATCCACACGGTCGATGGTGCCGCAGATCCAGGCGCCAGCGTACTCCACGGGCTCGCCCTGCGTGCCAAAGTCCCACTCGAAGAAACGCGGCTCATAGCCAAGGAAGAGGCCCGCCTCGTAGTCGAGCACGGCCTCGAGATCGCGCCTGAGTTGTGCGAGCTGTGCCTCGTCTGCTGCGTCGTGGGGAACAAATGCCTGGTAGCGGCTGCGCTTTCCCGGTCTTAGGCTCTGGTGGCGCAGGTGCTCGTCGAACTCGGCGAGAAGGACCTCATGCGCATGGGCTAGGCCTTCCTCGTCATCCTCGCTCACACGGGAGCCGGGCAGCATCACCCAGGGGTCGAGGCGCTCGCCCTCGACTACCCCGGCGCGCTCGCGGGCCTCCGCAAGCAAGCGCGAATGGGTCACTTCGAGCACGCGGTGCGCAAAGGTGCCCATCTCCATGGGGCCAAAGCCGGCATCGGAGTCCTGCAGGCGAAGGCGCCGCAGGCTAAACCACTTGTATGGGCACTCGAGGTAGGACTCGATTTGAGACGCCGAGAGGAGCGGCTTTCCCTCGACAAGGTCTACCCTGCCTGTAGGCGGCACAACAACGAGCGCGGCGTTGGCGCCAGAGATGCTGCCGGCAGGTGACGGGTCATCTGTGGCAAGCACGTCCATGCCGCGCCCACTTGTGCTCAGGTTGGCGTCCGCCTGGTCCTCTCCGAGAGAGCGCGCGGGAACCGAGGAGTCAGCGCTATAGCAGGACAGAAGTTCCGTGAGCATAACAGCCGGATAGCAGGGGCTGCCGCTGGCGTCTACCCCACATCTCTCAACCACGAGGCTCTCGCGCGGAACACGCAGCATCCGCCAGAAGATAGAACGCTCTCGTGCGGCAGGATCTGCCTTGGGCTCTATCCCCAGTCGCTCGAGAAGCGCCGAGAGAACATCGTCCCCCGTGTCCGCTGGCCACTCAGCCGATGTCATCGAACAGGAGACTAGGGCGTCAGCCGAGAGGGGCACAAGGCCTGCCGCCCGGGAACGGCCGTATATCCTGCAGCGGCAGGCACCGTCCCCTGCCCAGGCCCCGGGTCGCATAATCACGCTTGTCTGGGACATGGCCTGGGCACACAGCTCGACAAGCGTCGAGAGAGACACGTGGTTTGGAACCGCAGGGTCTGCCGTTACCCCCAGGTCTTTGAGCGTGCCCGCTATGCCCAGCACCGCGTCCAAGACGCCGATGGCCCTCTCGTCCTCTAGGCGGTTGCGCTCGGGAGCAACGGGGAGGAGCTCAAGTCCGGCCTCATCGGGAACGAGGTCGGCAGGCGCCTCTCCCCCGGCCTGAAGATATGGTGCCAACAGCCTAGACGCCGCGGAACCCACGCGTCCGCGCAGGAGCTCTCTCGTGGCCGCTGCAACGGAGGAGCTCGTGGCCTTGGGGTTCTGGAGCATGTCAAGGACATCTGTGGGGGTGAGCAGGCGGTCTGCGCGCCACGACCTGTCAAGGGAGACGGCACGTTCGGTTGGTACGTGTGCGATGTCCTGACGCAGGAAGTCCGCAAGCGCACGCGGGGGCCACCAGGCCATGTCACCCAGCACGACAAGCTCGCCCTCTGGGCTCGTCTGCGAGGCAGGCCACGTAGCTGCCAGCTCCGAGAGCTGCGCAACCGAGCTTGCAAACTCAAGGAAGGCCCTTCCAGCCTCAAGCTGGTCCACGCGAGAGACAAGCTCCGCCTCGCAGGTCACACCACGCGAGAAGAGCTTAGGCGAGAGTTCGCGCCACGCCCGCTCGGCGTCTGCGGCAACCACGACCACCTCACGCGCTCCGGCTTTGGCGAGTTCGGCAACGCGAGATGCCACGAGCTCGGCCTCGGCCAAGGGGCCTGCGGGCTCGAGCACCTCAACGGCACCAGTGGACTTGGCGCTACCCTCGATGCCGAATATCGACTGGACGACCTGTTGGAGCTCTGAGGCACGGCGAGGGGGAGCCGTCGGCGAACAGGCGCCCTTCTCTTCTCGGGAGATGCTGCCGCCCCGCGCGGCAACAACTTCTTCGACAAGCTCGACGGCAGCACGCTGCCCCTCGAGAGCAGCGTCGTTTCCCGCCTGCGTCACGATGGTGAGCTCGCCCGCGCAGGCAAGGCTGGCCAGAAGGTCGCGCGTAGGGCGGTTTGTCTCGCCAAAACCCGCAGCAACAACGCACCCCGGACCCACCAACCCATCTGCCATGGCATCGACAACCCGCACCATGGCCTCTGACTCCTCGATGTAGCCAGCTCCATGTGTGATGCGGGCGTACTCTCCCGCAAGAGCCACAACGCCCATTTCGGCATCTGTGAGGCCAGCAGCATGGCACACCAGCTCGTTTGGCTCGCCCGCAGGATCGAGCGGAAGCCAGGGCAGAGCATTGCCCACAAGGGAGGAGAGGAGTTGCACCGTACCCGCGTTGAGGGCGACGCCTCGACCGATCTCCCGCGGCGCTTGAGCGATGGCGCGCTGGACGGCTATGGTCCTCACGAGGGGATCGACCACATGGGTACCGTCTCCCCAGACCTCCCAGCGCTCCTTTGCCCACGCGGATGGAGTTGACACGGTCACGCCAAGGGAGAGCGAGGGGTACGCGGAGAGCTCCTTCTGGGCAACGAGCTGGTCGGCAAAGCTTGGAACCAGAAGTGTAGCCGCGCCGTGAGCGCGAAGCCCCTCCTCCAGACAAGCGCGGACCTCTGCGCTAGCCAAGCGCTCCTCGGTAGTTGTCGCAACATGAAGCATCGCTAGCCCTGTCTCCCTTGTATCTCCGAGTCCTCGTTCTCCTCGGCTTTTCCGCGTTCAGCGACGCTCACAGCGCCGTCGAGGCGCTCGAGCACCAGGCGATAGCCGCCCCGCTCGCCTCGCAGGCATTTCGAGACGCGACTCACCGTTGTGGACGACGCGCCGGTGGCGCTGGAGACATCAACATAAGACCTTCCGGACCGCAGGAGTGTGGCGACCTCAAGACGTTGCGCAAGGTCGCTCATCTCGCGGGGGCTCAGCAGGTCCGAGAGAAACGCCCACGCCTCCTCTGGCGTCTCGACAAGGCAGGCGGCCTCGCAGAGGCGCCGCGCCTCCTCAGAGTCAGCCGCATTGTCATGCGCCATATTGTCGCGCCTCATTTACAGCCTCCCGCGCCGATTAGTGCCAACATGTAGCGACACGTGCGTGGGAACCACTTTAGCGTATCAAAGTGAAAAGAGAGGAAAGCACCGCCTACCGAGCATCCGTGACATAGATGCCCACTCGCACCTGCTTCCAGGGGTCCGCATCCTCTTTCACCTGCTGTACTCGCACCTCGAAGACGTCCGCGTAACCGTAATGGCACATAAGCGATACCAGGCCATTCTCGCCCCCGGGACAAAGCCCATCTTGTGGCTGCCAAAGTAGATAGCAACGGCATCAGGGTCATGCGGATTGTCCGGCTCGGGAACAAGCGCGAGGCCGGACTCTCCGGACTTGAGCCTCGAGAGAACAAGCGCGCCATCGTAGTACTGAAACCCCGCGATGAAGAACGAGAGGATGAGACGAGAGGGTTCGCACATGGTTTCCTCCACTCCGAGCGTCCCTTGCGGACCGTACTCCGTGTTGCTCATAGTATGGAATGGGGGCGCGACACAAATAGGGGTCTCAGTGGGAGGCGTCGTTCTGGGCAGCCCCTGGCACGGAATCGGCAGGCTCCGAGCCTTCTGGAAGCGCGGGCTTCTCGCCTTGGTCGCCCTCGCCAGCAAGCCTGTGCTGTGGAAGTATGGCGCCAACTGCGCTGAGCGCAGCACGCGTGGCGCTTGCCACCGCTGCCACCGTGGCATCCCAGGTCTTGCCTGCGGCAACCTGGACCAGCTCGCCGATGAGCTCCTTGGTGCGGGGGTCGGCATCCCTTAGTGCAGCAAGAACGCGCTGGGTACTGGCGGGGTTGGCCATAACCTCGTCGAAGGTTGTCGCTCCCCCGGCCTCGAAGGCATCAAACACCTGGCGGGTGAAGAGCTCTCGATCCGCGAGGTTGGCCCCTCGCATCCACTTGTCGAAGATTGCGTTCACGAGCTTGCTCTGGGGAAGAAGGTCCTCGGCCTCGTCCAGGCAGTCCGCATGGACCTGCCAGGTGGTTGGGTCATGCTGGAGGGTGCCGTCTCCGGTACTCTTCACGATGATCTTGGGCTCGGTGGAATCGTCAAAGAGCATGCCCACGACGCTGTAGGTGGGGACGATGCGTACGAAGCGCTCTCCATACACCTCGTGGCAGTTCAGGGGCACCACCTCGGGAGCCATGAGGGGGCCGTCGTTTGAGTAGACGCGCTCAATCACGTGGCGCAGCTCGTCAGGCAGCAGGACCGCCGAGAAGCTCGCGAGGTTACCACCCTTGGAGTGACCGCCCACCATGAGGCGCATGCCGTCAGCTTCGGCACGACGCGCTTGTCTCAGCAGGCACTCCGCGGCCAGCCGCTGGGCCTCCGTGACCTCGAAGCTCAGCATGAAGTCCTCGCGCCAGCCAACGAGGGAGTTATCGGTGCCCCTAAAAGAGACAAAGCGCAGCCCGCCAGGAAGCTCCACCGTAAGCGCAGCAAACTGCAGGCCGCGGTCGTGGTCGAAGACATCCACGTAGTCTTGAACACGCGCCTGTCCAAAGCGCTTGGACGCCCCAAGCAGCCGCAGGTAGCGCCCGTCAATCTTCGCGAGGGATCGCACGTAGGGGGTAACGTCGTCGCCGGCGCGGTCGAGCAGCGCACCGCATGCGTACGAGACGGTGACCGGCCCCTCCCCCTCCCCGGGGACGATCCCCGTGAAGTCTACGTACGAGAGCACCGAGAGAATCAGCCCGTCGACCACGTTGAACGGCCTCTCGTCAAAAGTGATGTCACCGCGCAGGTCGAGATAGTCGTGGATGTTTGCCATGGAGGGTCCTTCGCGTGAGATGGCCAGCCGATTACCAGACACTACAACAAGAAGCCCGGCCGGGGAAACCTCGACCGGGCCTCTGCTCGTTGCTCTTCTCGCCTACTCCATGACCTTGCGGAACAGAGCCTTGATCGTCTCGTGGTCGGCAGGCTTGGGCGTGCCGGGGAAGCAGGCGTCGGCAGCCGCGTCATCCGCGAGCTGGTCGAGGTCGGCCTCCACCAGACCCTTGCAGGTCTTGGGGATGCCCACGTCCTCGCCGAGCTTTGCGACGGCAGCAACCACGTTCTTGTTGACAACGTCGATGGGATCGGTGTCCCAGCCGGCAACGTCCATCACGCGGCCAATCTGGCGGTAGCGCTCGCCGCATGCGTCGGCGTTGTACTCCATGCACACGGGCAGGAGCATGGCGCAGGCAACACCGTGCGGGGTATCGTAGTGCGCCGAGAGCGTGTGCGCCATGGAGTGCACGATGCCCAGGCCAACGTTGGAGAAGCCCATGCCAGCGATGTACTGGCCAAGCGCCATCTCCTTGCGACCCTCGCCCGGCTCCTTGGACTTGGCCTCGGCCACAGCCTCGCGCAGGTTGTGCGAGATGATGCGGATGGCCTCGAGGTGGAGCATGTCAGAGAGCTCCCAGGCACCCTTGGTAGTGTAGCCCTCGATGGCATGCGTGAGGGCATCCATGCCGGTGGCGGCGGTGAGGCCAACGGGCATCGAGGCCATCATATCCGGGTCGACAACGGCGACTTCGGGGATGTCGTTGGTGTCCACGCACACGAACTTGCGGACCTTCTCGGAATCGGTGATTACGTAGTTGATGGTTACCTCGGCTGCGGTGCCTGCGGTGGTGGGCACGGCAATGGTGAAGGTGGCGTGGTTCTTGGTGTCTGCAACGCCCTCGAGCGAGCGTACGTCCGCGAACTCGGGGTTCTCGTGTATGACGCCTATGGCCTTGGCGGTGTCCATCGAGGAGCCGCCACCGATGGCGATGATGCAGTCCGCACCGGAGTCCGCCATGGCAGCCACGCCGTCCTTGACGTTCTGGATGGTGGGGTTGGGCTTGATCTCGGAGTAGACCACGTAGGGGAAGCCGGCCTCGTCGAGGAGGTCAGTAACCTTTGCGGTGACGCCAAACTTCACGAGGTCGGGGTCGGAGCACACGAAGGCCTTGGTGAGGCTGCGGCGGCTCAGCTCGCCGGGAATCTCCTTGATGGCTCCAGATCCGTGGTACGAGATGGTATTGAGGACAAGGCGATTAACCATAGAGCTCTTCCTTCCCGTTGGATCACGACGGCACCATTGCTGCCGGACACACACCACGTGTTTTTCTACCCAACGAGGGGGATGCCAGACTGTTGAGTCTCCCCCGCCACCCTTCTTTATCGGTATTTGGGAATTGTTCTGCTCCTCAACTGGCCAAATGCAACATCCGATTATCAGAAACCGATAAAGAAAGGGGTATTGTCGGGCAGCTGTTCACACCCTACCCCTGCATCGCCGCTACCACGGACGCGATGCAGATGACTGCCAACCCAAGCACAATGACCCAGCTCAGCGGTCTACCAAGGTTGAGCGTCCAGCCAATCCCAAAACGCTTGGGAACCACGACCGCAGGGTCTTCTCGATTGGCGTAGAACACGCCGCCGTACCAGCGGTCATCCTCGTCCGCGGGAAGCGTGAGGTCCTCCGGCAGACGCGCGAGGAGTCTGGTTCCGTTTTGCCCGTAGCGAACGGCCAGAACTATGCAGGAAACGAGAATGGCAAGCGTGACGGCGGTGATCGCCGTGGATGCAATGTCCAGTGAGACCCACCCCACCTGCGCCGCCTCCAAAACCACGCCCGTCGCGTTCAGCGCCAGGCCCATCCACACACAACACACGCTCCAGGCATGCACGTAGGCACCGTAGGCGAAGGCGCTTGACGCGGGGCGTCGTGGGTCGATGGGCCGCTTCGACCTTAGGATCATGGCGTGGGCGATGGCCATTGTGCCTGCCATTGCCAGCTGGAAGACAATTGGCAGGAGCATCGTGGGCACGGACTTCTCGGCCCAGCCATTGACAACGCCGTCAATGCTCTCGTGGATGGGAATGAGGTCCGGCGCGTCGTCGTAGCCCAGCACCGCAACAAGAATCGACGCTGCAATAGGCAGCAGATTGAGAAGCTCCCAGCGAAGCGACACCGGCTTGGGAATGCCCACGCCGCCTAGCATGGCCGCTTTCTCCTGCGCCGTAGCCACCCAACCCCGAACCTGCTTGAGATCCCGTGCCTTGTCACGATAGTGCAGCATGAGAAGGTAGCCAAAGAGCACCAGCACGATTGTTGCCACGCAGGCAGCAAGGGCTGCCATGTTGGGGTGGGCCGCAATGAGCACGTAGGCGATCCATCCAGTGAGGGCAGCGGTAAGCCCGAGCATCCACAGAGAGTAGCCACGCTTTAGTGAACGCGCCTCTGGGTCGCTCGCCGCTGCGGTGGGAACGCTCACCGTGAAAAGCTCGCCCTTCGGCGTAACCCAGGGAGTTAGGGCAAAGATCGCACCACATATCGGCACTAGGACAAGAATCGTAACCACGGCAAGGGCAGACTCAACGCTCATTCGTACCATCTCCTTTACCCGAGGGCTCCCCCGCCAAGAACGCAATGCGCGCCTGCCGGGCGGCCTCCTCCACAAAGCCGGACTCCAAGCCCCCACGAGCTCTGTACGCAACTGCAAGCCGCAGCAGCTCGCGAGCCATGAGCTGATTCTGCTCGGCCGAGAAGCGCCGCGAGGAAGCGCCCCCAGTGTTGGCAACAAAGGCACCGGAACGTCCACGCATGATGACATAACCCTCGTCGCGCAGGACTGCGTACGCCTTGTTTACAGTATGCAGGTTCACGCCAAGGTCTCGCGCGAGTGAGCGTACCGAAGGGAGGGGGTCGCCAACAGAGAGCTCCCCCGTTGCGATGTCTTCGATCACCTGGGAGCCAATTTGCCGGTAGATAGGCTCTTCTGACATCTGGTCAATCACGACGGGCATGGTCAAGCCCCTTTCGCGGTGACAGAGTTTGTTCTACTTGAACTATAACAGATAGAACAAGGCTGTCAACCATACGAAGGGGGCTCGACAACAATCGCCAGGAAAGACGCGACCTACTGCTTCGAAATCCTGAGCACGGCCTTGATCGCCTTGCCGCTGGAAGTGTCTGCAAGCGCCTTGTCAATCTCGGAGAAGTCGTAGAACGAGAGGATCTTGTCCACGGGGAAGCGACCCTCTTTGTACCAGCGGACCATCTGCGGAACGAAGGTCTTGGGGTCTGACTCTCCCTCGCAAGTGCCCTTCATGGCGCGCATGGGCATCATGATGTCACCGCCCACGTCAAAGTGGTCGATGCAACCCGCCGCCGCAACAGGCAGGAACATGCCGTGGAACTTGAGGCTGCGGATGGCGTTTACCATCATGTACTGGTTGCCCGAGGCATCCACCGTGGCATCGACGCCGGCAGGACAGATCCTGTGGACCGCCGCCGGGACGTCGTCCACCTCCTTGCGGTTTATGGTGTGGGTCGCGCCGAGCTCGCGGGCAAGGGCCAGGCTCTTGGGATTGCCGCCCACCGCGATGATGACCTTGGCTCTCGCAACAGCTGCGCCCATGATGGCCGACATGCCCACGGCACCGCAGCCAAATACGGCGACGGCGCTTGTCTCGTCCACGTGAGCCACGTTAATCATGGCACCGGCTCCCGTCTGCACGCCACAGCCCAGGGGTGCAACAATGCCAAGGTCAACGTCATCGTCCACCTTACAGACCGAGGCAGCGCTCGCCACCGAGTAGGTCGCGAACGAGGACTGCCCGAAGAACATGCTCACGTCGTGGCCGTCTTGGTGCAGGCGCGTGGTGCCGTCGGCTGCAACGCCGCCAAAGTTGATCTGGTTGAAGTTCTTGCAGTAGTAGGGCTCGTGCGCACGGCATGCGGGACAAGTGTTGTCAAAGCGTAGGTTATGCCCACGTGGTCTCCAGGTTTGAGGTCGTCCACGTTAGCGCCCACGCGCTCGACGATGCCGGCGCCCTCATGGCCAAGAACCAGCGGCAGCGCGTGGGCACACCCTGAGAGCGGCCAAACTCGTCGGTGTGGCAGATACCCGAGGCCACGTTTCGCACGAGCACCTCGTTGTCCCTCGGCTCGTCCAGCTCGACGGCCTCCATGCAATAGGGGCCGTTCTTCTCGTGCACGACCAAAGCCTTGACTCTCATGCGTGCCCTCCCAACATCATTTGACC
Source organism: Olsenella sp. (assembly GCA_022648325.1). Lineage (GTDB taxonomy): Bacteria > Actinomycetota > Coriobacteriia > Coriobacteriales > Atopobiaceae > Tractidigestivibacter. The sequence continues at coordinate 38,392 of JALCMG010000004.1, forward strand.
TGCGGGCGCCTCTCCCGCTTGCCTAACGACTGTATGTCACGGAGCAGCCGCATGCCGCGTCATTCCTGCCAGTGGAGCAGTGGGACCACTCGTTGAGATAGGCTTCCTTCTAGGAACAATCCTTGTGAGCTAGCAACGGGAGACATCATGGAACACGCCGAGAACAACCAGCTGTCTGCAGGCCAGACACCCAAGCGACTCTTTGTTGCTCTGCGCTTCTCGGCGGAGGAACAAGCAGCGCTTGCGCGGTCACGCGATGCGGTGCTCAAGAGGCTTCGGGCGGGGCGCCCAACCGACGCAGCGAACATCCACCTGACGCTGGCGTTTCTCGGGATGCTGGATAGCGCGGGCGAGAAGCGCGCGGCCGACGCCCTGCGAGCTGCCGCAAACGCTTGTGGTCCGGTGGCGCTCTCGCTTGGTGGTCTTGGCGTGTTTGAGCATAGGCGCGGGGACATCGTTTGGCGCGGCGTCTCTCAGCAGGAGGGGCTTCTCGCCCTGCAGCACACGCTGGTCCGGGAGTTGGCAACTCGCGACCTGCCTGTGGACGAGAAGCCCTTCATGCCGCACGTGACCCTTGTGCGCGGCGCGCGACCGGCAGGCAGCGCGCATGCCAACGGTGAGCCTGACCTGCAACGCATTTGTGAGGAAGTCTCTTCTACGTTGCCTTCGCTCGAGACGCGCCGCACGGAGGCGGCGCTCATGTGGAGCCATCACCCAGAAGGAGACCGGCTTACCTACACGCCAATCCTCACCGCCCCGCTGCGCGGCTGATATAGGATTCTCCCCACGCAAGAACTGACTGCAAAAAGCGATTGGTCAGACACCCCTAACCAATCGAAATTCTCAGAAAGATTGCCGCCCTGCAGATTCCGAGCGTTTAGACACCCCTAATCGATCGGAAAATGCAGGGCGGCCATAAACCAGCAAATTTCGATTGGTTAACCAGCCCTAACCGATCGAATTCTGCAGGACAATCCATGCGACCGTGCTGCAGCCAGAACCTACAGCGTGCGCAGTGCGTCTACCAATGCGGTCTTGGCCTCGGTCTTCTCGTCTTTCATCTTGATCACGCGCGCGGGGCACCCAGCGACAACGGCCTCCGCCGGCACGTCCTCAGTCACCACGGCACCCGCCGCGACCACGGCACCCTTGCCCACGCGGCACCCCTCGATCACCACGGAGTTGGCACCGAGAAGCACGTCATCCTCGATCACGACGGGCGTTGCGCTCGCGGGCTCAACGACACCGGCAAGCACGCAGCCGGCGCCCACGTGGCAGCGCGCGCCAACCATCGCGCGCCCACCCAGTACCGCCCCCATGTCGATCATCGTGCCCGGGCCGACGACCGCGCCAATGTTGACGATCGCACCCATCATGACCACGGCATTATCACCAATCTCCACCTGGTCGCGGATAATGGCGCCGGGCTCGATGCGAGCGTTCACCCCGCGCACGTCAAGCAAGGGTACGCCAGAGTTGCGCCGGTCGCTCTCGACGATGACGTCGAGAACGTCGTCGCCTGCCGCCTCGAGGGCGGGCCCCACCTCGGACCAATCGCCAAAGACGACGAGGTCACCCGTTCCAAAGACGTGAGAGTTGGGCCCAAAGTCCACACTCGCCCCGGGGACAAGCTTGACGTATGCCTTGACCGGCGTCTTCTTTGGTGCGCCTGCAATGAAGTCGATGATTTCCTGGGCGTCCATGGGGTCCCCTCTCGTAGTCGCCTTGCTGCGCGTTGCTCAGCCTATCCCAACCAACTATCCAAACATGAGCGTGTCGAAGTCGTAGAAACCAGGCTCGCGCGCGAGCAGGCGCCTTGCCGCGGCAATGGCGCCGTTCACGAAGATCTGGCGGCTCGTCGCGCGGTGCGTGAGCACGACCTCCTCGTCATCGCCGAAGAAGAGCACCTCGTGCGTCCCGGCCACAGTGCCGCCGCGCAGGCTGTGCATGCCGATCTCGCTGGCGGGTCGCGGCCCCACGATGCCCTCGCGCCCGTGAGCCACGGACTTCTCGCCTGCGGGGTCCACGGCCTGGAGCAGCATCCTTGCCGTGCCCGAGGGGGCGTCGGCCTTGCGGTTGTGGTGGCACTCTACAATCTCCACGTCCCAGCCGGGAAGCGATGCCGCCGCCTCGCGCGCAAGGTGACGTAGCACCGCCACGCCGAGCGAGTAGTTGCCGCTCCAGATGACGGGCGCTGCCTCCCCCAAAGCCCGCAGGCGCGAGAGGTCGTCTTCCGTAAGGCCCGTCGTCCCCGAGACCAGGGCGGCATGCGTGCGCCGCACGTAGGCCTCCACATGGGGAAGGGAGGCGGGTGCCGAGAAGTCAATCACGAGGTCTGCCGCCGGCGAGTCCGAGTCCAGCTCGGAGATGTTATCCACGTCGTAGCCATCCGCAAGCGAGAGCTCCGCATCCGCCTCGACAGCCGCGCAAATCAAAGACCCCATGCGCCCTCTGGCACCAACCACAACTACGCTAGCCAAGCAGACCAGCCCCCCTCATGGCAGCCTCGAGGCGGGCATCCGCCTCGGGCGAGAGCTGCCAGAGCGGCAGGCGCACCGTAGGCCCGGTGAGCCCCATCTTGGCAAGCGCCGCCTTCACGGGGATGGGGTTGACCTCGCCAAAGAGCGCATGGATCAGGTCGAGGTTCTCGAGCTGGACCTTAAGCGCGCCGACAGTGTCACCAGAGAGCCACCTTGCGCACATGTCGTGCACCGCATGTGGGGCGACGTCTGCCCACACCGAGACAACGCCCACGCCACCCAGGGAGAGAATCGGCACCACCATGTCATCGTTGCCGCTCATCATGCGGAAGTCGTCCGTGAGGTAGCGCGCCACCATCGTCGCATAGGAAATGCTTCCCGAGGCCTCCTTGATGCCCCACGCGTTGGGGTGCGTGGCCAGGCGCGCGACGTTCCCCTCCGAGATGGAGCAGCCCGTGCGACCGGGGATGTTATAGAGCAGGCAGGGCACGTCGACCTGGTCGAGGACCGTCGTGAAGTGGCGGTAGATGCCCTCCTCGTTGGACTTGTTGTAGTACGGCGTGATGAGGAGCAGGCCGTCAGCACCAAGCTTCTCGAGGCCCTTTGCCTTGCGCAGCGACTCGGCCGTGGAGTTGGAGCCGGCGCCACCGATGACGGGCACGCGACCCGCCACGCGGGCGATGACCGTGCTCGCGACTTCGAGGTCCTCCTCGTCGGTCATCGTGGACGACTCGCCTGTGGTTCCCAGCACGAGGATACCGTCGGTCCCGTTCTCCAGGTGAAAGTCGACCAGGCGCTCAAGCGACCCAAAGTCGATGGAGCCATCCTCCAGAAACGGCGTGACCAGTGCCACGACAGAACCAGTGAGCCCCTGCATGTCCATAGTGTGTCCCCTCTCCTGTGAGCGCCCGGCGGGCGCCTTGCGTGTAAGTCTCCAGGTACCCCGACGTCTACTCCTCTGGATGAGCAAGCGCCGAGAAGCGCGACCCTGGGAAGTCGAGCGTGGCAAAGTAGTCCGCGGGGGTCTCTGCCCGCCGTATGAGCTCGAACGTGCCGTCCTCACGGAGGAGCAGCTCCGCCGAGCGGAGCGTGCCGTTGTAGTTGTAGCCCATCGAGTACCCATGGGCACCGGCGTCATGAATGAAGAGCAGGTCACCAATGTGAGTCTCGGGCAGCATGCGGTCGCGCGCAAACTGGTCGGAGTTCTCGCAGAGCCTGCCCACAACGTTGTAGCGCCTGGTCGCAGGCTCGCCCTCGTGACCCATCACGGTGATGTGGTGGTAGGCGCCGTAGACGGCGGGCCGCATGAGGTTGGAGGCGCAGGCGTCAACGCCCAGGTAGTCGCGGTAGGTGACCTTCTCGTGGATAACGCGGGTCACCAGACCGCCCGCAGGTGCCAGCATCCAGCGGCCGAGTTCGGCGGCGAGGGTCACGTCTCCCAAGCCGGCGGGCACGAGGACCTCCTCGTACACGCTGTGCACTCCCGCACCAACGGCGGCGATGTCCACGGGCACGTCCTCGGGGCGGTAGCCCACGCCAATGCCGCCCGAGAGGTCGACCAGCCGCACCCGGACGCCAAGCTCGCGCTCGAGACGCACGGCAAGCTCGAAGAGCACTCGCGCGAGGCGCGGATAGTAGTCCTCAACCTGTGTGTTCGAGGCGAGGAAAGCGTGGAGGCCAAACTCGGTGATACCCATGGCAGAGAGCCTTCGCGCGGCCTCAAAGACCTGCTCGACCGTCATCCCAAACTTGGAGTCCTCGGGCTCGCCGATGATCCCATTTGATGCCGTGAAGTTCCCGCCCGGGTTCACGCGTAGGCAGACCATGGAGGGAAGCCTGCCTTCGAGCGCGCGAGAGAGGCAGTCGGCCATGTCAAGGGAGTCTAGGTTGATGATGGCACCCAGCTCGTGGGCTCGGCGGTAGTCCACGTCGGGCGTGTCGTTCGAGGAGAGCATGATGCGCTCGCCTCGCACGCCGCAGGCATCGGCGAGCGCAAGCTCTGTGCCGGTCGCGCAGTCGCAGCCACAGCCCTCTTCGGCGAGAATCGAGATGACCGTGGGATTTGGGGTGGCCTTTACGGCAAAGTACTCACAGAAGCCCGGATTCCACGAGAAGGCAGCCTTGAGGGCCCGTGCTCGCTCGCGGATGACCTTCTCGCTGTAGACGTAGAAGGGCGTGGGCCATTGCGCAGCGGCACGCTCGAGCTGGTCCTTTGTGGCAAACGGTTGCTTCTCCCCCATGGCTCCCCCAGACGCGTCTGCAGGGGCGCCGCCGGGACCCACGCAGTCGCATGGCCGGGGATAGCGCTCCCGCAGAGATACTCTACGGACAGTCCCGGCAGTGTTCCCGCCGAGCCCACCGCCGCGCCATGCTTGGCGCGGAAGTTCGGCGGACATCGCCTCTCCTGGAATCCCTGCCCGCCGGCTCCTCCAGGACCATCGTGCCCGCTCCTCTATCGTGCCGACAACGCTAGCATCCACGCCGCGCCGGCGCAAGGTCGCACCGCATGCCGACGGAGAAAAACTTCTTCCCGCAGGCAGTCGATTGACGCTCACCCGGCCCCCGGCCCCAATTACGTTCGGGCAACCAGTTTTCAGGACCTAGAATCGTCAAGGCAGCCCCTCAGGGCACCCCGCCCGCAAGCCCGCCAACACGCAGCGGTGCTTTGAGTATGCTTTGGCTAACGCCGACACCCGCAAAACACAGCTACGCCTACGGAGGACCACATGGACGTGAAGGAGACCTGCACAGCACTGGAGTTCGCTCGCGAGGTGCGCGAGGAGTCGCTCGAGCTTCTGCGCGCAATCGGCCGCATAGGGGCGCCCACGGGCGACGAGGGCCGGCGCGCCGAGTTCATAGCCCAATGGCTACGCGACCAGGGCGCAACCGACGTCACCGTAGACGAGGCAAGAAACGTGGTATGCGTCCTAGGCGATCGCGCGGCACCAGGGCGTGCGGTCTTCTCGGCACACACCGACGTGGTCTTTCCCGACACGGGCGAGCTCCCGCTCACCGAGGACGAGGAGAACATGTATGCCCCGGGAATCGGCGACGATACTGCCTGCCTGGTGACGCTGCTCATGGCAACCAAGTGGTTCTTGCGGCACCAGCCAAAGCTCGACACCTGCGTCGTTGTCGTGGCTAACTCCGGTGAGGAGGGCTTGGGCAACCTCAAGGGCACCAAGCAGCTCATGCGCGAGGCCACGGCACCGGTGACGGAGCTCACGGCCCTTGACGCACACTTCCCCGAGGTGGTCACCGAGGCAGTAGGCTCAATGCGCTATCGCATCAGCGTCCACACGCAGGGCGGCCACAGCTGGAAGAACTGGGGCGCTCCCAACGCAATCGAGCGCCTCGCCCGCATCGTATGCGCGATGTACGACCTTCCGCGCCCTACGGATGCACGCACTACCTGCAACGTTGGACTCATTGAGGGGGGCACGACCGTAAACAGCATTGCGAGCGAGGCGTCGTGCCTCTGCGAGTTTCGCTCCACCAGCGAAGCGTGCCTCCAGGAGATGGACGAGAAGCTCCGCGACCTCGTCGCCCGCGCGGACGCCCGTGACGACATGGATGTCCAGATAAGCGTCATTGGCCGTCGCCCAGCTGCCGGCGACGTGAGCGAGAGCGCCGAGCGACGTCTCACGCGCCGCTGCGACGAGGCAATCCAGGCAATTCTCGGCATGCGCTCCCGCCATGTGAGCTCCTCGACCGACGCGAACGTGCCGCTTTCGCTCGGCGTTCCCGCCGTGTGCGTGGGCACCATCGCCGGAGGCCTTCCCCACACGCGTGACGAGTGGATACGCAAGGCGTCCCTCGAGCAGGGCGTCGCCGTGGCGCTCCTGCTCATGATGGCGCACGTGTTGGAGGAAGGGTAGCGTCCTCGCGGGTCCACGCCGCGCGGTGAGGACGGCTACGCCCGAAGCGCGTCCACAAACCCCGCCAGGCGCTCAAGACCTGTGACGAGGGTCTTCTCGTCCGTGGCGTAGCTCAGCCGCACGTGACCCTCCCCGCCAAAGCACGAACCGGGCACCAGCGCAACGCCCGCCTCGGTGATGGCACGCTCGCAGAACTCCTCGCTGGAAAGGCCAAGCCCCTCGATGCTGGGAAAGGCGTAGAAGGCCCCGCCAGGCGTGACGTTGGGAAGGCCCATGCCAGCAAGTGCGCCAAGGGTGATGTCGCGCCGCTTCCTGTAGGAGTCGCGCATGGGCGTCGTGTCCGTCCCCAGGGCCTCGACGGCGGCATGCTGGAGAAACGCCGGCACCGAGGAGACCGCGTACTGGTGGACCTTGGACATAGCGGCAGCGACCTTCTCGCCAGCGCCAACCCAGCCAAGGCGCCATCCGGTCATGGCCCAGGGCTTTGAGAAGCTGTTGACAACAACAACCTGCTCAGCAAGCTCGGGATAGAGCGCCGAGAAGCGCCGGCAGTCGGGCTCGTAGCAAAGCTCGCCGTAGACGTCGTCGCAAATAACGTAGAAGCTGTGCATGCGTGCAGCCTCGGCCACGGCGTCCATGCTCTGACGGCTAAGCACACACCCCGTTGGGTTGTTTGGGGAGGTGATCACGATGGCCTTGGTGCGTGGCGTGATTGCGCGCAAAAGCGCGCTGGGATCAGTCTGGAAGTCGCTCGGCGTGGTGTCGAGCTCCACTGGAATGCCGCGCGAGAGCCTCACCAGAGAGTCATAGAGGAGAAACGCTGGAGCGGGGATGATTACCTCGTCACCGGGATTGAGGAGCGTGGTCATGGCGCAGAAGAGCGCCTCGGTGGCTCCGTCGGTAACAATTACGTTGCCGGGCGAAAGGGTAACTCCGCGCTTGGCCTCCCATGCGCATATGGCCTCGCGTAGCCAGGGGAAGCCGTTGTTGGGAGGGTAGTGCGTAAGGCCGTGATCAAGGTCCTCCCCCACCCTCACTCGTACGTTTGCGGGGGTCTCCTCACCAGGCTCTCCAAGCGTAAGCGATATGCAGCCGGGAGTTTGCGCGGCAAGCGACGAGAAGCGTCTGATGCCAGAGAGCTTTAGGTCGTCGAGGGCAGAGTTGAGCGAGAGGGGCATGGTTTCCTCCAAAGGTACGAGGCTGCCCCAAGGGGTTCCGGGGGCGACGCGATGGCGCGACCCTCAGAAGCCTAACAAAAAAGGCCCCGAAGGGTCCTGCTTGCGAGAAGTGCGATGTCTCTGTCCCTTACAGCACCGGGGTGCCGGGGCGCGTGGCCCCTAACCGACCCTGGTGCACTTGACGAGCAGGTGGGAATCCCCGTGGTTGGCGGCATGGCTCGCGTACCAGCGCTCGATGTCGCGGTAGAGCCACTGAGGGCTATCGGCCTCGAAGCTACGACGGTGATTGTCAAACGAGGCGGTATACTCGCCGCTCATGAACCAGCCATTCATGCAGGCGTCAAGGACCTTCTTCTGCAACCTGCTTAGGTTCTTAATCTTCATTGAGTCCTCCTTTCCTAGCGGTGGTCCAGGTAGATACGGTACCCACCAAAGGAAAGCGGTATGTTGCTGCATAGGAAACTACACATAACGACTACAACTTGTTTGAACAAGTTGTTAGCCCAGCGTAAGCGGGTTGTATCGGTAATGAAAAGACACCTTAGCGAAGCCTCTCAAGCCGGTCGAGCGCCTCTCGCACGGCGTCGCGCGCGGCATCAACGCGATTGTGGGCGTCTTCAATCTTCCCCTGGACGACGATGTCCGAGATCGCACCGTCAAAGACGAAGTCCGCAAACGTCCAGCCACGGCCAATGTCGACCTTGAGCCCCGAGACCTCCCGAACGTCCGAGAGCTCGCGTGAGAAGGCCGCGAGCGACGACTGCGCCTCGCGCAGCGCATCCTGTGCCTCGCCAATACGCTGGTGCTTTGCCAAGCCCGAGATGAGACCGCCGCCAAAGATATCAAGCATTCCCCACCCGGAGGCGCTGCTCAGGCACTTTGCCGCCCTATCGAGGCACGAGAGGGCCTTCCTTCCTGCAGTGATTGCCTCCTCGACCTCACGCTGGGGGTCGAAGTCCTCCCCTGGTACCTCGTAGCTGGGGTAGTTCTCGCTGTCTCGACCCATGCTGACCTCATTCTCCGTATATGCCGACCATGTGCGTTGGGTGCCTCTATCGTCCTCATTCTACCCGGCCCATAGCGCCAGGGCCCATCGATGTCATCTTGTGCGTACATGTCTAACCAAGACGCCATACAATTCTCGTATGAACGACTGCACGAAGCGCTGCTTCGGAAGCGGTTCGCGCGCGGCACAAAGCGGGAGGAACACGTGAATCTCAAGCAGCTGGAGTACTTCGTCGCCATTGCCGAGGAACATCAGATAACAGCGGCCGCACGCCGCCTGCACATATCGCAGCCGCCGCTCTCCTACGAGCTGGCGCAGCTTGAGCGCGAGCTTGGAACCACACTCGTGCGGAGAGGTCCGCGCTCAGCCACACTCACAGACGCCGGGAAGCTCCTCTATGAGCGGGCCATGCGCATTCTTGCGCTTACGCAGGCTACGAAACGTGACGTCGAAGGCGTGGGCAAGGGCATGACGGGCGTGCTCACGCTGGGGGTCGACTCGTCGTGCGCGGGGTCGGTCCTGGGGTCTAGGCTCTCCGAGCTGGCATCGGCGCCAGACGTCTCGGTGGAGCTTCGCGAGGGCACCACGCCGCAGGTGCTCGAGATGCTCGAGGGTGGCGTGGTTGATATCGGCGTTGTGCGTACGCCGTTCGCCAGCGGTGGCCTGCGCTGCCGCTACGCAAAGAACGAGCGTATGCTTGCCATCATGCCACCGGCGCTCGAGGTGGGGGACGAGGTGGAGGTCACCTGTGCGCAGCTCTCTAGTGTCCCCATAGTGCTCGCTCGTTGCCTCGAGCCGCTGGTACATACCGCATTTAGCGAGGCAAAGGCTGATCTCTCAAAAAGATGCATGGTCGATGACGAGCGAACCGCCTGTACCTGGGCCCGCGGCGGTATGGGAGTCGCCATCATCTCCGAGACGTTGCTGTCGGTCACCGACACGGGAGACTGCTACATAAAGGCGATTGCCGAGAAGAGCCTCTCCACGCGACAGGCGGTGGTCTGGAAGGCAGACCGATACATGTCACCGCTTGCGCAAAGGTGCTTGGCTCTTCTCGGCGATCTGGGATAGGGAGCCGGGCGGAGGAAGGAGGCCGTCCGGCTGGGGAAGCTGGTTTCGCTAGCTTACTTGGCGTCCGTTGCGATGTCTGCGTCGCCGGGGTCGGCGACGACCTCCTCGACGTTCTCGGAGGAGCTAGCCTTCTCGGCCTCGGCGACGGGCTTGTCATCATCGCCCTCCTCCATGCCCTCGCGGACATTCTTTACGGTCTTACCAATGGCGGAACCGAGCTTGGGGAGGTTCTTGGGCCCAAAGATAACCAGGACAACCAAGAGGATGACGAGAAGCTCGGGAACTCCCATACCAAGAATCATTGCGTGCCTCCTAGTGCAACGTGCGATTGGGCACGGCTCCTGCCGCAGCCCTCTTGCAGCACGTCGTGGGGCGCGCCGCCTTGCAGGTATGATGGTAGGCTTGCCGGATGGATAGGTAAAATACATTTTGGTTGGCAGTCCCATACAGAGCTTGTATATGGCAATGGGATGACCACTCTTGGCACCACGGGTGCGTGACGTCTCGTCGCGCCCACCCTACAATGTTTGAGGGCATTTGCACCGTACACGAAAGGAGCCACGTATGGCAGAGCTTCCGCAGGCCGAAATCGGCATCTTTGGCGGGTCTGGGTTCTACAGCCTCTTCGAGGGCGATTACGAGGAGGTCTCCCTCGACACGCGTTGGGGCCAGCCCTCCGATGTCTACACCGTGGGCACCATTGGCGGCCGCAGGGTCGCGTTTCTCCCCCGCCACGGCCACAAGCATACCTTCGCGCCCGGCGAGGTCAACTACCGCGCCAACCTCTGGGGCATGCGTGAGCTGGGCGTGAAGCAGGTCATCGGGCCCTGCTCGGTGGGCTCGCTCTCACTCGACATCCATCCCGGCGACTTCGTGATCTGCGACCAGTTCGTCGACAGGACAAAGGGCCGCGCTGACACGTTCTTCACGCACGACCTGGGCCTGGGAGTGCAGCACCTCTCCGCAGCCCACCCCTACTGCGAGACCATGCGCAAGGTCGCTGTCGAGAAGTGCCGCGAGCTGGGCATCCCCGTCCACGACGGCGGCACCGTGGTCACCGTCCAGGGGCCGCGCTTCTCGACCACCGCAGAGAGCGAGTGGTTCCAGAAGATGGGCTGGTCGGTTGTAAACATGACGCAGTACCCCGAGGCGTGGCTCGCGCGCGAGCTTGGCATGCACTACGTTAACGTGAGCCTTGTCACCGACTACGACTCCGGCCTGGGCAAGTACGCCGCAGTCACCAACGATGGCGTGCTGCGCGTCTTCAACGAGAACCTCCACCTGCTGCGCAAGCTCATCGAGGCCATGGTCCCGGCGCTGCCCGCGACCATCGACGACGACTGCACGGGAAGCGCGGCACTCTTCGAGCGCCTGTAGAGACCTGCCCGGCAACGTGCTGTGCGCCGCATGTCGCCGGAAAGCCCCAAATGATACAGATTGCAACAAAAATGGCCCTCCGGCGACCAAATGCCGGAGGGCTTGTTTTGAACGAAATTGCAACATATCCCGCTCTTCGGCGAGCAGATCTCCGACGAGCGGTGCCACCAAATGCGGAGTTCGAGGCTAGTCCAGCTCGCCCTCTTCGAGGATCTGGAAGCCCGCCCGCTCGATGGCGAAGACCGCCTCGGCGGCCTGCGCCGGATCCGTAACCTTGAGGGCAAAGATGGCGTTGCCGTCCTGGTGCGAGAAGCAGTACCCGTACCCCACCGAGATGTCCGCCTCGTCGAGCGTCTCGAGGAGCTCTGCCAAGCCGCCGGGGCGGTTTGGCACTGCGACGGCGGTGACCTTGGTCACGCGAGCCCGGTAGCCAGCCGCATCGAGTGCGGCCTTGGCCTTGTCGGCCTCGTTGCACACGATGCGTACCAGGCCATACTCCGGTGTGTCGGCGATCGAGAGGGCGCTCATGTTGACGCCCGCGTCCGCGAGGCAGCGGCAGAGCGCCGCCAGACGTCCCTTGTCGTTCTCGAGAAAGACCGAGATCTGCTTGATCATCACTTAATCCCCTTCCTCGTGTCGATGACGCGCTTGGCCTTGCCGGTGCTGCGCGAGATGGACTTGGGCTCGACGATGCGAACCTTGATGCCTACAGAGAGGTCGGTCTTGAGACGTGCGGAGATCTGGCGCTGCAGGGACTCGATTGCGCCCGTCTGGTCGAAGTCGAAGTCGGGGTTGGCCTCGGCCTTGAGGGTGACCACGTCGAGCGAGCGCTCGTCGGTCCCGACCTCAATCTGGTACCAGCTCGAGACCTGGTCGAAGGTCTTCATGACGTCCTCTATCTGCGACGGGAAGACGTTCACGCCGCGGATGATGAGCATGTCGTCGGTACGGCCGTGCAGGCGGTCAATCCGCTTGTGGGTGCAGCCGCAGGGGCACTCGCCGGGCAGGATGCGCGTGATGTCGCGCGTGCGGTAGCGCACGACGGGCGACGCTTCGCGGTCGAGCGTGGTGAGGACGAGCTCTCCCCACTCGCCGTCGGGCAGGCGCTTGCCGGTGGCAGGGTCGATGATCTCGGCGAAGAAGTGGTCCTCGGCAAGGTGAAGGCCATCCTGCTCGAGGCATTCGCACGCGACACCGGGTCCCATGGTCTCGGTAAGGCCGTAGATGTCGAGTACCTTGTAGTTGAGCTTGCGCTCGAGCTCTGCATGGAAGTTGTCGGAGAAGGGCTCGGCGCCATGGATTCCGGCTTTGAGGTGGAAGTCACGGGAGGGGTCAAGCCCCATCTCGAGCGCCGTGTCGGCGATGTGCATGGCATAGCTGGGCGTGCAGCAGAGGATGGTAGTGCCCATCTCGCGCAGGATGCGAATCTGGCGCTCGGTGTTACCGGCAGAGGCGGGGATGACCGTGGCGCCAGAGGAGAGCGCGCCATAGTGGGCGCCCAGGCCGCCCGTAAAGAGGCCGTAGCCATAGGCAACCTGCACCACGTCTTCTGCGCCGCCACCCGCGAAGCGGATGCCGCGCGCAAAGCAGTCGGACCAGAAGTCAAGGTCGTGCTGGGTGTAGGCACCAAGTGTAGCCACGCCCGTGGTGCCGGAGGACATGTGGATCTCGCGCACGTCAGAGAGGGGTACGGCAAGCATGCCGTAGGGAGCGGCGTCGCGAAGATCCTGCTTGGTTACGAAGGGCGCAGAAGCAAGGTCATCAAGGGACGCAAGGTGATATGGGTCGAAGCCCGCCTCGTCAAAGGAGCGCTTGTAAAAAGGGATGCGCTCATAGCAGTTGGCTAGTGTGCGCCGCACGCCTTCGAGCTGCATCTCTTCAAGCTTCTCGTGCGGGAGGTGCGTAACATCCACCCCCGAGTCATCGGTAGCCGCTGCGCCGTCGTGCTCGCCCGCCATGCCAAACCGCCTTTCTGGCCAGCCTACGCTGGTCAAGACACCCAGCGTTTGCATCTATTGTCACTCAGGTCCCGCCCTCTGTAGAGAGGGCGTCCGTGAGCGCACTTTATCACAGGAGAGCATTACCGCGAGAGCTGGGGGAACGCGCTGGGGCAAAGTTCGTCGCCGCCTCCGCATGCCTCTGTTTGCACAAAATGCCTTTATCTAACAGAAAAAGCGGAGTCGACGCATAAAAGCGCGATATCTAGCATGACCTTCGGGCAATTGAAATCAATTATTTAACCATAGTTGCGCCGAGATGCATATTCGCTACATAATACGCAATCTTCTGCAAGTTTGATTGAATCATTGATATTGTTCTGCGATAACCCTTGTTAGATAGGGCGTTCTTGTGCACCCGAGTCCCAAATCCTTGTTAGATAGAGCGATTTTGTGCATTGGCAGCCAGTCGTGAGACGCCGAGCGAGGTCTTTCGACGCAATGTCGGCTTTGAACCTCAGCGGCCCCTACCGCCGCGCGTCACCGCTATAGTGGATTCCGAGAACACGGGGAGGAACTCATGGACGAGCTTCATGTTGCCGCAGCCACCAGCGCAGACGCAGCTGATATAGCTGCTATTTACGCATCATACGTCCGAGACACCGCAATCACCTTCGAATACGAAGCGCCCAGTGCCCAGGAGATGTCCTCGCGCATCAAGCGAGTCACTGCCACGCATCCCTGGCTAATTGCGCGCAACTCCAAGGGCGTTGCCCTGGGCTACGCCTACGCAAGTCCGTACTATGGACGCGCTGCGTACGCCTGGTGCGCTAAGACCTCAATCTACGTTGCCAGCAGGGAACGTGGCCACAGCATTGGCTCGACGCTCTACAAAGAGCTCGAGCGCACGCTCTCCGCACAGGGCGTGCTCAACCTCTATGCGTGCATTGCCACAACACGCACGCCAGACTCCCACCTCGACAACGCCAGCGTCGACTTCCATACGCGTCGCGGGTATCACGAGATCGGCCGCTTCCCAAACTGCGGCTACAAGTTTGGACGCTGGTACGACACGGTATGGATGGAACGCGATCTTGGAGAGCACAGGGCAAATCAGCCCCCTGTAAGGACGTTTTCCCAGGTAAAGGCAACACTTGGTCTATAGCACCGATTCAAGCGCCCGCGCCGCCGCACGGGCGCTTTCTTCAGACAGTCCGTCGTACTGCACAACAAACCTGGCGCGGCCATCGCTTCCCGCCGCATGCTCTGGAACGTGCGCGAACGAGGAGAGCGGGGCAAGCCCCACTCCCGCCCCGCGTGCCGCAGAGGCTATCCCGCGCTCTCCTCGGCCGTCGTCATCGACCGCAAGCACAAAGTGAATCCCGGAATCCGCCTCCTCGATGCGCACGCGACTCCCCGCAGGACCATCGAGAATCCCCTCTACTAACGCGTCGCGAACCTCCCTCATGTCACGCCGATAGCGGGCCACGTGCCTCTCGTACGCGCCAGACTCGAGTGCCCTCGCCAGCGCCACCTGGTCAATCGCTGGAACGGTAGTCGAGAGGAACCCCAGACGCTCGTCGAAGGCAGCATCGAGAGATGCAGGCAGCACAAGGTAGGCAATGCGAAGCGCTGACGAGAGACTCTTTGAGAATGTATTGAGATAGACCACGCTACCTGCGGCATCTATGCTCGCAAGCGCCGGGATTGGCCGGCCGGCGAGCCTCAGCTCGCAGTCGTAGTCATCCTCGACAATGAATCGCCCTGGCTTCTCGGCGGCCCACCCAAGGAGCTCGTAGCGTCGTGCGACGCTCATGACTCGACCCGTTGGAAACTGGTGGGACGGCATGACGTGCGCCACGGCAACCCCCGACGTTCGCAGCGCGTGAGACGAGACCCCCTCAAGGTCAAGCGGAAGATACCGCACGTCAAGCCCATGGGCTCGATAGGTCTCGCTCGCCCGAGCGTAGCCTGGGTCTTCCACGCCCACGCTACCCGCCTCGCGCAGGAGCTGCGCAACAAGGCCGTAAAGCACCTGCGCCCCCGCGCCAATGACTATTCGCTCTGGATTTACGGACATCCCACGCGAGCGCGCCAGGTGAGCAGCAATTGCCTCGCGAAGACGCGGAACACCACGCGCCGTGGGCATGCGATACAGGACGTCATCAGGCTCGTGAGCTATCACGTCACGGAGGGAGCGCTCCCAGAGCCTAGCCGCTCCGGACGAGGCGACGCTTGCTCCATGCGCAAGGTCGTACTTTACGGCACCCGTGGCAGGCCTGTCCTCTGCCAACAGCCCCTCACCTGGGCACTTGTCAGAAGCAACGGGAACCGCGCAGGCCATATCTGGAGGCGAGGGCAGACTTGCCGCGTAGTAGCCGCGACGAGGCCGAGCGACAACGTACCCTTCGGCGACAAGCTGCGCGTATGCACCCTCCACGGTAACCACGCTCACGCCAAGACGCTCCGCAAGCGCTCGTCGCGAGGGCAGTCGCTCCTCCGAGGCAATCCGGCCGTCAACCACCTGGTCTCGAATGCTGCGATAGAGGTACTCGTAGAGGGGCAGCTCTCCGCGTTTATCAAGATCGATGCCCTGCATTCGATGGTCCTCCCAGAATCTGGTCTTATCCAAACTAAAGAACTGGCCTTATTTTGGTCATATCAATCTATCACGTTCTGGGCATTTCAATATTGCCAAACTCCTCCTAGTCTACGTAGCCACACAACCGCAACGCGCAAGGAGGAACGCAATGGCAAAGGACGAGAGAACCTCAAAGGCCACGATTCCTGCACCCGAACCAGAGCGAGCAAAGCTCAACCGCGAGCTGGCACAGATGCTCAAGGGCGGCGTCATCATGGACGTCACCACCCCCGAGCAGGCGCGCATCGCCGAGGAGGCGGGAGCGTGCGCCGTCATGGCACTAGAGCGCATCCCTGCAGACATCCGCGCAGCAGGCGGCGTGAGTCGCATGAGCGACCCCCACATGATCAAGGGAATCCAGGCAGCAGTCTCGATTCCCGTCATGGCCAAGTGCAGGATCGGGCACTTCGTCGAGGCGCAGGTGCTCCAGGCCATCGACATCGACTACATAGACGAGTCCGAGGTCCTCTCCCCTGCCGACGACGTCTACCACATCGACAAGACCCAGTTCGCGGTGCCCTTCGTATGCGGCGCGCGCGACCTGGGAGAGGCACTTCGCCGCATCGCCGAGGGCGCCTCGATGATCCGCACCAAGGGCGAGCCAGGCACGGGAGACGTGGTTCAGGCCGTAAGCCACATGCGCCTCATCGACGCGCAGATCCGTCACGTGGTAAGCCTGCGCGCGGACGAGCTCTTCGAGGAGGCCAAGCGGCTGCAGGTCCCCATCGAGCTTGTGCGCTCTGTCCACGAGAGCGGCCGCCTGCCGGTTGTCAACTTTGCCGCAGGAGGCGTTGCCACCCCAGCAGACGCCGCGCTCATGATGCAACTGGGGGCAGAGGGCGTATTCGTTGGCTCGGGCATCTTCAAGAGCGGCGACCCCGCCAAGCGAGCGCGCGCCATCGTGGGCGCCGTCACCGACTTCAACGACCCCGAGAAGATCGCCTCGCTCTCCGAAGACCTCGGCGAGGCCATGGTGGGCATCAACAAAGACGAGATGGACCTGCTCATGGCGGAGAGGGGCAAGTGATGGCCACCGCGGTTCTCGCCCTGCAGGGAGCCTTTGCAGAGCATGAGGCCCGCCTTGCGGAACTTGGCGAGAAGACCTTCGAGCTGCGCAGCCCGGAGGACCTCGCTCGCTCGTTTGACCGCCTGGTACTCCCCGGCGGAGAGTCCACGGTCCAAGGCAGGCTCCACGAGGAGCTTGGCATGCTGGGGCCGCTACGCGAGCGTATTGTGGACGGTATGCCGGTGCTCGCAACCTGCGCCGGGCTTATCCTCCTTGCGCAGAGGCTCGCCGCCCATGACGACAAGGGCACGCCCCGTCTGGCCACGATGGACGTGACCGTCGAGCGAAATGCCTATGGGCGCCAGCTGGGGAGCTTCCATGCGGTTGCCGAGGTCGCCGGCGTTGGCCGAGACGTGCCCATGACCTTCATCCGCGCCCCGCGCGTGGTGGATGCGGGACCAAAAGCACAAGTGCTTGCACGCGTGAACGGAGACGCGGTGGCGGTGCGGCAGGGTGTCCAGCTGGGGCTCGCGTTCCATCCCGAGCTAGACCAGGACCTCAGGCTTCACCAGCTGTTCCTCTCGCTGTAGCGCATGCCAGCCCGGCCGCACCCGCCGCCCTACGGTCACGCCGGGCTGACATCCCTTTGACGGGTGGCCGCGCCCGCAGGCGCAACTTGTGCCACACTCTCCTCAGACGTCCGTCAGGGGCGACGGACCACAGGAGAGGATGAAACATGCTAAGGATTGGCCTTCTCACCAGCGGTGGCGACTGCCAGGCGCTCAACGCCACCATGCGCGCAATCGTAAAGACCATCATGCACAACTCCAAGCAGGATGTGGAGATCTATGGCTTCCTCGACGGCTACCAGGGCCTCATCCACAACCGCTACATCCAGATGACCCCGGGCGACTTCTCTGGCCTGCTCTCCCAGGGCGGCACCGTCCTGGGCACCAGCCGCACCCCCTTCAAGCTGCTCGATGTCCCCGAGGCCGACGGCACCGTCAAGGTGCCCGCCATGAAGCGCACCTACAAGAACCTCAAGCTCGACTGTCTCTTCGTCCTAGGCGGCAACGGGTCCACCAAGACGGCCAACCGTCTCTCGCAGGAGGGCCTGCACGTGATCGCGCTTCCCAAGACCATCGACAACGACACCTGGGGAACCGACATCACCTTTGGCTTCACCTCGGCCACCGACGTCGCCACCCGCTGCATCGATGACATCCACACCACCGCAAGCTCTCACGGGCGCGTCTTCGTCATCGAGATCATGGGCCACAAGGTTGGCTGGATCCCCCTCTACGCTGGCGTTGCCGGCGGTGCCGACGTCATTCTCATCCCCGAGATTCCCTACGACATGGACAACGTGGTCAAGGCCATCGACAGGCGCGAGGAGAACGGCGGACGCTTTGCGATCATCGTCTGCGCGGAGGGTGCCATCTCCAAGGAGCAGGCAGCAATGAAGAAGAAGGACTACAAGAAGCTCGTCGCGCAGCGCGTAAAGCCCTCGGTTGTCTATGACATCGCAGAGGAGATCGCCCGCAGGACCGACCGCGAGGTCCGCGTGGCAGTGCCCGGCCACACCCAGCGCGGTGGCCAGCCCGACTCCCAGGACCGCATCTTTGCAACCCAGTGCGGCGTGGAAGCGGCGCGCGGTTGCCTCGAGGGCAAATACGGCTACATGATCGCAAAGGTCGGCGGCAAGATGTGCCGCGTGCCCCTCGAGGACGTAGCCGGCAAGCTCAAGTACGTCGACCCCAACTGCGATCTCGTGCGCGAGGCCAAGCTTCTGGGCATCAGCTTTGGCGACGAGTAGTACGGGGCGCACGGCAAGATGATCGGTGAGGCTTGGCAGAGTTTCGTAGCAGAAACGGCGGCATGGGGTGCCCATGCCGTCTTTCTGCGGCTGCTCATCGCGACCCTCGTTGGCATGGCCATTGGCATAGACCGCGAGTTCCACAACAAGGGCGCGGGCATCAAGACCCACGTGCTCGTGTGCATTGGCGCCGCCATGGCCATGATCGTGAGCGAATACGTGCTCCACCAGTTCCCCGACGCCCGAGGCGACATCAACCGCATTGGCGCGCAGGTCATCTCGGGCGTGGGCTTTCTCGGCGTTGGCACCATCCTCGTGACCGGCAAGAACGAGGTCCGCGGACTCACCACGGCAGCCGGCCTCTGGGCGTGTACATGCATAGGCCTGGCAGCCGGCATCGGCTTTGCGGAGGGCGCGATCATCGGCCTCTTCTTTGTCATCCTCACCTTTGAGGGCCTGAACCGCCTCGACCGCGTGATTCGGCGGGTATCCAAGACCTTCGACGTCTACGTGGAGTTCGACGAGCCCTCGGGCGTGCGAGAGCTTCTCCGCAAACTCCACTCGTGGGACTGCACGTACGAGAACTTCGAGGTCATTCGCGGCCAGGACGGTAGGAAGGGCACTGCGGCGACCTTCTCCGTGGAGCTCTCGTCAATGGGCCGCAAGAGCCTCTTCATAGAGTCCATTGGCAATCTCGACCTCGTCACCTTCGCCGACGAAATCTAGGTGACTTGGCCGATAGTGTTGGAGGCTACAGGCATACCTACGTCCCTCAACCAGAGCCCCGTCTTTGGGCCAGTTATCAGCAGGCGCTTTGGCGTCTCTCTCGGCGTAAACCTCATGCCCGAAACGGGCAAAATCTGCACCTTCGACTGCCTGTACTGCGAGAACGGCTTCAATGACCAGCGCAAAACGCACGACGGCTACGTAACGCTTGAGCAGGTGACATCTGCCCTCGAGAAGGCCCTGGCGGCGATGGCCGAGAAGCGCGAGCGCCTCGATGACATCTGCTTTGCCGGCAATGGCGAGCCCACCGCAAGCCCCGTCTTCCCGGCTGCCGTGGACGCGGCGCTCTCCCTTCGCGACCGCTACACCCCCGAGGCGCGTGTGACCGTGCTCTCGAACGGCACGCAGGCCGCGCGTCCAGCGGTACACGACGCGCTTCTCCGCGTGGACAGAAACGTCCTCAAGCTGGACACCGTTGACGCTGCCTACATAGCCGCGCTGGACCGTCCTCGCGTCCCCTACGACGTGGAACACCAGGTGGAAACGTTCGCGTCCTTCAACGGCCACGTTATCGTGCAGACCATCTTCCTGTGCGGCAGCTACGCTGGCCGCTCGCTCGGCAACATGGACGAGGCCCACGTAGGCGCGTGGCTCTCGGCGCTTGAGCGCATTAAGCCAGAGGGCGTGACCATCTACACCGTAGACCGCGACACCCCAGCACCGGGACTTATGAAGGCGCCGAGAGAAGCCCTCGATGCCATCGCCCAGCGCGTCCGCGACCTTGGCTTGCCCTGCATCGTGGGGTACTAGCAAGAACCCGGAAACATCGCCGTCACACGAGACGCGCTATCATCGTCTTGTACCTGCACCCACTCGAGATCGGACGTCCCGCATGTGCGAGCTCTTCGCGATCAACTCGGGAAGGCCGGTCTTGGCCAACGCCTACCTGAGGGAGTTCTACACGCACAGCCATGACAACCCGCATGGCTGGGGCCTCTCATGGCGAGACGACCATGGAAAGCCCGGCGACCCCGAGGCAGACGTCGTGCTCTGGCGTGAGCCCATCCCGGCCTACGAGTCCGCCCTTCTACCCAAGATACTGGACCAGCCCGTCGAGGCCTGCCGCCTGGAGGCGCACATCCGCTTCTCCACCTGCGGCACACAGAGCGTCGAGAACTGCCATCCCTTCCTGGGCTCTGACATCTCCGGGCGCGAGTGGACCCTCATCCACAACGGCATCCTCTTCAACGAGGAGCTGCTCGCAGGCTACGAACGCATCGAGTGCGGCGAGACGGACAGCGAGCGCGCGATGCTCTTCCTCCTCGACGTCCTGGACGAGGCGACCATGCGCACCGACGGGGCACTCGACTTCAACGGCACCTTCGACGCGCTGGCCAGCGCGCTGTCACAGATCTCCAACCTCAACCGCCTGAACCTCATCATGGACGACGGCACCTACACCTACGTGCACACCAACACGTCGGAGGACACGCTCAACTTCCGCCAGCTCTCTGATGACGCCATCGTCTTCTCGACAAAGCCGCTCGGCGGAGACGCCGAGAAGGACCTCTGGAAACCGGTTCCCCGAAACCGCCTCATCGCCTACCGTGACGGACGCCTGGTACGCGCCTCCGCACCGCACGGGTACACGTTCTGCGAGGCAATTCTCGACCTTCGAAAGAAGTTTGGGGACGCCTGGCCAGAGGTCATCGCGTCGTAGGCCTAGGGCGTGCGGAACCCGCATTGTGCTTACCGAGGCAACGGGCAAGCTCCTCGTCGCCATTGCGGCCATGCGCCCACTCCCCTCACCAAGGGGCTTCCCGTTACCGAGAACCTCAAGCAGAAGGGTTGCTACCGCACAGACGGCACCTCCAAGCCCTGCGACAAGGCCCAGCCTCTGGGCCCTGTCGGCAGAGATTCCGCGCCCGTACTCGTCCTCTGTCCTTCTCTGCGTGCGCATCATGGCGACCACCCCTCGATACCGGAGCCAGCCATCCAACCTCAAAACCCGCTCTTGCTGGAAGCGTGCCCATTTTGTGTTTTGGAAGTGTAAGCTGCAGGTCAGGCGTCGGAAACGGTGCCTTCGGGCACCCAAGCGGCAAAACCTAGGGCAAAGGCGAGTCCCTGTGCCACATTCGTGACACGTGCCTCTGCTAGGCTAGACTGCTCTGAGCACAAGGCAGGCAGCGCGCGGGAAGACCCCCGCCACAAGCGAAAGCGGCAAGCATGGACCTCTCCCAGGCAATCGAACAGGCAAACGCCTTCGTCTTTCCGGGCTTTCTCACGGATGACGACTCTCTCACCCAGGAGCGCTCGAAGAACGAGGAGGCCATCAAGGTCTTGACCGATGCCTGGAAGGCAGCGCCCCTTGGCCGCGAACCCTTCTCGTTTGACCTGGTACGCGGCCTTGCCGACAGAAACCGCGACATCTGCGACCGCTACGGCATCGAGCGGCTGAGAAACACGCCGGGCATGAACCTCGCGCGCCGTCTCTCGGACGCGGACCTCATCCATGGTGTGGCCACGCTCCAGCATCGCTCCGACGAGGAGGTCGCGCGCATCTCTGGGCCCACGGCAGCCGACCTCGGCATTGCCTATGTCGACGCACCTGTTTGGGGAGCCGTGGTAGGCATCGACCTCGAAACCTCAGACCGCGAGCCGGATCGCGGCTACGTGATCAACGTTGGCCTCGAGTTCATGAACCTCACACCCACGGCCAAGCCCACCAACCCCTACTCGGCCTACTGTGGCATGCCAGAGATGTACGCCGAGAAGGGCGTGCCCCTCTCGGAGATTCACCACATCACCTGGAAGGACCTTGACGGCGTGACTCCCCTGCGCCAGAACGCCAAGATGCAGAAGGCCATTCTCGCCGCCCTCACGGCATTCCCCTACATGGCCCACAACGCCGCATTCGAGGACTCCTGGTTCATGCTCAACGTAGACGGCTACGCAGAGGCCCGCAAGGCCGGAAAGGTCGTGCCCATCGACACTCGCGACATCTGCCGTCGCGTCGACCCCGAGGTGAGGTTGCTTCCCAGGGAGACGCACCCCGCCACGCTTGAGAACTGGGCACGTCGCCATGGTACCCTGAGCAAGAACGAGAAGGAACGCCACCTCGGCCTCGAGGACGTCGACCTCATGCTCGCGACCGTCCAGGCGGAGTTCTCCGAGCGAAAGATGTTCCCCGGCCAGCGCGAGGAGGACTAGCATGCGCCTGCAGCAGCTGCGCTACCTCATTGCCGTCGCGGAGAGCGGGTCGATCAACTCCGTTGCCCACAGCCACTACATCTCGCAGTCGGCCCTCTCGACCTCGATCCGCGAGCTCGAGGAGGAGATGGGCGTCAAGATCTTCAACCGCACCAACAAGGGAATCACGCTCACGTCGGAGGGCGTTGAGCTTCTCGCCTATGCGCGCCAGGTGGTCGAGCAGGCCGACCTCATGATTAGACACTACTCGAACAACCAAGAGGACACCTACCACAAGTTCTCGGTCTCCTCTCAGCACTACGCCTTTGTAGTGAATGCCTTCACGGAGTTCGTGGCCAAACGCCACGACGAGTCCTGCGACTTCACGCTACGTGAGACCCGCACGGCCGACGTGATAGACGACGTACGCACCTTTAGGAGCGACATCGGCGTGCTCTACATCTCGACCTACAACGAGCGCGTGCTAAGGCGTCGAATGGACGAGGCTAACCTACGCTTTGTATCGCTGTTCCGGGCGCACCCCCACGTCTTCCTGCGCGAGGGGCACCCCCTCGCGTGCTACAAGAGCCTGCGCGTGCAGGACCTCGAGGAGTATCCGCGCTACACCTTCGAGCAGGGACCCGAGGGGTCTCTCTACTACTCGGAGGAGCCCCTCTCGTCGCTCCCCCACCGCCAGCGCATCACCGTGAGCGACCGAGCGACCATGACGAGTCTTCTGCGCTGCTACGATGGGTTTCTCGTCTCCACGGGCGTGCGCTCGGACGAGATGCTCGACGGCATCGTGGCAATTCCGCTCGACGTCGACGAGGTCATGAACGTGGGCTACGTGGTGCACCGCGAGAGGAAGCTCTCCAGCCTGGCACAGGAGTACATCGCCGAGCTCAACCAGCTCATCATGGGCTGCGCAGACAAGAACGCCCTCGTTCCCTCCAAGGAGGTCACGAGGGCGAATGCCGCCAGCAGCGACGATGGCGCCGATAACCAGGCTGAGGGCGCCACGGCCGCCAAATAGCGGCACATGGCACCCTTCGCAGGCGACTACATGAGTTCGGTCACGTTCTTCGCGAACTCCACCGGGTCGTCGATGGGAAGGCCCTCAACCAGAAGCGCCTGGTCGTAGAGGATGGATCCCATGAGTTTGAGGCGGTCCTTCTCGCCTGCCTCCTTAGCGGCTACGAGCTTGCCAAAGACGGGATGGGCGGCGTTGAGCTGCAACACGCGCTGGGCCTTGGGGGCAGAGGCCGCCTCGGAACCCTGGGAAATCACGCGCTCCATCTCAAGCGAGACCGGGCCCTCCGAGGCAATCGTCGCAGGGGCGTCGCCCAGGCCGGCCGCCACGCGCACGTCGGTGACCTTGTCGCCCAGGTCGCCCTTGAGCTCGTCGATGAGGTCCTTGTGCTCGGTGGTTGCCTCGTCGGCCGCCTTCTTCTCGTCCTCGGTCGCGAGGTTGAGGTCCGCAGAGGAGACGTTGGCAAACTCGAGGTCGCGAGCGTCAGTGCCTTTGTGCTCGGAGTCGCCCGCCACGGCGTCCACGTGGTAGGTGCGCATGAACTGGAACATGAACTCGTCGACGTCCTGCGTGCAGAGAAGCACGTCGAATCCGTGGTTCACGGCCGAGGTCACCACGGGCATCTTCTCCAGGCGGTCGCGGGAGTCGCCGGCGGCGTAGTAGATCTTGTTCTGCTCGGCGGGCATGGCGGCCACGTACTCCTTGAGCGTGACCTGCTTGCCCTCCTTCGCAGACCAGAACAGCAAAAGGTCGGCGAGGTCTGCGGCCTTCGAGCCATAGGAGTTGTAGATGCCAAACTTGAGGCCACGGCCAAAGTTGCCAAAGAACTTCTCGTAGCCCTCGCGGTCATTGTCGCGCATGTCCTCGAGCTCGGAGTGGATCTTCTTCTCGATGCGGCGGGCAATGGCCCTGAGCTGGGAGTTCTGCTGCAGCGTCTCACGGGAGATGTTGAGCGTCACGTCGGGCGAGTCAACGATGCCGCGTACGAAGTTGTAGTAGTCGGGCAGAAAGTCGGCGCACTTCTCCTGGATGAGGACGTTTGACGAGTAGAGCGCGAGGCCCTTCTCGTAGTCCTTGCTGTAGAGGTCGAAGGGCTGCTCGGACGGGATGAAGAGCAGCGCGTCGTACGAGAGCGCGCCCTCGGCGTGGAAGCTGATCGTGCGCTGTGGCTTCTCCCAGTCATGGAAGGTCGACTTGTAGAACTCGTCGTAGTCCTCCTGCTTGACCTCGCTCGGGCGCTTCTTCCAGATGGGCGTCATGGAGTTGAGGGTCTCCAGCTCCTGGTAGTCCTCGTACTCGGGCTTGTAGTCGTCACCGGCATTCTCGGGCTTTGGCTTCTCGCGGCTCTTCGTGACCATCATCTGGATGGGATGGCGCACGTAGTTGGAGTAGCGCGTCACGAGGTCGCGCAGGCCCCACTCGGAGAGGAAGCGGTCGGTGTTGTCCTCCTCGGTCGAGGGGCGCAGGAAGAGCGTCACGTCGGTGCCGTGGTCGTTCTCGCCAGAGCGCTCGCCCTCGGCGGCGGGCTCGATGGTGTAGCCGCTCCTGCCGTCAGACTCCCACGCAAAGGCTTCGTCCGAACCGTACGCGCGGCTCACCACGCGAACCTTGTCGGCAACCATGAAGGCGGAGTAGAAGCCCACGCCAAACTGGCCGATGATGTCCATGCCCTGGCCCTGGTGCTCGGCGTTTGCCTCCTTGAAGGCCTCGGAGCCCGAGTGGGCAATGGTGCCCAGGTTCTTGTCCAGCTCGTCCTTGGTCATGCCGATGCCGTTGTCGCTCACCGTGATGGTGCGCGCGTCCTTGTCGAAGGCGAGGTGGATGGCAAGCGAGTCCTGGTCAACGTGGACGT
This sequence comes from Olsenella sp., assembly GCA_022648325.1. GTDB lineage: Bacteria > Actinomycetota > Coriobacteriia > Coriobacteriales > Atopobiaceae > Tractidigestivibacter. Next base: position 63,579 of record JALCMG010000004.1, read on the forward strand.
CCGGGTTGGTGAGGCTCTCGAAGCTCAGCTTGTCGATGGCGTCCGACGCATTGGAGATGAGCTCGCGCAGGAAGATCTCCTTGTTGGTGTAGACCGAGTTGATCATGAGATCCAAGAGCTTCTTGGATTCTGTCTTGAATTGCTTCATGTGCGCTTCTTTCCCTTGAGGCAAGCCAACGTCTATCTAGTTACCCAGGGCTGAGGGCGGTAAACCTTGAAGCAGCAAGAATCTACTATATACGCGCTGAGATTTTCTCTGTGTGCGGGTTGATAGGCGAGAGGGGCGGGGGCTTCTCGGCCTCGGCGGTCTTCTCGGCCCAGCGGTCTTCTCGGTCCCAACCGCCTTCCCGGCCCCGGTCAAATCGCATCTGGAATGCCTTCGGGCGCTGAGAATTACGCACGGTCGCGTTTAAGCTTTGTGGAGTGCTGGGCTTTTGTCCGTCTCGCCTTCAGCCGTGCGTAAAACGGGCGCCTGTCGGAGAGGCCGCACGCCCGTTTGACCGGCATGTTTCGCTTGCCACGGCGAGCGGGGCCCGCAACGCCGCGGAGACTACCATGGAGCCGCACTTGGCACGAGAACTAAGGAGAGAAGCAACATGAAGCTCTTTGCCTACGCCCTGCGCGAGTACGACGAGCTGGGCTACCTCGACACATGCGCGCGTGAGATGGGATTCGAGTACGGCTGGACGTCCGAGTACCCCAGCCTCGAGAACGTCGACCTTGCCCGTGGATACGATGAGCTCTGCATCATCACCAACCCCATGCCGGCAGAGCTGCTCGACGCGTTCCACGCGGAGGGCGTGAAGAACCTGGCGACAAGGACCATCGGATACGAGCACATCGACATCAGGCACGCGTACGAGCTGGGCATGCGCGTGGCAAACGCCCCCTACCCGCCCGAGGGGGTGGCCAACTACGCCATCATGCTGCTGCTCATGGCCCAGCGAAAGGTCAAGCTCCTCGCGCGACAGACCCTCGCGCAGGACTTTGGGCTTCACGGCAAGCTGGGAAAGGATATCTCCACCTCCACGGTGGGCGTCATTGGCACAGGACGCATTGGCACCACGGTCGTGAAGCACCTCGCGGGCTTTGGCTGCAGGCTCCTTGCCTACGACCCCTACCCCAACCCCGAGGTCACCAAGCTTGCGACGTACGTCGACCTCGACACGCTCTACGCCGAGTCCGACGCAATCACGCTCCATGCGCCTGGTCTGCCCGAGAACCGCCACATGATCGACGCTGCTGCCTTCTCCAAGATGAAGCGCGGCGTCACCATCGTGAACGCCGCCCGCGGCATGCTCATCGACACTCAGGCCCTGGTCGAGGCCGTAGAGTCCGGTCAGGTTGGAGCGGCCGCGCTCGACACCATCGAGCACGAGGAGGACCTCTACTACCTTGACCGCAGCAGGGACGTGCTCCCCAACCGGGATCGCTCGGTTCTCATGGCGTTCCCCAACGTGATTGTTTCTCCGCACATGGCCTTCTACACCGCCGAGGACGTCGAGGCAATGATGCGCAACGCGGTGAGCGCGCTTCTCGCCTTCGAGCGCGGCGAGGACACGCCCTTTGAGGTGCGCCACTAGAACAAACGGAGGCCACGCAGATAAAAAAGAGGGCCGGCGTCTCCTTCGACTGCCGACCCTCCTCGTTTCGAGTGAGAACCTAGAACTCAGGTATTAGGGTGGTACTCTCCTTTGCTATCGCAACCTTTAGAGCTGCTGTCTGCGAACTGCCAGGTTGCTAGCGCCCTTGATGCGACTTAAGCTTCGCGTTGCTGACCCTCCCGGGGCTTACAGGTGGGCGTGCCTTGGGTCGGCGGCCGCAGACAGGTTCGAATTCGTTCCGTCTCCACTGCCCATCGGTATCGCCTCCCCCAATTGAGCCTCAAGCCGTGCCTCGAAGCCTTCCTTCGATTACATGGGATTATGTACCCTGCCACACAACAAGTAAACGACACTTGATACGGTTTATGTTCAAAAACTAATGATCGAGACGTACGATACGCAGCCCTCTGAAGCGGCCGGAGTGACGTCCGAGCAATCTGCGTACGGGTCGTCAAACGACCAGGCCCCACACAGCCCCTGGTTGGCGAGACCCACCTCGAGGTGAAGCATCGCGATTCCCATGTCAACAAGCTGGACGTCACCGATGGGGCGAAGCGGAAGGGTGCGGCACTCAAAGAGGTCGATGGCGCTGCCCGAGCAGACGAGCCGCCATGGCTGCAGGTTCTTCGCCGAGGGTGCCAAACGAACGCAAGCAAGCGCCGAGACAAGCTTGGGGCCGCACTCGCCCTGCGACACCATGGGGTGCGCAAGGTCTCCGCTAAAGAAGAGCGCATCCCACGCCGCACGCTCGTCGGCGTGGGAGAAATCCAACGGCATACCAACTGGTGCCATGGATCACACGGCTGCTTGCACCGTACTTCTCGGCATCAACAAGGCGCAGGTCAACAGGGATGCCAAAGGAATTTTCGCCATTGGATGCAAACATCTCCAGCAAGTCGCGCTCGACCTGGGAGAGCCCGGCACCGTCAAACATGCGAACGGTGCGGCGTCGTGCGCAGGCAGACGCGAGAATTGCGGCCTCCTTTGCATCCATGGGAACCCCTCATAAAGAGTCGAACGGCTCCAGAGGGCGCCGCATTCGACGCGCAGTCCCTATCATGCTATCGCATGCATTGCGAAAAGAACGCCGACAATGCGGGCAAATCGGGCGGGCGGTGTTATAGCACCCTTATCGAGCTGGCACTTATTTGGAGAATCAATCGCTTGCCGACGAGAAGGGAACATTAGCCAAACGCGGGACTAACTCTTCCCCAACGGGGATATAGTCAAGTCATGCACTTCATGGTCGTTCGGCGAAAGGACATGCCATGGGAAAGAAAGCGGCAGAGGCGCTCGACATCAGCTACAACGATCTGGCCGACTACCTTCATAGGAACCATTCGGTTTACATGAAGGTCGGGTCGGCCATTTACTACCTCACAGATGTCAACTTTGAGGCGTGGCGCGCGCAGGATACATCGAGGCGCAACTCCAAGAACCACTTCGTAGACTGCAGCGAGCTTGTCGACACGGTCGACGAGTTCCTCATGCTCCCCTTTGTCCATGGCAAGACCATCAAGGACGTGTTTGATCAGGCCACCTTCTACGCCTCGGTAAAGGGCGAGAAGACCGCGTAAAAAGGCCTTCTCTATTCTTTTCGCCCGGGGCTTCCGGATGCCGCGGTTCCGGGCCTTGGGTTTCCCACCAAATCTGATACGACCCCGCTGGAGTCATTCGCTCCAGCGGGGTCTTTTGTTGCGGGCGGGGTGCAACCATCGCAAGGCGCTACACATTCGTTGTACGAATCTGTATCGACCTGCACGGGTCACAAATTCGGGTACGAATGTGTAGCGCTACTCGCCAGGATGGTGGCGAGAAGGACGATGGGCACAGCCGCCCGCGACCTCCGCTACTCCACCGGCCGCTGGGCCTCGAAGGTCTCCTCTACCTCGGTGTCCACGCCGCCCTCATCGGCAAGGGCGGGAATGAGCACACGATACGCGTTCTCGGTGGCGTTCTCGTGCGGCGAGCGCTTGGCATATCGCTTGACCGCCGCAGCCGACTTGTTGATGGCCTGCAGCGTTCCGGCTCCGGCCACGCAACCACCGGGGCAGGCCATGCCCTCGAGCAGATAGCCGGGGTACTTGCCACGAACGGCATCCTTCATCATCTTGCGGCAGTCCTCGAGGCCCTCGGCGTTGGCCACGTTGACCTCGCGATCGGGGTAGCGACGGTGGATGGCGTTGACCACGGCGGTGGCCACGCCTCCCGCCACGGCAAAGCCGCGGCCGTCCGCAGAGGCCACATCGAAGTCGCTCTTGTTGTCGTCTTCCAGCGAGAGGTAGTCGATCTGCTTGGCCTCCATCATGCCCGCCATCTCCTCGAAGGTGAGCACGAAGTCAACCTCGCTCCTGATGGACTTGCGCATGGCCTCGAGCTTCTTTGCGGCGCAGGGCCCCACGAAGACGATCTTGGCGTGCGGGTGCTGGGTTCGGATCATGCGCGCGGTAAGCGTCATGGGCGTGAGGGCCATCGAGATGCAGTTGGCGTACTTGGGGAACTCCTTCTTTGCCATGACCGACCACGCCGGGCAGCACGAGGTGCCCATGAAGGGAAGCTTGTCGGGAACCTCGTTCAGGAAGTCGTCCGCCTCCTGGATGGTGCAGAGGTCGGCTCCAAGCGCCACCTCCTCGACGCCAGAGAAGCCCAGCTGGTGGAAGGCCTCGCGCAACTTGCCCACGTTGCCCTTGCCGCCAAACTGGCCGACAAACGCCGGCGCCACGGCGGCAATGACCTCGTCGCCCGCGTTGATGGCCTGGATCACCTGGAAGATCTGGCTCTTGTCGGCAATGGCACCAAACGGGCAGTTGATGAGGCACTGTCCGCACGAGACGCACTTCTCGTAGTCGATCTGCGCGCGGCCGTGCTCGTCGGAGCCAATGGCATGCATGCCGCAGGCGGAGGCGCAGGGGCGCTCCTTGTGGAGAATGGCGTGGTACGGGCAGACCTTGGCGCACTGCCCGCAGTGAATGCACTTCTCCTGGTCGATATGGGCCTTCTTGTCCACAAAGGTGATGGCGCCCTTGGGGCAGATCTCGCGGCAGGGGTGCGCAAGGCAGCCCTGGCACATGTTGGTAACGCGATAGACGTTGTCCTCGCAGGCGTTGCAGGCAAACTTGATGATGTTGATGAGAGGCGGCTGGTAGTAGGTCTCGGGCTTTGCCGCCTCGGCAAGGCCGTCGGAGAGCTGCTCGGGGCGGTCGACGCCCTGCAGTGGCAGGCCCAGCGTAAGACGGATGCGCTCGCCCACGATGGCACGCTCGAGAAAGACACTCTCTCGGTACGTGGCAACGTCACCAGGGATGATCTTGTAGGGCAGCTCGTCGAGCTTCTTCGCCTGGTCGTCGCCGCCCTCATAGGCGATCTTCGCGACCTCGCAAAAGACCTTGCGCCTGATTTCCGTCAGGTTGGTGTACACGCCACGCATGGTGTCAGCCATAGGTGGATCCTCTCGCTTCTCGTCCCTTTTTCGCGCCGCACCGCAAACGGCGTCACGTCGCCACGATGGCGGCGTCCCCTTCCTAGACAGTATCGCGCAACCCAGCCCGCACTGCATGACCGAACTGGTGCGCATTTGCGGACGGCGTCAGCTCGCTACGCTCGGAACCGCTCCGGGACTTCCGTGCGGAGAAGCACGTGCGCACCGGTCACGGGATGGTCGAACTCCTCCTCTAGCGCGTGCAGCATGAGGCCGCGCGGGTCTCGCCTGCCGCCGTAGAGCGCATCCCCCACAAGGGGAAAGCCCAAAGACGAGAGGTGCACGCGAATCTGGTGGTGCCGTCCGGTTCCCAGCTCGACGAGAAGGAGCGTGCGGTTGCCACGCCGTTCTAGCACGCGCACCCGCGTGAGCGCGGGCTGCCCCTGGCCAGGGCGGCACACGCGCATGCGACGCGCATCGTGCCGGTCGCGGCCGATGGGCTTCTCGATGGTAGTCACGCTATCCGGGAAGGCACCGCTCACCTCGGCGAGGTAGCGCTTGTGCATGGCATGCCCGGCGACAAGCGCGTCAAACGCGGGCTGGAACTCCTCGGCCAGCGAGAAGAGCACGAGGCCCGTGGTCTCCACGTCCAAGCGGTGCACGGCCTGGGGGTTGGCAGCCATGCCCTGGCGCGCAAGCGAGACGCGCACGCGCTCCGTGAGCGTGGGCGCGCCGGTGCCGTCACCGTGCACGAGGATGCCCGCGGGCTTCTCGGCAGCAAGGCAAACGGAGTCCTGGTAGATGATGGTGGCGGGAGGCAGGTTCGGTCGCGTAGGCATGGCTGCCGGCCGCGCGAGGGTAACGTCTACCACATCCCCAGCAGCCAGCAGCGAGGGCGCCGCAAGAACCTCTCCCCCACGCGTAAACTCGCCACGCTGGAACGCGCGGGCGGCCGACCGCCGCGACATCCCGGCAGCAAGCGCCAGGTCGAGCGCCGAGCAGTCCTCAAGCGCGCGGAACTCAAGCCGCGAGGCATCGTCCTTCTCGCCGAGAAACTCGTAGCGCACGAACTTCCTCCAACCTCACTGTACCCGCACACCGCTCACGCAAAGCGGAGGCGGAGGGCACCCGCACTCCACTCGACGTCGAACAAAGTCGCGACGCCATTCTCCTCGTCAAGGAAATAGTAGAGCGCGAACGGCGTGTCGGAGGCCTGGAGAGACCAGTGCGAAAAAGGAAGTTACCCGCGAACGATGGCAGTCGCCTCGCGCGAGAGCTCGCAGATGCGGTCGAACTCGCCCGCGCGAATCATCGCCGGCTTGCACATCCAAGTGCCGCCGCAAGCAATGACGGCCGGGTCGGCAAGGTAGTCCTTGAGGTTCTCGGCGTTCACGCCACCCGTGGGCATAAAGCGGTGCCCTACAAAGACCAAGGCAAGGGCACGAATGGTGGAGAGACCGCCATACTGCGCGGCCGGGAAGAACTTGGTGACTTCGATACCCTCGTTCACGAGCGCTGTGACCTCGGTAGGCGTGACGCCAGCAGGAATCACGGGCACCTCGTGCGAGAGGCACCAGCGAACAACACCCATGTCATAGCCGGGAGAGACCACAAAGCGGGCGCCAGCGTCAACGGCGCGCTTGGCCTGCTCCTCGTTGAGGACGGTACCTGCACCCACGAGGACGTCCGGGCACTCCTTGGCGATGGCGTGAATCGAGTCGGCAGCCGCCGCGGTACGGAAGGTGACCTCCGCTGCGGGAAGTCCGCCCTCGGCAAGCGCCTTTCCAAGCGGCACTGCATCCTCCGCACGATCGAGAACGACAACGGGCACAACGCCGACCTGCTCAACGCTCTTGTAGAATCCATCCATGTAGCTCATTGAATTATTCCCCCTTGAAGATGCGCCCTAGCGGCTCACGCGCAGCGCCGAGCCGCTCTTTGCAACAGACTCGATCTCTCCAACGCTCACCAGGTTGGAGTCACCGCGAACCGTAAGCTTGAGGACGCTCGCGGCAATCGCGTACTCTCCCGTCCGGTCGAGGTCAAAGCCGTGGAGCAGCGCGTGGATGAGACCTGCGCCATACGCGTCGCCTGCCGCAACGCCCTCGAGCACGTGAACGTGGTGGATGGACGAGAAGTTCGCCTTGTCGTCGGCATAGATGAGCGACATCCAGTCCGAGTCTTCGACGGAGCGGATGTCTCGAACGATCGAGGCCACCATCTTGCAGCCGTAGCGCTCGCAGACGTCGGCGGCAATCTGCACGTAGGCGTCGCGCTCCTCGATTCCCGTGGCAAGTGAGCCGGAGCCATGGGATATGCCCAGGCAGGCCTCGGCGTCCTCGTCGTTGGAGATGCAGATGTCAACAAGGGGCAGCAGGCGCTTCATGACCTCGCGGGCGCGCTCGGGCGACCACAGGCGGCCACGGTAGTTGAGGTCGCAGACCGTTGTGATGCCGTGCCGGCGGCAGGCAGCAAGCGCATCCTCGCAGGCAGCGGCCATTTCGGGAGAGACTGCCGGCGTCACGCCGGAGACGTAGAACACCTCGATGCCGTCGAGAATTGCGTCCCAGTCAAAGACGGTTCGCGGAGCAAGGTTCATTGCCGAGTACTTGCGGTCATACACGCAGCCGTTAGGCCGCACGGATGCGCCCAGCTCAAAGTAGTAGGTGCCAAGACGGTCGCCCGTGCGAACCACGCGGCTCACGTCCACCCCATAGGCCGCAAGGCTGCGCAGCGCGCAGTCGCCAATGCGGTTCTTGGGCACAACCGAGACGTACGCCGCATTGTCACCCTGGTATGCCAGAGAGAGCGCAACGTTCGCCTCGGCGCCACCGTAGCGAACGTCCATGCTCGTGGCCTGCTCAAGGCGCAGGTGGTCGGGCGGCGAGAGACGCATCATAATCTCGCCAAACGTGAGGACCTTGGTTGAAGCGTCCATATGTGCTCCTCCTTGGAGTAATCTAACATGCTAGTTATGACTGAGATATTCTCGCCATGCGTGAAGGAAGTCAAGGAATTACGTAGCGTTTTAGCAAGTGGATGCTAAAAATCGGCAAACGCACACCTTGAGCGCCAAGCTTCAATTAGACATAACTTACATTCCAGTTTACGAGTAATATGCCAGTCAGCATAAGTTTGACCGGGGAGGGGCAGATGCCAGACAGCGACGACCAAGACCAGCAGGCCGAGCTTGCCTATAGCGCGCTGCGACGCGGCATCATGGAGTTCCGCTTTGCCCCCGGGGAGCGCCTCTCCCCCACGGCACTTCGCGAGCGCCTGGGCGTTGGGCGCACCCCGGTCCGCGAGGCAATCGTGCGCCTGCGCCAGGAGGGGCTTGTCGTCACCCGTCCAAAGAGCGGCTCGTACGTGGCGCTGGTCGACCTCGAGGCAGCCGAGTGCGCGCGCTTCCTGCGGTCGAACACCGAGCGCGCGGTTGTTGTGGAGTGCTGCTCGCGCGCAGGCGAGAAGGACATCGCCTCTCTGCAGACTCTCCTCGACAACCAGGCACGCGCCATGGAGGCTCACGACCAGCGTTCGTTCTTCAATGCAGACAACCGCATGCACGAGGAGCTCTACAACATCGCAGGCAGGAGTCGCGCCTGGACGTGGCTCGAGGAGACCAACCTCGACCTCGAGCGCTACCGCTGGCTGCACGTACAGGCACGCGGCATGGGATGGGGCTCAATTCTCGCTGAGCACCAAGAGCTGGTTGATGCTATCGCCAGGAAGGATCCTGAGGAGGCATCCTACGTCACGGTTCACCACCTTCACGTGATGCTCGACGAGAGGGACGAGGTCATTGCCGCCTTCCCGGGATACTTTGTGCAAGGCGACCATTGATAAACTAATTTTCTCTCTCCATTCCTGTTAAAACTCAAAGCTTATCTGCAGATATTTTCTTCTCAATGCCATGTTGACAAAACCGGTTTACTATTATTCAATAGTACCGAGAACAACCCCTTTCAAACGATAGGAGCACATATGGATGAGAAGACCGCAGGCATTCTCTCTAGCTTCTCGCTCGAGGGCAAGGTGGCCCTGGTAACGGGCGCCACCTATGGCATTGGCTTTGCGATTGCCACCGCCCTCGCCGAGGCTGGCGCCAAGATCGCGTTCAACGACCGTCGCCAGGAGCGCATCAAGAGCGCCACCGCAGAGTACGCAAAGCGTGGCATCGAGGCCCATGGCTTTGTGGCGGACGTGACCAGCGAAGAGCAGGTCGCAGGCCTTATTGAGAACATCCGCGAGGTCTATGGGACCACGCCGGACATCCTGGTGAACAACGCAGGCATCATCAAGCGCATCCCCATGCTGGAGATGAGCGCCGCGGACTACCGCCAGGTTGTTGACATAGACCTCGTTGGCCCCTTCATCTGCGCAAAGGCCGTGATTCCCGGCATGATCGAGAAGGGCCATGGCAAGATCATCAACATCTGCTCGATGATGAGCGAGCTTGGCCGCGAGACCATCGCGGGCTACGCCGCCGCAAAGGGTGGCCTCAAGATGCTCACCAAGAACATCTGCTCAGAGTTTGGCGAGGCCAACATCCAGTGCAACGGCATTGGGCCGGGCTACATTGCCACCCCGCAGACCGCTCCCCTGCGCGAGCGCCAGGCGGACGGCTCCCGCCACCCCTTTGACCAGTTCATCTGTGCAAAGACGCCCGCTGGCCGCTGGGGCACGCCCGAGGACCTCATGGGGCCGGCGGTGTTTCTCGCCTCTGACGCCTCGAACTTTGTGAACGGCCACATCCTCTACGTTGACGGTGGCATTCTCGCCTATATCGGCAAGCAGCCGGAGTAGCACAACCCCACTCGAAAGGAAGCACAATGAAGATCGCGCTCATCAACGAAAACAGCCAGGCAGCCAAGAATGCCATGATTGAGAAGGCCCTGCGCAAGGTCGTAGAGCCCATGGGCCACGAGGTATTCAACTATGGCATGTACACGGCGGATGACGAGGCCCAGCTCACCTACGTGCAGAACGGCATCCTCGCGGCCACCCTTCTCAACGGCGGCGCGGCGGACTACGTTGTGACCGGCTGCGGCACCGGCGAGGGAGCCATGCTCGCACTCAACTCCTTCCCCGGAGTCATCTGCGGCCACGTGGAGGATCCCCTCGACGCCTATACCTTTGCGCAGATCAATGATGGTAACGCGGTTGCCATGCCCTTCGCCCTCAAGAACGGGTGGGGCCAGGAACTCAACCTCGAGTACACCTTCGAGAAGCTCTTTGGCTTTGGCTCTGGCAACGGCTACCCTGCCGAGCGCGTGGTTCCCGAGCAGCGCAACAAGAAGATCCTCGACAGCGTGCGAGAGGCGAGCTTCCATCCGTTCACCGAGCTTCTCTCCAAGCTCGACCGTGACCTCGTGCGTGGCGCCTTCGCAGGCGAGCACTTCCAGGAGTACTTCTTTGCAAACGCGACGAACGAGGCTGTCACCAAGGTGGTTCGCGAGGTTCTCGCCTAGGAACCTGCCAATTCCATAAGATGTAGTTTCGCTGGTAACGGGGACGCAGGGAAATCCTTGCGTCCCCGTGTTACCATTTGTTTAGTAAACCGTTTACCAATCGTCTGAGCGAGGCTCTATGCCCACAGCCACAAAGAAGCGCGTCACCATCAACCAGATTGCCCAGATCGCAGGGACGTCCAAGACAACGGTCTCGTTCTATCTCAACGGGCACACCGACCGAATGTCGCGGGAGACGCTCGAACGCATCAAGCAGGCAATTAGCGAGACAGGCTATGAGCCTAGTCCCTTGGCACGCAGCATGAACGCAAAGCAGACGTTCCTCATTGGCGTTGTGGTTGGCGATATCGCAAATCACTTCTCCAACCAGATCGTGAAGGGCATCGACTCCGTTGCAAACGCCGCTGGCTATCGGCTCCTCATTAGCAGCTCGAACTTCGACCGCGACAACGAGCATGCCCTCATCGACCGCCTCATGGCCGTGGGTGTCGACGGCTTTATCGTGCAGCCAACCGCGCGATTCCGTGAGGTCGCGGATGCCCTGTCTAACTCCGGAAAGCACCTCGTCTTCTTTGACAGCAAGTACTACGACTATACGGCGAGCTGGGTTAAGACCGACAACTACGAGGCAACCCGTGATGCGATCTCGACCTGCCTTGACCGCGGGTACGAGCGCGCGCTGGTGGTTGCTGCAAAGCCACAGCTCCTCAGCTCGCGCACCGAGCGCCTGAAGGGCTGCATCGACACCTTGGGAGACAGGGGCGTTAAGTTCTCCCAGTTTGTGATTCCGGACAATGGTGTGCCAACGGAGAAGCTCACGCATTGGCTTCACGAGCAGCTGGACGAGTCAACCGTACCTACGCTTGTCTTTGCGCCAAACTGCTGGGCCTTACCAGATGTATACGTCGCGATGAGGGACTTCTATCCCCGCATGCCACACGAGATCGGGCTTCTCGGCTTTGACAACACCGATTGGGCAAGCGTTGCCTCCCCGAGCGTCTCGGTGGTGGCCCAACCGGCGTTCGAGGAGGGAGTCCAGGCGGCAAAGATTCTCCTTGACCTCATTGGGGGCAAAGGAGAGATTGACCCGCATCAAATCCTTCCTTGCAAGGTGCAATGGGGAGCAAGCACGCGCTAGCGCCTTTCGCATGACGACGAGCAAGGCCGGCCTTCCCAAGTAAGGCCGGCCTTATTTGCGTGGCGGCTAGGATGTCTGGGACAAGATTCGCTAGCAGGTGACCAGGGTCACCAGCGTCATCTCGCCCCTCCTCACCTGATAGCGCACTGCGGGAATCACTGACTCGGCATGCGAGATGTTCGTGTTAGCCTCTGCGTGGATGATGACCTTCTCGCCTGGCGTAGCAAGAGCCCGCACCTCGCAGGCGGCGTCAATGTCTGTCTCCCCCAGCGTATGGTAGTTGCCAGGCACCGCAAACCCGCAGTCCAGGGCCTCGCAGGCGTCATCGGTCCGTACGTGATGGATGCGCAGGTGACCCCGCAGCAGGGGCACAACCTCTGTGCGCACCTCGATGCCAGGTATGGGTGACCAGGAAAGTCTTGTCTCCCAGAGTTCGCCTGCCGCCGCACGTTGCCCAAGCTCCTCGGATAGCTCGCGGGCGCCCTCGACAAGGTTCCAAAAAGACCCCACCCATTCCGGAGGCAGCTGAAGCATTTCCGAGTCTGCCGCACCTTCGGGAACAAGGACCCTTCCTCCCACGAGAAAGGAGAGCGTTCCGTCTGGGGTGGCCTCCTCGGGCGTGCGCTCGGAGCGTGAGGCCGAGAAGCCAAAGCGGGTGCTGTAGGCAAACTTCCCGTACTTGGCTGCAGACTGTGCGAAGGGGTGTTTGGGAAGAGGTCCCGTGCGGTAGAGAAAGACCTCCCCCTCCCCATCGCGCGCCACGAGGCCAAGGGGCGTCTGGGCAATAGGAGGGAGCTTTGGAAGTGGCTCGGGGATAGCGCGCCAGACCGGGTCATCCTCCGGAAGTGCGAGGCAAGCAAACGCCATCAGGCTCCAGTAGGGAGAGCCAGGCCCGTTGTAGCCCTCGGCCATGTGGAGGCAGGGATACTTGTATCCAATCGACTGGACGCCGGCGTTGTCCGTGACGAGATTCCGATCGAAGGACGCAATCGAACGCGTCACAAGGCCGAGAAGGGCACCCGAAGAGAAGCCAGGCCCAAGATCCACCCTGGCAGCAAGGGCCTCGGACCAGAACCCTGCGAAGGCAAAGCGATAGGTGAGAGACCTGCCAAACGGGACCGGCTCTCCCCTCGAACTAAAGAGAAGGACGTAGTCCCTGGCAAATCGCGCGGCACGCGTCTTGTACTCGCCGGCACGCGTGGCATCGCAATCTCCAAAGAGGCGCGCGTAGAGGAGCCCAAAGAAGTGGAAGGTCATCGCGTTGTAGTAGTCAAAGACGCCGCCAGGCCCGTCTTGGTACCAACCGTTGCCACGATAGAAGCCGTCGAGCGTGGCAAGGTCGTCGGCGAGTTTTTTGTTGTCCCACTCCCTACCCCGCTCGCGCAACGCAAGGTTTGCCAGGACCCTGAACCAGAGCCAGTTTCCCAATGGGTACTCAGAGCGGTTTACCGCAAGGAGCCAAGTCGCAAGGCGCGCCTTCACGTCCTCTGCGAGGGGCTCCCAGAGGACGTCCGGAGCGACGAGCAGAGCGTAGGCCAATGCGGCGACCTCAACAAAGCGCTGGTCATGGTCACGAAACCCTCCCCAGTACTCTGGAGAGGCGGGATCTGTGCCCGCCTCTATCCCCTTGAGATAGACCCTCTCGAAGAAGCCGTCCCTGCTCCTGCCGCCTCCCGCCCATAAGGGAGCGAGCCCCCAGAGCTGGCGCGCCCAGGCCTCGAAGGAGAGCACATCGTGCTCGTAGAGGGTAGCGCCGCCTGCCAGATCGAGGCGTGCGCACCCCTTGCTGTAGAACGGTTTGAGGGGCTCCAGATACCCGAAGAGCTCCCCTGCGAGCCACTCGCGCAGAGACGAGCCTGCCACGGCTAAGGACTCCTTCTTCTTGAGGACCTCCGCCTCGACCTCCGACGCCTCTGTGATGCGAGGGCCAGAGAAGGGCTCGCCGGTGTCGCAGCCGTAGGTGACGCCCTCTTCGATGAGTCGTGCCCCCTTGCCAAGCTGGATGCAGGGCTTGCCGGCATCGGTGGCGTCTGGTGAATAGGACACCTCGCAGTCCTTGAGCTCGAGCGTACCGGGAACGTCCTCTCGCCCCTTGAAGAAGGAGCTCTGGGAGACGCCCGTAGCCTTGCAGCGCACAAGGTGGAGATCAACCAGCGGACGCTCGGTTTGGTAGCCCTTCTCGGAACCATAGTCGTAGTTCAGGAGCCTGCCGGGGTTCTCGAAGACACAGTCCTGGAAGCGCCAGTTGGCGGCATCCTCCCTAATAACGTCCCCCTTCACGGCGTAGTACTTGATTGCGGCGTGCATGTGGTGGGTTCCCTCGAGGATGTGGGGGTACTCACCCGGCCCCACAATCTGGCAGTGGCTCACGAAGAGGTTCACAGCGCCCAGCCGAAAAGCGTTGCATGCGGTGTTGAGCAGGCAATTCTCCACAAAGACGTTCCGCGCGTCAAAGCCGGCGACGCAGTCGTCCCCGCACTTGAGCGTGCATCCCTCGATGCTCACGTTCGTGCAGTGGTGGATGTTGAAGCCGTCATGTCCGCCGAGGACCGTGACACCATCAAACCTCACGTTCGTGCACGAGTCGACCTGGTGGCTCCAGTTTGCGGACTTCTCGAACGTGTAGCCAGAGAGAAAGACGTTGCGGCACCTGCAGACGCGGATTCCCATGGCACCGCGGAAGCCCTCTTCCCCAGCCGGGTCAGTGCAGTCGGAGCCGCTGATCGAGGAACCCTTCTCGCCGGTGATTGCCACGTCCTCGGCGTCCGCCACCGTGATAAGCGCCCGGGTGTAGTGGGGCGGAATGCCCTGGATACGAGCGATGAACGGATCTTGGGCGTATGCCAGGGTCGTCGGGATGTCCCAATCGGTGTAGTCCGCAATGTTCGTGCTGCCTTCGAGGCGCGCACCGGGGGCCAGATGAAGCTCTGTATGGCCAAAGAGACGAACGCTGCCAATGTGGTAGGTCCCCGCCGGCACGATGACACGCGCCCCCTTCTCCTTGACGGCAGCGTCGAGCACTTCCTGGAACTCTCTTGTCACCAGGCCATTACCGGCTCCCAGTTCCTTTGGTACGACAAGCTCACGCATAGTTGCTCCTTTCCTGCTCCGCCATTTCGGCGAGCTTGGCAATAAGGTCCTCAATGAGAAATCGCGCATCAAGTTGTTGGTAGACGCGGATGGAGCGCATTGCCTCGCTGGCGTGAAGATAGCTTCCGTCGTCTCCGATGGATGGCCTCTGAACGCTCTCGTGGAGGTCACGACGCTGGTCCAGAAGCACGCCAGGGGCGGCAAGGTCTCCGAGCACCCAGCCTTCCTCCGGAATCCACGATGCGCGTCCACGCATGCGCTCCTGGAAGAGCAGGAGGCCTTCCACGAGGAAGGAGCCGAGCGCGCCAAGAGGCTCCACGCGCCGCCGAAGCTCGGCAAGCGACACCTGCAGCTCTTTGTACGTCCCAACCGGTATCTGCCAGATCGGTATGTCCGAGGCAAAGACCTCCTGTGCCGCCTTGACGTCACGGAAGAGATTGGCCTCGTGACCTCCGCCCGGGTAGCGGCCCCCGCCAACCCACACGAGTGTCAAGCGCCCCGCAATGCCGGGGTCCTGCCTAAGCGCCAAGGCCGCATCGGTGAGCGCACCCATGCCAAGGAGATACAGAGGGCGCGGGTCGTCGCGCCAAGCCTCGTCGAGAATGGCACGAACGCCGGGCACCGACATCGGGCTAACGTCCCCCAAGGAGTCCAGTGGCCCCTCGGCACCCTGGTAGAGCGGGACCCGGGCGGCACTGGCCCCGAGAAGGTCCATGACGCGCGCTGCCTCGTCAAAGGACGCCCCTGTGGAGCGGGGAAGCCCAAAGTGGCCAGCCACGACCGCGCGGACCTCGATGCTCGGGCAAAGCAGGGTGTAGGCAAGGGCAAACTGGTCGTCCGCCTCGTTGGCGGTATCGATGAGGACAATTGCGCGATACGTCGAGCGCTGCCTTCCGCTCGCTCCAAGGGAGAACGAGTCGTCGCACCAGCGAAGGCTAACCCGAGGATGGCGAGCGTGGCTTGGCTCGATTGCCAGAAGGCTGTACCCAGAGACCGCAAGGCTTCTTGGAAACCAGTGGTCGACAAGGGCAACCGGACGTCCGTCTGCGAGAAAGACGCAGCTCACCTGGCCTCCAAAGGTCTCATGGGGGTCAGGTGTTGGAGCATCGCTCACACACGGGTTGTCAATGAGCTCCCAAGGTCCAAAGGGGTCCTTTGCGCAGGCGACAAGCGCCGCATTGGGACTCCAACCCGTGCAGCCGCTCGTGAGGAGGAAGTGCGTTCCCGCCGCGTCAAAGGCACAGGGACTCTCTCGCCTTTGGCCCTCCAGAATGCGCGTGCCTTCCCCCTCGACGCCATCCAAACCGGACGATACCCGCCACACATGAAGAGTGCCGTTGCCTTCGGAGGAGGAAATGAGATAGAACTTGCCGCCAGTCTCCCACAGCGTGAAGTCGCGTGAGTCCTCGCCACCAGGGCGGAAGCACCGTTCTATCTTGAATGGCCCCTCGGAGCGCTCGGCAACGGCAACGGCAAGCTCCGCCTTTTGATAGCTCGTGTCGTCCACGTGCATCCAGAGGAAGGCACGGCCGTTTTTTGGATCGCGTATGACCCTCGGCCGTTCGACTATCTGGTAGCCGCGGGCGCGCAGCTCTTCCGCAGCCAAAACAAGTCCGAGGTCCTCCCAGGTAGCAAGGTCAGCCGATGAGTAGAGGTGGATTCCGCGGCAGGTTCCGTCGTTGTCGTAGTCTTCGCCGTACCAAAGGTATCGTTCCTCGCACGGGAGAATCCAACCGCCGTGCGCCTGCAGCGGCCGACCTGCCCTGTCAAGCCAGGCATGTCCGTTACGCATGCGCTTCCCGCTCTTCCTCACAGGCGTTCGTTCCCCAAACCTCTACCTGAGAGAGCGCGGGAAATCCGGGCTCAGCCTGGACAAAACCCTCCAGCCGAAGCCAGGAGACCACGCTGCCGCCAAGGGCAAAGGCCTGCCGCTCGCCCGTCTTCTCAAGGGAAAGCTTCGTCTGGGTTCCATCGGAAAGCACAAGGGTCGCCTCGCGCCACCAGCCATCGTGGGGAAAGTCAGCCCTGAGCCAGAGCCTCAGCTCGTCGGCCACGACCGGGGTCCCAAACTCAATGGTGAGCTCCGCGTCCTTTCTCCCGGCAATGCCCCACGATCCATGCGGCCACGAGCCATGGCGAGAGGGAGAACAGATTCCGTCTATCGCGTTTCTCGCCCAGAACTGGGGATTGTCGCAGGTGACGTTTGTCTCGGCGTGGGGAAACAGACGGGGTTTCTCGCCATTGCCAAGGTTGAGGTCATGAGAGTTGAGGGCGAGGTTCCTCCAGGAGGAAAGCTCACGAGGGTCCGCCGCCCTCACCCTCGCCCAGTGTCTCTCGTCTGCGAAAGCCCATCCCTTTCCATAGGCAACCTGACGCGCGGAGTCCGGGATTGGGTAGACAAGGCGTCCCCCTCGCAGCAGAACGAGGGATGGCTCGAGGCAAATATCAAGCTGCATCCAGAGCCAGGCCTCCGGAGAGTCGGCCTCGACGAGAAGGGCGTCGCCTTCCTCGTAGCGACCACGCCACGCGAGCATCACCTCGTCCTCGCACTCTCCGTGCCAACGGACGGACGAGTCTGCAGCAATCACGCTGAGGCCAACCTTCATTGGTTAACCCCCTCCAGAATATCGCGGTAGGAAAACGAGGAGAAACTCGCAGAGAAGCTCCGGTCAAACGTGTCAGAGCAGAAGATGCCTACCATGGCTCCGGTATATGCCCAACCCTCCTGGTACTCGTCAGAAAGGAGCCTGGCGTCGAGGTCAATCGGCTTCCCTTCCAGCGCAAACGGTTGCAACGCACCACCATCAAAGCCGTAGGAAAACCTGACGCGCGCCTCATCCATGTGGACGGACAAGTCGATGCGGGAAGCGTCATCGGGAACCGGTATGGCTCCCTCCTCCCCAAGCGGCATATCAAATGACTCTTCGTCGTTCACCATGAGGTGAAGAACCCGCCGCGCGCGCCTCTCGTCAAACGAGACATACGCAGCAAGCCAGGCGCGTGTGTCATAGACGCAGGCGATACCCGCCATGTGGTTGTAATGGGTTGGCTTTGCAGCAAGAGAGGTTCGCGCCTCCCAGGAGAAGGAGGAGATGCGGCGAGCGAGCAGCGCCTGGTCGAAGAGGCTGGTAAGAGACCCTCTGCCCTCCAACACAAGACCGTCTCCACTCCGCTCCATCCAAGATGGCATCATGCGCGGGGCAAGCCAGCCATCGCACCAGAGGTCGCGCTTGGACGAGAAGTCCATGACGTAGGTGCCCTGCCCATCAGTTGGAGAAAGGTGCCCTTGGACTACGCGATCCGGAAGCTCAACCTCGTAAGAGTCCCTCGGTTGGATTCCACCATCCGCAAGGCGCGGCCAACCATCCTGCCAGACCACCCGCTGTATGGCAGTCTCGCGACCCAGCGGAGAGCACCCCGCCTCCCCCTCCGTATAGACCGCGTTCTCCCCCATGCCTTGCTCGGTCCCGGGGAGATACCGCGAGCAGAGATGGCACACGTACCAGGAGCCATCCGGCCCTTCGAAGAGGTTGCCGTGGCCGGCCTTTCTCAGGTGGGCATCGCTCTCCCACGAGCAGACCAGGGGCTCTGGGCAAACCTCATACGGGCCCCAGAGGCACTCGGAGCGCGCCATGCGAATGCGATGGCGCCTGCCCGTGCCCCCTTCTGCGCAGGCCAGGTAGTAGTAGCCCTCACGCCTGAGGATGTGCGGACCCTCACGCAGGCCGTTCACGGCGTCATCGTTGTCGAGAACCCTCTTCGCCTCTCCAACAAGGCCATTCTCGTCAAACTCCTGAAGAATGATGCCGTTGAAGCGGCGATGACCGGGCAGCGGACGAGGATCCCACTGAGGGTTGGCAACATAGTGCCTTCCACCTTCATGGAACAAGCCAGGGTCAAAGCCAGAGACGTTAAGAAGCAGCGGCTCCGACCAAGGTCCATCGATGTTGGGAGCTGTCACCAGGTAGTTCTCGACATCCTTGAAGATACCGTCAATCCCACGCGCAATGGTGTAGACGAGCCAGAACTTGCCGTCCGCATACGTGAGGTCCGGCGCCCAGATGCCGGCGGAGTCGGGAATGCCGGAGAGGTCGAGGCTTGGAAGCAACCCTCCCCTGCACGTCCAGTGCACTAGGTCGCGCGACTCGTAGCAGCTAACGGCAGGCATCCACTGAAAAGTTGATACCACGAGAAAGTACCATCCATCTGGACCCTTGCAGACGCAAGGATCTGGGTGCCAGCCTCTGAGGACTGGGTTGGGTGCCCGCATGCTCGCTCCTTTCGCAGAATCTCTCGCTAAGTGAGGGCGGAGATTGCCGCGCGAATCCCATTCGCCGCCCCGTCGTGGATGTTGTCCTGAACAACCATCGATGCCGCTTCTTTGACGGCTGGAATGGCATTGCCCATGGCAATGTCCAACCCCGCCTCGGCTATGGCCTCGATGTCGTTCTCGTCATCCCCTAACACGGCAACCTTGGACTTACCTAGGCCAAAGTGATTGGCAAGTACGCGAATGCCCTCTGCCTTTGTGCACGATGCGGCAGTCACATCAATCCAGTTGACATCCGAGCGAGCACAGCGCACGCCATCGACCTTAGAAAGCTCCGCTCGAAGTCTGTCGTATTGCGCCTGGTCCTTCGCATGCATCGCAAGCTTCAAGAGCCTCCCCGCACGCTTTGATGCATAGTCCTCTAGCTCTTCGTAGCTTGTCACCTCGTCATAGCGAGAGAACGCTGGTGCGGAAGACTCCTTTCCACGCGAGACCCGCCCACAGCTCGCGTTGAAATCGGCACCGCCAACGGAGACATAGGCGGCCTCGTTTGCCGCAACGGCAATGGCTGCCCTAACAGCAGAAAGCCCAAGCGGGATGGTGTCGATAAGTATTCCATCCACAAACGTTGCAGCACCAGAAAGGCAGACGCACGTAGGAGGAAGTTCCAAACCGTCCATCAACTCAAAGATGTTGAACGGATGCCGGCCAGAAGAGACCGCACAGACAAAGCCCGCTGCGGCTGCATCCGCAAGCGCTTGTCTCGAGGCCTTGCTTACCTGCTTGTCTGGCCCAAGCAGCGTACCATCAAGATCGCAGCAGATGAGCCCTCGCTTCTCTACCACAGCAGCGCATCCTTCCCCAGCAGGCGCAGCACACCCTCCAGGAAGAAGTAGTCGCCGTAGACCATTGGCACGTGACGGTCGTGCTCGGAGTGGTAGGCACCCGAGCACATCTGGACGATGCCGTCCCTCGTGGGATCCCAGTCGCAAAAGCGCCTGTCGGTTGCCTTGAGAATGCGGATAGCCCAGCTGCGGTAGAGGCCCTGCTCAAGCTCCGGCACCTGGCGTGCAATCTCGAGCATTCCGCAGGCGGCGCAGCATCCTGCTATCGCATCCCAATACACGGGCTCTTCCGGCTGGCGGAAGTCAAGCAGCGCCACATCTCCCGTAAGGGCGACGTTTGCCATGAAGTAGTGAGCAACGCGCTTGGCGGCGTCGAGGTAGCGCTGCTCGCCGGTATGGCGAGATGCCAGTGCATACCCATAGATTGCCCACGCCTGTCCACGGCTCCAGGAAGAGCCGGACGCATAGCCCTGGCCTCCCGGTGTGTCGAGAAGCTCGCCGTTTGTAGGATCCAAGACGATGATGTGGTTGCAGGAGCCGTCGGGGCGCACCGTGTAGCGCAGGAGCGTGTCTGCATGGTCCTCTGCGATATAGGTGAAGCGGGGATCCTTGAGAACGTCGCTAGCCCAGAAGAGAAGCTGGATGTTCATCATCGAGTCGATAATAACCCACCCCGCACGATCCCGGTTCCAGGAACGAATGAAGCGCCCACGGGGGTTATAGCGACCAGCCAAGAGATGTGCTGCATGAAGCCCACGGGCAAGCGAGCGCTCGTTGCCCGTAAGGCGGTAGTCTGCCACGGCGGAGTGGAGCCACATGAAGCCAACGTCATGGTGAAGGCCCGTGTACTGGTCGAGGGCGCGGTCAAGCTCCTCCTCGCAGGTCTCCGCCGCCTTGCGGAACAAGTCATCTCCCCCGGCCTGCCACATTTGCCAGCAGATGCCCGGCCAGAAGCCGTTGGTCCACCAAATGATGTCGGACTGGGCCTTGTCCTCCTTGTAGACGCCATCCTCTGCGATGTAGGGATCTTCGCCCCCATGCGGCTGACCTCTGCGCCAAGCTTCTTGCCAAGCTTGGAGAACGTCTCCTCTGCCCAGGCGAGGTCATCGGCGGACAGATTCTGGCAAAGCTCTTCTGACATCAAAGACTCCTGTCTATCGTGAGATGGAATGCCCTGCCGTATCCCAGCTTCGACAAGTTGAGATACGGGAGAGCAGCCCGGGGCTTCCCTCCCTTTGGCGGCTATGCGCCAAAGGCCCTGGCGTACTGCCGGTTACAGAACTCCTTGCGCTTCTCGTCAACAAGCTGTGGCGTCATGGCATCCAAAATGCGCCCAGCGTGCTTCTTGTCGTTAACCTTGATGAAGGCGGAGAATCCCTCCATGAGCAGAGATGCGCGTACAGGATCCGCAAGCCTCATGCCCATGAGGCGGTTGAACTGCTTGACCATCTCGTCCTGCTTCTTCTCCGCAGCAAATGCCTGGAAACGCAGAAGCTCGCGTGCATAGGGAGAGAGCGCCTGACACGCCAGGCGAGAGTCGATCCTCTTTTTGAAGTCCTCGAAGTCTTCTCGCTTGATGTCATCAAGAAGACGCGTATGGATACGGATGCGTAGCCAAAGAGAGATGCCCCAGGAGGCACAGGCGATGAGGACAATGGCGACGATCGTAAAACCAAGCGCGTTCACATCGATGGTCATGGCATTTCTCCTAGCACTGGGAATTCCGGTAAGGGAGCCCCCAACCAAAGCAGGGGCTCCCAGTAGTACAAACGACGTGCAAGCTCTACCTTACGCCGCACCGCCAGTCACGCCGAGAAGCGTGAGGACAACGCAGGCGGCAAGGATAACGCCAAGGGCAATCATCGCGGAGTTCTTGTTGGTGCTCTTACGCACATAGGCAAAGCAACCAAGCGTGATTGCGAGGGGCACGAGGCCAGGCATGATGGAGTCGAGCGTGGACTGCAGGTTGAACGTGGCACCGCCAGTGGCAACCTTGAGCGTGGTGGTAACGGTCACGAACTTTGCGGTCATGGCTCCGACCATGATCATGCCCAGGACGGTGAAGCCCTTCGTGAAGGCAGCCATCTTTCCGGACTCCATGGCCTCGGTCACGAACCCGGTACCGAGCTTCATGCCAAGCGAGCCGCAGTACCAGTGGAGGATCTGGTTGGGGATGTTGTAAATCAGAGCAAAGAGGATGGGGCCGAGCCAGGAACCCTGCTGAGAGAAGCCGATGGCAACACCCGTGGCGATAACGCGAAGGACGGAGAGCTGGATGGAGTCGCCAATGCCTGCGATGGGACCCATGAGGGCGACCTTGATGGCCTCGATCGAGGCGTCATCGTACTCCTCGCCGCGATCGAGCGCAGCCTTGCGCTCGTACTCCATCGAGATGACGATGGCATAGATGAACGACGCGAACATCGGCGTGGTGTTGAAGAAGTTCTGGTGACGCTGAAGGGCGTCGTAGTACTCGTCAGTGTCCTTGCCATAGATGTCCGCCAGGAAGGGCTCGAGCACCCAGACGGTCGTGGTGCCCTGCTGCTTGGTGTAGGAGGTGCAGAACATGAGCCACCAGACGCGCGTGAAGAGCCTGCGGATGATGCCCTTCTGCTTCTGAGGGGTGAGGCCTGCGGAGGATTCCCGCTCGGCAAGAGCAGCGTTAGTCATTGAAGAAGTCCTCGCTTTCATCAACGGGGCCGGCAGAAAGCTGCTTGGAGGACGCCTTGTCCTCGATGCGGTGCAGCTCGCGGAAGATTGTGACCGCGCAGATGACGCCGCCGATAACGGCAACCTCAACCAAGGAGAGAATCGACGTGGTGGAGCTGGTGAGCTTGACCGCGCCATCGACGATCTCGGCACCGGTGACCTTGGTGAAGGTGAAGAAGGCAATCAGGCCAAAGCCAAGGAAGAAGTACGGGAAGGACTCCTTGGTATAGAGGGACTTGAGGAGCATTGCGAGGCCGAGGGCAGGAAGCGCGGCTGCGGCAACCTTGAGGGAGGCGTTGAGCCAGGCGGGGATTGCATCAACAAAGGCAGCGACGGCGGGCTGGCCAGCAAGCGTGGCGACGAAGCCAAGCACGAAGTAGCAAAGCTCAAAGCAGCAGAACTGAATGATCCACAGGCGGTTGTAGCCACCCCAGTTGTGATTGGCAAGGAGCTTCTCGAACTTAGGAACCAGCGAGGTGACGACGATCTTCATAAGCGAGTACAGGAGCGAGCCCAGGGCAGAAAGCGGAATGGCGAGGGTCATTGCGACTTCGATGTCCTGTCCGAGGAGCATGGCAAAGGCGCCACCAAAGATAGAACCCATCGTGATGTCGGACGGCATCACGCCACCAAGGCTCACGTTGCCGATGAAGACCAGCTCGAGCTGGGCGGCAAGGATGATGCCCTCAGTAGGATGCCCAAGCAGCGCACCGAGGATGGCAACGCAGAAGATTGGGCGGGCAAGCTGGGTCGATGCCCACCAGTCCAGGAACTTCGCCCCCATCAGCACAAGGCCGACGATAAGGGCTGCAGATACGTCCATGTTTCCCTCCTAAGATGTGTTTCTGACCTTTTCGAGGCCAAGCTATGACAGCCCCCAGCCTAGGTTCTGGGGACGCTGTGCCTATTGGCTATGCATACGGGATTGCCGGACGAGAAACAACCGGCACGTTGGGTGAGCGCTACAGGAGACCCATGATGTCCTTGCGGTCATCGGTGGGGACCGGCTGGGTGATGACCTCGATGCCAAGGTCGTGGATGGACTTGATGGCATCGATGTCGTCCTCGGTCAGGTAGACCGAGTCAGAGATCTTCTTCTTGCCGGAGATGGGGCTGTTGATACGGCCATAGTTTGCAACGTCGAGCGTTGGGCGCTCGGAGATGCCCTGGAAAACAGCGAGGAGGTCTGCAGGGTCATTGGAGACGAGTAGAATCCTCAGAGCCTGGGAACGAGGGTCGTTCAGGATTGCGACCGCCTTGGCAATTGGCAGCACGGCAGCCTTCACGCCAGCAGGCGCCGCCATCTTGAGGGCGCTTACCTGTACCGCATTCTTTGCAATCGCATCCGAAGCAACGATGATGCGCGTGATGTTGAGCTGCTTGCACCACTTCACCGCAACCTGGCCGTGGATAAGACGATCGTCGACACGCGCCATAACAATCATGAAACTACCTCCGCTTTCCTGACTGATTCCCCACTCGGACAACCCTGTTTGTTAGTAAACTGGTTTAACTCTTTTTGTTAAAAAAAGGCCTTACTCGAGCCACGTCACACCGGTTACGCAAAGAAGTCTTCTTCTCCCTCTTCCGGTGCGGCTTCAAGAGAAACTCGCTTCGTCACGCACGTCGCCTCGGCAATTGCCTCGTCGATATCTGACACGGAGAGTGCGCCATCTCGAGAAACAATTGAAAGGACAAGCGGAAGGCTCATCCCCGCTAGAACAGTGACGTTGGGCACATCAGAAAGAGCCTGGAGGCACTGGTTGCAAACGCTTCCACCAAGGAGATCAGCAATAACAATTACCTGTTCAGGCGCTGCATCAAGAGCAAGCTTGCGGACCTTCTCGCCAAGCTCGACAACAGAGCCATCGGGCTCAAGCCCAAAGCTTGAGAGGCCTTCGATCTTGCCGCAAATCATGGTTGCAGCACCGAGCACCCCCTTAGCAAGGCCATCGTGTGAGACGAGAACAACTCGCTTCTCCATGTATCCTCTCCTGCCAGTTGCGTTGGGTATGAGACTCTCAGGCAATTCTCAGCACTAGTTCACTTGTTAGTGAACTGGTTTAGTAAGACTATATGGCACTCCGTGTGTACGAGCTATGAGTTTTTCGATTTTCGTGAAATATACCGTTTGCCGACGTTCGTCTACCGCTCACAGCAACTTAATGCAGACTCCTTGGGTCCTATGCCAAGCCTTCGCTCCCCCCAAATATCCGAACGCCAGTTGTCGGAAAACGCTGTAACGCCCAGCCTTGTGCCGGAAGCGCCGATGCACGACCATACCAATATCCTACCAACGCACTAGAGATTGAGGAGCGCATCATAGCCATCATCTGTCACCGAATGTGTAGCGAAACCAGCGCGGCGAGGCAGCTTGCCCGCATCCCCCACTTGGAACGCATACGACACGTCGGAAGGTAACACCCCATGCAGATCGACATCACGGCACTTTTGGCACTCGTCGTAACCATTGTGGCGTTCGCCCTTCTCGCCACGCTCAAGCGCAAGTTCAAGGTTGGCTTTGGCGTGCACACCCTCATTGCGACCGGACTCGGCATAGTCATCGGCATCGCGTTTGGCCAGGGCTTCTCGTACTACGCGATCTTTGGCACCATCTACGCAAACGTGATCTCCGCGCTTGTGGTGCCGCTCCTCCTCTTTAGCATCATCTCGAGCGTCACCAACCTGGCCGACCTCGTGCACCTCAAGGGCATCGGCGTGAAGTCGGTAGTCTTCCTCGTGCTCAACACGCTCACGGCGACCCTCCTCACGCTTGCCATTGCGCTGCCCCTGGGCGTGGGTACGGGTTTCTCGCTTGAAGGCGTCACGTACGAGGCCAAGGAGGTCCCCACCGTCACCGACACCATCGTTGGCCTCTTCCCGCAGAACCTCGCCGCAGCGTGGACCAGCAACGCCGTTGTCCCCATCATCGTCTTTGCGATCATCGTCGCGCTGGCGTACAACCGGCTTGCCTCAGAGCGCCAGGATGGCGAGAAGGTCGACGTGCGTCCGTTCAAGGCGTTCATCGATGCCGGCAACAAGGTCCTCGGCGAGACCGTGAGCTGGGTCGTTGGGTTCACGCCGTACGCTGTGGTGGCGCTCATTGGCCGAGCCGTTGGCCGTGCCGACGTCTCGCAGCTGGTGCCGCTGCTTGGCGTGCTGGCTGTTGCCTACGTGATCCTTGCCATCCAGTTCTTTGGCATCGAGTCCGCATTTGTGGCCTGGGTGGGCCGCCTCAGCCCGGTACGCTTCCTCAAGGGCATGGCTCCCGCTGCCGTGACCGCCTTCACCACGCAGAGCAGCATTGGCACGCTGCCCGTTACCATTCGCTCGCTCACGCAAAACCTGGGCGTGGATGAGGACGTGGCAAGCTTCACCGCAGGCCTTGGTGCGAACCTTGGTATGCCCGGTTGCGCCGGCATGTGGCCTACGCTCGTGGCAGTCTTTGCGATCAACGCGCTGGGCATCCCCTTCACGCCGGTCCAGTACGGCTTCCTTGTCCTGCTCACGCTTGTTGTCTCCATTGGCACCGTGGGCGTGCCCGGCACGGCGACCATCACCGCCACGGCGCTTCTGGCCGCGCTGGGACTTCCCGTGGAGACCATCGCCCTTGTGGCGCCCATCTCCTCCATCGTCGACATGGGCCGCACGGCAACCAACGTGCTTGGTGCGGCAGAGGCCTCGCTTCTCGTGGCTTCCGGCGAGGGCCTGGTAGACCGCAGCGTCTACGACGGCGACGACTCGTTTGAGCTCAAGCGCGAGGGCCAGGCAAGCGCGGCGTAGTGGTTTCGCAACAGCCTCTCCAGGCTCCCCGGTGCCGTCTGGGCACCGGGGAGTTTTTTCAGCTGCAACGGCTTTGCCCGGCCGCAAGGAATCCGCGGTTCTCTCGGCAAGCGTTCGTTGCGGGACAGGGGCCACGCGTGACTCGATTTGGCTAAGCCCCAGCAGAATTATTGCGCGATATTTCGTGGTCGTCTCAACAATAACTGGTCAAACGCGACAATTGCGAGAAATTACGCTCAATAAATCAGAGGTCTAGAGGTCTAGCCAATGGGCCGCAAGCTCCGGGCCCGCTATCTCCACCACCCATGGGCGCCAGCGCCGCTTACGGATTTGTAAGCTTGCCGATAGGTTTCTGATGGCAATGCCCCGGTATCATTTCCACAAGAGCATTGAACAGGCATGACACCGTCACGAACTCGGCGGCACCCCGCACAACCATTTTGGCACCCAAGGGCGAGGAGGACGCATGTCCCAGGAGACCGACCACACCAACGACCTCGGCGAACCCGACAAGACAACGTCGAAGGCCCATCCGCTCGAAAACCTCCCCGTTGTCTCGGGGGACTCCCCCAACGCTCTTCCTCCCCTGTCTGGCGATGACGGCGAGGAGGATGAGGACACGCGCAACGCAATGGCGAGCCTCCTCGCCCACCGCAAGAAGCGTCGCCGCAGGAACATCATCATTGGCGTTGTCGCTGCCTGCGCGGTTATTGCCATTCTCGTATGGACCGTGACCTCCCAGCAAAGCGCAAACGCTCCCGAGGGGCCAACGCTCCAGACCACCCCCGTCATGCGCGGAGAGTTCACGGACCAGGTCAAGGCGTCCGGAAACGTCCAGCCTGTGAGCTCCGTCGTGGTGACGCCCGAGGTTGACGGCATCATCTCCGAGGTCTTCGTAAGCGAGGGCGATTACGTCGAGGCAGGCGACACGCTGCTCACCATTCGCAACGATTCCCTCGACAAGGCCGTGCGCGAGGCAGACATCCAGCTTCGCTCTGCAAAGTCCCAGCTCTCCTCTGCCAAGGAGAGCTACAACACCGCATACAAGGCCTACTACGCAGACCAGACGGACCTGGCCACGGTGAACTCGGCCGCCGATACCGTTGACTCCGCCCAGCTCGCGCTCGAAACCGCCCAGTCCGCCTATGATGACGCAGTTGCCACCGCAGACAAGCGCACGGTCACGGCGCCCGCCTCGGGCACGATCGTGGTCATGAACGCCGTCGAGGGCGCGGCAGTGGGTTCGGGCGCCGGTGCGGGTGCCGCCGCCACGGTCACCTCCGGTTCATCCGGTTCTCTCATCACCATCGGCGACCTCTCGCAGATGACGGTCTCGGTGCAGGTAAACGAGATGGACATCCCCAAGGTCTCCGTTGGGCAGACGGCGCGCGCGACCTTCTCGGCCCTTCCCAACGTCGAACTCGACGCAACGGTCACCCGCATCGCGACGGTCTCGTCCTCGGAAGCTTCGAACGCAGTCTCGGGCCACGGTGGAAGCGTGGTCACCTATGCCGTCGACCTTCTCATCCCCAACCCGGACCCGTCGCTCAAGCCTGGCATGACGGCCAGCGTCACCATCTCATCGACGGACATACCAGACGCGTTGATGCTGCCGGTGAGCGCCGTGACCGGCGAGGGCGACCAGGCAACGGTGAGCGTGGTCACCGGTCAGGACGAGACCGGCCTCCCTACAACGGAGGAGAGGCACGTCACGGTCCTTGCCTCCAACGGCACCATGGCGGCCGTCGAGGGGGACATCGGCGAGGGCGACGAGGTAGTGATCGGCGTGATGCAGGAGGACGCGACGGCGAGCACAGACACCATGTCCGGTAGCTCATCCTCCTCGAGCTCGGTGGCCTAGCATGGCTTCCCACGTCATCCACGCCGAGAAGGTCTGCCGCATCTACTCGTCGGCGGCCGGCCTCACGCCCGCGCTACGCGGCGTGAGCCTAGACGTCAAACGTGGCGAGTTTCTCGCCATCATGGGGCCTTCCGGCTCGGGCAAGTCCACGCTCATGAGCATCCTTGGATGCCTTGACCGCCCGACGTCCGGGAGATACCTCCTCGAAGGCATCGACGTGTCGAAGCTCACCGACGACGAGCTGGCACACGTGCGCTCGACGCGGCTTGGCTTTGTCTTTCAGTCGTTCAACCTTCTGCCGCGCGCCACGGTGCTTCGAAACGTGATGCTTCCCCTGGTCTATAGCAGGGGCTCCACCGTCGACCGCGAGATGAGGGCGTGGCAGGCGCTCATGGAGGTGGGCCTTCCCGAGAGCCTCTACACCCACCGCTCGAACGAGCTCTCCGGCGGACAGATGCAGCGCGTGGCCATCGCCCGTGCGTTGGTGAACGACCCTGCGCTCATCCTTGCCGACGAGCCCACGGGAAACCTCGATTCCGCCACTGGCGAGCTTGTCATGCGCACGTTCAGACGCATGCAGGAGCGCGGCAAGACCGTGGTTCTCATCACGCACGACTCGAGTGTCGCCGGCTGGGCAGACCGCGTCGTGCACATTAGGGATGGCAAGCTCCTCTCGGACGAGCAGGAACGAGCCTACGTGGCGTCGCTCGCACAACGAGAGCAGCGGACCCTCAGCGATTCAGGGGAGGCGGCTGGCGCATGAGGATACGGGACCTCTTCTACGAGACCTTCTCGGCCATTCAGGCAAACCGGGGACGCAGCCTTCTCACCATCCTCGGCATCGTCATCGGCATCGCCGCCGTCATCTCCATGACGGCCCTCATCGACGGTGTCAAGGCGTCGCTCGTGGGCGAGCTGGGACTCTCCCAGTCGCGCACGGTCATGATCGACTGCTGGCCGGGGCGCGAGGTCACGATGGATGACATCTCGGCGCTCGAGGCCGGGATGTCCGACGACTACGAGTTCATCACCGCTGCATCCTACAACTCGGGAACAATCTCGAACGGCGTGACCGAGGAGCAGGGCACGCTCTTGGGCGTGGAGCCCGAGTACTTTGAGGCCATGGGCACCAAGGCGATTGCAGGGCGGCTCTTCATGCAGAGCGAGGAAGACGCCGGCTCGCGCGTAATTTTGCTCGACCAGACCATAGCCAACCGCATGTGGGGGTCTGAGGACGCAGCCATAGGTCAGAGCGTGCACGTGGGCAACGACGACTACACCGTAGTGGGCATCGTTGGAGGCTCGGGCATGATGAGCGGACAGTCCTTCGTGCCGCTCTCGACCATGCAGACGCGCATGAGCGGAAACTCGGACGTTGGACAGATCATCGGCTTTGCGCGCGAGGGCACTGACATGGACGGCATTGCCGCACGGACGGAGTCCTACCTCAGGAGCTACTTCAACCTGCCCGAGGAAGACCCCACGAGCCCCGATGAATCAAACTACTACGTGGGCGTCACGACCATGGCCTCGGTTATCAAACAGCTTGACTCGACGATGGGTGCGTTCCAGGCGCTTATGACCTGCGTTGCCGGCGTTTCTCTCGTAGTTGGCGGCATTGGCATCATGAACATGATGCTCACCAACGTCACGGAGAGGATCCGCGAGATTGGGCTGAGAAAGGCGCTGGGCGCCAGGCGCTCCGACATCACGTGGCAGTTTTTGCTGGAGTCCGTCACGCTGTGCCTGGTGGGAGGCGCGTTCGGGATAATCCTGGGGTATGCCGGCGCAAACGTGCTGGCGCAGTTTGCCAGCATGTCGAGCGAGATGGGCGGGATGGCGGTAACGCCCGTCATCTCTCCCACGGCGGTAGGTCTCGCCTGCGGGATCTGCGTGGGCATCGGCGTGCTCTTTGGGTTCTACCCCGCCTGGCGGGCGGCGCGGCTCGACCCGGTGGAGTCGCTGCGGTACCAGTAGGCAGCCCCATCCCTCCACTTCTTGCGCTGCGGCGTCGTCACAGCAACAAGGACCGCTGCGGCAGGATCTACTCTCGCAACAGCGTAGGCGCGCCGCTTTCTACGCCATGCGCGAGCCATCGGCAAACTGCTGGCGAAGCACCTGGTCAAAGCCGAGAATGGCCGACCACACGTGGTCGGACGCGCGCCAGGCAACCGAGAGCGGATAGCTCATCTCCTCCCCAAGGTGGATGACGCGCATGCCTGCCGCGGCGGGGTCGGCAAAGGTGGTGGCAACGAGCTCGGAGGGCACGAAGCACGCACCCACGCCTCGCAGCGCCAGGGCCATGAGCGTCTCGGAGTTCTTCGACACCACGCGCACCTCAGGCGAGATGCCCGCCTCGGCAAGCTTGCGACGCGAGAGCTCGCCCGGAACGTCCTTCTCGCCCATGAGGAGGAACGGGCACGCCGCAAGCCCAGCAATCGAACCCGTTTCCTCGCATGTCTTGGCTACGCGCTCTGCCTCGTCGCCAAAGAGGCCCTCGAGCAGGGAGTTGGAAACGATGAGAACGACCTCCTCGCGGAAGAGCTGGTGAACCACAAGCCCTGGCACATGCTCCGCGACGGTGGCAACGACCATGTCGAGTCGACCCTCCCCCAGCTCGTCTACAAGCTCGTCGTTCTCGCCCTCAAAGAGCGCGATAGAGATGTGAGGGTGCGCACGCTGGTACATGGCAATAGCGCGCGGCATGATGATGTGGCCACGCGTGGCGGTGACCCCCACGCGAATCCTACCTCGGTCATTGTGCGCGATGTCGCGGAACTCCTGGCCCATGGCGCGCTGCTCGGCCTGAAATCTTCGCGCATAGGCGAGAAACTCCTCCCCCGCGTAGGTGAGGGCGAGGGGAACGGTGCGCTCGACAAGCTTCACCCCAAGCTCGCGCTCGGCGGCGGCAACGCTTGCCGAGAGGGTCTGCTGGCTCACGTGCATGAGACCAGCCGCCCTCGTGAAACTTCGCTCCTCGGCAACGGCAACAAAGTAGTCCATGGTCTGAAAGTTCACAATGCTGCACCTCTCAGCGCAATTCATGCACGCAGCGGCCTTGCCACTGCGCGGTGTTCCAGCTGAACCCATATTACAAAATGATTTGGTGATTCATACCAGATTAATCAGTTTGACTTGGTTGCCGTACGTCCATAGTGTTTCTTGTGGCCGGAAGGACACGCTGAGAGGGACAAGGAGACATGGCAGAGACGATAACACTTGGGGTGTTTGCGGGAATGCTCGTGGCGGGCACTGCCCTGGGGATTCCCCTCGCAACAATACTCGCTGCGGGACTTGTGCTCTTCCTTGCCTATGGCGTTCGCCATGGCGCCACCCTCCCAGAGCTTCTTAGGGCAGGGGCCTCCTCGATGCGATCAGTGGGCTCGATGCTCCTCTTGTTTGTTGTCGCGGGAGCACTTGCTGCGGCGTGGCGCGCCTCCGGCACCATTGCCGCAATCGTGAGCTTGTCCTCGTCGCTCATTCAACCGTCCGCCGCCGTGCTCGCTGCGTTCCTCCTCTGCTGCCTCATGTCGCTTCTCATGGGCACGGCCTTCGGCACGGCGGCGACCATGGGCGTCATCTGCATGGCCGTCTCACACGCGATGGGCGCAAACGAACTGGCTACTGGTGGCGCGGTGCTCGCCGGCTGCTACTTTGGCGACCGCTGCTCTCCCCTCTCGGGAAGCGCCGTCCTGGTATCCAAGCTCACTGGCACGAGCCTCTATGACAACGTACGCCGCATGCTGCGGACCGGACTCGTTCCGTTCCTCGTGGCCTGCGTCGCCTACCTCGCAATGGGAATGCAGGCCAAAGGAGGGGCCAGCGCGGCGGGCGTCGCGGCAACGCTTGCCGATAAGTTCTCGCTTTCTTGGCTTGCGATCCTCCCGGCGGTGCTGGTTGTGGCGCTCTCGCTTGCCCGCATGAACGTGCTGGTCGCCATGGCAGCAAGCCTGGGCGTGGCATGCGCTGTGTGCGTCGGAGTGCAGGGCGTCTCGCCTTTCGAGCTGCCGCAACTTCTCATCTTTGGCTACCATGCCGCGGACCCTGCTGTGGCGCCGCTCATCGACGGTGGCGGCATCGTCTCGATGGCCAACGTGACGCTCGTGGTGGGCATCTCGTCCACCTATGCCGGAATCTTCAAGAGGACCGGCCTTCTCGACGGAGCCGTGGGGCTCATCACGAGCTTCTCTCGCCGTTCAACGCCGTTCACCGGGGTGCTTGCGACGAGCGTGGTCTCGTGCATGGTCGCCTGCAACCAGACGCTTGCTATCATGCTCACCGACCAGCTGTGCCGCCGCAGCGAGGGCACTGGGAGCGCGCTCGCGCTTGACCTCGAGAACAGCGTGGTCATTGTGAGCCCGCTCGTGCCTTGGTCCATCTCCAACGTGGCCGTGCTCTCGAGCGTTGGCGCACCGGCGCTGAGCATCATGGCAGCTACGTTCTGCTACCTGCTACCCCTGTGGACGCTGGCGATAAGCGTCTGGCAGCGCAAGCGCCCCGAGTTCCCCGACAGCAAGCCGGCCCAGCTCCTGGGCCTCACGCCCGCCGACGACGTGCGCAGGATGTGTGCCGCAGCGTAGTGCCGCCGGCG
The DNA here is from genome assembly GCA_022648325.1 of Olsenella sp. Classification (GTDB taxonomy): domain Bacteria; phylum Actinomycetota; class Coriobacteriia; order Coriobacteriales; family Atopobiaceae; genus Tractidigestivibacter. The sequence continues at coordinate 96,356 of JALCMG010000004.1, forward strand.
GCGGTGGCGCAGGATTGACGCCGCAGCGAGGGTTTCGTACGCTTCCCGAAAAACGTGCCCTCCAGCGTCAAGTCCTCGCCTACGGGCCAAAGGTCGTCACGACGCAATCACGCTATTCGAGGCATTGATGGGAACACTCACCGACCTTGTCGCACGCCTTCGTAGCCACCTCTTTACCGTTCACAGCAAGCGTGACCTGCGGCTGGTTTGAGTAGACCTTCACGCGAATCCGGTCACGTGCGCGGTCCCGGAAGCGCTTAGAGCAGATGTGGACCATGGGCTCGGGGTTCCACCAGCACTTGTAGAGGTAGAAGGCGTCCTTCTTGGTCTTGCGGTCAAAGGTCACAAGGCCCTTGTGGTTCATGCCGGGCTCTCCACCCTGGTTGCGCGCATCTGCCGCAAAGTCGAACATGTTCCATACGTGAGTCACCCACAGGTAGGGATGCCTGTCAAAGAACCTGAGCATGTACTCGTGGTAGACGCACTGGTACTCCTCCGAGTGGTCCCCACGTCGCGGGCGCTCGGAGTGTAGGTTGGGCATGGCCTCGCAGCCATACTCGCTCATCCCCACGGTGCGGTTGGGATGCACCAGGTGGAAGAAGCCAAACCAAAGGTCATTCAGCCAGAGGCCGGGCACGTACCATCCCAGGTAGAGGTTCCAGCTCACCACATCGCTCACGAACGCGCTACGATTGAAGGGGCCGTACTCACCCATGAGGAAGAGCGGGAGCGCGGTGCGGTAGGCGTCTGCTTCCCCCGCGGGGACGGGCTCACCGGAAAGCGCACGCGTGACGATTGCCGCCAACTGCTCGTCCGTGGATGGCACGAACCTGAAGGTATTGAGACCATGCTCTGCCAGGCGGCCCCCAACGTCGTGGAATTCCTGCACGCGCTGTGCCACGGCGGCCTTGAGAGATGCCCAGCCGGCAACCTCGACCCCAGACGCCTTCGAGAGCTGCCGCGCATATGTCGAGAAGCCCGGTGCCTCGACGGCCATGAGCGTGTCTGGGCGGAAGGTGGGGAGCATCTTGAAGCCGGGGTCCTTCTCCGCCGCCAGCTTCTTGTGCCAGGCAAGGTCGCTTGCCGGGTCGTCCGTGGTACAGATGCAGCGGACCCCAGACGAGCGAATGAGACCGCGGGCCGAGAAGTCCGGCTGGGCGATGCGCTCGTTGGCGCGCCGGAGTTCGAGGTGGCTCCACTCGTAGAGTGGGTTCCCGAGGGCGCGCTCCATGGTACGCACGTAGGCAAGGAACTTCTCGTACGGGTCCCCATCGCCCGTGATGAGCTTCTCGGGCACGCCATTCGCACGCATGAGGCGCCACTTGTAGTGGTCACCCGCACCGTTGTCGAACAGCCAGACCTGGGTGAGGTCATCGAACCGGGCGTCCTCGTAGGCCTGCTGCGGATTGAGGTGGCAGTGGTAGTCGACGATGGGCTGCCCCTCGGCGTGCCCATGGTAGAGCCTGCGGGCCCATTCGGTTGAAAGCAGGAAGTCCTCGTCCATGAACATCCTCGCTACGCCTCCCTCGAGGCTGCGGCAGCGTCCTTCTCGAGCGTCTCCCAGATGCCATTGATGTAGGTGCAACCCAGGGCGCGGTCATAGAGACCATAGCCGGGGCGTCCCGTCTCGCCCCAGATCATACGACCGTGGTCGGGGCGGATGTAGCCGTCGAAGCCGTTCTCGAAGAGGGCGCGGCACATGCGCCAGACGTCCAGAGAGCCCTCCCTGGAGAGGTGTGGCGCCTCGTAGAAGTCCTTGTTCACGCCGGGCGCAAGGTACTTGATGTTGCGCATGTGCACGAAGTGGATGCGTCCGCAGCGGCTAAACTCGTCGAGAATTGCGTAGACGTCGTTCGAGGGTTCCTCGGCAATCGAGCCGCAGCAGAGGGTGATGCCGTTGTAGGGGCTGTCGACGCTCGTGCAGAGCCAGTCGAGGTCCTCGCGGTTCTTGATGATGCGCGGCAGGCCAAACATGCTGTACGGCGGGTCGTCGGGGTGAATGGCCATCTTCACGTCGCACTCCTCGCAGGTGGGCATGATCGCCTTGAGGAAGTAGACCAGGTTCGCACGGAGGGCGTCCTCGTCGACGTCACGATAAATCTCGAACAGGTGGCGAATCTGGGCCAGGCGCTCCGGCTCCCAGCCGGGAAGGACGAAGCCATCCGTGCCATGCGCATAGCGGTCGAGAAGGACGTTGGGATCGTCCGGGATGTCTTCGCCCTTGAAGCAGAGGGTACTCGAGCCATCGGGCAGACGATAGTTGAGGTCTGACTTCACCCAGTCGAAGACGGGCATGAAGTTGTAGCAGATGACCTTGATGCCGTACTTGGCGAGGTTGCGGATGGTCTGCTTGTAGTTCTCGATGTAGGCATCGCGGGCGGGCAGGCCAGCCTTGATGTCGTCGTGGATGTTCACGGACTCGATGACCTCGAGCTCGAGGCCGTTCGCATGCGCCTGGCCGACGAGCGCGGCGATGTCCTCCTCGGGCCAAACCTCCCCCACCGGGATGTCCATGAGGCAGCCAACGATGCCGGAGACGCCGGGGATCTGCCGTATGTCCTGGAGGGTGATCTTCTCGGACCCCTCCCCGTACCAGCGAAACGTCATCTTCATGAGGATGGTCCTTTCCTAGATGTACTTCTTGATGGTGGCGGCGACGGCACCGGGAGCAGCCAGCCCCTCGAAGAGCATGCCCTCGACCTTCTCGCCGAGACCCACCTCGTAGAGGTCCACGACGAAGATCTCCTTGTTAGAAAGAATTGGGGCGACCGCGTCGTGCATGGCAGCCGCATCCGTGCAGCCCAGGGAGAGCGAGGAGAGCTGCGTCTGAAGCTGCTCAAGCAGCGGGTCCGGGCTGGGCTCGAAAGCGTTGCCCGCATCGTCGACGCCCAGCAGGTAGCGTAGCCAGCCAGCGATGGCCAGGGGGATGTAGGTGAGAGACGCCGGATCGAGTCTGGGGCTCGCCTGGTAGGCCGCGAGGGTATGACCAAAGCGCACGGGAACCTTCTGCGAGGTGTCCGTGGCGATGCGCTGGGGAGCGTCGGGAAGGGCGGGGTTGGGAAGTCTGTGCGTGAGAAGCTCGTCAATGAAGGACTTGGGGTCGATGACCTTGGGATCGACCACGACGGGCAGGTCCTCGTCGTACCCAATGTGACGGACGAGGGAGGCAAGGTCCGGGTTCTCCATCTCCTGCCAGATGCGCGTGTAGCCGAGCAGGCAGCCATAGACGGCAAGCGTGGTGTGGAGCGGGTTGAGGCACGCGGTGACCTTCATGGTGTCCGCCGCCTCCGCCGTCTCGCGGTCGCAGAGGATGACACCGCCGGCGGTAAGGTCGGGCCTTCCGTTGGGGAAGGAGTCCTCGACCACAAGATAGTGCGCCTCCTCGGTGTTCGAGAAGCCCGCAAACGTCGAGCGCCCCGCTGAGATGAGCGGGAGGTCCGAGAAGCCCTGCTCAGCAAGGGCATGCTCGGTCTCGGTCGAGGGGTTGGGTGTGATGCGGTCGATCATGGTCCAGGGGAAGCTCACGCGCGACTCGTCGGAGACGTAGTCGACGAATTCCTGGCCGACGTGGCCCGCCTGCTGCCATGCCCGGGCAACGTCGAGAACCGCGGAGCGGAAGTGCTCGCCATTCCTGCTGAAGTTGTCTGTCGACACCATGGCGATGGGGGCGGCACCGGCATTGAAGCGCTCGAGGAGGAGCGCCGCAAAGGTGGCCATGGTGGTCGTCGGCGCGGCGGGTCCAGCGGAGAAGTCCGCGAGGGCTTGCTCCGAGAAGGAGCCGTCCGCGGTTCTCAGCCCATAGCCCTTCTCGGTGATGGTGACGGTGACGAGCTGCAGGACGGGACTCCGGAAGAACGACTTCGCGCGCTCCCAGTCCTCGAGGCGCTGGACGTTCGCGAAGAGGGCGTCCGCCGTCGAGGAGAGCACGCGCTCGGAAAGCGAGCCATCAGACTTCATGACGACCTGGAGGATGTCGCAGTTGAAGGGATGGTAGAGCTCGTCGACCGTGAAGGGGCGGAACGTCTCGAACACGACGACGCCCCTGTCCAGCTTGCCTGCGTCGATGAGGTCCTGGGCGATTGCCGCGTGGAACGCACGGTAGAGGTTGCCGCCACCGACGTGGATCCACGATGGCTGCTCTCTTCCGGCTTTGCGGACGGCATCGACGTCGCCCGCGGGCAACTGGATTCCGGCTGCCTCGAACTGCGTGCGTTGGTCCTTCCATTGCTTGAGGGACAACATGGGGCTCTCCTGACTGGCTTGACGCCTTCTGGACACCTAAGCTCTTAGGATGCAGACTAGTATACTAGTTTCAATCAATAGCGCTCAATGTCTTTCTCGGCCTCTAGTTAGAATCGTGCGAACAATAGGAAATTGTTGATTGTGGCGGAGGGGGCCGACGTTCGAACCGGCATTTCTCGTATACTACATATCTCGAGAATCGCCGGTGTCTTACGCCCGCCGCGATATGCCAGAGAGGAGACGCCATGGAGTATGCGCAGGAAACTGGATCTGGAGAGAGCCTCCAGCTCCATGCCTACGAAACCATTCGCGAGGGAATCCTCTACGCAAAGTACGCACCCGGAGATCGTCTGCAGGTGAAGGATCTCTGCACGGACCTGGACATGGGCAGAACGCCGGTGCGAGAGTCTCTCGTTCGCCTTCGCCAAGAGGGTTTGGTGCAGACCATCCCGCAAAGCGGCACATACGTGAATAGAATCAGCCTACGCTCAGTGGAGTGCGCGCGCTACGTTCGAGAGAACCTCGAGCGCCAAGTGGCCGTTGAGTGCTGTGCGCGCATTGATTCCGATGGCGAGAAGTTCCTCTCGGAGATAATGGCTGGCGCGCGCGATGCGTGCTCACGTCACGAAACCCGACGTTTCTTCGATTCGGACAACAGATTTCACCAGGCGCTGTACCAGATTGCGGGACGTGAGCGCATCTGGGATTGGCTTGAGACCCTCAACATGGACCTTCAGCGCTACCGCTGGCTACGCGTGCTGACCGGGGAGCTCGACTGGGACGCAATCACGCGCCAGCATGACGCGATCTTTGACGCCATCACGTATCACAACGTCGACGAGACAAGCTTCCTGGTGAGCAACCACTTGCATCTGCTCTTCCAGGAGTCCGGCGCCGTCACCAAGCGCTTCCCAGACTACTTCCTCCTCGACCTGCCCAAGGCGTAGCGGGGCATCAGCTTGGCGCCGGGCTGACGTCGGACCCATGTTGACGCCGTAGCGATGGTTGCCTTATGACCGTCCTGCGGAAACGCTCCCTCCGGCGCCGAAGGCGCATTCCTTCATCGATGGGGTAACCTTCCAACCAGCATAGTTTTCGCGGAAAGGTTCGCCATGTTTTTTCTTCTGGCAGACGGCTTCACGCTCTACCTGCTGTTCTTTCTCATCCTGGCCATTGGACCGGCCGTGGCCCTCATGCGCTACGTCTACAACCTCGACCCTTTGGAGAAGGAGCCATCGGGGCTTCTCTCGCGGTTGATTCTGCAAGGAGTGCTGGCGGCCTTTCTCGCCGGCGTATTCGAGCAGGTAGGGATATCGGTCTTTGGCCTCTTGTCCGGCCTCGACGAGAACACCCTAGGCTTTGAGCTGCTCTCGGACTTTGTAGTGGTGGGCGTCATCGAGGAGGCGTGCAAATATATCCTCATGGGTCGCGCCACGTGGAACAATCCCGCGTTCAACTGTCGCTACGACGGCGTGGTGTATGCGGTATTCACCTCGCTGGGATTTGCAGGCATGGAGAACGTAATGTACGGGCTCAACTATGGTACAGGCGTGCTTATGAGCCGCGCCGTCATGGCCATTCCTGCTCACATGGGCTTTGCCGTGCTGTTTGGCATGCTCTACGGAGAGGCCAAGTACCTCGCCGTTCGCGGGCACCGCATTGGGTCCGCGTTGTGCGTTGTCGTTGGTTTTGCGCTCTCAGCCTTGCTACACGGACTCTACGATGCCACGGTAACGCTGGCAGACTACGGAGACGGAACGTTCCTGCTGGTAGTTGCCTTGATTTACGTGATTGTGTTCCTCGTGGTGCGCTCGGCGGCCAAACACGACAAGCGCTTCGCGTAAGGTCCGCTCTCGCCACGCGCCACCCCTGTCACAGATCCTCGCTGGCGGAGAATAGCTCCTTCTCTTATAACTAGTTCCGGCGGCCTGGGGAAACGTAGCCGGCGATTAAGAAAAGGAGCTATTCTCTGCACAGGGGGCACGACGGAGGGCAGAGAGGCCATAGCGCGCGAGAAGGAATGTGCCCCCCGCGCCAGTTGGTGCCAGGGGGCACACGCATGCGGCCTAGAATATACGCCGCAGCCGCGCTACTTCGCCAGACGCTCAGTCACCGCAGAGACGAGCTCCGCAGCAGGAACCTGGGTCTGCTCGTGCGTCTCCATGTCGCGAAGGGTCACGGCGTTGGCCGCCACCTCATCGGGCCCGATGACCACGCAGACGCGCGCCCCGAGCTTGTCGGCCTGCTTGAACTGGCTCTTGAGCGAGCGACCCTGGTAGTCGGCCTCGGTACGCACACCCGCCTGACGAAGCGCGAGCGTGGCCGAGAAGACAGCCTCGCGCTCGTCCGCCGAAATCCCGGCCACGTAGACGCATCCGGGCTGAGGCGTCTCGAGCGAGCCACCCTGCGCGGCAAGCGCGAGGGCGATGCGCTCGAAGCCCACGGCGAACCCGATGCCTGGCGTGGGCTTGCCACCCTCGAGCTCCATGAGCCCGTCGTAGCGGCCACCGCCTCCGATGGCGCCAACGCCGCCGTCCACGGCCTCCACCTCGAAGACCGTGCGCGTGTAGTAGTCAAGGCCGCGCACGAGGGTGGGATCCTCCACGTAAGAAACGCCTGCGGCGTCGAGATAGCGCTTTACCTGTGCGTAGTGCTCGGCGCAGTCGTCGCAGAGGTTGTCCTTGGCGAGAGGGGCGTCGCGCATGACCTCGCGGCAGTGGTCGTTCTTGCAGTCGAAGCTGCGCAGCGGGTTGATCTCCGCTCGCTCGAGGCAGTCCTCGCACATCTCGTCCGCGTGGTCGAGAATGAACTGGCGCACCTTCTCGCGATAGGCGGGACGGCACGCGGCATCGCCCATCGAGTTGATGGAGAGCTTCAGGCGAGAGGAATCAAAGCCAAGACGCTTGTAGTACTCCATGAGCATGATGATGCACTCGGCGTCCGCCGCCGGGTCCGCGGCGCCCAGCCACTCGACACCCACCTGGTGGAACTGGCGCAGACGGCCCTTCTGGGGACGCTCGCCGCGGAACATTGCCTCGGCATACCACAGCTTGGCAGGTACGGCGCCCTGGGGAACCGTGTTATTCTCGACTGCCGCTCGCACCACGCCGGCCGTGCCCTCGGGGCGCATGGCAAGGCGCTGCTTGGGCTTGAGGCCAGCCTCGGAACCCTGCTCAAGCAGGTTCTCGAAGAGCGCGCCAGAGACCACGCGGAACATCTCCTTGCGCACGACGTCCGTGGACTCGCCAATACCGTGGACAAAGGTGTCCACCTGCTCGATTGCCGGCGTCTCGACCATGTCGAAGCCGTACGCGCCAAAGAGGTCGCGCGCCACGTCCTGCATGTGCTGCCAGGCGCGCATATAGCCGCCAAAGAGGTCCTCGGTTCCCTGAACCCGCTGTGCCATGCGATGCTCCTTCCGCGCCGCTCGGGCGCATCTGGTCGCGGCCACGAACGGCGCGTCCACGCGCCGCCTTCCGCAACCAAGTTCGGGTTGCAAGTATAGCGCCCAGGGACCACGCGACGTTCGCGGCAGAGAGGTACACGATGCGACCGTCGGTGCGCGAGGTCGCGTCGGTCTGGATGTCGATGTCCGCACCATCCGCAATCACGATGGTCCCTCGTACGACGGATCCGTTGGCGAGCTGCAAGGTTGGCACGCCAGCAGCAACGTAGATCGCCGCTGCATGGGAGCTTGCGGAGGTGACGCCGTCAAGCGAGAGGGTCACGTTGCCGCAGAGCCCAGCAAGGGAGCCTGTCGAGAGAATCTGTGCGTCGACGAGAGAGACGTTGCTGCCGGACCCTCGGCGCGCACCACGGCACCCAACGTGGCCTCAAGGCTTCCGCGTTCCATCGAGACGATTGCGCCATCAGATGCGGCGATAGCGGCGCACTTTTCGCCAGAGGCATAGGCAGACGAGTCGCTCAGGCAGGCAACGGAGCCCGTGCCAGTGCATGCAAGCGCGGTGGAATCCTCGCCACGCGCAGAGAGCGTCGAGGCTGCCGCGACGTCTGCGACGCCGCCGTCAGAGACGCTCAGCGCAGATGATCCAGTGGTGGCAAGCGCGATGATGGTCGAGCCCTGTACCGCAAGGGACTCGCCAGCGCCCACCTGCACGGCTGCGCCATTGCTCGTAGAGGTGAGGACCTCGCCGTTGAGCTCGTTGGCTGCGTCTTTGCGCGTTGCGTCATCGTCACCGGAGCCATCCGCTGACTCGTCCTGCTCCTCCCTCCGAGACGTAGGCCGCAGCAAGCGAGAGGGACGCAGAGGATTCCATCGCAGGCTGCATATGCGGCCCCATGGAATCAGGGACGGTAGCCGAGACCTGCCCCATGCTTCGAACATCCGAGCCATTGTCTGCGGATGACTGCTGGCCGGAAGAATCGTCTGCCGCCTGGGGCTTGGCTTGTCTCCTCGTAAGCAGTCCCAGCATTGCCAAGCTCCTCCGTAACTGCCTTTGAGGGAGCAAAGCCCAGAACTGCCGTGAGCGCAAACGCGGCCGCCAGCACACAGACGGCCTTGGAGGAGCGAGACGTTGAGAGGAGACCGGACGCCTCCACCAATGGGCGACAGAGCGCGAGTCGACGTCCCCGCACAAGGAGGCTGGGATAGCAGTTTGTTGGGTCTTGGCCGATGTCTCTTCGCGCATATGAGACTCCCCCTTTCGCACACGGCGCTCCCGCGCCGACTTGCGGAGAAGTCCTTCCCCCCTCGGAGGGTTTGTGCCCCCGAAAAGACCGCTCGCCATCCCATAGCCACGACATTGCGCGGAACTTGAAAGGGCTGGGGACAAACGGTCTCCCGGCCCTCTGGTCTGCTGGCAAGCTGGATTCTGGCCACACGCCAGGCCATACCCCTACTGATTCTGTCCGTTCCGGTCGTGCCAGAGCCCCGCTGCCTGAAGCACTTCGAGCGCAGTGTGCTGGGGCTGCTCTGCGGTGGAAGCGGGGCTACGATACTGTGCCATCATCTGCTTGAAGAGAATGGCCGATGCGGGTGGGGTGTATGTGACGGCATTCGCCCCCGCCTCAACCGTGGCGCGCGTAGACTCCTCAGTGCCGCCGCTCGACGCGATGATGGGGACGTCCGGGAACTTCTCGCGAATCTTGCTCACGATGGTCGGCGTGTCCTTGCCGCCAGCGACGTTGATGATTGCCGCACCAGCATCGATTCGTGCGGCAATGTCGGTATCGGCGCTCACAACGGTGATGACCGTAGGGATGTCAATAGCGAGAGACACGGCACGGAGGTTGACATTAGAGATGGGCGAGTTGAGCACCACGCCCATGGCACCCTGGCATTCCACGTCATGCGCGAGGGTCACCGTGCGCACGCCGCGCGTTGTGCCACCACCAATGCCACAGAAGACCGGGATGCTCGACGCGTCGATGATGGCCTCCGAAATAGACTGCTGCGGAGTAAAAGGGTAGATGGCGAAGACGGCGTCGGCATCGCAGTTCTTGATGACCGCGAGGTCGGTGGTGTAGACCAACGAGCGAATCTTGCGGCCAAAGATGCGAATGCCACTCGCCTTCCAGGATTCCTCCGGCATCTTGAGGATCTTGTGCCGCAGCCTTGCTTGGATGATTGGAGCTTCCTTCTTTGCGGTCGTCGGGACCACAACCGGCTCCACGCTGTTCTCCTCCATGAACAATACCCCCTCTTGAACAGGTGACGGCACCATGCGCGATGTCATGCATTCGGTTATTACCCACCGGATGCGCAGCACGTTCACGGTCCACAGTAATTCTCGACGAAGTCGTAAGGGGAAGCCGCCCAGCGCTAGCCGGGTGCTGTCGAGAAGAGCCTCGTGGGCTCTCCCCATGTAGTCTAGGATTACTTTCATCACATGTTGAACCGTGAAGGGAGTGTCTTATGCCAAAGGGCAAGCTCCAGTCAATCATTCGCCGTCTGAAGAACCGCATAGCGCTCAATCGCCGCACTTTCATCCTCTATTCGGTTCTCAGGGTGCTCGTTCTCGTCACACTCATTCGCTGCATCATGACCCAGCGATGGGAGGGCGTGGCGATTTCGATACTGGTGCTCGTCCTTTTCCTCGTGCCCTCGCTTGTAGAGGGCATGGCCCGCATAGAAATTCCCGGCCTCTTCCAAGCAATAATCTACTCGTTCATCTTCGCCGCAGAGATCCTCGGCGAGATTGACCACTACTACGTGCTGATTCCTGGCTGGGATACCATCCTCCACACGCTCAACGGCTTCCTCTGCGCGGCCATTGGCTTCTCTCTAGTCGACCTTCTCAACAGGTCGAGCAAGAACGTCAACCTCTCCCCTGTCTATGTAACGCTGGTTGCCTTTTGCTTCTCGATGACCATCGGTGTCCTCTGGGAGTTTGTCGAGTTTGGCTTCGACACCTTCTTTGGGATGGACATGCAGAAGGACACCTTCGTCACGAACATATCCTCCGTGGCGCTCGACCCCGCGAACGAGGGGGACCGCATCCAGATCAACGACATTGCGACAACCACGATAACCACAGCCACGGGCGAGGCCACGACCATCAACGGCTACCTCGACATCGGACTCATCGACACCATGAAGGACCTTCTGGTGAACTTTGCGGGAGCCCTGGTCTTCTCGGTTGTAGGCTACCGGCACCTCAAGAAAAACGAGAGCGGCAACTGGGCAGAGGGGCTCCACGTTAAGCCCATGCCAGTAGAACAGTACCAAGAAGACGAGCGCAAGCTCGATGACATGGAGGCGAAGCGCGAGGATCGGAGGAGGCGCACCTAGGCAACCCAAAGAGCACCCCCCGGCACCAGACACGACTTGCCATGCGGCCAAAGAGGAGGCATGGGGGGGCAGGACCGATTCTTGCAATCACGCCCTGCGCATCCTCTACATGATGTCCTCCATGGAGATTCTCCCGTTGATTACCGCCCCCGTTAACCCACGCTCTCGGAGCATACGGGCGATGGCGAAAATGGGATCGGGGTCAACCCCCATATCAGCTGGTGGCTTTACGTTGATGCCGTAGACAACCTCAGAGAAGCGGGCCCTTGGGTCTATCTCGTCTTTGTCCCAGGTTTGTGCAATGTTGGAAAGGTAGTCCTTCCAGTTCACGTACGAACGCTGGGCAAGCCGGGGGTCATCATTCCAGGAAGACCGCACCTCATTCTCGTCAACCGGCACAAGATAGGCCTCGTAGTCATCATGCACGACGTCTGCCAGGCCATCTATGTAGAACCACCTCCCGCTGCAGCATTGGTAGGGATGACGGTCTCCGCACAACACTACAAACAGGTCGCCCGTCCTCATGGGAATGCGAGGCAGGCAGAGCATGTCACCAACTCGAGAAGGAAGCTCGGGACTCACGTCCCTCACCGCTCGCTCCACGCCATACATCCCAAAGAAGGGGTTGTTCCACTCGTCAAACGCCTTGCAAATGCCCGCTGCCTCTGCCAAACAGCTGACCTTGACCAAACTCTCCTGGTACCCAGACATATGATTGCCCCCAAACCGTAAACAATCGACAGGAGGCCGGCCGTCGCCGACCACGCCCGAGCGTTGATTGCAAGGAGGAGGCGCAATGCCACGTGCCAGTGGGGGCCTCCGGGCACCTCCACCCCTTGCAGGGACATCATATCATAGATGAGAACACTTGTTCTCGTCAGATTGGTGACAGATTTGTGCCAGGAAGAGAGAGCATGTCACATCCTGGCGCGTCCGGCCAGGAAAGGATACGTTCGAGCATACCCTCAACGTCCAGCACTCCGTATGCGAAGCCCTTGCGCACCAGCTCGTCGGGAACAAAGCAGTCGTACTTGTCGAAGCGAGGCACCTCGCCGGGATAGACCAGCTCCATAGGGTCAAGCGGACGAGCTGCCTCCTCCTTCACCACGCGGTAGAACGTCCGAGCGTCTGCACTCATCGTGAACTGCATGAAGTAGGGACGCGAGGAGTCCAGCCCCTTGAGCCCAAGCTTGTCGGCGCAACGAATCTTGAGGAAGCGCTCGAGGGCGAGAAAGGCATAGCTCCCCAGCCATGGCAGAAGGCACCACGAGGTCCCGCCCACGCACACGAGCGGCTCCGACGCCAAATGGGCAAGCGCAGCCACATGACGCGCCTGGGCCAGGCGCGCACGGGCATTCGTGCGCAGATAGGGATAGTCGCGTGTCTCGCGGAGAACGTCTCGCATGCGCTCCAGCACGCGGGTGTTCACATCACCCGCGCACATGCCGAAGTACGCCGGGACCTTGCCCTTCACCTGCGTGCACTCGATGAGATGGCGCTTGTAGTCGATCTCCTCGATCACCCAGACGGCCCCCGCGATTGCAATGCGCTCCCCAACCGGAGGCGGCTGAACTATGGTCCCCAGCTCCTGGGACTCGGAGCGCACGGCGAACTCCTCGTCCTCCGCGAAAGTGGCGTAGAAGCGGAAGTCGTTCGTCACGCGCTCGCCCGCAAGGCCCACGACCAGGCCACCCGTCTCGGTGCGCTCGATCTGGTCCGTCTCCACGAGGTGCCGCAGCAGCGCGCGGTAGTCGTCTGCCGTCACGCGATGGAAGGGAGAGAGCGTGAGCACCCTGCGCGCCAGGTCTGCCGGCGATAGCTCGCCCGTCGAGGCAAGCGTCGCCATAGTCTGGTGGTAGAGCAGGCTGTATGGCAGGTCGTCCAGCTGCGGCGGCTCGACCCAGCGCTCCTCCACGTAGAGCTGGACGAGGGCGATGCCCTGCAGGAGCTTCCATGGAACCGTCTCGGGGAGAAGCGCTCTGGCCTCGGACTCGTCCTCTCGCATCACGAACCACATCTCGCTCGGCCGGCCGCGCCTGCCGGTGCGCCCCATGCGCTGCAAGAACGAGCTCACCGTGAACGGAGCATCAATCTGGAACGCCCGCTCCAAGCGCCCAATGTCGATACCCAGCTCAAGCGTCGAGGTGGTAACCGTGGTGAGGTTTGCGTCCTCGTCGCGCATGAACTCCTCGGCCGTCTGCCTAAAGCTCGCGGAGAGGTTTCCATGATGGATGAGGAAGCGGTCCGGCTCCCCCACCGCCTCGCAGTACTGACGAAGCGTTGTTGTCACGGCCTCGCACTCCTCGCGGGAGTTGGCGAAGACCAGGCACTTGCGCCCGCGCGTGTGCTCGAAGACGTAGGCAAGGCCAGGGTCCGCGAAGACGGGCGCCCTGTCGGTAGGGGCCTCGGGTTCCGGCTGCTCCGTCTGGGGCACAGTGGCGCTTGGCGAGACGTCCTCCGCGCGCTCCTCTCGGCTGGGCACGCGCTCCTCGGCAGCCGTCTGCCGGGGCATCTCGTACGTTGCTTCCGCCGGTTGCGCGCCGCCACCATGGCCCAGACCGTCCTCGCCACGCTCCGGGGCCTGCGGACCGGTCACGTAGAAGTGCTCCATCGAGAGGCGCCAACGCTCGCGTGGCGCGTCCAGCCGGGGAATGACGCACCCACGGCCCGTGCCCGCAGATAGGTATGCGCCAGTCGCCTCGGGGTCACCGATCGTCGCGGAGAGGCCGATGCGCCGCGGCACCACCCCAGCCAGGCGAGAGAGACGCTCGAGGCAGCAGAACGTTTGCCCGCCACGGTCGCCACGCAGGAGCGAGTGAACCTCGTCGATCACAACAAAGCGCAGGTCGCCAAAGATGCGTGGGATGTCGTTGTGGCGGTGGAGGAGCATGGACTCGAGCGACTCCGGCGTGATCTGGAGGATGCCAGAGGGGTGCTTGAGCATCTTGGCCTTGTGCGACTGGGAGACGTCACCATGCCAGTGCCACACAGGGATGTCCGCCTCGGCGCAGAGGTCCTCGAGACGCAGGAACTGGTCGTTTATCAGTGCCTTGAGCGGTCCGATGTACACGCAGCCCACCGAGGCCGGCGGGTCCTCCCAGAGCTCCGTCAGTATGGGGAAGAAGGCAGCCTCGGTCTTGCCCGATGCGGTTGATGCGGTGAGCAGGACGTTCTCGTCGGTGTTGAAGATGGCGTCTGCGGCGGCAACCTGCACGGCCCGCAGGCTCTGCCAGTCGTGCTCGTAGATGAAGTCCTGGATGAACGGTGCATAGCGGTCGAATGCGTCCATGGCGGCCTAGATGTCGAACTCTGCAAACTCGTCCTGGCCGGCAGCAGCTGCCCCGCCCGCTCCACCAGGAGATGGCGCGCCCTGCTCGGCGGGCGACTTCACCGGCGAGGAGAACTGCTCGCTCCCGAGGAGCTGCTCCACCGTAACGCCGGGGTTCTGGGAGAGGATGTCGAGCATCTCGACAAAGTCGCGGATGACCTCGCGCGGCGTGAGATGCGTGTCCGCGCCAACGCGGCCGTACTCGGTTTCGAGAAAGCGCACGAGCTCCGCCTGGGTGATCTTCCGCTGGTAGCCAAAGAGCCCCGCGTGGATATCCGCGAGCTTCTCGACGAGCACCAGCAGCTCCTCGTGAGTGAGCGGCTCCAAGCGAATGACCGGCGCCAGCATGTCCACTAGTCCGTCCTGCGAGAAGCGCCCCTGCGTAAGGCGACTCCTAAGCGCCTCGTACGAGTAGAGGCCACGACGCCTGTCCTCCACGGCCTGGGGCGTGCCACTCATGATGATGCCCAGGTGATGCGCCTTGCCCTGGAGCGTGTCGTTGTACATGGTGAGCACCTTCTCGTAGCTGTACTGCCTGCTCACCGCATTGGGGATCTTGTAGAGGTTCACCATCTCGTCGAGAAGGATGACGAGCCCCTTGTAGCCCGCGCCAACGAGGAAGGTCGCGAGGATCTTGAGGTAGTCGTACCAGTCATCGTCGCCGATCACTATGCCCACGCCAAGCTCACGCCTGGCCTCGGTCTTGTTGCGGTACTCGCCGCGGAACCACTTGGTGACGTTGGCCTTGGTCTCGTCATCCCCCTCAAGGTGGGCGCGCCAGTACATCGTGAGGAGTCGCGCGAAGTCATAGCCGTGGACCAGCTCCTGCACCGAGGCCATGGTGCCCATGATCCTCCGCTCCATGGCGTCCGCGAAGGCGGAGTCCTCGGGAGAGAGACCGTCCTCGAGCGTCACCTGGGACTGCACGTTCGAGACCCAACGGTCGAGCACCAGGTTGAGGGCACCACCCTCGGGCCTGGTCTTAGTGCTGAGGTTGCGGATGAGCTCGCGGTAAGTGGCGAGGCCCTGCCCTCCCGTGCCCTGGAGCCGACGCTCCGGCGAGAGATCCGCGTCTGCCACCGCAAAGCCCCTGCCCATGGCGTGGTTTCTGATGGTCTGGAGAAGGAAGCTCTTTCCGCTGCCATAGCGGCCCACAAGGAAGCGGAAGCTAGCGCCGCCGTCGGCCACAAGGTCGAGGTCGTGGAGGAGGGCGGCCACCTCGCGGTCGCGGCCCACGGTGATGTAGGGCAGGCCCACGCGAGGAACGACGCCTCCCTTCAGGGAGTTGATGATCACCTGCGCGATGCGCCTGGGGACGCGAGGCGTCTGCTCTGCAGTTGCTTGCATCATGGCTGTAGGTATCCTCCCAGGTCTTGCTCGTAGTCCTCGACGATTGTGGGGCCATCGTCGCCAAACTCCAGCACCGTGTCTCCCACCAGGTCGAAGAGCTTATCGTTTATGGAGTCGACGAGCATGTCGACTGACGTTCCCGCCGGGACCTCCACCTTCCGGTGGCCGAGAAGTGCGGCGAGAATCGCACTCTCCTGGTCTGTGAGGCCATGGCCTGGCTGAGCGGCTTGGGGCGCGGGCGCTGCGGCCAGAGTTGGCGCAGGCGCTGGCACGGCTGCGGCCTCTGGCACCTCCGGAGCTTCTTCGGGTTCCGCTGCGGCATCGACAGGCACGTACCCCTCGCGCTCCTCGTTCACGAGCAGCGCCTCGCGCGTGACGGCTGCCGCGCTGCGAATGCCACCCAGCTTGGAGAGGTCGACCTTGAAGCGGCGGCGCTCTGCCTCCACCTCTCGCTCGCGCTGGGCACGGCTCTCCTCGACGACCATCTTCTCCAGGTAGCGAGGCAGCTTCTGCTCCTTGAGGGGATGACCGAACTCCCAGTCGATTCGCATCTGGCGGTCTATCGCGCGAAGGAGGCGCGCGAGGTCGCGACTGTGCTCGGTAGTGGAGTAGGCAAGCCGCTCCGTCCAGCGCCCAAAGCGGAAGCCCACTGTCTGGCCGGGGCATATGCGGATGGTGCGCTCCGGGCCCTCCCAGCCGTGGTCAAGCGGGACGCCCGCGAGCGGCGTGAACGGCCACGACGTGCGATAGCCCACCAGGCCATCTACCCAGCCGGTCTTTCTGCGTCGGTTGCAGTGAACGGCCATGCGACGCGCCACGGCCACAGCCACGGCGGCAAAGGACTTCCGGTGGGAACGGGCAAACGGCGAGCGAAAGATGTCCGTGGTCGAGACGTTTCCCATGGCTACCAGGACCTCGTCGTCCGATGGGGCAGTCGTCTCCTCCCCCGGCTTCTTCTCCACAAGGCCACGGGAGAGAAGCTCCGCCCGCTCCATGGCCCGAAGGGTCTCGACTCCCGTGCCAAACAGGCGCTCTGACTCCGGCACCGCCTGGCGCACGTCGAGCCCCATGCAGATGGCATAGTCCCGCTCCCAGCGCCTGAGGTCCATGGTCACGCTTGGCCCAATGCCCCGTGCATCCTGCTCGGCGCAACACCGCTCGAGCTTGCGCAGGGATGCGAGGGCCTCTGCCCCGGGCACGGCAGCCACGCCATTTATCAGCTCGAAAGCAAGGATTGTGGCATAAGTAGCGGGCACGTCGAGGGCCGTCCCCAAACGCCACTCGGTGCGCCACGTGAAGTAGCCACGTAGCTCACGGTTCCCAAGGTCTTTGTAGGTTGGCAGGTAACGATAGGGATGGAAGCCCTCGAACGGGGAATTGTCCTCGTAGTCCGCCGCAAGCCGCGCCTGACGGCAGAAGAGTTCGCCAAGGCGAAGGCCCTCCCCCTCAAGCCAGCGCAGCTCCTGAAGCGTGGGAGGCAGCTCTGAGTTGGCAGGTTCAGCGTTCTCCCGCGCACCGAAGTCGGGAATGACAAACGAGAACGAGGGCCAGAGAGAAGCCGCTGCAACGGTGCTGGCCTCTCCCGCTTGGCGGGCTGTGGTTGCATTGGTCTCAAGGTGGTGCCTCTCCGCCCTCTGCTCTCGGGCAGAACGCGCCGCATCGCGCCCCTCTTGACACCTTTGCGCCCGCTCACGAGCAAAGTCTGCGCCAGTACGAAGGATGGGCTGGTCAGCATAGGTTTTCTGGCTCATGCTGACAAGTGCGCGCGCGTCCTTGGAGGAAAGGATCTGCTCCAGGACCTCCTCCGCTCGCGAACGCGCGTGGCCCTCCGAACGGCTGGCTCCACCCTCTTCCAAGTTGCACCTCCCCGCACGGCACGGCTTTCGTAGCAATCCATTCTACTCCCATACGAATGGAATGAGAACATGTGTACGTAATTTTACACTCGGCGTATTGGCACGAATTGACGGTTGGTGGCAGTTTTTTGACACACCCCCATGTACAGGCAACGTTGGTTTTCGAATAACCGCAGGTACTTGATTTGCTATATATATGGCTGCATATAAAAGATGCGTCCAATATTGCCACCAACCGGAGTTTTGTGTTCTGGGGTTCACTCGCAGCCCGCCCGCAAGGCCTGGATACTGGGGCTTCCAAGTCAAACTCGGCTGTCTCACAGCCCCGCGGACGGCTCCCCATGGCTAGATTACCGGTTGGTGGCAGTTTTTATTTAATTCCTTATATATATGCCTAGACATGGCAATTCCCTGACCTGCTGTTAATCAGAATTTGAATTTACTCATACTTGAGGCACCCCAGAAAAACTGCCACCAACCGTCAATTTGCGCCACCGGGCAATCACTGGGATTCCTTCGGGGATTTTGGAGGCAAATCCTTAGCATCCAATGGCCATCAATCGGAGTTACCACCCCACGTTTGGGGCACAAGAGTCATCGAGGCGCGACGGGCAGCTAGAGGCGTGTCTCGGGCATCGTGAGCCATACGATTCTCGAGAAGTTGAGGTACGCGATGGGCGAGAGAAACAAGACGGTCGACGAGAGCACAGGCTGGGTACGCCGAGGGGCGGCGGCGCTTCAGCGCGCCTTCAACGTTCGCGAGGGCCGGGCGGCATGGCCGCAGATCAGAAAGCGCTTCGTGGGCGGCTCGAAGCTCGACGGAACGCACATGTGCATCCTCATTGTTGCCATGCTCATTGCCTCGATTGGCCTCAACACAGACTCCACCGAGGCCATCGTGGGTGCCATGCTCATCTGCCCTCTCATGGGTTCGGTGCTGGCCATCTCCTACGCCGTGGCCACGGCAGACATGCGCCTCCTGCGGCACGCCGTCGCGGGCCTCGTCCTTCAGATGGCAATCTGCCTGGCGACGTCTACCGTCTACTTCCTCCTCACACCCATCCCCTACGAGACCAGCGCGCTTCTGGACAACTCGACTCCAACCATATGGGACCTGCTCATCGCACTCGCCGGCGGCTTCGCGGGCGGGTTGGGCAACTCTCGCAAGCAGGAGCCCTCGACCCTTATCGCGGGCGTGGCCGTGGCAACCGCCCTCATGCCTCCCCTGTGTTCGGCCGGCTACGGAATCGCACAACAGAGCCTTCCCCGCTTTGCCGGCGCGCTCTACGAGTTTGGCGTCAACGTGGTCTTCATCGCCCTTGCTGCAGAGATTGTGCTGCTCCTTCTGCACGTGCCACTCCACAGAGACGTCAACGACGACGGAGTGGTGACCCCACAGGAAAGCGAAGAGGCGGTGGCCATCTCTCGGCACCTGCGCAGGAGCGTCATCATTGGAACGCTCGTCTTTGCAATCCCATGCCTCATGGTGACCACCGGCGTGGTCCAGGAGACGGTCCAGCAGCACACCAAGGACACAGCGGCGACCCCTTCCCAGACCTCGGACCAGTACGAGACGGCCATCACGACGCAGGATCTCAAGGCGATCCAACCGGAGGTGGAGCGCTACTCCGTGGGAACCGAGTACGGCTACGCCACAGACTCCTCTCAGCCAACCGAGCGCATCGTGGCAACCGTGACCAGCCAGCGGACGCTCTCCCAGGACGAGAGGGACCGTGCGGAGGCACTCGTGCGCGTGCACGTCCCAAATGTCGACGAGGTCCGCTTTGTGACAGGAGGCGACAGTCCCAGCGCCCAGTGAGAAAATGATTCGAGACAAACCACTACACGAGGAGCGAAAGAGCATGGCAACAAACTCGACCATCGGTATCATCGGCTGCAGCCACGTTGGGGCGCACGTCGCAAACGCGCTGCTCGCACAGGGCCTCGTGGACGAGATTCGCCTGTCGGACACAAACGAGAAACTCTGCCGCGCGCAGGCGAACGACCTCCTTGACGCCATGAGCTTCTATCCCCGCCCCGCGCGCGTCGTCGAGTGCGACGACCGCTACGAGGAGCTGGCCTGCTGCGACGTCATTGTCAACGCCGCGGGCCACGTGGATGCCGCGCGCACCGACCGCGACGGCGAGCTCGTGCCAACCACAGAGGAGCCCAAGAAGTTCGTCCGCCGCATCGAGGACGCGGGCTTCGCGGGCATCTGGGTGAGCGTTTCCAACCCCAACGACGTCATCGCCACCGAGATACGCGACCTGGCGGACTGCGACCCCCATCGCGTCCTGGGCTCTGGCACCACGCTCGACTCCGCTCGCTTCAAGCATGCGCTTGCCGGCGCGACCGGCCTCAACCAGGCCTCGATCAACGCCTGGATGCTCGGCGAGCACGGCTTCTCCGAGTTTGCCCTGTGGTCGCACGTCACCTTTGGCTGCCTCACGCCCGAAGAGCTGGAGGCCCAGACGGACGTCACGCTCGACCGCGACGAGCTGGAGATGCAGGCCGTGCGGGGCGGCTACACCACCATGGTGGGCAAGGCGTGCACCGAATACTCCATCGCCAACGGAACCGTCGCGATCATCGAGGCAGTCCTTGGTGACACCAAGCTCGTGACGCCCGTCTCGACCCTGGTCGAGGGCGTCTACGGCGTATCCGGCCACTACGCGTCGCTGCCCTGCGTGATTGGCGCAAATGGCGTCGAGAAGGCCATCGTCCCCACCATGACGCCGCACGAGCAGGAGCGCTGGCAGGCAAGCTGCAGGCACATCGAGGAGAACATCGCCAAGGTCTCCTGGTAGGCCGTGCAGCAGGAAGACGCTGCAAAAGCGGCGGGGGCGCCACGATGCGCTCCCGCCGCTTCTCTACTTGAACGTTATCTTGATTCCGCCGGAGCCCTTGCCACCGTCCCCGCGCGAGAAGAGCCTGTGCAGCCGCGCACCATAGCGCTTGAAGCGGTGGTTGATGCTCTCGCCGCTGGTCGAGCGCAGGCCCAGGAGCGGCGCCGCGCACAGCGTGGGCAGGAAGTACTCGATGGCACGCCAGAGCACGAAGCCCGCCGAGGCCTGCGCGCCAAACATGCCGCCAAAGAGCAGCGCAAAGCCACCCTCGGCGCCGCCGGTGCCACCGGGCAGCGGAATGGCCGAGGTGAGCAGCTCGAGCATCGAGCCGGATGCCAGGCAAGTGATGAGGTCGGCCTCCTTGCCAAAGGCGTTGAGCACAAACCATGGCAATGCGTAGAGGCAGCCCAGCTGCAGCAGCGTGAGCACCAGCACGCCAACAAGGTCGCCCTTGTTCTTGGCGGCAGACTTAAAGCCGTTGGAGAACTCCATGATCTGGTTGTTCACGACCTGGTACCAGTGGTCGTAGTCCTTCACCCAACCATGCTTGTTGGCAAAGCGCAGCACCCAGTTGCCAATGCTCGAGAAGAACTTGGGGTACGCGCAGATGGCAAACAACACCACGCACTCCAGGATCTTGAAGGCAAAGAGCAAGATGCCAATGATGATGAAGTCACCAAAGGAGTCCAGGAAATAGTCAAGCCTAAAGATGAGCATAATGGCCGCAAAGATACCCTCGCCCGCCTCGTACATGATGAAGCGCGTGGAGTGGAGCGCGCCGGCACCGCCAACGGAGAGGCCGGCGCGCGTAAGGCGGTAGATCTGCGCGGGCGCGGCGCCCATGCCGTTGGGCGTGAGGTTCATGAAGAAGACGCCGGCCGCCTCGACGCTCATGAGGTCGCGCACACCAACGGGAGAGTTGGGATCTGTGATCACCGAGAGCACGTAGGCCGAGACGCCAATCACGTAGTAGACCAGGTAGCAGAGGGTGCCACGCAGGATCCAGGAGCTGTCGACCTGCGAGAGGCTGCCGAGAAACATGTCCATCTGGCCAGAGAAGATGAGGTACGCCAGATAGGCAAGCGTAACGCCGCCGAGAAAGACCAGGCTCTTGCGCACCTGGCCCATGCTCTGCTTGTCGGCCTCGCGGTCCTGGGCAGAGACGGCCTTCACGGCATTGACGCGGTACTTGACCTTGGCACCCGCGCCGGCGGCAGCAGCCTTGGGGTTGGCGACGGCGGCCGCAGCCACCTTGGCCTTGGGCTTGCCGGCACTCACCTTGGCACCAACGACCTGCGGCTTTGGAGCCTTGGGGCGCTTCTGCGCCGCGGGGGCCTTCTTATCGGCGTCCTCTGCCACAAGCACCTCCGACCCGCCAGTCCCAGGCAAGCGCCGTGGGCGTCGACCGACTACATCACTAGAGCTAACTCACCTAGTATAGGCCACCGGGTTTGGTTCCACGATTCCACCGCCCAGGCAGACGAGACCCCCATAGATGACGGCAGACTGCCCCGGCGCCACCGTGCGCACGGGCGCAGGGTAGCTCACGCGAGCGCGTCCGCCGTCGAGCACCTCCACCTGGGCAGGCCGCAGCTCGCCCGTGTGCCTCGTCCTCACCAGGTACTCGCCGTCCGCAGGCTGCTCGCCGGCAATCCAGCGCACGTCGGAGAGGTCGAGCTGCGCGCACCACAGGCCTGGGCATGCCGGGTCTGCGGTCACGTAGACCACGTTCTTCTCGGTGTCCGTCGAGACCACATAGCGAGCAGGGCCACCACCCAGGTCAAGGCCCTTGCGCTGCCCCACCGTGAACAGGAAGGCGCCGTCGTGGTGGCCCAGGACGCGGCCCGTCTCCCACTCCACGATGTCACCGGCCCGGCGCTCCAGCGTGTCCAGGAGGAAGGTTCGAATGCCCACGGGCCCCACAAAGCAGATGCCGTCGGAGTCCGGCTTGGACTCCACGCCCAGGCCCCTCTCGGCGCACATGCGGCGCACCTCTGCCTTGTCGCGCACGTCGCCCACAGGGAAAAGCGTACGCGAGAAGGCCTCCTCGCCCACGCGCCAGAGGAAGTAGGTCTGGTCCTTGTGCTCGTCCACGGCGCGCAGGAGCTGGGTTGAGCCCGTCTGCTGGTCACGGCGCACGCGGGCGTAGTGCCCCGTGGCAATGAGGTCCGCCCCGTGCGCGAAGGCGCGCTCGGCGAAGGTGCCAAACTTGACGGTCTGGTTGCACATCACGTCGGGGTTGGGCGTGAGGCCGCGCGCGTAGGCGTCTACCAGGTAGTCCACGACGGTGCGCTGGTACTCCTCCTCGCAGTCCCAGACCTCGAGGCCAATGCCCAGGGTCACGGCGACGCGCTCGGCGTCCGCAAGGTCGTCTGCCCAGGGGCAGCGGTAGCCCGGCAGGTCGCGCGACCAGTTGCGCATGTAGACGGCCGTGACGTCGTAGCCCTGCTCCACAAGGAGCGCGGCCGAGAGCGCCGAGTCTACGCCTCCAGAGAGGCCGAGAAAGACCTTCTCGCCCATCAGCGCCTCCTCCCCACGGCAAGGCCGCCGGCACGGCTGAGCATGTCCTCCTGCGTGAGGCCGGTGCGCCGCATCTCCGTGCGCACGGCGTCTGCAATCTGCTCCGCAGCGTAGTCGATGTCGTCCATGCTGGTCTGCCGCCCCATCGTGATGCGCAGGCTCCCAGTGGAGACTTCTTGGGGCAGCCCCATGGCGTGAAGGACGTGGCTCTCGCGCATGCGGCTGGCCGCGCAGGCGCTGCCCGTCCCCACCGAGACCCCACGCCGTTCGAGCAGCACCACCAGGCGCCTGGCCTCAAGGCCGGGGAAGCTCACGTGGAGAAGCCCGGGAAGGCGGTGCTTGGGGCTTCTCGGCCCCGAGACCACCATGCCAGGGAACTCGGCCGCAAGGGCGCTCTCAAGCCGCGAGCGCAGCGCCGCCTCGCGGCGGCACTCCTCGGTGCGGCACTCCTGCGCAAGTGTCAGCGCGGCGGCAAACCCCACCGCACCGGCCACGTTCTCGGTGCCGGACCGCACGCCGCCCTCCTGGCCGCCTCCAAGGACCAGCGGGCGCAGGCGCACGCCCTCCCCCGCCCAGAGGACGCCCACCTGTTTGGGGCCGTAGACCTTGGCGGCAGAGAGGGTGACCATGTCGGCCCCTAGTGAGGTCACGTTACACGAGAGCGAGCCTGCCGCCTGAGAGGCGTCCGTGTGAAGCCAGAGGGGCACGCGGCTTCCCTCGGCCAGGCGCTGCTGGCGCACCGCGGCAACCCTGCGGGCTATCTCGCGCACGGGCTGTACGGCACCCACCTCGCCGTTTGCAAGCTCCACCGAGACAAGCTGCGTGGTGGGGCCAATGGCCGCGCAGAGGCGCTCCGGGTCAACGCGACCGTCTGCGCCCACGCCCACCACCACGGCGCCGCGTGCCTGGGCGCAGGCGAGGACGGACTCGTGCTCGGCGGCGTCCGTCACCACGCCGCCATCCGTTGCCGCAAAGGCAAGGTTGTTGGCCTCGGTGGCGCCGGCAGTGAAGGTGATGCCGTCGGGCTTGGCACCCATGAGATGCGCGATGTCCGCCCGTGCACCCTCCACGGCGTCGCGCGCCGCGCGGGCGCGGGCATACGGGGCGGAGGGGTTCTCGAAGCAGCGCGTAAGGTAGGGCTCCATTGCCGAGAGGATCCTGGGGTCAAGCGGCGTGGCGGCGGCGTAGTCGAGGTAGACCTCGCGGACAGGGGCAGACGCGCCCAGGCCGGCCGCAAAGTGCGCCCGTGCGGCGGACTGTAGAGCCATGTGGGCGGACGTCACTGCTCGTCGCCCCCAATGACGAGGTTCTGGAAGCGATTGGCTATGAACTCGTCCGTGTAGTGCTCGTCCACCCACTGCTCGAAGGCGTTGCTTGCGGGCACGCCGGCGTCGCGCGCGGTCTTACGGTTGAAGCAGGCGATGGTCATCCACATGTCGGCCACGAGGTAGACGCTCACCAGGATCACAAAGACCAGCTGGCGATGCGAGGTGGGCATGCCGATGCGGTAGAGCAGCGGCGGCATAATCGCGCGGCACCAGGTGAGCCCCAGGATGCCCCAGAAGAAGAGGAAGCGCCAGGCGACCCACTGGGTGATGTGGTCGGGCAGGTACTCGTAGGTCCAGGACTCGGCGTGGAAGAGCGTGGCCATAGACCAGCCGGTGACCTGCTCTAGGATGCCGCCCACGGCCATGGAGATGAGGAAGATCTGCCAGCCCTTGGCGTGGTGGCGGCGCATCTCATAGCAAATAAGGGTGAGGAATGTGGCGCCAAAGCCATAGAGCGGCGAGAAGGGACCCCATACCAGGCCCACGCGGCTCTGCGTGAGACCTGCCGTCACGAACATCCAGATCTCCTCAACGAAGAGACCCGCGATGCAGCCCAGGAAGAAGACAATGATGATCTGGTAGAAGCCCAGATGCATCTCCTCAAGGTATGCCTCGATCGCATCGTGCTCGGTGCGCATGACCGTGGCGCGCCGCTGCGGGGTGGTCTTGTCGTCTATGCCCTTGAGGTCACGCTCGGCGACCTTCTCGGCAGCTTCCTTTGCCTCGCGCGCCTCCGACACCTCCGATGCGTCGAGCTTCCTGCCCTGGCGAAGCCAGTCCGCGAAGTAGCGGATCACGCGGACAAAGCCCTCGACGATAAGGGCGATGAGGAGAAGCGTGAGAAGGCTGAGAATCATGGGCGTCTCCCTTTGGGTGGGCGGTCAGGCGCGACTGCCCCAAGGGCTGCCGCCACGGTGGCCTTGGGTGCGTGGCCACGCGCCCCCTTAGCATACGACACGACCGACGGCACCGTCCCCAGAGATTCTTCTCGTCATTTTGTGCCTTTTACCTGCGGCGTTTACAAGACGCTCAAAAAATCTCAAATTCTCGCTTGCATCGGCGCGGTGGTTCCCGTATATTATCCCCTGCGTCGCGGGCTTAGCGCAGTTGGTAGCGCGCCACCTTGCCAAGGTGGAGGTCGCGGGTTCGAACCCCGTAGCCCGCTCCATGCATTTCCGGCCGGTGCAAATCGGCCTTTTTCATATGGCGAAGTGGCCAAGTGGTAAGGCACGGGCCTGCAAAGCCCTTACCCCCGGTTCGAATCCGGGCTTCGCCTCCAGAAAAGAACGGGCACCCGTGAGAGCGGGTGCCCTTTTTGGTTGCGCGGGGTTTCTCTCGTCGCCGGAATGCCATTTTTGACACCATTTGCAACACTGAGGCTCCTCCGGCGATAATTTGTCTCCGAAAGGCTCTTTTTGACGAGAGTTGCAACAATATGGGACTACCGGCGACACCCGTAGCTGCCGTAGCGTCGCTGCCCCGACGCCGCGCCCCTACGCGCCGGCGCCGCCGCCCACGACGCCAATCTTCTCGCGCGCGGGCACCAGCTTCACGAGCCGCGCCACGGTCCCCTTCCCCGATGGCTTGCGAGTGATCGACACGGCGTCGGTGAGAAGGCGCATAAGGCGAATGCCGCGGCCGCGCTCGGCACCCGGACCCGTCTCGGGCGGCTCCTCGTTGGCGCCAAGCTCGAAGCCCTCTCCGCAATCCGCGACGTCCACCTCGATGCGGTCGTCGTAGGCTGTAACGGTAGCGAGCGCGCCCGTCGCGCAGGTGTGGTCAACGGCGTTGCCCAGCGCCTCCCCGCACGCAAGCGTCATATCAAAGATCTCGTCCTCCGAGAAGGGCATGCCGCGCATGAGCTCGCCCACGTGGTCGCGGGCCTCGCCAAGGTGCACGGCATCCACGGGAAACGTGGTGCGCCACAGCGGCAGTACCGAGGAGTCAAGCTCCGAGACGGTCCGCTTGCTTCCCGCGCGAGAGACCGGCATGTAGTCCACGATGCGCATGAGCGCCAGGCTCATGTACACGCGCGGGCGCACGTTGGTGAGAGACAGCAGCCCGCCCAGTGACCTCATGCGCCGCAGCTCACAGAGCACAAGCCCCAGCCCCGCGGAGTCCGCAAAGCCAACGTCGTCCATGTTGAGCACGATGCGCCGGCAGCCATCGGCGATGAGCGCGTCGATGGTTCTTCTCAACGCGCCCACGCTCGTCACGTCCAGGTCTCCCGAGACGTTCACAACGGCTATGTCCGGCATCCTCTCCATACGGGAATGCTTCCCACAACCCTATGGGTGTATGCCGAGAAGTGCGCGAACGACACGCCAGCGCCTCAGACCCTACGCGCCCTTGCCCAGCTCGTCGAAGCGCACGGCGACCATCGAGACGTCGTCGTTCAGGTTGCGCCCTGTGAAGTCGTCCAGGCGTGCCAGGCAGCGGTCGAGAAGCCCGTCGAAGTCCCCCGCCGTCTCGGCAGACACCATGTCGCGCAGGCCATCGTCGCCAAAGAACGCCCCGGAGGGCGAGCGCGCCTCGGTGGTGCCGTCGGTGTAGAGGAAGAGGATGTCGCCCTCGCAGAGCGAGGCCACGCCGTCACGGTACTCCATGTCGTGGAAGGCGCCAACGACGCCGGACTGCACGTCGAGAAGGTCTATCTGGCGCGTTGCCGCCCGCACGAGAACCGCAGGCGGGTGGCCGGCCGAGCAGTACGTGAGAGTTGCCGCGGCAAGGTCGACAATGCCCACGAAGAGCGTTGCAAAGGTCTCGATGCGAGAAAAGCCGAGGAGGAACTCGTTGAGCGATCGTACCATGCGTGCCGGTGCGAGCCCCTCCCACGAGTAGGCCCCCAGCGCGGTCTTGACTGCCGCCGAGACCGAGGCAGCCTCCACGCCCTTGCCCGAGACGTCTCCCATGATCACGCAGGCACGGCACCCCGGCAGGCGGATGAGGTCGTAGAAGTCCCCGCCCACGAAGGCAGACTCGGTGGCCGAGGAGTAGATGCCGCGGGCAGTGAGGCCGTCCACGTGCTGCAGCACGTTTCGCATGCCCGTCTGGAGCGCCTGCGAGATGCGCTTGTCCTCCTCGCGCCTCTCCTCCCCCAGGAAGATGTCGCGCACGTCCCCCGCAAGCCTGCCGAGAAACGCAAGCTCTCCCGCATCGAGGGGCTCCGCACCATCGGGACGAAGAACGAGGCAGCAGCGCCTCTCGCCCGCGAGCTTCCCCGCGTCCACGAGGGCGCCAACGCAGGGCTCCCCCAGGTCGCGCAGGACGTCGAAGACCGCCGTGCCCGCAAGCACGGGCACCACGGCCACGTCATCCTCCACATGGCCCTCCTCGACGGCGTCAAGGTCTATGGGCACGGCGCGCATGCCCGCGACGGGGAGCTCGGCCACCAGGACGTTCTGGTGGACGTTCTGCTCAAGCCGCACGTAGACGGCATCAAGCTCCTCGGCAGCCTGCACGAATGCCTGCTCGGCGCGCTCGGCAAGGTCCTCGTCGCCCTCGGAAGCATCCAAGAGCTCCTCTCGCAGCTCGGAACCGCGCTGGTTGAGCCGCTCCGCTCGCTGCTGTCGCATGGTCGAGAAGGCACCCATGAGCTGCACCGAGAGGTAGTGCGCAACGGAGTCGAGAAGCCGGGCGTCATCGGCATCGAGGGGATGCGGTCGCGACCAGCCAACCTCGATAATCGCTATCACGTGGCCGCCAAACCACACCGGCACGGCAAAGAAGCTCGAAAAGGGCGGCAGCAGCCCCTTGCTTATTCGGAGTATCTCCCGGGTGTCCTCGTCGACGACCTCGCTCACGCGAATCTTGCCCTGGCGCAGCGTCTGCGGGTCGGGCGGCTTCACGCGCAGGCGCAGCGCGTGGCCCGCACGCGTGGCGAGGGTCTCGACCGACTTGCCGTACGCCATGAAGTGCGGCACGCGCGTACCCTCGAGCGACTTCGAGATGCCGCGCAGGTGAAAGCCGTCGGACTCGGCCAGGTAGACGATTGTCGCGTCGGCGTCCATCGTCTGCGTAATCTCCTCGAGCACGCGCGAGAAGAGCGTGCCCACGTCGCGCGAGTCAAGCGTGTCAAGGACGATGCGCAGCGCACCCGCAAGTCGCTTGTTCGCGCGGCGCAGGTCGTCGAGGTCCCTCTCGCCCTGACGCTCCTCCAGGCTCCCGCTCTCGGCCGGGAGGGCCACCGTCACGTATGTCTCGCCCGCCGCTTGGACGCGATCGCAACGCACCCGCAGGCGCATGGGCTCCCCCTCGAGCGACGCCATGGTCACCACCGAGGACGTCCCGTCGACGGGGAACGGCAGCGCGTCCTGCGAGAACGGCGCCTCCGGGTCAAAGCTGCCTGCCGGCGGGAAGAGCGTGCGAACATCCGCACCCACGAAGTTCTCCCCCTCGCCATGCGGAAGCAGGGCCGACGCCTGCGCGTTGGCGAGAAGGACCCTCCCCGCCCCGTCGAAGACCACCACTGCCTCCGAAGTGAGCTGCAGAAGACGCGCGAAGGTGGCGGCGAGGCTCCCCTCGCCTATCCCCTCCACGCGTCGGGTGCTCAGTGCGTTCTTAGACACGTGCCGCCCTTCCCTCGAGAACCTGATCCCAAGGCGACTGCACCCGCTTACACGACCTGTCACGGAGTGCAAAGCCCCTCTGCGGGGACCATCGTGAGGCCACTCTCGCGCAGCTTGATGGCAAGCGGCTCTCCCGTGACCTTCACGATGTCGACGGTTCGACCGCCCATGGGACAGGTGTAAGCGTACTCCACGTTGAGGTCGGCCGAGGCCAGATGGTCGAGAAGAACCCCCAGGCCACCGGGAACGTCGGAGACCTCGATGCCGACGACCTGGGCGAGCGTGGCGTCGTAGCCAAGCCCGTGGAGGAGCTCCAAGGCGTCTTCCGAGCGGTCGCAGACGATGCGGATGATCCCAAAGTCCGTGGTATCCGCAACCATGAGCGCATGAATCTGGGTGTTGTCCGCACCAAGTGCACGGCTCATCTTGGCGAGCCTTCCTGGCTCGTTGGGCAGGCAGACGGTAAGCTGGTCGATCATCGCACTATCCACGGTCCACCCCTTCCCGGTGGTGTCTTGGTGCCAGCACCGGCACTGCGGCCGACAAGGAACTTTGGCGATTATGGTCTCGCTTTCAGTTTTCACTTTGGTTGCGGGAGGGCTACGAATGCCGCATGAGACAAAGGGACAGTCCCTTTGTCTCATGCGCAGCCTCCGAAAACTCCAATCGGCATAAAAACGGGTCCCCCGTTTCTGGGGACCCGTGTACGCTCGTGGTGTCGGAGGCGGGACTTGAACCCGCACGACCTTTTAGTCAGTCACTAGCACCTCAAGCTAGCGCGTCTGCCAATTCCGCCACTCCGACGTGCGCCTTGAACGCGAGGAGTATCTTAACACACGCTCGCACGGTGGCAAGCGCGAATTCAAAGTTTTTCTCGCGAGTAGGAGAATAGGGCGAGGTGCGCCGAGAAGGGCCTCCGGTAATCGCCGGAAGGCCCCCTATGTTGCAAATTGCGACAAAATCGCGCCTCCGGCGACAGCCGAACTACTTTGCCCAGCCGATGTTCTCGTTGGAGACGGTGAGATACAGCGCGGGGCCGTAGTTGGCGAGGCCCTGCTTGGTCACGACGACGCCGGGGCCGGCGTACAGGGGGATGAAGCCGTAGGAGGCAAGTGCCTTCTTCTCGGCGGCATTGAGGGCCTTCATCTGGTCGTCGTGGTCCTCGATCGAGATGATCTTGGCCAACTCGGCGTCGAGGTCGGCGCTGCCCAGGTGCGTGAAGTTGGACGCGGAGTCGGAGCCGTAGATCTGGGGCCCGTTCCACACGGACGTAGGCGTGGAGGACCAGCCGAAGAGGCAGATGTCCCAGGAGCCACTGGAGAGCGTGGTGGAGAACTCAGAGGAGGGCTTGGCGTCCTGGTCGATCTTGATGCCGGCGTCCTTGGCCATCTTGATGATGGCGGCGGCGCGGTTCTTCACCGTGTTGGAGTCGCCGAACGTGGTGAAGGAGAAGGCGACCTCGGTGCCGTCCTTGGCGTAGTAGCCGTCGTCGTCAAGGGCGTAGCCAGCGTCCTCGAGGGTCTTCTTGGCCGCAGCGGTGCGATCCTCGGCGGTGGTGAGACTGGTGACGTCGTCCGGCATGTTGTTCTCGTAGCCATCTGCCCACGTGGGGGTAAGCAGGGAGCCGGGGATGTCCTCCTCCCAGTTCACGCCCTGGAACACGACGGAGCGGAGCGTGGGGATGTCGAGGCACTGCACAAAGGCCTTGCGCACGGCCTCGTCGGCGAGCACGCCACGCGTGGCGTTGATCTCGATGTTGACGATGGAGAGACCGTCCGCGCGACGGATCTCGGCGTTGTCCATGCTGGAGAAGTTGGAGAGCATCTCCTGGGAGCCGCTCTGGGCCTGGCCGGTGGCGTCGATCTCGCCGTTCTTGAAGGCGTTGAAGAGCGCCTGGGAGTCCATCTGCTTGTAGGTGACGGACTCGAGCTTGGGCGCGTCTCCCCACCAGTTGGGGTTGGGGACGAAGGTCACCTGCGTGGTGTCAAATGAGTCCACCGTGTAGGGGCCATATCCCCAGTCCTTGGCGTGGGGGTCGTTGTTCCAGCCGTTGTTGAAGACCTCGGGGTCGGCAGCATCGGGGTGGATGACCAGGTTGAAGAGGGCCTCGGCAGGATAGACCGGGTTCGAGGTGGTGATCACGACCTGCTTGTCGGAGTCGCCCTTCTCGACGGACTCGATGCGGTCGTAGCCGTCGGTGGCAGAGGGGGTGTAGTCGGGGTTGGTGCCGTTCATGACAGTCCACACTGCCTGGAAGGCACGGTAGTCGATGGGGGTTCCGTCGTTGAATTTGGCGTCGGGGTTGAGGTCGAGCGTCAGCGTCTGCTTGCCGTTCTCGTCCTTGGTCTCGGCCTTGGTCACGAAGTTGGGGTTGGGCTCAAACTTCGAGGCGGTGGCGTCGGAGACGAAAAGGTTGGTGGGCATGTACCAGTCCCACATGTTGTTCATCTCGACGGTGTTGCCTTCGATAGAGAGGTAGTTCCAGTTGGGGCCAATCTCGCCAGCAGGAAGGGTGAGGGTGCCGCCGTCCTGGATCTGGTCACGGTCGAGGGGGTTGTTGTAGACCTTGCCCTTCTCGGGAAGCGGCAGCTGGTCGAGCGGCGTGGTTGCGGGCGAGCCGTTCTGGGGCTCGGCGCCGGTGACGTCGGTGCTGTTGGCGGTACCCGTGGCGTTGGCGTTGTCGCTGGAGGAGGAGTCGGACCCGCAGGCGGCGAGGCCCAGCCCTGCCAGCGCGACGGCGCTGCCGCTCATGCCCAGGAAGGCACGGCGTGAAAGGTTGGAAACAGACATGTTCTCTCCCGTTCTCTCGGATGATACCGGTTCGAAGTGAACCATTAAGGATGGTATCAGACAAGGCGCGGTTAATAAAATCGCAATGCTATCGAAAGTGCCAAGAAGCTTCCGTGCGGTTGAGCTCACAGAAACGTTCACCGTATGCACAAAGTGCGGGCCCGGAGATCCGGGCCCGCGAGGTTTGCAAGCCAACTTTGAAGAGCCGACTTCTGCTAACTACTTCAGCGAGGTTGGAATGAGGCTCGCGGCTGGGATGAGCTTGCCGTCGCTGTACACCAGGCGCTCGCGGGTGCGCTCGACCTTGGGGTCGGGAATTGGGATGGCCGAGAGGAGAGCCTTGGTGTAGGGGTCCTGGGGATTGGTGAAGACCTCCTCGGTGTCGCCGTACTCCACGATCTTGCCGAGGTGCATGACGGCCACGGTGTCGGAGATGTGGCGGATAACGGCAAGGTCGTGCGCGACAAAGAGATAAGAGATCTTGAGCTGCACCTGCAGGTCCTCGAGCAGGTTGATGATGCCGGCCTGAATCGAGACGTCGAGAGAGGCGATGGGCTCGTCGAGGAGAAGCAGCTTGGGGCTCGTGGCAAGGGCCCGCGCGATGGCGATGCGCTGCCGCTGGCCGCCAGAGAACTGCGACGGGAAGCGGTCAACGTAGTCGGGGTTGATGCCCACGAGGTACATGAGCTCGCCGATTCGCTTGTTGATCTTGTTCTTGTCCCAGCCCTGCGCCTCGAGCGGCTCGGAGAGCACGTCGTAGATGGGCATGCGCGGGTCGAGCGAGCTCATGGGATCCTGGAAGATGATCTGGAGGTTGCGGCGCAGTTCGCGACGGTCGCGTGAGCTCTTGAGCTCGGATGTCTTCTTGCCCAGGACGGTGATCGAGCCCTCTTCGGGCACCACGAGGTCCATGATCTGCATGAGCGTGGTCGACTTGCCAGAGCCAGACTCGCCGACAAGGGCCAGCGTCTCGCCCTCGTGAATGGTGAACGAGGCGTGGTCGACCGCCGTCATGGTCCCCTTGTTCCTGCGGATAAGGCCCTTGCCCTGGATGGGGAAGGTCTTCACGAGGTCCTTGACCTCAAGCACCACGGGGCGCTGGTCGCGGGGGACGTCGGCCCACTTGGGCAGGAGAGGCTCGAGCGCCGGATAGACGTCAGCGTAGGTGAGGTGCTTGTCGCGAATCTCATCCATGTGGTGGCACGAGACCAGGTGCCCCTCCTCCTCCTCGAGCGGCAGGAGGTCTGGCTCGGTCTTACGGCACTCGTCGGTTGCCATGGGGCAGCGCGGCGAGAAGGGGCAGCCTGCTGGAATGGCGGCAAGCGAGGGCGGGTTGCCCTTGATGGGCACCAGGCGGTGCTCGGCAGGCATGTGCGGCTTGGGCACGGCACCGAGGAGGCCCATGGTGTAGGGCTGGGAGGGTCGCTCGAACAGCGTGTCGATGCTCGCACGCTCGACAGCGCGACCGGCGTACATGACCATCACGTCATCAGCCGTACCGGCGACAACGCCCAGGTCATGCGTGATGAGCACGACGGCGGCACCGGTCTCCCTCTGGGCAACCTTCAGGATGTCCAGAATCTGCGCCTGGATGGTCACATCGAGGGCGGTGGTGGGCTCGTCGGCAATGATGATGTCGGGGTTGTTCGCGATGGCGATGGCGATGACCACGCGCTGGCGCATGCCGCCGGAGAACTCGTGCGGGTACGCATCGAGGCGGTTCTCGGGGTCGGTGATGCCCACGAGGGTGAGAAGCTCGATGCAGCGCTCGCGCACCTCGTCCTTGGGCATGTCGGGGTTGTGGATGAGAAGCGCCTCGGCGAGCTGGTCGCCAATGGAGAACATGGGGGTAAGGGCAGAGAGGGGGTCCTGGAAGATCATCGAGATGCGGGCGCCACGGATCTTGGACATCTCCTCGTCGCTCTTGCCGATGAGCTCCTCGCCATCGAGCTTGACCGAGCCCGCAACGTGCGCGTTGTCATCGAGAAGCCCGATGAGCGAGAGGGCCGTGACAGACTTGCCCGAGCCGGACTCGCCCACGATGCCCAGCGTGCGCCCGCCCCAGAGGTCAAAGCTCACGTCGCGCACGGCGTGGACCACGCCGGCCTCGGTGTTGAAGGAGACGCACAGGTTGCGAACGCTCATGACGGGATCGCCTTTTGGCGCGCCCTTGGGCCCGTTGGACTCGAGCAGCTCGTAGCGAAGCGTGTCGTCCATGGTTGTGGTGCTGTTGGTGTCAGACATGCGTGCGTCTCCGTCTACTCGTGGTCGGACCCGGCTGCGGTTGCATCGGTGGCCGCAGCGGTCTTCTCGTCCTCGTCCTTCTTGGACTCCTCGTCGGCCACCTCACCCGCGGCACGGGAGTAGGGGTCGAAGGCGTCCCTCAGGCCGTCGCCAATGAGCTGCATGCTCACGCACAGGATGATGAGGACGACCGAGGGGATGAGGACGATCCACGGGGCGGAGAGCATGGCGGACGAACCCTGAGAGAGGATGTAGCCAAGCGAGGTGTCGGGCGCCTTGATACCCAGGCCCAGGAAGCTGTAAGCCGTCTCGGAGTTGATGCCGCTGATGACGCCGAGGACCGTGTCGATGACGAGGATCGAGCCAAGGTTTGGAATCAGGTGGCGGACGATGATCTTGATCGGGGGCACGCCCATGTACTTGGCCGCGCGCACGTAGTCGCGCTCGCGCAGCGAGAGGGCCATGGTGCGCAGCGTCCTTGCATAGCCAATCCAGCCAAAGGCCGTGAGGCCGAGGATGAGCATGAGCCATCCCTGCGTGCCGGAGGCGGCGCGCACAATCATGGCGACGAGCAGGAAGCTCGGGATGACGAGCAGCATGTCGAGGAACCACATGCCGATCTTCTCGCCCCAGCCACGGGCATAGGCGATCGCCGTGCCCACGATGGCGGAGATGGCGGTCGTGAGGATGGCGTAGGTGAGGCCAATCACGAGCGAACGGCCAAGGCCGTGTACGACGCAGGCAAAGAGGTCGAACCCACCGCCGTCGGTGCCAAACCAGTGTCGTGCGTTGGGGGCAACGTTGATGGCAGCAAAGTCCGGATCCGTATAGTCGAACTTGCAGATGAAGGGGCCAAAGATGGCGAGAAGCGCCAGGATGCACAAGATGGTGAGCCCAACCACCGCGCTCTTCTGCCTGAAGAACCTGCGAGCGATGAGGCCTCCGTAGCTGATGCGCTTGACCTCGCCGGGGCCGGCAGCGTCGGCCTGGAGCTCGAGCTGGGCGTTGGTGAGCTGCGTGTCCTTGTTGTTCTGCTCTTCCATTGCCATCCCCCTAGCTCATCTTGATGCGGGGGTCCAGGGCTGCGGCAAAGAGGTCCGCGAGAAGGGCTCCCACGAGCGTGCAGGCCCCCGAGAAGGCGGCGACTGCAACGGCACCGTTGATGTTGTTGTTATTGATGCAGTTGATGAAGTACTCACCCATGCCATGGATGGCGAAGATCTTCTCCGTCATGACGGCGCCAGTGAAGATGCTTGCGATGGAGAAGGCCACGTTCACCGAGGTGGGAATGAGGCTGGCGCGAAGCGCGTGCTTGCGGATGGCTTGCTTCTTTGTGAGGCCCTTGGAGCGCGCGGTGCGAACGTAGTCCGCGTGCATCTCGTCCAGCAGATACGTACGCTGGTTCAGGTGATATCCCACAGAGCTGATGATGGTGAGGACGATCGTGGGCAGAAGGATGTGCTGGAGGAAATCGAGGAACGCGACAAACACGTTGGGCCCGTCATAGCTCGAAAGGCCCGTGACGTAGAAGATGCGTTGTCCCGTCTGCTGGTTTATCTCGATGGCAAAGAACACGATGAGGATGGCCAGGACGACTGTGGGGATAACCAGGAAGACGGAGGCAAGTCCGCTCCAGAACCTATCCTGCCACTGGTACTGCCGCTGCGCCGTGTAGACGCCGAGGCTCACGCCAATCACGATGGAGAGAATCGTGGAGAGGAGCATGAGCTTGACCGAGGCCCCAATGCGGCTGGAGATCTCGTTGTTCACCGAGTCGCCCGCAGGCGAGAGACCCCAGTTCCAATCGGTCACTATATTGGAGAGCCAGCGCTGGTAGCGCTCGGTGACCGGAGTCTTGTCGTTGAGGTTGGCCTTGTCGAGAGAAGCCTCGATGGACTCCTGGGACGGTCGAGGCGTGCGCGACTCGTAATTCGAGCGCGGACTCATGAAGGCGCACGCGAGGAAGTAGGTAAGCGAGGTCGCAACGAAGATCATCACAACATAGTTGACGATCCTCTTGGCCAGGTACCCTAGAAATCGTGCCATCGAAACTCCTTTGTGCCATTCGCGCAACCACAGAGGAAGCGTGGCACAAGAGCACCCGCACGCCACCCTGGGGGTTCCGCTCGCCCGAGCTGGGCGGGACGCAGTCCCCCTGGCACAACAAAGGGGACGGAGAAGCCACCGCACAGCCACCCACGTGTCGTGTGCCACGCAACGCCATGTGGGGCAGACGCGGCACGACACAACATGGGGTAGTCTAGCACCACGACTTGGTTACACAATAGAAAACAGGATGCGAACTAAACGACCAAAACGTCCCGCGCCTGTGACCTTGGGTCGAGACGCGGGCGAAAACGTTCGGTGTTTTATGTGACTGCTAAAGCTCGATGGATGAATCCTTGATGGGGAACGGCTGGCTGTAGTGGCAGGCGCAGAAGTGACCGCCGCCAAGGTCGCGCAGCTCGGGATGCTCCTCGAAGCACTTCTCGGTGGCAAGCGGGCAGCGCGTGTGGAAGCGGCAGCCCGAGGGCGGGTCGATGGGCGAAGGCGGGTCACCGGCAAGGATGATGCGCTTGCGCGAGTGCTGGATGTCTGGGTCGGGTACGGGCACGGCCGAGAGGAGCGACTGCGAGTACGGATGGCAGGGCTTCTCGTACAGCCCCTTCCAGTCCGCGTACTCCATGAGGTTGCCCAGGTACATCACGGCAACGTGGTCGGAGACGTGCTGTACCACCGAGAGGTCGTGCGCGATGAAGAGGTACGCCGTCCCAAACTCCTGCTGGAGGTCGGCGAGGAGGTTAAGGACCTGTGCCTGGATGGAGACATCGAGTGCCGAGACAGGCTCGTCGCAGATGATGAGCTTGGGCTTGAGGGCAAAGGCTCGCGCGATGCCCACGCGCTGGCGCTGGCCACCCGAGAACTCGTGCGGGTAGCGGTTGATGTGCTCGGGGTTCAGGCCCACCATGTCGAGGAGGGACGCCACGTACTTTGTGCGCTCGGTCTTGTCGGGCATCACGTTGTGTATGACGAGAGGCTCGGAGACAATCTCACCGATGGTCATGCGGGGATTGAGGCTCGCATAGGGGTCCTGGAAGATGTACTGCATGTCGCGCCGCATGGCCTTGAGCTCCTTGCGGCTCATCTTCATGACGTCCTTGCCGTCAAAGGTAATCTCACCGGCGGTGGGTTCGATGAGGCGCATGATGCAGCGGCCGGTGGTGGACTTGCCGCAGCCGGACTCACCCACAAGGCCGAGAGTCTGGCCGGGGTAGATCTCGAAGCTCACGTCACTCACAGCAGAGACCTTGCGCTTCTCGCGGGAGAAGACGCTGGAGTCAACCGGGAACTCCTTGGTGAGGTGCTCGACCTTGAGAAGGGGCTCGTTCATCAGGCCTCGCCTCCCTTCTCGGCCTGCGCGGGTGCCGCGACTGCACTCCTGCTCGTCTTGGGGGCGTTCTTGGCAACGAAGTCCTTGTCAAGAGCATAGTGGCAGCAGGAGTAGTGGTTGGGGCCAACCATGATGCGGCCGGGACGCTCGGCACGGCACTTGTCCGTGGCGTACGGGCAGCGCGGGGAGAACGCACAGCCAGAGGGCAGCGTCACGAGCGAGGGCGGGTTGCCCTTGATGGGCGTGAGCGGGTGCTTCTCGGTCATGACTGGGTCGGGAATCGAGCGGATGAGGCCCCAGGTGTAGGGGTGCGTGGAGTTGTAGAAGATCTCCTCGGCCGTGCCAAACTCCACGGGGTGCCCGGCGTACATGACCATGATCTTGTCTGCCACGTCGGCGACAACGCCAAGGTCGTGGGTGATCATCACGATGGCGTTGCCGTTCTTCTTCTGCATCTCGCGCATGAGCTCGATGATCTGCGCCTGGATGGTCACGTCGAGGGCCGTGGTGGGCTCGTCGGCGATGAGGATGTCGGGGTCGCAGGCAAGCGCCATGGCAATCATGACGCGCTGGCGCATGCCACCGGAGAACTGGTGCGGGTAGTCCTTGACGCGCTGCTC
Organism: Olsenella sp.; assembly: GCA_022648325.1. GTDB lineage: Bacteria > Actinomycetota > Coriobacteriia > Coriobacteriales > Atopobiaceae > Tractidigestivibacter. The sequence continues at coordinate 134,190 of JALCMG010000004.1, forward strand.
TGGGTTGGGGATGCCCACCATGTCGAGAAGCTCGACCGCGCGCTTAAGCGCCTCCTCCTTGGAGTAGCCACGGTGGAGGCGCAGGCCCTCGCCCAGCTGCCGCCCAATGGTGTAGACCGGGTTCAGCGAGGTCATGGGGTCCTGGAAGATCATCGCGATGTCGTTACCGCGGATGTCTTGCATCTGCTCCTCGCTCATCTTGAGCAGTGACTGTCCGCGGTAGCGCACGTCGCCGCCCTCGATGCGTCCCGGGGGCATGTCGATGAGGCCCATGATGGTGAGGTGCGTGACGGACTTGCCGGAGCCAGACTCACCCACCACGCCGAGCGTCTCGCCGCGGTCGAGGGTGTACGAAACGCCGTCGACGGCCTTGACCACTCCGTCCTGCGTATGGAAGTACATCTTGAGGTCGTCGACCTCAAGCAGGTGCTCACCCTCGGGCACGGGCTGGTCCTTGAGGTGCATCTGCACCCTAGCCTTCTTCTTGAACATGGCTTATGCGTCCTTCATCTTGACGTCGAGGGCATCGCGCAGACCGTCGCCCAGGAGGGTGAAGGCGAGCACTGTGGTGAGAATCGCAAGGCCGGGCATGAGCATGAGCCACGGCTGCGTGGCGAGGTACTGCTGGCCGTCCTGAATCATGATGCCCCAGGAGGGGTTAGGCGGCGTGACGCCCATGCCGAGGTAGGACAGAGCTGCCTCGGTGAGGATGGCGCCACCGATGTTCATCGTTGCATAGACCACGATGGATGCGACCGAGTTGGGGAAGATGTGGCGGGCGATGATGCGCGCGTCGGAGGCGCCCATCGCACGCGCCGCGTCGACGTAGTCGTTCTCCTTGACCGAGAGGATCGCCGAGCGGAACACACGAGCGATTGACGGCCAACCGAGGATGCCGATGGCCACGAACACGTTTTGGATGCCCTGTCCTATGACCGCAAGCAGCACGATCACGAAGAGCGTGTACGGGAATGCGAGGAAGATGTCTGCCAGTCTCATGATGATGGTGTCCCATATGCCTCCGTAGTAGGCAGCGAGGGCGCCCATGATAAGGCCGAGCACGGTAGAGATGGCGGTTGCCAGAACGCCAACGGCAAGCGAGATCCTCGAGCCATAGATGACGCGGCAGAGGACATCGCGACCAAGGGCGTCGGTGCCAAAGGGGTGCTCCGCCGAAGGAGGAAGCCTGGACATTGTCGCGCTCACGGTGGTGTCCGTGTCAGTCGGCGAGCCGAGCCACTGCGGCACCCAAAGGTCGGCCGTGACGGCAATCACGACGATGACCGAGATCCACACGATGGCGATGACCGCGAGCTTGTTCCTCTTCAAGCGATGCCACGCATCACTCCAGAGCGTACGTGAGGGCGCACTCTCCTGGGCGTTCTCGCCAGTGGGCTGGGATTGTCCCATTTCCGAATTCTCCATGGCAGCCACCTCCTCACGCCTTGTCCTTGGGTGCGCCAAACCTGATTCGGGGGTCCAGGAAGGCGTAGCTTATGTCCACGACCAGGTTGATGACCATGACGACCACCACGATAACGGTGACGCCGCCCATCACGATGGGCCAGTCGCGCTGCGTAATTGCCTGGTAGATCTCATTGCCTACGCCAGGCCAGTTGAAGACCGTCTCGGTGAGGATGGCACCCGAGAGCATGGAGCCGAAGTCGATGCCGATGTAGGTGATGACGGGAATCAGGGCGTTCTTGAGTGCATGGTGGAAAATCACGTACCTACGCGAGCAGCCCTTCGCGCGCGCCGTGCGGATGTAGTCCTGGTTCATGACCTCGAGGAGCTGCGAGCGCATGATGCGGGCGGCATACGCCGTGGAAACAGACGCGAGCGTGATAGCAGGGAGAACGTAGTAGACCCAGTCCTCAAACTCACCGTTGACTCCACCGGCACCAGAGATTGGCATGTACCACCCGCCACCAGTCCATTGCTTCATCCAGACACCAAAGAAGAGCTGGAGGAGCATGCCCAGCCAGAACGCCGGCATAGCGACCATAATCGAGGTGATGAGCGTCACGAAGATGTCCCAGAAGGAATATCTCTTGATGGCCGAGATCATTCCTGCACCTATGCCCACCACCGCCTCGAGGATGATTGCCACGACGGCCAGTCGCACCGTATACGGGTACTTCTGGGCGAGGATGTCGCTCACCGCGAGAGAGCGCTTGTAGGAGGTCCCCAGGTCACCGTGCAGCAGGTTCCAGAGGTAGGTGCCGTACTGCTGAATCAGAGGCGTTGGAATGGCCTCGCCATTCTCGTCAAGCTTGGGGGTGCCATCGTCATTCGTGAGGATGAGTCCATGCTGCGCCTTGATGGCCATCTCGGTCTCAGGAGACATGGCCTTGTCTCCGGCGATGAGTTTGATGGGATCGCCGGGAACGACGTTTTGGAGCAGGAACATGATGATGGTAACGCCCAGGAAGACGGGGATGAACTGCAGGACTCGCCTGACTATGTACTTGCCCATGAAAGCTCCCATTGTCTGCCTGACAGAAACAAGATGACCGCGCACACCGTCCCCTACCGACGGACGGGACGCCCTTGTGGACGTCCCGTCCGGCAAGCACTGTAGAGGTTGCGGGTGCGAATGAACTCGAAACCGCTACGCCTTCTTCTTCTCGGCGGCCTCGACGTGGTTACGACGGCCGGCGTCGAAGTAGTAGCTCAGCATGCTATCCGAGGCGACGGTGAGGTGCGAGTAGTACATGATGGGAGCGCAGGGGCAGGCCTCGCCAATCTCCGCGTCGACCTCCTTCATGGCCTCAATGCGCTTGTCGTCGTCAACCGTGGAACGCGCGGCGTCGAGCTTGGCGTCAACGTCGGCATCGGAGAAGCCGGACATGTTGTCGCCGGAGCCGGAGCGGAACAGCGAATACAGGAAGTTGTCCGCAATCGGGTAGTCGGCGGTCCAGCCAAGGCGACCAGACTGGAAGTTGCCGCTACGGTAGTCCTGGAGAATCGTGGACCACTCGCGGGTGTCGGACGTGGCGTCGATGCCCACGGCCTGGAGGTCGGCCTGGACCATCTCCATGATCTGCTTGTGGCCGCCCTCGGGGTTGTAGGAGAGCTGGAGGGAGATGCCACGGCTGCCAGAGGCGTCGGCAGGATAGTTCTTGTCGAGGAGCTGGGCGGCGGCATCCTTGTCGTAGTGGGCATACGGCCATGCGTTCTCGACGTAGCCATCAAGGGCAGGCGGGAGGATGTCGGAAGCAGGCTGACGAATGCCGTTGAAGAGCGTGTCAACGATGGCCTGACGGTTAATGGCAAGGGAGATGGCCTTGCGGACGTCAGCGTCCTTGAGGACGGGGTCGTTCACGTTGAAGAGCAGGTAGTAGGTGGCGAGTTCGGCACCGGTCATGACCTGCTTCTGGGGGGTCGCAGTGTAGCCGTCGTCGGACTGGCCGTACTGGCTGATGGCATCCGCGATCTGCGCAGAGGGAACCACAGAGATGTCGTAGTTGCCAGCCTGGAACTCACGGTAGGCGGTCTCGACGTCCTTCTGGATGTTGTACTGGATGGCGGCAGGCTTCGCCTTGTCGTCGCCGTTGTAGTCCTCGAAGCGCTTGAGGTTGATGTACTGGCCATCAGCCCAGCTGCCGTCCATCTGGAAGGGGCCGTTGCCGATAGGCGCGGTGTAGAAGGAGTCGGGATCATCGATTGCCGCCTGCGGGGCCGGTGCAAGCGCGGGGTGTGCGGCAACGTAGGGGAAGTCGGCGTAGGACGAGGTCAGGTTGACCACGAAGGTGTAGTCATCAGGGCACTCGAGGCCAGAGAAGTCATCGGTGGTGCCAGCGAGGACCTCGTCGTGTCCCTTCACGAGACCCAGGTGATAATCAAGGACGCCGGCAGACTTGACGCCGTACGTGGGGCTCACGACGCGGGTCCAGCCGCGCTTGAAGTCCTTGGAGGTCACAGGGTCACCATTGTGGAACTTAGCCCCCTCACGCAGGTGGAAGGTGAACTTGGTGGCGTCGTCATTGGCCTCCCACGAATCAGCCGCGTTGGGGACCAGCCTGGCGGTCTTGAAGTCATAGTCGGTGAGCGAGTCAAAGAGCATGTAGCCGACCTGGGTGCCCTGGTCCTCGTTCAGGTTGTAGTGATCGATGCAGTCCGGGTTGCTGATGTAGTACTTGATGGTGGCGTTCTCGTCATACGAAGCAGAGCTGTTACCAGAGGTGCCAGAGGCGCTGGAATCGTCGCTCTTCTTGCCGCAGCCCGCAAGAGCAGCGAGAGCGCTGGCGGCGAGGCCGCCCTTCACGAAGCCGCGCCTTGTCACACTAGACTGTGCCATACGTCTTCCTCCTTGTTCCCCGGCGGTCGCTATACCGTGCAGCCACCGCCCCCTTGAGGCGAAGTCCCATCCCTCGCCTCGACCTACCAAACTGTAAGCTTTGGCCGGAATATACGTTAGAAAACTCCGGGAGCTTGTAAGCTGTTGTAACCGTAGAGCGACGTTTAGAAACAGAGTGAAACAATGGGTAATATAACCTTGTGATTTATAAGTGCCCTCCATTCGCAAAAAAGAGGCCAACAGAGCGTTCAAACGCCCCACTGGTCTCTTCACGCGGAGTCTTTACTCTTGAACTAGCCCACCGAAAGCCCCAGTGTGGCCGTAGGGAAGGTGATTGCCATGATAATCGTGCATACGATGAAAATCGTGGTGGTAATCACAGTAAGACGGTCAAGGTTCTTCTCCCAGACGCCGGAGCCCGCCGACGCGTTGTAGAGCGAGGAGGCAATCATGTCGGAGACGCCCGTGCCCTTGCCGGAGTGCATGAGTACCAGCACAACCGTGAGGATGCCCGACAGGAAGAGCAGGACGAGGAGGATGACGTTAAGGACGTTCATCTGGTAGTGGCTCCTTTAGAGACAATCGGTCAGAAAGCAAACAGCATGTAGGATAGCATAGGAATGCGGGTTGGATGCCCGACCACGTCTGTTTACATAGGCACTGCGAATCGTGTCCCCCGTTCGGTTATCCGTCCCCTCCCACCAAGGTTTCCACCCAAACCACAGGCTTGGAAAACAAGATGACGGTTGGTGGCAGTTTTCGGTAAAGGATTTATGTGCTGTCCTCATAGTAGTAAATCGCTGACCTGCTGATTATCAAGATTTGAGTCACTTAGTACTCCGGCAAGATTCAAATTTCTGCCACGAACCGTAAAACCATGCCATCCTGATTGCGGTATCCGAAGTTAGGCGCCTCCCCTACTACGTTTGAACGTCGAAGTGACCCTCCGGTTGGCAAAGATTTACGGTTGGTGGCAGTTTATTGCGGCGCCTTCAGGTAGCAGGCAACCCATACGTTGACGAATCGCAGGTCAGAGATTGTTACCACATCAACCACATATCAATTATGTATCTAAAACTGCAGCGAACCGTCATTCTGTGATGGGCTTGCCACCCTGCCCTCATAAAGGAACGGCCCCGCACCCTAGAGAGTGCGGGGCCGCAAGATGCGTATTTCCTATTTCCCACAAGCAGGAGGGGAACCCTACGCCATGGCGCTCCTCACCATGGCAGCAAAGCTGTCTGCCTTGAGTGAGGCGCCGCCGACGAGCGCGCCGTCGACGTCCTCCTTCTCGAGGAAGCCGCCCACGTTCTCCGGCTTGGCGGAGCCGCCGTAGAGGATACGGATGCCGTCAGCCATCTCCTGGCCAAAGATCTCGGCGAGGGTCTTGCGGATGGCACCGCAGACCTCCTCGGCATCGTCGGCCGTGGCGGTCTTGCCGGTGCCGATGGCCCAGATGGGCTCGTAGGCAACGACGTACTTGGAGGGGTCATCAATCGTGAGGCCCTCGGTGTCCTTCTTGATCTGGTCGACCACGAACCCCACGTGCTTGCCAGCCTCGCGGACCTCGAGGGACTCTCCGCAGCAGGAGATGGGCACGATGCCGTGGGCCATCAGGGCCTTGGCCTTCTTGTTGATGTCCTCGTCGGTCTCGCCAAAGTAGCCGCGACGCTCGGAGTGGCCAATGATGCAGTAGGTTGCACCAACGGCGGTGATCATGTCGGGAGCGGTCTCACCCGTATAGGCGCCCTTCTCCTCCCAGTAGACGTTCTGGACGCCCACGGCGATGGGGGCGTTGGCCTGCTGGATGACCTCGGCGACGCCCTTGACGTCGATGGCGGGCGGGCAGACAACGACGTCCACCGAGCCGGTGCCGTCCTTGAGCTCGTCGACCAGACCCTGCGCGAGAACAACGCCCTCGTCGTAGGTCTTGTTCATCTTCCAGTTGCCAGCGATCATCCTGTTACGCATCGAGAAGCGCCTCCACTCCAGGAAGAGCCTTACCCTCGACGAGCTCCATCGAAGCGCCACCGCCCGTGGAGATCCAGCTCATCTTGGGAGCCAGGCCAAACTTGTTGATTGCTGCCACGGAGTCGCCTCCGCCGATGATGGAGGTGCCGCCGCCGGCCTTGACCTCACCAACGGCCTCGGCAACAGCCTTGGTGCCGTCGGCGAACTCGTCCTTCTCGAATACGCCCATGGGGCCGTTCCAGAAGACGGTCTTGGCACCCTTGATGGCCTCGGCATAGAGCTCGCGAGTCTTGGGGCCAATGTCCATGCCCATGCGGTCGTCAGGAATCTTGTCGGAGTCGACAACGTCCTTGACGGTGGGGTTATCGAAGCTATCGGTAATCACGTTGTCAACCGGCAGGAGCAGCTTGACGCCCTTGTCCTCGGCCTTCTTGAGGAGCTTCTTGGCCTCGTCCACGTAGTCGGGCTCCTGCAGGGAGGTGCCCACGGTATAGCCCTGCGCCAGGAAGAAGGTGTAGGCCATGCCGCCACCCACGATGAGCGTGTCGGCAGAGTCGATCAGACGATCGAGCACGGTGATCTTGGAGGAAACCTTGGAGCCGCCGACGATTGCCACGAACGGACGCTCGGGCTCGGCGAAGATCGACGTGAGGGTATCGACCTCCTTCTCGAGCAGGAAGCCAGCAACGGCGGGGATGTAGGCGGCGGGGCCAACGACCGAACCCTGGGCACGGTGAGCGGTGCCAAAGGCGTCGAGGACAAAGATGTCACCATAGGAGGCGAGCTTCTTGGCGATCTCGGGGTCGTTCTTCTTCTCGCGCTTGTCGAAGCGGACGTTCTCGAGAACGAGGATGTCGCCAGGCTTGACGGCGGCAACGGCAGCAGCGGCCTTCTCGCCGTAGGTGTCGTCCACGAACTTCACGTCGTAGCCGGTGAGTTCAGCGAGCTTCTCGGCAGCAGGCTTGAGCGAAAGCTCGGGCTCGGGGCCGTCGCCCTTGGGGCGACCAAGGTGGCTCATGAGCACGATGCCGGCACCATGCTCCTTGAGGTACTTGATGGTGGGGATGGCCGCCTTGATGCGCGTGTCATCGGTGACGACGCCGTCCTTCAGGGGCACGTTGAAATCAACGCGCTCGAGGACGCGCTTGCCCTCGACGTCGATGTCGCGAACGGTCTTCTTGGTGAAAGCCATGTTCACTCCTTTTTGTCGATACGTGCAAAAAACAGGGGCGCGGCCGCGGCCCGAAAGCTGCAAACCGCGCCCCATAGTTACCTCACCGAAGCATCGAACTAGGCGACGAACTTCTCGAAGTACTTGATGGTGCGGACCATCTGAGAGGTGAAGGAGTTCTCGTTGTCGTACCAAGAGGTGACCTGAACGAGGCTCTGACCATTGCCGAGCGGGTTGACCATGGTCTGGGTGGCGTCGAAGAGCGAGCCGTAGGTCATGCCGACGATGTCGCGAGAAACGATCTGATCCTCGTTGTAGCCGAAGGTCTCGGGAATCTGCTCAGAGTAGGCCTTCATCGCGGCGTTGACGCCCTCGACGGTGACCTCCTTGTCAACAACAGCGTAGAGGTTGGTAAGGGAGCCGGTGGGCGTAGGAACGCGCTGAGCAGCACCGATGAGCTTGCCGTTGAGCTCGGGGAGCACGAGGCCGATGGCCTTGGCAGCACCGGTGGTGTTGGGGACGATGTTCTCGGCGCCAGCGCGGCTACGACGGAAGTTGCCCTTGCGCTGCGGGCCGTCGAGGATCATCTGGTCGCCGGTGTAGGCGTGGATGGTCGTCATGATGCCGGAGACGATGGGGGCGTAGTCGTTCAGGCCCTTGGCCATAGGAGCGAGGCAGTTGGTGGTGCAGGAGGCGGCGGAGATGATGTCGTCGGCGGCGGTCAGCGTCTCGTGGTTGACGTTGTAGACGATGGTCTTGAGGTCAGAGCCCGCGGGAGCGGAGATGACGACCTTCTTGGCGCCAGCGTTGAGGTGGGCCTGGGACTTGGCCTTGGAGGTGTAGAAGCCGGTGCACTCGAGGACGACGTCGACGCCGAGCTTGCCCCAAGGCAGGTTGTTGGCGTCTGCCTCCTTGTAGATCTTGATGGTCTTGCCGTCGACGGTGATGGAGTCCTCGCCAGCGGTCACCTCGTGGTTGCGGGAGTAGTTGCCCTGTGTGGAGTCGTACTTCAGCAGGTAGGCGAGCATCTCGGGAGAGGTAAGATCGTTGATGGCGACGATTTCGGAGCCCTCGTGACCGAACATCTGACGGAACGCCAGGCGACCGATGCGACCGAAGCCGTTGATTGCAACCTTGACTGCCATGCTTTCTCCTTTCGAGTGGCCGACGGGGCCTCCCCCCGACTGACCATGTAACAACGCCGAAACGTCATTGCTAGGGATATTCTACCGCACGTTTGCCAATCTATAACGACTAATCCTCAACGCTGGCAAAATTGTGGTCACATTTTTGTGAGAAGTATAGTATGCGATGCCACCTACCTGCACTTATATGAAATATATCATCGATTTTCTGATGTGGAAACGTTCTCAGGCCCTCGCGCTCCCGACTCTTCGCCCACGATTTGCTCCAGTCTGAGCAGTCGGTGATACATAGCGGACTTCGATACGGGAGGGTCGAAGGTCTCGCCTAGGGCTGCAAGCGAGAGCTCGGGGTGCTCCTTTCGAGCAGCGCAGAACTCCTGCACAGCTGGCGGGAGGTGCGCAATGCCAATGAGCTCGTCCGCGCGATTGACGAGGTCGAGCTGGGCAACGGCTGCGGAGGACGAGCGGGCCTGGTTTGCCACCTCGGCGTTGACGCGACGATTGACGTCGTTCTTGACCGACTTTCTCGCACGTGCAACCTCGACCACGCGCGCCATGCGCTGCGCCCCCATAACGCGAAGGAGGCGAGAGACGTCTTCGAAGCTCTTGAGGTAGAGCGCATAGGCACCGCGACGCCTATTGATGCGCACGGAGACGCCAAGGGTCGAGATGACGTCAGCGAGCCCGTGGGCGAACTCCTCCCCCGTCACGGCGATCTCGAGGTGGAAGTCTCCCCGCGGGTCGGCAATGAAGCCACCGGCCATGAACGCCCCGCGTACAAAGGCAGCGCGGGACTCGGAGGACTTGAGAAGCCCCTCAGGCACACCGAGCGCAATGCCGTGGCCGGGAACCAGGATCCCAAGACTCGTGAGGTCATCTGCAAGACGATCCTGCTCGGGCATCTCGATGAGGTAGTTCCTCGTCTTATGGAGCACCGAGCGGCGAACGGTGAGCGAAGTCTCAAGATCGAACACCCGATGCGTAAGCTTAATGACGGTGCGTGCCACGGCGCCGGTCTCGGTGGCAATGCGTATTGAGTAGCGCCCCGAGCCGTGGAAGCTCATGGTGCCGCAGACGCGGACCAGCGCCGAGAGCTGGGCGAGCTCGGCCATCCGGTTGGAGGGCTCGACTCGCGAGAGCTCGTCTTTGACCTGGGCGGTGAAGGACATGGGCTACCTCGCGCCCGCTGCGGCGCCCGCCGTCGAGGCCAAGGTGGCCTCGGGGAGGTCGCGGTGGAAAAGGTTCACGCGATAGCCCTGCGCCTTGAGGTGCGCCGCCGTGGCGTTGGCAATGGCAACGCTTCTGTGCTGGCCACCGGTACAGCCAACGGCAATGGAGAGGCGCGCCTTGCCCTCGGCAACGTAGCCCGGCATGGCAACGTCAAGCAGGCGCAGCCAAGCGTCCATGAAGTCGCGGGTGATCTTGTTATCCATGACAAAGCGGGCGACCTTCTCGTCGTTGCCCGTGAGGTAGCGCATCTCGGGGTCGTAGAAGGGGTTGGGCAGGAAGCGCACGTCGATCATGAGGTCCGCCTCAGAGGGCATGCCGTGCTTGAAGCCGAACGAGAAGACATTCACGTCGAGGAGCTGCTGCTCGGTGAGCTCGGAAAACGCCGCGTTGAGGCGCGCCCTAAGCGCGGCCGTGCGCATGTGGCTGGTGTCTATGACGAGGTCGGCCATCGCTCGGGCGTCCTTGAGCTGGCGGCGCTCGCGCTTGATGGCGTGCTCGACGGTCTCGCCGGGGACCGCGAGCGGATGGCGGCGGCGGTTCTCGTTGTAGCGGCGCATGAGAACCTCGTCGGAGGCATCAAGGAAGAGGAGCTTGCACGAAAGCTCATGCTCCCCGAGTTGGCGGATGGTGTCCGTGAGCTCGTCGAAGAGGCCCTGGCTGCGCAGGTCGCAGGTGACGGCCAGGTGGCGTCCCACGCCAGAGTTGATGCCCACGAGGTCGGCAAGCTGCGGGACCAGGCGCGGCGGGAGGTTGTCGATGCAGAAGTAGCCCATGTCCTCGAAGCAGTGGAGGGCTTGCGTGCGGCCCGAGCCGGACATGCCCGTGATGATCACGATGTCAGGGACGCGGTCGCGGCTCTCGGCATCGCGCATGGTCTGGCCGGTCTTCTCGTCAGACACTGGTTCCTCCTCCGCACAAATCGACATGCGTCGACATCAAGTATAGGGGTTGGCGGCAACGGAAAGGGAGGCTTCGCGATGCGGCGCGCGTCACACATTCGGAGTTGATTGTGTGACGCGCGCAGGTCACTACACATTCGGCGTACGAATGTGTAGCGGCTCTCAGCACGACCAAGAGCGGAGAAGCCGAGAAAAAACACGACACCCCTACGCCAGCTCCTCGGGATAGACAACACCCCACTCGCGACGCAGTCGAGTCATGATCTGCATGACGTCGGCTGCGTAGTCGATGAGGCCCGCCGCACGGGCATCACCCGCAACTGCGCGCTCGAGGTCGGCAATCTCGTAGCAGAGGGCATAGCCGGAACGGCCTGCACGAACCTCCTCGCGGCGCCCGTCCTCAGTCCACACGATGGTCGCGACGTCGGCGCGGGGGTAGTCCATGACCTCCACGTAGCAGCGGTCAAAGCTGAGGACCACACGCTTGGGCTGCTTGGAGTGGAGCGTGAGGGAGAGCACGCCCATCTGGCCCTGCTCGTTCCTGCATACGATGCCCGAGGTCTGGTCGACGCCCGTCGACGCCAGGTTGGCGAGAGAGACTACCTCCGTGGGCTGGCTCTCCATGAAGAGCCTCATGAGCGAGAGCGCATAGACGCCGATGTCGAGCATGGCTCCGCCCGCGAGCTTGGGATTGTAGAAGCGGTTAGTGAGGTCGCCGTACTCCTTGTAGCTTCCAAAGTTGAGCTGCGCCAGGTTCATGGCACCAAACTCCCCCGCCTTTGCGCGGCAGAGAAGCTCCTGGTAGAGCGGCATGTGGAGGATGGTCGTGGCGTCCATGAGAACCACGTTGTTCTCATGGGCAAGGGCTCGGGCCTCGTCGAGCTCCTCGGAGTTGAGTGTGATGGACTTCTCGCAGAGGACGTGCTTGCCCGCCACAAGGGCACCCCGCAGGTAGCGGATGTGCGTGTTGTGCGGCGTGGTGATGTAGATGGCGTCCACCTCGGGATCCTGGTAGAGTTCCTCGACGGAACCATACACGCGCTCGACGCCGTAGCGCTCGGCGAAGGCCTCGGCCTTCTCGCGCGTGCGGTTGGCGACACCATGGAGGCGGCGGCCCGAGAGGGCAAGCGAGGTCGCCATCTGGTTGGCAATCACGCCACAGCCGATGACCGCCCAGGTGAGCTGCGGCGCCGTGTAGATGTCTTTGGGGAAGGGCTCGCCCGCCACCTCGCCAAACGCCGCCTGTGCCGCCGCGGCAGCATCGAGCGGTGCAGCCTTACCTGAGCCGTTGTTCTCTGCCATGCGATTCCTCTCTCTCGTGACCCATGAGCGCGTTGGCTACGCCTCGACGGCTGCCTTGAACCAGCTGGTGATGCTCGTGGGATGGGTGATTGCGGTGCCCGAGACCACTGCCCACGCGCCCGCGTCGATGGCCGCGCGAGCGTCTGCCGGAGTGTGGACGTGTCCCTCGCAGATCACGGGGAAGTCGGGGAACTCCTTGGCGGCCTGGGCGAGAAGGGCGATGTCGGGACCATCGTCGAGCGTGGTGTCGATTGCGGCCTTGTTGTGCGAGAGCGTGGTGGACACGATGTCGCAGCCACAGGCGACACCACGACGGATGTCCTCGATGGCCATGCAGTCGGCCATGACGATGGTCTCGCACTGGGCACGTAGCTCGCGAACGGTCTCCTCGAAGGTGCGGCCGTCCGGGCGCGGGCGATCGGTGGCATCGAGGGCAACCACGTCGGCACCGGCATTCACACAGGCGATGGCGTGACGCAGCGTGGGCGTGATGTAGACGCCGTCGTGGCCCTCCTTCCAGAGGCCTATGACGGGGACCTCGACGCGTCCCTTGATGGCCGCGATGTCCGAGAGGCCCTGGCAGCGGATGGCGGCCGCACCACCCAGCTCGCAGGCGCGGGCAATTTGGGCCATGGTCTCGGGGTGGCGCATGGGCTCCCCGGGATACGCCTGAACGCTCACGATGAGCTTGCCCTTGAGGAGCTGGACGAGCGGATTGACAGCCATGGATGCTCCTCTCCGCGCGGCCACCTTGGCCGCGCCGCTGTGAACTAGGCTAGCCGAATCGAGACTTCCCTACCACCATCTGCCGGAACGTAGCCCTAATAGCACAAGCTCTGCCCTATCCTCAACCTATCTTCTGTATCATTCGACCCGTGCCAATCCGCTCGCATCGTGCACCCCTCTTCCTCGTGACTGGAGACGCACATGAAAAAGCGCGCTGCCCTGCTGACGGCATTTCTCGCATGCGCTGCCACAGCACTCCTCATCGCTTGGCTGACCAGCAGAGGCGTCTCCTCCGTCCCCACGGCAGAGGCATCCTTTGGCGTGATTGAGACACGGCAGTTCCAGGCGCGGAGCCGAATCATTCTCTATGACAGCGAGCTCAACGAACTCGGCGACCTGCCGCTTGACTATGCCACGCTCGGATGTGACTGGAACCTCTCCCCCGTCTATGACGGCACGCTTTATGTTATCCCCCAAGGCTACACAACCAAGCGCGACGAGAAGACGGTACTCGGCGTGGACCTGGATGACCTTTCCATAACCCGCTACAGCGTCGATCAGATAAACCTCTATGGCGTCTGTGCGGACGATGACTACGTCTTTACCTGCAGCAACCTCAACAATGTCTCGCACATAAGCCGCGTGGGCCGGCAGACGGGCGATGTCACTGACATTGGGGAGACGGGTGTCTATATCGAGTCCCTCTGCCTTTACGGCGAGAGGCTGTATGCCTTTGCCTCGAACAGTTCCCTCTCGTCTGACGTACAAGGCACATCCTTGTCTGCTGCACTGGACGAGTCCTCGTCTTGGATCAGCATCTACGACCGAGACCTCAGGCTGATAGACACCGTAACCACGACTAAGCTTGGATCCGGTCGTTTTCGGCCCGTTGCCGCAGGCGGCATGCTCTTCTTTGCGAATTGGGAAGATGCCTCGGGGGAAGTCCCGTCGACGCAGCTCGGCGTCTACCATACGGACACCGGCGTGCTCGAGCCGCATGACTTCGGCAAGCCCGTACTCGATGCCCTCCCCTGGAATGGCTGCGTGCTTCTCCTCTTTGGAGACATTCATAGCGAGAGCCCGACCACAGCCGCGCTCTACGGCCCCACAACGTGGGAGCCACTCACGGAGGAGCACGACCTTACCTGCGCCGTCATGCAGAGCTGCATCTCTGGCGACACGCTCTATGTTGTGGGCGCCGAGCGCGAGCTCCTCTCGTTTGACCTGAAAGACAGTCTGTCGCCACTCGGCCGCTCCACCGTGAGCCACATCGACGGGGACTTCAGCTACGTCTCCGGCATGTTTGCCGTCCCTGCCTAACGCGCCTTCTCTGCCACCGTCTGGGCTTTCTCGTCCCAGGCGCGCAGCGCGTCGTATACCGCCTGTGCCACCTCGGCGGGCACCCCCGGCACCTGTGCGATGTCCTCCGCGCTTGCTGCCCGCAGGCGCTTGAGCGAGCCGAAGCGGCGCATGATGGCCCGCTTGCGCTTGGGGCCCACGCCCGGCACGTCGTCGAGCACCGAGACGGTCATGGCCTTGTCGCGCAGCTCGCGGTGGAAGGTGATGGCAAAGCGGTGCGACTCGTCGCGCACCTGCTTGATGAGGTAGAGCGACGCCGAGCCCGAGGGCAGCACCACGGGCGTCTCGTCCCAAGGGACGAAGACCTCCTCGTCCGACTTGGCAAGGCCGCACACCGGGATGTCCAATCCCAGCGAGGAGAGCTGCTCCATGGCAGCCGTGAGCTGGGGCTTGCCGCCATCGACCACCAGCAGGTCCGGGCGCGAGCCAAAGCGCTCGTCGGCCATGCGCTCGGGCGCGTAGCGGCGGGCGAGAACCTCTGACATGCTCACGAAGTCGTTCGCCTCGGTGAGCGGCGTCTGGATCTTGAAGCGCCGGTACTGGGACTTGTCGGGGCGACCGTTGGTGAAGACGACCATGGAGGCAACCGTGAAGTGGCCGTGGAGGGTCGAGATGTCGAAGCACTCGATGCGCATGGGCGGCGCGTCGAGCGCAAGCGCGCTCTCCAGCTGCAGCAGCGCCTGATTGGTGCGGTCGTCCGCGTAGCCCGTGCGCACCATGTAGCGCATGAGCGCATGTCGGGCGTTGGCCGCCGCCATGTCCAGGAGGTGGCGCTTCTCACCGCGTTGCGGGTGGTGGATGTGGCAGGCGCGCCCGCGCTTCTCGGCAAGCCATTCCGAGAGGAGCTTGGCGTCAGGCAGGTCGACGTCCACGTCCACCTCAGAGGGGATGTCGGCCGTCTCGTCGTAGTAGCGCTTGAGGAAGCCGCCCTGCAGCTCGACCTCCCCAATGTCGGCACCCTTGTCGAGGATGAACTCGACGGTGCGCACCGTACGGCCCTCGCGCACTACGAAGACGCAGGCCGCGCTAATGGTCTCCTCGCGGTAGAAGCCGATGAGGTCGAGCGAGACGTCCGAGGAGAACATAACCTGCTGGCGGTCGTCGAGCGCGTTCAGGCTCTCAAGACGCGCCTTGAGGCGTCCCGCGCGCTCGAAGTCGAGGTCCGCAGCAGCATCGCGCATCTGCTCCTCCACGGCCGAGACCACGTGCGAGCGACGCCCGGCGAGAAAGTCCTCGACCTGGCGCACGTGCTTGGCGTACTCGACGGTGTCGATGGCACCCACGCAGACACCCGGGCCCTTACCCATGTGGTAGTCGAAGCAGGGCCGCCCCGTGCGGGCAAGCGCCAGGTTGGCCACGGCCGCCTCGTCGGGACGGCGCTCCAGCTCACGACGGCAGCGCTTCCACTCCGCGCATGTGGCTATGCAGATGGGGACGACCTTGCGCAGCGTGTCGATGGTGTCGCGCGCGGCATGGGCATCGGTGTAGGGGCCAAAGTAGCGCGTGCCCTTGCGGTGGTGCTCGCGCGTGTACTTGATGGCCGGAAAGACGTCGGACTCGGTGATGGCGATGTAGGGGTAGCTCTTGTCGTCCTTGAAGTCCACGTTGAAGTACGGGTGATACTGGGCGATGAGGTTGCGCTCGAGCACAAGTGCCTCGTGCTCGGAGCCCACCACGATGTAGTCGAACGACCTCACGACCTGCATCATAAGGGGGATCTTGTCGCGGTCGTCCTGGAGCGTCACGTACTGGCGCAGGCGGGCGCGCAGGTTCTTCGCCTTGCCAACGTAGACGACCTGCCCGCGCGCGTCCTTCCAGAGGTAGCAGCCGGGGTCCGTGGGTGCGTCGTCCACCTGGCGACGCAGCTCGGGCAGGCTCTCGTCAAGCGAGCGTGCGTCATCAAAATCTGGGTGAGCCCCGGGGTCGCGGATTGTCATCTCTCGCAACGCCTTCCCGTGACGACCTTGGACTCCCGGAGCATGCTCAACGTCTCCCCTCGACGCCTAAAGGACACTTCAACAGTAGGAGTAGTATAGGATGCGTTTGAAAAAACGCACATGGTTCCCATTTAAGCTAGGAGAAGCAATGGCCTCACCCACGTTCGTCTCCCTCATCCTGGGGGGCGACATTGGCGCATACGCGCTTGGCCGCGAGTTCCACGAGGCCTGCGGGGTTCGCAGCGTCTGCGCCTCGCAGGGTCCCATCGATGCCATCACGAAGTCTCGCATCTTTGAGTGCGCGAGCGTCAGCAGGCTTGACGACGCCGAGGTCGAGCGTGTGGTTCGCGAGACGGCCGCCGAGCATCCAGACCAGAAGGTCCTTCTCATCACCAACCTCGAATCTGTGGTTGGCTGCGTCTGCCGCCTGGAGGGGCGCCTGCCAGAAAACGTGGTGACCCCCACCCCAACTCAGGAATCCGTGGAGGTGCTTGCCCACAAGGACCGCTTCATCCGTCTCTGCCGCGAGCGGAACCTCCCCACCCCCGCAACGGAGATCGTCGACCTTTCTGGCGACGCCGCAGTTCCGCCGAGCGAGATTGACTTCCCCGTTGTGGCAAAGCCGTCGTTCTCGGCAGAGTACGCGCCGTTCATAGCGCAGGGGTTCCGGAAGGTATACCTCATGAGCAGCCAGGCGGAGCTTGACGAGCTTTGGGGGAAGCTACGTGCGGCAGGGTTCTCCGGCACCTTCCTGGTTCAGGAGTTTGTCCCCGGCGACGACACCATGAACGAGACCGTCACCGTCTACGTGACGCGCTCCGGTCGCATCAGCTTGCTTTCTGGAGCGCGAACCATCCTCAACGATCACTCGCCCAGCCTCATGGGCAACTCCGTGGCCATGCTCACGCAGGATGTGCCAGAGCTGTACGACCAGGTTGCCCGTCTCCTCGAGGGAATGGGCTACCGCGGATACGCCTGCGTAGACGTCAAGCGCGACCCGCGTGACGGGCGGGCGCTCTTCCTTGAGATAAACCCCCGCGTTGGACGCAACTCCTACTACGTGAGCGCCGCGGGCGAGAATCCCATGGGCCACTGCATCGAAGAGCTCATCTTTGGCCGGGAGCCCAGCGAGGTGCGCACCACGCGCGAGGCCCTCTATACGCTCGTCCCCCGTGGTCTTCTCAGGCGCTACCTCACCGATGACTCCCTGCGCAAGCGTGTTGAGGCCGCATATAGTGCAGGCCTTGTCTTTGATCCGCAGCGCTACGGGGCCGACAACAGCGCATCGCGCATGCTCAGCGTTTCTCTCACCGAGCTCAACCAGTATCGAAAGTTCGCTCGCTACTATCCCGAGCAGAGCAAATCGAACTTCTAGCAGGAGGTTCGGGGCAGCCCCGAGGCGTCCGCATGCCGATGAGGAAATTGCATGGACGCGCGAGCGGGTGGCGGGCGAGGTGCTATTATTGTTCGACGTGATTCCCCGGTGGCGCAGTGGTAGCGCAGCTGACTGTTAATCAGCGTGTCGCAGGTTCGAACCCTGCCCGGGGAGCCAGACTGCCACATGGGGTCGGCGTTGTTTCGTCGGCCCCGTTTTCATGTGCGTCCGAATGACTCCGGACGCCCTCAAAGAGGACCTGCCCGGGCTAACGCCAGCGGCAGGCGACATGCAAGAAGGAGACGTCAGGTGGCACACTTTCTGCAATCAGAGGCATGGGCACGCTTCCAGCAGAGCCTGGGCGAGCGCGTGACCAGGCGCGTAGGCGAGAACTGGAGCTTCCTTGGCGTCGAGGAGACGCAGACCTTTGGTCCCTTCCACACAAAGCGCCTCTATGCGCCATACGGGCCGAGCTTCTCGGATCCTGCCGCGCTTGAGCCTGCCCTGGAGCAGTTTGAGCTTAACGCCCGTGAGATGGGTGACGTCTTCGTGCGAGTGGAGCCCATGGGTACCTCGCCAGAGGTCGAGAAGGGCGCCCGCGAGAAGCTCGAGGCCCTTGGGTATCACCGCGTGAGCCACCTACTGCCCGAGGACACGTGGCGCATTAACGTCACCGTAGGTCGTGACGCCCTCCTCAAGGGCATGGACAAGTCCAATCGCAAGCGCTATCGCCAGGCCGCCGGGAAGGGCATCGAGATTCGCACGTCCACCGATCCCGAGGACATTCCGCTTCTCACCAAGCTCATGAGCGACGTGGAGGAGAGGGACGGGATCATGCTGCGTGACACCGAGTACCTCAAGAAGGAGGCCGCCTCGCTCTTCCCCACGGGAAACGGTCGCCTGTACCTTGCGGCGCTTCACGAGAAGGACACCGATGGTCAGCCTACCGGCGAAGAGCGCGTGATTGCCGCAAACTTCGTCTTTCTCGACGATGACTGCTGCTACCTCATCCACAATGGCGCAGATAGCAACTACTTCAAGACCGGCGCTAACGTTGCCATGCAGGTGCAGATTGTGCTCGACGCAGCCGAGGAGGGTCGCAAGTGGTGCGACTTCCATGGCATGGCTCCCGAGGGCACCGGCCCCGAGCACCCCTGGTACGGGTTCACCAAGTTCAAGCAGTCATTTGGTGGAGAGGCGCGCCACTACCTTGGCACCTGGGAGAAGCCCATCAAGAAGGCTCACTATGCCGTCTACGACTTCGCACGCAAGGTGATCGCACACAAGTAGGGCCTGGCATCAGAGCCACACGTCACAGCAACGGTGCCGCAACCTGGGTTCTGGTTGCGGCACCGTGTTTTTCTACTTGCGACGGGCGTCAAGCTCTCCGGCCAGTTCGTCGAGCGTGATGCCGTACTTCTCGGCAACCACGAGCATGTGGTAGAGAAGGTCGCCCATCTCGTAGCGAATGTGACCGTGGTCCTCGTCCTTGCAGGCCATGATGATCTCGGACGACTCCTCGGCGAGCTTGGAGAGGAGCTTGTCGCCCTTCTCGGGCTGGAGGAGCCGCGCGGTATAGGACTCTTCCGGGGACGCCGAGACTGCCCGCTGGTGGATGACGGCGGCAAGCCCCTCCAGGGTCTCCCCTATGTTGCCATCCTTCACGTTTGCGGTTCTGACGCCCATCTCTTCTCCTTTGGTTATTGCCAACAGCCTGACTAGTGTACGGCAAGGCTGCAAGCAGAATGTGCCAGCAACACAGCGCTTGCGGGATTGATCACGCGAGGGGCACCTCGCGGAAGAAGCAGCTGCGGTGCCCGGTGTGGCAGGCAGGGCCGGGCGAATCCACCACGTAGATGAGGGTATCGGCGTCGCAGTCAACGAGGACACGCCGCACCTGCTGCATGTTTCCGCTGGTAGCCCCCTTGTTCCACGGCTCCTTGCGCGAGCGGGACCAGAACCAGCTCGTGCGAGACTTGAGGGTGAGGCCAAGCGCCTCTTGGTTTGCCCACGCAACCATGAGGACCTCGCCCGTACCCTCCTGCTGCACCACCACGGGCACGAGGCCATGGGCGTCAAAGCTCACGCAAGCCGGGAAGTCGTCACAGGGTTGGGTTGGCTCGCCGGCATAGGCGGGCGAGAGAGACGTCGCGTCTGGCATGGAACTTGCTCCTTCTCTGATATGGGCGGCACGCGGGACCAACTAGAAGTCGAGCCTCACGGGAATGCCCTGGCTGGCCATGTACTCCTTGACCTGGCGAACCGTGTATGTGCCAAAGTGGAAGACGCTCGCGGCGAGAACGGCGTCGGCCTCACCCTCGATGATGCCCTCGGCAAAGTGCTCGAGCGTGCCCACGCCGCCGGAGGCAATCACGGGGATGCTCACGGCACGCGAAACGGCGCGGGTGAGCGGGATGTCAAAGCCGTCCTTGGTACCGTCACGGTCCATACTCGTGAGGAGTATCTCGCCGGCACCGCGGCGCGCGGCCTCCTCGGCCCACTGGACTGCGTCGATGCCCGTAGAGATGCGTCCGCCGGCGAGATAGACCTCCCACTTGTCACCAGGCCCCACCTGCTTGGCATCTATGGCAACGACGACGGCCTGGCTGCCGAAGGAGGCCGCTGCCCGCGTGATGAGCGTGGGGTC
Organism: Olsenella sp.; assembly: GCA_022648325.1. GTDB lineage: Bacteria > Actinomycetota > Coriobacteriia > Coriobacteriales > Atopobiaceae > Tractidigestivibacter. Next base: position 154,252 of record JALCMG010000004.1, read on the forward strand.
ATGCACGGCGGCGGAGTTGATGGAGACCTTGTCGGCACCGGCCGAGACCATCACGCGGCAGCCCCCTACGTCACGAAAGCCGCCACCCACGGTGTAGGGGATGTGCAGCTGACTCGCGGCGCGCGAGGCAAGGTCGATCGTGGTGGATCGGTCGTCCGAGGTGGCGGTGATGTCGAGAAACACGACCTCGTCGGCACCCTCGCGGTCGTACTTGGCCGCGAGTTCCACGGGGTCTCCTGCGTCGCGGAGGTCGACGAAGTTGACGCCCTTAACGACGCGGCCGTCCTTGACGTCCAGGCAGGGGATGACCCTCTTTGTCAGCATGGTTACTCCCTTCTGCGGCCCTTTCGCGCCTTCTCAAAGTTCGGCGCTCGCCGCCCCCTTGGGCGGCTCGCTCGCTTCGCGACTCACTTTGCGAGAGGCACGAAAGGGCAGTTGCACGAAACCAATACGTACAAGCGGTCATCCCCTGACTGGAGCCTGGGACCAGGGCCTGACCTTCTAAAGAACAAAGAGCAGCGAACAGAGAAAAGCACAACAACCACAACCAGAAGCCAAGCGACGTTGTGCGAGGGCGCGCTTCTTGCAGTGGCACGCTCCACCGCCTACCCGCACGCAGCGAGAGCGTCCTCGAGCGTGAGCGCGCCCTCGTACAACGCGCGCCCCGCTATGCAGCCCTCCACCACCTCGGATCCCAGCGCCGCAAGCGCGCGGACGTCCGCCACGCTGGCAATGCCTCCGGAGGCAACCACGGGAAAGCCCGCGACCTTGGCGATGTGGCGATACGCGGCAGGGTCGATGCCCGTCTGCATGCCGTCACGCGCGATGTCGGTGAAGACGAGGTGGCGAAAGCCCATCTCAGCAAGGCTGGAGACGAGGCCGTCTGCCATAAGCGACCCGCCCTCGCGCCAACCGTTCACCTTGACCACGCCGTCTTTCGCCGCCACGTCCGCCACTGCCATGTCGCCAAACTCAACTGCCGCCTGACGTGCGAACGACGGGTCACGCACGAGCGCCGTGCCTATGGCTATGCGGCGTACCCCAAGACTGGCAAGACGGCGCATGGCGTCTATCGAGCGCACGCCACCGCCAGCGTCAACCGAGAGCCCCTCCACCTGGCAAATGTCGCGAATCGCTTGGGCGTTGGCATCACGGGCCGTCTCGTCCTCGCCAAACGCGCTGGAGAGGTCGACCACGTGGACCCAGGTGGCGCCACGCACGAGAAAGTCGCGCGCCACGGAGGCGGGATCGTCCGAATAGACGTCCATGCGGGAGCGGTCCCCGTTGGCGAGGCGCACCACCTTGCCTCCCACCAGGTCTATCGCCGGGAAGAGGATCATCGGACGCCTCCAGCCCTCACGATGTCCACGAAGTTGGAGAGCACCACGAGGCCAGTTGCCGAGGACTTCTCGGGATGGAACTGCACGCCAAAGACCGGACCTTGGGCAACGGCCGAGCCAAAGCTCCGCGCGTAGTGCGTGTGGGCAGCAACCAGCGTGGGATCAACGTCATCGGAAAGGGCGTAGGAGTGCGTGAAGTAGAAGTTGGCACCCGAGGGCACGTCATGCAGGAGTTGAGTCCTCTCCCCCGCCTCGGTTGGGTAGACCTGGTCCCACCCCACGTGCGGCACCTTGAGCCTGCCAGAGCGTAGGTGCGTGACCGAGCCGGAGAAGAACCCAAGGCCAGCCACCCAACGGTCGTCGCCGGGCGTACCGGCAGGGACGGGCTCCTCGTTCTCGTGCGGAAGGCCTCGCTCGCCGGAACGCTCCTCGCCGCGTGAGAAGAGCAGCTGGAGCCCCAGGCAGATGCCCAGGAAGGGGACGCCTCGCCCCAGCGCGTCAAGGATGGCCTCTCCCTGGCCCGACTCGTTCACATACTCCATGGCGCTCTCGAAGCTCCCCACGCCGGGAAGCACCAGGCCTGATGCCGCAGAGATGTCTGCGGGTGCGTCAGAGACGGCCGCCTCCCCGCCTACGGCCGCCAGACCATGCTGCACGGAGAGGAGGTTTCCCTTGTGGTAGTCGATGACGACGATCTTCGCAGATGCCATCAGAGCGCTCCCTTCGTAGACGGAATGCCTTCCACGCGTGGATCCGGCTCGACGGCGGTCCTGAGTGCGCGGGCAAACGATTTGAACGTGGCCTCGAGTATGTGGTGCGCGTTCTCGCCCGCGACCTCCCGCAGATGCACGGTCATGCCGGCGTCACGTGCCAGGCCGCAGAAGAACTCGTGGCCAAGCTCGGTGTCGAAGGCGCCCACCTTCTGGGGCCCAATGGGCACGTCCCAGAAGAGCTCTCCACGCCCCGAGATGTCGACGGCAGCCATGACCAGGGCCTCGTCGAGAGGAACCAGCGCATCGCCAAAGCGACGGATGCCGCGCTTGTCGCCAAGCGCCTGGCGAAGCGCCTGCCCGAGCACGATGCCCGTGTCCTCGACGGTGTGGTGGTCATCCACCCAGGTGTCACCCTTCACGTGCACCGTGAGGTCCACGAGCGAGTGGCGCGAGAGCGCGGTGAGCATGTGGTCAAAGAACCCCACGTCAGTCGAGATGTCGGAGGTGCCGGTGCCGTCAAGGTTCACCGTGACCTCGATTGATGTCTCGGCGGTCTGCCGAGAGACGCTTGCCACGCGTGCCATGGTCATTCCCCCTTAAGGATGGACTTGAGTGCCGCAACCACAAGGTCGTTCTCCTCGGGCTTGCCAACGGTGATGCGCAGGCAGTCCGCAAGGCCGGGAGTGGACGAGAAGTCCCTTACGAGTATTGAGTGCTCGTCGCGCAGGCGCCGCCACACGTCGTGGGCGTGCGGGACGCGGGTGCAGATAAAGTTTGCCTGGCTTGGCCACACGCGCACGCCCAGCGGGGCAAGGCCGCCAAGCATGTCGGAGAGTCGGCCGCGGTCCTGGCGGATGGCCTGGATGACCGGCTGAAACGCATCGCGGTGCGTGACCGCCGCAAGCGCCGCGGCCTGGTCGAGCACGCTCACCGAGTAGGGCTGACGCACGGCGGCGAAAGCCGCAACCACTGCGGGATTTGCCAGCACGTAGCCCACGCGGGCGCCCGCCAGCGCGAACGCCTTGGAGAAGGTGTGCAGCACGGCAAGGTTCTCGTACTCGTCGAGCAGGTCCTCGACGGAGGAGCCGGGGTCGGCGAACTCGATGTACGCCTCATCCACGAGCACGATGCCGGGGCACGCCTCGCAGAGCCTGCGCACGCCCGCGCGCGAGAAGAGGTCACCAGTGGGGTTGTTGGGCGAGGTCACCACCACGAGCGTCGCCGTGCGCGCGGCTTCGACCAACGCATCCACGTTGGGGGCGAAGTCCTTCTCGCGGGGCACCTCGACCACGGGCGTCTCGACCATAGAGGCATAGAGCCCGTAGACAGAGAAGGTGGGCGGGCAGCTCACGAGGGCGTGCCCCGCCCCGCCAAACGCCAGGAAGAAGTTGAAGAGGAGCTCGTCGCCGCCGTTGCCAACGATGACCTGCTCGGGAGCCACGCCGTGCCAGGCGGCGAGCTTCTCGCGCAGCTCTCCCGCAAGCGGGACCGGATAGCGGTTCCAAGCGGCCTCGGCAACGGCCGCCGCGAGCGCCGGCTTGACCTCGGGTGGGATGCCGTAGTTGTTCTCGTTGGCCGAGAGGATCACCTCGACGGGTGAGAACGCCGGGTCGTACGGCTCGAGCGCCGCGGCGGACGGGCGCATGAGGGCGCGCACCTCTGGTGTGATGCCAGCCATGTCTCCCCTACCCCTCGTACCCGGGGAGCTTGGGCATGCCCGGCTCGTCGAGCTGCTGCGGCCACGCGGTGCGGGTGGCGCCCTCACAAGCGGCAGCCGCGTCCGAGAAGCCCTTCTCGCCCTCCTCGGCAAGCTTCACGCGCAGCCCGGCGGAAAGCGCGTGCGCCCAAAGCCCCTCGGCCTGGGCCATAGCCTGGACGGCCGGGGCGTCGGCAAGAAGGCCCTGCGGCGTGTAGGAGATGACGCTCGAGTGCTTCTGGAAGTCGTAGACGCCCAGGGGGTTGGAGAAGCGCGCGGTTCCGCCGGTGGGAAGCGTGTGGTCGGGGCCGGCAACGTAGTCTCCCAGGGGCTCCGAGCTCCAGGCGCCCACGAAGATGGCGCCCGCGTTGCGCACGGACCCGAGAAGCGACATGGCATCCTCGCAGTGCAGCTCGAGGTGCTCGGGCGCGACCACGTTCACGGCCTCGACGGCTTCTGCCAGCGTCGCGGCAACAACCACCACGCCGCGGTCGTCCAGCGAGGCGCGCGTGACCTTCTCGCGCGGGCTCTGCGAGACGAGGCGCTCGACGGCATCGAGGACGCGGTCTGGCAGCGCGACATCGCAGGTCACGAGGTAGCAGGAGGCCATGGGGTCGTGCTCGGCCTGGGCCATGAGGTCTGCCGCAACCACGACCGGATCTGCGGAGGCGTCTGCAAGGACGCATACCTCGGACGGGCCGGCAATCATGTCGATGCCCACATCACCGGAGACGTGACGCTTCGCGGCCGCCACGTACGCGTTCCCCGGGCCCACGACCTTGTCGACTCGAGGGATGGACTCGGTGCCATACGCCACGGCGCCTATCGCCTGGGCGCCACCTACGGCATAGACCTCGTCGACGCCCGCCACCGAGGCTGCCGCCAGCGTGTATGCGGAGAGCGTGCCGTCGTGCTGGGGCGGGGTCACCATGACAACGCGGCGGACGCCCGCGACCTTGGCCGGGATGGCGTCCATGAGTACGGTCGAGGGGTACTGCGCGCGGCCGCCCGGCACGTAGATGGCCACGGAGTCGAGCGGCGTCACCTTGACGCCCAGGATGGTGCCGTCGGGCCGCGTCTCGAACCAGGAGTTCTCGCGCTGGCGCTCGTGGAACTCGCGAATCTGACGGTACGCGCGGCGCAGGGACGAGAGGAACTCCGCATCCACCATGCCTGGCGCGGCGTCCACCAGCTCCTGCGGAACGCGGAAGTCACTGGGGCAGGCGCCGTCGAAGCGCTTGCAGTACTCGCGGACGGCTGCGTCGCCCCTCTCGCGCACGTCATCCACGATGGCGGCGGCGCTCTCCATCACCTCGTGCGGAAGCGCCCCCGAGCGGTTGAGGTCTGCCTGCGTGAGCGCCTGTCCGGCGGCCAGCGTGATCCTTCTCAAAGCCACTCCCCTCCCGCGACCTCGGCGAGACGAGCCGCCAGGTCGCGAATCCTCTTGTCACAGCGGTATGCAGCCGGTCCCGCAAAGAAGCGGGCAGTGCACTCCATGACCTCGTCAACGATCACGAGGTCGTTCTCGCGAAGCGTGGTACCCGTGGCCGTAATGTCCACGATGCGGTCCGTCATGCCCACGATGGGACCAAGCTCTATGTTGCCGTGCAGGGTCACGATGTCCACCTGCTGGCCGATTGAGTCGTAGTAGGCCTGAGTGATGCGCGGGTACTTGGTTGCCACGCGCACGGTGCCACGCCAGGCGTAGTTTCTCTCGGCGACGCCCGCCTTTGCACGTGGCTCGGCCACCACAAAGCGGCAGCCGCCAAAGCCAAGGTCGACGAGCTGGAGCACATCCATATTGGCCTCTACGAGCGAGTCGCGACCGCAGATCCCGCAGTCGCAGCCGCCGTGGCCGACAAAGGCCGGGGCGTCCTGCGCGCGCACGATCACGTACTCGACGTCACCCTCGCGCACCGTAAGCTGGCGACCTGGGTCGCGCAGGCCCTCCACCGGCAGGCCCGCCGCCTCGAGGACGCGGATGGCGTCCTCGAGAAGCGACCCCTTTGGAACGGCGATGCGCAGGGGCCTCTCGGCAAGTCTCACGCCTGGAGTGACAACGCCTGACTCGCCCGGCTCGCCCAGAATCTCCTGCAGGCGCTCGAGTGAGAGGGCAAAGCCGCAGGCAGCGGTGTTATCGCGGCCCAGGTTCGCGAGAACCGCGTCGTAGCGGCCGCCGGAGGCCAGAGATGCCGCAATGCCCTCGGCGTAGCCCTTGAAGATGATTCCCGTGTAGTAGTCGAAGGAGTTGATGATCGAGAAGTCAAAGGACGCGCGGCCGTCCGAGAAGAGTCCGGAGAGCGAGGCCACAAGGCGCTCGAGCTCGGCGGTGCCTCGCGCGCCCTTCTCGACTCCGGCGGCCTCCAGAAGCTCGTCGAGCTCCGAGATCACCTCGGCGCCGCCCACCAGGCGCGGGATGCGCCTGATCGCTCGGGCAGCGGCGGCTTCGAGTTCGCTTGCAGCAACGGTCTTCTCGACCAGCTCGTCCAGCGAGACAAAGTCGGAGTCATGCACGAGGGCGAGCGCCTCCTCCCGGAAGCGCGCGCTGGGGGCACAGGTGTCAAGCAGGGCCTTGAGCGGTGTGACAGAGCCCAGCACGATACGCCAGGCAGGCACGTCAAGCGCATCGAGCGTCTCGGCGAGAAGGTCCACGACCTCGTGCTCGGCGGCGGCACCGTCACCACCCACGAGCTCGACGCCCAGCTGTGTGAACTGGCGCGGCTGGCCCTTGAGCGAGGACTCCTCTCGTACGACCGGTGCCTCGTAGCGCAGGCGCACGGGCAGGCTCTCCCTGCTCATGCGGGTGGCGATCATGCGTGCGATGGGCAGCGTGAGGTCTGGGCGCAGGGTGAGGAGGCTCCCGTCCACGTCGAAGAGCTGGAACGGCAGGCCCTTGATGCGGCCGGCGCGCTCGAGGGCGTCGCGCGACTCCAAGAGCGGCGTCTCCACCGGGAGGTACCCATGCGACGAGAAGACCTCGCGCACAGTGCCGGAGATGCGCTCGCGCGCGAGTGCCTCCTGAGGAAGGATGTCACGGAACCCGCTTGGTGTGCCTGCTATCACGCCTGCCCCTCTCCCCTTCTGATACGTAGAGCATATCGCTCTGACGTGACGGAAATCGTTGTGCGCCGCTTGTGTTGCGCGCGTCGACATCTTGCGACTGTTGCGCGTCGAGAGCTTCTCGCGCTTTGTCACTTTAGCATACTAAAGTGCCGTGCACTGTGTGGACGCCAGGCACACAGAGCGTTAACGCTCCATTCATATGGGAAGATGAAGCGCTACAAAACGTGCCCTACGGCGGCAAAATGTCGCCGGAGCAGGGGTTTCGTACGCACCTGCCACCAAAAGCGGCCTTCCGGCGGCAAAATGTCGCCGGAGCAGGGGTTTCGTACGGGGTTGCCACCAAAAGCGGCCCTCCGGCGACAAACCGGCACCGGAGGGAGCGCCGCCTACCCGCGGCGACGCATGAGGCGCCCAAGCACAGACTTTATGAAGCGCGACTCGGGCATCTTGAACACAATCGACATCCCGTAGGTCACAAGAACCGCCGGCAGTCCGCCCGCAACGCAGTAGAGGATGGACATCAGCGTGTGGCCGGTGCAGTCTCCCACATATGCGTTGAGGGCAGCGAGAATTGCAGCGCCTACGATAGCGCCCACCAGTCCAATGAGAATCGACTTCACCAGCGACCCGATGATGCCACGAAGCCCAAGCGGCCCAATGGCGTGGCGCAAGAACGCAACGATGACAATGTCGACGGCAAGGAAGAACAGGGCAGAGGTGAGAGAGACATACACAAGGGCCTGGAACTCGGAAAGGCCCCGTGGCATGAGGAAGAGCAAAAGCACGACTTGCCACGCCGTGCCCACCACACTCGCAATCGCGTAGAGGACCATCCGCCTCATTGCCGAGAAGACCTTCTGCAGGTACATGCACACGCTGTAGAGCGGCAGAGCGCACGCAAGGCCAAAGAGGTAGCCGGCCGTCATCATAAGCTGGTCCGAGGTGAACTTGCCAGCAGCGACAATCGAAGTAAGCGGCATCGAAAAGACGATGAGGTACATCGCAAACGGCACCATGAAAAAGAGGACCTCGCTCAGCCCGGCCGAGATGCCCCGCTTGAAGCCAGCGTCATCGTTCTTTGCAAAGCTGTCCGATAGCTCCGTGAACATGGCCGTGGTAATTGGCACCGTGAGAATCGCGTAAGGAAGGGTGTACCAGAGGCGCGCGTAGTAGGCCACCGACGCGCCGGACACCGTCACGGAAAGTGCGGTGCTCTGCTGGACAGAGGTCTGGACAAATGACGTGATCATCACGACAAGCGAGGGGACGCCAATGGAAAGCGTCTCCTTGAGGTGGGGGTCATGCCAGTCGACATGCCAGGTTAGGTGGATTCCGTGCTTGCGCAGCGAAGGCATCTGGCAGACAACCTGCACCGCAACGCCAAGCGGGTTTCCAATGGCCAGAATCACCGTTGCCAGCGACGGGTTGGAGCCCACAAGCGCCGCGTAGAGCAAGAATGAAGCCGTAACCACAAAGTTGTTAAAGATAGAGCTCGCGCTACTCCAGAAGTAGTCCCTCTCGGCGTTGAGCACGCCCGAGAAGATCGACGAGAGCGAGTAGAGCACGACCTCCACCACGAAGAACCTAAAGAGGTAGGTGGCAAAACCAGCATCGAACTCGCTTGTTGCCGAGAAGGACTGCGTCCACACGAGCTGAGCCGCAAAGACAAACCCCAGAATCGTGACGGCACCCATGAGTAGGATGACTATCGAGACAAGGTTTGACGTGTATCGGCTGGCGCCCTCCTCGCCCTCATGCCGCTTGACCGACATGTACACCGGCAGAAACGCCGTGACGAGCATGCCGCCCACGACGATCTCGTAGAGCTGGTTTGGAAGGTTGTTGGCCACCGAGTAGCAGCTCGCCACCATGCCGGCGCCAAGGGCAAAGCTCTGGCCCCAGGTGCGGAAGAAGCCCGTGATGCGACTAACGATCACGAGGAAGCTCATGAGGGCGGCGTTGCGGCCAACCTGACTCTCGGTGGACTCGTCCGCCTTGGTCGGCGTCGCGACGGTCTCCGCATCCTTGCGCGCCGGTGCCATGTGCTTGGGCTTCCAGCCTTGGGTGTCGCTCACCGGGTCTCCTCTCGGCAGATATCAGCGTACTTGGCGCCGCAGAACGTGAGAAGGTCATCTGGGGCAAGGCGCAGGGAGAGTCCCCGCCTGCCGCCCGAGATGCCAATGATGTCAAAGAGCTGGGCCGTCTCGTCTATAAGAGTGGGGAAGCTCTTCTTCATGCCCACGGGCGAGCAGCCTCCGCGCACGTAGCCAGTGAGCCCCTCGAGCTCTTTGGTGGGAAGCATCGAGAGGCTCTTCTCGCCTGCTGCCGCCGCGGCCTTCTTGAAGTCGAGCTCCTCGCCCACGGGAATGCAGCACACCACGTAGGTGCCGGAGGGGGCCACCGTGACCAGCGTCTTGAACGAGGACGCCGGGTCGACGCCCGCCTCGAGCGCCATGCGCAGGCCCAGGCCGCGCGTGAGGTCGTCCTCCTCGAGCTCGCGGTAGGTAAACGAGATGCCCGCCCGCTCAAGCTCGCGCATGGCGTTGGTCTTCTGGAACTTCTCGCGCTTTGCCATGGCTACTCCTCCCCCACCGCCAGCCGCGCGCGGTCGCACTCGAGAATGCGGGCCAGGTAGCGGCCCGTGTAGCTCTGGGGGACCTTGGCAACCTCCTCGGGCGTGCCGTAAGCCACGATGGTACCGCCGCCGTCGCCGCCCTCGGGCCCCAGGTCAAGCACACGATCGGCCATCTTGATCACATCGAGGTTGTGCTCGATGACAAGGACGGTGTTGCCGGCGTCAACCAAACGCTCGAGCACGTCGATGAGCTGGCGGACGTCCTCGAAGTGCAGACCGGTGGTGGGCTCGTCAAGGATGTAGAAGGTCTTGCCCGTCTGCTGGCGATGGAGCTCCTTGGCAAGCTTGACGCGCTGGGCCTCTCCGCCGGAGAGCGTCGTAGAGCTCTGGCCCAGGTGGATGTATCCCAGGCCCACGTCGTGCAGGGTCTGCAGCTTGTTCTTGATGCGCGGAATGTTGGTGAAGAAGGCCAATGCCTCGTTCACTGTCATGTCCAGCACGTCCGAGATAGACTTGCCATGGTAGGTGACCTCGAGCGTCTCCCTGTTGTAGCGCTTTCCGTGGCAGACCTCGCAGGGCACGTAGACGTCAGGCAGAAAGTTCATTTCGATCTTTATCTGTCCGTCGCCCTTGCACGCCTCGCAGCGTCCACCGGGCACGTTGAAAGAGAAGCGACCGGGGCTGTAGCCGCGCGCACGGCTCTCGGGCGTGGACGCAAAGAGGGCGCGCAGGTCGTCCCAGAGGCCGATGTAGGTAGCCGGGTTCGAGCGCGGCGTGCGGCCGATGGGGCTCTGGTCGATGTCGATGACCTTGTCGATGAGCTCGACGCCCTCGAGCTTCTTGTACGTGCCGACGGGTCGCTTCGAGCGCTGGACCGCGTTGGTGAGCGCTGGAGCAAGCGTGTCGGTGACCAGCGAGCTCTTGCCCGAGCCCGAGACGCCCGTGACAACGGTGAGTGTTCCCAGCTCCACCTTGGCGGTCACGCCCTTGAGGTTGTTTGCCGTGGCACCGGTGATCTTGATGGTGCCGCGTCCGGGCTTGCGTCGCTCCTCCGGCAGGCGAATCTGTCGCTTGCCCGTGAGATAGGCGCCAGTGAGGGAGTCGGGACTCGCCTCGATCTCCTGCGGCGTGCCCGCGGCCACCACGTGCCCGCCCAGCTCGCCTGCGCCGGGCCCCATGTCAATCACGTAGTCGGCCGCGAGGATGGTGTCCTCGTCGTGCTCGACCACAATCACGGTGTTGCCCATGTCGCGCAGGCTCTTGAGCGTTGCGATGAGGCGGTCGTTGTCGCGCTGGTGAAGGCCGATGGATGGCTCGTCCAGGATGTAGAGCACGCCCATGAGCCCGGCGCCAATCTGCGTGGCAAGGCGGATGCGCTGCGCCTCTCCGCCGGAAAGCGTTGCAGCCGCACGGCTGAGTGTGAGGTAGTCGAGGCCCACGTTCACCATGAAGCGCAGGCGCGCCTTGACCTCCTTCACGATGGGCACGGCGATCGCGCGCTGGCGCTCGGGAATCTCAAGCCCCTCGAAGAACGCAAGGCAGTCGCGGCATGAGAGGTCGCAGACCTCGTTGATGTTCTTGCCGCCCACCGTGACGGCAAGGATCTCGGGCTTAAGGCGGGCACCGTGGCACGTTGGGCAGGGCACCTCGTGGATGTAGCGCTCGAGATGCGCGCGCATAGTCTCGGAGGTCGTCTCCTGGTACTTGTCGAAGAGGATCTTGCGCACGCCGGAGTAGGTGGTGAACCAGTGCGTGTTGCGCCCGTCGCGCGTGCGGTAGTCCACGCGGATCTTGGTGGTGCCCAGTCCGTCGAGAAGTGCCTTCTGCACCTTCTTTGGCAGGTCCTTCCAGGGCGTCTGGTCCGAGGCGCCGAGGTGCGCGCAGACGGCGGAGAGGATCTGCGGGTAGTAGTTGGAGTGGCCGAAGATCGACCCAAATACGCCCTCGGCTATGGAGAGCGAGGGGTCGTCGATCAGCGCCTCCGCATCGACGACCTTGCGGAAGCCCAGGCCGTCGCAGTCGGGGCAGGCGCCGTAGGGCGCGTTGAACGAGAAGTCGCGCGGCTGCAAATCGTCGATCGAGTGGCCGTGGATGGGGCACGCGAGCGCAAGCGAATACTGGAGGAGCTCGCCGGGCATGGCCTCGGGGTCGTCGCGGTCGGGCAGGAGGTAGACGCCCACCTTGCCGGCCGCGAGCTTGGTGGCCTGCTCGATGGCCTCGACGATGCGGTTGAGGGAGTTCTCGCGGATCACGATGCGGTCGACCACCACCTCCACCGTATGCTTGAGCTTCTTCTCGAGGCGAACCTCGCCGTCGAGCTCGCGCACCTCGCCGTCGATGCGCACGCGACTGAAGCCCTCGCGGCGCAGGTCCTCAAAGAGCTTTGTGTACTCGCCCTTGCGGCCGAGAACCACGGGCGCCAGCACCAGCGCGCGACGTCCCTGCCCCTGGGCCAGGACCTTGTCAGCAACCTGGTCGGTGGTCTGGCGCTCGATCACGCGGCCGCACTCCGGGCAGTGGGGCACGCCCACGCGCGCAAAGAGAAGGCGCAAGTAGTCGTAGATCTCGGTGACGGTGCCCACCGTCGAGCGCGGGTTTCTCGACGTGGTCTTCTGGTCGATGGAGACGGCGGGCGAGAGACCGTCGATGGAGTCGAGGTCGGGCTTGTCCATCTGGCCCAGGAACTGGCGGGCGTAGCTGGAGAGGCTCTCGACGTAGCGGCGCTGGCCCTCGGCGTAGATGGTGTCGAACGCCAGGCTCGACTTGCCCGAGCCGGAGAGGCCCGTGATCACCGTGAGCTTGTCGCGCGGGATGCGCACGTCGACGTTCTGCAGGTTGTGCTCGCGGGCGCCGCGTATGACTATGGAGTCGGATGCCATGTGATGTGGCTCCCCTCGTTGTTGCTTGCGAATCTGGTGGCCAGTTCTGCGAGACGACGTAGGACGGTGTCTCTCGCAGACGTTTTTTGCCAGCCTTTGAGTTTAGCTAAGCGGTGCCCCAGAACACAGCGTGGGCATTCTCGCACACGTCGCAACAACAATTCGTACGGTTAGCCACCGTCGGTCCCCGGCCCCTCTCCTCCCTCCCCTCTCCCATCCCCCTCCGCTCTTTATCGGTAGCACCTAAATTTATCTGCGGAAACGCCGAGAAGATTCTCAGATACCGATAAAGAAAAACAGACCGAGGATTCCTTCTTGACCAGGGCCGAGAGAGGCTCGCGGGGAGGCGTTCAATGCACAAAATCGCCCTATCGAACGAAGAAACCTGGATCACTGCATGAAAACGTCCTATCGAACAGTTCCAAATGAGAAGTTCCATCAAATTCAAAACTAAGATTACAGATATTCGAATCAATTATTCAAAATATTCATTTAAATGAAACTATGGTTTCAAGATTGTTTTCTGCTGGCTGCTAGGACTGTTCGATAGGACGTTTTCATGCAGCACTCGACAAAACCCCGTTCGATAGAGCCTTTTCATGCACAGAAGCGCTAAGCCCAACAGGCTGGCCACTCCCCGAGACTTCCAGAGAAATTTTCGAACACAAAACCCCGCCTTGCCAAAGCAAGACGGGGCGACAACCTCACTTGAGGACAGGGAATGGATTGAGTCCTTGAGACAACTACGCCTCCTTGGCCTCGGCCTTCTTGCCCTTGGAGTCCGGCATGATCCAGAACTTGAGCAGCGGGAAGCTCACAATGACCGCGGCCAGGGTGTTCACAAAGGATGCCACGGTGCCGGAGAGACCCACATCCCAGCCAAAAGTGCCCTGGCAGAAGGCCGTCACATAGCTCGGGAGAATCAGGTTGACCACCACGATGAGCACGGCGAGCAGCGCGTACTTCCAGGCAGCGTCCTTGAACGAGGTGTCGGAGTCAAACACCCAGAGCATCTGCACGAAGAAGTTCACGACCTGCGCCAGCACCTCGGCGATGAGGAACGTGATGAAGCCGCCCAGGTAGTTGGAGCCCTGGGAGGTGTAGTCAAACAGCCAGAACTTGAACGGGCTGTTCAGCTGCATTCCGTTGATGAAGACTGCCGTGCCCACCCACGTGCACACAAGGCGCGTGATGGTGGAGATGTTCGACAGCACGTTGAACTTGATGAACTGCCAGAGCGTCTTGTGCTCCTCGGTCCACGTCTTGAAGCTCATTGACTCGCCCCCTCCTTCCCGGCCACACGGCCGATTAACCAACTTCTGTCACGGTCACGCTGACCTACCCGGCAACGCGGCCGACGCGCAGGCTACTTCCCCGCTGCGTCAAGCGCACTCGTGGTACGCGCATTGCCAATGAGGTTCGCGACAAAGGCGATGAGGATCGGCACGATAAACCAGAGGAACCACACCAGAATGAAGCCCTCGCCGGTCGCAAGCTTGACGAGCAGTGCCGGTACGATTCCCGCGAGGCCCCACCACTTGATCTCGCGCACGATGGCATCGACCATACCCATCGAGACCATGCCGTTGGTCATCTTGGCCAGCGCTCGCAGCGGCATGTTCCAGATGAATAGCACGTTGAGGTTGGGCTTGCCCGAGGCGTCGGCCGCACGCTTCATGGCCGCAAGCACCAGCCACACAATCCAGAAGATCGGCGAGCGGCCGTGGTTGAGGTCGCAGAAGCACATGTTGCGGTCGATGCGCACCTTGGGGCTGGGGATGGGGTGACCGAGAAGCGCCGCGAAGTGCGCGTCATCCACGGTCTGGACCTTGCCCGTCTGGTAGGGCGTCACGTCAACGCCGGCGTAGGGGTCGGGCGCGTTGGTGCCCTCAACCTCAACAGTCCCAACAAGGCGAATGTCCTCGCTGGAAGCGCCAACGCGCAGCTCGTAGGTACCGCCCTCTACCTCCCAGGCGTCGGTGGCCACGTTAAAGTAGCGGAACGCCTTGTCGTCAAGGGCAATGCTTACCTGCTTGCTCTCGTGCGGCGCAAGCTCCACGCGGGCAAAGCCTTTGAGCTCCTGCGCGGCCCGGAACACGCCGTGCTCTGGCTTGGCAACGTAGAGCTGGCAGACCTCGGCGCCCGGGCAGTCGCCCTCGTTTGTAAGGGTGAAGGTCACGCTCTCGGGAGTTGCCTTGAGGTCGCTGTACGAGAAGCTCGTGTACGAGAGGCCATAGCCAAACGGGTACGCTACGTCAACGCCCGCCGTCTGGTAGTAGCGATAGCCCACGTAGATGCCCTCGCGGTACTCGGCGCTCATGCCCTGTGCCGGGAAGCGGCCAGCCGTGGGGGTGTCTGTCAGGCGCTTCGGCCAGGTCTCCGTGAGCTTGCCGGAGGGGTTTGTGCGCCCGCAGACAAGATCGAGTGCTGCGCCTGTGCCGGCCTGTCCGCCCAGTGCGAGGTAAAGCACCGCACGGGCGTCGGCAACCCAGTCGGTCTCGACGCAAGAACCAGCGGAGAGAAGCACGACCACGTTGGGGTTCACCTGCGAGATGGCGTGCAGGAGCTCTACCTGGTTGTCGTTCAGGCGCATGTTGCGACGGTCCGCGCCCTCGGACTCCGCGATCTCGTCAAGTGCCAGGCACGCGATGACAACGTCGGCGTGCTGCGCCAGCTCGACGGCAGCGTCGCGCTTGCCGGCATCCTCACCGCCGTGGCGAAGGAAGCCCTGCTCGTACCCAACGAGCGTGAGGCCGCTCTCCCCCACCATGTCGAGCACGTTGTCGACCTGAGTGGAGTTGACCGCAGACGAGCCGGCGCCCTGGTAGCGAGGCTCGCGGGCAAAATCGCCCACAAGGGCGACCTTCGTGCCCGCAGCAAGCGGGAGCATCGAGCCCTCGTTCTTGAGCAGCACCGCTCCCTCGGCTGCGGCCTGGCGCGCGAGCGCGTGGTGGGCGACCTTGTCAAACTCCCCCGTGGCGCCCTCGACTGCGGGACGAGTGGAAAGGACCAGCTCGAGTGCGTCATCCACGCAGCCGTCGAGCACCTCCTCGGGGAGGCGGCCAGAGTGAACCGCAGCAACCAGCTGCCTCACGGAATCCATGCCCGGTGCGGGCATCTCGAAGGTGGAACCCGCCTCCACACCGGCAACGTGGTCGTTCGAGCCGCCCCAGTCCGTCACCACGGCGCCGTCGAAGCCCCACTCCCCGCGCAGGATGTCGCGCAGGAGGTGGCGGTTCTCGTTGGCATAGGTGCCGTTGATCAGGTTGTAGGAGCTCATGATGGACTTGGGGTGAGACTCTCGCACCACGATTTCGAAGGCAGTGAGGTAGTTCTCGCGCAGGGTGCGCTCGTCTACCACGGAGTTCGACGCCTGGCGTCGCGTCTCCTGGTTGTTGGCGGCAAAGTGCTTGGGGCACGCGGCGACGCCCTGGGACTGGATGCCGCGCACATAGGATGCGGCCATCTTGCCCGCAAGATAGGGGTCCTCGGAGAAGTACTCAAAGTTGCGCCCGCAGAGCGGCGAGCGTTTCATGCAGAGGCCCGGCCCCAGAAGCGTACCCACGCCCTGGGCAGCGGTCTCCTCGCCCAGCGCCTCGCCTATCTTCTCGCCAAGCGCCTCGTCCCAGGTGTTTGCCACCGTCACGGCCGTGGGAAAGCAGGTGGCTGGCTCGGAGCCCGCAATCCCCAGGTGGTCTGCCGCGCCAAGCTGATGACGCAGGCCGTTGGGGCCGTCCGAGAACTCCATCTCGGGAATGCCAAGGCGCTCAAAACTCCAGCTTCCAAAGGTCGTAGCCCCCTGGAGAAGCGCGCACTTCTCCTCAAGCGTCATCTTTCCGATAAGGTCTGCGTGCTTCATCAAACCCGCTCCCTCGCATACACGGCTCCGCTGTGCACCTTTAACTGCCTCAACTCTATTCCGCCTCTCGCCACGCCGGGGAAAAGTGGCACATTCGGTCTGCCACATGCCACGAATGGCCCAACAGGAAGCCGAACGCCCGCTCGAGAAAGTCCTCGGCGCAACGAGAGGACCCCTTCCAGCCGTAACAGTAGAGGCATTGACAACGCGTGCGCCGCGAAGGTCGTAACCCGTCAAAACAGGGTCGCGGTCTGCACCGCGCCGCGCCGACGCGCCCTCCGCTCGGGGTCCGCCTGCCGTGCGGTTGGCGCAAGAGGCCCACCATCGCGTACCATGTTCGAGGGGAACGGAGGGGGCTAGCATGTATCGCATACTCATGGTCGAGGACGACGAGCGCGAGGCCGAGACGCTTCGTCACAGCCTGGAGCGCTACTCGCGCGAGAACGGCGTTGAGTTTCAGGTGAGCTGGGAGAAGTCCGCCCTTGGCGCGACCTCGGGGGACGCGAAGTTCGACCTCATCTTCATGGACATTGGGCTTCCTGGCATCAACGGCATGGAGGCGGCCACCCTCATCCGCACCTACGACTCCGAGACCCCCATCATCTTTGTGACCAACCTCGCCCAGTATGCGGTGCGTGGCTACGAGGTGGACGCTCTGGACTTTGTGGTGAAGCCCGTCTCGTACTACAACTTCAAGATGCGCATGGACAAGGCGATGCGCATCCTGAAGCGCAACTCGGGCACCAACGTGGTGGTGACCTCTCACGACGGCCTGCGCGTGATTCCCGCCGCCGAGCTGGTGGCCGTCGAGGTCTCAAACCACAGTCTGGTCTACCACCTCGCAGACGGCGGTACCTATGTGGTGCGCGGCAGCCTCTCCAAGACGGAGGCGGAGCTCTCGCAGGCGCCCTTCGTGCGCATCTCCAACAGCTGCCTGCTCAACATGGCATATGTGCGCACGGTAACGGGGCCAGAGGTCCACACCACCACAGGCGAGACGTACTTCTTCAGCCGGTCGCGCCGGCGCGCCGCTGTGGACGAGATTGCAAAATACCTCGGCGGAAGCATCTAATGGACGCCTCCCTCGCGGCGAGCGCCCTGGAGACGGTGGCACAGATCGCAGCCGCCATGCTCATCTTTGCCTGGCCCCTCCCCCGCAAGCCGCACTTCTGGGCGCGCCTCGTCGGGCTGGCCGCCACGGCGGCCGCACTCACCCTAGTGGGCGTCGCGGTGGCCGGGGCGACCGGCGTGGCGGCAATGACGGGTCCCTCGCGGGTTCTCGCCGAGTTCGTGCTCTTCTCGGTGGTGCTGGTGCTTGCGGTGCCGGTTCTTCTCGCCCTCTTCGATGCCTCCGTGTGGGTGGCCCTCTTCTTTGCCACCACTGGTTACACCATGCAGAACCTCGCAAGCGGCGCCGACGGCCTGCTCGTCTTTGTGCTCGGCGAGAGACCCATGCCGCTCCAGCTCGCGGAGGCCGCGGCTGTCACGTGCATCGTCTACTTCCTTGGGTACCTCGCCTTCGCCCTTCCGGTGAGACGCCACCGCCTCACCGACGTCGAGGACCACGCGATGCTCGTGGTGGTGGCAGCGGTGATTCTCGTGGTCATTGCCTTTGACCTGGTGAACAAGTCCCTGCCTGCCCTGGGCACAGGCACCGGCGACGTGGTGCTCCTGCGGATGATTCACGGCATATCCTGCGCTTTCATGCTCACTGTGGAGTTCGAGCTGCTCTATACGAGAAGCCTGCGCACGAGCGTCGCCGCCATGGAGCGCGCCCGCGCCGACGACGCAAAAAGCCTGGCGGCATCGCGCGCCAACGCACAGGCCATCAACGTGCGCATGCACGACATCCGCCACCAGCTCCGCGACCTGGAGGCCCTGGGCTTTGTGGGCGCAGACGCCCTCGCCGACCTGGAACGCCAGCTAAACGTCTACGACGCCGGGGTCAGGACCGGAAACGTTGCCCTCGATACGGTCCTCACCGAGAAGGGCCTGGTCTGCGAACGCGAAGGGATCGCGCTTGGCTGCGTGGCAGACGGTGACGCCCTTTCTTTCATGGCGCCAGCAGACATCTACTCCCTCTTTGGCGATGCGGTCGACAATGCGATCGAGGCGGTCGAGAAGCTCGACGACCCGAGCAAGCGCGTGATCGACCTCACCGTGAGAAGTACCGGCGGCATGGTGAGCGCCCACGTGGAGAACTACTTTCGCGGGGACGCGAGGCTCTCGGACGGCCTACCGCTTAGACAGACGCCGCAGGACGCGCGCGGCTTTGGCGCGCGCCACATGCGTGCCGTCGCGGAGCGCTATGGCGGCTCGATAACCACGAGCACCGAAGGGGACCTCTTCCGCCTAGACGTGCTGATCCCCCTTCCCGTCGAGCCGGCAAGGGGGGCGAGGCGAGCATGAGCGCAACCATATCCGCACTCATGGCAAGGGCGGCACTCATACTGGCCATAACCATATCCTCCCAGCTCGTGCTTGCCGTTGGGATGTTTGCGGCGCAGCTTCCGAGGCGCAGCCACCTCTTGGTGCGAGCAATTGCCTCCTGCGCGGGACTGGTGCTTGTCTCGTTTGCGCTCTACAGGAACTCTCTCATCATCTCGGTCTTCTCAAGCCGAGCGGTCTCGTTTGCGGCGGAGGCGCTGGACTTTGTCGCCATGCTCGTCCTCATCGTGGCGGCGCTGGTCTTCTGCTTTGAGGTCTCCATCTGGACGGCGCTCTTCTGTGCCACCGCCGGCTACATCATCCAGAACCTCGCGAGCACGCTCACGTATTCCGCGTTCCTTCTCGCCGAGGGCATGGGCACCAACATGTCGAGCCCCCTCTTCCTGCCTCTTAACCTGCTGGGAATGGCCGTGGTCTACCCTGTGTGCTACTGGCTGTTTGTGCGGCCAATTCACAAGAACGGCCTTGTGGAGATCGAGAACAAGAAGATCCTTCTGGTGCTGGCGCTGGTGGTTCTCATTGCCATTGTCTTTGACATGGAGAACAAGCACCTGTTTGACATGGGAATTCCCATTCAATTTGTGATGGTGCTGCGGGCCGTTCATGACGTGATTTGCGCCTTTGCGCTGGTGCTGGAGTTTGAGATGCTCTACTCGCGGCAGCTTGAGTCCGACGTGGCGACTCTCGAGCGCATGGACGCCGACCAGGAGAGCCACTACACCCTCATGCGCGAGAGCGTGGAGGCGGTGAACGCGCGCATGGAGGCAATGCGTCAGCACGTGCGCGCGGCAGCACGTGAGGGTGGGGCGGACACGGCGAAGCTCAAAGAGCTGGCGAGCGAAACGCGCATGTCCGAGCTGCGGCTAAAGACCGGAAACGACGCCCTGGACACATTGCTCTTTGTGAAGGGCCTGGTGTGCGAGCGAGAGGGCGTGACCCTCTCGTGCATTGCCGACGGCTCGGCGCTGGCGTTCATGGACCCCGTCGACATCTACTCGCTGGTGGGAAACGCCCTCGACAACTCGCTTGACGCCGTGCGGAAGGTTGCTGATCCCGAGAAGCGCGCGATTGGTCTGGTGGCACGGCGCACGGGCGGCATGCTCACGCTTAACGTGACCAACTACTTTGATGGTGCGGTGACGATGGTGGACGGCCTGCCCCAGACCACGGCGGCCGACCCAACCGGACACGGGCTTGGTTCCCGCTCCATGCGCGACGTTGCCGAGAAGTACGGCGGCAGCGTGACCTTTAGCAGCGACGGCGACGTCTTCCACGTGAACGCACTCATACCGATCCCGGAGGGCTAGCGAGCCGTCAAGGTCTCGCGGGCTACCGGGATCCCGCGGGCTGTTGAGGCGTTCTCGGACATTCTCCCTGCTCTGGATGATGTTATGTGTCCGTTTTCGTCTCAGCAGCACTCTCCGGGACTGGCGCGGAGCTTGCAGTCGCGCGCCACCAGAGCGGATGCTACCGTCCCACGCGTGCCTGCATGTCCTTTTCAAAGTTGGCGAGAACGCTGATATAGCGATTCATAACCGCTCGAGCCGCCTGCTCGGCAGCATTTCCGTCATAGATATGGGAAAGCTCGTTTCGAAGCTTTAGCATCTCGAGCCAGGTCTCGTCATCAGCAATGAGTCCGTTGTAGGCAGAGATGGCAATCACCTCGCGCGGACTACCTTTGGGGAAATCAACGATGCCGAGGTCGCCAATAAGGATGTCCTTCATCAGCTTCCAGCTAATGTCAAAGCAAATCTTGAACTTGGAGAGAAGTCCGCTCAGGACGTAGCCGTCAGTAAAGACCGGTTTGCTGGGTGCCTCTGCCAGCTCTTCGTTGAGCCGATGGAGCTGATCAAGCCTGCGAGAATAGTTCAATGCCATGCTCAGCCACCTCCTTTGCGATGGTGCTCTCCTCGGAGCAGCACGTCATGTCGACCAAATCCCACTGCCTCAGGGTATCGAGCGCATCAAGCTCATCCACAAGCTCGAAGTAGTCATGGGCTGTCGAACCGGCGTCTGGCCAAATGGCAAGATCTATATCGCTGTGGGCGTCTGCACGTCCATTTGCCTGGGAGCCAAACAATACCGCCCTAGAAATCCCGTGGTGGCGCAGCGCCTCAACCGCACGCGGCAGAAGAACCCGCACATCCGCAGGAACGCACTTATCAAGACGGGGCACATTTTCCGAGGGACCACCAGCTGACAACACGACACCTCCTCGAAGCCCAGCAACGTTACCTCAATAGTAACGGAGCCAGGCGACAGATGCGCCCGGCTCCTTATCAACAAGTTGCTGCTAGAGTGCCCCGACAACAAGCCTAGGGCTCCTCCCCCTACGCCAGCGTGACCAGCAGCGCCATCTTGAAGCGCTTGTCGGCACGAACGGCATGGCGACCGCCTGCATCAAACTTGAAGGTCTGGCCGGCGCGGACGAGGTTCTCGACCCCCTCGTAGGTGATGGTTGCCTCGCCGTCCAGCGCAAAGACAAGGGCATCCCCGGGTGCGGCGTGCTCGGAGAGACCGGTCCCGGCGTCAAAGCTCATGAGCACGAACTTCATGCTGTTATTGTGCGCCAGGTCCATGTTCACGATACGACCGTCCTGGTACGGGATAAGGTCCTTGAGGGTAAATGCCTCGCCTGGCTTAATCACGCTATTCATGGTGGTTCCCTTCTCGAGCGACAGCTCAACGTAGACGGTGTCCTTCTCCGCGCGCACTCCCATCGGGACATTAGTGGGCGTAACTACGGCCTGCCCGGTTTGGACGGTGGCGGGAACTGCCCCCGTCATCTGCGCCTCGCCGGCAACAACAAGCTCCAGCCTGTGGTAGCCGTATAGCTCGGCGCTAATGTCGGTCCCCGCTCCAAGGCTGAAGTACGAGAAGCCGTTTCCGGCAGCCTCCCACACCGGGTGCGAAACCGTGCAGCCCGCGACGGGCGGGTTGTCGGCGGCGATGCTAAACGCGTGACCGGCTGTTTCGTTCATGGGATTGCTCCTTTCACCTGTTGATCAGAGCAAGGATGCGACGAAGCGCTGAGAAGAAATGTTGTCATGGCAACTTTTTGGCGCAGCGATTGACAGGTGCGTGGGACTTTGGGGAGTTGCGCCTGTCGCTACGCTCACTAAAAGGAAGACGTGCGTAATGAAAAAGGTCAAGACAACATGTATCTTGACCTGCGAAAACAATGGAGCCAGCAATCAGACTCGAACTGATGACCCCCGCTTTACGAGAGTTTTACCGTCTATGACAGCAAAGCTATTTCAGGAAATATTGGCTATTTACCTGCTCTTATTTAAGACAGAAATAGCCAACAAAGACAACGGGTGATAAAATTCATAGTGCAATGCGTGTTGCAACACGAATCGAGGGGACACATGAGAGAGTTCCAGGAAAGCTCCTTGGGGTCAATACGTAAGCACCCGTGCGGCAGGTGGCAGGGAATAATCAGGTACCACGAGAAGATTCCCAACAAGACCGACGCGAAGGGAAACCCCGTCTACGGCCCTTGGAAGATGCTCACCAAACTCTTCGACATCAAGTGTTACGGGGGCAAGGACAACACCCGTGGTTCGAAGAACGCCGAAAAGGCTCTCAAGGCATGGCGTGAAGAGGTGGAACGTGCCGAGCCGGAAAGAGCGCATAACGAGGAGCTGGAGGCGGCGGGAAAGCTCACCCCCGCTTCTACAGTCTCGCAGTTCGTCGATTCCTACCTGCTAGCACAGCAGAAGCGCGTGGAGAAGTCCACGATGAACGGCTACCGCCGTGCCTCCCACCTCATTGCGGACGGACTGGGAGAGGAGCCATTGAAGGGTCTCACGGCAGACATGATTGAGTTGTGGATGGACAAGCAGAGCAAACATTATGCCCCGGTTACGGTTAACATAGCTTTTCGCCTGCTGAAGGCTTCGATAAAACACGCCATGTATTCGCACGTCGTCGAATACAACCCCGCCGACCAGGTGAAGCCCCTGAAGCAGCACAGACACGAACCTAACTACCTCCCCCCGCAGGAACGCATACGCCTGCTGGATGACCTCAACGCAGAAGACCCGCATGTGAGGCGCAGCGATGCCGCTGTCTTGGGAATCAAACTCGCACTCTTCACAGGCATGAGGGAGGGCGAGATTTGCGGCCTCAGATGGCGCGACGTTGATTTTAGGGGTCAGTTCATCAGGGTGCGTAACGCCATAGGCCGTGACGGAGAAGGAACCTATGAGAAATCGGCCAAGACGGATGGCAGCCGCAGAGACATACCTCTACCGAAGCCGTTGGCCGATGAGCTTGCCAACCTAAGGGAGGAACACATCTCAAAGAGGCGGGAAGGTGGCCTGAGAGCTTCTCTGGATGATTGCTTCGTGCTCGGAGACCCCATGACGGGCAAATACTACAGCCCCCGCGTGCTGTGGCGTGCTTGGAGCCGCAGGGTGAAGCGCCTCGGCTTGGTAGGCTCCCAAGGCAAGCCCCCGACCTTTCATGACCTACGCCACACGTTCGCAACCACAGCCATTGCCGAGGGGGCAGACGTGAAGAGCGTCGCCAGCATCCTCGGGCACGCTGATGCCTCAATGACGCTGAACATATACACGAGCGCCGACCCAGAGGCCAAGCGCCGGACGATGGAGAGCGTTTTCGAGACGATGGAGGGCGGGGCAACCGCCGCCCGCGTGATACCTTTCGGCAAGACGGGAACTGATGGCAGATGAAAAGGTATGGGCATAAGGAGATGCGTGCCCCCGTGACGCTCGATGAAGCCTACAAGACTCTCGGGGTCAAATTTGAGCAAGTGGCGGCGGCCATAGGATGCGACGTCAGGACGCTCAAGCGGTGGCGAGACGGCGGCGAGTACGACCCCAATGGGACTTACGAAGGATGGGGAGACCGCGCAATCGAGTGCATAAGCGAGGCACTGGAAGCTCGCAACGACGAGCTGCACGTTAGGTTTGTAGACCATCTTAGGAAGCTGGAACTGGACTTCAAGACCAACCAAATCAATCTGGACAAACCGGAGCGCGTAGGCAGTCTGGAGGACGATGAGCTGGACTTCTACCACGACCTGTACGTGGATGGGTGGAATCTCGAAGCCGCTTGGAGTTTCGCCTATCAAAACATTGCGTTCGGGAAAGTGCCCATCGCGTTCGGCAGACGCATGCAGCTGGAAGCACGCGCCCGGGAGATGATAGGGTCGATGGATGACACTGCCCTTGCACGGTTCGTTGGGCCGAAGCCAGCAAAAGGAACTCCGAGGTCACACGCCAAGTAGCTCCGCAAGACCACAAACCCCACAGCAAAGTCGGGCATGGATTACTCATCCTAGAGTCAATCCGTGCCCGATTTGTTGTCACTCATCCCCTTTCGAGGCACAAAACGCCTGATGAGCATTATCCAAACGTGTCCGATTCTTTTTGAAATAGCAGGTAGACGTGTCTTTTCTGAGTTCGTATCGTCATTCATGACAAGGGCGGCGACAACCGCCAAAACACGAACTTAGGAGGCACAAATGACGCAAGTGATGATGGACGTTGGACAGGGGCACGAACCGTTGCCGCCCTCTCTCAGCCCAAGACAGGCGGGCGAGGTAGCAAACGTGAGCGCGCGGACGATGATTCGACTGTGCAACAGCGGCTCCGTGAAGGCGGTAAAGGTTGGCGGGCAGTGGCGCATAGGCCGCGATGCCCTCATAGAGCAGCTCGGCCTCGGAGAGGCGATGCACGATGCCAGCTAGGGAGGGAACGGCCCCCGCGATGGTTGCAGCCGTCGCAGAGGCCAAGGGCGAGGGGTTCGGAGCCACCTCCTCACAGATGATAGCCGACAGGCGCAGGAGGTTCATGCGCGAGGCGGAGGAGTGGGTCTCCGAGAACGAAGGCGCCTGGTCTTACATGGTCAGAACGGCGCGAGTCTACGCCTCCCAGGGGCGCAGGTTCGGGATGCAAGAACTTGCGGAGCAGGTTCGCAGGCGGGACTTCACCGACAGCCACGGGCGCACCACCAAGGTGAACAACAACCACGTCGCGGCGCTAGCGCGCCTGCTCATGGCGGAGGTGCCAGCGTGCCGCCAGCTCATCGAGCGCCGCACGGGCGCATACGACAGCCTGATTGGCTAGGCAGCGGCTATGAGCGGCGAGAGAAGGCCAGACGCGAGTATGGGCAGGCATACCCGCCGCAACGAAGGTGCTACCGACATGGGCGAAATCAGGTACATGAAGGTGAGCCGCGATTTCTACGAGGGGCTGAATGCGCTCCCAGAGGCTCAGGCGCGGAAGATGCTCTACGCATGCGTGGGCTACTTCTTCACGGGCGAGTGCGACCTCACGGGAAACCTCAGGAAGCTGTTCGACTTCTCGCAGAGGGGCAACCTAGACAGGTACCGCACTTCTGTGCTCAACGGCATGAAGAACGGCTCGAAAGCTGGGAGAAAATCGACTGGAAATGAAGAGGTTTCTGCAAAAACCCGTCAACTTTTGGCAGAAAGCGACCTCGAAATTTCGCATGAAATTGATGACGCACAAGCCCACTCACCTGCAGAGACTGAATATTCAGGTACCACCCAGCCCCCTACCGATGGGTTGGAGACAATAGTAATAGATAAGAGTAAGAGTAACAGCAATAGAAAAGATATGGTCGATTTTGGCAAATCGACTGCAGCTTTCCCCTCCAAGGACGAGTGGGTTCAGTTCATGGAGGAGAACGACGTACCGGAACCCTACGGCGACGAGTACGGAAGGCTCAAGGGCAGGGGCTGGACTGACGGGGAGGGAAACCCCATCCGCGATTGGCGGGCTTACCTTCTACGCATCTCTGAGAAGGCCAATGCATCGTATGAGCGGGAACCTTCAAGGCCGTCTGAGCACGAGGCTTTGAACAGCGAATATCCATTCTGAGGCGCTTCTAAGCGATTTTAAGCGCCTTGCTACTAGGAAAGGTACAAGTTTATGGCAAAGAATTACGAACGAGCCGTAGCGGCGCTTGTGGCGTGTCCTACGGCCAAAGAGGCGGCGAAGGTCTCGGGCATCGGAGAGTCCACCTTGCGCGCCTACAAGGCAGACCCGGAGTTCGTGGAGCTGTACACAGCCGCCCGGCATGAGCTTCTCGATGCGGGCGTGAAGACTCTGCAGTCCAAGTTTTCGGACGCCGTGGAGGTCATCTGCGAAATCATGCACGACAAGGCGGCGTCCCCCAGCGTGCGCCTCTCTGCTGCAAGCTCGATTATCCAGAACGCCGTCCGTCTCACAGACCAGACGGAGAGCATGGAGCGCGCCGCGACAGGCCGCAGGCTGAACCGCGAGCTTCTCGGCGGCCTCAGCGACATTTTCCCCGTTGGCGAATAGACACGCACCTCATCAGACAACCTGCAAGCAAAGGAAGGAAACACAATGGTTTATATCGATTCAGCCAAGAACACCCTATCCGCAATTAGCCAAGCTGCACTTAAAGCGCAAGCAAAGATAGACGAGGCGCGCAAGTTCAAGGAGGGCAACCGCCAGAACCTGCGAGACCGTATCGTCGGCGACGAGGGTTATAAGCAGAACAACGCTGCCTATGACAAGCGTATTGAAGACGCCCAGGCAGAGTTTGCCACTACCGCACAAAAGGCATTAGAGGAGCTTCACAAGCAGCGTGTAGACAGCTTCACACCCCGTCCCCGTGACGTGAGCCCGGAGACTATGCAGTTCCTGTCCCTCATCGACCTCACGCAGGGCGAGGCCGCGCAGCTCGTGAGGGAGGCCAAGCAGAAGGATGGCAACTACACGCTCGCCCGCATGGTCTACGCCAACGCCAACAGGCAGGGCATCGACATGCACGACGATGCTGCGGGCTACATCGGGCGGTGCGAGGACGCCCTCACCACCCTCGCGGAGACGTGCGCCTCGATGCTTGAAGACGAGAGCGGGGCTTACGCCAAGGCTTTCGGGCAGGTGGTCGCCAACGCCGCCGAAGACGTGTCCAAGGCATCGGACGCCTACATGAACAGTGCGGGGGTTACCTCTGAGGGTGTGCCCGTGGAGGCGTAGGAGCAAGGAAAGAAGACTCGCGTGATGGGGGGTCTCGCCACGGGCGGGACTCCTCTTTTCCTATGCGAGGCTCTGAGAGCCGTTCTAAGCCA
The DNA here is from genome assembly GCA_022648325.1 of Olsenella sp. Lineage (GTDB taxonomy): Bacteria > Actinomycetota > Coriobacteriia > Coriobacteriales > Atopobiaceae > Tractidigestivibacter. The sequence continues at coordinate 180,923 of JALCMG010000004.1, forward strand.
CGCAATCAGACCAAATGGCTCCTCTTCACCGAAGAAGACCCGAACGCCCCGCAAAACGGCACCACAGCGCCCACAGGGAGTTCAACGAAGCTTCAAGACCCCATCCTGTGCGGACGATGGGCACGGCGAGACACCGCCCGAGGGTCTGCCCTGGCACCCGAGGAACCCCCATTGGGTCTTCACGAAGACGAAAATGGGCGTCTGGTGTGCAGTGTGTTGCAATTTCGTGTTGCAAAGCCAATTCGATGGCTCGCAGAAAGAGAAGCAGGTCAGAGGAAATATACCCTCTGACCTGCGGCTTACTCTGGAGCCAGCTATCAGACTCGAACTGATGACCCCCGCTTTACGAGAGCGGTGCTCTACCAACTGAGCTATGCTGGCCTGCGCGTGAGCGCCCAACTACTATACGGGGACACGCTCCGCTTTGCAAGCGTCACTGCGGATTTCTCCATGGATTCCCTCGGCGGCTCGCCTCCGCTGGATGCCCTTCATGACCAATAGCTGCGGATTCCGATTGGTTAGGCCACGCTAATCAATCGGAATTTGCAAGGATGTAGCCTCCGCCAAGCTCGCCACGCCTACAAAGCGGAGAACAATAAGCCCTCAACGGGGGACAGCAAACCTCCAGCCCTAAAATGGGTCCCAGACAATCCCCGCCTGGGAGCACCCCCTTGCACAAAAATCGAAGTTCTCAGTAGTTTTTTCGGCAAATCGTCGAGTACTAAGGCGCTAGCCTATTGCGGAGCCGCAGGTAGCGCAATGGCACCGGCAAGGTGATACTAAGCGAACCCCCAAAAAGTACTGAGAACTTCGTTTTTTGTGCAACCCACCCCAAGCGGAAAGCAACTCCCCCTCCAAAACACGCGCAAAGGCGACAAGCTCGGCACCAAAGCGACAAGCTGATGGCACCATGCCAGCAAAGGCCCCTCATCGCTATCATGGTGAGCCAACGCAGGCATCAACCAACGGGAGGCGAGCATGGCAGACAGCCCAAACAGCTACTTCCCCTCCCCCGCCGAGCTTCTCCCCCACGCAGTGCGCACGCAGTCCGGCCTCGCCCTTGTCCACACGACGCACGCGCACGGCGTATGGCAGCGAATCCTCAGTACCGGCGGCGTCTGGCAGTCCGCCACTCTCCTCGGCCCACGCCGCATGGACCCTCCGTTTGCATACCACCGCGCTTTTGGCCGCATCTTCGACCTCACGCCAAATGTCCAGCGGATCCTTGCTATAGGCGGTGGCGGCTTCGCGTTTCCCAAGTACGTAGCCGAGAAGCACCCCGGCGTAGTGACCGACGTGGTCGAGATAGACCCTGCCATCATCGAGGCCGCACGCCGCTGGTTCTACCTGGACGAGGCTTGCGAGCTGCAAAGGCGCGCGGGCGGCAAGCTCAACGTAATCTGCGCTGACGGGCGCCAGGTGCTCGACAATGCCACGCCATCCTCATACGACGCCATCGTCCTCGACGCCTTTGTCCGCGATACGCCCGTGCGCTCCCTCGCCACCGCAAAGGCGTTCCAAGCCGCCCACCAGGCGCTCTCCCCCAGCGGAGTGCTTCTCGCCAACGTGGTCCCAGACGAGAACGACCCAGGTAACGGCTTCCTTAGAAGCGTCGCCGCAGGACTTGTGGCAACCTTTGCCCACGTTGCGATCACCCTCGTGATCGACCGCCAAAACGTAGGCGAGAACTACATCGTCTTTGCCTCGGGCAACGCGCTTGACCTCCCCGATGCCATCCCCTTCGACGAAACCTTCCTCGGTGACGTACTCCGAGACGGCGCGCTGTAGGCGGCCGCCTCCTGCGGCGTCGCCGGAAGACGCTATTTTGTTACGAATCTCGAAAACAGGGCCCTCCGGTGACAAATTGTCTCCGGAGGGCCCTGTCTGTTGCAAACGCCACCAAAAGTGGCCTTCCGGCGACGCAAGAGACGAGGCGCGAGGCCAGGTTGGTGTGTGGAGTACGGCTCCCCCTACAGCATTCTCAGCACACCGCGCACCAGGCGCTCGAAGTCCTCGGAGTAGCGCTCGGCGCACGCGAGAACGGATCCGTGATTGGTGTCGGCCGACCCCGCCATGTTGGTGGCCAGCGTGAGCCCCAGCACGTTCATGTAGAGCGCACGCGCCATGATAACCTCGTTCACCGTCGACATGCCCGTAAAAGAGACTCCCAGCGAACGCAGGGCGGCAACCTCCGCAGGCGTCTCGAACGACGGCCCCAGCACGCCAGCATAGACGCCCTGCTGAAGCCCAATGCCGGTGTCATCGGCCACACCCTGTGCCAGCGTACGCAGGTAGGGCGAGAAGGCCGCACTCATGTCCACAAACGGCGTGTCAACGTCGCGCAGCTCGTCCCACTCGGCAAGCGGGTTTCTCCCCGTGAAGTTGATCTGGTCGGTGAGGATGCCGAGGCCCACCTTGGCATTGCCCTCGATGGCGCCCGTAGCACAGGCAAAGATGATGTCGCGGCACCCCAGGCGGAACGCGTGACGCACGAGCGAGGTGACCTCAGAGGCAGAGTAGCCCTGGTAGAGGTGGATGCGCCCGGGATACACCACCACGGGCACGTCGTCGATGGTGCCAACCGTAGCCTGGAAGTCGTGGCCCCTCACGGGACGCGCGGACTCCGGGAAGCCCTCGATGTCGTGATAGTCGATGCGGCGCACGGGCTTGACGAGCTTGGCAAGGTGCCCCAGGCCAGTCCCCAGCACAATGGCAACGGGATGCTCCACAGAGGGCTTGCAGGACTGAACCGTCTCCTCGCTAACCACGCAGATCCCCTCCTCCTCGAGGAGCCGGGCGAAGACGCCCTCCCCCTCGGTCAAGTTACCGGTATAGGTACCATCGTAGATGACGTGTACCCCGCATGACGGGCTTTTTGCCTTGAGGACGGCAAGCGGCGCCCCCGCGCGACGTGCAACGGCGAGCATCTCCAGGCTCCCGCGTGAGAACTCCTCTGTCACATCCGTTCCGTCGCGCAGCCAGACGCGACCTTCGTGCTGCTCCGCAGGAGGACGAGGCACGGGCAGGCGCGCCGCGGTCTCGGGGCACACCGGCGTCACCTCGAGCTTCTCGGCAAGGTCGAGAACGGCCTGGCACGGCTTGGAGCCGCCGTCGTAGCGAACGGGCTTCCCCAGAAGGCAGGCACTCACAATCGCACGCATTGGCACTCCCCTCTTGTAACCGGCAACGGGCGGTACGCGCCCACACTCGCTGCGGTACGTTCCTCTCGGTACATCAAAATTGTCATCAAAAAGGGGACGGAGCGCAACGCCCCGTCCCTCTCAATGGCTTGTCTAGGTGCCGACCTTAGACCGTCAGGGAGCTAATCTGGATCGAGGCATTCGAGAGAAGCCCATTGACGTAGGTGGTCCACTCTCTGGACGCCTGGGAGGCAGCGGTGGAGTAGTTGGAGTACGCAACGTAATAGGCCTGCTCAGCGGCAGCGTAGCTCGCGGAGTCATTGGAGATGGAGTAGGTCGAGAGCGCCGAGTAGTACGTGCCGTCGGTGCTTGCCCATGTGTTGTTCGCGGAATCCCACTCGTCACCGGCGAGGTTGATGATGTACTGAGCGTAGTCGGCCGAGGTGGTGTCCTCGTTGCCATCGGAGGGAGCCGTGGGCGCAGTAGGCTGGTCGGGCACCGTGGTGGTAACCACGGAGTCGCGAAGCTTCTTGATAACCGCAGCATCGTGGAGGAGCGACTTGGTGGCGTCCTCGTCCAGGCCGTAGTTGGAGCCGATGGTCGCGTAGTCATCGGTACCGAGAGTGCTCTGTGCGTACTGGCTCACATCGTCATCGCTCACGGTGACGCCCTGGCTCTCCGCCTCTGCAAGGACAGCCTTGTTGCGGGCATAGCTCAGGATGTCGTCTGCGGAGGGAACGTTGTAGGAGCCGTCGCTGTTGGCCTGGTTGTCAAGCGAGCCGTTCTGCTCGATAACCTCACGCGCAGTGATAGCGTGGCTGGATCCGCTGTACATGTAGGTGGCAATCGTGGAGTCGAGGTCGGACTCACTCATTGTTGTCTTGCCAGTAGCTGCACCAGAGCCGCTGGAGAGCAGGAAGTGCCCACAAAGAATGCCCACGACAAGGGCCACTACGCAGATTGCAATCCAGATAGGAGTACCCAAGGGGCGCTTAGCGGCCTTGGGAGCCTTTGGAGTGCCCGGGGTATTGGCGGTACCCTCCTTGGTGCTGTCCTTCTTAATGGTACTGTCTGCCATGTGCTCACCTCTCGAATCGGCGCGGAAGCCCGCGTTTTGAGTCTGCAATCAATGCTCGGCGGATACATACGTTAGGCATTCTACCGCAGTAAAGCTAAAGTCCCGGCTTGTACGGCCACACTCCCCCGTGTCCGCACATGCATGCAGACAAACTAAACGCATGCTTCATAGAAGCGCGGCGGCATCCCCAGCGGACGGACCCTAGCCGAGAAGGACTACTTTGCCTTGCCCTTTGCCACCTCTAGGATGTCGCCCGAGAACTGCTTGATGTAGCCGTTGCCGCTCTCGGCGTCAAACTTCACCCGCGAGACGAGCTCCTTGGCCGCCTTCTTGGAGATGCTGCCACCGGCAAAGCCGAGAAGCCCCTCGAGCATGTCACGGTACTCGGCGTCACCGTGATAGCACTGGATCGCCTCGTTGAGAAGCGGCCAGACCTCATCGGAACGCTCGGGTGACGTGGCGCCTAGACGGCAGAGAAAGAGAAACGCCGCCAAGCGCACCGTTGCAGAGTCGTAATCGAAGAGCGACGCCTCGGCGCCGGCAAAGGCAGCACTCACCTGGTCGGCGTACGCGTCGGTCATGGTCGAAAGGGTGTCGAGCACCTCCCAGCGCGTCTGCGCCTCCGGCCGGTCAAGGGCGTCGATCAGCGCATCGATGTGGCCGGCGAGCAGCGAGGAATCCTTGGCCGCCACGGCCGCAATGTCTTGCGAAACCTCCTGGCGGTGCCTGCGACTTGATGCCGAAAGGCCATCGACCAGGGCGGCGACGTCCGCTGCGCTCATCGTCTTGTTGTTCTCCTCTGCCATAGTCAAGTCTCCTCTCTTAGGCCCACGTTACTCGTGGAAGCCGTCGACCACAACGGTCCCGCTCTTGGGGTCCTGATGGATGTCGATAAGGCTGAGCTTTGCGGCCTCACGAATGAGCGCCGTGAAGGAACGGTACCCAAACGAGCCCTCGGAGAACTGTGGACGCTTGCGACGCATGGTGTCCTTCAGGCGACTTGCCAGGATGAACGAGTCGCTCTCGCGCTGCAGGGCATCTATGGTCTCAAAGAGTAGCTGGTAGCAGGGCTGCTTCTCCTTGGGAACCTTCTGCGAGAAGTCCGGGATGCCCGCCGAGCGGGTGAGGTCCTCGTAGAAGATAAACTCGTCGCAGACCTCGGCCAGAAGCGAACTGGTTGACTCCTTCATGCCAACGCCAATGACCGTCTTGCCAAACTCCTTGAGCTTGGAGACGAGCGGCGAGAAATCAGAGTCCCCGGAGAGAATCGCAAAGGTGTCAATGTGGTCCTTGGTGAGGCACATCTCGACGGCATCAACGGCCAGGCGGATGTCGGCCGAGTTTTTACCGGTATAGGCGCGGTCTGGTATCTCGATTAGCTCAATGCCAAGCTCGTGCAGGGGCGTGACGGCAGTGTCGAAGCGCTGCCAGTCGCAGTAGGCGCGCTTTGCCGTAATGCGGCCCTTGTCGACCAGGCGCTCGAGAATGAGCTTGACGTCTGGCGCGGGGCCCGGCTCCTGATGACCGTTACGCTTGCGCTTGCCTGTTCCCAGCGCGAGGTTCTCGTAGTCGATGAACACCGCTATGGAGCTCTGTGGCATGTCAGTTGTTGCCATCTAGTGTTTGGCTCCCTTCTTGGCACTGGCGTCACCTGCGGGGTTTGTACCATCCGTCTGGACACTCATGAACTCCGGCTCGGGCTTGCCCTCTTTGCGCGCCTTGCGGGCGGCGCGGGCCCGAGCCTTCTCGTCCTCCCTGCGACCGCCTCGACTCTTGTTCACGTTGAAGTACTTGTCGGCAAACTTCCACGGGCCAACGGACCCGCCGAAGCCAAGCCTAGCGCCAGCAAGTGCACCAACCATAAGGCCAAAGACCAGGCCGGCAAGGGTAAGCAGCTGAACCGCCCACACCACGGCAGAGGCCAGAATACCAGTGGCGAGGATCTTGAGGTTTGCAACGTGGAACTCGCGCTTCTCGACGCACTTGCCACCCATCTCCTCGCCAATGCGCTCGCCCACGACGAGCCCAAAGGCAAAGAGCATGATGACGAAGATGGCGACAGCGAAGCTTACCGTGCCAAGGCTACTCTCATCCATGCGGAGTTATTCCTCGTCCCCATGATGGCAGCAGTGGCCACCCTCGTGGCCGTGGCCGCCGCAGCAGCCGTCGCCGTGGCCGCCGCAGCAGCGGCCGTCCTTCTCGCCCCCGTCGGCGAGGTCCTCTACATCGAGCTTCGACCAGTCGAGGCCTGCCGCCGTGCAGGTGGCCTCGTCCTGGTAGAGAAGGCTGATGGCCTGGGTGCCAAGGCGGGCGCCGCCAATCTGGTACAGCATGTCATAGAGGGTGTAGGCAGTCTCGGCACCGGGGAGTGTGATGTCGGTGTCCTCGGCCTGCGCGAGCGCAAGTCCCAGGTCCTTGCGAAGGTGCTCCACGAGGAAGCCGGGCTTGTAGTCGCCGTCGAGCGACTTGGGAGCCAGGCGCTCCATGGCAACCGAGCCGCCCATGCCGTGGCTCACCATGTCGAGCGTCTGGGCTACGTCGAGACCGCCCTGCTCGGCAAGGGCCATGGCATCCGCGTAGCCCACCATGCAGGCCGCAAGAGATACCTGGTTGCAGAGCTTTGCCGTCTGGCCCTTGCCCGCACCGCCCAGGTAGTAGATCTTGTCCGAGAAGGTCTTGAGCAGGGGCAGCACCGGCGCAGCGTAGTTCTCCTTTGCCCCCACGATGAGGGTGAGCGTGCCCGCCTTGGCACCGGCGTCCCCGCCAGTCACGGGACAGTCGAAGGCGTGCTTGTCCTCGACCTCGCAGGCGTCGTGGATGTCCTTGGCGAGCTGTGCCGAGGAGGTCGTGAGGTCAACAAGGTAGGCGCCCTTCTTCGCCGCCCGCACCAGGCCGTCGGTAGAGAGGTAGACGTCCTCGACATCCGACGGGTAGCCGAGCATGGTGAAGACGACGTCCGCGTTGGCAACAGCCTGGGTCGGAGTCTCCGCCCAGTGCGCTCCCTTGGCGAGAAGCCCCTCGGCCTTCGACTTGGTACGGTTGTTTACCGTGAGGTCGTAGCCGGCGTCCAGGATGTGGCCGGCGATAGGGGCACCCATGATGCCGGTGCCGATGAAGGCGACCTTTGTCCTGTGGGTTGTGGGCATGTGGTTGGTCCTTTCATGAGAGTGGAGCCGCCCCTGTGGCGGAGTGTGCCACAGGGCGGCCCGGTTGTGTGCCGAGTCTAGGCCTGCGAGCCTGGGGTGCCAGGCGCGGGAGACGCGTCGCCGTTACCCGCGCGGCCCCGCACGCGCTTGGCGATGCGGTCGGTGAGCGAGAGCTTCTCGCGGCGGTCGGTGCCCCAGAAGACGAGCGCGACCATGCCCGGCCCCACGTGGGTGCCGAGGATGGGCGAGACGGAGGAGCGGATGATGGTGACGTCCTCGCAGCCGTCCTCCTTGCGGATCTCGTGCTCGAGCCAGTCCGCGTCCTTCTCGGCATCGGTGGAGACTATGGCAAGAGGCAGTGACGGGTCGTGTGCGTAGTTGTCACGGAAGTCCTGAACGATCGCGCGCAGCGCCTTCTTGCGGCCGCGGCACATGCCGCGCAGCGTAAGGGCGCCGTTGAGGTCGTAAGAGAGCTCGGGCTTGATGTCGAGCTTGCCGCCCACGTTGGCCGCTGCGGGTGGGATGCGGCCGCCTGCGGCAAGGGCATCAAAGCTGTCGAGCGTGAAGTAGCCATGGATGAAGTAGCGCGCGTCAGAGGCCCAGTCGTAGAGCTCGCGCGCGGAGAGCCCATTGGACGCCTGGCGCACGACCTCGATGGCGAGAAGCTCGCCCGCTGCGGAGTCGCAGCGGTTATCCAGGATGTAGATTTCGGCTGCCGGGTTCTTCTCGCGGAGCATGTCCGCCGCCTGGCGCGCCGCGTTAACGGAAGATGAGAGGCCTTCGGAAAGCCCCATGTAGAGGATGGGCAGTCCCTCCTCGGCGGCCTTCTCGAATACCTCGAGGTAGCGCCCGGGCGTCACGGCGCTGGTAGTGTAGTGGACGTCCGGGTGCTTGCGCATGTTCTCGTAGAACTCGTGCGGGTCTTGGGTCCTCCACATGTCATCAACGTGCTCCACGCCGTTGGAGTCAACGTAGGTGAAGGGGATGACCTCTACCCCAAGCTGCTCGGCCACGCCAGGTGCGTAGTCGGAGGTTGAGTCGACGATGATCTTGACGTTGCGCCGCTGATGGTAGCGCCGGCCGACGCCTGCGACGTCGGCCGGTGCCTGTGACGATTGGGGAGCTTCCTCCTGGGCGCTTATGGTCTTCTGGTCCTTCTCTTCTGCCATTCGCTCAGTCTTTCCCGCTTACGCGTCTGGGTTTTCCTCGACCTTTGGCTTGATGATGCCATAGCCGCCATTTTTCCTATGGTAAATGACGTTGACCAAACCAGTGGTGGCGTTTGTGAACACATAGAAATCATGGCCGAGAAGATCGGTCTGGACAAGGGCCTCCTCCTCGCTCATGGGCGTAAGCTCGATATACTTCTCGCGTACGAGTTGGTCGTCTTCCTCTTCCGGCACAGGGGTGATGAGGTTTGCGAGCTCTTCCGCGCTGGGGACGGGTGCCGGCGGCACCTGCGAGCGCTGACGACGATCGATGACGCGGGTCTTGTACTTGCGCAGCTGGCGGGTGACCTTGTCGGCCGCCTCGTCGATGGCGGCGTACATGTCGTCGGCGCTGGCTACCACACGCACCACGTTCTTGCGCACGAAGACGGTGACCTCGCAGGTCTTGCGATCCGGGTTCGAGGGGTTCTTGTCAACGCGAAGCACGACGTCGCAGCTCATGGGCGAGATGTCGAACACCTTGAGGGCGTCCCCTATCTTCTCGTTGACGCGGTCACGCAGCGCGTCGGAAACGGTGACCTTGCGGCCCGAGATCTTGATGTCCACCATGCGTGCCTCCAATCGATTGCCCTGCCATTCCCGCACAAGCACCGACGCGAGTCTGGCCGTATTTGGTTGGTACCCAAAGCGGGCACCCGCTACGCGCGAGGGCGGTGGGCGCATGCATATGGGCAGCGGACGCGACGGGGGCGCGGTGGAGTACGGCGGGGGCAGAGGCGCAGAGGTCATTCTCGGCATCGCTGCGTTTTTCGGTTGGTTAGAGGTTGCTAACCAACCGAAAAAATGCAGCTTGACCTCAAACTTGTAAATTCCGATTGGTTAGCCACTGTTAAACGATCGAAATCTGCAAGTCTGGCGAGAGGTGTGGGCGGTGAGCCGCAGCACCAACCCACAAATGCAACGTTCCACCCAGCTGACCTGGTATTCGACCCCACACTCGCGCACCGGGGCCTCCGCTTTGGGGCTACGCGGCCCCTCACTCACAACCCTCTCGCCCGCGAGGCCGTATGCCTCTTGTCTAACGGGCGGTGCGACTTACCTCTAGGACGAGCCGTGCTCGCCGCAGGGCGCACCCCGCGACTTACGTGGATCCTTTTGACCTCGTCTGCCATGAACTAGGGCGCACGCATGCACCCGCAACCACAGACCTGGGTGGAACGCGGGAGATTATAGCAGCTGCGGGAGCCGGGCTCGGGCGAGGCGGATGTCGAGTGAGGGCACAGTTGGACCGTCGCATGCCCCTCGCGCGAGATTGAGCGCCAAGACTACGCGCAAAAGTCGAGATATGTGGGTTATTTTCCTGCCTTGGAAGACAAATCCGTGCCCCATAAGGCACAAACGGGCGGCACCTGGCTGCATATTGCCTGTTGGCGCTCCCCCGCCAGCTCCCTAGAGGCCCCAGCGTGCCCCGCGCTGACCCCAAAGGCGGAGACGCACTTACACAATAGTCCGATTCCGCACGTAAATCGGCGCAAGAAAGTAGCACGGAGGCCCCTGAATCCTACAGAAAAGCCCGGTTTGGCTCCCAGGAGCTGATTCGGCAAAGCGGCAGCTTCACCACACGCGGGCAAGCGCGCATGCCGTGACCGATGCCGCTCCACGTGCGAGCAGGGCCCTCGCGGCCTCACGCACCGAAGCGCCGGTAGTAATAACGTCATCGAGCAGGAGCAAGTCAAGTCCCGAAACGTCATCTCGCACCGAGATGGTGCCCGCAAGGTTGGCCGCCCGCGCCTCCCGTCCGAGAGAGCGCTGGTCGCGCGAGTGCGGGCGCACCAGGATGTCCGCCAGGGCAAGCCCTTCCTCCCTGCAGAGCGCACGAGACACAAGCTCCATGTGGTCGAAGCCTCGCCGAGCAAATGCCGCCGAGGTCGCAGGCACAAAGCACGCAGCGTCGATGGCCTGCGGGTCAAAGCGCGCGCAGCCGTCGCGCGCAGGCCACGCAGACGCCTCGTCGAGCGCCGTCGCCATTGCCGCAGCGATGACAGGCGCCAGGCGAAGCTCATGGGCATCCTTTAGGCACGAAACCATGCGGGCAGCCGTGCCGGCAAAGCTAAGCGCGCAAACGGTCGAGCGGGTCTCCCAGTTATGCTCGCACTCGGTGCAGGTGAGAAACCCATAGGGAGCCCCGCAGTCGGGACACGCCCAGCTCTGGGAAATCCAAGAAAGGGTCTCGCGGCATTCCTCACACACCAGCTCGCCCGGCATCTCGCAGGAGACGCAACGGGTGGGCCACAGCAGCTCGGCGGTGCCAGAAGCAAGTAACGACGCCCCCTCAAAGAGGCGGTCAACCATGCGGCTCTCCCCAAGCGACATACGACCTCCATCGCTCGCGCGGACGGGGGTCGCATAGGTTGATCCGATGGTAGCACTCGGCTATCCGGGACGCCTACCCAAGAAGCGCGCAGGCGTTCTTCCAGAGCGCGGCGTAGGTTTCGTCCCTTGTCGCCACGCCAGCATCTTCGCGGGCGGCAGCAACGCATGCGGCCGAGAAGGCCACCATAGCGGGCTCGCACTCCTCGCCTCGCAGCGGCACGGGTGCCATGTAGGGGCAGTCCGTCTCTGAGAGGAGAAGCTCAGAGGGGCACGCAGCGGCGGCCGCGCGGATGTCATCCGAGCGCTTGAACGTTGCAGCCCCGCCAAAGGCGATGTGACAACCAAGCTCCACGAAGGGGGCCATGACCTCGGGGCCGTCAGTAAAGCAGTGCAGGTCGCAGCCTGCAGAGGGCACGCCCTCCTCGGCAAGCACCCGCGCGGCCAGCTCGTGCGCAGAGTGATTGTCTGGCTCCTGGCCATCTCTGATGTGCAGCTCCACCGGAAGGCCGTGCTCGCAGGCAACGGCAAGTTGCCGCCTGAACGCGGACTCCTGCACGTCTGCCGGAAGCTCGTTGTACGGGCCAAAGTCCAGGCCAATCTCGCCCACACCCACGCAGCGCGGGCTGGCGAGAAGTTCGTCCAGGCAGGAAAGCGCAGCCTCGTCCAGTTGCGCCGCCCCATAGGGGTGCGCGCCGGCCACGATGCGCACGCGCTTCACGAGCGACGAGAGGCTTGGATACCCCGGAAGCTCCGGCGGCATAAGCCCGTACCGCGCGCACTCCTCCAGGCGCTCGGCGGCACGCTCTACCTGCTCGTCTATCCATGACAGATACGCAGCAGCCGTGGGAAAGAGGCGCGGCACCTCGTCCACCGGGTCGACCGGCACCACCAGCAGGCGCACGCCTGCAAGCGCCGCGCGGCAGATGGCAATCGAGGAATCGTGCCGCGTAAAGCTCGTAAGGTGCCCGTGGGTGTCCGCCAGCGGCGCGCTCGCCGGCGGCAGCTCCCGCGGGCGCCCCTTGCGGTCGTGGAAGAGGTGGCCGTCCTCAAGCGTGAGCGCGTCAAGGCCGAGAAGCTCGCTAGGCATCCGCACCGCTCTCCCCTGCCGCAGCACCCGGAGCCGTAGTGCCCTCCAGCGCGCCAGCAAGCCGCACGAAGTCCTCGGGCAAGAGGGTCTCGGCACGCACCCCCGGCGCGATCCCGCACGCGGCGAACGCCGCGTCCAGCGCGCCCTTCTCGTACCCGCTTGAGGCCATGGAGTTCCGGATGGTCTTGCGGCGCTGCGCAAACGCGGCGTCGATCACCGCCAGCGTAGACTCCGGCGCGCCCTCGAGCGGCGCCCGGTCGATGCGCACCACGGCGGAGTTCACGTGCGGCGGCGGGTCGAACGAGCCCGGCCCCACCTCAAAGCGACCGGTCACACGGCCGAGAAGCGCAAGCTTTGCCGTGTAGGCGCCGTAGGTCTTGGACCCGGGGGCGGCGCAGATGCGGTCCGCGACCTCGGCCTGGACCATCACCACGGCGCGCTGCACGGACGGGATCTCGGAGAACACCTTGAGGATGAGCGTCGCCGCCACCTGGTACGGCAGGTTCGAGACGAACTTGCCCGGCTCGAGCGGCAAACCGTCCGGGAGAACCCGCAGGGCGTCGCCCATCACCAGGTGCAGCCGCTCGGAGTCCTGCGCGCAGGTCTCGGCCAGCACCGGCTCGAGCTGGCGGTCGGCCTCCACGGCACAGACCGCACCCACGCGCGGCAGCATGGCGACCGTGAGGGTGCCAATGCCCGGCCCCACCTCGAGCACCACGTCAGTGGGGTCAAGCCCCGCCAGCTCCAGGATCCGGCCGATCACCGTGTCGTCCACCAGGAAGTTCTGCCCAAGCCGGTGCTTTGTCGAAAGCCCAAACTCGTCGAGCACGCCTCGCGTTGCGGACTGGTTGGCAAGCCAGGAGTGCATGGCGCTACTTCTTGGCCAGGCGCGGGAAAAGCGCATCGCCCTTCGTCACCTCGACGCCGCCGGCAAGCCGGCCCCACTCGCACACAGACGCAAGGTCGGTGGTGTCGACCTCGTCGCCGGCGCCCATGCGACGCAGCACCTCGGCCGAGGTCTCGGGCATGAAGGGCACCAGCAGGTGCGCGCAGATGCGGATGGACTCGAGCAGGTTCGCGATGATCTGGGCAAGCTCGCCGATGCGCGTGAAGTCCTTGGCCACCGTCCACGGCGCCATGTCCTCCACGTAGTGGTTGGCGGCGTGCACGAGCTCCATCACCACGTCCTTGGCCTGGACGTACTCGAGCTTGTCCATGTGCTCGGCGTAGCGACCCTCGATGCCCTGGGCGATCTCGCGCAGGGGGCTCGGCTCGTCCGCCCAGCCGTCCGCAAGCTCGGGCGTCTTGCCGTCAAAGTACTTCGCGCTCATGTTGAGCGCGCGCGACACCAGGTTGCCCCAGCTGTTGGCCAGGTCGGCGTTGTAGACCTGCTCCATGCGAGAGAAGCTGATGGCTCCGTCCTCGCCGGGCACGACGTCGGTCATGAAGTAGTAGCGGTAGCCCTCTACGCCGAGAAAGTCGATCACGTCCTGCGGGGCAATGGCGTTGCCACGACTCTTGGACATCTTCTCGCCCTGGCCCGTCTCTTCGTTGCGCACCATGAGGAAGCCGTGGGCAAAGACGTGCTCGGGCAGCGCCTCGCCGATCGCCATGAGCATCGCCGGCCAGATCACGCAGTGGAAGCGGATGATGTCCTTGCCCACCACGTGGTACTGCGCAGGCCAGCGATACGCCAGCTCGGCCTTGGCCTCGGGCGTGTCAACGCCGTAGCCCACGGCGGTCATGTAGTTGAGAAGGGCGTCGAACCACACGTAGGTCACGTGCTTCTCGTCAAACGGCACGGGGATGCCCCAGTCAAAGCTCGTGCGCGAGACCGAGAGGTCCTGCAGGCCGCCCTCCACGAAGCTGCGAACCTCGTTCATGCGGAAGCCGGGCTGGACGAAGTCTGGGTGCTCGTCATAGAGCTTGAGCAGGCGGTCCTGGAACGCGGAGAGCTTGAAGAAGTAGGACTCCTCCTGCACGCGCTCGAGCGGGCGACGGCAGTCGGGGCAGAGGTGCTGGCCCTCGGTGTGGTGCTCCTCGTCGGACTTCGTGACCTGGGTCTCGGTGAAGTAGGTCTCCTCGGGGACGCAGTACCAGCCGTCGTAGGAGCCCTTGTAGAGGTAGCCGGACTCCTTCATGCGCTCCCAGAGGTACTGCACGGCGTCGTGCTGGCGCTGCTCGGTAGTGCGGATGAAGTCGTCGTTCGAGATCTCGAGTTCGCGCCAGAGATCCTTGAAGAAGGGCGCCTGGGAGTCGCACCACTCCTGCGGGGTCATGCCATGGGCGGCCGCGGCCTCGGCGACCTTCTCGCCATGCTCGTCCATGCCCGTGAGGAACTTGACGTTGTAGCCGGTCGCGCGGCGGTAGCGCGCCTCGACGTCGCAGAGGACGGTCGAGTAGGCCGTGCCCAGGTGCGGCTTGGCGTTGACGTAGTAGATAGGCGTGGTGATGAAGAAGCTCGGCTTTGCCATGGGCTGGGTCTCCTAATGACGGATGGTGCGTAGGTGCGCGGCGCGCATGCGGTTGGTGATTATACCGCGTACGAGAAGGTCGCCGCGCGGCGACGCCCCTAGCGCCTAAGGCTCCCCATGAGGCCACGCGCAAGCTGCCGCGTGACCTCGCGCCCGAAGGATCCAATCATCGAGGTGGCAACCCGTCCCACCTGCTTGGCAACCTCCTGCTGGGCCTTCTCGCGCTCGCGGGCTTCGCGCTCGGCCTGCTTCTGGGCCGCCGCCTCGGCACGCTCGGCCTGGCGCTCTGCCTCACGAGCGGCCTTCTCCTGCGCCTTTTGCTGCTCCTTGGCTGCGCGCTCGGCCTCCTTCTGGCGGTTGGCCTCAAACTCGGCCTTCTCCTTCTCGAAGGCGGCGCGCTCGGCTGCGAGCTGGGCGTTCGCCGCCGCCACGTCGCGCTGGCCCTGGATCTGCTCGTAGGCGCTCTCACGGTCTATGGCCGTGCCGTACTTCTCCATGAGGTCTGCCTGGGCGGCATAGACGCCGTCCATCACGTCTGCATCTGCGGCGGCCATGCGGCACTGGGGGGAGAGCACGCGTGCGCGCTCAACTACGGAGGGCCTGCCCTCCTCGTCCAGAAGGGAGACCAGGGCCTCGCCGGTGCCCAGATCCTGGAGCGCCTGCACCGAGTCGAACGCGGGGTTCTCGCGGAAGCTTGCTGCCGCCGCACGCACGGCCTTCTGCTCGGCGGGCGTGTACGCACGCAGGCCATGTTGCATGCGGTTGGAGAGCTGCGCCAGCACCTCGTCGGGAATGTCCGACGGCGACTGCGTGATGAAGTAGACGCCCACGCCCTTCGAGCGTACGAGCTTCACCACCTGGACAATCTTGTCCACGAGCTCTGTGGGCATGCCGTCGAAGAGCAGGTGCGCCTCGTCGAAGAAGAACACGAACTTGGGCTTGTCGGGATCACCAACCTCGGGCAGCACATCGAAGAGCGAGGAGAGCATCCAGAGCAGGAACATGGCATAGATCTGAGGCGTCTGGATGAGATTGGCCGCGTTCAGGACGTTCACATAGCCGCGACCGTCCGGGACGCAGGCAAACCAGTCCTCGAGGTTAAGGTTGGGCTCGCCAAAGAAGATGTCGCCGCCCTGGTCCTCCACCGAGATGAGCGCACGCTGGATGGCGCCAACCGACTGCGGCGAGACGTTGCCGTAGGTGGTCTGGTACTCCTTGGCGTGCTCGGAGACGTACGAGAGCATCGCCCGCAGGTCCTTGAGATCTATGAGGAGAAGGCCGTTCTCGTCTGCCACGCGGAAGACAATGTTGAGGACGCCCTCCTGAACCTGTGTGAGGCCAAGGATGCGGGCGAGCATGACCGGCCCCATGTCCGAGACGGTCACGCGCACGGGGATGCCCTTGTCGCCCAGCATGTCCCAGATACGCACCGGCGCACCCTGGAAGTTGACCTCGCCCTCCTTGAGGTTGAAGGTGTCCTGGCAGCGCTTGCGGATGAAGTCTGTCATCTCGCCAGCCTGCGCCACGCCCGTGACATCACCCTTAACGTCGGCCATGAAGACGGGCACGCCTGCCTGCGAGAAGCCCTCCGCGAGAACCTTGAGCGTGACGGTCTTGCCCGTGCCGGATGCGCCAGCGATGAGGCCGTGACGGTTGGCCTGATTGAGGAGCAGGCAGCAGGGCTTCTCGCCCTGGGCAATCCAGATCTTGTCACCTACGAGCATGGGGCCTCCCAACGTGGACTGTGATGCAAGTTGCTGTTATGTGGATTGTAGTGCGTATGCGAAAACCTGCGGGACAAGGGGCTACGGCTCGGCAGACGCAGCCGCTGCTGCCACTTGGTCATAGACCTCGGCCCGGGGAACCGAGAACTCCTTGGCGAGCCGCTTTGCCAGCGCGGACTTTGGCTCCCCGGCGGCAAGGCCCTCGTGGATAGCTTCCTCGAGCGAGGTCGGTGCGCCGGCGGCCACCGCGCCCCTATGGCGCTCCTCGAGCTCTTCTGCCGTGGGCGGGGCGATTACAATAACGCACTCCCCGCGAATCTCCCCGCGTGCGGCCACGGCTGCCGCAAGCGCTGCCGCCTCGCCACGCACAACCTCCTCGTGCAGCTTGGTGAGCTCGCGCACCAGGGCCACGCGACGGCCAGGCATGACCTCGGCCACGCTCGCAAGCGTGGCAGCCACGCGGTGCGGAGACTCGTAGCAGACGATTGCGCCCGGCACCAGCGCCAACTCGCCAAGCCGCGCAACCTGTGCGGAGTGCCGCCGCGGAAGGAACCCCTCAAAGAAGAAGTGCTCGCAGGCAAGGCCGGAGGTAACCACGGCGCACGTAACCGCAGATGGCCCTGGCACCACCTCCACGGGAAGTCCCGCGTTAAGGGCGGCGTCCACCAGGCGCTGGCCGGGATCGCTCACGCCAGGCATCCCCGCGTCGGAGACAAAGGCGACACGCTCGCCCGCCTCGATGCGATCGAGCGCAGAGGCGACCCGCGACGCAATCACGTTCTCGTCGCAGCGAACGAGAGGGACGTGCAGGCCAAAGGCAGAGAGGAGCCGTGCCGTGACGCGGGTGTCCTCGCAGAGGATAACGTCCGCCTCGCCAAGCGTGCGCCTTACGCGCGGGGATGCGTCTTCGAGGTTTCCGATGGGTGTGCCCACCACAGAGAGAATGCCTGTCATGAGCAGATAAGCCCCCGCTCGAAGGAGGAGAGCGCCACGCGGGCATCCCAGCTAGAGAGCCTGCCCGTGGTCTTCCAGGTCTGGAAGAACCATGCCGGGAGCTTCTCATATGCAGTGAGCTGCTCGGACGAGTAGATGCGCTCAAGCGCAACGCGACCCTCGGGCGTCATTGCGGCATCCGCGATGGGAAGGGCCGAGGACCACTTTCCCACCATTACCGGAAGGCCGCTCTTCTGGTCCTCGCGGATGTGACGGTGAATCTCGGCCATGATGCGACGCAGCCCCATCGTATTGGCTCCGGGGGCATAGCCCATGTCGGCCATGATTGCGGAGGGCTTGTCCAGATGGCAGTCGAGCCAGACGTTCTGGTATTGGCGCTGGGCCATGAAGCGACGCCAGTCGGTGGGAATGCCTGCATCGGGGAGAATGACTACCGGGTCTGGGCCAGCGGCTTCTCGCACGCGGTCGTAGGCAGCACGGTAGTAGTTTCTCAGCAGGTGACCGGGGAGGCCATCGGTAACACCCAGACCGCGCCGCGTCTGGATGCGGGCGTCGTCTGCGACCTCGATGCCAAAGAAGCCCATGCGCGAGGCGTACCTCGAGCTCAGCTGGGAGAGAACCCAAAGCGAGTTCTCGCGTATGCCGCGATCGTCAGTGAAGTTGTTCCAGGTCTCCTCGTCCCCGGGAACGCCGGGGTTCACGGCAAGCGCAAAGACCACCTTGAGGTCTATCTCCTCAGCCCACTCGAGCGCTTGGTCAACTTCGTCAATGCAGCCCAGGTAGGAACCGGGGTTGGGGCCTGCTTCGCCAAAGACGTACCAAGGCACGGGCAGCCTCACGGCGTTGAAGCCGCGCGAGGCGATGCGGGAGAAGTCATCTTTGGTGAGGAAGCGTGCGCGATGGCGGCGCACCACCTCACGGTATCCCTTGGCGCCCAGCGAGGTGATGAGCGATGGCTCGTCAAGCGCGCCCGAGCCGGAGAAAAGCTCCGGCGTGACCCAGGATTCGAGCGTAAGCCAACCGGTGAGGTTGACACCGTGAAGGGCGTTCTCTGCCATGCGCCACCTCGCTCCCATCAAAGTTCAGCTCTACTTCAGAGTGTAGCGCAGGTTGCGGCATTGGACGAACCGACCAGCGTTATTGCCGTCGCACATTCGCGACGGCTGTGGCGGCATTCGCGACTGTTCTGGCGGCATTCGCGCTGCGACACCGCTCGCTCCACGCAACACATTCGCCATCCGAATCTGTTGCGACCTGCGCGGGATACACATTCGTGTACGAATGTGTTGCAGCCCTTGGCGAGAATGCCGCTGGGCGCCGGAAGACCCCGGGTCCAAAACTCCGAGGCCTACTCCCCTCCCGGCTCATACGACGCCCGGTTGTTGGGGGTCTCGTTGCAGTCCACTCGGCAAACGGGAAGCCCGCGCGCGGTCAGCCGGTCAAAGAGGTAGTGCGCCAGGTTCTCCGAAGTAGTGCGGAAGGGAAGGATGGTTAGGCTGAAGCCCTCGGAGGCCAAGGCCTCGAGGGTCGCCGGCGCGAGGGACCCCTCCTCAACGAGGAACGTGTGGTCAAGGGCGTCGCACTCTTCGCGGACAATGCGCTTGAGGGTCGCAAAGTCCACAACCATGTCTTTCTCAGTGCCAGAGGAGCCCAGATCGTTGGAGCGAACGTAGACCGTCACACGCCACTGATGGCCATGGAGGTTCTCGCACTTGCCGTTGTAGTCGGTTAGGAAGTGTGCCGAATCAAACCAGTACTCGGTCGAGAGCGTATACATTCGGAATCCCTCCTTGCAGACAAGCGGTCAGGTGGCGTGATTGGTCATCGAGGCGTGGGGGTAGCGCACCCGCAGGTGCATCTGAGACGATTCCGGACGTTTTTGCCACGCTGGACAATGTTATGTGTCTAGAACCGTCTCAATAGCCCACAGGTGCCAAATACCGCGGCGGCCTACTACTCCGCCGGCACCGGAGCGCTGCCATTCGCAGCTCCTCCAGTAGCTCCGCCTTCGCCGCCACCCCGACGACCACGGCCACCACGGTGACGCCGACGGCGCCTCTTAGGAGAAGCACCGTCTCCGGCACCCTGTCCCGCGTCGTCGTCGGACAGAGCCATGTGCTTGGGAGCGGGACGGCCACCCTCAGAACCCTTGGCGGGACGAGAAGAACCGCCCTGCTCGGCCTCGCTAGCCCTTACCCCGCTGCGGTCACCCGGATGCCTAGAGCGGCGACGCTGCTGACCACCCTGCTCGGAGGCGGCGCCCTTCTCGTCCCTTGCGACACGTCCCTGGGCCGTCTCGGCCTCGGTGCCCGCGCTGCCAGACACGCGATGGTGCCTGCGACGCCGCGTGGGCTTAGGGGCATCGGCTTCGGGCTCAACGTCGCTCGTCACCGTAACCTCGAACTCCTCGGCGGCAAGCTCGACGCGAGCAGTGCGACCCTTGCGGTGACGACGCCTCGTGGGCTGCTGCTCCCCCTCTGCACCTGCGGCCGGACGCTTCTCGGCGCCGTCGGACGCGCCGCCATCGCCCCCGTGCCTGCGGCGGCGCTTGGGCTGCACGAAGAGGTCCGCGTCGTCGAAGCCCTCGGGCGGCGTCACGCCATTCGCACGGTCTAGCTCGGCCAGGGCCATTCGCACGTCGGGCGACTGCAGGCGCTCGAGGACGTCACGCGTCACCGTGTCGGGACGGCATGCGCAGCCGAGGTCCTTCGACTTCTTCACGGCGGCATCGGAGGCGGTCATCTCGGCCAGCGGCACGCGCACCTGCTTGCCGTTTTCCAGTCGCAGGCAGATCTCCTCCTTTGGCGTGTCGTACTCAACAATCTTGGCCTTGCCAAGCGGCGTCTCGATGACGGCGTTGCGCTTGGGCGCACGGCCTTTGAAGTCGCGATATGCCTCAAACTCGTAGCGCAGGCAGCACATGAGGCGTCCGCACGCGCCAGAGATTTTGGTGGAGTTGAGGGGCAGGTCCTGCTCCTTAGCCATGCGGATGGAGACCGGCTCGAAGGCAAGGCCAAAGCGGGTGCAGCATAGCTCCTGGCCGCAGTGCCCCCAGCCGCCCACCACGGCGGCCTCCTCGCGCACGCCAATCTGGCGCATGTCGATGCGCTGGTGAAGCTCGCGCGAGAGGTCGCGCACGAGCTGGCGAAAGTCCACGCGCTCCTCGGCCGAGAAGTAGCAGACCACCTTGTCACCGTCGAAGAGGTACTCCACGCCCACGGGCTTCATGTCGAGGCCACTCTGCGAGACAAGGCGGCGAAAGACGGGAAGGGCCTTCTCGCCAAGCTCGGCCAGCTCTTCGGCGTGGACAAGGTCCTCGTCGCTCGCAACGCGAAGCACGGGCCTGAGCTGCGCGTGGTTGGTCACGCGGTCAAGGTCCTCCGAGCTCATCTCGCGCGGGTCGGCCGTCGCAAGGCCAATCTCGTGGCCGCGCTCGGTGGCGCAGATCACGTGGTCGGCCTCGATGGCCTCGGTGCCCGCAACGTCAAACCACAGGTCGCGGGCGGCATATTTGAACTTCACCGGAATGACGGTGGGCATGCAAGTGCCTCCTTGATACGAAGAAGCATGACTTCAAGGGCCAGCTGGGGTGATACGCTGTGCGCGAGGTCGTCGGCAGCGGAGGAGACGGCGTCGAGCGCGGCCAAGGCGCCAGGCGTTCCCGTCGACGCGGCGAGACGATCTACCACGGCAGCCGCATCCTCGTTCACGATCTTCTGCGGCACGCCCTCGCAGCGCACCAGCACGTCGCGTAGAAGCGAGTCCGCGGCAGCCAGAGCCTCCATGATACCCGAACGCTCCCGTGCTGTAAGCTCGCGCTTGTTCGCGTCGGCCACCTGCTTGAGCGCAGATGCGGTGAGAAAGTCCGCACTCTCCTTTGCTGCCTCGTCCTGCGCCACCTGCACGTCCTTGAGGGGCACCCGCACCGCCGCCAGAAGGTCGCGCGCGGAGCAGAGCACGTCCCACGAATCGTCGCGGGCAAGCTCGTCCAGAATGCGCACAGCCATCCGCCTTACCTCGCGACGCGAGGGGGACGCTAGGAACTCGCAGGCTCGCGAGGGAGTCCCGGCAACCGCCAGAGCCACGCGGGCCTCGCCCTCGCTCGCGCCAGAGCGATGCATAACCTCGTCGAGGGCAACGTCCGGGGCGATGGTGCGAAAAGGAACCACCTGGCAGCGAGAGACAATTGTAGGCAGCACAGAGGCAACCGAGCGGGCGAGAAGGACAAACACGACTCCCTCAGGCGGCTCCTCGATGGTCTTGAGCAGTGCGTTCGCCGAGGTACTGCGGAAAAGGCCAGCCTTCTCGAGTACGTAAACCTTCGCACGCGCACGGCTGGGGGTGCGGCTCACCCCTTCGATGAGATCGCGAACCTGGTCGACGAGGTATCCGGTGACGCTTCCCGGCGAGAGCCACTGCACGTCGGGGTGGGTACGATGCGCCACGCGGCGGCAGTCATCGCAGGTACCGCAGCCGTCGTTGGGGCAGATCACGCACTGGGCAAGAGCAAGCGCGGCCTCCTCCATGCCAGAGCCTGGTGCGCCAACAAACAGGTAGGCGTGCGAGAGGCGTCCCTCGCTCACGGCAGAGGCGAGAAGGTCTCGAACGCGCGGCTGGTCGCCGAGCACATCGAGCACGGCCGCAGCTCGCGCAGGCGCAGCGCTCTCCCTAGCCGCAGTCATGGCGATCGACCTCCACGGCAAGCGATGCGGGGAGCACGTCAGCAAGGACGCTGACAAGCGCGGCATACACCTCATCCGGGGTGCCGGAGGCATCCACCAGGCGCACGCGGTTGGGCTCCTCGCCAACAAGCTGCAGGTAGCCGTCACGGACGCGACGCTCGAAGGCAAGGCCCCCCGCCTCGAGGCGATCCGCGCCGCCTGCCGTTGCCCGCGAGAACGCAAGTGCCGGGCCAAGGTCAAGCACCACCGTGCGGTCGGGCGAGACGCCACAGCTCCCGAGCGAGTTTGCGGCCTTAACGACCTGGGCCGAGAGGCCGCGCGCCGCCTGCTGGTAAGCAAGCGTGGAGTCAAAGAAGCGGTCGCACACCACAACCGCCCCGCGTGTAAGCGCCGGCCTAATCACTTGGCTCACCAACTGCGCACGGCTCGCCTCATAGAGGAGCAGCTCGCACTCGGGACACATCTCGGCATTTGAGGGGTCCAACAGCATGGCACGGATCTTCTCGGAGATGGGCGTTCCGCCAGGCTCGCGCAGCCGCACGACGTCGCAGCCGGCAGCCTCGAGGGCGTTAGCCAGACATGCTGCCTGCGTGGTCTTGCCGCAGCCGTCGATGCCCTCGAGCGTGAGGAAGAGTCCTTTCCCCTTGCCTGTTGTCGCCATGCTCCCCCTCCCTTGTACAGGCTGCACGTAGATAGCCGAACTACTTTAGCAGGTCACCATGACGAGATGATGAGCGAGACAAAGGGAGTTTCCCTTTGTCTCGTGAAGCGGCCCTCCGACACCGCGCTGGCGTCGGAGGGCCGAGACGAGCCGCAATGGCATATTCGCCTTACTGCGCGGTGTAGCCGCCGTCGATGTAGAGGTGCGTACCAGTGGTGAATTCGTTCTCGACGAGGAAGACCACGCCATGGGCAATCTCTTCGGCCTTGCCAAGACGTCCCAGCGGGTGCAGAGACTCGAGGCGCTTCATGCCATCCTCGCCCATCGTCTTCTCGTTAATTATACCGGTGTAAATGTAGCCGGGGTTCACGGTGTTCACGCGGATGTTGTACTTGGCAAGCGCCAGGGCGGCAGACTGGGTAAGCAGGTTCACGCCGCCCTTTGCGGCGTTATAGGAAGGCAGGTTGGGGTCGCCAATGGTGCCCTCGATGGAGGAGGTGCTCACAATGGCGCCACCGTGACCCTGCTTCTCCATCTGCAGCGCTGCGTACTTGATACCGTAGAAGACGCCGGTGAGGTTGATGGAGATGAGCTTGTTGAAGTCCTCGTCGCCCATCTGGTCAACGGGGAGGAAGTTGGCGATACCGGCGTTGTTGTACATGATGTCAACAGAGCCAAACGTCTTTACCGCAAAGTCGATGAGCTCCTTGACCTGCTCGGGATCGCTGGTGTCCGTCTTGTGGAAGACGACGTCAGGAGAAACGGCCTTGAGCTCCTCGAGCGCCTTGGCTCCGCGCTCCTCGTTACGGCCGGCGATAACGACCTTCGCACCCTTCTCCAGGAAGGCCTTTGCAGACGCAAGGCCAATGCCTGAGGTGCCGCCAGTTACAACCGCCGTCTTGCCCTTGATTTCAAACATGTCTTCCTCCCAACGATAGTGGAGTGCATCTCACCGCGCTGGGAGAAGTACCCGCACATCGTTACGGCCAACGCATCGACACCGCGAGCGGTGTGAATCAATGTTTAAATGGTTAACTCTTCGATTGAAATGCATCGCGCGACAAAGACCAGGACGCAAGCGTCCCTACCGCCCAATATGCGCCTGCAGCCACTCGGCAGCCTGGTCAACGACCTGCCAGTATTGGTCGCCGGTAAAACCATGCCCGCCGCCAGGAATCACCCGCAGCTCGCAGCTGGGAAAGAGGCCTGCCGCGC
Source organism: Olsenella sp. (assembly GCA_022648325.1). Lineage (GTDB taxonomy): Bacteria > Actinomycetota > Coriobacteriia > Coriobacteriales > Atopobiaceae > Tractidigestivibacter. The sequence goes on from JALCMG010000004.1 coordinate 204,626, forward strand.
GCTGGGAGTAGGACAGGGGCACGGCCTTATCGGCATCACCGTGGAAGAGCAGGACGTCTCGCGGAAACGCAGGTATGTGGTCATAGAAGTCATAGTCGTAGCAGGACCTGAGAAAGTCGCCGCTCACGTCCATCCCCATGATTGGAAAGCGGTCTGGGATAAGATCGCGGTTGGGGCAGGCCTGATGCACCGCGTCGTGAAGGTTAAAGGCGGGATAGAGCAAGACGCAGCCACTCACCAGCTCCGAATTAGCCCTGGCTGCCATGAGGGTTACCGTAGCGCCAAGACTTGCCCCGCAGAGAAACACGTTATGCTCGTCTACGAAGGGTTCGCGAGAGAGCTCCCACGCAACCGACTCAAGGTCGTGCTGCTCGGTGAAGAGGGACATGTTGTCTTGCCAGTCACTCCTGCTGTAGTTACCGCCTCCGCAGAAGTCAAAGACGTACGTCACCATCCCGCGGTCTGCCGCCGTACGCGCATAGGGCTCCATGTCTCCATGGTTGGTGCTCAGACCATGTGAGAATATGGCAGTGGCGCGCGGACGGCCATCCTCCCATCCCTCGGGCAGGAACAACTTGCCATAGATCCTTTTGTCCTCGCGCTGGCACCAGTGCTCACGTTCCTCGTAGCCCATGAGATGGCTCCCATCTAATAGTCAGATAACAATGTATCTGCACGGTATTGTACAGAGCATGACTATCAGAGACGCTTTTGAAAGCGTGAAGACAACAGAACGACTATTTAAGGAGAAGGACTTATTTAAGTGCCAGCAAAGGTTCCCGCTAGCGAGCAAAGATCGAACGTCGAGCGTGGAGTCGTTTTCAAAACGCGGGCGGCTGATTTGGCTAGCTATACGAACGGTTAACCTTGCTTGAGGGCATGAGCAAGTAGACGTAGTCCCACTCCTCGAAAAGCCGGAGAGGGAAACCGAATGGAGCAGAACTATCCCTTATGCCCGGAGAGATGATGAACCAGCGCCGGCATGCCAAGGTCGACGACCATGCTACCAAGGTACAGGATGATCTCCCACACTCCAGGCGAGACGGATGAGCCCCACTTGATAGCCGTCATTACCACGGCCGCAATGCTTGCCACCAGCCACAGGTTGAACCCCGCGCCCTGGTTGCTCGAGAGTATGTAAATGAGAAGCCCCGAGACCATGCATATTTTCACAATGACAAAAGTGCAGTTAAGGGCTGGAGCACCAATGGGATAGAGCATGAGAGCCCCCAAAATGGCAAGGACAACTGCCACCCATGCCGCCGCAACGGAGCTCTTGTTCTTCGTGAGACCTGCCATCCAAACCATCTCCTCAAGTCAACCTTACCCGAGGAACCTACCCAGTTTGGAACGGCTTAACAGCCCGAGAGATACTACCCGAGCTTCCCCGCAGCCAAGAGGTCGCGAGCGTCAAGCAGCGAACTGCAAACGCACGTCGCAAGCTCACGAATCTCCGGGGTAGGAGCAACCATATCTGGAACCATTGCCGAGAGAAAGCCACCGGCAGACGCAGCGCGAATCCCGTTGGGGCTGTCCTCAAGAACGAGCGAGCGCGCAGGCGTTGCATGGAGTCTACGAGCCGCCTCAAGGAACACGTCTGGCGCAGGCTTTGACGGCAGGCCGTCATCACCCGCGATAATGGCCGAGAAGTGCTTCTCCATTTCCCCCTTGCGAAGGTGTGTCTCCACAATTGCCCTGGGTGATGCAGAGGCAACGGCACACGGTATGTCCCGCTCGACGAGAAACGCAAGAAGCTCATCAAGGCCAGGCTTCTTGGAGGCACCGTGCGCGAGCATCTCCTCGATTCCAATGCGCACGTGGTCTCGGACAGCAGGGATGGCACGAGGATCGTGGTCGTACTCCTCGTCGACAATCTCCTCGATGCGATGCTGGCTCATGCCAAAGAAGCGCTGCACAAGCCCCGGTTTAAGCTCAAGCCCATACCGCCTGAAAGCAGGCTCCCATGCCGAGGCCCAGATTGGCTCGGTGTCAAACATCAGACCATCCAGATCGAATATCGCAGCCTCGAGCATGGGAGCCTCCAGAGGACTTCGCTTGGCGAATGACTGACATTTTAGGATACCGGGAAGTCCATGAGGTGTGCGTTGGTCAACGGCTCCTGGGGTTCTTACAGCGCAATACCGCAGAAGGCCATGAGGTAAGTCACAAGCAGAAGCGCCAGAAGGGAGATGACCAATGTCATCCAGAAACCCTTGGTCGGGCCCCGTCTGGAGTCGAGGAAGTACCTGGTAAGCGCCAGCGCACCAGAGATGAGCAGCGGTCCAAGCACCAGCATTGAAGTCTTCGCCTCCACCCCGGCACCAAGCAGAATGGCGGGAAGAACGAGGTACCCCAAGAGCGCGGCGCCAGCAATGATTGCCGAGCTCGTGAACGTGAAGGGATACGTTCCAGTCCTCCCCACCTGTTCATCTACTCGATTATCCGTGATCACGCCATGCATTCTCACCCGATCCCTTTGAGTAGGCCTGCTCTCACTTCCCTTTTTGCGTTTCTTGCTCATCTCTATGCCTTCCTTAAACATAACTCGACTTCAGGACTCCAGCCTTTGGGCGGCAGGGTGATGGTTCCAAGAACGGCAGGATAGGCCGCCCCCGTCGCGCTAGGGACATTCGACGGGCACCCATGCAGCGTCTGGTTTCCAAGGACGGCAAAGGCAACCGCTTCCTTTGCGTCGCTCGAGAACCCAAGATCCTCCTGGGTCATCACCTCGGTGTTGGGAAGCCGCTCAGAGAGACCGCTGAGGATGACCGGGTTGTGTGCCCCGCCGCCTCCAACAACGAGCCGATCAATGCTGCCGGACACACGTGGTTCCACGAAGCGCACGCAGGCATCCGCAACGCTTGCCGAAGTGAACTCCGTCAACGTGCGGACCATGTCCTCTGGGGGAAGGGCCCGGTATGTAGAGATAATTATGTCAACTGCCTGCGCACCAAACACTTCTCTCCCGGTACTCTTGGGAGGTTCCTTTGACAGGTAGGGACTGGACATGAGCATCTCGAGCAGGCCCTTATTGACAGAGCCGCGCTTCGAAATCTCTCCGCCACGGTCAAAAGGCATGCCAAAGAGACGATTGCAGGCTTCGTCAATCATCATGTTGCCTGGACCGGTGTCGAAGGCAAAGACCCCGGACGTGTTGCTGCGCGGAAGCACGGTCACGTTACCGATGCCGCCCAAGTTAAGAAGGACAACGTTTCTCTCCGAGTCTCCATACAGTATTTGCTCGGAGAAGGGAACGAGCGGAGCTCCCTGCCCTCCTGCAGCCATGTCTGCCTTGCGAAAGTCAGAGATCACGGCAACCCCATGCTCGCGAGCGATTACCGCTGCCTCTCCCAACTGGAGAGTACCCGCGCACCAGCCCTTCGGGGGGTAGGGCTCGTGCCAAACAGTCTGTCCATGACAGGCAACAAACGCAAGAGCAGCGTCGCTAACCCCTGCCGATACACAAACCTTGTCAACTGCCTGGGAGAACAAATGACCAAGCTCAAAGTTGAGAGAACAGAGGAGCCGAGACGAGCTCTTCCCCAAATCGCATGCACGCTCAATCCTCCGCCGAGTTTCCGCCGGCATGGGAAGGGTTTCGAATGCCCTAAGGCAAACCCTGGTCGAACTGTCTACCCCATCGATCTCGACCAATGCAGCATCGATTCCATCAAGGCTCGTGCCGCTCATTAGCCCAACTGCAAGCACTCCTACATCCCCTTTCTCAACGTTTCCCTCAGGACAAGACAAGCACCGGCATCAGGACCGTATTCCGGAGCGGCAAGCTTGCACGATGCAGGGAGCAGTCCTCCCGAGAGAAGGCTGAGAATGGCACCGTCTCCGCCCCTGAAAGTCCCCCCAACATAGGAGGTCCTTACCTCAGAAGAGGTTGGGAAGAGCTCGCAGACGAGGGCCGAGACCATCTTGGCATCGGCTGCCGCCGCATCATGCAGGATGAGCTCTGCTTCTTTGTCACCTGCAGCCGCAGCCTCGAAGGCCAAGGGGGCGAGGGAGGCAACCTCCGTGCGACCCGAAAGCGTTGTTCTCCTCAGTGCTATTAGGTCGTAGTCGTTGTCAAGCCCAAGATGTTCGCGTAATAAATCGTAGAGCGCGCCGCGGGGAGTCCTCCCGTCAGACTCTCTGCTGAAGGCCTGTAAGAGACGTCGGCCAATCCACCAGCCGCTCCCCTCGTCATCGATTTGGAAACCCCATCCCCCGCAGCGAAGCTCTTTATCTCCCCGAATCCCCAAGGCTGCGGACCCCGTACCGGCAACAACAACAATGCCGTCCTCGAGACCGAGAGCAGCAACACAACCAGCTTTCAAGTCACTCATCAGGACATGCGGATGACCCTGTGCCTCGTCTTCGCAGACGGACTCTATTTCGTCACGAGAGATGGGCTCGTTTCCATAGCCGGCAAGCCCAAACCCTATCCCCCACGTGTCACCGAGGCCACCACAGCGCATTGACCATTCGATGCCATCGCGGAGGACGCTACGCATGCCTTCCTTTCCTACCTGTCCAATGTGGCAGGTAGGAAAGTCCTTGGTGGCAAGCCTGCTCATATCCTCGCTGAACGTGGTGAAGGTAGTCTTTGTCCCACCTCCATCGACACCAAGCCATCTCATCTGGCGTTCGCCTCGTGGAAACGGAACTTCTGCCAGGGCTTGATGGTATCAATCAGGAAGAGCTCCTTCTCGGGGATGTGGCCAACAACGTTGCTCATGCCACTGTTTCTCATATCGCTTCGCGCAATTTGCAGTTCGCCGGCATAGTGGCCGTACTCGCTGCTCTCGATGACAACGTCTCCGCGATGGATGGTCTCCGGAGCATCCAGCAAGGCAAAGTGGTGCCCGCGGTACTTCACGCGGCTCTGAGTTGACCTGATGAAGTTCTCGGAGACATCGCCCCTGTTGAAGTGCAGCTCGTCAAGGACGATAGAGCGCTCGACTTCCGGCAGCCCCTCGGCGAGCACGACGCCA
>JALCMG010000005.1 GCA_022648325.1 Olsenella sp.
ATTGGGATGGCCATTCGTCGCAAGAAAAAGGAGCGCGCGGCCCGCTCATAGGCGTGACGCCCGAGAGCTCCCTTTCGACAGCATTACCAAGCAACTCGCCCTCCGGCGTCTTCCAGGCACCGGGGGGCGAGTTGCTTGCAGGTAGCGTGAACGAAAGGCCTTGTTCCCGCGTCATTCATCCGCGTCGCATTCATCATCCATGAGCAAAGGCACAACGAGCTTGGTGTAGAGCGCGAGCCAGATGAGAGACACGCAGAAGCCGGCAAGCACGTCAGAAGCGTAGTGGACTCCCAGGTAGATGCGGCTTATGCCGATAAGGACAATTACCAGGCCAAAACCAATCACGCAGAGCCAGCGCACAAAGCGATCGCGTTCGTAGTGCCACACCATCCACGCGAGAAGCCCGTAGAACGCCATAGCCACCATGGAGTGCCCAGAGGGGAAGCTGTAGCCCGTCTCGGCTATGAGGCGAAAGCCTTCCGGCCTGGGCCTCTGAACAAGCTGCTTGAGCAACACGTTGAGCGCCACGGCGCATACCAAGTTAACAGCTGCGCAGACGCCTGGCCTGCGTCCCGGTGCAAACGCTTCCACGGCCAACAGCATGACGAGAAGAACTACAGGCTGTGCGAGCTCAGAGATCGACTCCATGTACGGTGTGAGCCACGGCTGGCGGAGTGTCTGAACAAAGAGCAGGTAGGTACCAGAGTCAAGTTTGGTGAGCTCGCCCTTGCCGAGTTCCTCCAGAAGCCATATGAACACGAACGCAGCCGCTGCCGCAAGGACGAGACGAAGGTTTTCTCGCACCAAGCTTCGAAAAGCATGGCTCTTCCTTGCCAGATGGTCGGCCATGCGGGGTCCTTCCCACGAGAGCAAATAAGAAGGGCAGACGCCGGATAGGCGCCTGCCCAGCAACACACAAGCTTAAATCCTTTGGCCTGGTGCTACGCGCCACCGCGTCACGCGCCAACCCTTACAGGTAGGCCTCGAGCTCCTTCTTGAGCTCTGCCTTGGGCATGTTGCCCACCATGGTGTGGACGGGCTTGCCGTTCTTAAAGAGGATGAGCGTGGGGATGGAGACGATGCGGAACCTGGTGGCAAGGTCAGCCTCTTCGTCCACGTTGCACTTGTAGACGTCGAGCTTGTCGCTCAGCTCGCCAGAGATCTCCTCGACAACGGGGCCAAGGGCACGGCAGGGGCCGCACCAGGAAGCCCAGAAGTCAACGAGGACGGGCTTCGCGGAGCCGGATACGATGGAATCGAACTTGTCGGTGGTGATAGGGGTTGTAGCCATGTCTGCCTCCCAGTGGATGCGGACGCCGTCGCCCGCGATTTGGTGTCGTGACGGCTTATACCCGATTTACACTGGGTGTGACATGGGGCGCAAAATGCTATCTCCATTACCACATGTGAACGGTCGACGGCTCTGGCGAGCGGTACAACGGAGGGCGTAATGGCAACCGAACGTGACAGGCGCCGCGAGGCATACGTGGGGAAGGCCCGGGCAGAGCTATCGGGCCTGGCCGTGCGCGGCGTGCGCATGGGAGGCAATGCCTTCTCGGCAGTGGCTCTCGCCAAGGGCGACCTCACGCCGGAGGAGCGCAATGGTGCCGAGCTTTTCTCTGGTCCAGATGGCGTGGCGCTGAGAAAGTCACTTGCCAAATTAGGCTACGAGCCAGAGGACTGGTGCACACTCTGCCTGCCGGCACCGGGTGCCCCTGACGCACTGGCTGCCCCACTTGTTAGAGAGACGTTGGCGGCGCTCGACCCCTCGACACTCGTGTGCTGCGACGATGCCGCGGCTCAGGCGGTGCGCGACGCCTTCGCAGACGACCTCGCCGCCATCCAGAGCTTCCCAGAGGCAATGCTCGAGCCGGGCTATGTGGTCTACGTGCGCGGGGTTCGCGTGCTCGCGCTGGGCGGCTTCGCGAACGCCCTGGGCGACCAGCACCAAAAGCAGGTCATGTGGGCGCGGCTCAAGGAGCTGCCGCCACTGGGCGAGCCATTCTAGCGTTTTCTTACCACCAGACGCGGTATCCTTAAGACGTATGTTGTCCCTTGCGACAAGGAGCATGCCATGCCAAACATTCCCGCACCAATCGACGCTACAAAGACCTCTGCCTGGAAAGCGCTCCAGGACCACCACGACAAGCTGGTTGCAGATGGCATTAGCCTCAAGGATTGGTTTGCCAAAGATGCAGACCGTGTGGACAAGTTCTCCTATGACCTCAACGACCTGCACTTCGACCTTTCCAAGAACCTTGTGACCGAGGAGACCATCAAGCTTCTGTGCGACCTCGCCCGCGAGGTGGGCGTTGAGGACCGCCGTGCAGCCATGTTCGAGGGCGTCCACATCAACACCACCGAGGACCGTGCCGTGCTTCATACCGCGCTGCGTCGTCCCGCTGCGGACGCGGGTAAGCTCGTGGTCGATGGGCAGGACTGTGTGGCAGACGTCCACGAGGTTCTCGACCGCATGTACTCCTTTGCCGAGTGCGTGCGCTCCGGCGAGTGGAGGGGCGTTACCGGCAAGGCCATCAAGAACGTGGTCTCCATTGGCATTGGTGGCTCTGACCTTGGCCCGGTCATGGTGTACGAGGCCCTCAAGCCCTACGCGGACGCAGGCATTGGCGTGCGCTACGTCTCCAACATCGACCCCAATGACATGGCTGAGAAGGTCAAGGGCCTTGACCCCGAGACCACGCTGGTCGTTGTTGTCTCTAAGACGTTTACCACGCTCGAGACCATGACCAATGCGCGCGAGGCGAAGGCGTGGCTGCTCAACGGCCTTAAGGCTTCCGGTGCCATCGGCGGCTCCGACGCCTCTGTGGCCGAGGCCGTGAAGCACCATTTTGTGGCCGTCTCCACCAACCTCAAGCTCGTCGAGGATTTTGGCATCGATCCGCAGAACGCCTTTGGCTTCTGGAGCTGGGTGGGCGGCCGTTACTCCGTTGATTCTGCGGTTGGCCTCTCGCTTATCATTGCCTTTGGCCCCAAGGTCTTCGAGGAGTTTCTCGCCGGGTTCCACGACGTAGACCGTTACTTCTGCGAGACCCCGCTCGAGAAGAACGTTGTGGCGCTCATGGGCCTCATCAACGTGTGGTACTCGAACTTCTTTGGTGCCGAGAGCCACGCGGTACTTCCCTACAACCAGTACCTCCACCGTTTCCCCGCGTACCTGCAGCAGCTTACGATGGAGTCCAACGGCAAGTCCACGCGTTGGGACGGTACACCGGTTACAACCACCACGGGAGAGATTTTCTGGGGCGAGGCCGGCACCAATGGCCAGCACTCGTTCTACCAGCTCATTCACCAGGGCACGCACCTCATCCCCGCAGACTTTATCGCCTTTGCCAACACGCCTAATCCTGCCAAGGATGGCGAGCAGGACGTGCACGAGCTGTTCCTCTCCAACTTCCTCGCACAGACCAAGGCACTTGCTTTTGGCAAGACCGCAGACGAGGTTCGCGCAGAGGGCACGGCCGAGTGGATGGTTCCGGCCCGCTGCTTCCCAGGCAACCGCCCGACCACATCCATCTTTGGCATCAAGCTTGACGCGCATGCGCTGGGCGAGCTGATTGCGCTCTACGAGCACATCGTCTTTGTCGAGGGAACGGTGTGGGGTCTCGACTCCTTCGACCAGTGGGGCGTCGAGCTTGGCAAGCAGCTTGCCAAGCAGATTACTCCCGCGTTCCACGATGACGAGGCGCTGGCCAAGCAGGACGCATCGACCAAGGCACTCATCGAGTTTTATCGCGCGCACAGGGAGTAGGGAAGGCACCGTTCTGCGCCCTCCGGCGACGATTTGTCGCCGGAGGGTGCTGTTTGGCGACAATTGCACTCAAAACCCCAGCTCCGGCAACACATTGCAAATTAGGCACCCGTTCGGACTTCTCCGGACGGGTGCCGCTTTACGTGCATACTGGGGAAACATGGCCGTGCAACCGCACCGCTGCTCCGCCCTAGCAGTTGCCCACGTGGACGTGAGGTAGGTACTCTCGCGCAACGTCTGCCAGGCGAATCACGGTTGGCACAGGAGTGGGCTGAGCGTCTGCCATGTGCCATTGCGGGAAGAAGCGCGTGATGTGCAATACGATATTCTCGCTAACGCTGGCAAGCCACGCGGCCTCCTCGCGCATTGCGGCCTCAGAGTCGCTCACGCCGGGCACCACGAGGGTGGTCACTTCAAGATGGCACGTCTCGCTTGTCCCAAGCACCTCTATGGTGTGCCTGACGTCCTCAAAGCTGCCGCCCAGGTTGCGGTACCCATCTGCCGAGAAGCACTTGAGGTCTATGTTCGCGGCGTCAAGAAGCGGCGCGAGGGCATCAATCACGTTGGCGCAGGCACAACCGTTGGAGACCAATACGTTGGCGAGGCTGGCCTTGCGTGCCAGCACCGAGCAGTCTTGTACGTACTCCCAGCCCACCAGTGGCTCGTTGTACGTGTGTGCAATCCCGATGACCGCCGGATCGCGCTCGGCGCACACGAGCGCCAGGTCAACAAGCTCCTGCGGCAAAATCTCACGCCAGGGGACGCCGGTTGCGCCCTCCTGCGATATCTCGAAATTTTGGCAGAAGGGGCAGCGCATGTTGCATCCGTAGCTCCCCACCGAGAGCACCCGTGCGCCGGGATGCCACTCTGCCAGGGGCTTCTTCTCCACGGGGTCTATTGCCACAGAGGTAAGCCTGCCATAGTTGCCTGCAACTACGTGGCCATCCTGGCAGGTGCGTGCACGGCAAAAGCCCGTAGCGCCTTCGGTGATTACGCAGTGGCGCCAGCAGACGTCGCATGTTGCGCTGCGGCTCACGTGTGCCTCACAACCTCAAAGCGCTCGAGCATGCAGTTGTCGCGCCGAAGGTCGATGTGCCCCTTGGTTGCGGCGATTCGCAGCTGCTCAGATACGGTATCAACCCCGTCGAGGTCGGGGAGGAGAAGGCCGCGCCTCCCGTCTGCACAACTCACAATCACGCCGTAGCGCTTTGGGTCAAGCTGGTCTGCCGAGTCTACCGGCTCGGGCTCTCCCAGCACGTCCACGTCGTAGACAAGCTCGCCCAGCTCGTCTTCCGTTACTGGCGGGAAGCGCGGGTCGTGCCTCCCGGCAGAGATGGCGTTGGCGCAGATCTCCTCTGCGAGGTTGGACTGCACCGGTGCGATGGTGCCAATGCATCCGCGCAGCTCCCCGTCCTGCTTAAGCGAGACAAACGCTCCCGCGCGTGTCGAGAGCAGCTCTGCGGGTAGCCCCGGTACCTCATCCGGCGTGATGCGCCTCCGATCGCGCACGTACGTCTCCAGCGAGAGGCGCGCGAGCGAGACATACGGGTCTTCCGCTGCCTTGCGACGGGCAAGGTCGGCTTTGTGGAAGGCCTCGTATTGGTCGAGAAGCGCACGACTCTCGTCTTTGCCCTCCTCGCCCACTGGCGTAAAGGCGGCAACGCCGTACCCCACGCCAAAGGGGCCCTCGTAGGAGAGAAGCTCCGGCTTGATGGCGGTACGGTCAAGCGCGCCCGCCATAATCTGGAAGCTGCGCAGGCCACATTCGGCGGCACGCTCGGCAAAGCCCCGGTCCATCGTGAGCAGGGGGAGCAAATCGCCCGTCGAGAAGGCATGCGTGACTATCTCGTCGAACTTTGGTCCCTCTGGGGCAAAGCCATATGGGCCGCTCTCCAGCAGCTTGTGCGAAAGGTCACCGGATGCCACGTAGACCACGCGCCTGCCAAGCTCATGGGCGACGCGCTGCACCAGCATGCCCATGCGGTAGTGGTCCGTCGGGGAAAGCCCCGAGATTCCCATGCGCACAACCTGGAAGTCCTTGGTGTGGCGCTGGATAAAGTGCAATGGAATCATGATGCCGTGGTCAAGCGTGGGGTCTCGCTCGCCCTCGCAGCCAGCCGAGAGACCCTCCTGCCTGCAGGCGCCAGCTAGGGCGCGAACGAAATCCTGGTCGTAGACGGCCTCGTAACGTGCCTGTGGCGCCCCAAACATGGAGAAGCCACCCTGCGCCCCACGACCAGGGGATATGTGGATGTAGTCCGCATACATGACGGAGTGCGGGCTAGAAATAACCACGGTGTCCGGCGCAAGCTCGGCAACACGGCGGCCCACCTCGTCGTACGCGGCGATGGTGGCGGATATCTTATCCTTGCCAGAACCCACCCCAGGGATGATGAGCGGCGGGTGCGGAACGGCAAATGCAGCAACGATACTCATGGCAGAGACCTCCTTGGTTCACTACCAGAATCAATACCCGTTGCAGCGGGTTATACATTCCGTTTTCGGCGTCCGGGTATGGGATGGCGCCACGCGTTACCGGACGCATGGTCGCTTTGACCCTAGTGCTTGCCCTTCTTGGGCTCGTGATCGAGGAAGAAACGAACGAGTGCCTGGTAGCGACCCTCTCTCATGGGCGCGCGTGGAATGTACACGCAGCGCTTGTCACCAAAGTCGGCAACAGTGGCCTCGTCGCTTGAGCGGGAATGCTTAAGCTCGGAGAGGGGGTATACGGCCACGCGGTCATCGGGCCCCTCATCGACAACCTTGTCCTCGGTCACCACGATGTGATGGCGGTTATTCTCGCCAACCAGACCCAGGGTGCTCTTGCGCGCGAGGAAGGTGACAAAGCGACTCCAGCTCGTGGTGATGGAGGACGCAATAACGGCAATGACCAGCAGGATTATGTCGAGCACGATGTTGTCGCGCATGGTCACGAGGACAAGGATGAGCAGGGCAAGCGAGAGAATCGCCGCTCCGTTGAAGATGTCCTTCATGCGGTCGGGGCCATAGAGGTTGGCGGCGCGGGCCAGCTCGTACTCGTTCATCTCATAGGTGAGAGAGAAGAGCGGCTTGCCGTACCTCTCGTCTAGCTTTGACTGGCGAACTGCCTCCTCGTTCGCCTTGCGAGCCTTTGCGCTGGGCTTCTTAGCCATAGGTCCTCCTTGTTGCCATACATACGTGCAGCATGGTAGCGCATCGAAAGGCGTAAGGCGGGCACCGCAGCATGAAATGCTGACCACCGAGGTTGTGGGCAATTTGTCTGCCGCGTGTGCTTCTCCGATGAATTGAACCGTTCGCGCCTGCGGCGTGGCTGAGGCTTGCGGGTTGGGGAATCATATACATCGAGCAGAGGAGCGCGGCGTGACTGGCAAGAGCCTCGCGCCGCGACCTGCGTGAGCTTTAAACAGCTTGGCAGCTGCCAAAAGTGGGGGCCTTCGGATCCGATCAATCCGTGGGCCCTCGTCCATTTTCTGTGGTTATGTCCCACCCGAGCGCGGCCATGGCTGGTTTGCTCGTCACACATTCGTACCCGAATCTGTGACCCACGCAGAACGTCACACATTCGGACCCCGAATGTGTGACGTTGGGGGGGCGGCTCGCGGTTTACCCGAGCAGCGCGGGCCCGTCGAGAAACCGCACTCTACTTCGTTGAGATGGAGTGGAACTCGTAGTCGTGGACGTGCCGCGAGATCGAGTACTCAAAGGGCCTTCCGTCATCGAGGTAGCCAACCTGCTCGACCTCAAGCAAGGGCTCGCCCTCGGGGACCTTGAGCCGCTTGCGCTCCTCGGCCGTGGGCATCACGGCGCGGATGATGCGGTGCGCGCTGGCAATCTTGAGGCCAAGGTCCTTCTCGATGAACGAATAGATCGAGGTCTGCACGTTCCTGAGTTTTAGGTCCGTGATCACGTCGATGGGCATGTAGGTGTACTCGATTACGCGAGGGCTATCGTTTGCGCACCTCACACGGCACACGTGATAGGTGAAGGAGTCGTCGTCAACATCAAGCGCTTCGGCCACATGGTGCGGCGGGCGAACGACGGAGAAGTCGTAGACTACGGTTTGCACGGATTCGCCGCGCGCCTGGTGCTCGGCGAGAAAGCCCATCATCTGACCGGAAGTGTCGTTAGTGTCTGGCGCGGCGGTTGAGGTCTCGACCTTCTTGACGAAAGAGCCGGAGCCGCGCCGGCGGGAGATGAGCCCCTGCGCCTCAAGCTCGCCCAGCGCCTTGTTGATGGTGATCTTGCTCACGTCGTACTGCTCGCACAGCTTACTTACCGAGGGAAGCTGAGAATATGCCGGGTACGTCCCGTTCTTTATCGCCAGGCGCAGGTCATCTATGACAATTTGATACTTGAGCACGTTCTCGCCCCTCTCGGTAATAGACATGTCAACTGTAAACCGAGAACCTGCTCCTAGCAGCACTGGCTACCGCACACCGCCAAATATCTACCGCTTAAAGCAAACCTGCTTTCAAACTAGACAAAACAGTCATGCAAATATAATCTGACATGTGATGTTAATAACAGGCACATGTTAGCCTGTCACTCAACATCCGGCCAAAGCCGGAAGGGAAGGGGGTAAGCAAGCGGTGGCACAGCAGACCTACAAGCTGCCCGATGACTTCTTCTTTGGGGCTGCGATGTCTGGGCCGCAGACCGAGGGTCACTGGCGCGACGGCGGCAAGCTCGAGAGCCTGTGGGACACCTGGTCAAACCTCAGGATCGAGGACTTCCACAACCGCGTTGGCTCATACGCGGGGAACGACTTCACCAACCGTCGCCACGATGACCTGGTGCTTCTCAAGTCTTTGGGGCTCACCTCGGTGCGCACGTCAATCCAGTGGAGCCGCCTTCTTGACGCAGACGGCAACATCAACCCCGAGGGCGAGAAGTACTACCACGAGCTCTTTGCGGATGCCCACGAGGTGGGCATCGAGATGTTCGTGAACCTCTACCACTTCGACATGCCAACGTACCTCTTTAGGCGCGGCGGCTGGGAGAACCGCGAGGTTGTCGAGGCGTACGCACACTACGCGGGCAAGGCGTTCCGCGCCTTTGGCAAGGAGGTTCGCTACTGGTTCACGTTCAACGAGCCCATCGTCGAGCCCGACCAGCGCTACACCAATGGCGTGTGGTACCCGTTCATCAAGAACTACGCTCGTGCCCGCGCGGTGCAGTACAACATCTCGCTGGCTCACTCCCTTGCCGTTCGCGAGTACCGTGCGGCAAAGGAGGAGGGCTGCCTTCTCGGCGACTCGCGCATCGGCCTCATCAACTGCTTCACCCCGCCCTACACGCGCGAGAATCCCAGCGCGGCTGACCTCGAGGCCGTGCGCATGACCGACGGCGTGTGCAACCGCTGGTGGCTTGACCTCGTGACCAAGGGCGAGCTGCCCCAGGACGTCATCGAGACGCTCTCCTCGCGCGGCATCGACCTTCCCGCCCGCCCAGAGGACAAGCTCATTCTCGCCGACGGCAAGGTCGACTGGCTTGGCTGCAACTACTACCACCCCGAGCGCGTCCAGGCTCCCGCTCAGGACACAGACGAGAACGGCATCCCCAAGTTCGCGGACCCGTACGTCTGGCCCGAGGCCGAGATGAACAAGAGCCGCGGCTGGGAGATCTACCCCAAGGGCCTCTACGACTTTGCCATGAAGGCTCGCGACGAGTATCCCGAGCTGGAGTGGTTTGTCTCCGAGAACGGCATCGGCATCGAGCGCGAGGACCTCAAGAAGGACGAGAACGGCGTCATCCAAGACGACTACCGCGTGGACTTTGTCCGCCGTCACCTCGAGTGGGTTGCCCGCGCAATCCAGGACGGCGCCAAGTGCCGCGGATACCACTACTGGGGCGTCATCGACAACTGGTCCTGGGCCAACGCGTTCAAGAACCGCTACGGCTTTGTCGAGGTTGACCTTGAGGACAACTACAACAGGCGGCCAAAGAAGTCTGCCGCCTGGCTCAAGCAGGCAGCTACGACCCACGTGGTCGACTAGCTTGATCTGAACGCACAGTTAGAAAGGGGAGAGAAAATGGCCGAGGACACAGCCGAGAAAAAGTCATTTCTCGACAGCTTTGCGGAAGTATCCGCAAAGGTAGGCAACCAGGTTCATCTGAGGAGCCTGCGCGACGCATTTGCAACCGTCATGCCCATCTACATCCTGGCGGGCATCGCCGTTCTTATCAACAACGTCGTGTTCCCGCTGTTCCTTACGGGAGACGCACTTGCCAACGCCCAGTACTGGGGCAACGCAGTCACCCAGGGCACGCTCAACGTGGCAACCATTGTGCTCGCGGGCATCATTGGGTACTGCCTCGCCAAGAACAAGCGCTTCGAGAACGCCATCGCGTGCGTGGTTATTGGCATCGCGGCCCTGTGCATCATGATGCCCCAGAGCGTGAGCAGCGCTGCGGCGTCCATCCAGGACTTCACCGAGATCACCTACAAGAGCACCACCGACAAGGAAGCAGAGCCCTACACCGTGTCGCGCGAGGAGATCGAGTCTGACCTCGCCATCCCCGAGGGCTACGCTATCTCTTCCGTTGGCTCCAACAGCGTGTCCAACGTGTTCACCAAGACCTACACCGGCACCAACGGCCTGTTTGGCGCCATCATCATCGGTCTTGTGGCCACCACCGTGTTCATCAAGTTCTCCGAGAACGAGAAGCTCCGCGTGAGCCTGGGCGAGGGGATTCCGCCTGCGGTCGCAGAGTCCTTCAACACCATGATCCCCATGCTCATCACGCTCGCTATCTTTGGTCTTGTCGCCGCCCTGCTTCACGGCATCTGGACTATTGACCTCATGACGCTCATCAACACCTGCATCGCCGCCCCTCTCAAGGGCTTCGTGAACGCAGGCCCCTGGTTCATCATCCTGGTCTACACGCTGGCCAACCTGCTCTTCTGCCTGGGCATTCACCAGTCCACGATTTCTGGCGTTCTTGCTGAGCCTATCCTTACCATCATCATCACCGAGAACATGGCCATGTTCGCCGCTGGCGAGCCCATCCCCTTTGACCACTACATGAACATGCAGATCATCAACACCTTCGCCCTTATCGGTGGCTCTGGCTGCACGCTCATGCTCCTCGTTGACACGTTCCTGTTCTCCAAGAACAAGGCCTCGAAGGACATCGCCAAGCTGGCCCTGCTCCCCGGCATCTTCAACATCAACGAGCCCGTCATCTACGGCTACCCCATCGTGTACAACCTGCCCCTGATCGTTCCGTTCGTGCTCGTTCCTGACCTGTTCATCGGCCTGACCTACGCCCTCACCTGCGCCGGCATCCTTGCCCCCTGCGTGGTCATGGTCCCCTGGACCACCCCGGTCTTCATCTCCGGCTTCCTGGCCGTGGGCGGTGGTACCGCCGGTGTGGTCGCAGCCATCTGGCAGGTCATAGAGTTTGCCCTCGGCATGATCATCTACCTGCCATTCATGAGGGTTTCCGAGCGTGCCCAGGCCAAGCAGGCCGAGCTTGCCAGCGCGGAGGCCTAACGAAGGGCTACGTTCTACCGTGAGTTTCCGGCTGGCGCGGGTATGCGCTGCGGCTCGCGCCGGCCGGTGGGGTGCCAGACCCGCCGCGGTGGGCAAGGCGCACCAAGAGGGATAGGGAAGTTGCCCCGTCGCGAGGGTGTCGAGGCTAAGAGAGAGGGAGTTTTGCTATGAAGACCATTTTGCTCGCCTGCAACGCCGGAATGTCCACCAGCCTGCTCGTGCAGAAGATGCAGAAGGAGGCTCAGGCCCAGGGCCTGGACGTCCAGATTAAGGCTAACCCGCTGAACAAGGCTCTCGAGATGATTGACCAGGCCGATTGCCTGCTGCTTGGCCCCCAGATTGCCTACGCAAAGAAGGAGGCCGTGGAGGCCGCTGGCAACAAGCCCGTCGCCGTCATCGCGATGGTTGACTATGGCCGCATGAACGCCAAGAAGATCCTCGACGACGCTGTGAAGCTCATGGGCGAGTAAGGGCTGGTACTCAGACACGGCGCTCGGCACGGCATCACATCTCAAAACAGGCTCGTCAGCGCGGAAGGGGACGGCATGGCCAGCGAAGAAGAGAACCTCGAGGCAACCCAGGAGGCGGCATTCCAGATCATCGCCACCGTGGGGTCTGCAAAGTCCCAGTACATCGAGGCAATCCAGAAGGCAAAGGACGGCGACATCGCGGGAGCAAAGGCCCTTATCGAGAGTGGCAACAAGGACTTCAACGAGGGTCACACCGCTCACCTGTCGCTTCTCCAGCAGTCTGCCATCGACAACAAGAACGTGACCTTCTCGCTCATTCTCGTCCATGCGGAGGACCAGCTCATGCAGGCCGAGTCGTTCCGCATCATCGCCGAGGACTTCATCGACGTGTACGAGAAGCTCAACGCAAAGGGCTAACCGGGGAGAGTCTTGGCCAGAGCCCCCCGCGTCCGGCGATCCTCCCCGCCACACAATCGCACCCGAATGTGTGACCCGCGCTGGTCGATACACGATTGTACCCCGAATGTGTGGCGTTCAGCCACGGAGGGAGGGCACGGGCTCTAGGCTGTCGGCAGAGAATATCGCCTTCCCTTAAAACTGCAGGGCGGCAACTGGGCAAATGCAGCCGTCGTTTAAGGAAAGGCGATATTCTCCGTAGAGCGGGGGTCGGGGCGCAGGGCGGGGCGCGGGGCCGTGCGTGGCTGCGGGCGTGGGCGGAGCTGCTCCGCTTTATCGCGTTTTCGTGGCGCGAGGGTGACGTGGCGTCTTCTTTGGTACAGTGTTCTCCAGCGCGTTGGATGGGTGCGGGTGACGCAACACCTCGAACCTGGTCAGGGCCGGGAGGCAGCAGCCATAAGGGGCCTCTGGCGGGCACCCGTTCCCATCGAGCGCGCTGACTGATCTGCCCCATGGGCCGTGGGCTGCCACGGCCGTTGGGGCTTTTTTGTAGCCCGCTTGCTGGACGGCATTCTCGCCTGAACTGGGAGCCTTCATGGGATTCGTCGACTTCATCGCCAACCTGCTGCGCGATCCGCGTGCTGCCATCGCCGGCTGGATTGCGGCTGGCCCTGTCACCGCGTATGGATTTGTGTTTCTCATCATCTTCATCGAGACGGGCGTGGTGTTCTTCCCGTTTCTGCCGGGCGATTCGCTGCTGTTTGCCTCTGGCTTCTTTGCGCAGGGCGGCGGGTTCAACATCTTTGTGCTTTTCGGCGTTGCGTGGGCTGCGGCCATCCTGGGCGATCAGTGCAACTTCATGATTGGTCACTTTTTTGGCACGCGGATTGTGGCGTCGGGCAAGGTCAAGGCCATGACACCCGAGCGCATGGAGAAGAGCGAGAAGTTCCTGGAGAAGTGGGGCCACGTGGCTATTTTCCTTGGGCGCTTCTTCCCGTTTATTCGCACGTTCGTGCCGTTTATCGCCGGCATGGGCGGTATGCACTGGCGCAACTTTGTGGTGTTCAACGTGCTAGGCGGCATTACCTGGTCCACGCTGTTCACGCTGCTGGGGTACTTCTTTGGCGGCATTCCCGCGGTGCAGGAGCACTTCGAGCTGGTTGTTGTTGGGATCATCCTGGTTTCCGTGATTCCCGCGGTTGTCGGGGCGATTCGCGCGCGCATGCATGCGAAGAAGGCCGCCGACGCGGAGTAGGGCGGCGCTCGGAGCGCCGAGCGGATGCCGGGCCGGTGCCGACTTGGCGTGGGGTTGTCGCCGTGCGCCGACTCGACGCCGATTCCGGACGGTTAACCTCGTGCGGAGTCAGGCGGTCGTTGCACCGGCCTCCGATGCCTGAGACAGTAGCTCCGCCACCGCCTCCGCGGGGGTCCTCCACCCCAGCGTCTCCCTCGGCCTCGTCCGGCCTCGCCATGGCAGCCGCCTCCGTGCGCCGTCCCGGGCGCGAGCGGGCGCGCCCGCCACGCCGGCTGCCGCAACCGGCGACCGAGTGCGGCAGGCGCCCCCCCGACCACTCCCCCACGGCGGTCACGCCGCAGCCCGCGAGCCCGGCCGCCCCTCTCGCGCCCATGCCCTCCTCGAGGGCGTAGAGCGCGAGCCCCACCTCGTCCCTGCCGTACATGCGGACTCCTCTCCGGACCACGCCCGTGGTCCAACATCGAGTCCGCGCCCCCCGATGGTGCCGCCGATTTTGGACGGTTGTGTGCCGAATGTTGGTGTTAGCCCGCCCGGGGCGGTGCCCCCCCAGAGCCGATGCTCACATCCTACGGCATCCGCGTCACGCCGCCCTCCCCGCAGACTCGATGGCCTCGGCGACGATCAGGCGCGCCCTCTCCTCGACCTCCGGCGAGGGCTCCGCGTGGGCCCGCGGGGACCGGAGCCCCCCAACAGCGACGCCGCGTCGATGAAGCCCATGGACATCCACTCCTCGTCCACGCCTGTGAGGGCCGAGCCCACGAGCCGCCCCATCGCCCCCGCGGGCGGGAGGACGGACACGGCCCTGGCCCTGCGCCTGATCTCCTCGTCGGCGCACCCGGGCCCCACGAGGCGCCTCGGGCCGCCCCCCCCGCAGGCGATCGCGGTGACGGCGGCCGCCTCCATCTTCCTGGCGGAGAGGCCCCGGACGTAGGCCTCGCGCGCGCAGGCGACCGTCGCCCGGTCGACGCGGGAGCAGGGCCTCGGGAGCCCCTCGGGGAAGTGGCTGCCCTCCCCGGGCCTCGGCATCCTCGGCGTGGCCTCCCCGACGACGGCGGGCAGCCTCCGCTCGCGGTAGCCGTTCCTCCGGTTGCCCTCGCCGCGCAGCTCGTCGGCCTGGGCGTCCATCACCTGGTTGAGGGCCGACTCGAGGGCCCTCCTCGCCAGCTCGGTGAGGTCGATCGTCCCGTCGTCCCTGACGGCGAGCCCCTCCAGCAGGCCCCGTTCCTGCAGGGTGTCCATGGTGGCCGTTCCCTTCTCCTCGAACCGGCGTTTCTGCGAACATCGATTCTAGGGGTGCGGCCACCGCCCCGCCGGGGGCTGACACCACGGTTCGGCACATGATCGGTTTGGACGGTTAGTCGCCCCTAAACGGCGAAATCCCGCGTCAAAGCAACCGGCGGCGGGTTATTTGGATGTCTATAAGGTACTGGTTGATTGCCAAAGCTAGTGCAGCTTCGGCAGGGTAAGTGCAGCTGACAGAGTAGATGCAGGAAGACAGTGCCGTTCCCGGCGTTGCGGGATGCGCTTTTGGCGCAGCAGGCGCAGGAGACCGACCGGTCGGCACCGTTTCGCGGCATGGCCCATGGTGACCGCATCCGCCCGTGTCAGACTAAGTGCAGCCTTACCGCCTGGTCCTTGTCCCCGCCCGCGCGCGTCGCCCGTGTGGTTTGCTTGTCAGCGTTTGGTGCCGTCGCGCTCGCGCCTGAGCCGTTCGACGAGCTCCGGTCGCGTCTCGACCTCGTCCGGCGGGACGAGCGCGAGACCGAGGCCCTCGAGGAGCGAGGCCGGCAGCGCCACCCTCGCGAGGGCCATCGGCGAGGCGTCGCCGATGGCCCTTCTCAGGCTCGAGTTCACGTTGGAGCAGACGCCGGCGAGGATCCATGCGTCAAGTCCCAGGCCGTCGATCGAGGTGCCCTTGGGGATGACCTTCCTCAGCTCGACGTGGTTCTTCTCGCAGGCGCCCTTCTGGTCGGGGCGCTGGGGGCCGGCGCAGAAGACGCGGCACCTCCCGTTCCGCTCGATGCCGGCGATGTCGTCGAACTCGCGTCCCCGGTCGGTCAGGATGAGCCCGAAGACCCTGCGGAAGGCCTCGGGTCCGCCCAGGAGGCCCTCCAGCCAGTCGGGGGCGGCGACGACGTGGGCGCGGTCGTGCCGCCCGAGCAGGACGTAGGCCTGGAACCTGATCTGGACGAAGTGGAGCGTGAGCAGGGCCTGGGAGTCCCCCTCGGCGCCCTCCACGCAGTCCATCTCGACCGCTTGCGCTCCCCCTCGCCGGGGGCGAGGTAGTCGGCGTAGGTGCGGCCCTCGTAGAAGGCCGCCTCGCGGCGGCTCGCGCGCTTCCCGCCGCGCCTCTTGTACCTGACCTTCTTGCGCAGGTCCATCTTAGCCACGTCGATGTCCTCGTTCTCGACGTGGCGGTAGAAGGAGTGCTCCGAGCGGGGGAGGTCGTCCCTGGAGGCGAAGACGTGGTGGACCGACTGGCCCTTGGCGGGCCCCGCCTTGACCTCCCGGGCCAGGAACGCCATCTCGCGGCCGGTCATGTCCAGGCCCCGCCTCGATTCCGCGAGGCGCTCGTCGGCCTTGGCCTGCGCCATCCTGGCCGAGTAGGCGAACTGCTCCAGGGGGCAGGTCGGGCGCCTCTCGCAGCCGTTGCAGGCCCATGGCGCCCGATGCGTGCGCCCACACCGCTGGCGCTCGTAGTCCGCGCACCCCGCCCCCCCGCACATCCTCGCGCATGAGGAGCACTTCCTCCTGCAGTCGGGGTCGCATATTCTCCGCCTCGCGCAGGCCTTCCTGTGGGCGCAGTCGTTCCTGAGCGAGCAGTTGCGCCTGAGCTCGCGGGAGACGCTCGTGGCGTCGACGCCGAGTCCCTCCGCCATCCAGGCGGGGCTCCTCCCCTCGACGACCCCGTTCTCGATTTCCCTGCGCATCTCGAGGGTGAGGTGGGCGTAGTGCTTTGCTGTCGCCATGTTTCTCACCGCCTTCCTGGGCGGCGCGCAGAGCAGTGGTCACAGCGTATGACAAATCACGTTCGCAATGGGCGCGGAAGGCAAGGTCGCGGGAGCACCGGCGGCACTCGGTCCCTATGACAGACCTACTGCAGCCCCTCCTGCACTAACTTTGTCAATCAAGGTCTATAAGGTACTTATCTAGCCGGCGTCAGATCTCAACAAAAGACGATCTATTTTCAACCGTATGTGGTACCACTAAACATATAGATAGAAATTTAGATCGTCAATCAGCTAAGGAGGTGCTCGAGTATGGAATGGATCATTAAGCCAGTTGAAGATGAGGATGTTTTGGGTAGGTGCCATGTGATGTCTCCGTGCAAAAGGGGGCTGGACTGACGGGTGTTTTTGCGCCCCTTTGATTGCGGACCAGAGTGATTGGCCGATATGAAGTTATCTCAGTATAATTATGTTCGGAAACAGAAAGATGGAGTGCTCCTCTTCAATACGAACAACAGAGGGCTGCTTCGGCTGGACTCTGAGTTTGCGGCTAAGTATAGAGAATTGGAGACGGGCCGCATTGATTCTTTGGATGACTTCACCGGCGCTCTATTCGCTAATGGATTTATAGTCGATGATGGTATCGACGAATTTGAGGCGCTTCTCGTCAAGAACCTGTGCTCTAGATACAACGAATCTAGGGCACAGGTTACTATTGCGCCAACGACGGGATGCAACTTCGCTTGCCCATATTGCTTCGAGGCCGGGCTGGCTGCTCTTACGATGTCCGGAGAGCGTGCGGCTGCTGTGGCACGCTTCGTGTCGGAAGAGTTTGGGAAGGCCAAAGTCCTGATGGTGAACTGGTATGGGGGTGAGCCATTACTCTGTCTCGACCGTATCGCCCAATTGACAGAACTGATCAGAGGGGCTCTTCCACCTGAATGTAAGTACGAGGCATCCATAGTTACCAATGGCTATCATCTGACAGAAAGAGCTGTCAAGGTGTTGTGCGATTGTGGCGTTCGGGAGGCCCAAGTTACCATTGACGGCGCGGAGCGATCGCATGACCTGAGAAGAATACCAAGCAATGGAGAGCCTACCTACGAGAGGATTCTGCATAATATCAAGTCTGCTGTCGATGACATTGGAATAACGATTCGCGTGAATGTGGATGCAGATAATTCTGCAGATCTTGATGGGTTGCTGATAGATATCGACAGGATGGCCCTCGCAGGGAAGGTGGGCATATATCTAGCCATGGTTGATGATGCACTAGGTGACGACGGCCATAGTAGTACACGTTACCTAGATGCGAAGGCTTTTTCTACTGTTGAATCCCTGTTTTACCGGAGCGCGATTGAGCTTGGGTTTGATGTTGGGCTTTTCAGGGGGTCGGAACCAGGGATTTGCTCGGCGATAGCCCTCGGCTCTGCGGTGATAGACCCAGAGGGAAGTCTGTATAAGTGTTGGGACGAGATGGGCTGTTCAGATAAGAGTTATGACACTGTTGATGCGCCGCGGTTCTCATCTTTGAACAGTTCACGCTGGTTGAGGTACGTCCCTGGCCAGGAAGGAAAATGTCACCACTGTGTCTACTTTCCGCTCTGCTGGGGAGGATGTCCCCGCGAGGCGCTGGAAGGTCGAAAAGACATGTGCGGCCCAATCAAATACAACCTTGATGACAAGATTGACCTCCTGGCCCTTCAGAGCGCACGTTCGCGGGAGACGTCCGCAGGAGGGTGCCTATGAGGGCGCTTATCGCCGCGTGCTGGTCCAGCATCGATGATCATGGCGGGTTCGTGAGATATCTCCTCCTGAGCCTTTTTGCCGCGTTGCTGGGAAACCTCACGCCCCTGCTTGCCGGGCTTATGATCAACATGACGCTGGCGTCCGGTGACGTTGTGCGCAGCATAGCGCTTGCGGGAGCCGTCCTGGCGGCGTTGTGTTGTGTCTCGAATCTCTGCTCGTACAAGGCAGTGCTGCTCTACACCTACCTTCAGGCGGACTCGTCGTTCGAGCTTGACCTGCGTGCGACCGGACACATTCAGCACCTCCCGCACAGGTTCTTTAATGACTTCGATCCCTCGTACTGGCGCAAGAGGCTCGACGACGACACCAACGGCCTCTCGCTCTTCTTCCTCCAGGCGCTCACGGGCGTCGGGGAAAATGTCATCGCCGTTGCCATTGCGGCGGTGTCGCTGTTCATGGTGAGCCCGCTCGTGTGCATCCTCTGCCTTGTGTCAACCGCGGCGTCGAACCTCTCCTATCGCATCTTTAGCGAGAAGTTCGCCAAGTCCCAGCAGGCCTTTGTTGAGGAGATGGCGCGCTACTCCGCCATCGCGCTCTGGCAGCTGGCGAAAATCCCCTTCATTCGCCGGAACGTCCTGTTTGAGCGAAGCGCCGATGAGATGAGGCGCTCCTACTCGGCCGTCCGTCCGGCCATGTACAAGACCAACTGCATCGCTGCGCGGATGACCCTGTTTGCAGATGTCACGCGGAGCCTCTCGCTTGCCATCGTCCTCATAGTCGCGGCGGTGGAGGTTGCCTCGGGACACATAGAGGCGGGCTTCGTTGCCACGGTGTACGGGTACTTTACGACGCTGGTGACGTCCATGGAGTACTTTCTCAAGGTGGGACGGGAATACCAGCAGGCGAAAGTCAACCTCGGCCGCCTCACGGAGCTATGGGAGAGGAAGGTCGAGGACGTCGGAGAGGCGTGCGTCCGTGGCATCAAGACCGTGCGCATGCGCGATGTGACCTGCGAGTTGGAGGCGGGCAGGACCACCTTTGACGGAGTCTCCGCAACGTTTGCCAAAGGGAGGCTCTATGGCATCGTGGGGCCAAACGGCAGCGGGAAGAGCACGCTCATGACGCTGCTGTCTGGAGACCTTCGGGGATGCTGGACGGGCGAAGTGACGCTTGACGGGACGCCGATCGACGACATCGACCAGTACGATCTGCGAACGCATGAGATCGGCTATGTCGAGCAGGATCCCGTGATGATACGCGGCACGCTGAGGGACAACCTGACTCTGCTGTGCGATGGCCCGGTGAGCGACGAGCGGCTTCTCGACGTGATGCGCGAGGTGGGGCTTGACGCAATCGCCAAGGTGCCTGACGCCCTTGGCATGCAGCTTGGGGAAGGCGGTCGGCAGCTCTCGGGAGGAGAGGGTCAGAAGGTTGCCATCGCACGGGTGATTCTCAAAGATCCTGGCGTGGTCTTCCTGGACGAGCCGACGTCCGCCTTGGACGAGGGTTCGAGGGAAAGGTTGCTTGCCGTTCTGGATGATCTCAAGCGCTCGCGCATCGTGATTACCGTCTCGCATGACCCCGAGCTCCTGGCGGCGTGCGACGAGGTGCTCCAGATGTCGTAGCGCTGCCCGTAGCGGCATCGCCCTCGGCCGAGGCCCCGGTGACCGTTGCCGCTGCTGGTTGGCACCTGCAATCTGCGACGGCTAACTAACCGGATGCGACCCTCCTTGCTTGCCTCTCTCGCGCTCCCCTACCCTTATCGTCGAACAAGCGGCCCTCGGGGCCGGAGGGAACGTTAGGGGAGTGGGGAATGGCTAAAAACACAACGAGAAGGAAGTTCATCGGTTCGACCATTGCCTCGGTTGGCCTGCTGGGCATCACCGCCGCCGCAAACGTTGCTGCGAACAAGTTCAGCTCGCTTCTCGACCACTACGTTGGCGGACGCCCCGCAACGGTCGAGAAGGTCCAGGGCTCCGAGGACTGGGACGCGGAGTACTACACCTCTGACTACCGCGGCCGCAAGCAGGCGACCGAGGCCGCAAACGAGCTGGTCACCGAGATCGAGGGCGAGGGCATCGTCCTCATGAAGAACGACAAGAACGCCCTGCCGCTGTCCACCTCCGAGACCGTGAGTATGCTTGGCCGCTATGCGGCAGACCCGGTCTACGGCGGTGCTGGCTCCGGTACCGTTGACGCAAGCTCCTGCATCAACTTCTACCAGGGCATCAGCCAGGCGGGCTTCACCATCAACGACACCGCCTACAACTGGATCAACGACAACTACTCCAACTACGCCAAGGCCGCCATCACCATGGACAGCCCGTCCACGGCGTCCTACTACATTGGCGAGATTCCTTGGTCCGACTACAGCTCTGACGCCCAGACGTCCATCAAGGGCACCGTTGGCCTGGTCTTCATTGGTCGTGGTGGCGGCGAGGGCGGCGACCTCTCGCGCGACCTCAAGGCAGACGTCGAGTCCGGCGTCTCCGAGAACTTCACCGCCAACAGCGAGACGGCCAACTACGAGGACGGCCAGCACGAGCTTGAGCTCACCGCCGAGGAGAAGAGCGTCATCGCGGCTGCCAAGTCTGCGTGCACCAAGGTCATCGCGGTGCTCAACCTCTCCACGACGATGGAGCTTGGTCCCCTGGTCTCTGGTGACTACGAGGTCGACGCTATCCTTGAGGTTGGATCGATTGGAGCCACCGGTGCCGCGGCGCTTGGTCAGGTCCTTGCCGGCACGGTGAGCCCCTCCGGCAAGACCACCGACATCTGGGCTGCCGACTTCACGGCAGACCCCACCTTCAAGAACTTTGGCGGCAAGCGCTACACCGACATCGAGGGCTACTATCCCCAGAAGTCCACGGGCAACGCGTACTTCGTCGAGTACGCCGAGGGCCTCTACTACGGCTACCGCTACTACGAGACGGCAGCTGCGGAGGCCGAGGCGGGCAACTACTCCGGCTTCGACTACGACAGCGCCGTGGTGTTCCCGTTTGGCTATGGCCTCTCGTACACCACGTTCTCGCAGACGCTCGACTCGGTGAATGCGGATGAGGAGAACGTCAAGGTTGAGGTCACGGTCTCCAACACGGGCTCCGTTGCCGGCAAGGACGTCGTGGAGGTGTACTACTCGGCACCCTATACTGCAGGCGGGCTCGAGAAGGCCGCCGTCGTCCTGGGCGGCTTTGCCAAGACCGATGCGCTTGACCCCGGCGCGAGCCAGCAGGTCACCATCGAGTTCCCCGTGCGCGACATGGCCTCCTACAGCTCCGACGACCAGGCATACGTGCTCGATGCGGGCGACTACGTGATTAGCCTGCGCACCGACTCCCACACTGTGGTGGACCAGAAGACCGTGACGCTCTCTGCCAAGAAGTACACGACCGACTCCGCCACCGAGGCGCAGATCTCCAACAAGTTCGACGACATGACGGAGTACATGGAGAAGAACGTCAAGACCATGTCCCGCAAGGACCTCAAGGGGACCTTCCCCGAGGAGGCGGCCGACAAGAGCGCTGCCGATTGTGGCGTGGAGCTTGTGGAATGGAAGCTCGAGGACCACGAGAACCCCAACGCCACCATGCCCACCACCGGCGCGGACAACGGCCTGCAGCTCATCGACATGCGTGGCCAGGACTTTGACTCCGAGGCGTGGAACGACATCCTCGACGAGCTTACCGTGGAGGAGATGGCGACCTGCCTGAACGATGACGCCTACAACACCCCCGAGGTCGAGTCCGTGGGCAAGCCAGCTACCGTCGACCCCGATGGCCCCGCTGGCTTCACCTCGCTCACTGGCCCTACCGGCAACTGCTCCTACTGCTCCGAGGTGGTCATGGCGCAGACGTGGAACGTGGAGCTCATGCGCCGCATGGGCCAGATGGTTGGCCAGGAGGCGCTGGCTTCCGGTTACAACGGCTGGTATGCGCCTGCCATGAACACGCACCGCTCGCCCTTCGCCGGCCGCAACTTTGAGTACTACTCCGAGGACCCGCTGCTTGCCGGCAAGATCGACGCGGCCGTGGTGGGCGGCGCCGCCGAGAACGGCTGCTATGCCTACATCAAGCACTTTGCGATGAACGACCAGGAGTCCTACCGCGTGCAGCACGTCTGCACCTGGGCCACCGAGCAGGTCGCGCGCGAGATCTACCTGCGCCCCTTCGAGACCACCGTCAAGGAGGCCACGTACGAGATGAAGTACATCTCGGACGACAAGGGCACAGTCTCCACCAAGACCATGCCCGGCTGCACCGGCGTGATGAGTTCCTTCAACTACGTGGGCGCCGAGTGGGCCGGCGGTCGCAAGAGCCTGTGCACCGGCGTCCTGCGCGACGAGTGGGGCTTCAAGGGCATGGTCATCACGGACTTCGAGCTCTATGACTACATGAACAAGAACCAGGCCATCTATGCCGGCACCGACCTTCAGCTCACCTACTCCGCCATGACTGGCGAGTACCAGGGCACCAACACGGCGACCGTTGTCTCGGCGATGCGCGAGTCCATGCATCGTGTGCTTTACACCGTTGCAAACTCCAACGCCATGAACGGCATGGTGCCGGGCTCCAAGATCACCTACGGCGTTGCCCCGTGGCAGTATGGCCTGTGGGGAGGCTCGGCGGCGCTCGTTGCGCTGGCTGCGTTCTTTGGCTACAAGGCCGTCAAGAACCACAAGCTCATGAGGGCCGAGGGCAAGGACGGCGACGCTGCGGACGTCCCCGAGGTCAAGAAGGGCGACAAGAAGGCGCCTGGCGAGAAGTAGCACAGCGGTTCCGCGTGCGCGTCGAGGCTCGTGAAGCGGCGGCCCGTCCCCGGTTGGGGGCGGGCCGCTTTGTGGGTCGCGGCGGAAACGCAGTGAGTCACGTTCAATCTAAGTTCTTGGGAAACATTCCAAGCGACACTTCGAAACGAAATGGTGTACACGAACCGGTGGACTGTGGATCCTCAGCGACTGTCCATTCCCCTTGGGGCTGTGCTCAAGATTTTCCGCGTGCCGAGAAATGCTTCCCGTTCGCCGGCGCGCTTAGGGGGTATGTGAAAAACCAATGAATTACAAGGTAATTCTGATGCATGAAGGAGGTGAGGAAAACTGGCTAGCGTATCGAGAAACACAACTTCAACAGCTGGCCAACTCTGCAGTACTTTCCTTAATCAAGGTGATGTTAAAACATACTCTCTTTGTGTTTATCGGCAGGTTATTCGATGGATAGGAGGAAGGTATGGACTCTAAACCGTCACTGTCTCGTAGGGAAATGCTGACGGCCATCGCGGCGGGAGCGTCTGGGCTTGCTCTTCCAAGAACGGCGCTAGCAAGTGAAACTGAGGAAAGTGTATGTAGACTGCATTCTTTATGCCGGTACGGATAATTACGTCCATTGTCGTTTTGGCATCACGTCCTAGGGAGCTTGATGTGATCGTATGGCGCAGCGCGGTGGTCGGTTTTCTATCCGGTGTAGGAATCTATGTTCTTCTCAGCGTGGTATTGATGTCTGCATTTCCGGAGCTTGAGCCTCTTGGAAACTGGATAACAAGGGCAGTGTGTCTTATTCCAGCAATAGCGGCCTGTATTCTCACATATCTCAAGTTGAGTAAGGGCTGATGGCCTAAGAGGCCACTGGTAATTCGGCCCCCGGCGAGTGTGCGTCGCCGGGGGCCATTGGCGTGCTCTGGTCTTCTCGCCTTAGAACGCGGGGAGGACGTCCTGGTCGTACGTGTCGGAGAGGTACTGCTTGAAGTCGTCGCTCGTGAGGACGCTGACCAGCGCGGCAATGCGGTCGTCGTCCTTCTTGTCGGGCGTGGTCACGATGTAGTTGGCGTACTGCTCGACGGCCTTGCCCTCCTTGGACTCCACGGCCACGGCGTCCTTCACGTGGAAGCCGGCCTCGATGGCGTAGTTGCCGTTGATGACGGCAAAGTCCACGTCCTGGAGCTGGCGTGGGACCGCCGCCGCCTCGACCTCAACAAACTTCAGGTTGTGGGGGTTCTCGGCGATGTCCACCGGCGTGGCCTTGAGGTTGTCGGGGTCCTTGAGCGTGATGAGGTTCTCCTGCTGGAGGAGAAGGAGTGCGCGGCCCTCGTTGGTGGGGTCATTGGGAACTGCAATCTGCGCGCCGTCCGCAATGTTGGCGAGGTCGGATGACTTGCCGGCGTAGATGCCAAACGGCTCGTAGTGGATGGCGGCCACGCCCACCAGATCCGTGCCGTTCTCCTCGTTGTAGTTGTTGAGGTAGTTGATGTGCTGGAAGTAGTTGGCGTCGACCTCGCCCGAGCTGGTCACCTGGTTGGGGATGATGTAGTCGGTGTACTCCTTGGTCTTAAGGTCGATGCCCTGCTCTTTGAGCTTGGGTGCGGCAAAGTTGTTGAGAATCTCTGCGTGGGGCGAAGGGGACGCGGCAACCGTGAGGGTCTGGCTCTGCGCCGAGTCGCTGGCGGCGGAGCTGCTGGAAGACGAGCTGGAGCCGGAGTTCCCGCAGGCGGCGAGGGTGGTTGCGGCAAGTGCGGCGAGACCGGTTCCAATGAAGTTCCTTCTGGTGAGCATGAGGGGTTCCTTTCTGTTGGAAGAAATGATGAGAGTGGTGGTAGGGGTGCTGCCGAGAAGCGCAACGCGTTCCTGCTAGCGGTGGTCGATCTTCTTGGCGATGGCGTCGCAGGTGCTCTGGATCACCTGCACGAGGATGACGATGAGTACGAGCGTGGCGATCATGACCTCGTCCTGGTAGCGGTAGTAGCCGTAACGGATGGCGATGTCGCCCAGGCCGCCCGCGCCAACCGCGCCAGCGATGGCTGTGTAGCCCAGAACCGCGATGAGCGTGATTGAGATGCCGCGGACAATGGAGGGCAGGGCCTCGGGGAGCAGGGCAGAGACCACGATGCGCGGGATTGACGCCCCGCAGGCCTCGGCGGCCTCGATGGCGTCGCGCGGGACCTCGGCCAGGGACTGCTCGACCATGCGCGCCACAAACGGCGTGGTAGAGAGCACCAGGGGAGGAATCACGCCCTGCACGCCGGTGGTGGTGCTCACCAGGGCGCGCGTGACCGGGAACATCGAGACCAGAAGGATGATGAACGGGATGGAGCGCCCGATGTTCACCACCCAGCCCAGCACGGCGTTCAGGGTGCGCATGGGGTGAAGCCCGCGCGGTGCGGTGACGCAGAGAACGACGCCCAGGAAGATGCCAATGAGGTACGAGAAGGCCGTCGACACGAAGAGCATGACCAGCGTGTCGGCAAGTCCCTCGCCAAGAAGCGAGCCGTACTGGGCAAAGAAGGACGCGAGGCTACTCATCCCAGCTCTCCTTTCCCAGAAGCTGACGGGTCACTTCATGCTGTGGGTTGGCAAAGACCTCGGCAACGCTGCCCTGCTCGACAACCTTGCCGGAGACAAGAACCGCGACGTCCTTGCAGATGTCCTCGACAACCTGCATGGAGTGGGTGATCACAATGATCGTGACGCCCGTCTCGGCGTTGATCGTGCGCAGAAGGCGCAGGACCGAAGCCGTGCTCGCAGGGTCGAGGGCCGAGGTGGCCTCGTCGCAGAGGATGTAGTCCGGGTGGCAGGCCAGCGCGCGGGCAATGGCCACGCGCTGCTGCTGGCCGCCCGAGAGCTGCGCCGGGTACGAGCTGGCGCGGTCCGCGAGGCCAACGCGGTCCAGGTAGCCCAGGGCCTCCTCGCGGTTCTCTGCCGTGACTTTGCCCGTGCTCGCAAGGTAGGGGAAGCAGACGTTCTCGAGGGCGGTCTTCTGTGCGAGAAGGCCAAAGCCCTGGAAGATCATCGCCACGTGGCGACGGTACTCGCGAAGTGCGGAACCCTTGAGATTGGTCACGTCGGTGCCGTCGACCACCACACGCCCGGAGGTGGGGCGCTCCAGGAGGTTGAGGCAGCGCACCAGCGTTGACTTGCCGGCACCGGAGATACCGATGATGCCGAACACGTCGCCGGTGGGGATGGTGAGGGACACGTCGTTTAGGGCGTGGACGCTGCTGCCTCCCTCGAAGGTCTTGCAAAGATGTTCCAGAGAAATCAAAACGTGCGCTCCGCTCGATGCCGCCTGCTGGTAAGGTGCACGGCCCTGTGCAAAAGCCGCGCTGGTAAGACGCCCGGTCCCTCCGCGCTGGCGGCCCGTGCCGGGTGATGCGGCAGGCTGCTAGCGACGAGGGTGCCCGGGCTTGGGCATCTGCTGGCGCATGAGCGCAGAGGTGTATGTGCTGCTCGTCGTGTTCATGATCCAACACTGTAGCTAGCGTCTGGCTGAATCTCAAATCGTTATTCGCGTTGACTAGCTATCGTTCTGGGTGATAGCTGTGGACGAGCGCCTATGCGCGTTCTGGGATCACCACGTCTACGCAGAAGGTCGTCCCGTTTGCCGAGAAGGCAAGTGTGCCGCCGTAGCGCTCGACGATTGCCTTCATGGAGCGCGTCCCAAAGCCGTGGTTGAGCGGGTCTCCCTTGGTGCTTGCGGGCAGGCCGTCCTTGAAGCTTGTCGCGCTGGCAGACGGGGCGTAGTAGTTCTCGACGTGAATGGTGACCACCCCCGCGCGCTTGCGAACGATAAGCGAGACAGACCTTCTCGTCTTGTCATCCACGTGTTCCACGGCTTCGATGGCGTTGTCGAGCGCGTTGCCAAAGAGGGCATAGAGGTCGGCGGGCACCATGAAGCCCAGCGACTCGCCGTCTGCCACGCAGGTGAGCGTGACGCCGCGGCCCTCGCAGAGGAGGCTCTTCTCGGTGAGGATGGTGTCCAGGGCGTCGTTGTCGGTGCGAACCTTGGAGTCATAGACGTTGATATCGCGTGCGACGCTCTCGAGCACCGCCTTGTCTACGACCTTCTCGCCCGCCGCAAGCGAGCGAATCTGGTGGCGTAGGTCATGGCATTTGATGTTGATTGCCTCGATGTTCTCGCGCGAGAGCTGGTACTGGCGTTCCCGCTCTGCCAGGAGGCGCTCGGTGGCCGCCTTCTCGGAGGAGAGTTGGCGCACCACGATCAGCTCTACCTCGGCGATGATCACAAAGATGCAGATGAGTGCATGGAATGCGCGCATGCACAGCGTCACGGGCAGCGCTAGGTTTCCGGTCACCACGTACTTGAGGATGAGGTCGAACTCGATGATGCCAAAGACCACCACCACGACCATAGCAAGCATGGCGGGGTTGCCGCGCCCCTCGAGCCCCTTTGGGTCGATGCGCCTAATAAAGAGCAGGTAGGCTATGGCATAGACTGCAGCGCAGCTAATGGCGGTAAGCCAAGCGTTTCCGCCTGTCACGATGCCCGGTACTCCTGTGGCGTCAAGGATGAGCCCTACAGTCTCTCCGATGCTGCTGGCCAGGTTTTGGAGCGCGTAGCCTGCGGTGGCGCAGAAGGTTGCCGCCCAAGGGCTCATCTCGAAGCAGGCGAGAAGCAACGGGACGGTGACAAGGAGAAATGCGGTGCAGGTAACGAGCCCTCCGATGATGCCCAGCGAAAGCGGATAGCTGGCATCGATGCTGAGGACAACCAAAGAGCCGTCGTCAGTACTTCTGGTTCCTGCGAGGAAAGATGTAATAAGTTCAGCGGCAAAAAGTAGCGCGCCAGCTGCGATTGCCCTTGCTATGGGATGCTGCCTGGTGGGCTGTCCGTGGGCGAACAGGCACGCCGCAATTAGGACCTCGGCAAACAGCGCAGAGCCGCCTTCAGCGTATTTCAGCCCCAATGCAAGCGCTTCAGCGCCAGGCATCATATGGTGCCCCCAAAGTAGCGCGCAAGCGTCTCGAGGCAGGGTTTCTTGCGCGAGCGGCTAAAGAAGAGCTGGGTGCCATCGTCCAAACGCACGGAATCGCTGAGCACTGTGGTTACGTGCGCCATGTTGGCGAGACACCCCTGGCTCACGGTGATGAAGAGGTCCTGCGGGAGTTCTTCTCGCGCACCGCTAATGCTGCCGCGCCGGCGAAGAGGCTGGTCGAAGCCGGGCACATGGTAGAGAAGGTCGTGTTTAGCCAGCTCGACGTGCGTGATGTCGTTCACGTTGATAACGCGCGTGCCGCTGGCGGTGGGCAGCGCCATGGCGTGCGCTGCATTCTTCTCCATTACGCGCATCGCGCGCCCCATTCGCATGGCAAAGTCGCCGTAACTCACCGGCTTGACCATGAAGTCCAACGCGTCCACCTGGTATCCCTTTACAGCGTACTGTGCGAGGTTGGTCACAAAGATGAGCGGCGTGGAGGCATTCTCCTCGCGCAGCAGCTGGGCGGCCTCCATGCCGTTGATACCGGGAAGATCGATGTCCATGAAGATGAGGTCTACGGCTCCAGCCTCCGAGAGATCAAAGGCCGTTGCCAGACGCGTCACCAGGAAGCGGATGCCCTGCTCGGCACCAAAGCGCTCGAGGTGCTCAGAAAGCGTGCTGGCCGCCTGGTCGTCGTCTTCGACCATGAGCACTTTGTACGTGGTCAACGGGCGTCCCCCTCTTATCCCAAATCTGTCCTGCGGGTGACGGATTTGGTCACCCTTTGACTTTCCTCAGCTTAGCTGAACTACCTTGCCCTTTGGCTTTGGATTAGGGCGGGAGATGTGGCTCGTCCGTGGTAGCGGCGGAGGGAAGAGATGGGAAAGAAGAAGGCCGGGGGAAACGCCGGCGGCGTGCGCACCGTAAGCCGTGCCTGCAAGGTGGGGAGGGTCATCAAGACCATCCTCAAGTCCGTGCTGGTTGTGGTGCTCGCGGTGGCGATGGTGGGCGTGAATATCATGCTACCCAACAGCATGATTGCCCGGATGGTCAACAACATTGCAGGATACCAGCAGTCCTGGGATAACTCCAAGACGAACACCGCAGGGCTTGACCTGGACTACTACAAGGCGGATTACGACAAGGACAGCATTGGCGATGCGGAGAAGCAACTTGACCGCCAGATTGCCAACGAGGGATACGTGCTGCTCAAGAACGATGATGACACGATGCCGTTTGAGCAGGGTACCACGTTCAGCTTCTTCGGCGAGTCCGTCAAGAACCTCACCGCAACCCAGAGCGTCCTCACACAGTTTACCGGTGCCAACGGTAACTCGAACCAGCTCAAGGACTCTTTTGAGAGCCGTGGGCTTGGGGTGAACCAGACCCTCATGGACTTCTACACCAAGGGTGCGGGCAGCAAGTACACCATGGGCGCCGGTTCGATCAACTTTGGCGCAGCCGAGGACTTCCGCATCAATGAGTGCCCGCTCAGCGAGCTTGAGTCCGCCGATGGGGTGCTCGATTCTACGAAGGGCACCGTGCCCGTGTTTGTGATGCGCCGCGTTGCGGGCGAGGGACGCGACATGCCGCGTTCCATGTACAACCACGCCACAAGTGCGGAGGATAAGGCAAAGACCTATCTCGAGCCCGACTCTACCGAGCTAGAGATCCTTCAGTACATCAATGACAACTTCGATAATGGCGTGGTGATTCTCAACACCGCCTCGGCGCTGAACCTGGGTTGGCTCGAGCAGTTCCCAAACATTAAGAGCGTCCTGTTCGTCCCGTCGACAGGCAGGTATGGCACCGATTCTCTGGCGGACATCTTTGCCGGCGAGGTCAGCCCCTCTGGCAAGACCGTCGACACTTTCGAGGCTAACTCGCTCAACTCTCCGGCTGTCCAGAACTATGGCGACCATCAGTACATCGATGGCGATGGAAATCTCACCGGATATGCGTACGTCTCGTATGCCGAAGGCATCTATGTTGGCTATCGCTACTACGAGACCCGATACGAGGATGCGGTCCTTGGCCAGGGCAATGCTGGCGACTTTGACTACGACAGCGAGGTCGTGTACCCGTTTGGCTACGGTCTGAGCTACACCACCTTTGACTGGAGCAACTATCGGGCCAGCTGGGATGGCACCACGTGCACCGTGTCTGCAGACGTCACCAATACGGGTGATGTCGCGGGCAAAGACGTTGTTGAGGTCTATGCGCAGAGCCCCTACACCGACTACGACCGCGCGAATGGGGTCGAGAAGAGCGCTGTCCAGCTGGTGAACTATGGAAAGACAAAGCTGCTTGAGCCTGGCGAGACGCAGACGGTTTCCGTCACGTTTGACCAGGACATGCTCAAGGCCTATGACGCCAACGGAGCCAAGACGTACATCCTGGATGCTGGCACCTACTACGTTACCGCTGCTCACGATTCCCTTGACGCAGTGAACAACGTGCTTGCCGCCAAAGGTGCAAACGTGGCGGGCGACGCCTCTCGCGTGAGTGCCTACGTTCCGAGCAACATGGATGTCGACGCCACCACCTATGCTACCGATGCAAAGAGCGGCGCCGAGATAACGAACCTCTTCGACGACGCCAAGGGCGACATCACCTATCTCACCCGTGCGGACTGGGAGGGCACCTTCCCCCAGCATGATGGAACGCCGTTGAAGGGCAATGTGTCCAGCTGGGGTGCAGAGATCAACGCCGTGGACGAGAACGGCAATCCCGTCTCGTACGCGTGGGGAAAGGCTGCCAGCCCCGAGCTGATTGATCGCCTCAGAGGTCTTGACTCCGGCAACCCCGTGAGCGATGCATCAATTTCCGACACTCCGGTCTATGGCCAAGACAACGGTCTTTCGCTCATCGACCTGCGTGGCAAGGACTACAACGACCCGATGTGGGACCAGCTGCTTGACCAGCTTTCCGCCGAGGACTATCGCGAGCTTGTCGGCCATTCCGGATATGGCTCCAACTTCATCCAGTCTGTTGGAAAGCCGTTCAACATCGATGCCGATACCGCAGCCGGCCTGATCTACGGCGGTACAGGGATGATGTTCTGCTCGCCAGTCGTGATGGCCCAGACCTGGAACCAGGAGCTTGCTTCGGCATACGGCACGATGATTGGCAACGAGGCAAACATCGGTGGGGCTACTGGGTGGTACGCGCCCTCGATGAACATCCACCGCACACCCTTCACCGGTCGCAACGGCGAGTACTACTCCGAGGACCCCGTTATCAGCGGAACCGTTGCGTCGCTTGAGATCAAGGGTGCTGCCGAGAAGGGCGTCTACTCCACCATCAAGCACTTTGCCCTTAACGACCAGGAGAACCACCGTGGTGACGGTGGCATTGAGCAGGGATGCGCTACATGGTCAAACGAGCAGGCAATCCGAGAGATCTACGTCAAGCCCTTTGACATCTGCATGCACGTGGGCACTGTCGACGAGAACTACGTTGAGCAGGGCGCGGATGGCTCCTACTCCATGGCAACGACTAAGGTTGACGCTTGCCAGGCAATCATGAGCGCCTTCAACCGCGTGGGCGCCACGTGGGCCGGCGGAAATTACGCCCTGCTGACCAACCTGGCTCGCAACGAGTGGGGCTTTAATGGGTGGATTGTTACCGACTCCGCAAACTCCGCCGCTCCGTATATGGACAACAGCCAGATGATTCGCGCCGGCGGTGACTCGCGCCTGTGCTCAAACGAGAACAACTACCAGTATGACGAGAATAACTCCGCCGAGTATCACTACGCGCGCGAGGCCATTCATCACCTGCTGTACGTTACGGCCAACTCTAAGGCCATGGAAGGTGCGATGCCGGGTAGCGTCTATGTGCCTGGCCTCCAGGCGGCCGACAAGGTTCGCATTGGCGTGACCGCCGGTGGCGCTGCGGTGATTGCGCTGGTGTTCTGGACCGGTTGGCGCAACCACAAGAAGTGCGCGGTCGAGCGGGCTGCAGCGGTGGCGGACGCTACTGCTACGGGCGACGGCGGCGAGAAGTAGCTTCGTGTTGCTCGCGTGACGCTTGGTTTGGCGGGCCTGCTCCTCGTGGGCGGGCCCGCCTTTCTCGGCATGGCGGGTGTTTCTCATAGCGTTAATAACGAGAGGAGCCAATCATGCCGGTCGCCGTAAGCACCATCACCCAGTCTGGATAGATCGGCATTCCAAAGAGCATCAGGGATATTCTCGGTGTTGCCCCGCACGATTAGGTGGCCCTGCGCAGCCTTTGGAATACGGTGGCGCAGGCCGCTGAGGCAAGTTGCGGGAAATGGATATCGGCTCTGCAGTCGGCTGCCATGTCAAACGCCAGCCTAGCTCGTTCTATTTTTGCTCACCATTATTGCACGATTTTCCTGGAAAGTGGTGTATTACCCCAGTTGAGAGAGTGCTTATCAAGAAATTTCGCGCAATAAATGATAACGAGAAGCCCCTTTCCGACGGGATCCCGTACTAAACGCCTGTTCGGGCGTCAGTTTCTCGCCGGAAGCGCGTTTTTCTCCACGGCGGCTTCTTGTCGGGAGAGCGGTGCGACACCTTGAACGGCAGCCGTTATCCGCCGCCGTTCAAGGTGACGCCGTGGAGCGCGGCCCATCGCCAACGGCCGCGGGTATACTGGGAATCTCAGGCAAGAGGCGCGGAGGTCCCATGGAATCGCTCTACACGAAGTACCGCCCAAAGACGTTCGAAGAGGTTGTCGGCCAGGAGCACGTGGTCGAGACCCTCAAACGCGCGGTTCTCGAGGGCAAGGTGAGCCACGCGTACCTCTTCTGCGGCCCGCGCGGCACCGGCAAGACCACAATGGCGCGCATCCTGGCCAAGGCCCTCATGTGCCACCGCGGCGCAGGTCACCTGCCCGACGGCACCTGCGAGGAGTGCCAGCTCATCGCAGCCGGCGAGCATCCGGACGTGCTTGAGCTCGACGCCGCCTCCCGCACGGGTGTCGACAACGTCCGCGATGAGATCATCAGCCGCGTCAACTACGCCCCCGTGCGCGGCAGCTACAAGGTCTACATCATCGACGAGGTCCACATGCTCACGCCGGCAGCGTTCAACGCGCTGCTCAAGACGCTCGAGGAGCCCCCGAGCCACGTGGTCTTCATCATGTGCACCACCGATCCGCAAAAAATCCTGGCTACGATCCTCTCGCGCGTCCAGCGCTTTGACTTCCACGCCATCGGCCCCAACGAGATGCAGGCGCATCTGGCATACGTGTGCTC
Organism: Olsenella sp.; assembly: GCA_022648325.1. Classification (GTDB taxonomy): domain Bacteria; phylum Actinomycetota; class Coriobacteriia; order Coriobacteriales; family Atopobiaceae; genus Tractidigestivibacter. Next base: position 33,010 of record JALCMG010000005.1, read on the forward strand.
GCAGGAGGGCTTCACCTACGAGGACGCCGCGCTCGAGCTTATCGTGCGCCATGCGCGCGGTGGCATGCGAGACGCGCTTACCTCGCTCGAGCAGGTCTCGGTCTTTGGCGACGGTGCCATCACGCTCTCTGCCACCCAGGACCTCTTTGGCGAGGCCAACGGTGCCGTTCTGGGCAACGTCACAAAGTCGATTGCTGAGAGGGACGTGGCGTCGCTCTTCGAGGAGGTCTCCAAGCTTGCGTCCGAGGGGCGAGACCTCCTGCAGTTTACGCGCGAACTTGCCGCGCGCATGCGCGACGTATATGTGACAGCGGTGGTGGGCGACCCGTCTAAGGTGATCGCCGCGTCGCCCGAGGAGCTCGCGAACCTCTCGGCTGAGGCTGCCGCGTTTGGCTCGACCGACCGCATTGCTCGTGTGCTTTCCATTCTCGGTGAGGCCTCAAGCGAGATGCGCACCGCTACCAACCAGCGCCTTGTTCTTGAGATTGCGCTTACGAGAATCGCCCGACCGGAGTCGGACCTCACGCTGGAGTCGCTTGCCGAGAGGATCGAGGGCCTCGAGCGACAGGTTGCTGCGCTCTCGACGCCTGGCCGTGTTGCGGCACCCGTTCCAGCGGCGGCTGCGACGCCAGCTGCTCAGCCGGCAAGCGCACCCGCGCCACGCCCGGTTGTGCCCGAACCCGTTTCGCAGCCGGCTCCGGCTCCGCGCCCGGCACCCCAACCCGCGCCGGCTCCGACACCGCGCCCGGCGCCCCAGCCCGCGCGTGTCTCGGCCCCCGCGCCGCGCCCGGCCGCGACACCCGTCGCCGGTGCAGCAGTCACCGACGGCGCCACGTTGCAGCGCAACTGGAAGCGCGTCACAGAGGGCCTCATGTCCAAGTCGGCGTCAAGGGGTTCTCTGCTCCTTAACTCGAGCATCGTCTCGGATGACGGGTCCAGGCTTACTGTCTCCTTGCCTACGGGCTCGCACTTTGCGGCTCGCATGCTCGAGCGCGTGGATGTCCGTGAGCTCTACCTGCCCATCGTCGCGAGCGTCTTTGGCACGCGCGAGGTCATCTTCGTGGAGTCGAGCCTTTCGAACCAGGCAATAGCCCAGTCTGATCTCGCCGCAGCGGCTCCTCGCCCGGCGGCTCCTACACCCAGTCCGGCACCTGCGCCGCAACAGGCCTCTACCTCGTATCCCATGCCCTGGAATCCCGTCGAACCGGCGACCCAGTCCGCGCCGGCTTCTTCGGCCGCCCCGGGGCCTTCGGTGGTGGAGCAGGTTCCGTACAGCGATGCGGACGCCTCGGCCTACGAGGAGGACGAGGGCTTTGGCGTGTCCGGGGCTGCCCCAGCGCTTCCGACCGCGCCGGTCCCACAGCCTGCTCCGGCACCGCAGGCGACCCCGGCTCCGCAACAGGCCCCACAGCCGGCTCCGGCTCCCAAACCCGCGGCAAAGCCAGCCCCACCGGCCACGTCCCCTGCCGACGACGCTCCCGTCCTTACCGAGGAGTTCGCGAACATCGCAGCGATGCTCGAGGATGCCTTTGGCGGCTCCGTGGTCGTGAAACCGGACGACCCGCGTGCGCCGTCCGCGTCTGACAGCGAGGGTACCGATTAGCCAACGTCCTTATCAGCTCTATATACAGCACGTTTATCAACGAACAACCAGGAGGAAGACATGTCAAAGGGATCCAGAGGCGGTTACAACATGGGCGGCATGAACCGCAACCAGATGATGGCCCAGGCCCGCAAGATGCAGGAGCAGCTCGTTGCCGCGCAGCAGCAGGCGGCGGCAACGGAGGTCTCGGCCTCGGCCGGCGGCGGCACGGTGAAGGTTAGCGCCACGGGTGACCTGCGCATTACTTCGATTACCATCGATCCCCAGGCCCTTGATCCCGATGACGTTGACATGCTGCAGGACATGGTCCTCGCTGCCGTGAACGATGCTCTTGAGCAGGCCGAGTCTGCCACCGAGAAGGCCATGGGCTCCGTCACTGGCGGTCTCAACATCCCGGGGCTCTTCTAGGGATGGATCAGCTCAACGACGGGCACGCGCTGCAGCGCCTCCTTGACGAGCTGGGCAGGCTTCCGGGTATTGGCCCAAAGTCTGCCCAGCGCATTGCGTACTACCTTCTCGAGACAGACGCAGAGGAGGCGCGCAGGCTTGCCACCGCCATTCTCGAGGTCAAGGAACAGGTTCACTTTTGCCCAATCTGCTTTAGCTACGCAACGCGCGACACCTGCGACGTGTGCTCGGACGCATCGCGAGACCGCACGACAATCTGCGTGGTGTCCGAGCCGCGTGACGTCTCGGCCATCGAGCGGACAGGCAGCTACCACGGCCTTTATCACGTGTTGGGGGGCGTCATCTCGCCCATGGACAAGATTGGCCCCGAGCAGCTCCACGTGAAGGAGCTGCTGGCGCGCCTTGCCTCGGGCGAGGTCCAGGAGGTTATTCTCGCCACCAACCCAGACGTCGAGGGCGAGACAACCGCCACGTACCTCTCGCGCATCATCCGCCCCTTGGGCGTGCGCGTGTCTCGCCTTGCCAGCGGACTACCCGTTGGTGGGGATCTTGAGTATGCCGACGAGGTGACGCTTGGCCGCGCAATCGAGGCGCGCCGAGAGGTGTAAGTCCTTGGTGGTCTAGGATGATGCTGACAGGACACATGCAGGGGGAGACGAGATGGGCTACGCATCTAACGACGAGAGGTACAGGCGCTCCGCACACGCTGTGGGCAGGCATGCTGCCGGCGTCTCGAGAGCTGGCGCACATGCCGTCCCCGAGGACATGGATGACAGCGCGGCTCCGCGTCAGAGCGCCGCGCCCGTTGACTCGCTCCAGACGCTCTCTGCTGGTGAGGGGGCCCGTGTGACCACGCGCGACAATGCGGCGGAGGCTGCCGACATCGCACGCGACCGCGCCGCCGAGCGTTCGCGCAGTCGGCGCCTTCGCGGACGCAACCGCTCAAAGTACGGACAAGAGCCCGAGTGCAAGTCCGCTAACATCAAGCCCGTTCTGCTGGTTGTTGCCGGCGTGGTGGGGCTCTTTGTCATTCTCGCCATCGTCGCCTTTGTCACCTCCCTTGGCGCGCAGGACAACGCGCAGACCTCAGAGCCCACCACGGCCGCAGTGGAGGAGCCGCAGCAGGTTCAGACCACCTCGGACGGTTCCGTTACGTACCAGAATGTCTCCTACTCCATCAAGGTAACTGGGGATGGAACGTATGCCATCGTTGCCACCGATGCCCAGGGCAACAAGACCGAGGAGTTCACCGGCGGGGGAACGCCCGTCTCGCTCATCCTCTACAACTCGGTGATTGTGGTTCCCGAGAACAAGTCTGACGGCACGTGGGACGTCATGGCATACACGCTCGGTGGCGACTCGGCACCCATGCTGGTGGTCGACTCCTCGGGCAACACCATTACAGGGACGGGGACCATTTCCTCGGCCACGCTTGACGGCTCCGCGGTCCACGTGACGGATTCGACCGGCGCTACCACGGACGTTTCGCTCGAGTAGGCAGCCGCGCCAACGGAAGCGCCCGCGGAGACCGGACAATCGCCGATGGTTGAGCCTTGCAGATTTCGATTATTTAGAGGCCTCTAACCAATCGGAATATGCAAGTTGAGAACTGCGCTGCATTTTTCGATTGTTTAGGCAGGGCTAAACGATCGGAATCTGCAGAAGAATCCTCATGCCCCCTGGTTGAAGCCAGGGCGGATTTGAACCCCGCCAAACCCACAAAACTTTCTCAATTTTGGGCTAGACAGACCTCGCGCCCTCTGCGTATAATAGCTCCCGCACAACGCGCGTGGGGTATTAGCTCAGCTGGTTAGAGCGCCGGCCTGTCACGTCGGAGGTCGCGGGTTCGAGCCCCGCATATCCCGCCATTGTGAACTCAAGGAGTCCCGAAAGGGGCTCCTTTCTTATGTGCGAGGACTCTTGCCTTCGAGGTTTCCGGCGGTGACGCCGCGCCATCAGCACACACGGAATGCATCCATAAAATCGCTCAATTGATATGGCAAATAGTACAATTGCTTCTGGGCTCTTTCCGTACTGGTATCATGAGTACGTTACGATTTCACAATGCACTATGGAGACGCACAGCATGCTCGCTTCTACAAACGACAGCGCGCAACCGCAGGGAAAGACCAGGCTGGCCGTGTTTGACTTCGATGGCACGTCCATCGATGGGCAGTCTGGTGCTCTCTTCTCGGTATATCTGTGGCGCCATGGGCTTATGTCCATCCCGCGCGCCCTTGCACTCTCTTGGTGGGGCTTGCGCTATAAGCTTCATCTGCCTCAGAGCCAGGACGAGGCTCGCGAACTTGTCTTTGGGTCACTAGAAGATCTGAGCCATCGGGACATCGACAAAATCATGCATGAGTTCTACGAGAGCGTCCTCAAAGATCGCTATCGGCCAGAGGTTGCGGGGGAGGTTGCCAGGCGCCACGATGAGGGCTGCGTTACGCTGCTTGTCTCCGCAACATTCGCGCCCATCGCTGCGGACGCCGCTGAGACCCTCGGGGTAGATGACTACATCGCTACCGGCATGGAACGCGATGCCGACGGCAACTACACGGGCCGCGTCGAGGGAACCGTTGTGCAGGGGCCCGAGAAGGTAGCCGCGGTCACGCACTGGGCGGATGCACATATTGGCAAGGGCGCGTGGACCCTTGCGTACGCCTATGGTGACCACCACACAGATGCAGCGCTCCTCTCGGCAGCCACCAAGGGCTATGCGGTGTGCCCGGGGGAGACGCTTAGAAAATTGGCACGGCAGCATGGCTGGCAGATTCTCGATTGGGGAGACTCGCCCGCAAAGATGAGCCGGAGGAAGGGCTAGCCCGTCGGGTTGCCAGGAGGTAGCAATGGAAATCTCGAGAAAGACCGATTACGCGCTCCGCATGCTCGCGGCTCTTGTCCAGAACCCAGACGGCGTGGTGTCAGTCCGTACGGCCGCGAAGGACAACGGCGTCCCGTACTCGTTTGCTCGGTCCATCCAGCATGACCTTGCCCTGGCGGGCATTGTCGAGAGCACGCGCGGTGCCCACGGTGGCATGAGGCTTGCCGTAGACCCGCGCACCACGTCGCTTCGCAAGCTTGTGGAGGCGGTCCAAGGGCCAATCCTCATTGCTGCCTGCGATTACGCTGGCGATGACGGCGGCCCTTGCCCGCGCATGGCCGAGTGCCACTTCAACCCCGTCTGGTGCAACGCCGAGCGCATGCTGTGCGCCTACTTTGACTCTGTGACCCTTTACCAGGTTGTGATAGAGGGGAAGATGCCGCAGATGACGGGTTCGTTCAAGCTTGTGGGGAACAAGCGCAAGTCAAAGGCTGCGGCCGAGTAATGCCGTCCCTCGCGGACCCCGGAGCCCTGTCTGCTGCAGAGGAGCTCGCCCAGTTTCGCGCCACGGTGCTCTCGCGCGGCCGTGAGCTCTACCGCGACCTGCCATGGCGGCGGACGAGAGACCCTTATGCCATCTGGATTTCTGAGGTGATGCTCCAGCAGACGCAGGTGGCGCGAGTGGACGGGCGCTGGCAGCATTGGCTGGAACTCTTTCCAACGGTTGACGCCCTTGCGGCTGCGGGCTCCGCAGATGTGCTGGACGAGTGGCAAGGTCTTGGCTACAACAGGCGCGCGCTCTCGCTCTGGCGTGCCGCGCAGGAAGTCTCGGCCACTGGCGGCCACATGCCTTCTGACGAGGCGGCGCTAAGGTCGCTTCCCGGCGTAGGCCCGGCGACGGCTGCGGGGATTCGTGCGTTTGCCTTCGACCTGCCGGGGGTCTACCTCGAGACAAACGTGCGCGCTGTCCTTCTCCACGAGCTCTTCCCCAAAGAGGACGCGGTCTCAGACGCGTCTCTGGTGCCCATAGTGCGCGCCACATGCCCCAAGGACGCAGGCAACCCAGAGGACGACCCGCGTACGTGGTACTACGCGCTTCTCGACTATGGCGCGCACCTCAAGGCAACGGTCCTCAACCCCTCGCGGCGCTCCCGCTCGCACGCGCGCCAGTCGCGCTTCGAGGGTTCTCACCGGCAAAAGCGCGCGGAGGTTCTGCGCATCCTTCTCGCTCACCGAGCCGACCCGCGAGGCGGCGTTGACCTTGATACTCTATCTGTGGAGCTTTCCCGCAGAGAGGTTGCGGCGGGTAGAAGCGAAGTGGATGTGTCTGACGCACAGGCGTTGTTGGCAGAACTCTCGAGGGAGGGTTTTTGTCATAATAACGGTAACATTTGGTGCGCCTGATGCTACCATAGGCATTGCCTGCGCATGCAGGTGGGGCACGGCTACGTGGCCCAACGTTTTCCCAAGAGGGGAAGGAGAGGAGCAGCAATGGCAGTCGATTTCGAGAACTCGCAGACCAAGAAGAACCTCGAGGCAGCGTTCGCAGGTGAGTCCCAGGCGAGCCGCAAGTACTCTTACTACGCTAGCAAGGCCAAGAAGGAGGGCTACGTCCAGATCTCCGACATCTTCACCGAGACCTCCGGCAACGAGTCCGAGCACGCCAAGCTCTGGTTCAAGTACCTGCACGGCGGCGACGTGCCCGAAACCCTGACCAACATCAAGGATGCTGCGGCCGGCGAGAACTATGAGTGGACCGAGATGTACAAGGGCTTCGCCGAGACCGCCGACGAGGAGGGCTTCAAGGAGATCGCCGCCAAGTTCCGCCTGGTGGGCGAGGTCGAGAAGCACCACGAGGAGCGCTACAACAAGCTCGCCGAGCGCGTCGAGAAGGGCGAGGTCTTCAACCGTCCGGGCGTCAAGGTCTGGAAGTGCCTCAACTGCGGCCACCTGCACGTTGGCCCCGAGGCCCCCAAGGTCTGCCCGGTCTGCAACCACCCGCAGAGCTACTTCGAGGAGCAGGCGATCAACTACTAGCGCGTTATCGCGCAAGATTCGCCAACCTTGTAAGAGGCGCCCACCCCGAATCCCGGGGTGGGCGTTTTTGTGTGCCGAAGGGGGCGAGAGCGTGTCGAAAGGGCCGAATCGGCAGGTCATACCATATCTATTTCATCGATAACCAGTTGTAGGTATCCGCTGTATCTATGAGGGTGGACTTCTCCTCTGCAAGCGATAACATGCAGGTCATGGGAAAGACGGTGACATATACAGCGCTATCGGGAAGGCAGATGCCGTAGCCCGAGAAGAGACACCGCGCACGCGGTGACTGGTCTCGGGCTTCCTCGCCTCCCACAAACGCCCGGCACACCCGCGCCATCACTTACAAAGGAGTATGCATCATGGCTTTCGAACTCGACCCCGACTTCGCCAAGGATCCCGAGAAGCACTTCAACACCCTGCAGGTCCATGCCGGCTGGTCCCCCGACCCCACCACCGGCTCCGCGGCGCTCCCCATCTACGCCTCCGCTGCCTTCGAGTTCAAGGATGCCGAGGACGGCGCCGCCAAGTTTGCCCTTTCCCGTCCCGGCAACGTCTATGGCCGTCTGACCAACACCACCACCGACTCGGTTGCCGCCCGCGTGGCCGCCATCGAGGGCGGCACCGGCGCCGTTGCCGTGGCCTCCGGCCATGCCGCCGAGATTCTCGCCCTCACCAACCTGGTTGGCGCGGGCGACGAGATCGTTGCCTCCGACTCCCTCTACGGCGGCACCTGGAACATCTTCCTTCACACCCTTGGCGATCTGGGCGTGAAGACCACTTTCGTTGAGAACAACGACATCGACGCCTTTGTCGCCGCCACCACCCCCAAGACCAAGCTCTGGTACGTCGAGACCATCGGCAACCCCCTGGTCGACGTCGCTGACGTGCCCGCCATCGTCGAGGCCGCCAACTCCCTGCCCTCGCCCGTGCCTGTCTTCGTCGACAACACCTTCGCGACCCCGTACCTCTATCGTCCCGCCGAGGATGGTGCGGCCGTCGTGATCGAGTCTCTCACCAAGTGGATCGGTGGCCACGGCGCCACGCTTGGCGGCGCGGTTATCGACACCGGCAAGTTCAACTGGAAGCAGGACCTCGAGAAGTGGCACACCCTTGCCCAGCCCGACCCCTCCTACCACGGCATCGTCTTTGCCGACGCCGCTCCTGCAGCGCCCTTTGCCACTCGCGTGCTTGCCAACAAGCTTCGTGACTTTGGCCCCACGCTCTCGCCGTACGCGGCCCAGCTCATTGGCCTTGGCATCGAGGACCTATCGCTTCGCGTCCAGCGCCACGCCGACAACGCGCTTGTCGTTGCCAAGTACCTCAAGGAGAACCCCAAGGTCTCCTGGGTGCGCTACTCCGGACTCGAGGACGACCCGTCGCACGAGGTCGCGAGCCGCATCCTGCACCACGGCTTTGGCGGCGTAGTGGTCTTTGGTGTCAAGGGCGGCCGTGAGGCTGGTCTCAACGTGGTGAACAACGTGAAGCTCTTCACGCACCTCGCCAACGTGGGCGACGCAAAGTCCCTCATCATCCACCCCGCCTCCACCACGCACTCCCAGCTCACGGCCGAGCAGCTTAAGGCCGCACACCTCTCCGAGGACCTCATCCGCCTCTCCATTGGCATCGAGGACGTGGATGACATCATTGCCGACCTCGACCAGGCCCTCGCCAACGCGTAGGCAGGCGGGACGACCCCCGGCTCTCCTCGCATCCCTGGTGCGCTTGTCGCCAAAGAGCCCCTTTTGGCGAGAATTGCAACAAACTGCCCTCTCCGGCGACGCCGTGAGAGCGCAGGTGCTACTGGCGCCCCCCCTACTTCTTCCGCTTTACGTAGCGATCTGGCCGTCCTGCGCTGGGGCAGATGTCTGCCATGGGGCACCCGGCGCACTTGGGAGAGCGGGCCGTGCAGACGTCGCGCCCAAAGTGGATCCACTCCTCGTTCACGTTGCCCCACAGCTCGCGCGGGATGATGTCGAGAAGGTCCTTCTCGGCAGCTGCGGGCGTCGTGGCTCGAGTGAGCCCAAAGCGCGTTGCCAGTCGGAATACGTGGGTGTCGACCGCGATCCCGTCGACCACACCAAACGCCTTGTTGAGCACGATGTTGGCGGTCTTTCTCCCCACACCGGGAAGCTGGCAGAGCTCCTCCATGGTCCCGGGGACCTTTCCGCCAAATTCGGAGATAATCATCTGCGCTGCTTCCACGCAGTGCTTGGACTTGGCACGCCAGAAGCCAATGGACCGGATTACTTCGCCAACCTCCTCGGGGTCAGCGGCAGCCATGGACTCGGCGCCTGGCCAGCGCGAGAAGAGCTCGGGCGTTACGCGATTCACGCCGGCGTCGGTGGTCTGCGCCGAGAGAAGCACGCATATCACAAGCTCGAAGGGATTCGTGAACGTGAGTGCGCTCTTGACGCCGGGATACAGCTTGCCCATGCGACGGCATATCTCTGTGGCTCGCTCGCGCTTGGATCTCTTCGACTCTCTCGGCATTGCAGCTCCTCTCGCTTGTCCACAATGATACCCAATCGACTGCAATTCGGCCTGCGCTAGCACATCCTCGCCAGATCTGGGTACTCCGTTCGGGTGCCGGTCCCAACCGTTCGCACCCCCATGTGGAACCGTTCCCGCACTCCTCGGCTCAACACCTGTACGACCCCGGCCGCTTTGCGTTTATGGAATATAATTGGAGAAAACAGGGGGTGTCGACAAATAAACCGCATGTCACACCCCATGGGGGACACAAGCGACGCGTGAGGAGCGAGCATGCAGACTCGTGACAGTTCTCTGTATCTGAGCGATGACGATCTCTACCTGCTAGCAAAGGGCGAGTGGTACCGCAGCTACGACAAGATGGGTGCTCATCAGGCCGTTGGCGAGAACGGCAACGAGGGCTTCCACTTTGCCGTGTGGGCCCCACAGGCAAAGAGCGTCCACGTGATCGGAGAGTTCAACGGCTGGGATGAGTGGGCAAGCCCCCTCGCCAAAACCAAGACCGGTGACGTTTGGGAGGGCTTTGTCCCCGGCGTCCAGATGGGCTCTCTCTACAAGTTCGTAATCGAGACAAACTCCGGCAAGCTTCTCTACAAGGCCGACCCCTACGCGTTTCTGGCCGAGAAGGCACCGGGTACGGCGTCGCGCACGTATGACATTAACGGCTACAACTGGGGCGACGATGCATGGCTTGCACAGCGTGCAAAGGAAGATAAGCTCAAGAGCCGCCTCAACATCTTTGAGATTCACCTTGGATCGTGGCGCCGCCATGGTGACGAGCCCCAGGGCGATCCGCGTCCAGATGGCACCTACCCCGGTCCCGGCGACCCGTTCCCCGCGCAGCGCGGCGAGTTTTACTCCTACGACGACCTCTCCGTTGAGCTGGTGGACTACGTGCGCTCGATGGGCTACTCGCATATCGAGCTCATGCCCGTCATGGAGCACCCATTTGATGGCTCGTGGGGCTATCAGGTGACGGGATACTTTGCCCCCACCTCGCGCTACGGCGAGCCCAAGCAGTTCAAGCATTTTATTGACACCTGCCACGCTGCTGGCATTGGCGTCATTCTCGACTGGGTGCCGGGCGGCTTCTGCGCAGACGAGCAGGGCCTTGCCACGTTCAACGGCGAGATGCTCTACGAGAACGAGATTCACCCCAACTGGGGCACGCACAAGTTCGACTTCTCGCGCGGACAGGTGCGCACCTTCCTCATCTCCAACCTGCTCTACTGGATTGACGAGTACCACGCGGACGGTATCCGCATGGACGGCGTCACTTCGATGCTTTACCTCAACTTCGGCGTGGACGACCCGCGTCTCAAAAAGTTCAACTCGCGTGGCACCGAGGAGGACGACGAGGCCATCGCGTTTGTGCGCCAGTGCAACTCCACGGTGGGCAAGTACTACCCCGACGTCTCGATGATTGCCGAGGAGTCAACGGCATGGCCGCTCGTGACCTACCCGCCCGAGGACGGTGGCCTGGGCTTCAACTTCAAGTGGGACATGGGCTGGATGAACGACACGCTGCACTACATGCAGACCGACTTCCCCTATCGCCCCGGTAACCACCGGCTGCTCACCTTCTCGACCATGTACCAGTTCAACGAGAACTTCGTGCTTCCGCTTAGCCATGACGAGGTGGTCAACGGCAAGTGCTCGCTCATCACGCGCATGCCCGGTGACTACTGGTGCCAGTTCGCCGGCATGAGGGCACTCGCCTTCTACCAGATGACGCACTCCGGCGGCAAGCTTAACTTCATGGGCAACGAGATTGCCCAGTTCATCGAGTGGCGCTACTACGAGGGAATCCAGTACTTCCTCGCCGAGCAGTACGATACACACCGCCACCAGCAGCAGTTCATTGCGGCGCTCAACGCGTTCTACAACGCGCACCCCGCGCTCTGGCAGTGCCCCTACACAAGTGACGGCTTCGAGTGGATAGACGCCGACAACGCGCAGCAGTCGATCATCTCGTTCATCCGCAAGGGCGATAATCCCAAGGACGACCTCGTCATTCTCATCAACTTTGATGTCAACGCGCACGAGGACTTCCGTCTGGGCGTGCCCGAGGAAGGCTACTACGAGGAGCTCTTCAACTCCGATGCCGAGCAGTTTGGCGGCTCGGGTGTTGTGAACATCGGCAAGCTCGAGACGAGCGAGACCCCATGGAATGGCCGCAAGCAGTCCGTTGCCCTTCGGGTGCCGCCGCTTGGTGGACTGGTCCTACATCGCAGCGGTGCGCTGAGGAAGCGCCGCACAACCACTACGAAGACAAAGCCTTCCACGGCCAAGAAGCCCGCCGCTAAGGCAGCGCCCGCCAAGACCGCCGCAAAGAAGGCAGCACCCGCGGCAAAGAAGCCCGCCGCTAAGAAGCCCTCTACACGTCGCTCGACATCCGGGGGCACGGCAAAGAGCAAGTAGACTAGCGTTCGTCACGCGTGCCACACCATTAGGCAACGTGCGCGTGACGAATACCTCCGTATAATGGGACGGGAACGTTCCCACGTTATTGGTGGGCGTCCCGGCCCAGAAGACATGACATTGGAGTCGCATGGCACAGGAAAAGGTATTCAAGAACACCGCAGACTTTGAGAAGCAGTACCGCGAGGCTTGCATGGCAGACCTCAGCAAGAAGTTCGAGGACTGCACCGAGCTCGAGCGCTACCAGGTTCTTGCAACGCTCATCGCAAAGAAGTCGCGCAACGTTGGCATTGGCACTCATGAGGCTGGCGAGAAGAAGGTCTACTACTTCTCCCTCGAGTTCCTTCTCGGTCCGCTGCTTGATAACTACCTGCTCAACCTCGGCGTCCACGACATTGTTGCCAAGGGCGTGGAGGACATGGGCGGCTCTCTTGAGACCATCTGCCGCCAGGAGGCGGACCCCGGCCTTGGCAACGGCGGCCTCGGCCGTCTTGCCGCGTGCCTCCTCGATTCCATGGCCCACGAGGGCATTGCCGGTTACGGCAACGGCATGCGCTACCACTATGGCCTGTTCCGCCAGGTCATCGAAGGAGGCCGTCAGGTTGAGAAGACCGACAACTGGCTCGAGAATGGCTTCCCCTGGGAGTTGCGTCGTGATTCCGACACGGTGATCGTCCAGTTTGGCGGTCAGGTCGTGCGCCACGAGGACGAGAGCGGGCGCTACTGGTTCACGCAAGAGGGCGGCGACAAGGTGCGTGCTGTGCCATACGACGTGCCTATCGTTGGCTATGGCATCAAGAAGGTCAACCGTCTGCGCCTCTGGAGCGCTGAGCCCTACGAGGAGAACTTTGACCTCGATGCGTTCAACGCCGGAGACTACGCCAAGGCGAACAAGTTCCGCTCCGATATCGAGGCCATCTCTACGATTCTCTATCCCAACGACTCTGGCGAGCACGGCAAGATTCTCCGGCTCAAGCAGGAATACCTGTTTGTCTCCGCTGGCCTCCAGACCATCCTCGGTACGTATGAGCGTGACTTTGGCCCCGACTGGGAGCACCTTGCCGACCACGTGGCCATTCACACCAACGACACGCACCCCGCCATGTGTGGCCCCGAGCTCATGAGGCTTCTGGTCGACGAGCACGGCGTTGACTTTGACCTCGCTTTCAAGATTGCCAAGGAGACCATCTCCTACACCAACCACACGGTCATGCCCGAGGCGCTCGAGAAGTGGCCAATCAACACCTTCCGCTCCCTCATGCCGCGCCTCTGCATGTTCATCGAGGAAATCGACCGTCGTTATCGCGAGAACTTCCCCCACACCTTCCCGGACTGGGGCGAGATGCTCAAGAGCACGGCAATCCTGTGGGACGGCCAGGTTCGCATGGCCAACCTCTCCATCATCTTCAGCCACTCGGTGAACGGCGTCTCTGCGCTCCACACGAGCATCCTCGAGGAGACGGTGCTCAAGGATTTCTACCGCCTCAACCCCGAGATATTCAACAACAAGACCAACGGCGTCTCTCACCGTCGCTTCCTGGCAGAGGCGAACCCCTCGTACGCCAACCTCATCTCTGGCGCAATTGGCAAGGGGTGGCTGGATGACGCCTTCGAGCTCGAGAGGCTCACCGCGTATGAGGAGGATTCCGGCTTCCTGGACGAGATGGAGAAGGCCAAGCTCGCAGACAAGCGTCGCCTTGCGGACTACATTCACGAGACCTCCGGTGTCGGCCTTGACTGCTCCATGGTCTTTGACGTGCAGGTTAAGCGCTTCCACGCCTACAAGCGTCAGCTCCTCAACGTGTTCAAGATCCTGGACGTCTACAACCGCATCCTTGCCGACCCGCATTATGACCCGTGTCCTACTGCCTTTATCTTCTCGGGAAAGGCCGCGCAAAGCTATGCCTTCGCCAAGGAGGTTATCCGCCTCATCAACTCCGTTGCCGACGTGGTGAACAACGACGAGCGTGTGAACGACAAGATCAAGGTTGCGTTCGTGCCCAACTTCGCCGTCTCGAGCGCCCAGCTCATCTACCCGGCAGCAGAGATTTCCGAGCAGATCTCTACCGCTGGCACCGAGGCCTCCGGCACCTCCAACATGAAGCTCATGATGAACGCCGCCATCACGCTTGGCACCTACGACGGCGCAAACGTCGAGATTGCCAAGCTCGTTGGTGACGAGAACATCAAGATCTTTGGTCTGCGTACCGAGGAGGTCGAGGCCCTGCATGCCTCCGGCCATTACTTCGCGTGGGACCAGTACAACGCCGACCGCGAGCGGCTTGGTCGCGTAGTCGACATGCTCTCCGATGGCTCGCTCGCGCGTCTCTCCGGTAACTTTGAGAGCATCCACGACTACCTCATGGTGAGCAACGATCCGGACCTCGTTCTGCGCGACTTCCGCTCCTATGTTGACGCTTGGGACGAGCTCACCACCGCCTACGGAGACCGCGCCGCATGGAACAAGTCGGCGCTGCACAATACCGCCAAGGCCGGATACTTCTCTAGTGACCGAACCATTCGCGAGTATATGAGTGACATCTGGCATATTGAGGCTTAGGAACCATCCCGCAGACAAGCGGGTTGAAGGTACATGGCATGCATTGGGACGACTGAAGGGAATGGGGGACCTTATGAGCAAGAAGGAATGCATCGCGATGCTTCTTGCCGGCGGGCAGGGCAGCAGGCTTGGCGCGCTCACCAGCAATGTGGCAAAGCCTGCCGTCTCGTTTGGGGGCAAGTTCCGCATCATCGACTTTGCGCTCTCCAACTGCGCGAACTCGGGCATCTCGACGGTGGGTGTTCTCACGCAGTACCGCCCATACCTCCTGCACTCCTACATTGGCACTGGCGAGGCGTGGAACCTCGACGAGCGTGACGGCGGCGTTTCCATCCTCCCGCCGTACGCCACCCAGACCGGCGGTGCCTGGTATGAGGGCACTGCAGACGCCGTGACGCAGAACCTTGGCTACATCGAGCAGAACGACCCCGAGTACGTGCTCATCCTCTCGGGAGACCAGCTCTACCGCATGGACTATGGCAGGATGCTCGAGAACCACAAGCGCCACAACGCCGACCTCACCATCGCCGTAATGCCGGTACCCTGGGAAGAGGCCTCGCGCTTTGGCATCATTACCCAGGACGAGGACGAGCGCATCCTCAAGTTCACCGAGAAACCCAAGAAGCCCGATTCCAACCTCGCCTCCATGGGCATCTACATCTTCAACGCCGATCTCCTTGAGGCCTCTCTCAAGGAGGATGCTGTCGACCAGACCTCTGAGCACGACTTCGGTAAGAACATCATCCCCAAGCTCCTGGCCGACGGCAAACGCCTGTACACGTACGAGTTCAACGGGTTCTGGCGCGACGTTGGCACCATCTCGAGCTATCACGAGACGAGCATGGATCTTCTCGGCCCCAACCCCGCCTTCGACCTCTACAGCAAGGACTTCCCCATCATGAGCAACGCCTCCACGAGGCCGCCCGCGTATGTGGGCCGTGATAGCGACGTCGATGACTGCCTGGTCGCCAACGGTGTTCAGGTCTTCGGCAAGGCCAAGCACTCAATTCTCTCGGTTGACGTCTACGTGGGCGAGCACGCCACGGTCGTCGACTCCGTCTTGCTCCCCGGTGCCGTCGTGAAAAACGGCGCGCACGTTGTCCGCGCAATCCTCGGCGAGAACTCCGTTGTCGAGGAGAACGTGGACCTCGGTAGTGTCGACTCTACGAAGGACACGGCAGTCATTGGGAATGACGTCGTTGTCGGGAAGGGGGAGTAAGCAATGGAAAAGGTGATTGGTCTTATCACGTGCAACTACTCGGCTAAGTCTCCGAGCGCGCTCGTCGAGAGCCGCCCGGTTGCGTCGATGCCGTTCCTTGGCCGCTATCGCCTGGTCGACTTTCCCCTGTCCAACATGGTCAATGCCGGCCTGCGCACGGTTGGCATGGTCATGCCCTACAACTACCGCTCGCTTATCGACCACGTGGGGTCTGGCAAGGACTGGAACCTCGACCGCAAGAACGGCGGCCTCTTCATCCTTCCCGGCTCTGCCTTTGGCACCTCTCGCACAGGCGCTCGCTTCCTGCTGCGCGACCTCGTTCACAACAAGGTCTTCTTCACGAGGTCCAAGGCGGACTACGTGGTATTCTCCACCGCGAACTTTGTCTACAACATCAATCTCGACGAGCTGCACAACGCGCATGTGGCGTCCGGTGCAGACATCACCGTGCTTGTCAAGCAGGCGAGCGGCAACGATGCCGACGTCACTGGCTTTGACCTCGATGGCTCCCGCGTCACCGGCGTGAAGCACGGCGTCTCCTTCGGCGACGCTGCCTTCCTTGACTGCTTTTTGATTAGTCGCCAGCTGCTTCTCGATATGTTCGACTGGTACGCTGCCACTGATTACCTCGACCTCTTTGAGGCTATGGGGAATGACTACGGCCGCGTGAACGTCCAGGCCTACAACTTCAATGGCTATGCAGCCGCGGTGTTCAACAAGAAGAGCTACTACCGCTCCAACATGGACGCTCTTGATCCGCGTATCAACGCCGAGCTCTTCCCCGAAGGACGCTTCATTAAGACCAAGGCGCACGACACCTCGCCTGCTAAGTTCGAGGTTGGTTCCCACGTCACCAACTCCCTTGTCTCGGCCGGCTGCCGCATCTTCGGCAGCGTGGGCGATTCTGTCCTGGGTCGTAACGTCATCGTGGAGAGCGGCGCTACCATCCGTGGATCCGTGGTGATGCAAGACTGCGTCATCAAGAGTGGCGCTCGCGTCGAGAACGCAATCGTCGACAGGAACAATGTCGTCCCGGCAGGCACCGAGCTTCGAGGCACCCCCGAGGACGTCCTCATTAAGGAAAAAGGTCGCGAGTAAAGGTGGGAACCATGCCAACAAGTGCACACCGCAGGAAACTGAGGATCCTCTTTGCATCCTCAGAGGCGGTGCCGTTCGCCAAGACTGGCGGCTTGGGCGACGTGGCGGGCTCCCTCCCGCGCGCGCTCAAGCACGCCGGTGCCAAGGCGGCAGTCATCATGCCCAAGTACGGCAGCATCCCCCAGGAGTACAGGGGCCGCATGAAGCACGTCGCGGACTTCTACGTGCCCCTAGCGTGGAGGAGCGTCTACTGCGGTATCGAGAAGCTCGAGCTTCAGGGGCTCGAGTTCTACTTCGTGGACAACGAGGCCTACTTCAAACGTGACGGACTCTACGGCTACTTCGATGACGGCGAACGCTTCGCCTTCTTTGCGAAGGCTATCTGCGAGGCCATTGTTAAGGTGCCGGAGCTTGCCTGTGACGTGCTGCACTGCAACGACTGGCAGACAGCGCTCTGCCCAGTCTTCCTTCGCGAGCTCTATCGCGGCGCCCCGCAGTGCAACGACGTTAAGACCGTGATGACGGTCCACAACATCAAGTTCCAGGGGCAGTACGGAGACAAGATGCTCTCCGATGTCCTTGGCCTTGCCGACATCCCGGCCGCCCGTGACCAGCTCTACTGCGATAAGGACTCGATTAACTTCATGAAGGGCGGCCTGTGCTATGCGGACGCCCTCACCACCGTGAGTCCCAGCTACGCCTACGAGCTTCAGATGCCATTCTATGGAGAGGGGCTTGACCCCATATTCCGCCGTCGCTCGAGCATCCTCACCGGCATCCTCAACGGCATTGACACCTCCATCTGGAACCCCAAGACCGATGGCATGATTGCCGCCAATTACTCTGCCGATGACCTTGCCAACAAGGCCGAGTGCAAGCGCGCCCTTCAGCAGGAGCTTGGCCTTCGCCAGGATCCTACGCGCCCGCTCGTGGTGATGATTGGGCGTCTCACCAACCAGAAGGGCCTGGGCCTTGTCCGCTACGCCATGGACGGCATCATGAAACGTGGCGTCCAGGTTGCCATTCTCGGCACCGGTGACGCGGACCAGGAGGAGGCGTTCCGCTACTTCGACCAGAAGTACGGCGACATGATGTGTGCGCGCATCGCCTTTGACAATGCGCTCTCGCACCGCATGTATGCAGGCGGAGACATTCTCCTCATGCCGTCTGAGTTCGAGCCCTGCGGCCTCTCTCAGATGATTGCCATGCGTTATGGCACCCTGCCCCTCGTTCGCGAGACGGGTGGCCTGCGCGACTCGGTTGTCCCGTACAACAAGTTCACCAGGGAGGGCACAGGCTTCCGCTTCTCCAACATGAACGCGGACGAGATGGCCGATACGCTCCTTGGCGCGTGCGAGATCTTCTGGACGAACCAAGAGCTCTGGACTAAGCTCATGCTTCAGGCCATGGCGACAGACTTCAGCTGGCGCCGTGCCGCGAACGACTACATGGACATCTACCACGGGCTTCATCCAGAGGTCATTAGGTACAACAAGAGAAGAGACAGGTAAGTATTGAAGGCGCGTCACGTAACTTCTGATAGGGAGTACCGTAATCCCTTTGGCGCCGTCCGGCTGGGCGGCGCCGTTAGTATAGGCATCGACGTCTGGGACGACGATGTGACATTCTGCACGCTTCGCACTTGGATGGACGGGACAGGGGAGCGACTGCTCGAGATGCATGGCGAGCAACGCGGGAGTGTGACTCACTTCTCTGTCACCTTTACCCCCGAGCGCACCGGCATCATCTGGTACAGCTTCGATATCGAGGCGTCCGACGGGGCGGTTTGGCGTTACGGCGCACAGCCGGGCTGGACTACCGGCGAGGGCGCCTTTGCCTACGGAGACCCGCCATCGTTCCAGGTTACTGTCTACAGGCAACGCGCCATTCAGCCCAACTGGTATCGCAACGGTATTGTTTACCAGGTGTTTCCTGATCGATTTGCGCGAGGGAAGGACTGGCACCGCAGGGCCGATGTCGCCATGGAGCGCCCGCACATCGCCGGCCCGGGACGCGCGGTGGTCGATGACTGGTCGACCCCTCCGAGGTACGACAAGGACGAGAATGGCCGAATAAAACGCTGGGACTTCTATGGGGGGACCCTTGAGGGCGTCTGCGACAAGCTCCAATACCTCAAGGACCTTGGCGTGACGGTCATCTACCTCAATCCCATTTTCGAGGCCGCGAGCAACCACCGCTACGACACCGGAGACTACATGGCTATCGACCCCATGCTGGGGGACGAGGAGAGCTTCCGGCGCCTGTGCGTGGATGCCGAGGAAATGGGAATCTCGGTAATTCTGGACGGCGTGTTCAACCACACCGGCTGCGACTCGCGTTACTTCAACAAGTATGGGAACTATCCAGACTCCGTGGGTGCCTACCAGAGCGCGGACTCCGTCTACCGCTCGTGGTACACCTTCCGCGACGATGGGACCTACGACAGCTGGTGGGGCGTAGATGATCTGCCTGCCATCAACGAGAGCGACCCCTCCTACCACGAGTTTATTTGCGGGCGAGAGGGCGTAGTACGTCGATGGCTGCGCGACGGCGCGCGTGGTTGGCGTCTTGACGTGGCAGACGAGCTGCCGGACAGCTTCATCGTAGACATCAAACATGCAGTGCTTGCCGAGAAGCCCGACGGCCTTCTTCTGGGCGAGGTATGGGAGGACGCCAGCAACAAGGCTGCCTATGGGTCCTTGCGCCAGTACTTCGAGGGGTCCGAGCTCGACGGCACCATGAACTACCCGCTGCGCGAGGGTCTTCTCGCCTTCATGCGCAACGAGATTGGTGCGCAAGAACTCACGAGGCGCCTTGAGCAGCTGGGGGAGAACTACCCCGGCCAGGCGCTTTACAGCGAGCTTAACCTCCTGGGCAGCCATGACCGCGAGCGTCTGTTCACGACGCTGGGTGGCGCACCCAATCCCGACACGCTCTCCGAGCCCGAGCGCGCGTCGTATCGCCTTGACCCCGGCCAGCGCAACCTTGCCAAGAGTCGCCTGTGGGCGATCACGCTGCTGCAGATGACGCTCCCCGGCGTTCCCTGCATCTACTACGGTGACGAGCGGGGCATGGAGGGATTCCGTGATCCCTACAGCCGTGCTGCATATCCCTGGGATGGCGGCGACAAGGACTGCTTTGACATCTACCGCAACGCAATCGCCGTGCGCAAGACGCTCGACGTGCTGGTGAATGGCCGCTTCAATCCCTTTGCGGTAGGCGACGACGTCTTTGGCTTCTGGCGTAGGAGCCGCACCAAGAGCGACTGCGTCTGCGTTCTCGTGAACGCAAGCCTCAACGCGCCGCATACCGTGCGGGTGCCCATCGAGAGCGGCATGGAGGTCTCGGACATCGTCTCTGGTAGAGACCCCAAGATCTCCCAGGGACAGGCGGAGGTCTTCCTCTGGCCGCTGGGTACGGCAGTGCTCCACTTCCACAGGCGCGTGCGGCTTCAGAAGCCACTCGAGCGTGGCATGGGCGTGCTGTGCCACATCACCTCGGTGCCCAACGGTGACAGGCCCGGAACCTTGGGTGCGCCGGCAAAGCGCTTTGTCGACTGGCTTGCCAGCTGTGGCCAGCGTTACTGGCAGGTGCTCCCCGTGAACCCCACGGACGAGTACGGTTCGCCATACGCGGGCCTTGCTGCAAATGCTGGCAACGTCGCGCTCCTCGAGCGGGATCTTGAGGAGGTGCTTGCGGATGACGCCCTCTTTGGGGATGGTCGCTTTGTCGAGTTCTGCGATGACAACGACTACTGGCTCACGCCCTACGCCACCTTCTGTGCGCTCAAGGACAAGTTCGACGGCGCTCCGTGGCAGGTATGGCCCGAGCGCTACCGCGGATACTCGCCACGCCTTGCTGATGATCCCGAGCTTGCCGCGGGCATAGCGGCGGCACGCAAGCTGCAGTATGAGTTCCAGCTCGAGTGGGATGAGCTTCGGAAGTATGCCAATGAGCGTGGCGTGCGCATCGTGGGCGACATGCCCATGTACGTCTCGGCAGACTCTTCCGACGTATGGAGCGAGCAGGATATCTTTAACCTCGATTCGGATGGGCATGCAGCCATGCAGGCCGGTGCTCCGGCAGACCAGCTCTCCGCCGAGGGGCAGCTTTGGGGCAACCCCACATACGACTGGGACGCGCTGCGTTCGGATGGCTACGACTGGTGGCTCCGCAGGCTCGACCGTGCCTTTAAGCTGTACGACTACGTACGGCTCGATCACTTTATTGGGTTCTCCTCGTATTACCAGATTGAGGCGGGCAAGCCCGCGACCGAGGGCGAATACGCCTTTGGACCGGGTGCGAACCTCTTCGTTGCCGCAAACAAGCTCTTTGGTGGCCTACCCCTCATCGCAGAGGACCTGGGCAACGTTACTCCTGCCGTGCGCGCGCTCGTTGCGGAGACGGGCGTGCCGGGAATGAGCGTCGTGCAGTTTGCCGACCAGGATGTGAGAAGCGAGTTCACGCCAAACAAGGGGGCCGTGGTTTATACGGGCACACACGACACGGAAACTCTCGTGGGCTGGTGTTCGCGCAGCTTTGCACCAGAGGACGACGAAAAGGCAGTTGAGCTGGCGCGTGACATCGAGCGCCGAACTGTTGGCGTGGACAACGATGTGGTGATCATGCCGCTGCAGGATGTCCTGCTCCTTGGTGACGAGGCGCGGATGAACGTGCCGGGTGTGGCTGAGGGCAACTGGACGTGGCAGGCAGACGAGAAAGACGTCGAGTCTGCAACCGAGTGGCTGTGCGAGCTGGCAAAGGAATCCTCAAGGGCTCCTGCCAAGTAGCTTCTGGAGAATATCGCTATCTCTTACCGCGTCCTGCCCTTTCGCAAGGCGCGGTAATTTCGTTTATAAGAGGCACTTTTCCGGCCCGTGTGGTGGCCTTGGCACTCTTGCTTGCGGAGAATCTCAACTAGTTGAAGATTTTCTTAATGTTTCCGTAATCGTTCAGTTATCATTGGCACAATCCTTAATCTGAACTATATCTTAATCAAAGATCTTAATCAAAGGATTCGCCATGGCACTCACGCGCAAAGAGTTTGACCTCCTTAGCTCCCTTGTCGTCGGCTCTGGGAAGGCGATGGCCTCGCAAGAGTCTCCAGAGCTGGATGGTCTCTGCAGCCTGGGGCTCGTCTCTGATGGCGCTATCACGGAGCTTGGGCGTAAGGCCTTGGAGCCCTACCGCGTGGAGAACGCGGTCATCATGGCCGCAGGCCTCTCGTCTCGCTTCGTGCCCATCTCGTACTGGCGTCCCAAGGGGCTCACGCGCGTGCGCGGAGAGGTTCTTGTCGAGCGGCAGATTCGTCAGCTCCATGAGGCAGGCATCACCAATATCACTGTGGTCGTTGGTTATCGCGCCGATGAGTTTACCTACCTTGCCGACAAGTACGGCGTTCGCCTTGTGAAGAACGACCTCTATGCCGAGCGGAACAACAACTGGACGCTCTGGCTTGTTCGCGACCAGCTGAGGAACACCTACATCTGCTCGTCTGATGACTACTTCACGGAGAACCCCTTCGAGAAGTACGTCTATCGCGCCTACTACTCTGCGGTCTACATGGAAGGCCCCACGGACGAGTGGTGCCTGGGTGTGGACGAGGACGACCGCATTACCTCCGTCACGGTGGGTGGAAGAGACGAATGGGCAATGCTCGGCCACGTATACTACGACCGCGCCTTCTCCAACACCTTTGTGCGCATCCTCGAGGGCGTCGTGAATGGCGCAGGCTACGAGGAGAAGTACGCTGGCGAGCTCTGGGAAACCATCTTCATGCGTAACCTCGACCGCCTCTCCATGGACATGCGCCGCTATCCGGCAAACGAGGTTCTCGAGTTCGACTCGGTGGACGAGCTGGTTGACTTCGACCCTGGGTTCTTGGAATCTGCCGGCTGCCCCGCGCTTGACAACATCCAGGCGGTTCTTGGTTGCAAGCGTTCACAGCTCCACGATTTCCGTCCCATCAAGAATGGGCTTACCAACCTCACGTTCCACTTTGCCGTTGGGGCAAACGAGTACGCCTACCGGCATCCCGGTGTTGGCACTGAGAAGTTCATCAATCGCACTGCCGAGAAAGACGCGGACTCCGTGGCGCACGAACTGGGGATAGATAGCACCTTCATCTACGAGGACGCCGAGAAGGGATGGAAGATTTCGCACTTTGTCCCCAACGCGAGAAACGTCGATCCCCTCAATCAGGGCGAGGTTGCTCGTGCAATGGCGCTTGCGCGTACACTCCACGAGTCCGATGCGAAAATAGATGCCAAGTTCGACTTCTACGAGGATGGCCTTGGTTACGAGCGCCTCCTCAAGGCCCATGGGGACATCGATGTGCCAGGCTATGGAGAACTGCGCGATAAGGTTACTCGCCTAAACGGGTGCTGCAGCGCTGACGAGGGCTTCTCAACCTGCTTCTGTCATAACGACTACTTGCCGCTCAACTTCCTCATTGGCGAGGATGGCTCGATGAGCGTGATTGACTGGGAGTTCGCGGGTATGGGCGATCCAGGTAACGACACCGCGACTTTCATCATCTGCTCCCAGTACAACGAGGAGCAGGCGAATGCTGCCATTGACGCCTATTTTGGACGCGAGGCCACACGGGAGGAGCGTCGCCACTTCTGGGCGCGCGTGGTGCTTGGCGGGTGGTGCTGGTACGTCTGGGCGCTCGAGAAGGAGGCCGAGGGCGCGGGCGTTGGCGAGTGGCTCGACATCTACAAGAGCTATGCCGCCATGTACGTGGACAAGGTCCTCTCGTGGTACGAGGGGAATGATTACCTGGCCGCCTAGCGGCCCGAAGAGAGAGAAGGGTCGATCATGCCCTATGGCTTTGGCGCCGCGCTAACTTGGGCGCTCGACACGGTTATCCTCGGCATTGCACTTGCCAATCCCGCGTTTGCGGCAACGCCGCAGGCAATCGCGCTCGCGGCCTTCACGAGCACCTTCCTGCATGATGCCAGCTCGGCGGTCTTTGCCTTTGCCTACATGGGCATCCGCCGTAAGCTTGGCGAGACCTGGCGTACGCTGCGATCGAAGAGCGGGCTGGTCATTCTTGGCGCCGCGCTCATCGGCGGGCCAATCGGCATGACCGGTTACGTGCTAGCCATCAACAACATCGGCCCCGCATACACTGCGGCGATCTCGGCGTTCTTCCCAGCCTATGGCGCAGCGCTCGCGACCGTGGTCTTGAAGGAGCGCATGCGCCCCTACCAGTGGGCAGGGCTTGCTGCGTGCCTGGTGGCGGTTGCCGTTCTGGGCTGGACGCCCGTGGACGGGGTTCCTGGCAGCTGGACCATGGGTATCATTGGCGCCCTCGTATGTGTCTTTGGCTGGGGCACCGAGGCCGTCGTGATTGACTGGGGCCTCCGCAACGCAAGCGTGGATGACGAGTGTGCCATGCAGATAAGGCAGACCACCTCTGCAGTCACGTATGCCCTGGTCATCCTGCCGCTTTTGGGCGGCTGGCCGAGCGCGATCGAAGCCCTCACCTCAAGTGCCATGCCTGTCATCGCGCTTGCCGCGCTCTCGGGCACCGTCTCTTACCTGCTCTACTACAAGGCGATCGCCGCCATTGGGGCCTCGCGTGCAATGGCCCTCAACATCACGTACTCCGCCTGGGCGATTCCCTTCTCGCTTCTGCTTCTGGGGACCATGCCCGACGTTCGCGGTGTCGTGTGCGCGGTGGTAATCATCCTTGGTGCCATAACCGCGGCAACGGATGTGAAGACTCTCTTTGGACACGACGAGAAGGCGGCGGCTTAGGGAACGGCTCCCTAACGGCGCATCGCGTTTTTCGGTAGCCAATCTGCAGTCGAGGTGTTGGTGCGCGTGACGCCAGGCGTCCGCTGCCCCTCCTGCTACAATCGCGGAGAAAAACAGCCAACAGCGAGCCCGTGCGCATGCCGTGCGGGCCGCTTTGCGTGTCCTTGACGGGTGGAAGCTCGTCTGCCACGCAATGCGTCACATCCAAGGAGCCTCCTCAATGTTCATCAATAGGGTCTCTCGCCAGCTGCTCTCTGCGCCAGAGCTCGTGCCGCTACTCCACGAGCTTGGCAGTGGGAACGACGCATCCCTTGCCGTGGGACAAAGTGCCCGGCCGCTGGTGATTGCCGCCCTCTGGGCACGCGATCCCAGGCCATGCCTGGTGGTCGTCTCGGGTGAGGAGGCGGCCGATCGCACTGCGCGGGCGCTTGCCGCCTGGCTTGGCCCGGATGTTGTTGCCCGCTATCCCATGCGTCGCGATCACCCCTGGGCCGAGACCGCACCCGATGACGCCATTATCGGCACGCGCTGCCGCGCCATCGCCCGCCTGGCAGTGGGGGAGCAGTGCGTTGTGGTGGCGTCGGCGCCGGCCCTCCTGCGTCGCGTGCCGCCAGCGGGCTCTGGATACTTTGCCTCGAGCACCTTCTCCGTTGGAGACGAGGTTCCCTTTGAGGACGTGGCACCGCTGCTTGTGGGCATGGGCTACACGGACGTGGGCGATGCCGAAGACGTGGCTGCTGCCGGAACCTTCCATGTGCATGGCGACTCCGTAGACATCTTTCCTGCACAGGCAACCTCTCCCGTACGAATCGAGTTCTTTGGCGACGAGATCGACCGCGTGCGACGCATGGTGCCCTCTACGGGCCAGACTATCGGCGAGCTCGACTCCGTTGAGGTGATGCCCTGCCGCGAGATGGCCCTAACCCATGAGACCATTGCCCGTGCCGAGAAGGCCCTCTACAACCGTGCGCGCGACAACGGCAAGGTTGCAGCTGACCTCGAGGCCATTCAGGCGCACTCTGCCCAGTCGTCGCTCGAGAAGTACCTCCCGGCTCTCTATGGCGATACGGCGAGTCCCATCGAGCACATCTCCAAAGATGCCCTTGTGGTGCTTGCGGAACCGCGCGCTCTCTTCGATGACTGCCAGCGCGCCATGGATGACATCTCCGCCTCGGCGTCCTCGGCGCACGTCTCCACCGACGGCCTCTATACCAGCCCGCGCGAGATGGACTTTGGGCGCCAGCAGCGTCTGTCCCTCTCGTCCATCCTCAGGGTCGGAGGCTCGGTGACGGCGGAGCTCAAGGTGCGCCAGCCCAACGTGGCGGGGGCCGACACCAAGCTCATTGGAGCGGTGCGCCAGCTTGTCAACGATAACGTCAGCGTGGTGTTTGCCGCCCCCGACCGCAGCGCCCGCGAGTCGCTTGAGCTGCGACTTAATGACGAACACATCCCCTTTGGGGAGTCCCTTGGCTCGGCTGCCGAGAATGCCGTGCCCGTGACCTCCCCAGATGCCAACCGTACCGTGACCCCGCTACGCCGCGGGTCGGTTACCTTTACCGATGCGCCGGTACCCACCGGCATCGTGGTGCCTTCTGCGCACCTTGGAGTGCTCTCGATTTCGGACCTTACCCCGCGCACGGCACGTAACCGGCGTCGCGCCAAGCGCGTGGACCCCACGAGCGTGACCTTCCCGTTCAAGCCCGGTGACTACGTTGTCCACGCCACGCATGGCATTGCGCTCTTCTCGCAGATCGTGCGCCAAGAGGTCGCCGGACGGATGCGCGACTACTTCCTCCTGGAATACGCCGGCGGCGACAAGCTCTACGTGCCGCTTGAGCAGGTCGACCGCATCACTCGCTACGTGGGGCCAGATGGCTCGTCTCCGCGCCTCACGCGGCTCAACACGGCCGACTGGTCGCGTGCCACGGGCAAGGCCCGGCGCTCGGCAAAGAAGCTCGCGTTTGACCTTGTCGACCTCTACACCCGCCGCGCCTCTGTGACGGGCTACGCGTTCTCGCCCGACACCCCCGCCCAGCTGGACATGGAGTCGAGCTTCCCCTACGAGCTCACTCCCGACCAGGCTTCGGCCGTTGCCGATATCAAGGCCGACATGGAGGCGAGGAAGCCCATGGACCGGCTGCTTTGCGGCGACGTGGGCTTTGGCAAGACCGAGGTTGCCCTTCGCGCGGCGTTCAAGTGCTGCCAGGACAACAAGCAGGTCATGGTGCTGTGCCCCACGACGATTCTTGCCGAGCAGCACTTCGAGACGTTCTTTGCCCGCTTCTCGCCCTTTGACCTCGACGTGCGCGTGCTCTCGCGCTTTGTGACGCCCGCCCAGCAGAGGCAGGCTCTCGAGGGCTTTGCCGCAGGCACGGTAAACGTGCTTATCGGTACGCACAGGCTCCTCTCGGCTGACGTTAACCCCCATGACCTCGGGCTCGTTATCATCGACGAGGAGCAGCGCTTTGGCGTGCAGCACAAGGAGCAGCTCAAGAACATGCGCGAGCAGGTGGACGTCCTTACGCTCTCGGCAACGCCCATCCCGCGCACCATGCAGATGGCCATGAGCGGCGTGCGTGACATGAGCCTCATCATGACCCCCCCGCCAGGGCGCCTGCCCGTCAAGGTGCACGTGGGGGAGTGGGACCCCGATCTGGTCTCGGCCGCTATTCGCAACGAGCTGGAGCGCAAGGGGCAGGTCTACTACGTGAGCAACCGCGTGACGACCATCGACGACGCCGTTGCCCGCGTGATGGAGGCCGCACCAGAGGCCCGCGTTGGCGTGGCGCACGGCAAGATGAGCGCCCGCGAGGTCGAGGACGTGATGCTGCGCTTCCAGGAGCACGAGATAGACGTCCTGGTAGCCACTACCATCATCGAGAGCGGCATCGACAACCCGCGCACCAACACGCTGGTCATCGAGGACTCCCAGCGCCTTGGCCTGGCCCAGCTCTACCAGCTCAAGGGCCGCGTTGGGCGTGGCCGAACGCAGGCGTATGCGTACTTCATGTTCCCCTCCACGGCCCCTCTCACGCCCGAGGCAACTGATCGCCTTACGGCCATCAACGAGTACCAGGACCTGGGCAGCGGCATGCGCATTGCCATGCGCGACCTCGAGATTCGTGGCGCCGGCTCGCTCATGGGCGCCGAGCAGCACGGCAACCTCTCGAGCGTGGGCTTCGATCTCTTCACCCAGATGCTGGGCGAGGCAGTGGCCGAGGCGCGCGGCGAGACGGCAGAGGTGGAAGTCCCCGAGGTCACCATCAACCTCTCGGCCGATTTCTACCTCGCGGAGGAGTACATGCCCGAGGTGGACCAGCGCGTGCTCGCCTATCGCAGGCTCGCTGCAGCCACCGAGCTCTCCGATGTCGACGCGCTCGGGCACGACCTCGAGGAGAGCCACGGGGCGCTGCCGCTTGCTGGGCGCAACCTCCTTGATCGGGCTCGCATTCGCATCCGTGCGCAACGCCTGGGATGCACCTCGGTCTCGCTCACAAATGGTCGCCTTGTCTACCTGGGGATTGACGTGCCGCGCAAGGAGGCGCTCAAGCCCAAGGAGCGAGGTGCCCTCGTCTACCCCAAGACTCACAAGCTGGCGTACCCCTTCCGCGCAAAGCAGGAGGAGGTCATGCCTGCCGCGCTCGGCGTGCTTGAGGAGATTGGCGGCGATGACGAGACGGACGACGAGTAGGGATGGGGGCTTTGGCGCGAGCCCGGGCCTTGCAGCGCGTCACACAATCGGACCCGAATGTGTGACGCGCGCAGGTTGATACACAATCGGCCTCCGAACGTGTGACGGGTCGCAACACATTCGTGGCCCTGTGGCCGTGGCACACCCGGTTGCCCTATGCTGGCTAGGATCGACAGCGAGCGCGATGTTAGGAGAGGAGCAAGGCCCATGGCTTTGAGCAAGGATGACAGGGCTAGGCTCACCAAGTCCGGCAAGCTTGCGCGTACTGCGCTTGCTGCCGCGCACATAGGGACGAGAGCAACGTCGCATTCGGGCGAACGTGGCGCGGCAACGGGTGCATCCCTTCCTGGTGACATCACGGATTACCTGCGGGGCGCCCTTGTTGTCGAGGACGCTGGCAACGGTCTTGTGCAGCCCTACCGCTTTTCAAAAAAGCAGCTGCGCTACCTGGACTCCGTTGGCCGCGGACGTCGTGCCCGGGCGACCTCGGGCATCTGCTTTGCCCTCGTGACCACGGGTGACGAAGTCTCCTTTGACTGCCGGGTGACGGGCGCTCTTGACCCATCAAACCCCCTGTACGCCGAGGTCATGACCCGCTTGGGAAGCCTTGGTCAGGCGGAGGATGGCCTTATCGACGGCATCGATGTCGTGGTAGAAGGCGGGCAGGCCCATACCGTTGCGGTACAGGACGGTCGCATTTCCGTGGGCTTTGACAATCCCGGGCACGTGCCCGTTGAGGTGCGTGTATACCTCCCGCTTATTATGTCTGTTACGGTGGGACACCTTGCCTCGAACGGTACGGCTTCGCCCGCGCCGCACCGTGGGTACCTGCTTGCCCTTGGCGACTCCATTACCCAGGGCTTTGTTGTTGGGTGCCCGTCCCTCTCGTACCCTGCGCTTCTCTCGGCTGAATTGGGCCTTGACCTGGTGAACCAAGCCGTCTGCGGCTACGTCTTTGACTCTCGGACGCTGGCTGGCACGAAGGCGCTACGCAAGGAGCCGCCTGCGGCAATAACCTTGGCATACGGAACCAACGATTGGTGCCGCAAGGGGTCTGGCAAGAAGATTCGCCGCGACGCGGCCGCCTATCTGGACCGCCTTTGCGAGCTCTTTCCCAAGACGCCCATCTATGTTCTCACGCCGCTCTGGCGTCCAGAGGAAGAGGACGAGGCGGCGTGCGCTGACATCCCCAGTGGAAAGTCACTCTCGTGGGTGCGGCATGCCGTCGAGCGTGCGTGCGACGGCCACAAAAACGTGACCCTGGTCGACGGCTCTGCCATTCTGCCGAGAAGCCCGCTCTTGTTTGCGGACGGTCAGTTGCATCCCGGTTCTACTGGTGCGGCGATTGTTGCGGAGGCACTGGCGGCAGCAATGCGCAAAGAGAACCTCGAGGCGAGCGGTCGCGCTCCGCGGGCAGCGCTCGTGCCCGGGCCCAAACAGAAGAAGGCGCCAGCAGAGCCCACGTTGCGTCTCGACGTGGTTGACGCCGAGAGCCTCTCTCGTTCCGGGGCTCCGGGCACGCACCGTGAATTCGATTGTCTCGTACGCACGGTCTGGCGCTTGCGCCAGGAAGACGGCTGCCCTTGGGACCGAGAGCAGACGCACGAATCCCTTGCGCGCTATATGGTCGAGGAGGCCTACGAGGCTGCCGAGGCGCTGCGCGCCGATGACCCCTCCCATATGGCCGAGGAGCTCGGCGATGTGCTCTACCAGGTGGTCCTCAATTCTCAGATTGCTGCGGAGGAGGGGGCCTTCACCGTCGATGACGTGTGCCGGGCTATTGACGAGAAGCTCGTGCGTCGCCATCCGCACGTGTTTGGTGGCATAGACGCCAAGACTCCCGAGGACGTGGCGCGCATCTGGGACAACGTGAAGCGCCACGAACGTGAGAGGGCCGGAGGCGGCAGGGAGGCCGATGAGGTTGGCCTGCTCGACTCGGTGCCGCGCTCGATGCCAGCGCTCATGCAGTGTCAGAAGATTAGTGCTCGCGCAGCCAAAGTTGGCTTTGAGTGGGATGACGTTTCCGGCGTGTGGGATAAGGTGCGCGAGGAACGCGACGAATTCGAGCGCGAGCCCGAGGGATCCCAGAGTCGCGCACACGAGTTTGGGGACCTGCTGTTTGCGCTGGTGAACGTCGCGCGCATGGAGGGCATCGATGCCGAGGGCGCTCTGGCGCAGAGCAACCAGAAGTTTCGTCATCGCTGGTCGCGCATGGAGGAGCTGGCACGCGAGAAGGGCCGTGACCTTGGTACGCTTTCGACTGCTGAGCTTAACGACCTTTGGGACCGTGCGAAGCACGAGGAGAAGCGCTCCTGAGCCTGAGCGTGGGCCCTTCTGGTATACACTGGATTCCATGCGGGAAAGCCGCGCTGTCACGCCAAATCAAACAAGAAACGAAGTAACGGCATGAGCAGATATTCGGGCACAGAAATTGCGCTGAGAGGATCCACAGACGTGTCTCCACGACCTGCGGTATATACCTACTCCGCGGGCAGGGCACATCACTCTCGCTTTTCTTCGGTAATGGAGGGCGTTCGCGTGGAGGAGGACAGTCCTAGTGGCCGTCACGTTGGTACAGGTTCTGCTCCGCGCTCGCGCTCGGGTCGTGTGCAGCCCACGGCATCGCGCGGACGCGCTTCCCGAGGGGCCTCTGCTAGGCGTGTGACGGAGGCCCGTTCCGTTGGCGCCGCAAGCGCCGCCCGCACCAGTACCCGCTCTGGACGCCGTGTACAGCGCACCGCCGAGCCGGCATCCGGTGCCGCTGTCGGTGCTGCCACCAAGGCCACAAGCGTCGTCTCGGAAGCCACATCTGTTGCGTCTGCGACTGTTTCGCGGGCGGAGGGATTTGCCGCCGCGCACCGCCTTCCCATCATCATTGCTGCCGTGGTAATTGCCACAGTGGTCATGCTTTATGGGCCGGTGCGTAATCTCTACTCTGCATGGCGCTCCGGGTTGGATCTCCAGGCAACCTACGCTGCCACCACACAGAGCAACGACCAGCTCACCAATGAGGTCGATACCCTCATGACGCCAGAGGGCGTCCAGGACCTTGCGCGCGAACGCGGGTACGTTGGCGAGGGAGAGGCGGGCGTGGTGGTCGAGGGGCTCTCGGACGACACTACCGATGCCACCCCTATGGGCACTGGTGCGGTCGTCTCGGCAGACGTCCCTTGGTACGTGCGCGTTGCCGATGTTATCTTCCAGTACCACTCTGATTCCTCGGGAAGCGGTAACTAATGCACAGGGTTGCGGTCATCGATATCGGTACGGTTACCTGCCGACTTGCGGTGGCGGACGTCGAGGGGTCACGAGTCATTCGGCTTGGCAAGCAGTCGAACATCTGCAACCTTGGACAGGATGTAGATAGGACAGGAAAGCTTGCGCAAGATGCCATGGAACGCGTCTTTGCGTGCGCAAAGGCTTATGTCAACTCGGCGTGCGAGTCTGGTGCCGAGGCAGTGTGCTGCACCCTTACGAGCGCAGCTCGCGATGCCTCGAATTCCCCCGAGCTTGGTGCTGCGCTTGCATCCCTGGGGCTTGATCCTCTCATCATTCCCGGAGAGATAGAGGGCGCGCTTACCTTCCTTGGCGTCGCGCAGGACTTCGATGGCAAGCGCATCCTTGTGGCCGACAATGGCGGTGGTTCCACCGAGCTTGCCGTGGGCGAGCCATCGGGTGGTGTGCTGGACCTTGGGTGGGTTACCTCGGTGCAGGTTGGCTGCAGGCGTCTTACCGAGCGCTTCCTCTCGCACGAGGACCCGCCTGCTGCGGCAGATTTGGCACAGGCCCACGAGTATGCAGCCAAGCTTTTCTCGCAGGCGCTCAAGGATGCCGGAGCGCGTCTTGGGAGCCCCCAGACGCTTGTTGTCACGGGTGGAACCGTTACCACACTTGTGGCAATTGATGCGGAGCTTGACCCGTATGACCCCGCTTACGTGCATCTCCACGAACTAACGCGAGAGCGAGTCGATGCTCTCGAGCAGCGGTTGGCCTCTCTTACACAGGAGGGACGTGCTGCCCTTACTGGCATGCAGGCAAAACGTGCGCCTGTGATTCTGGGTGGTGCCGTTGCCGTGTCCGAACTTCTCCGCCAGAGCGGTTTTTCCAGCCTCACGGTGAGCGAGAGTGATCTTCTCTTTGGCCTTTCCATCGTCTGTGCTGCTATGCTTGAAGGGCGCGAGTCTCCGGTGGTGTGGAAGCCAACCTTGAGACCGCTGAAATAGCCCGGGGAGTAAGGGCTCCCAAAGACGAGCCGGGGGCGTGGCGGAATTGGCATACGCAGGGGACTTAAAATCCCTCGCCGAAAGGATTGTGGGTTCGAGCCCCACCGCCCCTACCACTTAATAGCTCGGATGGTCTGGCCAGAGACAATCCCGAGTAGAAATATGTACAATTTGATATTCTGATGCCTGAAATAGTGCCAGTTGGCAATTATCGGCTGCTGTCAAAATGTACAGACTCCTCATTCCCGCAAACCCAAGTGTCGAGAGCCCGCGCCTCGGCTGGCCCACGCCAATAGTTGGCATGCAGCACGTCTGCCGCTTGGCATGTTGTTTTGGCGCATGTACCAAGAACATCCGGCTGCCTGCCCTATATGAGGACAAGTGGTGTACAACTATGTCTCGCAACGCTGGTGCGCTTGGAGTGGGGGAGGGGCAGCATGGCAGAGGACGGCGCGGAACCGCTCGTGGAGACGACACAGGCAGCAGCCGGTGGTTCCATGGAGCGAGCCGCCGGCAAGGCCGGTTCTGCTCCTGTGTACCTGCAGTTGGCGAGCCTTCTGCGCGAGAAGATAGCCCTGCACGAGTGGACTCCCGGTTCGCGCATTCCCTCTGAGCACGAGCTTATGGCACGCTTTGACATCTCGCGCGGTACTGCGCGCCGTGCCATAAGCGAGCTCGTGGACGAAGGCCTCCTTGTTCAGGTGCGGGGGTCGGGTACCTTTGTCTCCGAACGTGCCCTCTCGCATCCCGCGGGTGAACGGCCACTCTCGTTTGGTGAGTCCTTGCGCGAGCAGGGCAAAGACTTTGTGACCCATGTGATCGAGAAGCGCGTGGTGCCAGCACCGGCGGACGTGGCCGAGCATCTGCGCATTCAGCTAGGAAGTCCGGTGCTCTACCTGCTGCGCGTTCGCACGGTACAGGGGGAGCCGGTTATCTGCCAGGAAGGTTGGGAGAACCTCGACGAGTGTCCTGGCCTAGAGGATGCGGACTTTTCGCGTGAGACCGCATTCGACGCCGTTGAGCGGTGCTCGGGGCGAAAGATTACCTGGTCAAAGGTACGCTACTCCGCCGCGACGGCAGGGGAGCGGGCGTCGGTCCTGGGCTGCAGCGAGTACGACCCCGTGCTCGTGTTGCGCCAGACCATTGGCCTTGCCGACGCTACGGTCATCGAGCAGGGCCTCACCTGGCTGCGAGCCGGGCAGGAGGTTGCGGGGACATCGGTTCAGGATGGCTGGCTCCCCACGTCACTTGCCCCTGAGCTTTGCGGTGCCGAGCGACGCCGGCTTTCGGGGCTTGCTCTGGACATTCGCCGGGCTGTTGTCGAGTTTGCGCACGCCAACCCAAGTCTGCCGTTTCACCTGGGTGGCAGCCTCTCTGCGGCAGAGATTCTCGCGGTGCTCTACGGGGGCGTCATGCGCACCGGAGCAGATGGCACCCCATGGGAGCAGCGCGACCGCTTTGTGCTCTCGAAGGGGCACGCTTCTCTCGCCCTCTATCCGGCGCTGCTTCATGCGGGCCTCATCTCGAACGAGGACATCGAGCGCGGGCTTCTTGGCCCCAACGCGGTGCTGTTCAAGCATCCAAGAAGAGACCCAGCCCGTGGTATCGAGACCTCCGGAGGGAGCCTTGGCATGGGGCTGGGCTATGCCTGCGGCCTGGCGATAGCCGCCCAGAGAAAGGGGCTGTCCTCGCGTGTTTTTTGCCTTTTGGGTGACGGCGAGTGCAACGAGGGCTCGGTCTGGGAGTCGGCCGCGCTCGCCGGCCATCTGGGGCTTGCCCCGCTTACGGTGATCGTGGACGTTAATGGGCTGCAGCTCGATGGCCCAACGGCACAGATTCTCGACACGGGAAGCCTTGCCGAGAAATTCCGTGCGTTTGGCTTCGAGGCGATTGAGGTGGATGGGCACGACGTGAGTGCCCTCTGGAGCGTGCTGGCCCCTACCCACACGCGTCCGCGCGTGGTGCTTGCTCACACCACCAAGGGCAAGGGTCTCTCCTTTGCTGAGAATTGCGTGGAATGGCACGATAACAAGTTGTCCGACGAGCTCTACGCGCAGGCGCTGAGGGAACTTGGTCGGGAGGGAAGCCATGCCTAGAGAAGCTGCTGTTGACGCGCCAACGGTTGTGGAGAGCCCCGCCGAGTTTGACCGGCTGGACTCTCGCGTGGCCTTTGGACAGGCACTTGGCAGGATTGCCGAGAACGACTCGCGGGTCATGGCTGTTGTCTCGGACTACGGCCGCCGACTTGCCCTCGATGGGCTGCGCGACCAGCTGCCGGGCTCCGTCATTCAATGTGGCATCGCCGAGCAGAACCAGGTCGAGGTGGCCTCGGCCCTCGCCAATGAGGGGTTCCACGTGCTTGCCCCGTCCTATGCCCCGTTTATCACGGCGCGCGTGCTCGACCAGGTGCGCGTGAACTTGGGGATGATGGGGTCGCCAGTCGTGCTGGTTGGACTTG
Source organism: Olsenella sp. (assembly GCA_022648325.1). Taxonomy (GTDB): domain Bacteria; phylum Actinomycetota; class Coriobacteriia; order Coriobacteriales; family Atopobiaceae; genus Tractidigestivibacter. Next base: position 67,809 of record JALCMG010000005.1, read on the forward strand.
GTGCCGGCTACCACGCGGGCATCTTGGGACCGAGCCACATGGCGCTGGAGGACCTCGCGTGCATGCGCTCGATTCCGGGCCTTACCGTGGTGACCCCAGCGACCAACTCCGAGCTTGCAAGTGCGCTCGCGGAACTTGCGTATGACCCTCGGCCGGCCTACGTGCGCATCACGCAAGCTCCGGCGGGTGACCCCACGCTACCCGCGGGAGACTTCCATATTGGCCGCTGTCGCGTGCTCGAGGACGATGCCCCCGGGCGCACCGTAGACGTTGCCATCGCGTCGTGCGGCTCTATAGGGGTGCGCGCCGTGGCAGCAGCGGGGCTGCTCCGCGACCGTGGGCTTGCCTGCCGCGTGGTGAGCGTGGGTACCGTGAAGCCGCTTGACCAGCGTGTTGTTGAGTCTCTCGCCAGTGCGCGGATTGCCGTGACGGTAGAGGAGCACAGCGTGGTGGGCGGACTGGGCGGCCTTCTCGCAGAGTCCTTGCTCGACCGTGGTTGCGCTCCGGGACTCCTGCGCCTTGGTGCGCCCGACCGCTATCCCGAGGCAGACGAGCAGGGCAAGCTCCTCGAGCGCGCCGGGCTCACGCCGGACGGCATTGCGAATGCGGTTCTCGCGAGGATGGAATAGTGCGGCTTGTGACTCTCGCCGAGCTACTTCTTCATGAGTTTCAGGATTTGCTCGTTGGCGCCGTCCTCGCCTCTGCCCATGAGGTAGGGCGTGCCATCGATAAACGGGCAATGCAGCTCCGAGGGCTTGATGGCCGTTGCCACAATGAAGTCACAGTCCTTGGACTTCTCGGAAGCGGTGCTGAGGGGAACCTGCACGATCTCGTAATGGCCCTTGTAGCCGTGCGCGTCAAGGAGCGCCTCGATTTTCTTGCGTGCGATTGTTGAGGTAACGATGCCGGAGCCGCATGCAATGAGGATGCGCTTCTTCTTGTCCGACATGCTCGAGCTCCTCCTTTCGGTGCGGGCAGCACGCTGCTGCTCGTCGGCGCTTGCCTTCTCTCAGCCATATTAGCGTGATGGAGCGGCGCGTGGGGATGACTCTGCTGCTCGATTGGGTGGCCACGCCCAAAGGCCGGTCTCCTCGTCTCGTGCGGTCCCCAGCCGCAAAAGCGCACACGAAAACGATCGCGGGGTTTCTCGTGCGTTGTTTTCGCAGGAGGCTGGTAGGTACCGGTCATTTTCGCGTGCGTTTTTTGGTTGGTGGCCGAAGGCGAGAAGCCACAAAATGGCGGCCGCCTTCGCTTGGGAGGACGGCCGCCAGCTGGTACCAAATGGTGCCCCCAACGAGACTCGAACTCGTGTCGTCGCCTTGAAAGGGCGATGTCCTGACCGCTAGACGATGGGGACGCAGGTGAGAGTATATCAGAGCGGGGCGACTCTACCAGTCATAGCCGTTAGTCTCTGCGTAGCGCTCACCGGCCGCATGAAACCACGGGAAGCTGTCGGCCCAGCCGATAAAGTCGGGCACGTCGGCAATGATGGGCTCTGCCTCGTGAACGGCGAAGGTTGCCTCCTCAAAACCTCCTGCAGGAACATCGGGCCTGTCGGGGAGGTAGATTTCCACGAATGTGGGTCTGAGCAGGGCGTACGCCGCCCCTTCGCAGAGTTCTCCATAGCCGCGCAACGCACGTCGCGCGGCACTCATGCGCCCAAGCTTGTAGAGGAGAATGGTGCGGCCAAGGTTGAGCCAGGAATTCTCGCGCCCGGAAAGCCTGGCGTCAAGCTCGTTGAAGCCCTCCTCGTCCTCCAAACGCGCAAGCGCCAGCGCTGCCGTAAGGCGACCGCCAACCTTGTCAATAGGGGAGGCTGCCATGAGGCCGCGGGACACCTCGAGCGCCATCTTGTAGCGGCTGCTCTCGAGGCAGGTGCGCGCGATTGCGTCCCACAGACGAAGTCGCGGCCGCATGAAGACATCGTCCCAGGCGTCACCCGTGGCACCAAGCGAGAGCTCTGCTGCGGAATCGGCCTCGGCCTCAATCTCGAGCAATGCGTCTAGGAGGTCATCGGGGTCCAGCTCTGCGGCGAGCGTTTGGACCAGCTGGGCATCGAGGCAACCCTCGTCTTGTGCAAGTGCCTGTGTGCAACCTGCCGAGAGGACCTGCAGCCTGTGTTTGCGCGCGGCGCGGAACTCGTCGTCATCAAGGAGGTCGTCATCGGCACCGGCACGACGAAATGCCTCGAGCGCACCAACGAGCGTCGCGAAGGCGGCCTGCTCAGGGGAATCGACAAAGGCCGAAGGGTTCTCCCGAACGGCAAGGCAGAGTTCGGCAAAGCCCTCGTCGGAGAGGGCGCCAATCTTTTCGCGGCGCCGCTGTGCACACCTGAGGACAAGCTCTTCTCGCCCGTTCACGAAGCGTCGCCCCCCTGATGTCCCCTGTCCTCGCGCTGGTAGTAGGGGTCAGAGAACTCTCGCACCTCGGCAAGCGCCTCTGGATAGAGCTTTGCCGTGGTCCGGGCGATCCAAGAGCCAAGAACGCCGCGACCGCTCTTGTCGTCGCCCTCCTGAAGCAGCACCGTTGCCTCGGAGATTGCAAGGATGAGCTCGTCTTCGCTGTAAGGGGGCACAGCGAGGCGGGCAAAGACACCATCGGGGAGCTCTGTTTGGGAGATGAGCGCGGAGGCGCAGCCGTCGTAGGTAGTTGCTAGGCGCTCGAGGAGCTGACGAGCGAGAGCCATGTCATGCCCTTTGTGGGCAAGCGCCAGTCGGGCGATGCCCATCCAGGCGTCATCGGCGGCTCGTGGCGGCATGATTGCCCCATAGTGCTTGGCAAGTGCGTCGAGTGACGTTTGGTCCTCGAGCTTTGCGTATGCAAGTGCCAGGGTAAAGCGCACGTCCGCCTGGTCCGAGGGGTCTTGGCTGAGCAGGCGCTCCCCAGCGTCTATGCAACTACGATTGCGCCCGCAAACGAGAGCTTCCTCCGCTAGCGCGGCCATCCAGCGACGATAGGGACGTATGGCGATGTCGCGGCCAAGCGCAACGCGCTCGTCGTCGCCGTCATCAGGAACGGCATTGCGGGCCGCTTGGCAGGATGCAAAAACCTCCCCCACCCCCTCCTGGAGGAAGGTGAATTGGGAGTCAAAGCTGGGGTTTGTACGAGAGGCGCGCATGCGAATGGCGTCATGGCACTGCGGGTCTAGGGAGATGGCCTCGTCGAGAAGGTCTCGCCCGCGGGAGATAAGCGTGTCTGCCTTGGCTTCGCTTGAGAACGGCAGCTGGTAGTCGATGACCTCGGCTGCGATGGCGACTAAGTGAAATGCACGGTCGGCGTCGGACTGGGGGAGGGTATCACGGTCGCGGGCAAAGCGGCGCCCAAAGTCGGTGAACGCCTTTGCTGCGGCCACCGGGTCGCCCTTAGGAAGCGACTGCGCATAGCGAAGGGCCAGACGCTGGTAGTCTTCTCTCCTCGGGTCGTATGCCACGTTCCCCCCTCTCGTTTATCTCATGGTATCCCATGTGTAAGACGGCAACGCGTGCCATGGGTAACTGGCTAACACGCCCATTAGCGCATAGCTCTAAGCCTCAAATACCACGAACGGTCGCCAAAAAGCGGTAATCGGTTGAGAATTGTTTCGAAATTGGATCCAATTTGATTACAGTTTGGAGAATGTTTGAGAGGGAGTGTATTGCGAACACCGTTGTTGAACAGTGGATGGGTATCCAATACCCAAGAAAATCTTTTGGGAGCTATCCAAATATATACAGATATTTGGATAATTATCCAATACTTTGACGATTGTTGAGAATCCTCTCCGTGCCTCCAAGGTTGTACCATGCCGCGCACCGAGCGCAAACAGCGGAAACGGTCCGCAGCGCCCCTACCCTAAGGAGGTAAGACGACATGAATGGCATCACGATCATCTTGATAAGCGCGGTGGTCCTGATTATCGGCTACCTCGGGTACGGGCGCTGGCTAGCTAAGTCGTGGGGTGTCGATTCCAAGGCACTGACCCCCGCAGTGCGTATGGAGGACGGCAAGGACTTCTCGCCCGCCTCTCGCTTCACGGTTTTCGCGCACCAGTTCTCTTCGATTTGCGGCGCCGGCCCTGTCCAGGGTACCATCGTCGCTATGGCTTTCGGCTGGGTCCCCGTCATGCTGTGGGTCCTTGTCGGCGGCATCTTCTTTGGCGCCGTCCACGACTTTGGCGCACTCTATGCGTCGATGAAGAACAACGGCAAGTCGCTTGCCCAGCTCATCGAGAAGTACATTGGCAAGACTGGCCGTCGCCTGTTCCTAATCTTTAGCTGGCTTTTCTGCCTCATCGTAATCGCCGCCTTCACCTCGATGGTCGCAAGCACCTTCAAGATGGTCCCCGCCGATGGCGGTGGCGTCGACCTCGCCAAGTCCTACTTTGGCGCAGCTGCCGGCACCATCTCGCTGCTCTTCACCTTTGTTGCAATCGCCTTTGGCTGGTTCTGCCGTAAGTTCGACCTCAAGGGCTGGAAGCAGTTCGTCTGCGCTCTCGTTCTGATTGTTGCCATGTTCGCCGTGGGAATGCAGTTCCCCATCTACCTTGACACCAACGGCTGGATTGCCATCACGATGGCCTACCTTGTGTTTGCAGCCGCGATGCCCATCCAGAAGCTCAAGCAGCCGCGTGACTACCTTACCACCATCATGATGGTCACCATGATTGTCGCCGCCGTGCTCGGCATCTTTGCCATGGGCGTGAACGGCCAGGCCGAGATGACCGCCCCCGCCTTCGTGGGCTTCACCAACGCGAGCGGCCAGTTCCTCTTCCCCGTGCTGTTTGTCTCCGTGGCCTGCGGCGCTCTCTCCGGCTTTCACAGCCTCGTGTCCTCTGGTACCTCTTCTAAGCAGGTTTCTAACGAGGAGGACGCACTCCCCGTTGGCTATGGCGCCATGGTTCTCGAGTCTTTTGTTGGTATGCTCGCCGTTGTCATCGCTGCCATCATGTACAAGGACATGAACACCGGTAACGCCACCCCGTTCCAGATCTTCGCCGGCGGCGTCGCCAAGGGCGTCGAGCTCGTGGGCGTCAACGCCACCATCGCAACCGTCTTCATGACCATGTGCGTCTCGGCCCTGGCCCTCACCTCCCTTGACGCTGTGGCCCGCATCGCCCGCGTCTCTCTCCAGGAGTTCTTCGCCAAGTCCAACGACGCCCGTGCGGTGAGCACCGAGAAGGCCGGCGTCATGAAGATCGTTGGCAACCCCTGGTTCGCGACTGTGGTTACGCTCCTCGGTGGCCTTTCGCTCACCTTTGGTGGCTACCTCAACATCTGGCCGCTGTTTGGTGCCTCCAACCAGCTCCTCGGCGGCATGACGATGATTACCATCGCCGTCTTCTGCAAGGTTACCGGCCGCAAGGGCTGGATGCTCTACGTGCCCGTGGCGTTCCTGCTCTGCTGCACCTTCACCTCGCTCGTGCAGTCGTTCATCGGTTGCGTCGTTGCCATCAGTACCTACGGTCTCTTTGGAACCACCGCTGCTGGCGCCTCCGTCCTCGCGACCTCTGGCATTCAGCTCGTCTTTGCGGTGCTGCTCGTTATCCTGGGCGTCATCGTTGCCTACAACTGCCTGAAGGAGTTCTTCACCAAGAAGGCTGGCTCCATCCCCGACGAGGAACCCGAGTGGTCTGAGCTTGGTCGCAAGCACATGGAGGAGTCCAAACACGACGTTACCGTGGACGCCAAGACCGAGGTTGCCGCGTAGAACGTCCCTATATAGTGCTTCGCTAGGCGCCTGGTGCCCGTTGGTACCGGGCACCTTTCTTATGTCCAGACACTTCATCAAATATGTTGAAGATGTGTTGATTCGGTCGCAGCAAAGTGTCGAAGAAGACCGAGGGTAAGCACCTCGTTGGAGTCGAAGCGTGGTTATGTGCCTGCACAAACCCGTTCGCTGAAATCGGCTATCTACTGCCTCTCATCTGGTAGGATTGGGCCGCTTTGGAGGACGAATTAAGCATGCCAAACTTGCTCGTTCGACTCTGTGGTGTTCCGGTTTGGCCATCAGAGGAGGCCAAATGGCCCCCTCTAACATTTGCCGCCATCGGTGGTGGCCAGTGAATTGGAGGATGTGCATATGGGACGTTTTACCAACCCGCGTGACCTGTACTTTGGTGAGGGCTCTCGCCACGAGGTCAAGAACCTCAAGGGCAAGAAGGCCGTCATCGTCTCCGGCGGACACAGCATGCGTCGTGGCGGCTTCCTGCAGGATGTCCAGAAGGACCTGGAGGACGCAGGCTTCGAGGTAAAGCTGTTCGAGGGCGTCGAGTCCGACCCGTCGATCGAGACCGTGCAGAAGGGCGCCAAGTTCATGGAGGAGTTTGGCCCCGACTGGATCGTTGCCATCGGTGGTGGCTCTCCTATCGACGCTGCAAAGGCCATGTGGGTCTTCTACGAGTATCCAGACGAGAAGTTCGACAACATCATCCAGCCGTTCTCGTTCCCCGAGCTGCGTCACAAGGCACACTTCTGCGCCATTAGCTCCACCTCTGGTACCGCTACCGAGGTAACCGCATTCTCCGTCATCACCGATTACGAGCACGGCATCAAGTACCCGCTGGCCGACTTCAACATCACGCCCGATGTTGCCATCGTCGACCCTGAGCTCACCTACTCCATGCCCCAGAAGCTCTGCGCGCACACCGGCATGGACGCCCTTACGCACTGCCTCGAGGCCTACGTCTCGACCGCTGCCTCTATGTTCACCGATGCCGATGCCCTGCACGGCATCCGTGAGATCACCCAGTGGCTGCCCGTCTCCTACACCGGCGACCACGAGGGCCGCAAGCACATGCACGAGGCCCAGTGCCTCGCCGGCCTGGCCTTCTCGTCTGGCCTGCTCGGCATTGTCCACTCCATGGCCCACAAGACCGGTGCGGCGTTTGAGAACGGCCACATCATCCACGGTGCCGCTAACGCCATGTACCTTGGCAAGGCCATCCAGTGGAACTCGAAGGATCCGCGTGCTCACGAGCGCTACGCCTATGTTGCTAAGGAGATCCTGCACCTTCCCGGCACCACCGACGACCAGCTCATCGACTCGCTCGTCGAGAAGATCCGCAGCATGAACGACGAGCTGCACATCCCGCAGAGCATCAACAACTACGCCAACGGTGGCGTCAAGGCTGACGAGACCGGCGAGTCCGTTATGGTCTCCGAGAAGGAGTTCCTCGAGAAGCTCCCGACCATCGCCGCCAACGCCGTCAAGGATGCCTGCACCCCGGAGAACCCGCGCGAGACCAAGGCGGAGGACTTCGAGAAGATTCTCAAGTGCTGCTACTACGACGAGCCGGTGAACTTCTAGGCACTGCGCCAAGCGGTATAGCGTTGCTGCCCGAAGGGGGCCGAAGCCAAAGGCTTCGGCCCCCTTCTCCCCCGTCCTATGCGGCCCCTGTAGAGCCCGCGTGCAGATTCCTCCGGCCCCGACTGGCAAGAATTTCTGGTGGGATACGGTTTGCACTCAGGGGGTACCCGAAAAACCGTATCCCAACCATCAATTACCGCCAGGAATCAGTAATGGGGGAGCATGGTTCGACTGCCTCCCCGCGGCCATCAGAGATGAGCGGGATGCCATATGGTTGCCGAGGCGCTCATTGCGTCCTCACATTGTTTGTGACAAGGTGAGGACAGAAGCTGCGGGAGGGTCTTCGAAAGACGGGAGTATTCTATGGAACTCAACAGCCACATTGATCACACCAACCTCAAGCAGAACGCAACGCAGTCGGATATTGAGCGCCTGTGCGACGAGGCGACAAAGTACCACTTCGCCACCGTCGCCATAAACTCGTGCTGGACGGCAATGGCGGCCAAGCGCCTCGAGGGCACGGGCGTGGGCGTAACCACCTGCATCGGGTTCCCCCTAGGCGCATGCTCCACGCAGGCGAAGGCCGCGGAGGCTGGCCAGGCAGTGGTCGACGGTACCGCTGAGATTGATATGGTGATCAATGGGGGCCACCTGGTCGCTGGTGATGACCGCTACGTCATCGACGATATCGCCGCAGTCGTGAAGGCCGCCCAGGGCCACCCTGTGAAGGTCATCCTTGAGTGCTGCCTTCTCGACGACGACCAGATCGTTCGCGCCTGCGAGGACGCGGTTGCCGCCGGTGCCTCGTTCGTGAAGACGAGCACTGGGTTCTCGACGGGCGGCGCTACGGTGCACGATGTGGCGCTCATGCGCAAGACCGTTGGCGATCGCTGCATGGTCAAGGCCTCAGGTGGCATCCACACCAAGGAGGAGGCGCTCGCCATGGTCGAGGCGGGGGCCGATCGTCTTGGTTGCAGCGCGGGCATCAAGATTGTTGAGGGGTAGCGTCCGCTCGTATTTGTGCGTCGCACAACAACGGCCGGCCCGGCACGCGTTGTGCCGGGCCGGCCGTTTGCGCCCGTTAGCGAAAACCGGATTAACTCACAGCAACAGTTCCAAACCCCAACGACTTCGCCAGCCCCTCCACGGAGTCCATGCGCTCGTCGGTAGGGGAGGGCGCACCTTCCATTTCCCCGCAGACGCCAAAGTGGCGAAAGCGCATGAGCCTCAGCCGCGTGGAGGCAACCTTCTCTCCAAGCACCCCAGCTGCCCCGCGCACCGCCGCCTCGGGGTCGTTGCGGTCCACGGTCACAATGACGCGCAGCTCAGCGAGCTTATCCTGCTCCGCAAGAAACTCGAGGTTCTTCCGGACGGTCTTTCCGTCGGTTCCCGTGAGCGAGACAAACCACGCGTCATCCCAGCACTTGAGGTCGAGCATCACCCCATCGGAAAGCGCAAGGAGACCCTGATGCTCGGAGAAGTCCACCGTGCCATTGGAGTCGATGAGACAGCCCAGTCCCACACCCCGGCACATCCCAAAGAGTTCGTACAGGAACACGGGGTAGAGCATGCACTCACCGCCCGAGCACGTGACTCCCCTTATGAAGGGCATGTACGACTTCACGCGCTCAAAGACCTGCTCCGCGTCCAGGTAGAGGATGCGGGGCGACGAGTGGTTGGGGCACACGTGGATGCACGTGTCGCACTTCACGCATGCGTCTTGGTCCCATTCGACGGCGCCGCACACCATCTTGAGAGCCCCGGCCGGACACGCCCGCACGCAGGCCCCGCAACCAATGCAGAGCCGCTGGGTCTCCGGGTTATGGCAGTACGCGCAGTGGATGTTGCAGCCCTGAACAAAAATGGAGCATCGCGAGCCAGGCCCGTCCACCAGCGAAAACGGGATGATGTTGTTAATCGGTATGTGAACGGACACCGCGGCACTCCCTACAGGCGGACCTTGCGGTCGGCAAGGTCGTTTGCCCGCCAGTTGCCCTCGCCGTCATGCGAGGTGTCGGCGAGCACCGCCTCGCCGCAGGCGAACTTCTCCATCTCCGCGCGCTTCACCAGGAAGCCCGTAATGCGAACCAGGTCCCCATTGGACGAGTAGAGCGAGAGGTACTTGTCGTCAATGGCAAAGGCGCCCTTCACGACGTCGAGGACGGTGTCGGGGTTGGACTTGGCCGTGGGCTCAACGGGGAAGATGTCGGAGACGCCGGCGTTGAAGAAGCGGTGCATGCGAGCGCTGTGACGAATGTGGTCGTAGAAGACCTCGGGCTCGTCGCCAACCTTGATGCGGACGCCCGGCGTTACACCCGGCATGTCGGAGAAGCCAGCCTGCGCATGCAGCGTGAAGCGGTTGCCAGAGACCTCCGAGTACACGGCCGGGAAATCCAGGACCTGCTTGTAGACCTGGCACATGATACGCTCGGCAAGGTCATTGGCCTCGTCGTCCGTTCCGTAGGCGCGGCCGTCGTGAAGGCCTAGCAGCTTGGCCACGCACTCGCTCATGCCAGCCACGCCAAACATCGCGCAGAAGCGGTCGCGGCTGATGAGGCCTTCCTTGGCAAGGAACGAGGTCTCGAAGAAGTTCGACTTCTCGACAAGGAACTTGATGCGGGAGTTCATGTACTCGAGAAGCGCACCGGTGGCAGACGGGAGGATGTTGTCCATGAAGCCGTCCACGCTCGACGCCATGTCCGCAAGGCGCGGGAACAGCAGGCGGTCAAGGCAGTAGGCACCGCCGCCCATGGGCAGCACGTTGTAGCAGCTTACCACCGTGTAGTCGCCAGGGTAGGTCTCGCGGTGGATGCGGTCGTTGGCAAAGGCGGGGTTGGCGCAGGTGAGCGTGGTCTTCACGGCGAGACGGGCGAAGTCATCGGGCGTGATTGCCGGATCGTACTTCAGCGTGAAGTTGGGCACTGCGTTGGCAAGCTCCTGCTCAACCTCCATGAGCAGCCGGCCGGCGCGCGTCTCCTCGGGACCAATGTTTGCGTGGCAGTAACCGCTGGCAACGGTGCGGTCAATGTAGTTGAGGAAGCGACGAAGGCGCGCCTTTACCTCCTCGTCGCTATAGCCGTCGAGGAAGGGGCCGAGCATGCGGTCAAGCTGGCCCACATAGACGGGGCGGCTGGTGACCGAGGGCACGTTGTCGTAGACCATCGCGAGATTCCAGAGAGCGTCATCCAGGGTCTCCGCTGGCTTAAGGCGCAGGAACTCGCTCCCCTGGGCGAGAAACTTGCCGTAGTCCGGGCAGATGTAACGCGGGCGGTAGGGCGCGTTGCCCTCGCACATGTAGTCGATGCCGCCGTGCTCGAAGAAGTAGTCCGCCTCCTTAGGACGCTCGATGGGGTCGATGCTGTTCTCGGCTGCCTGCGCTAGGTGCAGCAGCTTCTGCTTGTACGTGAGGTTGCTCGCCGTGCAGATGTCGTAGAACTCCTGGGTGTTGTCGATGGTCTTCATGAACGCGTGCTCCCTTCTCTTCCGCGCGCGCTTTGACCAAGCTCGTCACGGAGCATGTCTTCGAGAAGCTCGAATGCCTCTCGGTCAATCACGATCTTTCTGCCCTCGAGGCGTACCATCCCGGCCCCCTCAAGCGAAGCTATGGAACGGCTCACCGTCTTCGTGCTTACGCCCACGCGTTCCGCCAGCTGGCCGCGCGTCAGCGGCACTACCAGGCGCTCTCTCCCGCCCTCTCCGTAAAGCTGGCAGAGCGCGTAGGCAACGCGCTTCTCGCCAGTCCAGGCAAGTAGGGAGCGCTCGTGGCTCGACTGGCTTGCAAGCCGCTGGACAACCCAGCGCGAGCGCGCAAGCAAGGCGTCGGCGTCGCCGGAAAGCCACGTAAGGTAGTCCTTACTGGAGACGCGGATAAGCTCGGCATCCGTGGCTGCCATGAGCGAGCTGTGATAGAAGGGGCTTGCGCCAATGGCCTCCATCTCGCCAAAGGCGGCGGGCGCTTGGAACTCGTCTATCACGTAGGTGCCGCCGTCAAGCAGAGGGCTTGTGGAGGCAATGGCTCCGCGCGTAAGAACATAGACGGAGCCAAAGCGATCGAGCTCGTGCACAAGCTCGTCTCCCTTGTCCAGTTTGACAAGAGAGCATCTGCCGAGAAGGGCGGCGGGAATACGACCCGCCCAGGGGGTGAGCCTGTCGCGAACCTCAGCGTCCAAGGTGCTGAGGTAGCCAAGCGTATCCATGCCCCTCCTCTCGCAGGCCGTCAGGTGCATGCTACGGCCCAACGCCTCTGAAATAAAAGGACATTTGTCCACTTGATGAGACACCCATGTCCACTTGTCGGTGGGTGGTGATGGACTGGCCCCTAACGGGCTTCGACAGCAAGCGCTAGCTTGCCGAGAGGAGCTTGCCCTCCTCGCCGGCCTCCGCCATGCGCTGCCTTACTGCCTTGGCCGTGAGGCTGGGGTTGACGGTGGAGGAGGATTCCGCGCAGATGGCGGCAACCGCAAGGCCGGCGGCGCAAGTTCCCTCAAGATCCTCTCCCTGCAGATACGCCCAGATGATGGCCCCCATCATGGCGTCACCGGATCCCGTGGCGCTCACCACGTTTGCGCTGTAGCTGGGAAGCCGAAGCAGCCCGTCTTGCCCCGCGCAGAGAAGTCCGTCGGCTCCAAGCGAAATGAACACCTGCTCAAGCCCAGTATCAAGAAGCTTCTGGGCGGCTAGCCCTAGGCTCTTCTCGTCGTGAATGGCGACTCCCGTAAGCGCTTCTGCCTCAAGGGTGCTTGGCTTCATGGCGTGGAAGTTTCCAAGCAGTCCGGAGAGCTTTGCCGCCTTGGAGGTAGAGACGGGGTCACAGAACAGCGGGGTACTCACGTGCTCGGCAAGAAAGCGCAGGCTCTCTCGGGAGATGTTTGTGTCGACGAAGCACGCCGTGGCGCGGTCGATGAGGTCGAGCCTGCGCTCCAGGACGCTCGGGGTGAGGCTGTCGAGAATGCCCATGTCGGCGATGGCCTGGGAGAGGTCGCCGTGCTCGTCCAATATGAAGAGGCAGGTTGAGGTGGTTCCACCGGGAACGGTCACCGACCCCTCGAGGTCCATGCCCATCTCCCGGCACCCATCAGAGAGTTCTTTTGCGCGCACGTCTTCCCCAAAGGCGGTCACCAGCTTGGTGCTAGTTCCAAGTAGCGTGAGGTTGTGCGCCACGTTTCTCGCGGTACCGCCGGGGGATACCACGATGGTGCCCGGTGTGACGTCGCGCGGGGTGGGAACCCCGCCCGGCTTGCCCACCACATCCATATTGGTGGCGCCGACCACTACCACGTAGGGGTTGTCCGAAAGAACATATTGCCTGCCGAGAATCGCGCCCTTCTTAGTGAGGTTTGAGATGTGTACGGAGACGGACGAGCGTGAGATGCCCGCGCGGTCGGCAATCTCTTGCTGGGAAATTGAGGGGTTTGCGCGGACCCATCCAAGAATCTGCCGCTCTCTCTCGGTAAGCATCGCGTCCCCTCTCTCATGTGCCGCCTTGCATTGCAATTCTAAACAATTATTTATTGTTACTAAGCATTTGCCGCTTGTCGAATTGTTTGTACCGGCTGCCCTGCTTATCCGCCGCTTTCCTGACGGCCAAACAATACTAGTTATGTTGATGGTTTCGATTTGTCATTTGTTCTGGCGTTACGCAGCGGCATCAGAAAGATGCTCGCGGAGGGAGCGACCATGGGCAAGCGCGTGTTTCTCATCGTTTTGGATAGCTTTGGCATAGGTGCCGAGCCAGATGCCGCAGAGTGGGGTGACGAGGGGAGCAATACCCTCTGCGCCTGCGCCACCACGGGCGAGCTAGCTATCCCCAACATGGCCTCGCTCGGCCTTCTCAATATTGAGGGGGCGCTCGAGTCCCCCTATAACGTGAGCCTTGAGCCCGTTGCCTCGCCCGCTGGGGCGTATGCCCGCCTTCGCGAGGCCTCCGCCGGCAAGGACACCACGGTCGGCCACTGGGAGATGGCCGGTGTCATCTCGCCCAAGCGCTTCCCTACGTACCCCAAGGGCTTTCCGCAGGAGGTGCTGGACGAGTTCATCCGTCAGACCGGCCGTGGGGTCCTTTGCAACAAGCCCTACTCGGGCACGCAGGTGATCAAGGACTATGGCCGCGAGCAGCTCAAGACCGGCAATCTCATCGTCTACACCTCGGCAGACAGCGTCTTCCAGATTGCTGCGCACGAGGACATGGTGCCGCCCGAGCAGCTCTACGAGTACTGCCGCATTGCGCGCAAGATCCTTACGGGCGAACATGGCGTTGCCCGCGTCATCGCGCGCCCCTACACGGGGGAGTGGCCAAATTACGTGCGCACCCCGCGCAGGCACGACTTCTCCCTGGAGCCCACGGGCACCACGATGCTCGACGTTCTGAAGGATGCCGGCCAGGACGTGCTCTCCATTGGCAAGATCTACGACATCTTTGCTCACCGGGGAATCACTGACCACGTCTTTACCTCGGGTAACAATGAGGGTATCGAGCGCACGGTCGAGGCAACGGGACGCGACTTCACTGGTCTTTGCTACACCAACCTCGTGGACTTCGACATGGTCTACGGCCACCGCAACGACGCGCCCGGCTATGCGCGCGCCCTGAGCTACTTTGACGGCCAGCTTCCGCGCATTATGGCGGGGCTGCGCGACGATGACCTACTCATGATCACGGCAGACCACGGCTGTGACCCCGTGACCCCCTCGACAGACCACTCGCGCGAGTACGTTCCGTGGCTCGTGTACGGGCCGCGCGTGCGCGCGGGGGTCGACCTTGGCACGCGGCCCACGTTTGCGGACGTCTCGGCGACGGTCCTCGACTACCTCGGCGCGCCCGCGCTCCCCGATGGAACATCCCACCTCGATCAGATTCTGGAGGCATAGCCATGGCACGAACCCCTACAGCGCACAACGAGGCCCTCGCGGGCCAGATTGCCCCATTCGTCCTCATGCCGGGAGACCCGCTCCGCGCTAAGCGCCTCGCCGAGACCTACCTCGAGGGCGTCGTGCAGTTCAACGGCGTCCGCAATATGTTGGGATACACGGGTACCTACCAGGGCAACCCCGTCTCGGTGATGGGCAGCGGTATGGGCATGCCTTCCATTGGCATCTACTCGTATGAGCTCTACAACTTCTATGGTGTCAAGTCGATTGTGCGCATTGGTACCGCGGGAGGCGTGGCACCGGACGTGCGCTTGCGCGACATCGTGCTTGGCATGGGCGCCTGCACGGACTCCAACTATGCGCATCAGTTCAAAGTGCCTGGCACACTCGCTCCCATAGCAGACTTCGGTCTTTTGCGCGGCGCGGCCGACGCAGCGGAGCGCCTGGGCTACCCCACACGCGTGGGCAACGTGCTCTCGTCGGATGTCTTCTACAACGACGACCACACGGCCTCCGAGCGCTGGGCAAAGATGGGCGTCCTCGTCGTGGAGATGGAATCGGCGGCGCTCTACCTCAATGCGATGCGCGCTCGTAAACGTGCGCTCACGATACTCACCGTGTCGGACATCCCCGCCCGCGGGGAGGCCATCACGGCCGAGGAGCGTCAAGAGAGCCTCACGCAGATGATGGAGGTCGCGCTGAGCCTGGCAACGCCAGATTCAAAGGCATAGCGGCAACACGAGGGAGGGCTTCCCTCTGTAGATAGGAAGTTTTGGCTCCATGGGATGTCCCGTTCGGGAGAGGGCGGGGCGGAGAAAGGGGACAGAAATGCCAGATCAGAGCAGCTTTACTCGGCGTGGCTTTCTGAAGGGTCTTGCTGGTACATGCGCGCTGGGTGCCACCGGTGCCCTTGTGGGGTGCGGTGGCTCCTCCGGTGGCCCGTCGACCAGCGGTGACTCTACCGACAGCGGCGCCATGTCCGGAATGACCCACAAGGTCGAGATGGTCACCGATACCGGCGGCGTGAACGACCAGTCGTTTAACCAGATCTCGTGGTCCGGCCTTCAGCAGCTCCAGCAGAACGAGGGCTGGGACGTTAGCTACCTCGAGTCCAAGCAGGAGGCCGACTACGCTACCAACCTCGACAAGGCGGTTGACGACGATGCCGAGCTCGTCTGGGCAATCGGCTTTGCCATGGCAGAGGCCGTGGGCAACGCAGCCAAGGCCAACCCCGATGTCCAGTTTGGCATCATCGACAACGCCAACCCTACCGGCGCCTCAAACATTACCGGCGTCCAGTTCCGCGCCCAGGAGTCCTCGTTCCTCGTGGGTTACATTGCCGCGTGCGTAAGCAAGACTGGCAAGGTTGGCAACGTGCTGGGCGTCGAGAGCGACGTCCTGCGCCAGTTCGAGTTTGGCTACAAGGCCGGCGTCGCGTACGCTAACAAGGACAAAGGCCTCAACGTCCAGAGCGAGTCCCAGTACGCCGAGAGCTTCGGCGACGCGGCTAAGGGAAGCTCCATCACGCAGCGCATGGTTTCCAATGGCTGCGACGTCGTGTTCCAGGCGGCAGGCGGCACAGGCGTTGGCGTCATCAACGCTTGCAAGGATGCCGGCATATACGCCATTGGCGTCGACATGGACCAGTCCTACCTCGCCGAGGGCACCGTGCTCACCTCCGCGCTCAAGAAGGTCGACGTCGCCATCGTAGACGTCTCCAAGCGCCTCCTCTCTGGTGAACTCGAGGGCGGAACCGACATTATACTGGGCCTCTCCGACGGCGCCGTGGGCATCCCCGAGGACCACTCCCTCATGGGGGATGACGTCTACAACGACGCCATGGCCGTGGCGGAGCTCATCAAGTCGGGCGCTATCGTGCCGCCCGCGACCTCGGATGACTACGACAAGTTTGTCGCTAGCCTCTAGACGCGTAGCTGGGGGTGCCTGGTGTGCGCGCCGGGCACCCTCTTGGCTTGATTGCCGAGGGGCCTTGGCCCCTCGCTTTGCATAGGGAGGTGGACTATGGAGGCCAGTTCCGACTATGCCGTGCAGATGCATGGCATCACGAAGACCTTTGGCTCGTTCACGGCGCTCGACAGCGTTGACCTTGACGTGAAAAAGCAGACGGTTCATGCCATCCTTGGTGAGAACGGTGCGGGCAAGAGCACGCTCATGAACGTGCTCTATGGCTTGTATCAGGCAGATGCGGGCGAGGTGTACCTCGGTGGGCAGAGCGTCCAGATCCAGAGCCCTCTCGACGCGATTGCCCACGGGATTGGCATGGTCCACCAGCACTTCATGCTCGTCGAGAACTTTACCGTTACCGAGAACATCATTCTCGGCGACGAGGTCTGCCACTCGCTGGGCGTCCTCGATATGGCTCGCGCCAAAAAGGAGGTCGAGAAGATCGTCCGGGAGTACGGCTTTGACGTTGACCCCGACGCGAAGATCGAGGATATTACCGTTGGCATGCAGCAGCGCGTTGAGATCTTGAAGGCGCTCTACCGCGGTGCGGACACGCTTATCCTCGACGAGCCCACCGCGGTTCTCACACCGCAAGAGATTACGCAGCTCATCAAAATTATGCGCGGCCTTGTCGCCAGGGGCAAGACGATTATCATCATCACCCACAAGCTCAAGGAGATCATGGAATCTGCCGATGCCTGCACCATCATTCGGCGCGGCAAGTACATGGGCACGGTGGACGTGAGCAAGACCACCGAGGGGGAGCTTGCGTCCAAGATGGTTGGCCGCCGCGTGAACCTAACTGTCGAGAAGGGTCCTGCTAAGCCGGGCGAGACGGCCCTCTCGGTCAGGGGGCTCCACGTGCGGGATGGCCGAGGCATCGAGCAGGTGTGTGGCCTCGATCTCGACGTTCGTGTCGGAGAGATCGTTGGTATCGCTGGTATCGAGGGCAACGGCCAGGAAGAGTTTGTGCAAGCCATCGACGGCCTTGCGAAGGTGGATTCCGGCACCATCTCCGTGAAGGGCGAGGAGATCCAGAACACCATTCCCAGGAACGTGCTCGACCACAAGGTGGCAACCGTCCCCGCCGACCGTCAGCGCTTTGGCCTGGTGCTTCCCTTCACGGTTGCCGAGAATGTCATTCTCGAACGGCATGGCGAGGAGACGTTTGGCAAGGGCGCAACGCTCGACTACGGGAAGGTTCGCTCCTTTGCCAACGGTCTCATCAAGGAGTACGACATTCGCCCCGCGGATTGCGTCGACAGCCTTGCGGGTGGCCTTTCCGGCGGAAACCAGCAGAAGGTCATCATCGCCCGAGAGGTCTCGAGCAAGCCGGATCTTCTCGTTGCCGTGCAGCCAACGCGTGGCCTCGACGTGGGTGCCATTGAGTTTGTTCACAAGGTGCTCATCCGCGAGCGCGATCGTGGCGCGGCAATACTGCTCATCTCGCTGGAGCTTGACGAGGTCATGGACGTGGCGGACACGATTGCTGTCATCCACCACGGAAAGATCGTGGGCACGTTCAAGCAGGGAACGGTGAGCGAGGAAGAGGTTGGCCTTCTCATGGCAGGGGGTGGCAAACAGTGAACAACACGGTAATCAAAGTGCTGAGGAAACCCATCACCTCGGCAATCGTCGCCATTCTCATTGGCTTTTTGGTCGCGGCAATCGTTCTTGCCAGCGCAGGATACGACCCCGGTGCTTCGTTTGCGGCGCTCTTCTCGGGCATGGTTGGCAGGCCTCGCTACATCGTTAACGTGATTATCAAGGCCACGCCGCTGCTTCTCTGTGGCATCGGCGTTGCCTTTGCGTTCAAGGTCGGCCTCTTCAACATTGGCGCCGAGGGCCAGTACATCCTGGGCACCGTTGCCGCGACCATCGTGGGCATCACCTGCGACCTGCCTGCCGTTCTCGAGATTCCACTCGTCGTGCTCTCGGGCACCATTGCGGGCGCGCTCTCCGGGGCGCTCATTGGATGGCTCAAGGCAAAGTTTGGCATCCACGAGGTCATCACCAGCATCATGTTCAACTGGATCAGCCTCTACCTCTGCAACTACGTGGTCTCGCTCGACGCGTTCCACCAGCCAAACACCACGGGAACCTATGCGGTACATGAATCTGCGCTCACGATGATCCTTCCAAACTGGAAGCTCTCCGCCGAGGGTCAGGCGGCGCTGGCAAACTTCCCCGTGCTGCGCGATGTCCTCGTGCGCTGCGACGTCAACGTTGGCATCATAGTTGCCGTGGTGGTGGCAATACTCATCGGCTGGCTGCTCAAGCGCACAAAGGTTGGATACGAGATGCGCGCCGTTGGCCTCAACAAGGATGCCGCCCGTTTTGCCGGCATTAACGTCGAGAAGAACATCGTGCTCTGCATGGTCATCTCGGGAGGTCTCTGCGGCCTTGCCGGCGCCCTCAACATCACCGGCATCTTGCCGCACGGCATCTCGACACTCGCCGCGTTCGAGAACAACGGCTTCAACGGCCTCTCGGTGGCGTTCATTGCGGGCTGCTCGCCCGTCGGCTGCATTCCCGCCGCTCTGCTCTTTGCCGGCCTCATCTACGGAGGCCAGACGGTGCAGCAGACCATGGGTGCCCCGTCCGAGATCATCAGCATCATGATTGGCACCATCGTGTTCTGCATGGCCCTGGGTGGCGTTATCCCCATGCTTGCCGAGCACATCCAGCGCTCTCGCGCCGAGCGGGCCGAGCAGGCGCGCAAGCTTGCCGCCGAGGCAGGCACGACTCCTGTTGCGGCACCTGCTGGAGAGAGCGACGCCTCTAGGACCAGCGGGTCCGCAGGCGCTAGCTCGTCGGAAGCCGAGGCATCCTCCAAGACCACCGAATCCAACGGTTCCAACGACAAGAAGGGGGCTGATGGCGATGCTCGATAACCTTGTGCTCGTCCTCTCCATTACCCTCATGTACTCCACGCCCCTCGTCTTTGGCGCCCTTGGCGGCGTTATCTCCGAGCGCTCCGGCGTCACGAACATCGGCATTGAGGGCATGATGAACGTCGGCGCGTTTGCCGGAGTTGCGGGAAGCTACGTCTCGGGCAACCCCTGGATAGGCCTTCTCTGCGCTGGCCTGGCGGGCGGGCTGGTTGCCCTGCTCCACGCGGTGGCGTCCGTTACCTTCAACGCCGATCAGACCATCTCGGGCGTTGCCATCAACCTGCTGGCCCCTGGCATCGCGCTCTTTGCCTGCCGACGCATGTTTGATGGCGCGGCCATGTCCTCCGTGGTCAACACACTGCCCAAGCTCATTGACACCTCGGGCTTTGGTGACTCCCCGCTCTCGAGCCTTAACCTTGACGTCACGGTGCTCCTCGGCCTTATTGCCGCCGTGGTCATGTGGTTTGTGCTCTACCGGACCAAGTGGGGCCTTCGTGTTCGCTCCGTGGGCGAGCACCCCGAGGCCTCCGAGACCCTGGGTATCAGCGTCTATCGTACGCGCTACATCTGCGTGATTCTCTCTGGCGTACTCGCGGGATTTGGCGGCGCGTCAATGACGCTGGCCATCATCTCTCAGTACACGCAGACGGCCATCAGCGGCCAGGGCTTCATTGCTCTTGCAGCGGTGATCTTTGGCAAGTGGACTCCGCACGGCGCCTACCTAGCGTGCCTGCTCTTTGGCTTCACGCAGGCGCTTACCGTCATGTTGGGCGGTGGCTCCGTGGTGCCCACGCAGATTCTGGCGATGCTGCCATACGTGATGACCGTCCTCGTCCTGGTGTTCTTTGTGGGACGCTCCGTTGCGCCTAAGGCAGACGGCGTGCCGTACATCAAGGGCAGCAGGTAACAAGCGGCTTAAGGAGCCTCTGAAAAGATATGGAACTAACCGACGAGCAGCTCGTGGGAGGGGCGCTCGAAGCCCGCGAGCATGCCTATGTACCCTATTCGCACTTTGCTGTTGGCGCGGCGCTTCTTGCGGAAGACGGCACTGTCTACCAGGGATGCAATATCGAGAACGCGGCATACACGCCCTGCAACTGCGCCGAGCGCACGGCCTTCTTCAAGGCGGTCTACGAGGGGCAGCGGCACTTCTCGGCAATCGCCGTTGTGGGAGGCCCGGAGGGACTGCCCGTCTCGGACTGGTGCACGCCGTGCGGCGTGTGTCGTCAGGTGATGCGCGAGTTCTGTGACCCAGACTCGTTTAGGATCATCGTTGCCCGCTCTCCAGAGGAGCGTCGATCTCTTTTGCTGCGTGACCTTCTCCCCGAGGGCTTTGGGCCGGAAGATCTGGGACACCATCGGGCGGATGAAACGGGGGGGGGTGACGCCGTATGAGGATGTACGACATCATCGAGAGCAAGCGAGACGGCTATGAGCTTACTGACGAGCAGATTGACTTCTTCGTTAATGGCTACGTGGCGGGTGACATTCCGGATTACCAGGCCTCCGCGCTCTGCATGGCCATCTTCTACGAGGGCATGACCGACCGTGAGATTGTGCGCCTTACTCTGGATATGGCACACTCCGGTGACACGGTGGATCTCTCGCCCATTCCCGGCATTAAGGTGGACAAGCACTCGACCGGTGGCGTGGGAGACAAGACCACCCTGGTGGTGGCACCTATCGTGGCGTCGCTTGGTGTGCGCGTTGCCAAGATGAGCGGGCGTGGCCTGGGACACACCGGTGGCACGCTCGACAAGCTCGAGTCCATTCCCGGCCTTACCGCCTCCATCGACGAGCAGCGCTTCTTCTCCATTGTGAGCAAGGTTGGGTGCGCCGTTGTCGGCCAGACCGGAAACCTGGTGCCCGCAGACAAGAAGCTCTATGCCTTGAGAGACGTAACGGCTACGGTTGACTCGCTGCCGCTCATTGCCTCCAGCGTCATGAGCAAGAAGATTGCCGCTGGTTCCGATAAGATTCTTCTCGACGTGAAGTGTGGCAGCGGCGCGTTTATGAAGACCGTCGACGATGCCATAGCGTTGGCCCAAGAGATGGTTCGCATTGGCGAGGGCGTTGGCCGCACGACGGCTGCGCTTATCACGAACATGGACTGCCCGCTTGGCCGCTGCGTGGGCAATGCCCTTGAGGTTGAGGAGGCCGCGCGAACCCTCATGGGCCAGGGGCCGCAGGACCTTACGGACATCTGCGTTGAGCTTGCGGCAAACATGTTGGAGCTTGCGGGCAAGGGCGGCATTTCCGCCTGCCGCTCGATGGCCCGTGCGCAGATGGAGAACGGTGAGGGCATGGAGAAGCTCGCCCAGATGGTTGCCGCCCAAGGCGGAGACGCGTCATACGTGCGCGACCCCAGCCGCTTTGGCTCCGATGCCTGCGTGCGTGACGTGCGCTCTGACTGCGACGGCTGGGTGCGCCACATGAATACCGAGCGCATCGGCATTGCCTCTGTGGCGCTTGGCGCTGGGCGAGCGTGCAAGGAAGACTCCATCGACCCGCTTGCCGGCATCGTCCTTCAGAAGAAGGCCGGCGACAAGGCGGCGAAGGGAGACGTTCTCGCAACGCTTCACGCGTCGAGCGAGGCCCAGCTCGATGAGGGAGAGCAGATTCTGCGCGACTCCTACGAGATTGGTGACGAGTGGCCCGAGCCCGAGCCTCTCGTCTATGCGCGCGTAACCCGCAACGGAGTGGAGCGGCTCGCGTAGACGGGTGCCAAGAGTCTCCGTACGAGCGTGCCCCACAGTCCGGCTTTCTCGCCGTGACTGCGGGGCACGCTCTTGAGAGGCTGGAAATAGCTTCGCGCGGGCTAGGCCTCGGGGTGCGCGGCGTGCCAGTTGCGAACGGCCTCTTCGTAGATGTCGCCGTCCGTGCGGCAAGGGACAAACTCGCTGCCCTCGTGCTGGCGTGTCTCGTCTCCCTTGGCGAGAAGGCAGAGGATTGCCGGGCCCTCGCCCTCGTAGCCCAGCTGGACGGCGCGGCGAATGGCCTCCTCGCGGTCGACAATGACCTCGTGGGCAGTGCCTTCCGGGGTGGCGTCTGCCATCTGCTGGCAAATCTCCTCCACGGGGTCGTTTGCCGGGTCCTCCTCGGTGTAGATGAGGTAGTCGGCGTACTTGGCCGCTTCCTCCGGAAGCTCATGACGGCGCTCGTAGGCCTTGCCGCCGGGGGCACCAAAGACGGCAATGATGCGATACCCGGGGAACTCCTCCTTAACCGAGGGGAAGAAGCGCTGGTAGGAGAGCTTGTTGTGGGCGTAGTCAACGAGGGCTACGACCTTGGTGTCTGGGCTGGGGAAAAGCTCCATGCGCCCGGGGACGCGCGCGCGGGAGAGGGGCTCGGGAATCCTGTCGTGTGCGATGCCGAGCACCTCGCAGATGGCAATGGTCGCAAGCGCGTTGTCCACGTTGAACAGGCCGGGCATGCCCAGGCAGATTGGCCCCTCCCAGCTTGGCGTATGTGCCGTGAACGAGACCATGCCATAGGCGCTTTGGATTTCCGATGCCCAGACGTCTGCCGAATGGTCCTTGACGGAGAAGGTCACCACGCGCTCGCAGTGCTGGGCATGAGCGAGGATGGTCTCGATCTCATCGGAGTCCAGGTTCACCACGGCAACGCGCGCCTGGTCGAAGATGCGGAGCTTGCTCTGGAAGTAGTCCTCGAAGTTGGGGTGCTCGACGGGGGAGATGTGGTCGCGCCCTATGTTGAGGAAGCAGGCAACGGCAAGGCTAAGCTCGAGGACGCGGTCGTACTTGAGCGCCTGACTCGAGACCTCCATGTCCATGTAGTCGAGGCCAGACTTTCGCGCATTGGCGAGGTGCCTCCAGAGGTCTGGCGACTCTGGGGTGGTGTTGTGGCTCTCCTCGCGCTCGATGCCGTCGTAGGTCTCGATGGAGCCTAGGACCCCCGTGTGGGCGTAGGGCTCGTCGCCATCGAGAATGGCTCGAAGCATGTAGGAGACCGTGGACTTGCCCTTGGTGCCCGTGATGCCAATGACCGTGAGGTCGTGGTCTGGGTGGCCGAAGGCCTCGGCGGAGACAAGTGCCATGGCTCGGCGCAGGTTGTTAGCGATAAGGACGGGAACTCCCGGCGCCGCCTGCGCGAGCTCGGCCGCACGGCCTTCGTCGCAGAGGTACGCCACGGCGCCCTTCTCGAGTGCCGAGGTAAGGTATGCCGGCTTGAAGGTGGCGCCCTTGCACACGAAGATGTGGCCGGGCGCTACGGCGCGAGAGTCGCAGTCGGCTCCCGTGACGGACGTGGAGCACTTGTCGGCGGTGATGTTTGCGGTGGTGGCCAGCAGCCCCTCGCGGTCGAGAAGCCGGGCAAGTGATGAGAGCGTAGTATTCATGGGGCCAGTATAGCAGGCAAGATGGAGGTGAACCCCGTGAGCGTCAAGCTGCGTGGGCGAGCCACCGGTTCCGTGGTACACTCGCTAAGCACGGGCGATTGGCGCAGTGGCTAGCGCAGGTGCCTTACACGCACAAGGTCGGCGGTTCGAATCCGTCATCGCCCACCATGAGACGGCTCGGGGCCGGTCGGCGGAAGTCGGCCGGCCCTGTTGCTTGAGTGCCGGTAATGACTGCCGGCAGACGGGAGACTCCGTGTCCCAGGGGAACAATGTCCAGTCTGAGCGCAGCTTTGGTCGTTCGGCCAACCAGATGCGCCCAGTTACGCTGACGCCCAACGTCATGAAGAACGCCGATGGTTCGTGCCTCGCGGAGTTTGGCGACACGCGCGTACTTTGCGCAGCAACCATCGAGGAAGGCGTACCCAAGTGGCGCGGCGCAAGCCGCGATGGTTGGGTGACCGCCGAGTACGCCATGCTGCCGACATCCACCAACCGCCGCACGCCACGCGAGTACAAGGGCAGGAAGGGCCGCTCGATGGAGATCGAGCGCCTCGTGGGCCGCTCGCTGAGGGCCGTCTGCGACCTTCGCCATCTGGGCGAGTTCACGGTTACCGTTGACTGCGACGTCATCCAGGCCGATGGCGGCACCCGTACTGCATCCATCACAGGCGCATGGGTGGCGCTCTACGAGGCGCTCTCTGCGGCCTGTGCAAAGGGCCGGATCAAGCGGGTTCCCCTTACGGGGCAGGTTGCTGCCATCTCGATGGGCGTCGTGCGCGGCGTCGAGCTTCTCGACCTCGACTATCCCGAGGACTCGCACGCCGACGTGGACATGAACCTGGTGGGTTCTGCCGACGGCCGTATCGTGGAGGTCCAGGGAACGGGCGAGCGTGCGACCTTCGACCGCGAGCAGCTTGGACGGCTGCTCGACCTCGGGCAGCAGGGCATTGACCAGCTCCTCAGGATTCAACGCGAGGTCACGGGCTTTGGCGCATAGCCGGTCGTGACCAAGAGGCCTGCGTCTCGAAAGGACATCAAAATGGCAACGTTAAATATGAGGGCGCTCGACCCCGCACGCACCGTGGTGGTGGCCACGGGCAATCCACACAAGGTGACCGAGATAGAGGCGATACTCTCAAAGGCACTTCCCGACGTGCGCTTTGTTGCCCTTGGTGGGCTTGGAGACTTCCCTGACCCCGTTGAGGACGGAGCCGACTTCTTCGAGAACGCCCTCATCAAAGCCCGTGCTGCGGTTGCCGAGACAGGCCTTCCCATGGCCATCGCAGATGACTCTGGGCTTTGCGTAGACGCCCTTGACGGTGCCCCCGGGATCTTCTCGGCCCGCTGGGCAGGCGAGCATGGCAACGACGATGCCAACAACGACAAGCTCGAGCGGCTTATGTCAGACGTTCCAGACGCCCAGCGCGGTGCGCGTTTCCACTCGACGGTGGTTCTTGTGCGCGGCAACGAAATCCTGCGCGGTGATGGCGACTGCGAGGGCACCATTGGTCACGAGCGCCGCGGTGACCACGGCTTTGGCTACGACCCGCTGTTCTTGCCCACGGACACACCGGGCAAGACGATGGCAGAGCTCACTCCTGCCGAGAAGAATGCCATCTCGCACCGCTTCCACGCCCTCGAGGACCTCGCACGAAAGCTGTAGCTGTAGCTGGGGCTCGCTGACTCGTTCGCGGAGTCTTTTGGGTTTGTGCCTCTCGCCGCGCATCGTGAATGTAGAATGAAGCCGTCTGGGGTAGGCGCCCCAAGTCGCCATGGACGGGCAGGGGCCTCGACGTGGCGGATCCTTCGCATAGCAATCGCGACCTCGCCCTGGTGGCCGCACACGTCAAGCGTGGCTTGCATGCCACAGGCGGGTGCCGCGAGGGGTCACCCGCTTGCAGAAGGAGGGACTCCCATGAGAATCATCCGTACCAAAGACTATCGGGACATGAGTCGCAAGGCGGCGAACGTGATCTCTGCCCAGGTGATCCTCAAGCCTAACAGCGTCCTCGGCCTTGCCACGGGCTCCACGCCCATTGGCACCTACGCGCAGCTCGCGGAGTGGAACCACAAGGGCGACTGCGACTTCTCGCAGGTTATCACCTACAACCTGGACGAGTATCGCGGCCTTACGCACGAGGACCCGCAGAGCTATCACTACTTCATGCGCCAGAACTTCTTCGATAAGGTCAACATCGACCTCGCCAACACGCACGTGCCCGATGGCGCTAACCCCAACGCGGAGGAGGCGTGCTCCGAGTACGACCGGATGGTGCGCGAGGCTGGCTATCCCGACCTGCAGCTTCTTGGCATTGGCCGCAATGGCCACATTGGGTTCAACGAGCCCGACGACCACTTCTCCAAGGGCACGCACTGCGTGGACCTTACCGAGAGCACCATCCAGGCCAACAGCCGCCTCTTTGACAACATTGATGACGTGCCGCGCCAGGCCTACACCATGGGCGTCCAGACCATCATGTATGCGCGCGGCATCCTTATCCTGGCGTCTGGCCCGGAGAAGGCCCAGGCCGTGTACGACATGTGCTTTGGCCCCGTTACCCCGCAGTGCCCCGCGTCCATCCTGCAGCTGCACACCAGCTGCACCGTGATTGCCGACGAGGCGGCGCTGGCGCTCTGCCCGGAGGCGTAAGCTTCGCTCGCCAGGCCTTCTCGGCCCTCGATCTACCCCAGTACCGTAAGCCCCTTGGGGTACGAGTTGAGCACCTCGCAGCCGTCCTCGGTCACAATGACCAGGTCCTCGATGCGCACGCCCACGTCGCCGGGGAGGTAGATGCCCGGCTCGATGGAGAAGCACTGGCCGGGGCGCACGGACTCGTCGTGCACGGACGAGACATCGCCCGGCTCGTGGTCCTCGAGGCCAATCTGGTGCCCCAGCCGATGCGTGAAGTGCTGGCCCCACCCCGCATCCTCGATGATTGAGCGTGCGGTGCGGTCTATCTCGGCAAACGTGACGCCGGGCCGCACGATGGCCTCGGCCGCCTCGTTTGCGCGGCGAACGCACTCGTAGACTGCCCGCTGGTGTTCGGTGGGCTCGCCGTAGAAGAACGAGCGCGTCATGTCCGAGCAGTACATGTCCTGACGGCAGCCCACATCGAAGAGAACAACGTCGCCCTTGGCAAGGACAGTGTCGTCGGGGGAGTGGTGCGGGTCAGCTGCGTTTGCCCCAAAGCTCACGATGGGCGCGAAGGAGTGGCCCTGCGCGCCAAGCGAGCGGTAGACGTCGAGAAGCTCGCCGGCAATCTCCTGCTCAGTCACACCTTCGTGGACCTGGGCGGCAAGCCACTTCATGGCCTTGTCGTTCGTACGCGAGGCGGCGCGCATGAGTTCCTGCTCCTCTGGCGTCTTCACGGAGCGGGCATCATCCACGGCAGCGGATCCCAGCTTAAACGCGAATGTGGCACCAGCCTCTTGGAGCGGTACAAGCCAGCGAGCGGCAAGCTTCTTGTCGACGCCAAGGGCTGCGCTGTGGTCCGTGACCGCTGCGACCATGGGCACGGGGTCTTCAGTGTCGTCGAAGGTCCGAATGTCTTCGCACGTCGCGGAGGCGTCGGGGAAGAGGCGGTTCGCGAAGAGCGCCGAGGAGCCGTTGGCGTTGAGGTAGAGCGCGAGGAACCGCTCGTAGGGCTCGGTGTAGTACCCGGTGAGGTAGTAGATCGACATAGGATCGGAGATAAGTGCTTGCGTAAGTCCCATATCACGCAGGTTCTCAATCACCCGCGCCCTTCTCGCCTCGTCCATTACGTCCTCCTTAGTCGTTGACGCCGGAAGTGTAGCACCTGGGACCGGTGTCGGTGCGGATATCAGCTGTCTGCGCCTCAGCACGTGGTCTTGTCGTGCTGTTTTCTTCCCTAACTGCAGGAACGACGTTACGCATGGATATCATTACACTTCGTGTATTCGATACTTGGGCCAAGCATGGCCTGTTGGGAGTCTCATGGAGAACGACATTCCGCCAGTCAACCGCATCGACCAGATTCGTGACGAGCTCAAGGCCCTCGAGGGTCAGCGCGTGAAGGTCCGCGCCAACATGGGCCGCTCGCGCATCGTCGAGCGTACGGGCACCCTGGTTCACGTGCACCCGTCCCTCTTCGTGATTGAGGTAGAGGAGCGCCGCGGACGCAAGGCACGCCAGTCCTATCAGTATGTCGACGTGCTCACCGGCACCGTCGAACTCTACGACATGAACACGGGCGAGCGCCTGCTCGACTACACGGCCGGCCTTCCCGAAGTGTAGCCCTGCCGGAGGCCGCATGCCGTGCTTGCGTCGACAGACCTTTCAGGCACCCTGCAAGGTTAACCTTCATCTGGGAATTTATGCCGAGAAGGACGCGCGCGGCTATCACCGCGTGGACTCGGTTATGGTTCCGGTTGGCCTCTGCAACACCATCACCATCGAAGCGGCACCCGAGACCAGCGTTGCCTTTGAGCCCGCGCTTGACGGTCTCGCGCGGCGCAATGCTACCCAGCGGGCGGTCGAGCTCCTCTCGCGGGAGCTCGATGTGGACGAATGCGTTGCCGTTTGCATTGAGCGACGCATTCCCAGCGGCGGTGGCCTAGGCAGCTCCTCGGCAGACGCTGGATCCGTCCTACGAGTACTGGCAGAGCGCTGGGATGTTGACCCACTTGACCAGCGCGTTGTTGGTGTTGCTCGTCGCGTTGGCTCAGACGTTGCGTTCTTTCTCAACCCTGTGCCGTCTTTGCTGGGGGGCGCGGGCGACACGTTGGAATTGACGTTCCCGGCACTTGTCGACGTTCCTCTCGCGTTGGTGATGCCCGGGGGGTGTGCCAGTTCCACGCATGAGGTGTACGAGGAGTTCGACCGCATTCCTACTGCGCCGGAGAGTCCTGACGCGCTCTGTGACGCCCTCGCGCAGGGCGGCATCCCAAGCATTGCTGCGCATATCTACAACAACCTTGCGCCGGCGGCACTGCGCCTGATGCCAGCCATGGGGGAGCCTGCGGTTTGGCTTGCGCGACAGCCGGGTGTGATCGCATCGCAGATAACGGGCTCTGGTTCCTGCTCGTTTGCCATCTGCGAGTCCGCCTCCGCAGCCGAGCGCATTGCCCGCACTGCGGAAAATGAGCACGGATGGTGGGCAAAGGCTGTGTTTACGGTTGGTTTGGACGGCCAAGTCTGCTAAAGTGTCGTCTGCTAACGGGACGTGGCTCAGCTTGGTAGAGCGCTCGGTTCGGGACCGAGAGGTCGCTGGTTCAAATCCAGTCGTCCCGACCACGAACGGCCAGCCCGGGGGCCTTGTTGCCCCTGGGCTTTTCTTGTGCGTCACACGACTGGGCTGCCATTCCCGCCATGCGTCATATCTCGCACTTCCTGCCGTCACGCATGGCCTCATATCAAACTGCATATTCGTCACCAATCGATTCGGTAGCAATCAGCCCATAGCTCGCTCGTCGTAAGGGGCGCACGATCCGGCTCTCCCGTGGGCTCCTGGGGGCCCTTTCGGGCACACGGGGGCGGATGGAGACCGCACCGCCGTCGGCGAGCGTCCCGAAGTCCACCGCGAGGCGAGCCCTCACCCCC
Organism: Olsenella sp.; assembly: GCA_022648325.1. Taxonomy (GTDB): domain Bacteria; phylum Actinomycetota; class Coriobacteriia; order Coriobacteriales; family Atopobiaceae; genus Tractidigestivibacter. Next base: position 96,736 of record JALCMG010000005.1, read on the forward strand.
CGCCGCGTCGTAGCCCATGCCCAGGCGGCATGCCCGCACGCGCTTGTCAGAGCCGGTGCTGTCGGGATGGTAGTAGGTGAGGTCGCCGCGCCGGGTCTCGCGGACCTGGAAACCCCTCGCCCCCATCGCCCGCACGAACTGCCGCCATGTCGTCGCCTCCCGCACGCACTCGTCTACGGCGCGCCTGATGTCGGCCTTCCAGCTCCTGCCGCCCCTGGTCTCGATGCGCCTCTCAGCGGCCTCGGCCTTGGCCCACTGCGCGCTCCACGCCTGGCGCCTCCTCTCCCGTGGGGATGGCATCGCCGCGAGGCCATGCTCCCTGCAGAGCTCCTGGCAGACTTCTGCCTCCCTCCTCACGTCGGCGTCCGTCCTGTGGATCTTCTTTCCCGTGGACGGGATGACCGAGTTCACGACTACGTGGGCGTGCATAATGTGGCCCTCGTTGTCGTCGTGGACGGAGACGACGGCCTGGGTCCCAGGCAGGCACCTCCTCACCCACTCGAGAGCGACGTCGGCGAGCTCGTCGGCCCCCACGTGGTCCCTCGGGTCGGGGGATACCACAAAGTGGTAGTAGTCGCGCCCGTCGATCTTGCCCCAGGCCCGCCGCTCCTCGTCCATGACCCTCCACCATCCGTGCTCGCCCTCGAAGTCGAGCTCATCGGTGTGCCTGAACGCCAGGGGCCGGCCTTCGTGCCCCTTGCCGCGCTCGAGGTAGGCATCGACGTTTCTGGGGCCCTCCCAGAGGTAGTTATCGATGTTTTTGCAGCTCCCGACGTGCCCGGTCTTCCCGCCGGACTCGTCCACCTCAAGGCGTGCCCCATTCTCCGCCCTGTGGATCGCCCTTGACTCCGCATGTCCCTGTCCCATGGTCTTGAGCATGGCCATGGCTACGCGCCTGCCAGCTCCTCCAGCGCGCGCCTTGCCGCACGCGAGGCGTCGGACACCATCGCTTTGGCCTCGCCCCTCGGTGAGGGTGCCCGCTGCGAGGCCGGAGACGGCCCCCTTGGCACGAACGGCCAGCTTGGACACCTGCCCGCGCACCCCCATGAGACCGACGCGCGTGACGGGCAGACCCGGTGCGAGCGCGCGGTCGAGGACGTAGGCCGACACGCTCATCGAGCATCCCGAGGCGAGGGTGCGCAGGGCCTCCATGTCCTCCTCGGTGACCCTCACCTTGAGCATCCTGTCCTTCTTCGTCATGCCGTCCGACCTCCTTCGGTAGCCCTCGGCGATCTTGACCTTCGGACGCGCCAGCGCCCGCCAGGGGGTGGGGCAGAGCCCCACGGACAGGTGGTGGCCTGTGCCACCCGGTGCCGTCTGGCCGGTTTGTGGCCACACGGCGCGCCTCTTGCGAAGCCCTTGGCCCTGACGCCCATGGTATGCCCTGCCCGGCCCGCAGGATGCCCAGGAATCCCGATGGGGGGTCGCGTCCCAACGGGTGCCACGCCGTTCCTGGATGTGGCATGCGCCGCACTGCGCGGCGCATGCCCGCGGTTTCGCCCCGCTTTCGACGGAGCGAGGATAGGGGGCTCCATGGCCCCCGGCGCAGCTTTGTCGGAAGGGTGGGCGGGGCCGCGGGCATCGTGGAGGGAACCCCATGGGCGAGTGTCCCATCCGTGACGATGCCCATTGCACCATTGAGCGAGCGAGGAAGGAGGGTTGGGTACAATGGCTATTGGCAGTACCCCGCACGCGAGGCAAGAGCCAGCGGACCAGGCGGGGTCATCTCTTACGCTCAAGCCCGCCCTCACCTACTCCGACTTGGCGCGATGCTGGGTGTGGGCACCGTCTCTATTTGGATGGAACTTAACGCCATCGAGCTGAAATGTTGGCTGAGATACGAAAACGACATACAATAACATCATACAAAAGACCTTGGATTTCAAAGGGGCGCGATGCTCGAACCGGAGAAAGCGAAGACCGTGGTTCTCGGCTGCGCTATGAAGCACGGACTGACCGAGACCGAGCTGAAGAAGGCGTGGAGTCACCCGGTGGCGATGCGCTACAGGAACTTCGACACCCCCGCGTTCATCGCGGCGGCTGGCCTCGATTCGCATGGTCAGCTTATTGAGATGTTGAGCGGCGAGCAGGAGGACGGGACGGTAGTCATCTACTACGCCATGAGGATGACCTACAAGATGGCATCGGAACTGGGGCTTTAGGGAAGGAGGACATGATGGCGGAGTACAAGATGAAAGGCGGCGTAACCCTGACGGACGCCGACTTCGAGCGCATGGCGACGGAGGCCGAGGCCGGGGTGTACCCAGGTACGCCGGGCGAGTGGATTGTGTGCCCGCAGGGCAGGCCACGAATCGCCGAGGAGGAGCTTGTGGTGGTCACCTGCAAGGTGCCGCGCTCGCAGCGCGACGCGATGGACAGGAAGGCCGAGCAGCGCGGGGAGACCCGCAGTGAGTGGATGCGAAACACGTTCGCCGCCGCGCTTGGCATGTGACAGTTTGGTGGACTTGCTCACGGCCGAGCCGACGAGTAGAGCAGTACGCCACAAGCGCTCGCATGTCCTCACATTGCGGTCGTCATAGACTGGGTCGTCCGGCGTCATGGATGGGGGCACAGGCACGAGACCCACCTTCTGCCCAAGGGACACGAGCCTCGTGCCCGTGTCCCCCATCCATGACGCCTATCACTCTGCCTCCCGCATCCAGCGCCTCGCGCGCTGCGGCCGTGTCGATGCCGGCGGCGAGACCGATGACGACGGTGATGCCCTCGCCGACGAGGGCTCGCGCGACGCGGCGCGCCGCAAGTTCCCCGCATTCGCTCGGGTGCCTGGTTCCCACGACCGAGACGCACCGTGAGTCGAGCAGGGATATGTCCCCGCGATAGTAGAAGACGGGTAGGGGGTTCCTCTCCGCCCTCAGCCTCGTCGGGAACTGGGGGGTGCCATCGACGAGCACCGAGAATCCGCCGATGCGGGCATCAACGTAATCCCTGACCTCGGTGTGTCGCGTCTCGTCGGGCAGCAGGCCATCGACGGTCGCAATCGCCTTCGTGGGCAGGCCCCCTCCGGTCCCCAGGATCTTGGAGACATAACTCCGGGAGGTTCCCTCTTTAGCGTAGATGTACTCGTAGGCCATCATCTCGGAATAGGGAGAGACGGTCTCTGCCTCGGCAATCGTTGCGGCCATTGGGCACCTCCCCGAAACGTTTCCCAGTTCGATGATTCTAGCGAAAACGCCTGGGGGCTGCAAGAACGTCTGTTCCCATCGGATGATGGTGTTTCCACCCTCATCCTTCCATAGTCCTCTCGTCTCCACGCTCCTGGATGCCCTCAGCGAGATGGGGAGGGGAAGGGGAGAGAGACTGTAGAAATCTAGTCTCTTAATCTCTTACATATATAGCGGTGCAGGATTTGCACTGGGGGTGTGCAGGATTTGCACTCGGCTCCCACCAAAGCGCAAATCCTGCACACCCCTCCCGGGATTTCCCATGACTTTTCAACATTCGTGGCCTACCTGTGGGATACGGCCCTCATCATGCCTGCCCGCTCGCTGGGATCCGACGAGGCGTACACGTCCATCGCCATCTGCGCGCTGGAGTGCCCCAGGATTGCCTGGACGTCCTTGGCGTTCGCGCCCCTGGCGAGGGCGTAGGTGGCGAACGTGTGCCTTAGGTCGTGCAGTCCCACGCTCCTTCCCGCGAGGCCGACGAGCCCCAGGGAGCGCGACACTGACGACCACCCCTTCCCCAGGTTGTCCGGGGTCGTCCAGTGGCCCTCCAGGTCGCCCACGAGGTAGAGGCCATCCGACCAGTCGAGTCCCCTCTCATCGAGAAGGTCGCGGACGAGCCTTCTCCGTCTCCCCACTATCTCCTTCAGCTCGTCGTTCATGGGGATCTGGCGTCTGGCGGCGTCCGTCTTGGGCGCCTTCAGATAGGAGCGACCGCGTTCCGTCACACCGTTGGAGCGTCCGATGGAGCCCCGCACGTCGATGATGTTCCGGGAGGGGTCACAGTCTCGCATCGTGAGCGCCGCGACCTCCCCGACCCTCATGCCGCAGGCGAGGGCAAGCTGAGCCGTCGTGACGGCCCTCGTCGGCCGCATCCTTGCGAGCGTGCTCACGAGCTTGTCCGCTTCGGCGACGGGGAGCGAATTGAGGCGCGGTTTGGGTCGCCCGGGTGCCCTCACGCCGTCGCAGGGGTTCCTGGTGAGCCCGTCCCTCTCGCATGCCTGGGTGAGGATCGAGCGTAGGAGGTTGTACGCCTTCCTTGTTGTGGAGAGCGAATATCTGCCTGTCTCCTGGAGCTCGTATAGGAGCCCCTCGACCATGTCCGTGCTCACCTCGTCGATGCGCACGCCCTGCGGGAGGTAGGGAAGCAGCTGGTTGTCGAGTATCGTGAGGTATCCTCGACGGCTCGATGCCTCCAGTGGACGTCCCGTGGGCCTGCCGAGCCGTCTGTCGCAGACGTAGCTCCTGGCGTACTCCTCAAACGTCTCGTGGAGCGCGGCCGTGGCGGCCCTGCCGCTCTGGCCCTGCTCTATCTGGGCAATCTTCGCCTCGTAACGTGCGGAGACCTCCTCGACGGCGCTCTCGACCAGCAGGGAGTCGCGCCACCTCCTGAGTTCCGCCTCCGCCCGCGTCCTTCCGCCTCTCTGCCCGACCGGCACGTCGGTCATGTGAGTGACGGTCACCCACTCGCCGCCGCCGCCGTCCCGGTACCTTACGACACACTGCCACTTGCCCCTCATTGCTCTCACGGATCCGCCCGCGTACTCCCTCATGGCCTGCTCCTAGTTTCCAGAATGCATAGGATTGATAGACAACCCCATTGATTGTGAATATGGTTGCATCACCGTCATGCCATGCAGCGCATCAGGAGCATGCATGAGCGGTCGTGAGTGCGGGGCGATGGGCGACGGCATGCTTAGTGAAGAGTCCATGAAGATGCACCCATAATGGCCGGTAGGGTCGCCCTGGCAACCTGGCATGACTGTTCATCTCTGACAAATAGGCTGGTAGACTATCTAATAGCAACCTGGTCGGGACCGAGAGGTCGCTGGTTCAAATCCAGTCGTCCCGACCATCTAAATTGCAGGCCAGGAGCATGTGCTCCTGGCCTTTTCCGTTTACGAGTGCGTCCGTTCAAACTTTAGGGTCCAGATGGGCAAGCCTTTTGATCTCGGGGGTGCCTTTGAGGGGGTTTGCTGCTGGATGGATGCGCCAATTGGGTCCTTTCGAAGCTGCCTGTGCCAAAAAATCGCGATTGACGGCCCGTTTTCGGCGAATTGCCAAGTACGAAGCCCCTAACATTTTGTGGAGCCGCAGGTAGGGAGACGATACCTGTGAGGTGATACTAAGCGGAACCCCTGAAACGTACCGTCAATGCGATTTTTGGGCAGGGTGTCCCTGACAGGCTTTACGGCCTACCTCCAAGCACCTGCGCGGTCACGCTTCCCAGATGTATTGGCGCAGGTCCACCTTGCCGTTTGGGAGAAACCCCACGCCTTCGGCCTCGAGCATCTTTCTCTGCTCGTCGGCACCACCAAAGGCAAAGCCGGGAGCCAGGCTGCCGTCGGCAAAGACGATCCTGTGGCAGGGGACCCCACCCTTCATGCCAGGACTTGAGTGCATGGCAAACCCCACATAGCGTGCCTTTCTCGGCTCGCCCATCATGCGCGCTACCTGCCCGTACGTGGCAACACGCCCCTCGGGCACCTGCCGTACGATGTCGTATGCCCGCTGGAAGAAGTCCCCGTCTGCCATCGCATGCCCCGTTTCACCCAACACCAGTTATCCTCAGAGCATATGCGAAAGTTAGCATGTGCGCGCTACTCGCCTTCCATTGGCAGCCTAGCGCAGTCCAAAGTCCTCTCGTGAGCTTTCCGCGTGCTGCCATCGCTTGCCCCTTGTGTTCGTGTCGCATATTGTTAGACGATTCTAACGTTGAGGTGGCACGCCATGGCATCTGGTTTTGCACAGCTGCGGTGGAGATTGGCTGACGCTCGTCCGTCTCGGTGTACAGTCGACGCGGCCGCGTGGGCGGCTACGTTACATGACACTCGTCTGCGGGAGGGACGGCATGGCCTACGACTTTATAGCCTTTGACATGGACGGAACGCTTCTTGACACCAAGAAGCACATACTTCCCTCGACGCTCGAGGCCATACGCGTGGCAACGAATGCCGGCAAGGTGGTTGCCATTGCGACGGGGCGCAGCCCGAGTCTGATGCTTCCCTACCGCGAGCAGCTTCCGGATGTGTCCTACGTCATATGCACGAGTGGCGCCCAGATTCTTGACCTGCGACAGGACTGTCTGCTTGTCGAACACAACTTTGACTCGGCCGTGATTCCGCAACTTCTTGAGACCCATCGTGGCAAGGACGTTATGCTCGAGGTCTTCTCGGGCACAGAGGCGTACTATCCCGCAGGCAGCTTCGAGCGCCTTGACCGTTATGGCCTTGGGGAGTTCCACGACACATTCGTGCGGGCGTGTCACGAAGTTGAAGATATCGAGGGGTGGATTCTTCGGCATGCGCCCAACATTGCCAAGTACATCGTTCACCCGGTGGTGGGCGAGGGCGCGCAGGACGTCTTGAAGCGCGTTCTTAATCGCAGGATTCCCGTTGAAGCTGTCTTTAGCCTGGCAGATTCCCTTGAGTTCTCGCCCAAGGGCGTGAGCAAGAGCTCCGCTCTCAAGGACCTCTGCGGGCTTCTCGGTATTCCGGTCGAGAAGTGCATTGCTGTGGGTGATTCGGGCAATGACATCGAGATGCTGCGTGTGGCGGGGCTGGGCGTCGCCATGAGAAATGCCCAGGATGAGGTGAAAAACGTCGCCGACGCCGTGGTTGCCGACAATAATCACGACGGTTGCGCCGAGGCCGTCTACAACTACCTGCTGAAATGAGACATAGGGACAGTCCCTTTGTCTCATTTGCGTGCGTAGACTAGCAGCAGCCATGCGTCGGCGATGATCTGTGCGTGGTCGAAGGCAAGCCCCTTTCCGTGTACGTCGCGCGAGCGCGGAATGCCCGTCACAGGGGCTGGCTGTATCGAAAAGTCGCTGGCGAGCGTGACGTCTCCTGCGGTAAGCGAGAGGCGCGTGCGGCCGTTGTCCTCGTTGCTTGCCACATCAAACCATTCCGCTGCCGCCGCGTCATCGCCTGCGTGCGCCGTTGCGCCAATGCTGTCCACGGCGATATGCGCCTCCGAGACGGTCCACCCACGTGGATCGCGGTTGGGAGCGCTGTAGAGCCCAACCGGCTCGAGCGAGAGTCCTGTAATGCCGGTCTCCTCGAGCAACTCGCGCTGCGATGCCTCGAGCGCGGTCTCGCCAGGACTTACGAAGCCGCCCGGAAGGGCCCAGCATCCTAGGAACGGGTGGCCTCCGCGGCGAACCAGCAGCAGTTTGAGAGCGTCGTTCGGGCCAACGCGAAAGATGCAGTTGTCAACCGTGAGAGACGGTCGAGGGTAGTTCTTGGGGCTGTAGCCGGCCAGGAACTCCTCCTCGGTAAGTCCGTTTTTGTCCCTCAGCGATTCCGTCATGGCCGCGCTTCCTTTCTGTTGATAAGGGCCGGGCAACCCGGCCATCATGCTACCGCGACCGGCGAACCTGTGCTGTCGCGCGTTTATACGCCCCAGGTGCGCTCTACGTCCGTTGCAACCACGATGGGCTTTCCGGCGCACGCCAAGCGCCCGTCTTGCACGGCGACGGTCGATCCATCAATGAGGTTCTCGTACGTGTCATCGGGAAGCGGTACCTCTACCTCTACCGAGCGCGACTTAAGCGAGAAGACCCCCACCTTACGCCTGCCGTTATGCTCGCGTCGCAGAACGGCGATGTCATTCTCGTCATCGGCGGAAACGAAGAACGCATCGTCGGCGTCAAGTACGTCGTGCTTGATCTGGGCCATGCGTCGCATGAGGTTCGAGAGGTCCGTGCCGGTATCCCACGAGATGGTGTCGCGGTCGAAGAGGCTCGGCAGGTGCGAGCAGGCGGCCTCCTGGCCAGCGTAGATAAGCGTGGTTCCCTTCTTGAAGTAGAGCATCGCCGTGTGGTTGCGCAGGTCAGACTCGCTCTTCACGTGCGAGGCGATGCGCGGCACATCGTGGTTCTCAAGGAAGCGCAGCTTGTCGTAGTTCTGGGGGTAGAGGTTCTCCTGGAAGTCGAGAAGGTCAAGGTAGCAAGAGAGAGGAATCTCGCCCTTGAGGTAGCGCTCGAATGCCTCCTGGACGTCGTACTCGTACTCCATGTCAAATGCCTCGAATGCCTCGGAGTCCCGCGCGCAGGTCATGCCTGCGGCGCGGCATGCTGCCCCAAAGGAGCGGTGGACCGTCTCTGCCAGCCACAGGCAGTCGGGGTGCACCTGTGCCACCTCGGCGCGGGCGCGCTTCCAGAACTCCACGGGCACGAAGGAGGCAACGTCGCAGCGGAAGCCGTCGACGATGCGCGCCCACTGGCACAGGGTCTCGATCTGGTAGTCCCAGAGCGCCGAGACGTTGTAGTCAAGGTCGATGACGTCGGACCAGTCGCCCACGTGATTGCCGGGCTGGCCATCGGGCTTGCGGAAGAAGAACTCCGGGTGCTCCTCAAAGAGGACGGAGTCTGGGGAGGTGTGGTTGTACACCACATCAACCATGCACTTCATGCCCTCGGCGTGAATGGCGTCCACCAGCACGCAGAAGCCGTCCATGGTGCCGTACTCGGGGTTGACCGTGCGATAGTCGCGGTTGGCGTACGGGCTTCCAAGCGTCCCCTTGCGGTTCTTCTCGCCAATGGGGTGGATGGGCATGAGCCACACGACGTCGGTTCCCAACGCGTGGATGCGCGGAAGGTCGGGAATCACGGCGCGAAACGTACCCTCGGGCGTGTGGTTGCGCACAAAGACAGAGTAGATGACGAGGTTGCGGATGGAGGTGCTGGTGTCCTGTGCCACGGCGGTCCCTTCTCGGCAGATGCTAGGTAGTGCGGTCGATGCACATGGTGGACCATCGCGTCGCGGGACGCAATATTTGTTTAAACAAGATTGCCGCGCGCCAGCGAATGGGCGGTAGCCCGGCACCTTACTCTACTTCACAACAACGGTGCCCTCTGGCAGCGTCAGCTCGGCATCCGTGGCAACAAGTACGTTGTTGCCACGCTCCTCGGGTTTGTCGGGCCACTCTGGCACATAGGCGACGTGCGCAAACTGCGTCGAGAAGGCCCGCTCCACCTCCTCGAGGATGCGTGCGTGGCACCCCTGGGTTGAGCAGCGCAGATTAGCGAGATAGGCCCCCCCCGGCGCGAGCTTCTCGCGTATGAGGCGCGCGCCCTCGTCGGTACCCAGCTGGCCAAGCGGGTGGTTGCCCGAGAACGCGTCGTTCACTATTACGTCATAGGGATACTCGGCACGGTGCAGGTAGTCCCAGCCGTCGTCGTTCACAAGAGAAATGCGGTTCTCGCCGTACTTCTCGATGAGGTCATCAAGAAAGAAACGCTCTCGCGCAATCACGGTGACGCGGGGGTCTATCTCAACGGCGTCCACGTGGAGCTTTGGCCTGTGGGCTACCAGCCACTTGGGGAGCGAATATCCGCCTCCGCCAATAACTAGGGCATGCGTAGCGCCTGGCAGGTCGTAGCAGATTTCGGCCATGTAGCGGTGGTAGACGCACGCCAGCTCGAAGTGAAGGTCATCGGGCAGATAGCAGACACTCTGAAAGGTGCCGTTCACATTGAGCAGGCGCACTGGGGTGCCATCGTCGTCGGCCGCCTCAAAGATGAGCGCCGGGCCAAACTTGGTGCGGCGCATCTCGACTCCGCGCCGCTTCAGCAGCCACGGCAGCGCCAGGACAATGGCAAAGAGGATCCAGGAAATTACAACCACGACAATGAGCCAGGTGGGCACGTGTGCTCCTAACGGGGAGGCGGGGAGGCGGGTCGCCAGAACGTTCAATGCAGAGCGGCGGGTAAACTCCCCGTTTATATTGTGAGTACGAAACTTCCTCGGCTATACTAGCGGATGCGGTAGTGCATGACGTGTGCCTGCCCCCATTCATCCACATCTAGGAGGACCACACCATGTTTCTTGGACTTGGCATTCCCGAGCTTCTCATCATTGTTGTCGTCGTGCTCATCATCTTTGGGCCCAAGAACCTTCCCAAGCTTGGCTCTGCCCTGGGCAAGACCGTGAAGAACGTCCGCGAGGGCATGGAAGAGGGCGACAAGGACTCCAAGAAGGTCGAGGAGCCCAAGGAGGACGAGGCCGAGGAGGTCGTTGCCGACGAGGATGACGCTGACGTCGAGGAGGCCCCTGCGGAGAAGGCCAAGGAGGGCGTCAAGTTCTGCTCCAAGTGCGGTACCGAGAATGCTGCCGACGCTGCGTTCTGCAAGAAGTGTGGCGCCAAGCTGGACGAGTAAGCAGAGCGCCTAGAGCACGTACCTCCAGCGCACTACGAGGAAAGTAGAGTCCATGGATAACAGCAAGGAAATCACTCTTACTGCCGAGGGTCGCCAGAAGCTCGTCGACGAGCTGGCATACCGCGAGGGCGAGCTTCGTGACGAGATTGTCGAGCGTCTGAAGGAGGCCCGCTCCTTCGGCGACCTCTCGGAGAACTCCGAGTACGACGCCGCCAAGGAGGAGCAGTCCCAGAACGAGTCAAAGATTGCCGAGATTCGGCAGACCCTCTCGGTGGCTAGGGTTGTGGAGGATGCCCAGCGCGGTGGCGTCAGGGTCTCCATTGGCACCACCGTCGAGCTTGAGGACGAGCGCGGCAAGAAGGCTAAGTTCACCATCGTGGGCACCACCGAGACCAACTCGCTCGAGCACAAGATCTCGAACGAGTCCCCGGCTGGCCAGGCCCTCATCGGCTACGGCAAGGGCGATCAGGTTGAGTTCACTACCCCTGCCGGTAAGACCAAGAGTTATACGGTTGTGAACATCACGCGCTAGGTGGATTTCACAGAACGCGACTTGGGCCCCTCTCCGGAGGGGCCTTTTATGAGACAAAGGGACAGTCCCTTTGTCTCATCCCGCACCAGCGCGCCGGCCAAAACGCTACAGTACAATGGTTTGCGCTGTGGCCGGCGCTTGTGGCTGGCCTGGCACGAGATGACACTGCACGCCAATGTGGCGCGCGCGAGCACTAGGAGCAAGAATGGCCGACCAGAGCAAGATGGGCGAGAACAATACCAATGACGAGAGGGCCCAGCGTCGTGCCCGCCGTCAGGCTCTCATCGACGAAGGCGTGAACCCCTATCCCATTGCGAGCGAGGTCACCGCCCACGCTGCCCAGCTCGAGAATGACTACGCCAGCCTCCCCGACGGCGAGGACACCCAGGAGGTGGTCTCTGTAGCCGGCCGCATTCGCGCGCTCCGCCGCCAGGGCAAGGCGGCCTTCATCGTCCTCGAGGACGTCAGCGGCCAGATACAACTCTTCTGCCGCGTGAACGACCTGGGCGAGGAGGGCTGGAACCTTCTCCGCCAGCTCGACCTTGGTGACATCATCAACGCGACCGGCCGCGTGCTGCGTACCCGTCGCGGTCAGCTCTCCATTGCACCCACCAAGCTCGCGCTTCTCTCCAAGTCGCTGCGCCCGCTGCCCGAGAAGTTCCACGGCCTTACCGACCGTGAGGTTCGCTATCGCCAGCGCTACGTTGACCTCATCATGAATCCCGAGGTCCGCGACGTGTTCCGCAAGCGCAGCGCCATCATCAGCCTGATTCGTCGCTACATGGAGGCCGACGGCTACATGGAGGTTGAGACCCCCATGATGCACGCCATTCTCGGCGGTGCCAACGCGAAGCCCTTCGTGACGCACTTTAACGCGCTCGACCGCGACTTCTACCTGCGCATTGCTACCGAGCTGCCGCTCAAGCGCCTCATCGTGGGTGGCATGGAGCGCGTGTTTGAGATTGGCCGCCAGTTCCGCAACGAGGGCATGGACCTCACCCACAACCCCGAGTTCACCTCGATGGAGGCCTACTGCGCCTACTCCGACCTCGATGGCATGAAGCGCCTGACCGAGGGGCTCTTCAAGGCCGTCGCGCGCGAGGTCTGCGGCTGCGAGGAGGGCCACGAGGTAATCACCTACCAAGGACAGCAGGTCGACATGAGCGGCACCTGGCGCTCTGTTCCCCTCCCAGAGGTCGCCTCGCAGGTGGTGGGGGAACACGTTGACATGGACACACCCGTTGAGCACCTCCGCGAGCTCTGTGCCGCAAACGGCATCGAGACCGAGGATGGCTGGGGCGCGGGCAAGCTCCTCTTTGAGCTCTACGACGAGCTGGGGGAGTCCACGCTGGTTGACCCCACGTTCGTGTGCGACTATCCCGAGGAGGTAAGCCCGCTTGCCAAGCGCAAGGCCGATGACCCCCGCCTTACCGACCGCTTCGAGCTTGTGATTTGCGGCCACGAGTACGCGAACGCCTTCTCCGAGCTCAACGACCCCGTCGACCAGGCCGGTCGTTTTGCGGAGCAGGTTGCGGCAAAGGGCATGGGCGACGACGAGGCCATGGGCTACGACTACGACTACGTGCGCGCCCTCGAGTACGGCATGCCCCCTGCAGGCGGAATTGGCTACGGCATCGATCGCATGGTCATGCTCTTCTGCGACCAGCCAGCCATCCGCGACGTGTTGCTCTTCCCGCAGATGAAGCCCGAGGTTGTGACCGAGGCCGATATCGCCTCGCAGCTGCCGGAGGCAACGGATAACGCCGCCGCTTCTGTGGACGTTATCGCGGATGACGCCGAGAACGGCGCTGCCAACGAGGCTGCGCGCGACTCCGCAGCACCGTCTCTCTCCACCGGTCTCACACGCGATCAGGCCTTTGCCCTGTTCCGGCGCTACAACAAGGATTCGTTCCACATCCAGCACGCCGAGACCCTCGAGGGCCTCATGCGCTACTACGCCGAGAAGTTCGACCCGGAAAACGTTGACTTCTGGGGTCAGGTTGGCCTGCTCCACGACCTTGACTGGGAAGAGTTCCAAGATTCCGCGCAGCACACGATCAAGGCCGGCGAGCTCATCGAGGCGGAGGGCGGCACGCCCGAGCTGGTACATGCCATCCAGACGCACAACTCTGACAACAACCCCGAACTTCCCCAGCCCGAGGCCAAGATGGAGCGCGTGCTCTATGCGGCCGACGAGCTGAGCGGCCTCATCCAGGCGGCCATCCTCATGCGGCCCAGCAAGTCTGTCATGGACCTCGAGGTCAAGTCTCTCAAGAAGAAGTTCAAGGACAAGCACTTCGCTGCTGGCTGCAGCCGTGACGTTATCCGCCATGGTGCCGAGCTTAACAGCTTGGAGCTCGATGACCTGTTTGCAAGCATGATTGAGGCCATGCGCGCCATCGCGCCCGACCGCGACGAATGGCTCAAGAGCCACCCCGAGCAATAGCAAACGTTTTGTCGGCGTGTTTGCCCACTCCCGCGCGTGGGTAAACACTGACCCAAGAAGACGGCGCGGGGCAGGTTGCCTTGTGCGCGGGCCTTCCGGTCCGCGCGCTCTGAGTTGCACCGCATGGCACTGAGGAGACGTCAGCGCATGTTCGAAAAATTCACTGACAGGGCCAGAAAGGTTATGAGCCTGGCCCAAGACGAGGCCAGAAACCTTGGCCAAATGTACGTGGGCACCGAGCACCTTCTCCTGGCCCTCATCAAAGAGGGCGATGGCATCGCTGCCCAGGCGCTCGCAAAACTCGACGTCACGTACGACGAGACGCTCGCAACGGTAAAGCAGCTCTCCCAGGACGAGACTGAGCCCGTTCCTGGTGGACACATCCCCTTTACCCCGCGTACCAAGCGCGTTCTGGAGGCTGCATACCGCGAGACCATGACCCATGGCCAGACTTACATCGCCACCGAGCATCTGCTCTTGGGCATTGTGTCCGAGGGTAACGGACGTGCCATGGATGCGCTTCGTGCCATGGGTGTCTCGGGTGACGCGGTGCGCAATGCCGTGAACGAGCTTGTCTCCAAGAATACCGAGGGGGAGAACCAGCCTGCTGCCGAAGTGCACATGGACCCCAGCACCTTCATGGGCATGGGGGGTCAGCCCTCCTCGGATGAGGGCTCCATGCTCGAGAAGTACGGACGCAACCTCACAAAGCTCGCCGAGGCGGGAAGGCTCGACCCCGTGCTCGACCGCGACCGCGAGATTGAGCGCGTCATGCAGGTGCTTGCCCGAAGGCAGAAGAACAACCCGCTCATCCTTGGCGACCCCGGCGTTGGCAAGACGGCCATTGTCGAGGGGCTAGCACAGCTCATCTCTGCGGGCAACGTACCCGACATCCTGCGAGGCAAGCAGATTTGGACGCTCGACGTGGCCTCTCTCGTTGCGGGCTCGAAGTACCGTGGCGAGTTCGAGGAGCGCATGAAGAAGGTTGTCGCCGAGCTTGAGGACAACCCCAACGACATCCTCTTCATCGACGAGATCCACACCATCATCGGTGCTGGCTCGGCCGAGGGCTCGATAGATGCGGCATCCATCCTCAAGCCGCCCCTCTCGCGCGGAGAAATCCAGGTCATCGGTGCCACCACCGCCGAGGAGTACCGCAAGCACATCGAGAAGGACTCCGCCTTCGAGCGCAGGTTCCAGCCGGTCAACATTGGCGAGCCTAGCCCCGAAGACACCCTCGAGATTCTGCATGGCTTGCAGAGCCGCTACGAGGAGCACCACCACGTCCACTACACGGAAGAAGCCCTGAAGGCTGCCGTCACGTTGGCAGACCGCTACATTCAGGACCGTTTTCTGCCCGACAAGGCCATTGACGTTATCGATGAGGCCGGCGCCCGCACCCGGGTTCACAAGACCACGCTCCCGCCCGAGATTGCCCAGGTCGACGCCAAGCTTGCCCGCGTGCGTGACGAGAAGTCCAAGGCAGCCGCAGCCCAGGAGTTCGAGGAGGCAGCCCGCCTGCGCGACCAGGAGAAGGAGCTCGTGAGCAAGCGTGACGAGCTCGAGAGCGCGTGGCGTGAGAAGCTCGCGAAGAACGTGGTCACCGTGGACGAGAACGACATTGCCGACGTGGTCTCCAGCATCACCGGCGTGCCAGTCTCCAACCTCACTGAGGCCGAGGCCTCGAAGCTCCTGCGTTGCGAGGACGTGCTCCACCAGCGCGTCATCGGCCAGGACGAGGCCGTAACCAAGGTCGCGCGCGCCATCCGCCGCAGCCGGTCGCCGCTCAAAGATCCGCGCCGCCCTGGCGGCTCGTTCATCTTCCTCGGGCCGTCTGGCGTTGGCAAGACTGAGCTTGCAAAGGCACTGGCGGAGTTTCTCTTTGGCTCCGAGGAAGCGCTCATTACCTTCGACATGTCCGAGTTCATGGAGAAGCACACTGTCTCCAAGCTCGTTGGTGCCCCTCCGGGATACGTTGGCTATGACGAGGGTGGCGAGCTTACCAAGGCTGTCCGCAGGCGCCCGTATTCGGTGGTCCTCTTCGACGAGATCGAGAAGGCGCACCCAGACGTCTTCAACGTGCTGCTCCAGATTCTTGATGAGGGCCGGCTCACTGATGGCCAGGGCCGTCACGTGGACTTCTCCAATACAGTCATCATCATGACCTCCAACATCGGAGCCCGCGACATCGCACAGACAACCACGATGGGCTTCTCGGCGTCTGGCGCATCGGGCCTCTCCGACAAGGAGATCACGAGCCGCGTGACCTCCGAGCTCAAGAAGCTCTTCCGCCCCGAGTTCCTCAACCGCGTGGACGAAATCGTGGTCTTCAAGTCGCTCACAAGCGAGCAACTCCGTGGCATCGTGGAGCTCATGGTCTCCGATCTTCGCGACCGCCTCATCACAAACGGCATGTCGATCGACCTCACCGATGCCGCTCGCGACTTCGTGGCAAAGCGCGGCACCGACCCCGTCTATGGTGCACGCCCGCTGCGCCGCGCCATTCAGACCCTCATCGAGGACCCGCTCTCGGAGGAGCTTCTGGAGGGAAAGTGGCAGCGCGGCGACATCATCGAGGTGGACGCCAACGGTGATGAGCTTGTCTTCTCCAAGGGTACGGGCGAGATTCCCGCGCCTCGCAAGCACGAGCACATGGAGCCGCCCCCGGCGCGCGACCGCTGGTCGGCAGACGCCGGGACGCGTCCGTCGCCACAGGAGGGCGGGCTTGCAGCGTCTAGCGCGTAGGGTTAAGGCTTGAGCGTTCAAGTATGCCCGCTCGTCATATACTGCTAATTAGGTTCGAGATTTATCCGGCCCGCCTCGTGCGGGCCGGCCTGTCCAAGGAGGTGCCATGGATTCTGCCGAGCTAGATAAAGGGGCCCTCACAACCCAGCAGCGCATCGACAGCGCCATTAAGATGACGGCGCCAGGAACTGCGTTGCGCGTGGCCCTGGACATGATTATCGCGGGGCACCTTGGCGCCCTCATCTGCGTTGGCGACACCGAGAACGTGCTTGCCGCCGGAGACGACGGCTTTGCCATGGACGTCTCGTTCACCGCAAACCGTCTGTTCGAGCTATGCAAGATGGATGGCGCGGTCATTATCGACAAGGACCTCACCAAGATTCTGCGTGCCAACTACCATCTCAACCCAGACCCGTCACTGCCCACCACCGAGACGGGCACGCGCCACCGCACGGCAGCGCGCATGAGCCTGCTCACCAAAGCCATGGTCATCTCGGTCTCCGAGCGTCGCTCGGTTGTCAACGTCTATGTGGACGGCCGTGGCTTCCAACTGCGTCCCGTAGCCGAGATCATGTCCACCGTGAACCAGCTCACGGCCGCCATGCAGAACACCCGCTCGCAGCTTGACCGCAGCCTCCAGCACCTCACGAGCCTTGAGCTCGACAACTTTGTCACGCTCGGCGACATCACGAACATCTTCTACCTGTTCGAGGTGCTCATGTCAGCCGGTGACGAGCTCGATCGCTGCATCGTCCAGCTGGGTACCTCCGGTCGCATCACCGAGATGCAGCGTGAGGAGTTCCTGGGTGACATGGACGAGACCTACAACCTCATGATTCGAGACTACGCCAAGGACTCCTCGGAGGAGCATGCCCGCGCCATTCGCAAGCAGTTCCACGAGATGGCTAACCCGCAGCTGCGTTCTCCAAAGGTGGTCGCGCGGATCCTGGGCTACGACGATTACGGTGAGGATACCATCATGACCCCGCTTGGGCTGCGAACCCTCTCGCGCGTCTCCGTTGTGCGCGAGGGTATGGCCGATAGGATTGTGGACGAGTACGGTTCGCTTCAGGAGATTCTGGAGGCCGCAGAGGACGACTCTTCCAAGCTCGGCGAGATTGGTGTTAAGAATCCAGACGCCCTCGCCAACAGCCTGCATCGCATGTGGGGGCAAAGCGAATGAGCGCTCTGGAGACATGCACCTCAACCGCCGCAAAGCGCGTGGGCAAGGAGAGCAAGAAGCCCGATACCGTTGCGATCATCGTTGCCGGCGGTACGGGCGAGCGTTTTGGAGACCCTCGGGGCAAGCAGTTTGTGGACCTCTGCGGGTTGCCGCTCATGTGCTGGTCGCTTCTCGCGTTTGATCATGCGCCCTCGGTTGGTCACATCGTGGTTGTGTGTGCCTCGGATCGTGTGGACACTGTGCGTGACGAGGTTCTTTCCCGCGTAACCCTGCTCACGCCAGTCACGCTTGTCGCTTCCGGCGATACGCGTCAGCAGTCTGTAGCCCACGGTCTTGCTGTCATGCCGCGCGGCTACGATTTTGTGGCCGTCCACGATGCCGCACGCCCGCTCATCGAGACCAAGATCATAGAGGGGGTTATTGCCTGCGTACGCGATGACCCCAAGCTTGCGGGCGCCATCTGCGCCACGCGCTCGGTGGACACGCTCAAACTCGTTGAGGATGGCGTGATTATCGCTACGCCGGACCGCTCCTTCTACTGGGCCGCCCAGACCCCACAGGTCTTTCGCACGCGCGCCTTGACCTCTGCGTACAAGTCGGCGGCATGGGAGGGCTACCAGGGCACCGATGACGCCTCGCTCGTGGAGCGTCATGGCGGCAAGGTCCGCTGCTACGATTCGCCCCGCGACAACATCAAGGTCACCGTGCCAGAGGACCTTGCCATCGCCTGCACCGCGCTCGAGCAGCGGCTGCTCATGTAACTTATAGTTCGCTCTGCAATGATCACCGCGCAGGCAAGTGGCTAAGGAAAGTCCCGGGGAGGCCAAGCATGACTCGCATTGGACACGGTTTTGACGTGCACGCTTTCACAGAGAGACGCCCGCTCGTTCTGGGTGGGGTCACCGTTCCCAGCGAGCGCGGACTTGCGGGCCACTCCGATGCAGACGTGCTTGCCCACGCCCTTATGGACGCCATCCTGGGCGCCATGCGTGCCGGTGACATTGGCCAGCTCTTCCCCGACACCGACCCTGCCTTCGAGGAGGCAGACTCCATGGTCCTTCTCTCGCGCGTGGCGTCTCTCGCGCGCGAGCAGGGTTTCTCACTCATTGACGCAGACTGCACCGTTGCCGCGCAGACGCCAAAGCTTGCCCCCTATCGCGAGCAGATGCGCCAGACCATGGCTCATGCCATGGACGTCGACGTGTCGCAGGTGGGCGTCAAGGCAACAACTACGGAACACCTCGGCTTTGTTGGACGCGAGGAGGGCATTGCTGCCTGGGCCGTGGTCCTTCTCGACAGGGTTATGCCATAAACTCTTCAATTCAAACTGCACTCATTTGATGGGTATGAAATGCAGGTCTCTCGAAGAGACTGCGCAAACTTCGTGTGTATTGCAGTGGTGGGGTTACCCTGTTCCGCATACGTACGGCAGGGTATCCATTCCGTGCCAACGCGTATCTGGACAGGCCGCGCACGATGTACCACGCACTTGAATCACCGCACCATTGCACCACGCGCCACATCACAATCTAGGCATCCTCGCACTTCGACAGAACGACATTGCCCCAACCCGCGCGGCCGGGAAGGAATCGCAGATGTCCATTACTGTAGGCAAGCTCCCCGCCGGTGCTGTTGCCTCTAAGGCAATTCGAATGGTTCTCGCACTGTTCGCGGCGTTAACCCTTGCTCTCTCGCAGGGCATTCCGGGGGCTCGAGCCGCCTCGCTCGACGAGACTCTGGCAGACGACGTCTTTGTGAATGAGCCCGGTAGCACCGGGCGTTGCACCATTTACGCTGCCACCAACATGCTTCGCAGGGCAGCTCTTCTCAATGGCGACGAGGGGTGGAGCTCGATTAACACCGCGTCAATTCCCTCTTCTGGCGGCCTGCTCTTCAGTTTCTCGGTGAGCACGCAGAACGCCAGCTATTCCGTTGAACACGGCTACATTACGGGAGCGACCGAGGAGGAGAGAACGGCGGAACTCCTCGCACTTCTTGACGAGAACCCTGCGGGTGTCGTTCTCTACACAAGCATTGGCAACCCGCATGCGGTGACGCTTCTGGGCTACGACGAGGAAGCCGGCACCTTTATTGCCCATGACTCGCTCACGGGTGCCACCTCGTCGCTGGGGGAGTGCGTGAGCGTGCGCGTTTCCAACGCCGATGCCTACTGGTACGTGACGAGCCCGGTCTCGAGCCCCACGCCCACCTCGCTTCAGAACGCGACCGTCACGGTTGAGGACGTCGTGTACGCGGGGGAGTCCGTGACGCCGCAGGTTGCGGTTGCGCTCGGCGGTACGACCCTTACCGAGGGCACCGACTACACCGTAAGCTTCGTTGGCAACGACGTCGTGGGGACCGCGCTTGCCACTGTCACGGGTACGGGGAACTATAGCGGAACCGCAACCGCCACCTTCGAGGTTCTCGATGGAACGAAGGCGCTGATTGGACGCTGCGCGGGCTCTGTCGAGGCGTCGACGGCCCCCGGTCAGGGCGCCATGGCCTCCCACGATTCAGGTATGTTGGGCGTTGCTGCCTAGGAGGGCCCCCTCCCTAGCCACTGCCCGGGGTGCTGCTACAATGCCTGTACTTACGCATACATCCCTAGGGAGCAAGCCATGCAGATCTACAACACCCAGACGCACCGAAAGCAGGAGCTCGAGCCCATCGAGCCGGGCAAGATTCGCATGTACGTCTGTGGCCCCACGGTCTATGACCAGATTCACATCGGCAACGCGCGAACGTTCCTCTCGTTTGACGTGATTCGCCGCTACCTCATGTACAAGGGCTTCCAGGTCACCTTTGCCCAGAACCTCACCGACGTGGACGACAAGATCATCAACCGCGCCAACGAGCAGGGGCGCACTGCCGCAGAGGTGGCAGAGGAGTTCTCGAACGCCTTCATCGAGCAGATGCACCGCTTTGGAATCCTCGACCCAGACATTCGCCCGCGTGCCACGCACGAGATCCAGGCCATGCAGGAGATGATTGAGTCTCTTATCGAGCAGGGAAACGCCTACGTTGCCGACAACGGTGACGTGTACTTCTCCGTGCGCTCGGATCACAACTACGGCATCCTCTCTGGCCGCGACCTCGACCAGATGCGCGCGGGCGAGCGCGTGGAGGTCAACGACCAGAAGCGCGATCCCTTCGACTTCGCCCTGTGGAAGGCCGCCAAGCCCGGCGAGCCCAGCTGGCCGAGTCCCTGGGGTGACGGTCGTCCCGGCTGGCACACAGAATGCTGCGCGATGATTCACCGCTACCTAGGTACCCCCATCGACATCCACGGCGGCGGCGCTGACCTCGTCTTCCCGCATCACGAGAACGAGACGGCGCAGGCCATGTGCGCCTGGCACGAGCCCCTCGCCAACCTCTGGATGCACACGGGCATGCTCCGCGTGGACGGCGAGAAGATGTCCAAGAGCCTAGGGAACTTCTACACGCTCAAGGAGGTCCTCGACAAGTATCCTGCGGATGCGGTGCGCCTGCTCATGCTGCAGACCCACTACCGCGCCCCGCTTGACTTCTCCTTCGATCGGCTGGAGGGGGCGGTGGGCACCCTCGAGCGTTTGCGCACGTGCGAGAAGAACCTCCTCTGGGCTGCGGAGAACGGCACGGGAAGCGAGGAGCTTGACCCTGCGCTTCTCTCTGCGGTGAGCGAGACGCGCGAGGAGTTCACGCGCCAGATGGACGACGACTTCAACACCGCAGGTGGTCTGGCCGCAATCTTCTCGCTGGTGACATCGGCCAACACCTACCTCGCAGACGCCGGTACCGCTGCTGGCGGTGTGGCTGCCAAGACCGCAGCCGATGCTCTCGCTGAGCTTACGGGTGCCCTGGGTGTCACGCTCAAGGCCGAGGAGGACGAGCCTCCCGCCGAACTGGTGGATCTGGCTGCAAAGTACGCCGGCTATACGGGCGACTCTGCCGCCGAGGCGGCCGATGCGCTCATCGCCGCGCGCCAGGCAGCCCGCAAGGCGAAGGACTGGGGCACGGCCGACGGCATCCGCGACGCCATCACAGGCCTTGGCCTTGTTCTCGAAGACACCGCTGCGGGCTCGCGCCTGCGCAAGGCATAGGTGATGGGGATGGCACGAGGCGACGCGAAGCGGGGCTTCCCCGCCAGCAAGGGCTCCGCCCAGACTGGCCGCGGTGGCAAGTACCGCGGGCGCGACCAGCGCCCGGGGCCGCGTTCTGGTGGCGCCGGAGGCCACCAGGGCCAAGGTGGCCACAGCCAGCGAGGTTCCCAGCGTTCTGGCTCACGCCCACAGCGCGTGGGTGGCGGCCAGAAACATCAGCGCCCCGCGTCGCTCGGCTCTGATCTCATCGAGGGCCGCCGCGCCGTCGCCGAAGCGCTCGATGCGGGCATCCCCATCCGCACCGCCTACGTACAGGATGGGGCTGGGTCTCCCGAGGGCACCGACAAGACGCTCGATGCGCTGGTGCGCAGGCTCGCAGATGCGGGAGTGGAGTGCGAGAGCGTGCCCCGGCCCCGCCTTGACCGGCTTTCGAGCCATGGCGCCCACCAGGGCATCGTCGTGCGCACTAAGCCGTTCCCGTACGCAACGCTCGAGGACGTCATAGCGGTTGCGGGGGAGGGCGACGCGCTCGTTGTTGTGCTCGACCACGTGACCGACGAGGGCAACTTTGGTGCCATTGTGCGTTCCGCCGAGGTCGTTGGCGCTGCGGGCGTGGTCGTGGCCAACGCCCGTGCCGCCACCGTAGGTCCTGGTGCCTACAAGACCTCTGCCGGGGCGGTGCTGCATCTCCCCATAGCGCAGGTCCCCAACCTTGCGCGCGCGATCGATCAGCTCAAGGAGGCAGGCTTCTGGGTCTGCGCCGCTACAGAGCACGCCGAGCAGGACGTGTGGCACGTGCCGGTCTATGGCAGGCTTGCGCTGGTCATGGGCTCGGAGGGCGACGGCATCTCTCGTCTGGTGCTTGACCACTGCGACTTTGGCGCAAGGCTCCCGCAGCGTGGGCGCGTCGAATCGCTCAACGTTGCCCAGGCCACGACGGTCATGTGCTATGAGTGGCTCCGCCGCGTGAGCGAGGGGGCGCAGGCGGATGCCTAGGCGCTCCCGCCTCGCGCTTCTCGTAGTGGACGGCTACAACGTGGTGCATGGGACACCGCGCTACGCGGCGCTCATCGACGAGCATGCCGGAGCCGGCGCCCTTGCCGACGTGGCCCACCTCTCGCGCGACCCCTACGGCCACGACCCCTTTGACCGCGCCCGCGAGGCTCTCGTCGCCGACGTTGCCGCCTACGCCCAGGGAAGCTACGAGCCCGTTGTGGTATTTGACGCGGCGGGCAATCTTTCAAGCGAGCGGCCAAATTGGAGCACGGCGGGCGTACGCGTGGTCTTCTCGCGTACGGGCGAGTCTGCCGATACGGTCATAGAGCGCCTGGTAACAGAGGCGCGTCATGCCGAGAGGGACGTGCTGCTCGTAACCTCGGACAACACCATCCGCTATACGGTTGGCGGAATTCCCGTGACTACGGTCTCGAGCGCCCTGCTGGCGCAGAACATGAGCCTCGTGAACCAGGGGGTCGAGGAGGCGCGCGAGCGCGGGTCGCATACGCACCTAAGTTTGGAGGACAGGCTCGACGCCGAGACTCGAGCCAAGCTAGACAGGCTTCGCGGACGTAGGTAGGAAGTCGCCATTGGCTCCCCGCGTGCCAGATCCTCCCAAACACGCTATCATATCTTCACTGCCGGTATGGCTCAATGGCAGAGCAACGGTTTTGTAAACCGTGGGTTGTGGGTTCGACTCCCTCTACCGGCTCCAGGAACCTTCCGACCGGAGGCATGCGCCTCCGGCCGAATCTTTTTTGTAAGCGGAATGCCCGCTATCCCGCAAATGGTGCCAAATAGATAAAAAGCATTCCGGGACTCATACAAATACCCCTCGATCTAGCTGCGGGTTCCCTTGAATTGTGCGATATTCGTGGGATAGATACGCCCGGTACCGAGGTACGCGTTGACAGGATTTTTTCCTCGTCGTATTATTCACTCCGCTGCAGGGGGTTCGCCCCGTGCGGCGCTTGAAAACGGAATGGGGATGTGGCACAGCGGCAACTGCGGCGGACTGTAAATCCGCTCCCTCTGGGTTCCTTGGTTCGAGTCCAAGCATCCCCACCATGCCCGTGTAGCTCAGTCGGTAGAGCACTTCGTTGGTAACGAAGAGGTCACCGGTTCGAATCCGGTCGCGGGCTCCATTTTTCAGGCGTACGGCTCCATGCCGGTGTAGCTCAGCTGGTTAGAGCACGCGGCTCATACCCGCGATGTCACTGGTTCGAATCCAGTCACCGGTACCAGGCTTTTCTGCGGCGCTTCGGCGCCGCTGAGCATAAATAGGCGTATTTCTGTACCATGGAATGGCCGGAGAGGTTCGTTCCAAAAGGAGGATTGGCAATGGCCAAGGAGAAGTTCGATCGTTCTAAGCCGCACGTAAACATCGGTACCATTGGTCACGTCGACCACGGCAAGACCACGCTGACCGCGGCCATCACCAAGGTTCTCTCTGAGACCCCGGGCTGCAAGGCGACGTTCGTCCCCTTCGAGGACATCGACAAGGCTCCCGAGGAGCGTCAGCGCGGCATCACCATCTCCGTCGCCCATGAGGAGTATGAGACCTGGGAGCGCCACTACGCTCACGTCGACTGCCCCGGCCACGCCGACTACGTCAAGAACATGATTTCCGGCGCTGCTCAGATGGATGGTGCCATCCTCGTCATCGCTGCCACCGACGGCCCGATGGCCCAGACGCGCGAGCACATCCTGCTTGCCCGTCAGGTTGGCGTTAAGTACATCATCGTCTTCCTGAACAAGTGCGACATGGTCGACGACGAGGAACTCATCGACCTGGTCGAGATGGAGACCCGCGACCTGCTCTCCGAGTACGGCTTCGACGGCGATAACACCCCGATCATCCGCGGCTCCGCCCTCGGCGCCCTCAACGGCGAGCAGAAGTGGGTTGACTCCATCATCGAGCTCATGCACACCGTTGACTCCTACATCCCCACGCCTGCTCGTGACAACGAGAAGCCGTTCCTGATGGCCGTCGAGGATGTTATGACCATCTCCGGCCGTGGTACCGTTGCTACCGGCCGCGTCGAGCGCGGTGAGCTCAAGCTCAACGAGCCCGTCGAGATCGTTGGCATCAAGCCCACGCAGACCTCCGTCGCCACCGGCATCGAGATGTTCCGCAAGACGCTGGACTTCTGCGAGGCTGGCGACAACGTGGGCATCCTGCTCCGCGGCATCAAGCGCGAGGACATCGAGCGCGGCCAGGTTCTCTGCAAGCCCGGCTCGGTTACCCCCCACACCAAGTTCACCGGCGAGATCTACGTTCTCACCAAGGAGGAGGGCGGCCGTCACACCCCGTTCTTCTCCGGCTATCGTCCCCAGTTCTACTTCCGCACCACTGACGTGACTGGCGACATCACCGAGCTCACCGACAAGGACGGCAACAAGGTCGAGATGGCCATGCCGGGTGACCATGTCACCATCTCCTGCGAGCTCATTCACCCCATCGCCATGGAGGAGGGCCTGCGCTTCGCTATCCGCGAGGGTGGCCACACCGTCGGCGACGGCCGTGTTGCTACCATCATTGAGTAGCTTCACCCCGAAGTGACCTCGAGGCCCGGCATCCGCAAGGGTGTCGGGCCCTTCTGTTGAGGATAGGGCCGTGTCTTGTGCGGCGTTTGTCCCTCTCGTCATCCGGAACCACTGATCAACTGCGTGGATGTTATGTGAGCAAAGCGCCAAAGTCGCCATCTGGTTGACAGGATTCGTAAGTTGATGGTATCATTCTCCACCGCGCCATCTTCGAGGATGGCCTCGAAGTGACATGGTGTCTCAGGAGGATTCATGCGTACACTTGTTACACTTGCATGCACCGAGTGCAAGCGCCGCAACTACACCACAACCAAGAACAAGGCGAACACGCCTGATCGCCTTGAGATGAAGAAGTATTGTCCGTGGTGCCGTAAGCACACGCTTCACCGCGAGACCCGCTAAACTAGGTGGGTCCACACACGCCAGTAGTTCAATTGGTAGAGCATCGGTCTCCAAAACCGAGTGTTGAGGGTTCGAGTCCTTCCTGGCGTGCCAGAATTTCCCACCGGCTTTCCCTTCGGGGTTAGCCGGTTTCCATGTAAGGCCAGTCTTTTTAGGAGTTGCGAGGATGGCGAACAAGGACAGGAACAAGAGGAGCGCCCGCAAGGCACGTGCCCAGAAGCGCGCCGAGCGCGAGGCCGCCCAGGCTGCCTCTGCTGCCTCCCCCAACCCCCAGAAGGCCCAGGGCGCGTCCAAGCAGCAGTCCAATGCTGTTGCTAAGGCGCCCGAGAAGCAGGGCAAGCCTGCAAAGGCGAGCAACAAGAAGCCGGGGCTTGGGAAGCGTATCGGCAACTACTTTGCCGCCGTGCGCACCGAGATGAAACGCGTGGTTTGGCCATCGCGAGATGAGCTTCGCAACTACTCAGTTGCCGTTATTGTCTCGCTCCTCGTCTTTGGCATTGCACTCTGGCTTGTCGACACCGGCATTGTGGCCTTGCTCGTTGGCTACACGAGTTTGGGGGCATAGGCCATGGCAAAGCGCTGGTACGTTATTCACACGTACTCCGGGTACGAGAACAAGGTTAAAACCGATCTCGAACACCGTATCGAGACCTATGGCATTGGCGACAAGGTCGTGGACATCCAGATCCCAACCGAGGAAGTCACCGAGGTCAAGGACGGCGGCAAGCGCGAGACCAAGGAGGCCAAGGTCTTCCCTGGCTATGTTCTCGTTCGCATGGAGGTCGATGACAACACTTGGGCTGTTGTGCGCAACACACCCGGCGTTACCGGTTTTGTCGGCCTCGACGGCAAGCCCACGCCGCTTCGTCGCGACGAGTTCGACAAGATCATGAGGCGCGGCGGCGTCCGTACGAGCGCGGCTGCCCCCGCACCCAAGCGCACGTCGACCAACATCGAGCCCGGCATGTCAGTGCGCGTCCTCTCCGGACCGCTGGCCGACTTTGACGGTCAGGTCTCGGAGGTTAACGCCGAGGCGGGCAAGGTCAAGGTCATGCTTATGATTTTTGGTCGCGAAACGCCTGTCGAGCTCACGCTCGACCAGATCTCGGTTATCAGTTAGAAACTTCTGGCAGGTCCCGTATCGGTGAGGATGGCTTCTCGGGCGCCTGCGTGAAGATAGAAAGCAACTGCGCTCTCCAGGAGGATTTACCATGGCCAAGAAGAAGGTCACCCACTTCATTAAGCTCCAGATTCCGGCTGGCGCCGCTAACCCCGCGCCTCCCGTTGGTCCTGCCCTTGGTGCTGCCCAGGTCAACATCATGCAGTTCTGCCAGGCCTTCAACGCCGCAACCAAGGATAAGGCCGGCGACATCATCCCCGTCGAGATCACCGTCTACGAGGATCGTTCCTTCGACTTCGTGACCAAGACCCCGCCTGCGGCCCACCTCATCAAGAAGGAGCTTGGCCTCAAGAGCGGCTCTGGCGTTCCTCAGCGCGACAAGGTTGGCCAGCTCACCCAGGAGCAGCTCACCAGGATCGCCGAGATCAAGATGCCGGATCTCAACGCTAACGACATCGAGGCTGCCAAGAAGATCGTTGCTGGCACCGCTCGCTCGATGGGCGTCACCATCGCCGAGAACTAGCCATTCCCCAGGCACCACGCGTCCCCTGAGGGGCGCCTCTCAATAACAGGCGCTTTGGCGCCGTCTATGTGGGAGGGCGCAAGCCCGATGACCACAGGAGGTATCGCATGCCCAAGCATGGAAAGAATTACAATGCTGCTGCCGCCAAGGTTGAGGCTGGCAAGGTCTACTCTCCCAAGGAGGCCATGACGCTCGCCAAGGAGCTCTCCTCTGCGAAGTTTGACGAGACCGTCGAGGTCGCCGTTCGTCTGGGTGTCGACACCCGCAAGGCCGACCAGAACATCCGTGGCTCCATCTCTCTACCCAACGGCACCGGCAAGACCGTCCGCGTTGCCGTCTTTGCCGAGGGTGCCAAGGCAGCTGAGGCCGAGGCTGCCGGCGCCGACATCGTTGGCTCTGACGACCTCATCGAGGAGGTCCAGAAGGGCAACATCAACTTTGACGCCGTCATCGCCACGCCCAACCTCATGGGCAAGGTCGGTCGCCTCGGTCGTATCCTTGGCCCCCGTGGCCTCATGCCCAACCCCAAGCTGGGTACCGTGACCATGGACGTCGAGAAGATGGTCGAGGAGCTCAAGGCCGGTCGTGTTGAGTACCGCGCCGACCGCTATGGCATCTGCCACGTCCCCATGGGCAAGGCGTCCTTCGACGTCAAGGCTCTCGTGGAGAACTACGCCGCTCTCATCACCGAGCTGCTGCGCGTCAAGCCCTCGAGCGCCAAGGGCAAGTACGTCAAGTCCATCGTGATCTCCACCACCATGGGCCCTGGCATCAAGGTCGACACCACCAAGACCCGTGACTTCATGGAGGACTAGTCTCCAGCCGCTGCTTTGGTAGTTAAACCCCGCTCGTGAGGGCGGAGCTTTTTTGTGGCGAAGGCGTGGGAGACTCGTTTGCCTTGACGTGAACACCAGATCGGTGAGAGAATGTTCGTCGCAGGTTTTCTCCTGCATATACACGTTGCACGTCCCGCTGCCAAAGACAGCCGGTGCCATATGGCTCAAAGGGGAAACCCGCCTGCCGAGGTGGTCTCAGCATTGAATCCATGAGGCCCCGTTTGGCTGCGCCAAGCGGGGCCCTCTCATGCGAGGGGTCCGCCGCGTCGGCGGATCGTGCCCGGAAACGCATGAGAAGGAGGTGTTCACATGCCAGCACAGTCCAACATCGACATGCTCGAGAAGGTCAAGGGTTCCATCGAGGCCTCCAAGGGTCTCTTCGTCGTCGACTACCGTGGCCTCACCGTCAAGGATGCCCAGGAGCTCCGTCGTGCCCTTCGCGAGGCCGGCGCGCACATGAAGGTCTACAAGAACAACATCGTGCGTATCGCCCTCAAGGACGCTGAGATGCCCGATATCGACGAGATGCTCAAGGGCACCTGCGCCTACGTCTTCTACGAGAAGGATCCTGTCGAGGCCGCCAAAGTCCTCAAGCAGGAGGCCGACAAGCTCAAGAAGATGCAGATTCTGGGTGGCATCGCTGACGGCAAGGCCATCTCGTCCGAGGAGGCCCTCGCCTACGCCGAGCTCCCATCCCGCGACGAGCTGCTTGCCAAGCTCGTGTACGTCATTGGCAGCCCGCTCTCCGGCATTGCGCAGGTGTGCGCTGGTCCTGCCAGGGGCCTCGTCACCACGCTGCAGGCGGTCGCCGACAAGCAGGCCGCGTAGCGTCCTGCCGCACCACAAGCTCTACCAGCACTACCAAATACATCTGAGGGTACATGAGGTGCCCCTACCAAAAGGAGAATTAGCATGGCTGCTACCAAGGAAGAGATCATCGAGGCCATCAAGGAGATGCCCGCCCTCGAGCTTTCCGAGCTCGTCCACGAGCTGGAGGACGTCTTCGGCGTTTCCGCCGCCGCCCCCGTCGCCGTTGCCGCTGCCCCCGCAGCTGGCGACGCTGCTGCCGAGGAGGAGGAGAAGACCAACTTCGACGTTGAGCTGACCTCCTTCGGCTCCAACAAGATCGCTGTCATCAAGGTTGCCCGCGCCCTCACCGGCCTCGGCCTCAAGGAGGCCAAGGACAAGGTGGAGTCCGCTCCCACCGTCCTGCTCGAGGGTGCCAAGAAGGAGGACGCCGAGGACGCCAAGAAGCAGCTCGAGGAGGCCGGCGCCACCGTCACCCTGAAGTAACTTCGAGTTTCTCAGACGCACCGCTTGAATCAAGGGGTCGGGCCATCAGGTCCGACCCCTTTTCGCATGCGAGAGCCTAAGTAGCAGCAAGCCCGTTGTTACCGGCTCGTTTGGGTTTCGATGTATTTGCCCTGTTGTTGCTCGGCAGCCCTAACGGCCCGGTAACAAGCCGCCATGCCCTGGCACCGAGTCCGCTCCATAGGCGCCGGTCGCTCGCCGAGACCCCCCATGATTCCTCCACAAGCTTCCTGAGCTTTTGCGTATGACGCGTGAAAAATAAAGGAATCTAGTAGAAAATGCAATGCAAGTCAAGGCTTGTTGTTGACGAAAGTCTTGACCTTGGCTAGATTACTAGTTTGCGACAATTGCCGCCTTCCACCCTTTTGAAGGAGGAAAAGCCTGGTGTCTACCGCAAAGACTTCTCTTACTAAACCGCAAGTCACCCGTACGCGCAAGAGCTTTAGCAAAATCCCGCCTGCGATGGAGCTGCCTAACCTCATCTCTGTCCAGAAGGATTCGTTCAAGCACTTCATGACCGACGGCATCGCCGAGTCCTTCGCCGAGTTCTCTCCCATTGAGAACTCTGCTGGGACCATGCAGGTGACCTTCGGCGAGCACCAATTTGGTGACCCGTCCCGCAGCCTTGCCGAGTGCCGTGCAAAGGACCTCTCTTACCAGGCCCCCCTCTTTGTGGACGTGCGCTTCATCAACAAGGAGACCGGTGAGATCAAGGAGCAGCTCGTCTTCATGGGCGATTTCCCGCTCATGACAGACTGCGGCACCTTCATCATCAACGGCTCCGAGCGCGTCGTTGTCTCTCAGCTGGTTCGCTCTCCTGGCGTGTATTTTGCCGCTGAGGTGGACTCCGGCATCCTCGTCCACCGTGTGCAGTTCATCCCCGCTCGTGGTGCTTGGCTCGAGTTTGAGGTCGACAAGCGCGGCCACCTTGTGGTCTCCATCGACCGCAAGCGTCGCCAGAGCGCCACGTCGTTCCTGCGTGCCCTCGGCATTGCCGAGACGGACGACGAGATTCTCTCGCTCCTCGGCGACTCCGAGGTTGTTCGCTCGACCATCGAGCGCGACGTCGCAACCACCCGCGAGGACGCCCTGCTCGAGATCTACCGTCGCCAGCGTCCCGGCGAGCCCCCCACTGTGGACTCCGCCCGCTCGCTGCTTGACGGCCTCTACTTCAACCCGCAGCGTTACGACCTGGCTCGCGTTGGCCGCTACAAGGTCAACAAGAAGCTCGGCCTTGACGTTGATGCCAACGAGCGCGTCATCACCAGCGAGGACATCGTGGCGGCCCTTCGCTACCTCCTGGCCCTTCACGCTGGCGATGAGACCAAGCACACCGATGATATCGACCACTTTGGCAACCGCCGCGTGCGCACCGTGGGCGAGCTCGTGCAGAACCAGTTCCGCATTGGCATGAGCCGCATGGAGCGCGTTGTGCGCGAGCGCATGGCCTCGCAGGATGCCGACGACATCACGCCGCAGTCGCTGATCAACATCCGACCGATCGTGGCGGCCATCAAGGAGTTCTACGGCTCCTCTCAGCTGTCCCAGTTCATGGACCAGGCAAACCCGCTTGCCGGCCTCACGCACAAGCGCCGTCTTTCGGCCCTTGGCCCTGGCGGCCTTGCCGGCCACAAGTCCGGCTCCAGCCGCCGTACCAACGTGCCTACGGCCGTCCGCGACGTCCACAACTCGCACTACTCTCGTATGTGCCCGATCGAGACGCCCGAGGGCCCCAACATCGGCCTTATCGGCTCCTTGGCGCTCTACGCGCACGTGAACGACTACGGTTTCATCGAGGCGCCGTATCGCAAGGTCGTTGACGGGAAGGTCACCGACGAGATCGTGTGGATGACTGCTGACCAGGAGGAGAACCACAACATCGCGCCGGCCAACACCCCCGTTGACCCCAAGACGCGCCGCTTTGTGGTTGTCGACTCGAAGGGCAACATCACCAACCCCGACCGAGTCATTGCCCGTACGCGTGACTTCGACGGCTCCTTCGGCGCTCCTGCACAGGTGGAGGTCGCCGACGTCGACTACATGGATGTCTCGCCCCGCCAGATGCTCTCGGTCGCAGCCAACCTTATTCCGTTCCTCGAGCACGACGACGCAAAGCGTACCCTCATGGGCGCAAACATGCAGCGTCAGGCTGTGCCTCTTATCCGTCCCCACGCTCCGTATGTGGGAACTGGCATGGAGGCCCGCGCCGCGCTCGACTCCGGCGAGGTCATTCGTGCGGCTCACGCTGGCGTTGTTGACAAGGTCGACGCCGCTCACGTGACCGTCTACTCCGACGAGTACGGTGCCGAGGACTACGAGCTGCCCAAGTACCAGCGCTCCAACCAGAGCACCTGCATCAACCACTGTCCCATCGTGCATGCGGGCGACTACGTCGAGGCGGGCCAGCCTCTGGCCGACGGCACCTCGATCGATCACTCCGAGCTCGCGCTTGGCGTGAACCTCACCGTGGCCTACATGCCTTGGGAGGGCTACAACTACGAGGACGGCATCATCGTCTCCGACCGTGTGGTCCAGGAGGACCTGCTCACCTCGATCAACATCTCCCGCCACGAGATCGACGCGCGCGACACCAAGCTCGGTCCCGAAGAGATTACCCGCGAGATTCCCAACCAGTCCGAGGAGATGCTCGCAAACCTCGATGACGATGGCATCATCCGCATTGGCGCCGAGGTCGGCCCCGGCGACATCCTGGTGGGCAAGGTCACGCCCAAGGGCGAGACTGCGCTTACGGCCGAGGAGCGCCTGCTCCGTGCCATCTTTGGTGCCAAGGCCCACGACGTGCGTGACACATCGCTCAAGATGCCTCACGGCGCCTATGGCCGCGTTGTCGATGTCGTGCGCTTTAGCCGCGAAGCCGGCGACGACCTCCAGCCTGGCGTGAACGAGCTTGTCCGCGTCTTCGTCGCTCAGCGCCGCAAGATTCAGCAGGGCGACAAGATCTCTGGACGTCACGGTAACAAGGGCGTTGTCTGCAAGGTCCTTCCTGTCGAGGATATGCCCTACATGGCCGACGGCACGCCCGTCGACGTTCTTCTCGACCCGCTGGGCGTACCTTCTCGTATGAACGTTGGCCAGCTGCTCGAGTGCCACCTTGGCTGGGGTGCCACCCACGGCTGGGATGACACCACGCCGGACTCCAAGACCTACGTCCCTGGCCCCATCCCCGTGGCCACGCCCGTCTTTGACGGCGCGACCGACAAGGAGGTCGCCGAGATCATCCGCCGCACCAACGTGAACCTCATGAATAAGGCCATGCTCGAGTACGGCAAGCACATGAACGCCGCCTTCGTCCCGCAGCTCAACGACCGTGGCAAGACCACGCTCTACGATGGCCGCACGGGCGAGGCGTTCAAGAGCCCCATCACGGTGGGCACCTCCTACATCCTGAAGCTCGGCCACATGGTCGACGACAAGATTCACGCTCGTTCGACTGGCCCCTACAGCCTCGTCACGCAGCAGCCTCTGGGCGGCAAGGCCCAGTTCGGCGGCCAGCGCTTCGGCGAGATGGAGGTCTGGGCCCTCTACGCCTACGGCGCGGCCAACGTCCTCCAGGAGATCCTCA
The DNA here is from genome assembly GCA_022648325.1 of Olsenella sp. Taxonomy (GTDB): domain Bacteria; phylum Actinomycetota; class Coriobacteriia; order Coriobacteriales; family Atopobiaceae; genus Tractidigestivibacter. The sequence goes on from JALCMG010000005.1 coordinate 129,386, forward strand.
CGGTCAAGTCCGACGACACCAATGGCCGCGTCAAGACCTACGAGGCCATCGTCAAGGGCGAGAACGTGCCTCCTGCGGGCATTCCCGAGTCCTTCAAGGTCCTCGTCAAGGAGATGCGCTCCCTCGCGCTCGACATCGAGCCCATCTCCTACAAGAAGAAGGCCGAGCCCAAGGCCGAGGAGGAGAAGCCCGCGGCCAAGGAGAACCCCGTGGACACCTTTGCCAACATCAACACCACCGATGACCTCGTCAAGGGCCTTGCCCGCGACCTAGGCGAGTCCGACGATCTCGTCGGCGACGCCAACAGCGATAAGGAGTAGCGACTGTGGCAGAATTCGATACCACCGACTTCGATGCTATCAAGATCTCGCTTGCCTCTGCAGACCAGATCCGCAGCTGGTCGCACGGTGAGGTCAAGAAGCCCGAGACCATCAACTACCGCACGCTCAAGCCCGAGAAGGACGGCCTGTTCTGCGAGAAGATCTTTGGTCCCGTCAAGGACTGGGAGTGCGCCTGCGGCAAGTACAAGGGCATCCGCTTCAAGGGCATCGTCTGCGAGCGCTGCGGCGTCGAGGTGACCACCGCCAAGGTGCGCCGCGAGCGCATGGGCCACATCGAGCTCGCTGCGCCCGTGAGCCACATCTGGTACTTCAAGAGCCCCGCGAGCTTCCCCATGTCGCGCCTGCTTGACATGAAGAGCAAGGACCTCGAGAAGGTCCTGTACTTCGCGAGCTACGTGATCACCGACGTCGACACCGAGGCCCGCGAGGCCGATGCCGACGACCTCAAGGAGGAGCTGGCCGCAGACATCGAGGAGCTGGACGCCGAGCGCGACGACCAGATCGAGCGCCTCAAGGAGCAGGGCAAGGCCTCTGGCGACGAGTTCGACGACGTGGAGCCTCTCTCCGAGGAGGAGATCCGCGCCGGCATCGCCGACCTCGAGGAGGAGTACGAGGAGGAGAAGGCACTGCGCCGCGAGGCCTACGAGCAGTTCATGCAGCTCGAGAAGCGCCAGCTCATCTCCGACGAGGCGCTCTTCTCCGAGCTCAAGCGCTACTACGGCATCTACTTCAAGGGCGGCATGGGCGCCGAGGCAGTGCGTGAGCTTCTCCGCGGCATCGACCTCGAGAAGGAGGCCAAGGAGCTCCGCGCCATCATCGCCTCTGATGACTCCCAGAAGCAGAAGCGCGAGAAGGCCATTAAGCGCCTAGAGATTGTCGACGCCTTCCTCAAGGGCGGCAACGACCCCGCAAACATGATCCTGGACGTTATCCCTGTGATTCCGCCCGATCTGCGCCCCATGGTGCAGCTCGACGGTGGTCGCTTTGCTGCGTCCGACCTCAACGACCTCTACCGTCGCGTGATCAACCGCAACAACCGACTCAAGCGTTTGCTCGACCTCGATGCCCCTGCGATCATCGTGAACAACGAGAAGCGCATGCTCCAGGAGTCCGTCGACGCCCTCTTCGACAACGGTCGTCGCGGTCGTCCCGTCACCGGTCGTGGCGGACGTCCCCTCAAGTCGCTCGCTGAGGCCCTCAAGGGCAAGCAGGGCCGCTTCCGCCAGAACCTCCTGGGCAAGCGCGTCGACTACTCCGGCCGTTCGGTCATCGTCGTCGACCCGCACCTCAAGCTGCACCAGTGCGGCCTTCCCTCTGCCATGGCGCTCGAGCTCTTCAAGCCCTTCGTTATGCGTCGCCTGGTCGAGCTCGGCAAGGTCGAAAACATCAAGGGTGCCAAGCGCGCCATCGACCGCGGCATGCCCGCCGTCTGGGACGTGCTCGACGAGGTGATCCAGGATCGCCTGGTGCTTCTCAACCGCGCACCTACGCTGCACCGCCTCTCCATCCAGGCCTTCGAGCCGGTCCTCGTTGAAGGCAAGGCAATCCACCTGCACCCGCTGGTCTGTGCCCCCTTCAACGCCGACTTCGACGGCGACCAGATGTCGGTGCACGTGCCGCTTTCCACGCAGGCACAGACCGAGGCCCGCGTCCTCATGCTCTCGACCAACAACCTGCGCAAGCCGGCCTCCGGCGAGGTTGTCACCGTGCCGTCCCAGGACATGGTCTTCGGTACGTACTTCCTCACAACTGCCAAGGACGGTGCACAGGGCGGGGGTCGCGTCTTCGCCGACTTCGACGACGCCATTCTCGCCTTCGATAACCGTGACAACCTGGATATCCAGGCCAACATCAAGGTTCGCGTGTGCGCTCAGGACGCCAACGTCGTCGAGGACGGCCGTAGGATCTTCCGCACCTACGACAAGTGGAACAGCCCCATGGACTACGACGTAACCGATCACGCGGTGCGTATCGAGACCACGGTTGGCCGCGTGATCTTCAACACGCAGTGCCTCCCTGCCGACTACCCCTTCATCAACTACAAGATGAACAAGGGTGACATCAAGAAGCTCGTCAACGACGCGTGCGATCGCTATAGCACCGCCGACGTCGAGCCCATCCTTGACGCCATCAAGGAGACCGGCTTCCACTACGCCACCGTTGCTGGCCTTACGGTCTCGGTCTGGGATGCCGTCATTCCGCCCGAGAAGCAGGAGATGCTTAACGAGGCACAGGACAAGGTCGACGAGATCAACGAGTACTACGAGGACGGCTTCCTTTCCGAGGGGGAGCGCCACGTTGAGGTTGTCAACGCCTGGACCGAGTGCACGAACGAGCTTGGCTCCAAGATGCTCGAGGGCTTCGCCGAGGACAACCCCATCTACATGATGGCCGACTCCGGCGCCCGTGGTTCCAAGACGCAGCTTCGCCAGCTCGCAGGTATGCGTGGTCTCATGGCCGATATGTCCGGCGACACCATCGACCTGCCCATTAAGGCCAACTTCCGCGAGGGCCTGCTCCCGCTCGAGTACTTCATCTCCACCTATGGCGCCCGTAAGGGCCTCGTGGACACGGCGTCCCACACGTCCGACTCCGGCTACCTTACCCGCCGTCTAGTCGACGTGGCCCAGGATGTCATCGTTCGCGAGGAGGACTGCGGAACCGACGAGGCTGTCACCTACCCGCTCATCAAGCCGGGCGAGTCCGACGTTGACACCGACCTTATCGGCCGTTGTGCCCTCAACGACATCGTTGACCCCGCTACCGGCGAGGTTCTCATCGCCCGCGACGGTTACATCGAGTCCAAGGACCACCTCAAGATGCTCGTGGCTCACGGGCTCAAGAAGGTCCAGCTGAGGGCACTGCTCACCTGCAAGTCCAAGTACGGCGTCTGCCAGAAGTGCTACGGCTGGGACCTCTCCACTCGTCGTCCCGTCAACATCGGCATGGCGGTCGGCATCATCGCCGCCCAGTCCATCGGCGAGCCGGGCACCCAGCTCACGATGCGTACGATTCACTCCGGCGGCGTCGCTGGCGCTGACGACATCACGCAGGGCCTCCCCACGGTCGCCCGTATGTTCGACGTCGTCGGCAACGTCAACGAGAAGATCCTCGGCCGCGAGGCAGACCTCGCGCCCGTTTCGGGAACCCTTCTCATCACGCCCGAGCAGACCGAGTACCTCATCCGCATCGTCGACACCGACGACCACTCCCGTATCCTCGAGGAGTGGCGTATCCCCGCATCCGCGCGCTTCATGCCGGGCATGGAGGATGGCGTCGAGGTTCGCGCCGGCGACCAGATCACCCGCGGCTTCGTGAACTTCCGCAAGCTTCGCAAGCTCACCGACATCGAGTCGACGATGCACACCTTCGTCGCCTCCGTCAAGGACGTCTACACCTCCCAGGGCGTCGACCTCAACGACAAGCACATCGAGGTCATTGCCCGTCAGATGCTCCGTCGCGTCCAGGTAACCAACCCCGGCGACTCCCAGTACCTGCTCGGCCAGTACGTTGATCGCTACGTCTTCGCTGACACGGTGCGCAACGTTGCCCTGGCCGGCGGCACCCCGCCCGAGGCAGAGCCCGTCATCCTCGGTACCCTCAAGGTTGCAAGCTCCATTGACTCCTGGCTCTCCAGCGCGTCGTTCATCCGCACCGCTGGCGTGCTCACAGACTCCTCCATCGCCGGTGACGTGGACCACCTGCTCGACCTCAAGTCCAACGTCATCGTGGGCAAGCAGGTTCCTGCGGGCACCGGCCTCTCCGCGTACCGCGGCGTCGAGCTTACCTACCATGGCACCAAGATCGACGGCCCCACCTCCCCGCAGGCCCAGAGCCTGCCCGAGTGGGCTCCCGACGAGCTCAAGGGCATCGAGGAGAAGCTCCCCAAGCAGCTCGACTGGGTGGGCGACGACTACGGTTACGGCGGGGTCTACTCCAAGAACGGGCGCACGCTCTCCAGCGAGGACGCCAAGCTCTACCTCTTCGACGATCTTGGCGTCTCGCAGCGCTGGACCAACAAGTTCAGCGAGGTGGGCATCGAGACCGTGGGTGACCTCATCGGCAAGACCGAGGATGACCTGCTCCGCATCGACGGCATTGGTGCCAAGGCCATCGAGGAGCTCCGCGATGGCCTCGAGGCTCGCGGCCTGCTCTACATCCTCGAGCCCGATGACGACGAGGCAGATTCCGAGGATCTCTCGCAGCTCCTCAACATGGTCTTCTCGCCTGATGCGGATTCTGACATCATGCTGGGCACTGCGGCTCCCGCCAAGCACCACTATGACGATGAGCTCATTGGTGGCTCGGTGGACACGCAGTCCAACGACTCCGATGTCATCAACGAGGACCTGGGTTCCCTGGACGACCTGCTTTCTCAGGTAGTCAAGCAGGAGAACTCCTCCGATGACGAGGACAAGGGGTAGTCCAGTACGGGCAAGGCTGTCACGTCTGCCGCCTCGATAGAATGGCAGGGCCCCGGCACTTCGCCGGGGCCCTTTTGTGTGGCGACTTGCGTGCGGTTGACAAGTGCTAGCGCTTGCGTGCCTCCTCCATGAAGCCCTGCGCGCAGGTAGCGATGATGAATGCGGCGACCCAAGTCACATATAGCTGAGCGTAGGGGAGCTGTGCGCCCAGGGCATTGGCACCAAGAAGCAACCAGAATAGCCCGTACAAAACCGTATTTACGAGGACGAACTCCCCGCTGCCCATGCGAACCCCGTACCTTTTCGCCATGTGGGGGAGGGCGAGAACCGAAGGGAGAAGCGCAATCCAGCATCCCACCTTCGCTGCACCAGCGGGGAGGGTGGCAGCGAGAATCCCGAGCACGACAGATGTAAGTGCATAGGCAACGTAGCCGGCTTTAGGCCCCGATTGGTTCTCCATGCGGACCCCTCCAATACCTAGTGATGGTTCAGGGTTGCAGATGCAGGACTTTGCTGGTGGGTCAAAGATGTTAATTCCCCGAGGGGAACTATCGCTCACCTGGTGTTCGCCCAATGGCTCCCGCATTGTCGCCGAGTGACAACCGGGTAACATGACCGGTAAGAGTTTTCTTGTTGCCGCTAACGATGGGGGAGGACCCATGAATGAGGCCTGTTCGAGGGACCTTCTCGACGAGTATCTTTCTAACGATGACGTGGTCTACGATGCCACGCAGATCTTTGACGCGCTCTCAGATTTCACGCGCTTTCGGATCCTGGGGGCGCTTTCGCTGGGCGAGAAGAGCGTCTCTGACCTCGAAGAGATTTGCGCCGTCTCGCAATCAGCCATATCGCACCAGCTCCGGCTGCTGCGCGACCGTGGGTTGGTGACCGCTCGACGCGATGGTCGCCGTGTGATCTACTCGCTGGCAGACGAGCACGTGACCACGCTCATCTCAGTTGGCCTCTTGCACGCCGCTGAGCCTGTTCGCGCAAGCGAGGAGTAGCCGCTTCTCGGCTGCTCGCCGCATGGCAGCATCACCATAACACCATTCTTTAGCGGAATCTGAGAGTTGTGATTCCGCTGACCTGCGGAAATGCAATGGCCGATTAACAGAAACCGAAACCGATAAAGAACGAGGGGTGGCGGGGAGCGCTGGCCGTCGGGGCCCATCTTGACCAGGGGCCGTGGGCGTGATAGTGTTCACATGAACATGTGCTCATGTGTTCACGAAAGTGGGCACCCGGGCACCAAGATGTACGGCCGAACCAACGGAGGACCAGATGTCTTGCTCATGCTGCCACCACGACGAGGACGAGAAGGACGAGAAGGCCGCCTGCGCCGCTTGCGCTGACGAGGAGGATGAAGAGGACGACGATGGCGAGGAGCCAGCGGTCCTCACGCGCCGCATCATCATCGCCGCTGTGCTTCTTATCGTGGCGGTTATCGTCCAGCGGCTGACAAGTCTTCCTCTCTGGGCCCAGCTCCTGCTCTTCTTGCCCTCCTATGTGGCATCAGGCGGAAGCGTGATTGCGGAGGCGGCCGAGTCCGTTGCCCACGGGCACCCCTTCGACGAGGACTTCCTCATGTCCATCGCTACCTTCGGCGCCCTGCTCATAGGCTTTGTTCCTGGCGGAGAGCCCCAGTTTGCCGAGGCGGTCTTCGTGATGCTCTTCTTCCAGGTGGGCGAGCTCTTCGAGGGCATCGCCGAGGGTAACTCCAAGCGCTCAATCAAGGAGCTCCTCGACATTCGCCCCGACACGGCAAACGTGGAGCGCAACGGCCAGATAACCACGGTCGACCCCAATACCGTGCAGGTGGGGGAGGTCATCCTCGTGCGCCCTGGCGAGAAGATTCCCCTCGACGGCACAGTGATTGAGGGCACCTCGAGCCTGGACGCCCGTGCCATCACCGGCGAGTCCGTGCCGCGCTCGGTCACGACTGGCCAGGATGCCTTCTCGGGATGCGTGAACCTCTCCGGCGTCCTTCGCCTGAGGGTGTCCAAGGGCTTCGGCGAGTCTACCGCAAGCACGATCATCGACCTGGTAAAGAATGCCGGCTCAAACAAGTCGCACTCCGAGAAGTTCATCAAGCGCTTTGCCAGGGTCTACACGCCCATAGTCGTGTACCTTGCCATCGCCGTGGCGGTTCTGCCCCCGCTCGCCTCGGGTGACTTTGCGGGCACCTTCGCCACGTGGCTCCTGCGTGCCCTCACCTTCCTGGTGGTCTCGTGCCCATGCGCGCTGGTCCTCTCAGTGCCTCTCACGTTCTTTGGGGGTATAGGCAGTGCCTCCAAGCACGGCATCCTGGTGAAGGGCTCCAACTATCTCGAGGCGCTGGCCAAGACGCAGACCGTCGTCTTCGACAAGACCGGGACCCTCACCAAGGGCGTGTTCAAGGTCACCACGGTCCACCCGTCTCGCTTGAGCGAGGAGCAGCTCCTCCACCTGGCCGCGCACGTCGAGCACAACTCCACGCACCCCATCGCCGCAGCACTCCGCGACGCCTACCCCAGTGGTAACGATGGCTGCACCGTGACCGACGTAACCGAGGAGGCTGGCCGCGGCGTTCTTGCCACGGTCAACGGCCATCGCGTGGCAGTTGGCAACGATCGCCTGATGGACGAGGTGGGCGCCATCTGGGAGGGATGCCACACAGCTGTCGGGACCATCGTCCATGTTGCCGTAGACGGGGAGTACGTCGGCCACATCCACATCTCCGATGAGGTCAAAGACGATGCCCGCGAGGCAATATCCAGCATCAAGGCCGAGGGGGTGCGCCGCTGCGTGATGCTCACGGGAGACCGTAAGGCCGCCGCGGCTGGCGTGGCCCGCGACCTCGGCCTCGATGAGTACCACGCAGAGCTTTTCCCAACAGGCAAGGTCGAGCAGGTGGAGCGGCTCCTCTCCGAGCGCGAAGGTGGCGCTACGCTCGCCTTTGTTGGCGACGGCATCAACGACGCGCCGGTACTTGCCCGCGCGGATGTGGGCATTGCGATGGGCGCCATGGGATCCGATGCCGCCATCGAGGCGGCCGACGTGGTCCTCATGGATGACAAGCCGTCTAAGATTGCCGTCGCCGTCCGCATTGCTCGCCGCACCATCCGCATAGCCTGCCAGAACATCGTCTTTGCCATTGCGGTCAAGATTGCGATTCTCTGCTTGGCGGTCGTCGGGCTTGCCCCCATGTGGCTCGCCGTCTTTGGCGACGTGGGTGTGATGGTCCTCTGCGTCCTCAACTCGACGCGCGTTCTCCGGCAGTAGGCGCCGCTTGGGGTAGTGGACGGATTAGCGAGTGCTTTGCGTGGGATACTTACCGCGATGCTACGCGGGAGGAGCGTGGCCAGTCCACCGTGAAAGGGAGACCGTCATGAAGCTATTGCGTGCAATGCGCGAGCCCCTGAAGTACGTCCAGGGCAAGGGCGCCCTGCTCAAGTTCAAGGGCGAGATGGGCTACATGGGCAAGCGCTGGCTTTTCATCTGCTCGAGAAGCGGCTACAAGGCCTGCCACGACCAGCTCGAGCAGAGCTTCGGCGATGCTGAGGACTATCGTCGCTACGAGGTCTTTGGCGGCATCTCGAGCAGGGGCGAGATTGCCAAGATGCAGGCAATCGTCGAGGAGGACAAGATTGATGCCGTTGTGGCCGTTGGTGGCGGCTCTGCGGTCGATACCGCAAAGGCAACCGCCTACTACACCGGCAAGCACGTGGTGATCATCCCCACCGTCGCGGCAACCGACGCGCCCTGCACCGGCCTCTCCGTCATCTACAACGACGATGGAAGCTTTGACAAGTACCTCTTCTATCCCACCAACCCCGATGCGGTCATGGTGGACTCGCAGGTCATTGCTAATGCCCCTGCGCGTTTCCTGGTTGCCGGCATGGGTGACGCCCTGGGCACCTACTTCGAGGGCCGTGCGTCTCTGCGTACCGAGTCTCCGAGCCTTGAGGGCACGGGCATCACGCGTGCCGGCATGGCTCTTGCGAAGCTCTGCTACCAGACCCTGTGCGACTACGGCACCCAGGCGCTCGCTGCGTGCGAGAAGCACGTGGTGACCCCCGCCCTCGACGCCATTATCGAGGCAAACGTCTATCTGTCCGGCGTTGGTGCCGACAACGTCAACTGCGCTGCGGCTCACTCCTTCTACAACGGCCTTACCTCGCTCGGCGGCCACAGCGTGCCCCATGGCAACTGCGTTGCCTTCGGTACTCTGGTGCAGCTCACGCTCGAGGGCGCCACGGAGGGGGAGTTTCTCGACGTGCAGGAGTTCTGCCTCGAGGTCGGTCTGCCGGTCACGCTGAGCGAGCTGGGCATCAAGACCGATGACGAGATTCGCACCATCGCCAAGAACGCCTGCGTCCCCGGTGAGACAATCCACAACCTTGCGGGCGATGTCACCCCCGACGAGCTCTATGCTGCCATCGTCGCAACGGACGCGCTCGGAAGGAGCGTTCTCGGGTTGGATGACGAGGAGGAGTAACATCCTGCCGGGGTAACGGTCTGGCTTAAGGGTAACCAAACGGAACGGGGCGTCACGGAGGTGGCGCCCCGTTCTCTGATGAAAGCCTTCGTCGACGAATGTTTTCCAAGTGTGCGTCACGTGAAGAAGGGATACGCCCGGATGCGTGGCTTTTTGACAACTGCAGTGAGCGCGCGTAACGTATCTCCTCGCGCCAATCCAGGGTGACGGTGCTGCGCTGCCCTTAAGATTCGTGTACAAGCACGTAGATAGGTATAGAAGGAGAGAACTTTGCCTACCATTAACCAGCTCGTCCGCCACAGCCGCGTGAGCGTCAAGGCCAAGTCCAAAAACGCAGCGCTCCAGCACAACCCCCAGAAGCGTGGCGTCTGCACCCGCGTCTTCACCACCACGCCCAAGAAGCCCAACTCCGCACTTCGTAAGGTCGCCCGTGTGCGCCTCGTGAACGGCATCGAGGTTACCGCCTACATCCCCGGCGAGGGCCACAACCTCCAGGAGCACTCCATCGTGCTCATCCGTGGTGGCCGCGTGCGTGACCTCCCAGGTGTCCGTTACAAGATCATCCGTGGCGCCTACGACTGCGCTGCCGTCCAGAACCGCAAGAAAGCCCGTTCTCGTTACGGTGCCAAGCGCGGCAAGTAAACCATCACAAGCAACGCAAGCCAACTGTTCTAGGGAGATATAAACATGCCGCGTCGTGCAGCAGCAGTGCGTCGTGAGGTCCAGCCTGACGCCGTCTATAACAACCGCCTCGTGACCCAGCTCATCAACAAGGTCCTCCTCGATGGCAAGAAGGCCACCGCCGAGCGCATCGTCTATGGTGCCTTCAACATCGTTGCCGAGAAGACCGGCGAGGACCCCCTCTCCGTCTTCAAGAAGGCTATGGACAACATCCGTCCTACCCTCGAGGTCAAGCCCAAGCGCGTCGGTGGCGCCACCTACCAGGTGCCCATGGAGGTCAACTCCCGTCGTGCCACCACGCTGGCCATCCGCTGGCTCGTCACCTTCTCGCGTGCCCGCAAGGAGAAGACCATGGCCGAGCGTCTCGCCAACGAGATCATGGATGCCGCCAATGGCGTGGGTGCCTCTGTCAAGCGCCGCGAGGATCTCTACAAGATGGCCGAGGCCAACCGCGCATTCTCTCACTACCGCTTCTAGTTGGGGGTAGCAGTATATGGCTCAGATGAAATACAAGCTCGAAGACCTGCGAAACATCGGCATCATGGCTCACATCGATGCCGGTAAGACCACCACTACCGAGCGCATCCTCTACTACACCGGCAAGACCCACAAGATCGGCGAGGTCCACGACGGTGCTGCGACCATGGACTGGATGGTTCAGGAGCAGGAGCGCGGCGTGACCATCACCTCCGCGGCCACCACGTGCTTCTGGAAGGATCACGTCATCCAGATCATCGACACCCCGGGTCACGTGGACTTTACGGCCGAGGTCGAGCGCTGCCTGCGCGTCCTTGACGGCGCCGTTGCCGTCTTTGACGCCGTCGCCGGCGTCCAGCCCCAGTCCGAGACCGTGTGGCGTCAGGCTGCCAAGTACAACGTGCCCCGCATCGCCTTCATCAACAAGTTCGACCGCGTTGGCGCCGACTTCTTCCACGCCATCGACACCATGAAAGAGCGCCTCTCCGCCCCCGCCGTGGCCGCCCAGATCCCCATGGGCTCCGAGTCCAACTTCTGGGGTCTCGTCGACTTGGTCACCATGACCGCGTGGGACTTCAAGGAAGACGCCAAGGGCATGATTTACCCCGAGCCCATGGACTCCATCCCCGAGGAGTTCGCCGACCTTGCTCAGGAGAAGCGCGAGGAGCTGCTCGACGCGGCTGCCAACTTCTCTGACGAGCTGATGGAGGCCGTCCTCGAGGAGAAGGAGATCCCTGTCGACCTCCTCAAGACAGCCATCCGCAAGGGCGTCATTGCCAACGAGCTCAACCCCGTCTTCGTGGGTTCCGCTTATAAGAACAAGGGCATCCAGGAGCTTCTCGACGCCGTCGTGGACTACCTGCCCAGCCCGCTTGACGTTCCCGAGATTGATGGCAAGAACCTCAAGGGTGAGCCCGAGGCCCGTCACGCGGATCCCAAGGAGCCCTTCGCTGCTCTCGCCTTCAAGATCATGACCGACCCGTACGTGGGCAAGCTCACCTACATCCGCGTGTACTCTGGTCAGGCCGAGGCTGGCTCCTACGTCTATAACTCTGTCAAGGACTCCAAGGAGCGCCTGGGACGCATCCTCGAGATGAACGCCAACGACCGCGTTGACCGCGAGGAGTGCTCCGCCGGTGACATCGTCGCCTGCGTTGGCCTCAAGAACACCCAGACCGGCGACACGCTCTGCGACGAGCACAAGCCCATCGTCCTCGAGTCCATCAAGTTCGCCGACCCCGTCATCGACGTTGCCGTTGAGCCCAAGACCAAGGCCGAGCAAGAGAAGATGTCCGTCGGTCTCGCCAAGCTGGCCGAGGAGGATCCGACCTTCCGCGTCCACACCGACCAGGAGACCGGCCAGACCATCATCGCCGGCATGGGCGAGCTTCACCTCGAGATCATCGTCGACCGCCTGCGCCGCGAGTTCAAGGTCGACTGCAACGTGGGTAAGCCTCAGGTCGCTTACCGCGAGACCGCCGGCCACGCCGTCCAGCACGCTGAGGGCAAGTTCGTCCGCCAGTCCGGTGGCCGCGGACAGTATGGTCACGCGATCATCGACATGGAGCCCAACGAGGAGGGCAAGGGCTACGAGTTCATCAACGCCATCGTCGGCGGCGTCGTGCCCAAGGAGTACATCCCCTCGATCGACAAGGGCATCCAGGAGGCCCTGGAGAGCGGCGTAATCGCCGGCTACCCCGTTGTCGACATCAAGGTGACCCTCGTCGACGGCTCCTACCACGAGGTCGACTCCTCCGAGGCCGCCTTCAAGATTGCCGGTTCCATGGCAATCAAGGACGCCCTCAAGAAGTCCGATCCTGTTCTTCTCGAGCCCATCGAGGAGGTCGAGGTTGAGACCCCCGAGCAGTACATGGGTGATGTCATGGGCAACCTGTCCTCTCGCCGCGGCAAGATCGAGGGCATGGAGGACCGCAAGGACACCAAGGTCATTCGCGCCAAGGTGCCACTGGGCGAGATGTTTGGCTACGCTACCGACCTTCGTTCCCAGACGCAGGGTCGCGCAAGCTACACCATGCAGTTCAGCGCTTACGAGCCCGTCCCGAAGGCCGTCCGCGACGAGATTGTCGCCAAGGCCGGCGGCACCGCTTCCTAGTTAACGACCACGAGCGATAGCTCATTTACGGAGGTTTACAGTGTCAAGCCAGAAGATCAGGATTCGCCTCAAGGGCTACGATCACGAGGTCGTCGACCAGTCCGCTAAGCTCATCGTGGACACCGCCCAGAAGACCGGCGCCCGCGTTTCCGGCCCCATCCCCCTGCCAACCGAGCGCAACCTTTACACGGTCATCCGCTCGCCGCACAAGGACAAGGACTCCCGCGAGCAGTTCGAGATGCTCACGCACAAGCGTCTCATCGACATCCTCGACCCCAGCAGCTCCACCGTCGACTCGCTCATGCGCCTCGACCTTCCTGCGGGCGTGGATATCGAGATTAAGCTCTAGTTCGGCGTCTTATCACGCGCAAGGGGCCCGTCTCCACATGGAGGCGGGCCCCTTCGCGTCTGTGGGATTGAGCTGCCCGGTATTTCGATTCCATGGTCGAGCGGCAGGCTAGGCGCTCATACGGGTAGTATCTTGAATGTTGCTAATTTGTCCGGTGGGGGGTTGCATGTTCTGTCCTCAGTGTGGAAAGAAGCTAGCGGGCACGGAGAAGTTCTGTCCCAACTGCGGGTTCAACCTTGCCGTACCCCCTGCAAGCATTAGATGGGACTCTCAGGTCGTCGCTTCACAGCCTCGGTGCATAGAGAGCGCTGACAGTGCGTATCAGCCTGTCACTGGTGTGGCGCCCTCCGAGCTCGTGACCCTTGCCGCCGCACTGCTCGTGGGGATTGCCGCGTTCTTGCCCTTCCTCGTGGTCTCCGGCACCAGCTATGATTATTCGGTTGCTCTCACGGATGCTCCAGATGGAGCAGTACTTGTGCTGCTCGCCATTGCGACGGCAATCCTTCCCATGGTGCATCGCCGTGCGGCTTCACTTGTTCTTTCGTCTATCATGTCTGCCTTCTCGCTCTTCGAGGTCTGCTCCGTAGCTCTCATGATGCTCACCTCTACGCACGCTACGTATTACGTTACGTTTGGTGCGGGGTTCTGCCTGCTTGCACTGGGGATTGTCATGGGCGTTGTCTCGGTGATCCTTCTTGCTCGCGATATTGTCCGCAGCAAGCGGCGGCGACAGCATGTCATGGGATCGTTTATCCCTGCAAACGGGAGCGTTCCACCTCGGCAATAGCTTGAATCGCGCATACTGCGCCCTGTTTTGGCCCATGGATACGCCCGACAGCGCGGAATGTGAATCCCCAGCTCCCAGGGGTCAAAAAAATCTGCGAAGACATTGTGAACGCCCGATCCTGCGTGTAAACTGGACAGGCTGCGCTAAAGGGGAGAGGTGTGTCACGCCCCCATGCGCCGCTTCTACAGGACGTGGTCCGCTGGGGAGGGCAGAGGAGCTGCCCATTGGTCCCATGACCACCGAGGGTAAGGAATGAGCATGGTCAGCACGATCCTTGGCCGCAAGCTCGGAATGACGCAGGTGTGGGATGAGGACGACAACGTCGTCCCCGTCACCGTCATCCAGGCTGGCCCCTGCACCGTCTCGCAGGTGAAGACGAAGGCGACCGACGGCTACGACGCCGTCCAGATCGGCTTCGGAGACATCAAGTCCAAGCACGTCAACAAGCCCATGGCCGGCCACTTTGCCGCCCACGGCGTCGAGCCCATGCGCTACCTGCGCGAGGTCCGCGTCGAGAACGGCGAGGAGCACCACACCGGCGACGTTGTGACCGTCGCCGACTTCGCGGACGTCAAGTCCGTCGACGTCATCGGCACCTCCAAGGGCAAGGGCTTCCAGGGCACCGTCAAGCGCTGGAACTTCTCCCGTGGCCCTATGACCCACGGCTGCCGCAACCAGCGCAAGCCTGGCTCCATTGGCCAGTGCGCCTATCCCGCTCGCGTCCGCAAGGGCCTGCACATGTACGGCCACATGGGCGACGAGCGCGTCACCGTCAAGAACCTCAAGCTCGTCCGCGTCGATGCCGAGCAGAACCTCATGCTCATCAAGGGCGCCGTCCCCGGCGGCAAGAACGCCCTGGTCCAGGTCCGCATGGCCTAAGGGCCCACGCGAGTAGGCACACACTTAGGCTAACAAGGAGGACTCATGTCCAAGTACGACATCAAGAACGTCGAGGGGAAGGCGGCCGGCCAGGCCGATCTCTCCGACGACGTCTTCGGCATCGAGCCGAACATCCCGGTCATCCATCAGGTTGTGGTCTGTCAGGACGCCTGCCTGCGTCAGGGCACCCACTCCACCAAGAACCGTCACGAGGTCTCCGGCGGCGGCCGCAAGCCTTGGCGCCAGAAGGGCACCGGTCGTGCCCGCCAGGGCTCCATCCGTGCCGCCCAGTGGACCGGCGGGGGCGTTGTCTTTGGACCCACCCCGCGCGATCACTCCAAGCGCATCAACAAGAAGATGGTCAAGCTCGCTATGAGGTCCGTGCTCTCCGGCAAGGTCGCCGATTCCGAGCTCGTCCTCGTTGACGCCCTCTCCTTCGAGAAGCCCTCGACCAAGCAGGCCAAGGCAGTTCTCGACGCCCTGGGCGTCTCGGACAAGCGCGTAACCGTGGTCATCCCCGATGACGACGTCAACAGCTACCTCTCCTTCCGCAACCTGGAGAAGGTCAACTGCATCGCCGTCTCCGAGGCCAACACCAGGAACCTCATCGACAACGGTGCCCTCGTCATGACCACCGCCATCGCGAAGCAGCTCGAGGAGGTGCTTGCATAATGCAGTCCGCTTACGACGTCATCATCCGCCCCGTGGTCTCCGAGCGTTCTTACGACCTCATGGAGCAGGGCAAGTACACCTTCGAGGTTGCCAAGAAAGCTCCCAAGGAGGAGATCGCCGAGGCCGTTGAGAGGCTCTTCAACGTCCACGTGGTCAAGGTCAACACCATCAACGTGCGCGGCAAGGCCAAGCGCGTCCGCTACCAGGTTGGTATGACCCGCAGCTGGAAGAAGGCCATCGTGACGCTCGCCCCCGGTGAGCAGATCGAGATCTTCGCTACCCAGCAGCAGGCCGACGCCGAGTAGCAATCCTGCCCGGCCCCTTCGGGGGTTCGGGCTCTCATGCCGCGCATGATGGATACGCGCGGTACCGTGGTAATCCGGTGTCACCCCGCCAATCCCTGAGCAGGGTGGCCAACGGAAACAGAAGGGAAAGAAGTAATGGCAGTTAAGCACCTCAAGCCTACGAGCGCTGGTAGGCGCTTCCAGACGGTCTCGGACTTCTCCGAGATTACCGCCTCTAAGCCCGAGAAGTCGCTCACTGAGCCGCTGCGCAAGAAGGGTGGCCGCAACAACAACGGCCGCATTACCGTCCGTCACCAGGGCGGCGGCAACAAGCGCATGTATCGTCGCATCGACTTCAAGCGTCTGAAGGACGACGTGCCGGCCAAGGTTGCAACCATCGAGTACGACCCCAACCGCTCCGCTCGCATCGCGCTTCTCCACTACGTCGATGGCGCCAAGGCCTACATCCTCGCTCCCGAGGGCCTCAAGGTTGGCGACACCGTCATCTCCGGCAAGACCGGCGTGGACATCAAGCCCGGCAACTGCATGCCGCTCTCCGAGATCCCCGTTGGTACGCTCGTCCACAACGTGGAGTTCCAGCCCGGCAAGGGCGCGGCCATGGCCCGCTCCGCCGGCACTTCGGTCCAGCTCATGGGCAAGGACAACGGCTACGCAATCCTGCGCCTCCCGTCCTCCGAGCTTCGCCGCGTGCTCCTTACCTGCCGTGCCACCATTGGCGAGGTTGGTAACGCCGAGCACTCCAACATTGTCATCGGCAAGGCCGGTCGTCACCGTTGGGCAGGCGTCCGTCCCACCGTCCGTGGTACGGTCATGAACCCTGTCGACCACCCGCACGGCGGCGGCGAGGGCAAGAACCACACCTCTGGTCGTCCTTCCGTGACGCCCTGGGGCAAGCCCACCAAGGGTTACAAGACGCGCGACCCCAAGAAGGCCTCCAACAGGCTCATCATCCGTCGTCGCAAGTCCAAGTAGCAGTACACGAGTAGTAGGAGAAAGAAAGCATGAGCAGAAGTCTCAAGAAGGGTCCGTTCGTGGAGACTCGCCTCCTCGCGCGTGTCGCCGCTATGAACGAGGCTGGCAAGAAGGACGTCATCAAGACCTGGTCCCGCTCCTCCACCATCTACCCGGAGATGGTCGGCCACACGATCGCGGTTCACGATGGTCGCAAGCACGTTCCCGTGTACATCACCGAGTCCATGGTCGGTCACAAGCTGGGCGAGTTCGCTCCCACCCGCACCTTCCGTGGCCACAAGGCTAACTAGGGGGGTAAGCTCGAATGGCTAACACCGATTCCAACGAGGTCAGGGCAGTCGCACGTTATGTGCGCATCGCCCCGCGCAAGGCTCGCGCCGTCGTGGACCTCATCCGCAACAAGCCAGTCGACAAGGCCCTCGAGATCCTGCAGTTCACCAAGCGTGCTGCTGCCCACGACGTCTCGAAGGTCCTTCGTTCCGCCATCGCTAACGCCGAGAACAACAACGGCCTGCGCGGCGACGACCTGTATGTGAAGTACTGCTACGTCGACGAGGGCCCCACGCTTAAGCGCATCCGTCCTCGCGCCAAGGGTTCTGCGTCGCGCATCAACAAGCGCACGAGCCACATCACCGTCATCGTTGCTCCTCGAAAGGAGGCGTAGGGAAAGCATGGGTCAGAAGGTTCAGCCTACCGGTTTCCGTCTCGGCATCACCGAGGACTGGCGTTCCCGTTGGTACGCCGATAAGAACTATGCCGAGAAGCTCGGCAACGATCTCGAGATCCGCAAGTTCCTCGAGAAGCGCCTCGAGAAGGCAGCCCTTTCCCGCGTCGACATCGAGCGCGCTGGCGACAAGGTGAAGGTCACCCTCTACACCGCCCGTCCGGGCATCGTGATTGGCAAGAAGGGCGCCGAGATCGACGTCCTGCGCTCCGACCTCGAGAAGGTCGCCAAGGTCGGCAAGGGCCAGGTCGCCGTTGACGTCATCGAGGTCAAGCGCCCCGAACTCGACGCCAACCTCGTCGCCCAGTCCATCGCCGAGCAGCTCGAGCAGCGCGTTGCCTTCCGTCGCGCCATGCGCAAGGCGGTCCAGTCCGCCCGCAAGGCCGGTGCCAAGGGCATCCGCATTCAGTGCTCCGGCCGCCTGAACGGCGCCGAGATGGGCCGTCGCGAGTGGTACCGCGAGGGTCGCGTGCCTCTGCACACCCTGCGCGCCGTCATCGACTACGGCACCGCAACCGCCCGCACCACCATGGGAGCCTGCGGCATCAAGGTTTGGATCTATCAGGGCGAGAAGCTGCCTGGCCAGCCCAAGCCCACGCCGGCTCTCGAGGGCTCTTCTCGTCCCCGTCGTGCCCGCAATGAGAGGAGGAGGAGCCGTTAATGCTCGCACCTAAGCGCGTTCTTCACCGCAAGGTCCAGCGCGGTTCCATGAAGGGCCACGCCAAGGGCAACACCAAGCTCTACTTTGGCGATTACGGCCTGAGGGCCGAGGAGGCTCACTGGATCACCAACCGCCAGATCGAGGCCGCCCGTGTCGCCATCACCCGTGAGATGAAGCGTGGCGGCAAGATCTGGATCACCATCTTCCCCGACAAGCCCATCACCAAGAAGCCGGCTGAGACCCGCATGGGTTCCGGTAAGGGCAACCCCGAGGAGTGGGTGGCCGTCGTGAAGCCTGGCCGCATCATGTTCGAGATTGCTGGCGTCGATGAGGCCACCGCCAAGGAGGCCCTGCGTCTCGCTCAGCACAAGCTGCCCATCAAGACCAAGATCGTCACCCGCGCCGATCAGGACGGGGAGGAATAGTCACCATGAAGTACAAGGACATCCAGGCCCTCTCGGACGAGGAGCTTGCCAAGAAGCTTGATGACAGCAGGGCCGAGCTCTTCAACCTCCGTTTTCAGATGGCCACCAGCCAGCTGGACAACACCGCTCGCGTTAAGCTCGTGAAGCGCGACATCGCTCGCGTCCAGACCGAGATTCGCGCCCGTCAGATCGCCGCGGAGAAGTCCGCCGCACAGAAGTAGCAGGAGAGAGATAAGACATGGCAGAGACCGAAAGCAGGAACGCGCGTAAGGTTCGCACCGGAACCGTCGTCTCGCTCTCCGGCGACAAGACCGTGACGGTGAAGATCAGCTACCGCAAGCACCACCCCAAGTACGGCAAGATGATGACCATCTCCAAGAAGCTCCACTGCCACGATGGGAACAACGAGTGTGGCCTGGGCGACACGGTGAAGGTCATGGAGACCCGCCCGCTGTCCAAGACCAAGCGTTGGCGCGTCGTCGAGATTGTCGAGAAGGCCAAGTAAGTAGCGAACACCCAGGATTCCCCATGTGCGCCGCTCGCGTGGACGTACCTCTGGTGGGATATAGGTTCGGAGGAACATCACATGATTCAGATGGAGACCATGCTCAACGTCGCTGACAACAGCGGCGCAAGGCGCGTCAAGTGCGTCAAGGTCCTCGGTGGCTCCAAGCGCCGCTACGCTGGCCTCGGTGACGTCATCATCGGCGCGGTCCAGGAGGCAACCCCTGGCTCCGGCGTTAAGAAGGGCGACATCGTGCGCTGCGTCATCGTGCGCACCAAGAAGGAGGCCCGCCGCAAGGACGGCAGCTACATCCGCTTCGACCAGAACGCATGCGTTCTGGTTGACAAGGAGGGCGAGCCCAAGGGCACGCGTATCTTCGGGCCCGTCGCCCGCGAGCTGCGCGATCGCAAGTACATGAAGATCGTCTCGCTCGCACCCGAGACGCTGTAAGGAGGCCTGGACACATGCCTAAGATGAACGTGAGGAAGGGCGACAAGGTCGAGGTCATCACCGGCAAGGACAAGGGCAAGCAGGGCGAGGTTCTGCGTGCCATGCCGAAGGATTCCAAGGTCATTGTCGATGGCGCTGCCATTGTGAAGCGCCACACCAAGCCCAACGCCATGAACCAGCAGGGCGGTATCATCGAGAAGCCCGCTCCCATCCACGTCTCCAACGTCATGCTCGTTTGCCCCGTCTGCGGCAAGCGCACGCGCGTTGGCCACGACGTCGATGACAATGGCCGCAGGGTTCGCGTCTGCAAGAAGTGCGGCGCGAAGTTCTAAACCATTGCGCTAGGACATGCTTTAATCTCGAACCCGGCAGTCGCGGTTGCGGCGGCCGGGTTCGTTCGTATTCGTCCGCAAGCGAGGGATTGGGGAGACTTCATGCCATCTGTAGCGAACGTGCTGGTAAAGATTCCTGTAACAGAGGAACAGGCAGCTGCCATGATGGCAGCAATGCCATCGGCGACGTTTGACTTTGCAGCCCCAGTTGGAGATGCGAGCCATCTTCCCAGGACTCCAAAGCTCGATATCTCCCGAGAGCGGGTGTCCCAGGCGGACGTTATTCTCGGCAACGTGGCGCCGGCACTTATTGAGGCATCGCCACGCCTTCAGTGGGTTCAGCTTGGCTCGGCTGGGTACGAGGCCTACCTCGCACCTGGCGTGCTGGACCCCTCGACAATTTTGACAAACGGCTCGGGGGCCTATGGCCCCGCAGTGGCCGAGCACTCGTTTGCTCTGTTGCTCTCGCTCATGAAGCGCTTTCCCGCCTACCGTGATGACCAGCGTGCGCACGTCTGGACGGACGAAGGCATGGTCTCTAGCCTCCATGGCGCGCAGGTACTCGTATTGGGGGCAGGGGACATTGGCCTGTGCTTTGCTCGTCTCTGCACAGCGGTTGGAGCTACCTGCGTGGGCGTGAGAAGGCATGTGCCGAGCAGCTCATCTCCAGAGTATGCCTTGGCCTTCGAGCGAGTAGTGACCATGGACAATTTTGCGCAGGAGCTGCCTAAGGCAGATGTCGTCGCCAGCTTCCTACCCAGCTCGACTGAGACGCGGGGCCTTGTGGATGCTGGGTTTCTCGGCAGCATGAAGACCGGTGCGTACCTGGTAAATGCCGGACGCGGTGACCTCATAGATCAAGCCGCTCTGCGAGCTGCCCTAGAGGAGGGCAGGATTGCCGGCGCAGCGCTGGACGTCACGATGCCAGAACCGCTTCCGCAAGAGGACCCCCTGTGGGATGCACCCAACCTCATCATAACGCCCCACGTAGCTGGCTTCTGGCACCTCCACTCGACACTTGGGCGTGTGGTTGCCCTTGCGACGGAAAACCTTGGTCGCTTTGCTAGGGGAGAGGGACTCAGGAACCTCGTGCGCGGCTAGGCGCTTAGCTTGTGTACTACTATGGGTACACCCCAAGAGGGATCCGTGCCCCACCTCTTCACGGGGTGCGCAGACATCGGGCGTCATGCGCCCGATCAACTGAAGGGAGCACCATGTACGGATACGGATACGGCTACAACACCCCAAGCTTTGGCATTGGCGCATCGGCAGGCATCTTCGTCACCCTACTCGTCATCGCATTCATCGCAGCGATTGTTTTGGCCGTCGCGGGGTACCGCAAGTACGTAAACGATGGAGATCAGCAGCGCTTCAGCCTCAAGGACAGCAGCACTTGGGGTCCGTTCTTCCGCTTTGACAAGCTCGTCATCGACAAGATCTTGAAGGCGCTCTACCTCTTCTGCGCCATCTTCACTGCCTTCTTCTTCCTGGCGATTGTACTTGCGAGCCTGGCGAACGGAATCGTCGCGTTTCTCGTCTCGCTCATCATGTGCGCGATTCTCTGCCTCATCATCGAGCTCATTGAGCGCGTTACGTTTGAGTCTGTAATGCTGAGCGTCATCATCACCCGCAATACCACAGACATCAAGGACATGCTGAGCAGGCGCCCTGCCTCCCAGCTGCCGCCCTCTGGCCCTGCTCCCGTGCCTCCCACACAGCCCGTCGCGCCCGCAGCACCAGTTGCCGAGGCGTCCGCCTCTGAGGTATCTGCTCTCGAGCCGGCCCATTCGGAGCCTACGTCTGTACCTGAGCCGCCTGCAGAGAGCAAGCCTGCACCCAGCACTCCGTCCTTCTGCCCGGAGTGTGGCACGGCCATCCAACCGGGTTCCCACTTCTGCCCCGAGTGCGGAAAGAAGCTCGACTAGGTGCGGCTGCGCGCAACATTCGCAAAGAGAGGCCCCCTCGTGTTAATACTGAGGAGAATCTCCAGGCCGCAGTAGCTACCAACATGAGGGCTGGCACAAAAAAGCCGGAAACACTATTATTTGACCTTGCGTCGCTAGGCAGGGATTATGCTGTCTTGTGGTGTAGGACATGGCTCCTGGGATTGCCACCCCAGGGGGTGCGAGAAAGAAACCCCGCACGTAAACCACCAAGATCTAAGGAGAGAACATGGCAGAAGAGAAGTACGTGCCCCGTCTCAAGCAGAAGTACTACGACGAGGTCCGCGACGAGCTGCAGAAGCAGTTCAACTACGGCAACGTCATGCAGATTCCACGCTTCGAGAAGATTGTCGTGAACATGGGTGTTGGCGAGGCCGCGACCAATTCGAAGGCTATCGATGGCGCCATCGCCGATTTGCGCGCCATCACCGGCCAGCAGCCGCTCGTCACGCATGCCCGCAAGTCCATCGCAACCTTCCACCTGCGTGCCGGTCAGGCTATCGGTGCCAAGGTCACCCTGCGCGGCGACCGTATGTGGGAGTTCCTCGACCGTCTCATCGCCGTTGCCATCCCGCGCATCCGCGACTTCCGCGGCCTTTCTCCCAAGAGCTTCGACGGCCGTGGCAACTATTCCATGGGCGTTACCGAGCAGCTGATCTTCCCCGAGATTGACTTCGACAAGATTGACCGCACGCGCGGCATGGACATCACCATCGTGACCACCGCTCCCACCGACGAGGAGGGCAAGGCGCTTCTCGACGCCTTCCACTTCCCGTTCAAGGCGGAGTAGGCCAAATATCGCAATGACCTCGCCCGGGATAGTCCCGGGCGGTCAAGATGCACTATGAAGGAGGATTTGTGGCTAAGACATCGATGATCGTCAAGGCGAACCGCGAGCCGAAGTTCTCGACGCGCAAGCAGAGCCGCTGCCAGCGTTGTGGGCGTCCCCACTCCGTCTATCGCAAGTTCGGGCTCTGCCGCGTGTGCTTCCGCGAGCTGGCGAGCAAGGGCGAGCTTCCTGGCGTCCGCAAGGCAAGCTGGTAGGGCGCAGAGCTCTGGCGTCCAGGCGCCCATGCCATGGGTTTGGGCGAACCGGACACGCAGTTTCATCATGACGAAGGAGAAGGATCAATGAAGATTACCGATCCCATTTCAGACATGCTGACGCGCATCCGCAACGCGAACTCAGCGGGCAAGGCCGAGGTTTCTATGCCCTCGACTAAGGTGCTCGTTGAGATTGCCCGCGTCATCAAAGAGGAGGGCTACATCGAGGGCTATACGGTGGAGGACACCAAGCCCCAGAAGACCCTTCACATCACGCTTAAGTACGGCAACAGGCGCGCCCGCGTCATCCGCGGCATCCGTCGCATCTCCAAGCCGGGCCTTCGCATCTACTCGCAGGCGGACAAGCTCCCCCGCGTCTTGGGTGGCCTCGGCACTGCCGTTATCTCTACTTCCAAGGGCATGATGTGCGACCGCGACGCCCGCAAGCTTGGCGTCGGTGGCGAGGTCATCGCCTATATTTGGTAACTCCCGCTGAATCAAGATAGGAGGAGACAATGTCTCGTATTGGTAAGAAGCCTGTCCAGATTCCGGCTGGAGTCACTGTGACCCTCGACGGCACTACCGTCTCGGTCAAGGGCAGCAAGGGTGAGCTCGCCCGCACCTTCTCTGACTTGGTGAGCATTACCCAGGAGGGCGACGTCCTCAACGTCGCCCGCGTCGACGAGTCCAAGGAGTCCAACGCTCAGCAGGGCCTCGTCCGCACTCTTGTTCACAACATGGTCGTCGGTGTTTCCGAGGGCTTCGAGAAGAAGCTCGAGCTCACGGGCGTTGGCTATCGCGCCGCGCTCAAGGGCAAGGATCTCGACCTTTCGCTCGGCTATTCCCACCCCGTCATCTTTGCCTGCCCCGAGAACATCTCGTTCGAGGTACCCGACAACACCCACATCACGGTGAAGGGCATCTCCAAGGAGCAGGTCGGCCAGGTTGCCGCCGAGATCCGCGAGAAGCGTCCTCCCGAGCCGTACAAGGGCAAGGGTATCCACTACGAGGGCGAGCACATCCGCCGCAAGCTCGGTAAGGCCGCCAAGTAGTATTAGGACCAGGCACAAGACCATCACCCCGTCAGGTGGTGGCGTGACTAAGGAGAAGGAATGAACAAGTATCAGAAGAAGGCAGCTGGCCTCGCGCGTCGCAAGCGTCGCGTCCGCGCCAAGATCTTCGGTACCCCAGAGCGTCCCCGTCTCTGCGTGCACCGCACCAACGCCAACATCTATGCACAGGTCATCGATGACACCGAGGGCAAGACTCTCTGCTCTGCCTCGACCCTTGACCCCGAGTTCCGCGCAACTGGCAAGGTGGGCTCCAACAAGGAGGCTGCCGCCTTTGTGGGCGAGCTCGTTGGCAAGCGCGCCATCGAGAAGGGCATTACCGCGGTCAAGTTCGACCGTGGCGGCCGTATCTATCATGGTCGTGTCCAGGCTCTGGCAGACGGTGCCCGCAGCGCGGGCCTGAAGTTCTAGGAGGTTTTAATGGCACGTGATCGTAAGCGCCAGCAGGACACGGATCTTCAGGAGCGCGTCGTCTACATCCACCGCGTCTCCAAGACCGTAAAGGGCGGCCGTCGCATGTCCCTCGTGGCTCTCGTCGTCGTCGGCGATGGCAAGGGCAACGTTGGCCTGGGCATGGGCCGCTCCACTGAGGTGCCCCTGGCAATTCAGAAGGGCGTCGAGGACGCCAAGAAGAACATGTTCAAGGTTCCCGTCACCGCTGAGGGCAGCGTTCCTCACACGGTCGAGGGCCACTACGGTGCTGGCCGTGTTCTCATCAAGCCGGCTATCGAGGGTACTGGCGTCATCGCCGGCGGCTCCGTGCGCCCGCTCTTTGAGCTTGCTGGCATCACCAACGTCCTTTCCAAGTCCCTTGGCACCGACAACGCCATGAACATCATCAAGGCCGCTGCCGAGGGCCTGAAGGAGCTCTCCAGCCCCCAGGAGACCGCCGAACGCCGCGGCATCACCGTCTCCGAGATGTTTGTCGGGAAGGAGAACTAGCGATGGCAGAGAAGAAGCTTACCGTCACCCTCGTCCGCAGCGCCGTGACGCAGGTGAAGAAGGACCAGACGGCCACTTGCCGTGCAATGGGCCTTCGCAAGATTGGCGACGTCGCCGTCCTGCCCGACAACCCCAGCGTCCGAGGCATGATCTTCAAGGTCAAGCACCTCGTGACCGTTGAAGAGAACTAGGAGTCACCCAAATGCAGCTCAATGATCTGCGCCCCGCAGAGGGTTCTAGGAAGAACCGCAAGCGCATCGGCCGCGGCAACTCTTCCGGCCACGGCACCACCGCCGGTCGCGGCACCAAGGGTCAGCTCTCCCGCTCTGGCGGCGGCAAGGGCGCCGGCTTCGAGGGCGGCCAGCAGCCGCTCGCCATGCGCCTTCCTAAGCTCCCCGGCTTCAGGAACCCCAACCGCGTCGAGTACGCCCCTGTGAACGTCGCTCGCCTCCAGGAGGTCTTCGAGGACGGCGACGCCGTCGATGCCGAGTCCCTGGTTGCCAAGGGCGTCATCAAGCGCACCTATGTTCCCGTGAAGGTCCTCGGTGACGGCGAGCTCACCAAGAAGCTCACCGTCAAGGTGGACAAGGTTTCCGCCTCGGCCAAGATCAAGATTGAGGCGGCCGGAGGAAAGGTCGAGCCGGCGTGCTAAACGGAATCGCCAACGCTTTCCGAGTGCCGGAACTGAGGAAGAAGATTCTCCTCACTGTGGGGATCCTCGTTCTCTACCGCTTCGGTGCGTACCTTCCCGTGCCTGGAGCGCCGTTCCAGGAGATGCTGAGCGCATATGCCGCCGGCGTCTCCTCGAGCGGTGCCATGGCGGTGCTCAACCTGTTCTCGGGCGGCGCCCTGTCGCGCATGTCCGTCTTCAGCTTGGGCATCATGCCCTACATCACCGCCCAGATCATCCTTCAGATGTTCCAGGCAGTGGTTCCCTCTCTGGGAGAGCTGGCTAAGGAGGGTGAGTCTGGTCAGCGTAAGATTACGCAGTATACCCGTTACCTCACCATTGGCCTTGCCCTCCTCAACGCCATTGCCTATCTCTTCTACTTCAAGAGCTTTGGCGTGACGTTCTCCCAGATGGGGATTCCCGAGGCACTTGAGAACTTCATCGTGGTCTTCACGATGCTTGTGGGCGCGGTGATCATCATGTGGCTGGGCGAGGTCATTACCCAGCGCGGCGTTGGCAACGGCATGTCTCTCATCATCTTCGCGAACATCATGTCCGGTCTTCCCTCGGCGCTCATTTCCTCGGTGACCACCAACGGCAACGCCCTGCTTACGGGAATCACGCTCCTCGTGATCATCGCGATTGTCCCGCTCATCGTTTACGTAGAGCGCGGCCAGCGTCGTATCCCCGTGCAGTACGCAAAGCGTGTCGTGGGACGCAGGGTTATGGGCGGCCAGAACACGTACCTTCCCATCAAGGTAAACACTGCCGGCGTTGTGCCTATCATCTTCGCCTCCGCTGTGCTGTACTTCCCGGCTCAGATTGCGGTGTTCTTCCCTGGTGTGGGCTGGATTCAGGCAGTCGCCAACGCGCTTTCCTCGGGTTGGCTGAACTGGGGCCTCTCTGTGGTTCTCATTGTGTTCTTCGCCTACTTCTACACGTCGATGGTCTTCAATCCCGAGGAGACAGCCGACCAGCTTCGCAAGCAGGGTGGGTTCATCCCGGGCGTGAGGCCCGGTGCCGCGACGGCGGCCTATATCAAGAGCACGATCGACCATGTCACGCTCCCCGGCGCGCTCTTCATGGCGGTTCTAGCTGTGGTACCGACCATCATCTTCTGGTTCACCAACGACACGCTCATCCAGTCGTTTGGCGGAACCTCGGTTCTCATCATGGTTGGCGTGGCAATGGATACCATCGCCTCGCTCGAGAGCCAACTCAAGATGCATAACTACGAAGGCTTCTTTAAGTAGGTAATCCGTTCTGCTGCGTGCCGGCCTTGTGGCCGGCACCTTTTCAAAGGAGGATGCACATGAACATCGTTCTGCTCGGTGCCCCGGGTGCAGGCAAGGGTACGCAGGCACAGAAGCTCGTGGAGGAGTTTGGAATTGCCCACATCTCTACTGGCGACCTTCTGCGCGCTGCAGTCAAGGCGCAATCGGAGCTCGGGCTCCAGGCCAAGTCCTATATGGACGCCGGCAAGCTCGTTCCCGATGAGCTTGTAATCAACCTCGTAAAGGAGCGCCTCCAGGCCGACGATGCCCAAGAGGGCTTCATCCTTGATGGCTTCCCCCGCAACACTGCCCAGGCAGTTACGCTCGACTCTGAGCTGGCAGCTATGGATCGTAACCTAGATGCCGCTCTTCTCGTTGATGTAAAGCCCGAGGTTATCGTGAATCGTCTTAGCTCCCGTAGGACTTGCCGTTCCTGCGGCTACACCGCTCCAGCCAGTGTCGACGTGTGTCCGCGCTGTGGGGGCGAGATGTACCAGCGAGACGATGACAAGCCGGAGACCATCCAGAAGCGCTTGGACGTTTACCAGACACAGACCGCTCCTCTCGTTGAGTATTATCGTGGCCACTCGATTCTCAAGGAGGTCGATGGAGACAGGCCGGCCGACGAGGTCTATGCCGATGTAAGGGCACTCCTCACCGTATGATTCATATCAAGAAGCCAGAGCAGATCGAACAGATGAAGGCCGCCGGGGCAGTGTCCAAGGCGGCCCTTCGTCGTGCCGGGGAGATGGTTCGTCCCGGCGTTACCACTCGTGAGATAGACCAGATCGTCGAGAGTTATATTCGCCTGCATGGTGCAACGCCCACCTTCAAGGGCTACGGCGGTTTCCCCGCAAGCATCTGCTCGTCTGTGAACGAACAGATTGTCCACGGAATTCCTTCTCCTGCCGTTGCCCTACGCGACGGCGACATCATTTCCATTGACACTGGAGCCATCCTAGGCGGCTGGGTGGGAGATAATGCCTGGACCTTTTATGTGGGCAACGTCTCCGACGAGGTTAAGGGCCTTTGTGAGGTAACCCGCGACTGCCTTAAGGCAGGAATCGAGCAAGCAGTTCCCGGCAACCGCCTCGGTGACGTGGGCGCTGCTATCCAGGAGCTCGCTGAGTCCCATGGGTATGGTGTGGTGCGCGACTACGTTGGCCATGGGGTTGGACATGTTATGCATGAAGATCCCAACGTTCCCAATTACGGTAAGCGAGGACGGGGCGTTCGCCTGCAGGTGGGAATGGTTATCGCAATCGAACCGATGATAACTATGGGGTCTTACGACTCGCATACGCTTTCAAATGGCTGGACCGTTGTCACCAACGACAACCTTCCCGCCGCGCATTACGAGAACACCATCGCCATCACTAAGGATGGGCCTGTCATCCTTACTGCAGATGAAGTAGGCCCCTGGTGCAAGATGCAGGGTGGCGAGAAGGACGCATAGCGTCTCTCTCTTGCATAAAGTTTGCGTCCACGTTGTGCGATTTAAGTGCAACGTGGATGTTTGTGAGGATTTTAGGTAAGATATTTGGTCGCTGTCACAGCGTTGAGAGGGTTGAATTTGAGCAAACAGGATGCTATCGAGCTTGAAGGCAAGGTCATCGAGCCCCTGCCTAACGCCATGTTCAACGTCGAGCTTGAGAACGGCAAGACCATCCTTTGCACCATCTCGGGCAAGATTCGGATGAACTACATCAGGATTCTTCCCGGCGATAAGGTTGTGGTGGAGATTTCACCGTACGACCTCACGAGGGGTCGCATCACCTACCGTTACAAGTAGGCGCTGCGCACAACAGTTGGTTATTCACGCCTGCGGCTGGGCGATGAGATATAGTGCCGGGCAGCACCACCTGTCAGGCCAGATGTACTACCAGTACAGGTACTGTCTACTGGAAGGAAAGACACATGAAGGTACGTCCTTCGGTCAAGAAGATGTGCGACAAGTGCAAGATCATTCGTCGCCACGGCAAGGTATACGTAATCTGCGAGAACCCGCGCCACAAGCAGCGTCAGGGCTAGATAACTGAGAGGAGACTCACGTTGGCCCGTATTAATGGCGTCGACCTTCCGCGTGACAAGCGTGTTGAGGTCGGACTTACCTACCTTTACGGCATCGGCCAGACCAGCGCTACCAAGATTTGCGCTGCCACCGGTGTTGACCCCTCCACTCGCGTCAAGGACCTGACGGAGGACGAGGTCACCAAGATTCGTGACTACATTGATGCCAACTACACCACCGAGGGCGACCTTCGCCGCGAGGTGAGGCAGAACATTGCCCGTCTGATGGAGATTGGCTGCTACCGTGGCCTTCGCCACCGCAAGGGCCTCCCCGTTCGCGGTCAGCGCACCCACACCAACGCTCGCACCCGCAAGGGCAAGAAGCGTCAGATCGGTGCAAAGAAGAAGGCGTAAGGGGATAACACAATGCCGCAGAAGAAGAATGCCCGTACTACCCGCGTGCGCCGCTCTGAGCGCAAGAACATCGCGGTTGGACAGGCTCACATCAAGAGCACCTTCAACAACACCATCGTCTCCATCACCGACCCCCAGGGCAACGTGATTTCCTGGCAGTCCGGCGGAACCGTTGGTTTCAAGGGCTCCCGTAAGTCCACCCCGTTCGCGGCTCAGCTTGCCGCCGAGGCCGCTGCTAAGGCAGCCATGGAGCACGGCCTTCACAAGGTCGCCGTGTTCGTCAAGGGCCCCGGCTCCGGTCGCGAGACGGCTATCCGCTCCCTCCAGGCTGCTGGCCTCGAGGTTTCGGGCATCCAGGACAAGACCCCCATTCCGCACAACGGTTGCCGTCCGTGCAAGCGTCGTCGCGTGTAGCTAGGAAGGACACCACTAATGGCAGTTGACAGGACGCCTGTCCTTAAGCGGTGCCGTCAGCTCGGCATCGATCCCGTCGTCATGGGAATCAACAAGGAATCTCACCGCCAGCCCAAGCAGCGCCGTCGCCAGGAGAGCGAGTACGGCACGCAGCTCCGCGAGAAGCAGAAGGCCAAGTTCATCTATGGCGTTCTCGAGAAGCAGTTCCGCCGCTACTACAAGCTGGCTCTTAAGCGCGAGGGCATCACGGGCGACAACCTCATGACCATCCTCGAGTCCAGGCTCGACAATGTCGTGTTCCGTCTTGGTTTTGCCCGTACCCGCAAGGAGGCTCGTCAGACCGTTCTTCACGGTCACATCACCGTGAACGGTCACCGCGTGGATATCCCCTCTTACCAGGTGAAGGCTGGCGACGTTGTCGCCGTGGCCCCTAAGGCCAAGGACCTTCTCCCCATCAAGGAGGCCCTCATCTCCTCCGAGCACATGGCAGTGCCGGCCTGGCTTGAGGTCGACATCGAGAAGCTTCAGGGCACCGTCCTCCAGCTTCCCAGCCGTGACCAGATCGATCTCGACATCGACGCCCAGCTCATTGTCGAGCTCTACTCCAAGTAAGCCCGACACAGTTTGGAGGTAGCAATGTCCGAGTTCATCCGGCCTACTGTGTCGGTAGAAGAGATTAGCGACAGCCTCGCACGCGTGAGCGCAGAGCCGCTCGAGCGCGGGTATGGTGACACGCTCGGCAACTCCCTGCGTCGTGTGCTGCTGTCCTCCCTCGAGGGTGCAGCAGCCGAGGCAATCCAGATTGATGGCGTGCAGCACGAGTTCACCACCGTGCCGGGTGTCTACGAGGACGTCACCGATATCGTCCTCAACGTGAAGGGTCTTGTGTTCCGCTCCATGGGAACTGGCGAGGAGGCAACTGCCTCCATTAACGTTGATGGCCCCATGACGGTCACCGGTGGGGACTTTGAGATCCCCTCTGAGTTCACGCTTGTGAACCCCGACCACGTCATTTGCACCCTGGGTGCCGATACGCACCTCTCAATGAAGATGCGCATTGGCATTGGCCGCGGCTACGTCTCTGGCGATGACAACGAGCGTGAGAGCGATCCCATTGGGATCATCCACGTTGACTCGCTTTACTCGCCGGTGCGTCGCTGCGCCAAGTCCGTCGAGCCCTGCCGCGTTGGCCGTCACACCGACTATGACCGACTGCTGCTTGAGGTGGAGACCAACGGCTCCATTAGCCCGCGTGACGCCATCGTCGAGGCCGCCAATATCATCAACCAGCACATGACGGCCTTCATGGGCCTCGCGGACGTAGACGAGCCCCAGGAGGACGAGTCGATCTTCGCGACGGGCGCCGAGGAGGACAACGCCGAGCTCGACAAGCAGATTGAGGATCTGGACCTCTCCGTCCGCTCCTACAACTGCCTGAAGCGCGCTGGCATTCACTCCGTGCGTCAGCTCGTGGAGTTCTCCGAGAACGATCTTCTCAACATCCGCAACTTTGGCGTCAAGTCCATCGAGGAAGTCAAGGACAAGCTCGAGTCCATGGGACTTTCCCTCAAGGCTTAGGCTGCCGCTCGCATCGCATAGGAGAAGCTAGACATGAGGCACAACAAGAAGAGGGGCATGAAGCTTGGCACCGATGCCAGCCACACCAAGGCCATGAAGAAGAGCCTGGTCACTGCCCTGCTTGCCAACGATCGCATCAAGACCCTTGAGCCGCGCGCGAAGGCCATCCGTCCCGACGTGGACAAGGTCATCACGTGGGCCAAGAAGGGCGACCTGCACTCCCGCCGTCTCGCCATCGCAAAGGTTGGCGACAAGGAGGTTGTGCGCGAGGTCTTCGAGAAGGCCGCTCAGGGCATGTGGGCCGACCGTAATGGCGGTTATACCCGTATCATGAAGCTTGGCCCCCGCAAGGGCGACGGCGCCGAGGTCGTCATCATGGAGCTCGTGACCGAGGCTGTCACGCCCAAGACCAAGGCTGAGCCTAAGGCAACCGTTACCAAGGTTACTCCTGCTCCCGCCGAGGAGCCCAAGGCTGAGAAGCCTGCCGCCGAGGAGGCTACTGCCGAAGCAGAGGAGAAGGCCGAGTAGCGCCCGTTTTTTAAGGTATTCAGAAGGGTCCCAGTCCATCGGCTGGGGCCCTTTCTTGTGTGTGGCCTGTTTCGAACTACGTGGTAAGCTCCATGCGTGCAAGCCTTTGGAGAAAGAGAGTGTCAGCCACATGTCAGTAGCACCATCCATTCATCGGCCGAGTCGAACTGAGCGGGAGGTACCGCTGGTAGATGGGGTTCTTGCTGCGGGTACGCTGGTGCTTTGCGTGGGCTACCGCGGTGCTGGCTTTGCGGGCTTCGCGGAACAGCCGGGAATCCGTACTGTGGCAGGTGAGCTACGTCGCGCTCTCTCGACCGTTCTGCGCCGTGACATCGAGCTGGTGTGTGCAGGGCGCACTGATTCTGGCGTCCACGCGCTTTCGCAGTTCGTGAGCGTTCCAGTGAACGAAAAAGAGCTTAACCTTGCCGAGCGCACGCTTTCGCGGTCTCTCGTGGCCCTTACGCCCGACGACATCTCGATACGGGGTCTCTACCGCGCCGATGCACTCTTCTCTGCACGCTTTGACGCCACTTCGCGCTCATACCGCTATCGCATAGCTGCTGGTGACGCGCGCCCTGTGCTCGCCTGGGACCATGCGTGGTGGTACCGCGGGAGCCTCGATGTTACCGCCATGCAAGAGGGAGCTGCCTATCTGGTGGGGGAGCACGACTTCAAGAGCTTTTGCAAGGCAAGCTCGGCAGAGGGCAAGCCCACGAGCCGCTACCTCGAGTGCGTGGAGGTCTCGCGCGTGGTGGAGGCCGGGGAGCCCCTCGTGGCCATTGACGTCACGGGCAACGCGTTTCTCCACAATATGGTTCGCACCATTGCCGGGACTCTTGTGGAGGTGGGAAGGGGGCACCGCGACCCCTCCTGGGTCGAGCAGGTCCTCTCTGCGCGAGATAGAGCTGCTGCAGGGCCGTGCGCTCCGGCGCAGGGTCTCACGTTTGTCGGGGTAGAATACCCCGACGGACTTCTCGCGCCCTGGGCCTAGCCCAGTGCCTGTTGTGTTGGAGGATTTGCTTTGGACATGCTCGTCGACGTAATTGCCGACTCGGTGCTTGACACACTTGAGCTGGTGCCGTTTCTGTTTGTGACCTACCTTGCCATGGAGGCGCTCGAGCACACCACGGAGGGCCGCATGCAGGGAATCGTGGCGCGCGCAGGGCACGCCGGTCCCGTTGTGGGCGCACTTCTCGGTGCCATTCCCCAATGCGGGTTCTCTGCCATGGCAGCCACGCTCTTCTCTGGCGGCGTGGTGACGGTTGGCACCTTGGTGGCGGTGATCCTCTCGACCTCGGACGAGATGGTGCCGGTGTTTCTCGCCCACCAGGAGCCCGTGGGTCATTTGCTCTCGATCATGCTGCTCAAGG
This sequence comes from Olsenella sp., assembly GCA_022648325.1. Taxonomy (GTDB): domain Bacteria; phylum Actinomycetota; class Coriobacteriia; order Coriobacteriales; family Atopobiaceae; genus Tractidigestivibacter. The sequence goes on from JALCMG010000005.1 coordinate 162,217, forward strand.
TTGTTGTGGGCATCATCGTGGGCCTGCTGCTGGATGCCGTGCTGCACGCGGTGCGCCATGTGGGCACTCCCAAGCCCCACATCCACGACCTCTGCGAGCGCGCGCACTGCCACTGCGAGGACGAGGAGGGAGAGGGGAACGCGCCTTCCGAGCCGGCCTCCGGTGATGCGGCGCACGACCATCACCACCATGGTCATGGCCACTGGGCAATCGTGCGCTCTGCGGCCGTTCATACCGTGCAGGTGACAGGGTTCATTCTGCTCGTGACGTTCCTCTTTGGCCTGCTCATCGAGGTTATGGGAGAGGACTCGCTCGCCCAGCTCCTTGGAAGCCACCCCGTGCGGGCAACCTTCCTGGCAGCGCTTGTGGGGCTCATCCCCAACTGCGGTGCTTCCGTTGCCATCACCGAGCTCTACCTTGACGGTGTCCTTGGTGCCGGCCCCATGGTCGCGGGCCTTCTCGCATCGGGTGGCGTTGGGCTTCTCGTGCTCTTCCGCACCAACAGCAACGTGCGCCAGAACGTTGCCGTCACGGCTTTTGTCTACTCGGTCGGGGTCGTCGTGGGGCTCATCGTCTCCGCTTCGGGTATCCTCTTCTAGATGCCGGGATTCCCGGCTCCAGACGTTGGATGACGGGAGGGCTTCATGGCCAGGCAGCGAGAGCGTTTCGAGCGAACCGACGTTCCCCGCGACAGCCCGCACCAAAACCTCATTGCCGCCGTCGTGGTGGTTGCGGTGTTTGTTGTATGCGGAATCGTGGTCTCTATTGCATGGAGCCGTGCTCAGGCACAATCGCACCTTGGCGATAGCAAGTTAAGTTCCTCCGTAAGCAGGACGCCAACCGTGTCAGACCTGGGTTATACCGTCTCGAGCGATACCTTCATGGGCGTGCTTCTGCTCACTACTGACAACCTTGATGCCTCGGCTTCGGGGGGAGCCAACCTGTCCTCTGCGGAGCTGCTGGTGTATGACGAGACCGCTGCCACGGGCAAGCTCGTCTCCATTCCCACAGACGTGAAAGTCTCCTACAACGGGCAGGACACTACGCTCGCAGAGCTCTTTAGCGCCTCGGGTGCCGCAGCCTGCGTCTCTCCTCTTTCCACGGCTGCCAACCTCCCGGTCACGCACGTCATAGTCTCGACGAGTGCCGTATGGGACGAGGTGCGCTCGCTTGCCGGCGTAGGCGTGAACTCGCTCATTGGTCGTGCAACCGAGTTTCTCTCGTCCATACGCACCGACATGTCGTCGCAGGAGATTCTCGACCTGGCCGAGAAGGTGCAGTCGGCCGGGACGGATGGCCTCTCGAAGGTCGACGCGCCGATGGTGGATGAGACCACAACCGACGAGAGCGGCAATGCCGTCTCGACGGGCTATCGTGTGATTGACCAAGCATCGCTTGGGCTTGCCGTGGGCACGCTTGTGAGCAACGAGGGATAGCGCACGCGCGTGCGGCGAACGACCCGGTACGGTCGGCGAATGGCATTGCAGGTTTAAGTGCCGTGCCCCTCTCCCGGACTTTATTTGTAGTAATGGTAGTTGCCTGGGATTGTCACGCAGGCTCCACGAACGGCTGATACCCTTTCCTCATTATTTGGTGGAATCGCAATGCAGTCCTCTGGGACGGTCTTCGGGGAGGAGAGTCGCGCCAGGATATGCCAAGCACCGCGCATAGCAAGCCCATTGTTTCGATTGTCATCGCCACGCGTGACGATGCCGCCACGATTCGTCGCGCGCTCGAGAGCATTCAGAACCAAACGTTGAGAAGCCATGAGACCATTGTGGTGGACGATGGCTCGACGGACGGAACGCTGGAGATTGTTGACAACATGGCGCAACGAGACCTTACCATCTCGCTTGTGCAGACCAATGGTTGCGGCTCGGCCGCTGCCCTTGATTTGGGCATGTCTCGTGCGCGTGGCCACTACTTGGCTTTTTTTGATGCAAGCGGCTGGGCGAATCCAGACCTGCTGGCAGACCTCGTGGGACTGGCAGAGGAGTCTTCTCTCGAGCTGGCCATCACGGGCTTCTCGGCAACTGTTTTGGGGGACGGGCGTCGCCAGGACTCCATTGAGGCTAACCAGCCCGCCTATGTCTTCCCCTCTCAGCATGACTTTCGCGCGGGTGCCTGGCAGCTCTTCGAAGGTAATCTTCTCTCGTCGCCTTGTGCAAAGCTGTTCGTGCGGTCGCGCGTCGAACAGCTGGGGCTCTCGTTTGCCGATGCGGACGGCGACTGCACGGACGCCCTCTCGTTTATTGCTGGCTACGTGCGCGACGTCGAGCGGGTTGGCCTCACTGGACGCGTGCGCTACCACGTAGAGAGTCGTTCTCCCCAGCGGCTGCCCGGCTTCTCCGTGCGCGGTTACCGGGCGCTCGAGCGGCAGTACGGCACCCTTGTGGGCGTCTACCACCACTGGGGGCTTGACGGGGACCCTACGAGCATGGGGCTCATTCAGAATCGCTACTTCGAGTGCCTCGTCGATTGCGTGGCAGGGGTCTTCTCCGATCGCTCTGGTCTCTCTGCGGCGGAGCGCCGTCGCTTGGTGGGGGAGATGGTCTCCTCCGATCGCGCGCGCCTTGCCGCCGACGTGGCACGGCCCCGTGGTATGGGCGCCAAGGCCATGCAGGGTCCCATCAAGTCTGGCAACGCCGGCCTTGCATACACCGAGGGCTTTCTTGCGTCGTTTATGAAGCGCGGCGGCGAGAGGGGCCTGGGCCCGTTCTGCACGTCGCTCTAGGTGCGCTGGCTATTCGTCCCCGCCGGCGCGCCCCCTGCGGTGGCGCAGGAAGCTCGTGATAGAGAACCACGTGTAGCTGGGACTTGTATGGCACAGGCGGTACCACACCTCTCCCGCGGCAGCAGGCAGCATTGAGAGACGGCCAATCTTTGGCTCTGGCCTGTCCGTAAGCTCGCAGTAGAGGCGCTTTGCTGCCGGTGTGACCAGCGGCTGTTCCATTACCAGGTCGTAGTCGAGCTTGCGGTAGACGTCTGTGACGGCCTCGCGCACGCCGGGGTAGTCCAGCCCAACTGCGTCGATGGCGAGGCCGCAGTAGTTGATTGCGCGCTTGGTTTGCGCCGAAAGAACCCGCCGGTCAGTGGCGCCAATGCGCTCGACGATGTCCTGCATGTCGTTCCAGCGCTTTATTGGCAGGAGTGGGTCCCTGCGCGTAGAGGCAACGAGCTTCTCCTCGGTGTCTTCGCGGTAGTTGTAGTAGGGGCGGTTTACGTAGGCAATGCGGTTCGTCTGGCAGAGGGTCTCTACCAGGAAGGGGTTGTCGGCCCACGCGGCACCAGGGTACTCGCGGAAGCGGATGCTCTTCTCGTCGAGGAAGGCCTTGCGGTAGAGGGCTGTCCAGATGGAGGGGTGGTGCTCGAGAAGCTCGACGCCGTCACCAATTGCGAACGGTTGGCTTGGCGGGTTCACGCGATCCTGGTATAGACAAACCGTGCGCAGCTCGCTAGGGGTACCGGAGTTGAAAATGCGCCAGTAGGATGACTTCACGATGTCCACGGGGCCGCCGTCGAGGGAATCTGCGAAGGCGAGGAGGTCGCCAAACATGTTGCCCGTAAGGTAGTCGTCGGGCTCGACGATGGCAACGTAGTCACCGGTGGCGCGGTCTATGCCGGTGTTGCACGCCGCACCATAACCGGCGTTTGGCTTGTCGATAACGTGTACGCGGGGGTCGCGCGCGGCGTGCTCGCGCATGATGCCAAGGGAGCCGTCGGTCGAGCCGTCGTTCACGCAGATGACCTCAATGTTCGCGAACGGCTGCATTTGGATGCTGGTGAGGCACTGGTCGAGGTAACGCTCCATGTTGTAGGTGGGAACCACCACTGAGACCTTGTGCGAGAAGCGTCCGCCGTTCCTCGGTGTCCTGGCTTCTGTATTCGTGGCTTCCACGTGACCTCCCTGCCGTCGACCGCCACGGTGCGCCCGCGGCCGTACCTTATAATACAGTGACCCGGTGCCGGCTCGTTGTCTGGCTCGCCTGTCCGTGTCGCGCCGTGCACGTCATACCAGCCACCGCAACCTTGGATGGAACATGGATCGTCTCGCCATCGTGATAGTTACCTTCAAGCGCCAGGAGCTACTGAGTCGTCTCTTCAGCTCGATTGTGGAGCTTACGGTTGCGCCGTGGCGCGTCGTGGTGGTGGATAACGAGCACTCGGCCAAGACAGCGCAGATGGTCGCGGATTTCTCGGAACGTCTTGCGGCGCGGTGGGGTGCGACTCTGTCGGAGCCCGATGCCGAGGGTGGGACGGAGCGTGTGGTATACGATCCGCAACGGAGTAACACCGGAGGATCTGGCGGCTTTTCGGAGGGCGTGAAGCGTGCCTTTGAGCTTGGCGCGGAGTGGTTCTGGGTTATGGATGATGATGTAGCTGTGCTGCCCGAGGCCTTGGAGCGCCTCGAGCCGTGGTCTGCCCGATATGATGTGGTTCAGGGCCAGCGCTACGACTACGATGGCACGCCATTCTTCTGGCAGCACCATTTTATGACGTCGCTGTGCATCTACGATCCGCTCTCGCGTGCGGGCTTCGATGGCGCCGACCATCTGAATGTTAACGTCATGTGCTTTGAGGGCGCGCTCTTTCGACGCCGTGTTGTTGAGAGGATCGGCCTACCGGACTACCGCTTCTTTATCTACTACGACGATGCTATTTACGGCTATCTGGCCAGCAAGGTGTGCCAGCCCGTGCTAGTGCCGGACTACGTGCTGAGACGCACGCGAGAGGTGCCCCACCAGGAGGTCGGTACGTCCGGTGTGCGTCAGATCTCTTCGACGTCGGACATGACCCGCTACTACATCATGCGCAACCGTGGCTACATGGCGCGCTACTTCATGCTGTATGGTGACTATAACCCCGTGGGTTACGGCTTTGGCACGTTCCTCTCGTTTGCCAAGGAGGTCCTGCGCCTGGTACTGGTGGATCGGGGCCATTTTGGCTCCAGCTGGGCAAGGCTCTGGACAGGCTACAAGGACTCGAAGAAAGCCTTGCACGACCCTGCATGGAGACCTATGCCACCGCTGGAGTAGGGGCCGACCGAGTCCTCCGCAGCCCCGGAGCCTCCCGCAGCCCAAGCGAGCCGCTGGCCCTAGGCCAGCAGCCTCCAGATGATGATGTAGGCCACCCCCATGAGGACGAGGCCGACCCCCCAGATGAGCGTCATCGTGTGCGCCACGACGCCCTTGCGCACGGGCCTCTGGACGTAGGCGTCCGAGGGGTCGGAGGGGTCGTAGTAGACGTCCACGGCCGAGCCCACGGGGTAGAGCGGGTAGAGCGCGCTCTGGCGGTACCAGGAGTCGTTGTCCTCGAGGTCCACCAGCCGGTCCGCGAGGGCGGGGCCCCTGAACTTGGCCGGCAGGTCCTCCCTGCTGGTGCAGTTGCACCTCATCCCGGGCGCGAAGGTCCCGCTCTCGAAGAGCGGGCCGTCCACCTCGTAGGACCTGCCGCCGACCACGTAGGAGCACCTGGGCACGTAGTTGTTGCCGTAGTTGACGTGCCCGCCCCCCACGACGGTCCCCACGGCGTGGGCGCGGCGCGGGTCGCCCGCGCCCCAGCGCGAGCGGATGCGCGCCGCCACCACGAGCAGGGCCACGCCCGCCACCACCATGACGGCGCCGGCGATGAGGAAAAACTCAGGACTGGCGTTTACAGTGAACGTTGCCTCTGTCACCATGTGCATGCCTCCAATATGCTTGCATGACCTATCCGTCGCTGCCGGATGCCATGCGCGCCTGCCTGCCGAGAAGGTCATAGACCTCCCCCAAGTCCCCCATCAGGCGACCGCGCTCTTGCCGTATCCGCTCGGAGAGCGCGAGAAGCTCCGGCGGGCAGTCCCGTCCGAGGTCGAGGGCCTCGGACTCGATGTCTGCCAAGGTGAGGCCACCTGTATGACGAACGCTGTCCTGAACCTCTGAGAGATTCTCCATGGCGCAGGCAATCTGCTTAAGGTGCATCTCGTTAGGACGCTGCTTTCTAGGTGGTGTATGTAGGCCCTCCTCGAGGGGGCTTCTTGGCAGTGCTTCGCCCGTACGGTCTTGTAGCATGCTCCGATACCTCCTGCCGTGCCGCTATATGACCGTTTTCATCGACGTGAAGCTCTCCCAACCTATGAAAAGTGAGATGTAGCCAGCCTCGCCCTGTTGAATCTCCGCGATTCTCTGCTGGGCTGTGGCCTCACTTCCGCAAATTTCGCCTGACACCCACCATACCTCTCGTTGGAGTACGCTGAGAAACTAAGGATATTATCAAATTATGACAACATGACATCATTCTTCTAACATGTATCCTTGATTACAATAATGAAGAAATGTCGAAATAACGAGACATACTTATGGCCTGGGTGTTAGCTAAAGTGTGATATAACCAATGCGTCGCCATGTTTAGACAGGAAGGATGCCCAATGAGTACCAGCTACTCAGTTCACGTGGATCTTGGGACTTTCAAGCAGATGTTCGTTGCGCAAAACTCCAACCTACAGCGTGTTGCTGGCATCATCCTAGCTGTGCTGGGCGGGCTGGGTCTTGTCCTCATGGTCAGCGGAGGAGATCTCTTCAAGATGCCAGAAGTGACGCTCGTGCTTCTCGCTCTGTTTGTGCTCGGCCTTGCTGCTAGTATCCATCCTGTCATGTCGCTCTCCGGTAGAAAGGGCGTGGTACAGGACTGGTTCTCTAGGCATGGTGAGGCCAATGCGGCTATGCTGCCCTTGACTGAGCTTTCGGGTGACTATCAAGTGAGTATTGAGGACTACGGCTTTGTCGAGACCTCTGCCACTACGGTCAATCGCATTCCCTGGTTTGTGCTGTCGGGCAAGACGGCCAAGGTGCCCAGCGGCGTCTGCTTCCTCAGGGATAGCGGCAAGAACAGCTCTGTTATCTACAACCTCATTGGCATTAACTGGGCTTTTAGAAACGAGGACGTGAACGGCCTGCTGTTTATTCCCAGCGAGGTGGCAACCCCCGAATTTCTCCAGCTCATTTCCTCAAAGGTGCAGGAGTCCCGCGCAGCTTACGGTGGCCGTAAGGGTGCCGAGAAGGCTAAGCACGACGAGGGTCTTACGGAGTGGATGCTGGGTCCCAAGACTGCATAGTACCCTGTGACCGCCGGTACGGTAAGGAAGAGGCATTCAAGATACAAGAGGCTATCCCGCTGTGAGTGTTCCTTCTAACCAAAAAAAGTCTGCCAACGCAATCGAAGATGTCCCACAGGAGGGAAAGGTCGTTGGTGGTAGGTACCAGCTCCTTACGGTCATCGGTACAGGCGGCATGCCTACCGTCTACCTGGCGCTTGACAAGGTACTCAACAAGCAGTGGGCAGCTAAGGAGATTAGGCGTGTCGAAGATCCCCATATGCGGGATCTTATTGTGAAGAGCATCGTAACCGAAGCTAACATGATTAAGCGCTTTGATCATCCGGCCATCCCGCGTATCGTGGACATAGTTGACGAGTCGGGGATCCTCTATGTGATCATGGATTACGTAGAGGGACACACGCTTGAGAGTATCCGTGAAACCATGGGGCCGCAGTCGGAAGGTGCGGTTTCAGACTGGGCGCTTCAGCTCTGTGACGTTCTGGAATACCTGCACCAGCTTGACCCGCCCATCATCTACCGCGACATGAAGCCCTCGAACGTGATGCTCAAGCCCAATGGCAGTGTCTCAGTTATCGACTTTGGCATTGCTCGTGAGCTTTACGGGGACGAGAGGAACGGTGGGCCTGAGGATGAGGATCTTCTCGGCACACGTGGCTACGCTTCGCCTGAGCAGGCGAACCCCAGTCGGGGAACCGATGCGCGTTCGGATGTTTACTCGCTGGGCGCAACGATGTTTTCTCTGGCGAATCCTCAGGGCAAGTGCAACGACTGGCAATGGTAAACCTCCCAGGGGCACCTCCACCCCAGACGCTTGCGCGGTCTCCGGTCGAGCGAATCGTACGCCCCTCGGACTTCGTCGTCGGTCACGCCGCCGGGGCTTGCGCCCTTCGGGAGCCAGCCCCCGAGGAGCCCGTCGGCGCTCCCGTCGGCCCCGCGCCCCCAGGGATGGCGGGGATGGCAGAAGCAGGCGGGAGCCCCCAGCGCGCCCTGCGGCCCCTCCGCGTCGGGGAGCTCCTTGCCCCTGTCGGGCGTGGCCGCATGCGCGGGCTCGCCGGCGAGCGAGCGCCCTCTCGGTCGCCTCGTCGGCCTCGGCGTCGCCCCCCAGCCGCCGACCCGCCCCCTGGCGCGCCTCCCCGGGCCGTCCATGGGCTCGGGGCGCCTCTGCGCAGCCGCCCCGCGTCCGCTGCGCGGACGATGCGCGGCACCGCCGCCCGGAAGGCCCCCGCCATCCGTTGCGCCCGACCTCGCGTGGTGCGGCCGGCTTGCCCCCGCCGGGCTCCCTCGCCATCCGGCCGACCCCCCCATGGCCCCTCCGGCGGGCCACGATGCCCTCGCGCCCCGCGATGCCAGGATGCCTGCAGCCGTCCACGGCGCCCCCAACGATGCGTGCCTCCGCAGGCATCATCACGGGTCGCGCCCGGGCGGCTGCCTCGTGTTTAACCGTTGCACTCAAAGTGAGGACTCGCGCTTCAAAGTGTGTCTCAAGGTATCAGATGCGAGCGACTCCAAGGAGATGATTCGCCGCCCGGATGCAGCAGAGATTACGCGACCAGGGCGCTACTACATGCTCGTGGGATACAATGAGCTCTTCTGCGGGGGACAGGCTGCCTATGCTGGAGTACCCTATGCACCCACTGATGAGTACGTGCCGAGCCACGATAACACTCTCGAGCTTGTCGACGATACCGGTGATGTCATTGATGGCGTAAAGCCGCCCTCAATGGCCACAAAGACCGATGAGTCCGAGCTCAACGCAGTTCTCGACCGAGTCTGCCGGGTTGCGAAGGTGCAGGACAAGTACGCCCAGAGACTTTGGCTCGACCCGTTGGCTGCTCATATTTCCCTTGATAATCTTTGCAAGAAGTATGGTCTCGATACCACGGGAGATTGCGAGGCTGTGCTCGGCGAGGTGGATGATCCGGGCCGTCAGCGTCAGCTCCCTTACGTCGTGGACCTTGCGAAGGCCGGAAACCTCATGGTTTACGGGTCGCAAGGGTCAGGTGCGGACTCGCTTGTCTCTACGCTACTTTTCTCTCTTGCCGAGCGCTATTCTCCTGAGCAGGTTTCCTTCTACGTTATCGACATGGGGTCTGGTGCCATGACGCCGCTGGCAGAGCTTCCCCAGTGTGGTGGCGTTGTTATCTCGGGAGACGCCGAGCGTCTGGGTAACCTATTCCGCATGGTTCAGTGCGAGTGCGAGAACAGACGTACGCTTCTCGCCAACGCTGGCTGCGGCTTGGATGAGTATAACGAACGGCACCCGAATGCACGTGTTGGCAGGGTTGTTGTCGCCCTCGCTAACATTGCGGCGTTTTACGATCTCTACCCCAGCTACGAGGATGTGCTCGTTACCCTTACACGTGACGCGCCCCGCTACGGTATCCACTTTGCGATAAGTGCCAGCTCGGCGAACGCTGCACGCATGAGGCTGAGGGCGAACTTCTCAGCGAGTGTTGTTCTCATGCTTAACGATGAGTCAGAGCTCATTACGATTCTTGGCCATAAGCCGTCTGCTGTGGTTCCCCGACAGGACAAGCGGGGTTACGTCACGATGGGCAAGGAGACCTTTGAGTTCCAGGGTGCTTCGCTTGGACCTGTAGGCACCACCGATGCGGAAGCTATCGCTGCCCTGGCAAGACATCGCCTCAGTGAGGGCGCAGGTGTGGCTCAGGAGATCCCGGTGCTGCCGCGTTACGTGCACGTGGAACAGATGGACGTCACGCCCATCAACAAGGGACTGGTTCCCGTTGGGTTTGGCAAGCTCTCGGTGGAGCCCGTGTTCTTTCCTCTTGAGCGTTTCCCCATGCTGGTGCTAGGAAACGATATCGAAGCTATTGCGCGCTATCTCACCGGCCTGCGAGAGGCCCTTGCGGTGTCCGGAATTTCCTACCTGGTGGTGGACAACGCGGGGTACCTGGGCGAGGTCAACGATCCTAACGTGGTCCAAGATGCAAAGCAGCTGCCAGAACGGCTGCTGCCAACGCTGCTTGGGCGTGATCCTGTAGGAGTTCTGGTCTTCACAAGCATCGTTGAGACCGTCTCGGTGCTACCCTCGACCGCTGCTGTCCAACTCAAGGACTACCTTGTCAAAGAGAAGGGCAAGGGTATCACCGGCTTGGTTGCGGCATCAGAGATGTGGCGCTGCAAGTCTGTCTATGACGAGTGGTACAAGACCCTCACCGCATATGGCAATGGCGTCTGGGTGGGGAGTGGCTTTGGTGATCAGACCATGTTCCACTATGCTCGTATACTCTCAGAGTACCGTAGCCCAGCGGCAACCGACGATGGCTTCGTCTCCATGCGCGGTAATGTGGTGGGCGTTTGGCTCCTCTCGGCTTCCGCTGTGGAGGATAGGGGAGCGGTCAAATGAGACTGAGCGAGCACAGAGACTGGAAAAGCGGTTCACGCACCTTGCAGGTGAATGCTGAGAAGCGCGAGAGTTTGGAGTACTCGCAGGCAGAGTGGCTGCGTAGAGCAACGGAACCGTTTCTTCTCAGATTTGCATACGATCCATCCGTGATACCCCCACGCTTCTACTACGATGTGACAGGACTTGCGAAGCTCAAGACCTACCTCAAGGCAAAGATTACTGGCCCCCAGTTCCAAGGCATGCTTGTGACCATTCACGATGCCATGAGTCTCTGCACCAGGCAGGGCTATCCCACCAGCGCAATGTGCTTCGACCCTAAGAACGTCTACGTGGCTGACGGAGGCAGCATATGCTTTGCATTTGTGCCGCTCAACGGATGTAGCGAGCGCTCCGAGAGCACAGTACGCGCGCTTCTCGAATATCTGGCATCTGGCTTGCACGTGCATTTTGTTGTTGACGATGACACCCGCTACCAACGTATGCTTGATGATTTTGTCAGGCGTACCCCCGTCCTCTCGGTTGCTACGTTCAGGGAGTTTCTTGGCTCCGAGATGGGGGTATCTGTGAGTGGCGACTCCGGCTCATTGACGCCCGCGCGTGCGCCGCGCTCTGCTGTTGCAAATCCATGGCCCGCTGTAAGCGGTACCGCCGCAAAGGCGGTGTCCTTCGACATGGTAGGCATGCTCTCTCATCGCTCATCTGCCAGCGAAGTTGTGGCGGGACAGGATGTTGCCGAACGTGCCGTCAATGGCGTGGCAGGCATCTCTCCCACAGCGGCACCCGTAAACAGGGGATCGGCAACATCAGGATTTGTGGGCGGTTCGGATTCCGTCGAGACACCGAGGCCAGAGACTGCGCCCAGGCCAAAGGCTGCGCCGGGGTTGGAGACAATGCCGGGGCTAAAAGCTGTGCCAAAGCCCATGTCCTCCTTGCAGTCTAGGACCGCGTACAAGAGCGAAACGGTTCTTCTCGGCAGCAAGGCTGGGTCTGTCGCGCCCACCCGTGGGTACTCCACCGATCAGCGAATAACCATGCGTTTTTTCCTGGTACGTGAGCGCAACGGCAGCAGGCTTGACCTCAATCTCTCGAGGCCCGTGACCATCGGCCGCTCAATGAGTGCCGACGTTCAAGTTGAGGGTAATGGAAATCTCAGCCGATGTCATGTGCGACTTTCACGTGACGGCGACGGCTTTTTGATAGAGGATCTTGGATCCCTCAATGGCGTGTATGTTCGTGGGGAGCGCCTCCCCAGGGAGGGACACACTCACATAGCACTGGGCGAGCGTTTTTGCTTGGCGGATGAGAAATTCTGCGTGCTTGCGGAGTAGGTAGCTTGTTAGAGGCTTGATTGCAGAGGAGGAACTCGAGTGGATCAGAACAAGAAAGCTGGCACGGTGGTCTCATTTCTTCCTATGGGCTCAGTCGTGAGATTGGAGAACGGAGATCGCCCCATAGTAGTGGCTGGTTGCATGGCAGTCGATGGCATTACGGGACGTTACTGGGACTACATGGGTTACCCCTGGCCGGAAGGCCGACAGGATGCTTCAAAAGATTACTTTTTCGATAGCGAAATGGTGGCTGAGGTGCTGCAGCTTGGCTTCTTGGACCGCGATGCAATGGATTATCAAGCCCTGCTTTCTGCTGCATCCGAACAGTATCGTGCGGCTAGGTCCAGGCAGGGCAGATGAGTGCGAATATGTGAGTAGAGCGCTAGGAGGCATTGACATGGTAGGGCACATCTACGTTGGTGAAGAGGAAGCACTAAAGGCTGCATCTACATATGACAGCATCTCTAAGGGCTATTCCGGTATGAAGCAACGTGGCCTAGATCTTCGGAGTAATTTGTTTGGCTCGTGGGAAGGAGAAGCAGCTAACGCATTCAAAGGAACGCTCGACTGCATTGATGACTGTGTTGCTGGCCTAGAGCAGGATGTCCTGATCCACGCGGGTCTTATCCGTAATGCGGAAGGCAGGTTCGTTGATGAAGATTGGTACCTTGCTATGCGCTACAAGTTTACCAATGACTTTACGCGCGTTGAGATTGATCCCACTCAGTAGTAACCACATTACGCAAGCACGTGTGAATGCAGTACGTTGGAGGTGAAAACCATGTCGATGCTCAGGTTCAAAGTGAGCGAGCTCGAGGCGGGGCACCAGTGCATCAAGGACATTAATAAGATGCTTGCCGAGGCCATTACGGCGACGTCGAAGGAAAACCAAAGTTTTTCGAGCATCCAGTCTGGAGCCTGGGCTGAAGCTCAGGCGCGCGCTTCTGTCAACATTGAAACAAATGCCCGGATATTCAACCAGGCAATGGCAAGGATCGATTCCACGTTTGTTTCGCTTGTCTCAGACGCTAGGGCAATCCAAGCAAACCGTGATGCCCTTCTCTCCGAAGTGGGGGCTTCGACTTCTTCTGGAGACGAAGTTAGATGTGATACCGAAGGACGGGTGGACGCATACTGCGCCACAGCAAGCTCGGCGCTGTCGGATCTCCTTGATGCCACAGATGATGCAATCTCTGCCCTCACGGGACTACGGGAGGCAAGTGCTGTCTCCAATGCCCTCTCGTTGCTTGCGAGCGACTTGTCACGGGAGGATGAAAAGGTAGACAGTGTCTTGTCGGCATGGTCGAGACTACAGTCATCCGCTGTCTCGTTCGAGTCAACCTACTCGGGAAGCCAAAATAGTGAATCTCTCGACAAAAGTACGTTTATTGATGAAGAAATGGTAACTGCAACACGTGATGCCATGACGGACGAATATAGCACGTCCGGCGCGGCAGTAGCGCAAGCTGTGGCAAATTCGATAACGAAGAACTTCTACTACAAGTATGGGAAGAAAACGCTTGGTGTGCTGGGAAAGGCTTTGGGACACACCGAGGAGTTTAAAACCATCGGCAAGTATGGAGCTTGGGTTTCGGCGCTTGCATCAGAGGACAAGGGTGCATTTCTCCTCAATCTGGTGAAGATTCATCCAGATAATGACCACTTCTTCGATCGCTCATTTCTTATTGCCGGCGTGAGTTATTCGGGGCTTAAAACCAGCATCACTGGTGCTGGCACCTTTGGTTCGCGTTTCGCGAAGGAACTCAAAGAGTCGGGAATAGCCGCCCAAGCAAGGGGGGGCATATAAGAGTTTTGAGGAGGGTGGAAAAGAGCTCAAGGCGTATTTCTCTGCAAGATTCTGTAAAGAAGCTCCAACAGCAGTAGGAGATGCTAACCAAGCTACTGCTTTTAACTCGAATTTGGATAACGCTGCCGGGCTTGGCTCAGGGGCTGGAAAGATTGCAAAGAGTGCCGGCAAGGCGCTGGGCGTCGTAGCCGATGTTGTCGCGTTTGTCGATACGTTCCAAAAGTCCAAGAAGGCATATGAGACAACCTCCGGAGATCGCGCCCAGAAGTCTGCTGCCGCCGTTGTCGAAGCAGGCGAAGGTTTGACAAGGTGGGGCGTTGGTAAGGTAGCAGGTGCTGTGGTCGGTGCATGCTTTGGTGGACCCGTGGGCGCAATCGCCGGCATGGCAGTTGGCTGCGGAGTGGACTTCCTGCTGGACAAGGCACAGCAGGCCTTCGATGGAAGCCAGATAAAGCAAGACCTAATTAACGGCGTTGCAACGCTGAAGAGAGGGTCTCCAAACCCCCACCATGCATACGCGCCTCAGTAGAGTGACGCGTGTCTTATGTCTGCCGAATAATTTCGATGAATTGGAGATCAACATGCTGTTCCGAAGAAAGAGGATAGACCTTGCGGAGCTCCCCCTCGAGGAGGTGCGCTTCTCGACCGAGGACCTGTTCGTGCTCCTCAACGGCTTCGACGGCTGCGCCGTCGTGGTGAACCCCTTCAAGATCAGGCTCGATTTGGTGGAGAGGAAAAAGCCGGAGCGCAACGAGTGGAGGCGCGCCGTGGTGGAGCGCTACAGTTCCTCGGGCTGGGTCGACGCGGAGGCCAACCCCAACCCCGAGCTCGCCCGCGCCCTCGCGGCCCTCGGGCAGATGGGCGTCTCCATCGCGGACAGCATTACCCCACAAGACCGCACCATGGGCGTGACGATGGGGGCGGCGGGCGCCTGCGGCGTGGTCCAGGCGCCGGGCGGGGGCTGGTACCTGCGCCCCTTCCCGGGCGACCGCTCCCAGTGGCCGGCGAAGTTCCGCGAGCTCTTCGTACCCCGGCGCTACCCCTTCCTCCCCGCGTCGGCACCGGGCCATGTCGCGTTTCCCAAGGAGGAGGGCGAGGGCGGCACGTTCGGGACCGCCCTCGTCAAGGGCGACGAGGCGACTCTGCGGGCGCTCGCGGCGAGGAAGGGCGTGGACCCCGAGCCCATGATCAGGCTCTCCACGTACATGCGCAAGCGGTACAAGGGCTTCAGGGTGCGCGTGACCGACATGACCGAGGTGGAGCCCAGCTACGAGCTGGGGTGGCGCTGGCCCGGAGGGGGCAGGGGCAAGATGCGGCAGTGCGGAATCATAGCTGTGTCCGACGCGGGCGCTCTGGTGGGCGACTGCAACTGCTGGCACGAGGGGGTTACACTTGACATGCAGGATCCCGATGGTGATTGGGCTAAGAAGACCTCCTTCGCCACTATTGACTTCTACCCGTCTGGCGACCTCTTCTCCGCGCTCCTCGACATACCCGACTACCCGTCTTCCTGAGTTCAGTCTTGTATATATGTAGTCGTGATATCTAATACCAGGAGCTCCCTGATACCCTGCCTTTTTCTTTCGGGATGCAACAGTGAAGACC